>CAWGDR010000006.1:0-177426 GCA_963821435.1 uncultured Acidobacteriota bacterium
AAGGTCACATCGAGGAATAAAGGGTCCGATGCCTGGAGAAGATGCGCTTCTGGCTTCTGAAAAACGAGTGCAGAGGCGCAGCTGCTTATCCCCTCCCCGAAGCGCACGCTGAACCCAGAGAACTTCGTGCGGACGGTCGCCAATGTCGCGACCTCGGTCCCCGTTCTCGTCTCGGCGTTCGTGAATCCGAAGACTTCCGCAGCGCTGCGGGAGAAGGTCTTCCTCGGCGCCACCTCGGTCACCCGATGCCGCCTCTGTCAGTGGGGCCACACCCACTGGGCGATGGCGAACGGGGTGTCGCTTCAGGAGGTGAACCGGATCCTCGGAGACGAAATCGAATCTCTCGAGGCCGGAAATCCGGCTGAAGCCGCCGCGATCCTCTTCGCACGGCACTGTGCGGAGCACCCGGACCGGGTCGATCCCGACTCGATCGAGAATCTTCGCAAGCATTACGGCGACGGGCAGGTGGCCGAGATCCTCGCCTACGTGCGCGTCATCTCGTTCGGCAACCTGCTGGGCAACACCGTGGACGCGCTTCTCGGCCGCTTTGGAGGCGGCGGCCGTGACCATTCGCACGTGGATCGCGATCCAGGGGCCGGCCTTCGCCACGCCTCTTACGTCCGGTCGGAAGAAGGAGAGATCATGAAGGTCATCATCGTGGGCGGCGTGGCGGGCGGGGCGTCCTGTGCGGCGCGGCTCCGGCGGCTGGACGAGAGGGCCGAGATCCTGATGGTGGAGCGCGGGCCCTACGTCTCGTACGCGAACTGCGGCCTGCCGTACCACGTCGGGGGCGTGATCGAGAAGGAGTCGAGCCTCCTCCTCGCGAACGAGAGCACCTTCAAGGGATTCTTCGCGGTCGAAGTCCGCACGAGTTGCGAGGCGGTCGCGATCGACCGGAAGAAGAAGACGGTCGACCTGAAGAACGTGGCGACCGGCCAGACGACGACCGAGCGCTGGGACAAGCTGGTCCTTTCGCCCGGCGCCGCCTCGATCCACCCGCCGCTCCCGGGCATCGACCTCCCGGCATCTTCCAGGTGAGGACCGTGCCCGACGCGCGTTCGATCCGGGAGTGGGTCGAGAAGGGGACGGCCTTCCTGGCCGGGATGTACAAATACTCCGGGATCCAGTTTGTGAAGCCGACGACGCGCGCGGTGGTTGTCGGCGGCGGGTTCATCGGCCTCGAGACGGCGGAGAACCTCGTCGATCTCGGATTCGACGTCACCGTCATCCAGAGGGAGGACCAGCTCCTCGGGCCCCTCGACCCCGAGATGGCCCGGCTCGTTGAGGAGCACGTCAAGAGCCACGGCGTCAAGCTGGCTCTTGGGGACGAGGTGGCCTCGTTCGCGAGTCTCGACGGCGGCGCCCTCGAGGTGAAGGCGAAGTCCGGCAGGACGTTTCCCGCCGACGTCGTCATCCTCGCGATCGGCGTCCGGCCGGACACGACGCTCGCCAGGCCGCGGGCCTCGAAATAGGCGAGCGCGGGGGAATCCGCGTCGACGAGCAGATGCGGACGAGCGACCCGGACATCTTCGCCGTCGGCGACGTCGTCGAGGTGAAAGACTGGGTGACCGGCCGGTGGGGCCTCGTGGCTCTGGCCGGGCCGGCGAATGGCCAGGGGCGGATTGCGGCCGACGTCATCGCCGGCCGGAAATCCCGCTTCCGGGGCACGCAGGGGACGGCGATCATCGGGCTCTTCGGGGGCGCCATCGCCTGGACCGGCGTGAGCGAGAAGACACTGAAGCGGAACGGCGACACCGACTACGAGAAGGTCTACCTCTTCCCGAACTCCCACGCCGGCTACTACCCGGGGGCGAAGCCGATCGCGATGAAGGTCCTCTTCCGGAAATCCGACGGACGCCTCCTCGGGGCGCAGGCGCTCGGCCACGACGGACCGGCGGTGGACAAACGAATCAGCGCGCTCGCCATGGCCCTCCAGATGAAGGCGACGATGAGCGACCTCGAGGAGGCCGAGCTCTGCTACGCGCCGCAGTTCGGGAGCGCCAAGGACCCTGTGAACTTCGCCGGGATGGTCGCGGGCGACGTCCTCTGCGGCGACCAGCCGCTCGCCCACTGGGGCGAGACGGATGGCGCGTTCCTCCTCGACGTGCGCGAGCCGGTCGAGCGCGTCGTCGAGAGCGTCCCGGGCGCCGTCACCATCCCGCTGCCCCAGCTCCGCGCCCGCCTCGGAGAGCTGCCGAAGGACCGGGAGATCCTCACGATCTGCCGCTCCGGAGGGCGCGCCTACTACGCGACGCGAATCCTGCTGCAGAGCGGCTTCAAGGCCCGGACCCTCTCCGGCGGAATGCTGACGCGGGCGATGGTCTCGCCGAGACCGTGAGCCGAAGGGGAGCTTTCGTGAAGGGTAGCGAGGCGAAATAGGCCATGGACACCTCTCCGAACATGCTGACGCGCGGATTCGAGCAGCTCCTCGGCCGGCTGAGCGGTCCGCTGAATTTCCGGCTGGTGATCATGCCCACCGTCGTCACGGTCCTTGCGCTGCGAGGCGTCTGGAAGGATTTCCGGGAAGGGCGGCCGGCCTTCCTGGGGGTGTGGATCAAGGACCCGGTCGAGCGGAGCCGGGTCTTCCGGAGCGCGCTCAAGGACATCGGGAAGATCTTCGTCATGGCAACCGTGCTCGACATCACGTACCAGGTGTGGGTCTTCCGGTGGGTCTACCCGGGCAGGTGCTGATCGTGGCGGTCGTCTGCGCCGTCGTGCCGTACGTCCTCGTGCGGGGGCCCGTCGCCCTCATCGTGCGCACCGTTTACCGCATGGCCCGTCAGGAGAGTTGATTCCATGTCCCGAGCAGAGGACAGCCTTCGGGGCGGTCGCGATGCATGACGCATCCACGGCGAAGAATTGCTCGGAACATGGCGACGTCTGAGTCACATCTGCTCCCGACGCTCGGAGTGGCGCTGCTGTTCGCCGCCATCTTCCTGTTTGGCGGCCGGGCAGCGACCGGGTCGGGCCGGATTCACCACCGACGGTTCCTCTCCTTCGCGGCCGGCGTGTCGGTGGCCTACACTTTGTCCACGTGCTGCCGGCGCTGCACACGATCCGGGAGTTCCAGACACGCTCGCTGAGCAAATCCATGGTGTTCCCGGAGCATGGCGTCTACCTGTGGACCATGGTCGGCTTCCTCGTCTTCTTCGGGCTCGAGAAGATGGCCAACGGGCCAGAGGCCCCGCGGGCGCACGGGGCCCATGGGGGCCACCAGACATCGCGGCGCCCCTGGCTGCAGATGAGCGGTTTCGCCCTCTATGCGTGGATCCTCGCCTACATGATGGTGTGGACCGGGAAGAACGGACTGACCCTGGGTCTCTTCGCGGTGGCCATGGGCCTGCACCTCTTCACGGTCGCGAGCAACCTGAGCAGCACCTGTCCCGAGACGTATCACCCTCGGGGTGCGCTGCTCTGGCCTCGGCCTCCCTGGCCGGCTGGGGAGCGGCCGCAACGCTGGAGATTCCGGTTGCTGGATGTTCAACCTGGTGGCGTTTGTGATGGGCGGGGTGGTCGTCAACGCCGCGATCGCCGAGCTCCCGAATGAAAAGGAAGGCCGGTACGGATATTTCCTGATCGGCGCCGCGTCGTACACCGTCCTGCTGCTGACGATGTCGCACCTGGAGACCGCCGCGTGACTTTCGACGAAGGCCGATCCAGAGGCTATGGAGGCCCCATGACTGATACGGAGCTGAAGGCGAACGACATCCTGGCGCTGGACCGGACGCGTCTCGCCGCCGAGCGCACGCTCATGGCCTGGGTTCGAACGTCCCTCTCGATGATCGCCTTCGGGTTCACCATCTACAAGTTCCTGGAGGTCATGCGGGAGCAGAGCAAGGTGCTCGGTCTGCACCCGCAGGCGCCGCGCAACCTGGGAGTCGCCCTCATCGGCATCGGAACCTTCGCGCTCATCGTCGCCTGCATCGAGTACTGGACATTTGTGAGGCGGCTGAGCGCCGTACGGGTCTACAAGCCCTGGAGCCTGGCTCTCGTCGTCGGCGGCCTCATTGCGCTGCTTGGTCTCCTCATGCTCGGAAGCGTCGTCTTCAACGCCGGCCCCTTCGATTGACGGATTGATCTGGAAAGGAGGTTCGAAAGTCATGGGAACGAGATTGGTAGATGTTCGGTTCGCCGCCGTCGCCCTCGGCGCCGCGCTGACGCTCGTGTCTGCCGGGGCGCTGGCCCAGGAGGCGGCGCCGGCTGCCGGCGACGAAGCCGCCAAGGCGCAGGCGCTGGCGAAGAAGCTCTCCAACCCCATCGCAAATCTCGTCATCGTCCCCATTCAGATGAACTTCGACTACGGCCAGGGCGCCGACGGCAGCGGCTACAAGTTCGTGACGAACATCCAGCCCGTGATCCCCGTCTCCCTGAACCAGGACTGGAACGTTCTCTCGCGGACGATCCTCCCTCTCGCCTACCAGTCCCACGTCGTCGGCGACGGCAGCCAGGGGGGGCTCGGCGACACGACGCAGAGCTTCTTCTTCTCGCCGAAGGCACCGACCAAGGGCGGCATCATCTGGGGCGTCGGGCCGGCGATCCTGCTCCCGACCGCGACTGACGACGCGCTGGGGCCGGGAAGTGGGCGGCAGGGCCGACGTTCGTCGTCCTGACGCAGAAGTCGGGATGGACCGTCGGCATGCTCGCCAACCAGCTCTGGTCGTTCGCCGGAAGCTCGGACCGCGCCGAGGTCAACTCCCTCTTCCTCCAGCCGTTCGCGGCGTTCACCACGAAAAAGGCGATGACCTTCACGCTGAACTCCGAGAGCACCTACAACTGGAAGGCTCCGACGGATCGCTGGTCGGTGCCGATCAACTTCACCGTGTCGCAGCTCATGAAGGTCGGGAAACAGATCGTGAGCCTTCAAGGAGGCCTTCGTTACTGGGCGGAGTCGTCCGTGAACGGTCCCTCGGGCTTCGGGTTTCGCTTCGTGGTGGTTCTCCTCTTCCCGAAATGAAGATCCGAACAGAGGCGTCGCGGCATCGCGCTTCCCCGGCCGCGTCGCATGACAGCGGGAGCGCGCGCGCGAAAGGAAAGGAAAGATGTTGATAAAGAAGTTGAAAGCAAGACACGACGCGATCGCGAGCACGAAGCTCCCGCCGGACGCCGTGGCGAAACTGATCAGGAACGGAGCGTTCGTGCTTGACGTCCGGGCAAGGCTCGAGGCGAAGATCGGCATGGCTCCGGGTGCGGCGAACATCCCGCTCTTGAGATTGAAGAGGCACCTGGATGAATTGCCGCGGGACAGAACGATCGTGACGTATTGCGGCACGGGGGCACGCGCAGGTTTAGCAAAGGAATTTCTCGAGGCCAACGGTTTCAAAGCGGCGAACGGTGGCAGCTACAAGGCAATCCTGAGGATCCTGGGGACGAAATAGACCCAGGTACTATTTCGACAGCGACCGGGACCGCCTCTTCCGCCGCATGGCCGAGCCGCGTACCTCCGCATGAATAATGATCGGAAGGGTCTCGGGTCGCACCCCTGATGCGGTGTGCCCTCAAAGGAGAACTCGATGACAACTGCCAGAGGGGGCCGCCGGACAGGCGCCGGGCCGGAGAAAGTCCCGGACCAGCCCCGGTCATGGGAAGAGCAATACGCCGCGGGCAAGGCCCTGAGGACGGCCTGTCCCCGGAAGGCCCACGCGGCGTCGGGGCCCGACGTTCCCTGGGACCGCGACCGCGAGAGCCTCGTCGGGTATCGTTGTGCCCGTCGCTCCGACGCCGCCGACGAGGAACGCGAGACAGACTGAGTAGAACCCATGAACCCGCTGATCCGAGACATCCGCCGGAACCCGCTCCTCTGGCTCCTGGCCTTCGTGCCCGCCGTGTTCGCCGCCCAGAAGCTCAGGCCCGACGCGCACACGCTGCTCTTCGTGCTGTCGGTGCTCGCCATCGTCCCCCTCGCAACGCTCCTGAGCCACGCTACGGAATCGGTGGCGGCCAAGACGGGAGACGCGGTCGGCGGCCTCCTCAACGCCACGCTGGGAAACCTGACCGAGCTGGTCATCGCGCTCGCGGCGCTGCGTGCCGGCGAGTACATGCTCGTGAAGGCGTCGATCGCCGGCGCGATCGTCACCAACACCCTGTTCATGCTGGGCGCGTCGTTTTTCCTCGGCGGGCTCAAGCACCACGTGCAGGAGTACAACCGGGTCACCGCCCGCATGCAGTCGGGCCTTCTCTTCCTGGCCACGATCGCGCTGCTCATTCCCTCGGCAGTCGCGGACGTCGACTCCGCGGCGCAGGCGGCGTTCACCCAGAAGCTGAGCGTGGGGCTGGCGGCGCTGCTCATCGTGGCCTACGGGCTGAGCATGCTGTTCTCGCTGAAGACGCACAAGGAGCTGTTCGCGAGCGCGGAGCACGGCGAGGAAGGCGAAAAGCCGTGGCCGATGGGTCTCGCCCTGGGCACGCTGGCGGGTGTCACGGTGCTGGTGGCGCTCGTGAGCGAGATCTTCGTCGAGTCGGTGCAGAAGGCGGCGGAAGCGTTCGGGATGACTCCCGCTTTCGTGGGATTCATCGTCGTGGCGCTGGTCGGAGCCGCGGCGGAAATGGCCTCGGCGTTCTCGGGCGCGCGCAAGAACCGGCTGGACCTGAGCGTGGGCGTCGCGCTGGGGAGCGCGTCCCAGATCGCGCTCTTCGTCGCCCCCGTGCTGGTGCTCGCGAGCTACGTCATCGGGCCGACGCCGATGAGCCTGCAGTTCTGGCCCGGCGCGGTGGTGATGATCCTCATCGCGACCCTGACCGCAGCCCTCGTCACGAACAGCGGCCGGTCGGCGTGGTTCGGCGGGGTGTTGATGCTGATGGTCTACCTGATCTTCGCCATGACGCTCTACCTGCTGCCGCCCGGAGTCCGATGAGGCTCGCCATCACCCCGACATCAGGAGGCACCGCCGTGGCTGACGGACGATTCGGAACGACCAAGCACCTGCTGGACCCGGTGGAGCGCGCGTCGGAGGTCCTGTTCGGACTGATCATGGTCCTGACCATCACCGGCTCGCTCAGCGTCGCCGAGGCGGGCCGGGCCGAGGTCCGCACCATGCTCCTCGGCGCCCTCGGGTGCAATCTGGCCTGGGGGATCATCGACGCCGTCTTCTACCTGATGGGGTGTCTGGCGGAATCGGCGGGGAAACTGAAGGTCTTCAACACCGTCCGCGCGAGCGCCGACCCGGAGGAGGCGACGGGGGCCCTTGCCGGGGCGCTGCCGCCGATGGTCGCGTCCGTGCTCCAGCCCGCGGAGCTGGAGGCGTTGCGGGTCCGACTGAAGGCGCTTCCCGAACCCCCAGACGGCGGGTTCCTGGGCCGGAGCGACTGGCTGGGCGCGCTGGGCGTCTTCTTCCTCGTGTTCCTCTCCACGTTCCCGGTGACGGTTCCGTTCCTCTTCATGAAGGACGTCACGCAGGCGCTGCGCATCTCCAACGCCATCGGAATAGTGCTGCTGTTCGTGACCGGCCACACCTTCGGGCGCTCGGTCGGGCGCCACCCCGTCCGGACAGGGATCGTCATGGTCCTGCTCGGGGCGGCCCTGGTGAGCCTCACCATCGCGCTGGGAGGATGACGGTGAGGCGCGCGATCCGGGCGCTCCCGGCCGCCTGGGTCGCTCTGCGCCTGCCACGCGCTGGGTCAGGCGGTGGCGACCGACGTTCCGGCGACGCCACCCGTTTCTCCGCCGCCCGCCGGGAGCGAAGCGGAAAAGAGCTGGGCTTTCAATGCGTCGCTCTACGGCTACATCCTGCCGGACAGCCCGGACTACCTGCAGCCGACGGTCACGGCGGACCATGGGTGGCTGCACCTCGAGGCGCGCTACAACTACGAGGCCCCGAAGACGGGCTCCGTCTGGGTCGGCTACAACTTCAGCGTCGGGAAGGAACTGAAGCTCGATTTCACTCCCATGCTCGGCGGCGTCTTCGGCGACACGACCGGCATCGCGCCCGGCTACACGTTCTCGCTCAGCTGGTGGAAGCTCGAGCTCTCGAGCCAGGGCGAGTACGTCTTCGACACCCGCGCGTCGTCCGACAGCTTCTTCTACACCTGGTCGGAGCTGACGCTGGCTCCGGCCGACTGGTTCCGGTTCGGCCTCGTCGTTCAGCGGACGAAGCTCTACCAGACCGACCTCGACATCCAGCGCGGCGTCCTGGTCGCCTTCACCTGGAAGTCCGTGGACGTGAGCGCCTACGTCTTCAACCCGGACGAGAGCCACCCGGTATTCGTCGTGGCGGCCGCCGTGAGCTTCTGAGGCAAGGACGCCGATACGTCGCCGGCGCGAGACGATGGCAGACTAGAACGGAGAAAGAGAGGTCCGGCACATGGGCAAGAAGAAGAAGCGCGAGGGGAAGGGCGTGAAGGCGGGAAAGGGGTCCCCCCGCGAGGAGCTCTCCGGAAAGGAATACGCGCGGGAGATGAAGAAGCTCCACGTGGAGCTCGTCCGGCTCCAGGAGTGGGTCAAGCACAAGGGGCTGAAAGTCTGCGTCGTCTTCGAGGGGCGGGACGGCGCCGGCAAGGGAGGGACGATCAAGGCGATCACCGAGCGCGTCAGCCCGCGGGTCTTTCGTGTCGTCGCGCTGACCGCGCCGAGCGAGCGCGAGAAATCGCAGATGTACGCCCAGCGCTACATGCCGCACTTTCCGGCCGCCGGCGAGGTCGTGATCTTCGACCGGAGCTGGTACAACCGGGCCGGGGTCGAGCGGGTGATGGGCTTCTGCACCGAGGACGAGGCCCGGCGCTTTTTGAAGATTGTGCCGCTCTTCGAGAAGATCATGGTCGAGTCCGGCATCCTCGTCCTGAAGTACTGGCTGGAGGTTAGCCCGGAGGAGCAGACGAGCCGGCTCGCGGCCCGGATCGACGACGGCCGGAAGATCTGGAAGCTCTCGCCGATGGACCTGAAGTCGTACAACCGCTGGTACGACTACTCGAAGGCGCGGGACGAGATGTTCGCGGCCACCGACACGGCCTGGGCGCCGTGGTACGTCGCGCGGTCCGACGACAAGCAGCGGGCGAGGCTGAACATCATCTCGCACCTCCTGAGCCGCATTCCGTACAAGAAGGCGCCGCGGGAGAAGATCGTGCTGCCGAAGCGGCAGAAGCCGGGCGGCTATCGCGAGCCGAAGTACCCGTACAAATACGTCGAGGAGAAGTACTAGGCGCCCGTCCGGACGCGGCGCTCCGCGAGGATCGACTCGGCGGCCCGGACGCCCGCGTCCTGCGCGTCCTCGAAGAGCGGCAGCCCGCCGCAGTCGGCGTGGGCGAATCGAACGCCTCCGAGCGGCTCGTCGGGGAGCCGCCGGACGGGGCTCGAGAGGAACCCGGGCGCGGGGCGGAGCATCGCGTGCCCCCAGCGCATCACGTCGATCCGGGTGACGAGCGGGGGGAGATCGGGGTGGGCGCGGCAGAGGTCCGCGAGGACGGCCGAGGCCAGCTCCTCCCACGTCGCGCCGTAGAGCTTTCCGCGCGCCGCCCTCGCCTCCTCGCCGGCATAGGCGTGGTACCAGGTCCAGACGGTCGCGCCGTCGTCGCGCCCCGAGGCGGGTCCCGTCTGGTGCGTCGCCACGACGTAGCCGAGCGAGGGCGAGTCGTAGAGGACGTTGTCCCACGCCATCGGGAAGCCGCGCTCCCTTGGGCGGCCGGAGAGCGTCACGTTCGCGACGAGCCACGGGGCGTAGTGGAGGCCTTCGAGGAACGCCGGCGGCGCCGTTCGCCACGGGGCGAGGACCCGCGCGAGGGCGAACTTCGGAATCGCCGCGACGGCGGCGCGCGCCTCGACGGCCACCACCTCGTCCTTCGCGGCGTCGAGGTACCGGAGGGTGACCGGGCCGCCGGCCCTCCGGGGAACGACGTCGAAGATGAGTGCGTCCGTGACGATCCGCCCCGCGGCGGACTTCGAAAGGTGGTCGACGAGCCGGCCGTTCCCCTCCGGCCAGGTCAGGAACTCGGCGGCCTCCTCCTCCTCGTCCTCGCCCGGGAGGCGCGCCGCGTGGTAGTGGAGCCCCGCCCAGGCGGAGGTCTGGCCGAGGCCGCTTCCGAAGTCGTCCCGGCAGCCGTACTCCACGAGCCACCGGAGCCGCTGCGACGTGAAGCCGCGCTCGGCGAGCCAGGCCTCCATCGGGATCCGGTCGAGCGCCACGAGGTCGGCGTCGTCCGACGAGACGCCGCGTCGGGACCGCGAACGCGCGGCGGCCCCGGCCGTCGCGGCGCGCCGCCAGCGCGCGGACCTCCTGCTCGAATCGGAAGAGCTGCGCGAGGTCGTCGGGCGAGGCGCCCGGCGCGCGGGTAGAGGCCCGCGTGCCACTCGTAGCCGAAGAAGAGCCGTTCCTCGGGCTCGCGGCAGAGCATCTCCTCCGCGAAGACCGGGTCGCCGTCCTCGTCCCGCCCCGTGATGGCGCCGATCTCTTCGAGGAGCGCCTCGAGGGCCGCGTTGCGGGTAGACGGGGACGGGAACGTAGTGGGCCGCCCACGGGTACCGCGAGACGGCGTTCGCGCCGGAGACCGAGGTGCCGCCCGGCTCCCGCTCGAGGTCGTAGACCCGGAAGTCGGTGTCGCCGCTCCGGGCGAGCGCCCAGGCGGCCGAAAGGCCCGAGATCCCGGCGCCAAGGATCGCCGTCCCGACGCGCTCTGTCCGGACGGCAGGGCGGGCGAGGAGCTCCTCCGACCGGAGGCGGTGGCCGAGCGCGGCGTCGGGGCCGACGATCCGGCCGGAGAACGGGAGCGCCTTGGAGTCCTTCCGGCCGCAGGCGGCGAGGGCGGCGGCGAGGGCGGGGAGCGCGCCGGCGCCGGCGAGCGAGGCGATCGCCTCGCGCCGCGTCAGTCGAACTTCTTCCACTCGTGCTCGTACGTCCGGACGAGGACCTGGTCGTTGAGACGGTTCACCGGCGACTCCACCTTCGCGATGTCGGGCGGGAAGGTGAAGAGCGAGGCGACCGTCGCCGGGGAGATCGCCTGGAGGCCCGGGATCACCGTCGTCGGGACGTCGAACGGTCGCGGCGAGGCGAGGACGTAGCCCCAGACCCCGAACGAGGGCACCGTCATGTGGTACGGGCGGGTCTGAGAAGCCCGCGGCCTCGACCGTCGCCGCCACGATCCAGAACGAGCGGCGCGCGAAGAGGGGCGAGGTCGACTGGACCGACATCGCCCCGTCCGGGTCGAGGCGCCTCTTGACGAGGGCGTAGAAGCGGGTCGTGTAGAGCTTCCCGACGGCGTAGCTGTTCGGGTCGGGGAAGTCGACGAAGACGAGGTCGAAGAGCCCCGTTCCCTTCTCGAGCCAGACCATCGCGTCCTCGTTCACGACCGTCACCCGCGGGTCGGCGAGGGAGTGCCCGTTCTGACCGGCGAAGAGCGGGTGCGTCGCCGCGAGCGCGGTCATCTCCGGGTCGAGGTCGACGAGCGTCACCGACTCGACCGACGGGTGTTTCAGGATCTCGCGGACGGCGAGGCCGTCGCCGCCCCCGAGGACGGCGACCCGCTTCGCGTCGGGACGGAGCGCGAAGGCGGGGTGGACGAGCGCCTCGTGGTAACGGTACTCGTCGACCGACGAGAACTGGAGGTGGCCGTTCAGGAAGAGCTGGAAGCCGGCGCGGTTCCGGGTCACGACGATCCGCTGGTAGGGCGTCGTCTTCGCCACGACGACCTCGTCGGCGTACTGCTGCTCCTCGGCGAGGTTCGTCAGCCTCCCGGCGGACGCGAAGGCGAGGAGGAGGAGCCCGGAGACGGCCGAGGCCCGCGCGAGGAGGCCCCCGGCGCCGCCGATCTGCTGCCGGAAGAGGTGGATCGACCAGAAGGCGACGGCGGCGTTCAGGAGCCCGAAGAGGACCGCCGTCCGGACGAGGCCGAGCCGCGGCAGGAGGAGGAGCGGGAAGAGGACCGACGCCGCGAGCGAGCCGAGGTAGTCGAACGTCAGGACCTGCGCGACGAGGTCCTTGAAGGCGACGGCGTCCTTCAGGAGCCGCATCATGAGCGGGATCTCGAGGCCGACGAGCGCGCCGATCAGGAAGACGAGGCCGAAGAAGACGGGGGAGAACCAGCGGGGCGACGAGAAGGCGAAGAAGAGGACCGGCGCCGAGAGGCCGCCGACGAGCGCCACGGCGATCTCGGCCTCGACGAACCGGCGGGCGATCCCGCGCGTCAGGAAGCGGGAGAGGAACGCGCCCGCGCCCATGGACGTCAGGTAGACGCCGATGACGAGGGAGAACTGGGTGACGGAGTCGCCGAGCAGGTAGCTCGCCAGCGTCCCCGCGACGAGCTCGTAGACGAGCCCGCACGAGGCGATGAGGAAGACCGTCAGGTAGACGGAGCTGACTCTCGGCCGGGGGAACCCGGCGCTCGGGCTCCCCCTTTCCCCTCCGCGCGGGATTCCAAGAGCGCCGTCTCAGCCGCCGGTGACCGACGCCGCGATGATGATCGCCAGCGCGATGATGATCGAGCCGATCACGATCGCGAGCGCGACGTTCTGGTCCTCCTCCATCTCCTTCTTCAGGGAGAAGGGGAGAACCTTCGGCAGGATCGCGAAGAAGACCGCGAAGATGAGGATCCCGATGACCGAGTAGACGATCGTCGAGATCACCTGATTCCCGTGCAGCGTCAACCAGTTGACATCACTTGCCTCCGCTCCAGAAGTGGTAGCTCCGATAGCCGCCGGCGTTCCGCGCGCCCGCGAGGCAGGACGTTCTTCTTCGCGTTGCCCGGGAGCTCCCAGCCGGTGAAGGCGGCGTACGAGTAGAGAAGGAGCAGGAACCCGCCGAGCCCCTGGTAGACGCGCCTCATTCGTCACCTCCGCTGTCACTGTCGCTGTCGTCGCCGTCTTCCCGCACCGTGCCCGCCGACGTGAAATCGCTTTCCGACCAGCGCCGTCCCTCGAACGCCATCTTCGAGAAGCCGAGCCAGATCGGGCCCAGCATCAGGAGGACGAGCGTGACGACGAGCTGCCAGAGGCGCGGGACGCCGCTCCGGCAGGCGGACGCGGAACGACGCCGGCGCCTTCCCGGCGTCCGACTCCGGCTCCAGCCTGAGGACGTACTTTCCGGGCGGCACCTGCGACACGTAGACCGACCGCGACTGGCTCCCCTCGCTCCAGCTCTCGCCGCCGTCGACTCCCGAGTAGCGGTCGGAGAGGAGGTAGAACGACCGCGCCTCGCCCGTGGTCTCGGAGATCAGGTCGGTCCCGACGCCGATCCACGTGTTCTGCGTCGGCGCCCAGATCGTCGCCTCGAGGTTCGTGCTCTTCGCGGTCTCGAACGGCTCGGAGAGGAGGACGCGGCCCGCCGCCGCGGCGGCCTCGGCGGTGGCGCGGTCGGCCATCGACTTCGGCGAGCTCTGCGCCTGCCAGTCGCTTTTCTGAGGCGCCGAGCCGTCGCTCGGCGTAGACGCCCTGCTTCGCGTCGACGAGGTCGAAGGTCTTGTCGAAGACGACCTTTCTCGGGTCGCGAATCAACACGAGGAGGAAGAGCGAGGATCGCGATTCCCGAAAGGAGGAATGCCGAGCGCCACCAGAAGCCGTGCGGTGCCTTCGTGCGGCCACGGCTGGCACGCCCCGACGCCGGTCGGGACCGGGAGCGGCTCCTTCAGCTTGAGGCCGGCCTCGAGCTCGGCCTTCGGGAGGTAGCGCCCCTCGGTCCAGTTGACCTCGGTCTTCGCCTGCTCCTTCGAGAGCATCCGCGGCGGCGCGATGTAGTCGGCCGCCTGCGTCGTCTCGCCCTTCCGAACCGCCCAGTAGAACTCGCCGAGGACCGCCTCCACGACGGCCGGGATTCCGGCCGAAGACGCGGTAACGCCGATCCTGGTAGACGGCGAACCGGTGCCCGTCGGTCGACGGCTCCGGTGGCGACCGGCTCGAGGAGCGTCCAGTGCCCATTCGACTCGGCGAGCCAGTGGTAGGCCTCGCTCTTCGTCTCCTTCAGGAGGTACTCGACCCAGAAGTAGTCGGTCCCGCCCGAGGTGGTCTTCTTGAGGACGGCCCCCAGGACGACGTACGGGTGGCCGTTCAGCGTTCCCTCGCTCCCGAGCGGAGGGTCGGGCGGAACGGGACCGCCGAGAGCTTCTGCAGCACCTCGAACTTCGACGGCGGGCCCTCCGCGCCCTTGTCCTGGGAGCCGAGGAGCGAGCCGCAGTAGGTGCAGGCGATCCGGACGGTCGCGGCAGGGTCCTTGAGTCTGGAGCGCGCCGCCGCAGTTCGGGCAGTTGAGCGCCTGCGCGCTCGCGCCGGCCTTCCGCTCCTTCCAGGCGGTCAGCCCCTCGATCCCAAGCTCGGCGAGCTCGATCTTCCGGCCGACGAAGAAGCCGTCGAGCCCGGGGTCGTCGCCGTAGTCGAGCGTGCCGAGCGAGCCGTCCGCGCCCGAGATGTCGGCGTAGCGGAAGACCGACGCCGGGCGGCGCGACGAAGGGGAGGTCTCCCTCCGCCGAGACGTACGTCGCCTGCCGGACCTCGGAAACGGTGAAGTGCCCGTAGGCGCCGAGCGGGAGTGGCTGTCCCGGCGAGAGCTCCTCCCACTCCGGGACGCGCGGCTTCGCGATCGGCAGCATCATCCAGAAGCCGCCCTGGGCCTCGGCCAGCCAGGCGTAGCCGCCGTCGCCGAAGGCGACGTGCCACTCGTCCCAGGTTCCCTCGCCGGTCGAGAGCTGGAGCCGGCCGATGATCGCGAAGGGCTTGACCGCTTTCGACCCGCGGCTCGCGCATGCCGACCCTGAAGGGCGAGGACGTCGGGACGAGCTCGGCGACGATGCCGATGTTCTCGAGGTCGACGCCCTTCCGGGCGATCGCCGCGCGGCACTGCTTGCAGACCGTGACGAGGGAGGTGCCGGCGGAGAAGAGGATCTCCGCCCCGCAGTTCGGACACTGGGCCGCCCGCGCGCTCAAGGTGCGCGGATCTTAATCGAGAAGGGATCGCAGAAACGAGAAGGCCGGGCGAGGGCGCTCGGGCGCCTGGGCCGTATGTCCTCCTCCTTCGCGCGCAAACTCGCTGCGCTCAGACAGTGCGCGCGGGCGTCGGGGGAGCACACGGGCCCGCGGCTCGCTACGCCGCCGCGAGCTGCCGGAGGACGAAGTGGAGGATGCCGCCGTGGCGGTAGTAGTCGACCTCGTTCGGGGTGTCGAGACGGCAGGTGACGGTGAAGGTCGTCTTCTTTCCGCCGTCGCCGGACGCCGTCACGGTCAGCTTCTTCTTCGGCGCGAGGTCCTTCGCGATCCCGGCGACGGCGAAGGTCTCCTTCCCCGTCAGGCCGAGAGCTCTGCGCGTCCTGGCCCGGCTCGAACTGGAGCGGGAGGACGCCCATCCCGGCGAGGTTCGAGCGGTGGATCCGCTCGAAGCTCTTCGCGATGACCGCCCGGACGCCGAGGAGCATCGTCCCCTTGGCCGCCCAGTCGCGCGACGAGCCCGTGCCGTATTCCGCGCCGGCCACGACGACGAGCGGCGTCTTCGCGGCCTGGTACTTCATCGACGCGTCGTAGATCGACATCTGCTCGCTCGTCGGGAAGTGGACGGTGACGTTTCCCTCGCTGCCGGGGACGAGGAAGTTCTTGAGCCGGATGTTCGCGAACGTGCCGCGCATCATGACCTCGTGGTTGCCGCGGCGGGCGCCGTAGGAGTTGAAGTCCGCGGGCGCGACCCCGTGCTCGAGCAGGTAGGCCGCCGCGGGAGAGCCCTTCGCGATGTTGCCGGCGGGGGAGATGTGGTCGGTCGTGACCGAGTCGCCGAGCATGACGAGGCAGCGGGCGCCCGAGATCTCCTTCGTCGGTCGGCGGCTCCTTCGGGATGTCGGTGAAGAACGGGGGCTTCCGGACGTACGTCGAGGAGCCCTCCCAGACGTAGGTGCGGCCCTTCGGGATCTTCAGCGCCCGCCAGTTGCGGTCGCCGTCGAAGACCTCGCCGTACGCCTTCTTGAAGTGGGAGGGCTTCACCGACGAGGTGACGGCCTCCTGGACCTCCTCCGGCGTCGGCCAGATGTCCTTCAGGTAGACCGTCGCGCCGCTCCGGTCGGTGCCGAGCGGCTCCGTCGTGAGGTCCTTGTCCATCTCGCCGGCGAGCGCGTAGGCGACGACGAGCGGGGGCGAGGCCAGGTAGTTCATCTTGACCTGCGGGTTGATCCGGCCCTCGAAGTTGCGGTTCCCGGAGAGAACCCCCGCGACCACCAGGTCGCCGGTCCGTACGGCCTCCGAGACGGCCTCGGGCAGCGGGCCCGAGTTGCCGATGCAGGTCGTGCAGCCGTAGCCGACGAGGTGGAAGCCGACCGCCTCGAGGTAGGGCATCAGGCCGGCGTCGGTCAGGTAGTCGGTGACGACCTTGGAGCCGGGGGCGAGGGAGGTCTTGACCCACGGCTTGACGGAGAGCCCGCGCTCGACCGCCTTCTTCGCGAGGAGGCCGGCGCCGAGCATGACGGACGGGTTCGACGTGTTCGTGCACGACGTGATCGAGGCGATGACGACCGCGCCCTGCGGGATCTCGTAGGTCGATCGCCCGTCCTTCACGGGCACCGTCTTCGCGTCGGAGCCGGCGGGCTGCTTCTCGAGGAAGACCTTCAGCGACTCGCGGAAGATCTTCTTCGAGTCCTTGAGCGGCACCCGGTCCTGCGGCCGGCGCGGCCCGGCGAGCGACGGCTCGACGTCCTTGAGATTGAGCGTGATCGTGTCGGTGAAGACCGGGTCGGGCGACTCCTTCGTCCGGAAGAGGCCCTGCTTCCTGCAGTACGCCTCGGCCAGCGCGACGACCTTCGCGGGGCGGCCGGAGAACTTCAGGTACTTGATCGTCTCGGCGTCCACCGGGAAGAAGCCCATCGTGGCCCCGTACTCGGGCGCCATGTTCGCGATCGTGGCCCGGTCGGTCAGCGCGAGCGCCGCGACGCCGGGGCCGTAGAACTCGACGAACTTCCCGACGACCCCCTTCTTCCGGAGCATCTGCGTGACGGTGAGGACGAGGTCGGTGGCCGTCGCGCCGGGCGGCAGCGTCCCGACGAGCTTGAAGCCGACGACGTCCGGGAACCAGCATCGACTGGGGCTGGCCGAGCAGCGCGGCCTCGGCCTCGATGCCGCCGACGCCCCAGCCGAGGACGCCGAGCCCGTTGATCATCGTCGTGTGGCTGTCGGTCCCGACGAGCGTGTCGGGGTAGGCGGTCTTCCCCTCGCCCGTGAAGACGACGCTCGCGAGGTACTCGAGGTTCACCTGGTGGCAGATGCCGGTGTCCGGGCGGCACGACGCGGAAGTTCCGGAAGGCGTTCTGGCCCCACCGCAGGAAGGCGTAGCGCTCGCGGTTCCGGTCGAATTCGATCTGGGCGTTCGCGCCGAAGGACGCCGACGTCGCGAACTGGTCGACGATGACCGAGTGGTCGATGACGAGGTCGGCGGGGGCGAGCGGGTTGATCTTCTCGGGGTTCCCGCCCATCGCGGCGAGCGCCTCGCGCATCGCGGCGAGGTCGACGACCGCGGGGACGCCCGTGAAATCCTGCAGGAGGACGCGGGCCGGGCGGAAGGCGATCTCGCGGTCGGTCGGCTTCGTGACGTCGCGCGTCGCGAGCGCCTCGATGTCGGCGGCCTGGACCGTCCGCCCGTCCTCGTGGCGGAGGAGGTTCTCGAGGAGGATCCTGAGTGAGTAGGGGAGCTTCTTGACCTTCGGGAATCTCTTCGCGAGGGCCGGGAGGCTGTAGATAGGTGTAGCTCGCCGACCCCACCTTGAGGCGGCTCTGCGTCTTGAAGCTGTCGTGCATGGAACCTCCGGAAGCTCCGCGGGGCGCGGGCGGCGGGATTCTAGAGGTTATTGCCGCCCCGGGCGCATGATGCTGCCTGATTCAGGGGGCGGCCAGCGGGCGCCGTCAGTTCTCGCCGAAGCCGCAGGCGGACGGGCCGCAGAGGCCGGGGCTGGCGCAGGGCCCCCCGCCGCAGAGCGTGTCGGCCTTTCTCCGCTGCCGTGTCCCGTGTGCGCCGCGAACGTCGAGAGGAGCCGCTTCATCTCCGGCGAGCCGCACGACGGGCAGACGGGCTCGGCGTCGGCGGTCGCCGGCGAGGACGATCAGCTCGGCGCACTTCTCGCACGACGCGCAGCGGAATTCGAGAATCGGCATCTGGATGTCCCCCCGGCGGAATTCTATCGGCACGAACGGCCTCCCTTAGCCGGGGCCGGCCCCGCCCGCCACGGGCTTCGAGATGCGCCGGACCAGCTCCTGCCATTCGGCCTCGCTGAGCGCCTGCTGAAGGGCGCCGGAGGACTCGACCAGCTTGTCGTCCAGCTTCGCCTGCTTGTCGTCCCACTTCGCGAGGACGCTGACGAAGTCCTCCAGGTTCGACGTTCGGGTCGTCGAGGAGCGCGAAGAACTTCTTCCGCCCGTCCTTCCGGTAGTCCTCGTTGTCCTTCGCGGCGCTCGACGAGGCTCCTTGAGAGCCTTCTCGGCCGGCTGTCGGCGCGCCGCGTCCGGCACGACCTCCGGAAGCTGCTTCAGCGCCTCCTCCGCGAGGAGCGGATGTGTCGGCTGCTCGGCGAGCTGCGCCACCGCGCCTTCCAGACGTCCTTCGGCGTCGAGGCGCGGACGGGGAAGAGCGCCTGAACGGCGTCGAGGGAGGCCTTGACGCGCGTGTCGCGGAACTGCTGGAGCATCTGGTAGCGCTCCGCGTCGGGGGTGCGCCACGTCAGGAAGGCGATCTTCCGGTTCGCGTCGGCCTGGCGGATCGTCTCGAAATCCGCCTTCACCCGGGCGTCGACCGCCGGGTCGAGGCCGGCCGGCTGGGCGGGCGCCGGGCGGCGGCCGCGACCCCGAGCGGACGAGAGATCGGCCAGGGTCAGGGTCCGGCGCCGATTCATGCTCGTCGACCTCGCGCGCCGAGATTCTATGGCACGAAGGGACGGTGGAACGGCTAACATACGCGCGCCAATTTCGCTTGCGAGGACAGATAACTTCGACGTGAACAAGCCCCGCCTTCACCCGGCGCTCGCGCCGCTCGCGCTCGCCCTCGGCCTCGCGGCGCCGGCGTTCGGGCAGAGCCTCGAGCCGCGCGCCTACTCGCCCGCGCCCGTCGGCATGAACTTCATCGTCGTCGGCTACAGGAACTCGAAGGGGGGCGTCGTCTTCGACCCGTCTCTCCCGTTCTCGGACGTCTCGGCGAAGATCAATGCCATGAACACGGGGGATCTCGCGGACCTTCGGCCTCTTCGGCCGGCAGGCGAGCGCGGCCGCTCGTCCTTCCCTACGTCTGGGGCGACGTCTCCGGAAACGTCGGCGAGGAACGCGCGGCCATCACCCGCTCCGGCCTCGCCGACCTGGTCGGCCGGTTCGCCGTGAACCTCCTCGGCGGGCCCGCGCTGACGCCGAAGGAGTTCTTCGCGCGGCCGCGGACCGCGGCGCTCGGCATGAGCCTCGCCGTGACGGCGCCGACCGGCCAGTACAGCCCCCAGAAGCTGATCAACCTCGGGACGAACCGCTGGGCCTTCAAGCCCGAGCTCGGCGTACACCGTTCCGGTCGGCAACTGGGACTTCGAGGCGTACGCCGGCGTCTGGTTCTTCACGCCGAACGACGCGTTCTATCCCGGGCGCGACGAGGCGGACGCAGGCAGCCGCTCTGGACGTTCCAGGCGCACGTCGCCTACACGTTCCTCCCGGGCCTCTGGCTCGCCTTCGACGCGACCTTCTACACCGGGGGCCGCTCGACGATGGACGGCGTCCCGAGGGACGACCGGCAGTCCAACACGCGCGTCGGCTTGACGGCGTCGGTGCCCCTCAGCCGGTCGATGGCATTCAAGGCTTCCTACGCCCAGGGCGCGTGCGGTGAGGGTCGGGCAGGACTTCAAGACGATCACCGTCGCGCTGCAGTACCGGTTCTCCGGCTGGCCGTGAGCCGCCGGGCCGGTTCAGAATCCGCGGGCGCACCCGTGACACACGAGGACCCGCGGACCCCGGCCGTCGCCGTCTCGTGGCCGGCCTTCTCGCCGCCGCGCTCGTCGGCGTCTTCACCGTCAGCCTCGTCCGGCTCGTGCCGTTCCCGCCGAAGAGCGTCGTGATGACGACGGGGCCCGAGGGCGGGGCCTACCGCGTGCTGGGCGAGGAGTACCGCCGCGCGCTCGCCCGCGACGGGATCGACCTGAAGCTCGTCACCTCGCTCGGCAACGTCGAGAACCTCGCGCGGCTCGACGACCCGCGGTCGGACGTCGCGGCCGGCTTCGCCTCGGGCGGCCTCACGACGGCCCGGGCGTCGCCCGGTCTCGTGTCGCTCGGGACGATCTCGTACGAGCCGCTCTGGATCTTCTGTCGTCACTTCCGGAGCCCATCGAGCTCTCCGCGCTGCGCGGCAGGCGCGTCTCGATCGGCCCCGAAGGGAGCGGCACGCGGCCGCTCATGCTCACCCTCCTCCGCGCGAGCGGGCTCGAAGGCGCCGTCACGCCGCTCGCGCTGACCCCCGGCGGAGGAGGGGAGGCGCTCCTCCGGGGGGAGCTCGACTGCGCGGCCATGCTGACGGCGCCCGAGGCCCCGATCGTCCGGACGCTGCTCGCCGACGAGAGCGTCAGCCTCGTGACGTTTCCCCGGGCGGACGCTTACGTCGCGCTCTTCCCCTACCTTCGGAAGGTCGTCGTCCCTCAGGGGGTCGGAAACCTCGCCGCCAACCGCCCGCCGCATGACGCGACGCTTCTCGCGCCGATGTCCAGCCTCCTGGTGCGCAGGGACCTGCACCCGGCCCTCCAGTTCCTCCTCCTGCAGGCCGCGGAGGAAATCCACGGAGCGCCCGGAGTGCTGCGGCGGCCCGGGCAGTTTCCCGCGGCCGAGCCGGTGGACCTGCCGCTCTCCCGTGATTCGCGCTCGTTCTATAAGTCGGGCGGGAACATCTTCCAGCGGAACCTCCCGTTCTGGCTCTGGGCGCGGGTCTCGCACTGGCTCCTCGCGCTCATCCCGGTGCTGGTGGTGGCGTATCCCGCCTTCCGGCTGCTGCCCGCCCTGTACGAGTGGTTCGTGCGCCGCCGGATCGTGCGCCTCTACGGCGAGCTGCGCCTTCTCGAGGCGCGCCTCGGCCAGGAAGAGAGCGAGGAGGCGCTCCGGCTCGACTTCGAGCGGCTCGAGGAGCGGGTGAACGCGGCGCGCGTCCCGGCCGCCCAGGCGCCGATGCTCTACACGCTCAAGCAGCATGTGGCGCTCGTGCGCGAGCGATTCGCGCGGAGAAGCCGTTGAGATACGGCAGCCTTCGAAGGGCGGTCCGACACGCCCGGATTCGCCGGGAATCCCCTCGACGTTTCCGGCCCGCTCTGGAAAAATCGGCTGTTTTTTGAGGCAGGCCGAACTGAAAATCCGATTTCTCTGCGTCTATCTGGCGCTGATGGCCCCGGCGCCGGCCTTCGCGGACCAAACGTTTCACCTGTTCGCCGGGGGGGACGCGGCCGCGCCGGTCGTCCTTCGGCCCGGGCTCGCCGGCCTCCCGCCGGAGCGGCCGCTCGCCGCGGTCACGGGGAAGGCGGCCCCCGCCGCGCCGGAGCCCGTGCTCGCGGCGCCGCGGGAAACCGCGGCGGACCTTCCGCCCTGGGAGCCGAGGAAGCGGAACTTCGCCCTCGCGGCGGCCGAGGTCGCCGCGATCGAGGTCCTCCCCTGGGCGTTCAACCGCTACGTGACGAAGGGCGACTACGCCTACATCTCGTGGAGCACCGTCCAGCAGAACTTCCAGACCGGCTTCACCTACGACCACGACGCGTTCGAGACGAACCAGTCGTCGCACCCGCTGCACGGGAGCCTCTACTTCAACGCGGCCCGATCCAACGGCTACGGGTTCTGGGAATCGGGCGCGTTCACGTTCTTCGGGAGCTTCCTCTGGGAAACGGTCATGGAGAACGAGCCTCCCGCGATCAACGACATGGTCAACACGACGCTCGGCGGAATGGCGCGGGGCGAGATCGAGCACCGGCTCGCGATCATGATCGTCGACAACACGGCACGCGGCTTCGGGCGGGTCTTGCGCGAGCTGGCGGGGCTCGTCGTCGACCCGCTCGGGCGGGTTCAACCGGTTCGTCCGGGGCGAGATGTGGAGGAAGTTCCAGAACCCCCCGGACCGCTTTCCCGACAGGCTCTACTTCGAGATGGACGGCTTCTACCAGCACCGGAGCGGGAGCGCCGTGGCGGGCGTCGACACGAATCAGGGGGGCGGCGCCGCCCTCGTCCGCTACGGAGACCTGTTCGACGCCGCGAACCGGAAGCCGTTCGACTACTTCGACGCCTCGGGAGAGATCGCCCAGCCGGCGGGCAGCCTCGTCACGCAGACCACCTCGCGCGGGCTCCTCGCGGACTGGGCCTTGTCGAACGGCGCCGGCGCCCGGCAGCGGCTCGGCCTCTTCCTCCACTTCGACTACTTCAACGACGCCCCGCTCTATTACGGCGCGCAGGCCTTCGCCTTCGACCACCTGATGCGGGTGCCGCTCGGGAAGGAGCTCGAGCTGACGACGGAGGCCGGCCTTTCGGCGATGCCGCTCGCGGCCGTCCAGTCCGATTACGCCCCGAAGTCGAAGAACGAGAACGGCGAGATCGACAGGGGATACGACTACAGTCCCGGCGGAGGCGTTCACGCCTACGCCTACGTCCGGCGGTACGGCGTCGACCTCGTGAAGCTCGGATACGCGATCCAGTGGCAGCACACGTCGAACGGGGTCTCGGACAACTCCCGGATCGAATCGGCCCTCGCTCAGGGGCGCCTGCCCTTCTCGCGGCACGTCGCTCTCGGCGGGGCGTGGGCCTGGACGTCGCGGCTCTCCACCTACTCGGCGCTTCCGAACGTCTACGTCTCGGCGATCACGTGGCGCATCTTCGGGGCGGTGATGTTCCGGTGAGAATCGTGGCCAGACCGATGCCCTTGCGCGTCTCCCGTCTCCTCCGAGTCGCCGCGATGCTGCGCTCTCGCCGGGCCGCTGCTCCGGCCGGCGACCGCGGCCGGACAGGAAGGCGGCCGATGGGAGGCAACGGCCTTCGCGGGAGGGTTCCTCGGAAGCCGCACGTATACGAGCGAGTCGCTCGAGATCTTCATGGCGAGCGCGCCGACCTACGGCCTCCGCCTCGGATACCGCCTGTCGCGCTCGTTCAGCCTCGAGGCCGCCTGGTCTCGCGCCGAGACGAGGCTGGACCCGGTCGATGCCGGCGACCGGGGAGCCCGCCGGCTCCTCGACGCCCGTCCTCGTGAACACCTACGAGGTCGACGCCCTCTACTGGTTCGGCCGCGGGAGGGTCCGCGGCTATCTCGGCATCGGCGGGCGGCGTCATGCACCTCAACCCGTCCGTCGCGACGCTGGACCGGGCCTCCTCCGCCCAGTTCGTCGCGAGCTTCGCCGTCGGCGGGACCTTCTCGCTGTCGCCCGCGTTTCGCGCTCCGGGCCGACGTGCGCTACCGGTGGCGCGGCGGGCGGACGCGCGTCGGCGCCATCGTCTGCTATCCCGACGGCAGCTGCGAGCCCTTCACGACGAACATCTTCTCCACCGCCGAAGTCACCGGAGGGGTGATGGTCAGGTTCTGACCGAAGGGAAGACGTCCGGAGGGCGGGAAGAGCGGGCCGGACACCCGGCCTGTGGAACAATCAGCGTACCGTAATGGCCGCCACCGCCCGATGAGATTCCGTTCCACCACGGCCCTCGTGGCGCTGTTACCGGTCGTCGCCGCCCCGGCAGGAGCCGACGACGGGTTTCGCCTTTTCGGAGATGCGCCGCCGTCGCTGCTGGCTCCCGAGCTCTCGGGCCTGCCGCCCGAGCGTCCGCTCGCGGGGGTCTCCGGGAGCCCGTTCGAGCCCGCGCCCGGCTCCACCCAGACTGCCAGGAAAGTCGAGTCGTCGCTGCCGCCGTGGCAGCCGACGAAGCGGAACTTCGGGCTCGCGACCGCGGAGGTCCTCGGCCTCGTCAACCTCGTCCCCTGGGTCGTCAGCCGCTACGCCCAGGAAGAGCGCGTATTCCTACATCTCCCCCGCCACGATCAAGTACAACCTCCAGACCGGCTTCGTCTGGGACAACGACTCGTTCTCGGGGAACCAGGTCTCCCACTCGAACCACGGGGCGCTCTACTTCAACTCCGCGCGGACGAACGGCTATTCGTTCTGGGAGTCGGGCGCCTTTGCGTTCACCGGCAGCTTCCTCTTCGAGATGTTCCTCGAGAACCAGTCCCCCTCGATCCACGACCTCGTCAACACGACGATGGGCGGCATGGTGTACGGGGAAGGGCAGTACCGGATGGCGAACATGCTGCTCGACAACACGGCGAGCGGCCTGACGCGTTTCCTCCGCGAGGCCGGCGGCCTCGTCATCGACCCGATCGGCGGGCTCAACCGGCTCATCCGCGGCGAGATGTGGAAGGACTTCCGGAACCCCCCCGACCGGTTCCCGAGCCGGCTCTACGTGGAGCTGGACGGGCTCTATCGCCATGGGGGCGAGGTGGCGTCGAAGCAGGACGAGGGGAACATGGGGGGCTTCTCGTTCCTGCTCCGTTACGGCGATCCCTTCGCCGGCGACCAGCGGAAGCCATTCGACGTCTTCGACGTCCAGATGACCCTCCTGACACCCCACACGGCCGCCGTCGCCCAGATCGTGGCGCGGGGCCTCCTCGTCGACTGGAGCCTCTCCGGGAATCCGTCGGCCGAGCAGCGGCTCGGTCTCTTCATGGGGACCAGTTACCACAATTTCCAGGAGCTGGTCTACGGATCGCAGGTCCTCTCCGCGAGCCACCTGATGCGGATTCCTCTCGGAAGGGAGATCGACCTTCGAACCGAGGCCGGTCTCCTCGCGATGCCGATCGTGGCGATCGGCGTCGACTACCCGCTGGCGGATTCCGACTACACGAACGGCCGGACCTACGACTTCGGGCCCGGCGGCGGCGGGGAGCTGAGCCTTCGGGTTCGGCGGCGCGAGGTCGACGTCCTCGCGCTCGGCTGGTCGCTGGTCGGCATTCGGAAGGCGAACGGCATCTCGAAGAGCAGCCGGATCGAGACGCTCTCCGCCGAGGCGCGGCTGCCGGTGACGAGGAAGATCGTCCTCGGCGCGGGCTGGAGCTGGAGCTCTCGCCGGACCACCTACGACACGCTCCCGACGGTCGACCTCGCGAGAACCTCCTGGCGCGTCTTTGCGGGCTACTCGCTCGCCGAGCGGCCCGACCGTCCGGAGGCGCCGGCGGACGCCGTCTCGTCGGGGTCCATCGCTGCCGGCGGCCCGGGTCGCTGGTCGGCCACCGCGTTCGGGGGCGGGTTCTTCGGCACGCGCGTCCACACCGGACCGGAGCTGAACGTCCTGATGAGGAACGCGCCGACGTACGGCCTCCGGCTGGCGTACGCCGTGACGCCCGTCCTGAGCCTCGAGGGAGGCTGGTCCCGGGCGGTCCCCGCGCTCCAGCCGCAGGATCCGGCGACGGGAGCCCCCGTGGCGCCTTCGACCCGTGTCACCGTGAACACGCTGGAGGTCGACAGCCTCTTCGGCTTCGGGGGGAGGACCGTCCGCGGCTACTTCGGCCTCGGCGCCGGAGCGCAGAACATCGCGCCCAACATCCCGACCCTCAGCGCCTCCGGGGCCACGACGCGCTTCGTGGCGAACGTCGCGGTCGGAGGCTTCTATTTCCTGACGCCGCGTGTCGCGCTCCGGGCGGACGGCCGCTACCGCTTCATGGCGAGCGACAATCGGCTCGCCTCGATCGTCTGCGACCCGGAGATCTGCACGCCGTACGTCACGAATCTCTTCTCGAGCGCCGAGGTCACCGGAGGGGTGACGGTCCGGTTCTGAAAGGAAATCACGCGATGGGAAGCTTCATCGGTCGGCTCGACCCGGGAGTGACGGCGCTGCTTCTGGCCGCCGTGATGCTCGCGACCTGGTATCTCGGCTTCCGGCTCGGCCGGAAGGCACCGGACGGAGGGGGGCGCGAAGCCGGAAGGGAAGTTCGAGGACGCCGTCGTCGCGATCCTCGGGCTCCTGCTGGCGTTCACCTTCTCGATGGCGCTCGCCAAGTACGACCACCGGCGCGAGATGCTCGTCGTGGACAGCAACTCCATCGGGGACTTCTACACCTGCGCGAGCCTCCTCCCGAGCCGATCCGGACGAAGCTGCAGGACGTGATCCGCGAGTACACGCAGCTCCGGCTCGACCTCGCGCGGAAGGCGAGCGACGCCGCCCGGGTCGAAGGCGCGCTCGCGCACTTCCAGGAGCAGCAGAACCGGATGACCGGGCTGGTCGGAGAGGCCGTGAATGCCGGGACGCCGATCGCGGTGCCGCTGACGAACACGCTCAACAACCTGACGAGCGCCCACGCGGCGCGGCTCGTCGCCCTCAAGGACCGGCTGCCGGACAGCGTCGTCGCTGCTCCTCTTCGTCGCCGCCGCCATCGCGACGGGGCTCGTCGGCCGGGCGCAGGGGACGGCGAAGCAGCCTCCGCTCGGCGGGACGATGAGCTTCCTCCTCCTCGTGGCGCTCGTCGTCTACGTCATCCTCGACCTGAACAACCCGGTGAAGGGGTTCATCGTCGTCAGCCAGGAGCCGATGCAGCGCGTCTTCGACGGCATGGGGAAGTGATTAGACGCGGGTCGAGGGGCCGGACCTTCGTGATGCGTGTCCCAGCCGGGTTGATCGCGCTGGTTCTCTGGAGCGCTCCCGGGGCTCCGGCGGCGGCCGAGGAGCCCCCGCGGGCCACTCCGCCCCCGGGAGGAAGCCGTCGCCGAGCCCGTTCCGGGCCCGGAGACGGAGGCCGCAGAGAAAGCGCCGGAGGAGAAGACGACCCGCTGGGTCTTTTCGTGGGAAGGGTGGGGCGGCCTCCGCGTCGGGATGATCCAGAAGACACCCCTCAAGAACCCCGAGCCGCGCTACGTCCTCGTGCCGGAGACGGCGGAAGCCCGCCCTCTGATCGACTTCGAGGAGGTGAAGCTGACGTCGACGATCGGCGTCCGGCTGGCGGGCGACGCGGCGGCCTTCCACACGACCGGGACCCTGACGGGCTTCGACGACGGCGTCGAACTGCGGCGCGCCCGGCTCTTCCTGAGGGGGGACTGGACGCTCCTCCTCCCGCTCCAGTACAGCATCGACCTCGGCTACACGCCGAACAAGTTCGTCCTGAACGAAGCCTGGCTCCTCTTCCCGGAGGTGAAGGTCATCGGGCAGGCGAAGGTGGGCCAGTTCCAGCCGCCGCAGGGGCTGGACGTCATCAACAGCAGCTGGGCGATCACGTTCATGGAGCCGGCCGCGCCCCTCCAGGCCCTCGCGCCGGGGACCGAGGTCGGCATCCAGCTCGGGAAGCCCGTCTTCGGAGAGCGCGCCACCTGGCGGCTCGGGATCTTCGGGAACGGAGCGGGCGGGAGCGACTACGGCCTCGTCGCGAGCAGCTACGGCAGCGTCATCGGAAGGGCCACGTGGCTCCCGATCCGGGAAGGGATGTCGGGCGAGGGGCACGTGCCGCGCTTCCTCCACGTCGGGCTGAGCGCGAATTTCCTCCTCTCCGCGAGCGAAAGCCTCCGCTACCAGTCCCGCCCCGAGAGCTACATCGCGCCGTACGTGATCGACACCGGCACCATGTCCGCGAACAGGGCCTTCACGTTCGGCGGGGAGGCGGCGTTCGTGAACGGGTCCTTCTCGATCCAGGGGGAGATCCTCCACAGCTGGGTCGACCTGACGACCGGGAACACGCCGGACTTCGGCGGGTGGTACGCGGCGGCGAGCTGGTTCCTGACGGGAGAGAGCCGCCTCTACGACCCGAAGCTCGGTGCGTTCCCCCGCGTCAGCCCGAAGAAGAACTTCAACTGGAAGGCGAAGACGTGGGGGGGCTTCGAGGTGGCATGCCGCTACTCGTCCACGAACCTGACGGACCAGAACGTCCAGGGCGGTCGCCTGAGGATTCTCATGGGCGGGATGAACTGGTACCTCACGCCGAACATCCGTTGGTACGTGAACGCCGGATGGGGGAAGGTCACCGCCACCGCGCAGACCGGGACGATGGCGATCTTCCAGATGCGCCTCGCGGTCTTCATGTAATCAATCAACGTGCCGGCCGGCGGGGCGTCTGGCGCGGGCTATCATCCTCGAACAGGACTGCATGGCCCTGATCCGGCCAGGAGGGCAATTCCATGTGACATCCCGACTCCTCTTCGCGGTCGGAATGCGGTCTTCCTGCTCGGTCTCGTCGCGTCGCCCGCGCCCCCGCGCGAGCCGAGATGATGCCCGCTGAGGAGCTGGCGAAGCTGGCCCAGAACCCGGTCGGGAACCTCATCAGCGTGCCGTTCCAGAACAACACGAACTTCAACTACGGCCCCGAGACGGGGACACAGGACATCCTGAACATCCAGCCGGTCATCCCGCTCCACGTCGACAAGGAGTGGAACGTCATCACGCGGACGATCCTCCCGGTCGTCTGGATGCCCGCGCTCTCGCCGACGGGAAGCAGCGTGAGCGGCCTCGGCGACATGCAGCTCTCGGCGTTCCTCTCTCCGGCGGAGTCCGCACGGGATCATCTGGGGCGCCGGCACGATCGTCCAGATGCCGACCCATACGAATCCCGCGCTCGGGAACGACAACTGGGGCCTCGGGCCGACCTTCGTCGTCCTGAAGCTGGAGAAGGGGAGCCCCTGGGTCTACGGCGTCCTCCTCAACAACGTCTGGTCGCTCGGGAGCGGCAGCTCGCCCAGCTACAACAACGGCCTGATCCAGTGGTTCGTGAACTACAACTTCAAGGGGGGGACGTATCTCACCTCGGCGCCGGACAACACGGTCAACTGGAAGGCGGCGGGCGGCCAGAAGTGGACCGTTCCTCTCGGGGCCGGCGTCGGCCACATCTTCCACCTCGGGAAGCTGCCGATGAACACGCAGATCTCGGCCTACTACAACGTGGTCCGGCCGGACAACGCCGCGAACTGGCAGCTCCGGGCCCAGGTCCAGTTCATGTTCCCGCAGTGAGCGACTGGCGGACGCGCGGGGGTGGCGTGACGCTCATGAAGCTCGATGAGCTCCGCCCCGGAATCTGGCGCCATTCGGCCGCGATCTTCCTCGGGACGCTCGTCCTCTTCTATCTGACGGAGCCGTACATCGAGGGGCTGGAGTACGAGAAGGTCTGGAGGTCGACGACCTTCTCGCTCGTCCTCGTGAGCGGCGCGCTCGCCGTCGGCGAGCGAAAGAAGGTCATGGTCTGGGCGGGGGTCGTCTCGGTGGCGGCGGTTCTCCTCCTCTGGGTTAGCCATCTCCGGCCCGACGTCATGCCCCGGGGCTACCCGCTCGCGTTGGGCCTCCTCTTCGCGATCTTCGTCTCGGCCCGGCTTCTCCACTTCATCCTCAAGACACCCGCCGTCGATGCGGAAGTGCTCTGCGCGGCCGTGGCGACGTATCTCATGTTCGCCCTCGCCTGCGCGTTCCTGTACATCCTCGTGGGGGAGGCGGATCCGAATGCGTTCGCCTGGACCGCCGTACCGGCGCCGCATCACAGGCTGGACAACTTTCCCGCCCTCTATTTCAGCCTGACGACGCAGGCCACGCTCGGGTACGGGGACATCGTCCCGGTCTCGCCGACGGCGCGCCTCCTCGTGATGATCCAGGCCGTCGGGGGGATGTTCTACATGACGCTGCTCGTCTCGCGGCTCGTCTCCGTCTACTCCTCGAAACACAAGATCGAGAAATCGTGAAGGGATTCCAGATGAAGAGGTCGATCAGAACCGTCGCCGCGTCGATCTTCTCGCTCGCCGTCGCGCTTTCGGCGGCCGCCCAGCAGCCGGCCGCGCCGGCGCCCCAGCCGCCGGCCCAGGACGTCACGCCGGACCCGTGGCCGAAGACGGCCAAGGTGGGGGGGACGACGTACAGCCTCTACGCGCCGCAGCTCGACAGCTGGGACTATTACCACTACGCGTCCCATGCCGCGGTCTCGATCCTCCCGGCCGGCGCGAAGGACCCCGTCTTCGGCGTCATCTGGATCAGCGCGAACTCGCTCGTGGACCGGCAGAGCAAGAGCGTCGAGCTGGTCGGACTGAAGGTCACGAAGGTGAACTTCCCTTCGGCCCCGGCGTCGGCCGCGCAGTACGAGCAGTACCTCCAGGCGCTCCTCGCGGGGAAGACGGCCACCCTGCCGCTGGCCCGGCTCGAGGCCGACCTCGCGATCTCGGGCGCCGAGCAGAAGGCGCGCGCCGTCCCCGTGAAGAACGCGCCGCCGAAGTTCGTCTTCGCCCAGAGCCCGTCGATCCTCGTCCTGATCGACGGGAATCCGGTCTGGACGCCCGTCGCGGGGACGAGCTTCCAGCGCGTCCTCAACTCGCGTGCGTTCATCGCGAGCGACCCGCTGGGGAACCTCTACCTCCACCTCCTCGACGGCTTCGTGACGTCCCCGTCGCTCGCCGGGCCGTGGACCGTCTCGGTCATGGCGCCGACCGGCCTCGAGCAGGCGGCTCAGGGCCTCGCGAAGCAGGGGACCGTCGACCTCCTGCGCGGGCAGAAGGACCCGAAGACCGGGCAGTACGCGCTTCTGATGAGCGGCGTCCCCGGCATCGTCGTCGCGACGAGGCCGACCGAGCTGGTCGTGACGCAGGGGGCGCCCGACTGGACGCCGATCACGGGCACGCAGCTCCTCTACGTCCAGAACACGACGGGGAACGTCTTCAAGGACCTCTACGACCAGATGACGTACGTCCTCGTCGACGGGCCGCTGGTTCCGGTCGCTCGGGCTCGGGGGCCCGTGGGCGTACGTGAAGGGGAAGGACCTCCCGGTCGACTTCGCGATGATCCCGGACGACAGCCCGAAGGAAAACGTCAAGGCGTGCGTCCCCGGGACGGCGCAGGCGGCCGAGGCGGTGATCTCGAACGAGATCCCGCACACGGCGGTGGTCTACCGGACGAAGGTCAAGTTCACGCCGAAGATGAGCGGCGCCGCCGGAGATCAAGCCGATCCCCGACACGTCGCTCTCGTACGTCGTGAACAGCCCGACGCCGATCATCGAGGTGAGCCCGCAGGACTGGTACGCCTGCTCCGGCGGCGTCTGGTTCGCGGCCTCGTCGCTCGGCGGGCCCGTGGGCCGTGGCCGCGAACGTGCCGGCGTCGATCTACTCGATCCCGCCCAGCTCGCCGCTCTACTACGTCACTTACGTCAGGTCTACGACTCGACGGCGGAGACCGTCGTGATCGGCTACACGCCCGGCTACATGGGGACGGTCGTCTCCGACGACGGCGTCGTCGTCTACGGGACGGGATACGACTATGTTCCCGTACATCGGCCGACGCGTCTGGTATCCGCCGCCGGTCACGTACGGCTACGCTGCGAACCTGACCTGGACGCCGTGGACCGGCTGGGCCGTCGGCTTCGGATTCGGCTATGCGGCCGGGGTCGCGGTCTGGGGCGCGGCGCCCTACTGGGGGGCGATGCCGTACGCCTACGGCGCCTGGGGAGCCTACGGCGCCTACGGCTATCACGGCGTCGCGTACGGCGCCTACGGCGGCGCGGCCGCTTGGGGGCCGGGAGGCTGGGCGGCGACGAGCGGGCAACATGTACCACCAGTACGGCGCGACGTCGGCCGTCACCCGCAGCTCGGCCGGCTACAACGCCTGGACGGGGAACGCCTGGAGCAGCAAGGTCGGCACCTCGTACAACTCGGTGACGGGGCGGATGTCGGCGGGACAGTCGGCCTCGGTCGCGAACGCCTACACCGGCGGATACGGGTACGGGAACCGCGGGGCGACGTACAACCCGAAGACGGGCGTCGCCGCCGCGGGAGGCCGCGCCACGGTCGGAAACGCCTACACCGGCCAGCAGGCGACGGTCGGCCACGCCACGGTCAGCGGACCCGGCGGCCAGACCGCCCACGTCCAGCAGGTCAACAACAACTACTACGCCGAGAAGGACGGAAACGTCTACAAGGACAACGGCAGCGGCGGCTTCCAGCAGTACAACAGCAACGGGGGCTGGAGCAACGTCTCGCACGACGCGACGAACCAGTCCCTCTCGAACCAGGCCGCGTCGCGGATGGCCGCGGACCAGCGCGCCTCGTCGTCGTCGTGGGGCGGCGGCAGCAGCTGGGGCGGCGGCGGCGGCGGAGGCGGTGGTGGTGGCGGCGGCGGAGGAGGAGGCGGTGACATCGGCGGTGGCGGCAGCCAGAGCTGGGGCGGCGGAGGTTGGGGCGGTGGCGGTGGCGGCGGCAGCTGGGGCGGCGGAGGCGGCGGTGGAGGCGGCGGTGGAGGCGACCGGAGCTGGGGAGGTGGGGCGGCGGCTTCGGCGGTGGCGGCGGCTTCGGCGGTTTCCGGGGCGGCGGCGGCCGGCGCTGACTCGTGAAAGAATCGCTCGCAACATCGAAGGAGGATCTGAGATGAAAGCGTTGAAAACCGTCCTGGCGATCGCCGCCGTCGCGCTGATCGCGGCGTGCGCGTCGAGCCCGACCACGAACAGCGACTACAACCCGGCGACGAACTTCGCCCAGTACCACTCGTTCGGCTTCATGGCCACCGACCCGATCGCCGACCCGATGGTCGACTCGCGGATCAAGTCCGCGATCACGGCGGCGCTGACGGCGAAGGGCTGGACGCTGAACGACCAGAATCCCGACGTCTGGGTCGTGCCGCACGTCCAGCTCTCCGAGCAGACGCAGCTCAACACCTACAACTCGGGCTGGGGTTACGGGCGCTGGGGGGGCGGAATGGGCACCACCCAGACGACCGTCGAGAAGATCCCGATCGGCACCGTCATCATCGATCTCGTCGACGCGAAGCAGAAGCAGATGATCTGGCGCGGCACGGCGAGCAACACGATCGACCAGAGCGCGAAGCCCGAGCAGAAGCAGGCGAACGTGAACGCGGCGATGACGCAGCTCTTCAAGAACTTCCCGCCCGGATCGGCCCCCGCCAAGTAAGTCCCGTCTCGATCGGCCGGAGGGGAGCCGCCCGCGCGGCGCCCCTCCGGCACCTCGAATCTGAGTTCCCGATCGCGCTCGTCCGGTGCCTTCGGACGCGGGCGAAGGAAGGAGGCGCCTCGTGGTCACGTCCCGGATTCTCCTGGCCCTCGGTGCGGCCGCGGCCGTCTCGGGCTGCTCCTCCTCGTCGCACCTCGAACCCGCCGGCCCAGATCCCCGCCGGGAGCGTCTCCTCGCAGGCCGTTCATGCTGCCGTCCGGCGAGCCCGGGCCGAGATGGCCTGTCCCGCGGCGGCCGGCGCCATCTCGTCCCAGCAGATCCTCAATCCGGTGATGTGGGGCGGCTTCGAGCGATCCGAGTTCACCGTCGTGGTCTCGGGGTGCGACAAGAAGGCCACCTACCAGGTCGTCTGCACGCAGGACACCAACCTGGGGGGCGCGGACGGCGGCTGCCTGGCCGCGTCGTCGAAGTAGCCGGGCTCCGGCCCTCCGCGTCTAGCCGTTTCGCGGCGAGGAACGCCCGGATCTCGTCGAACGCGGCGGACGGGGCGCGGTGTCCGCCGTCGAAGAGAAGCTGCTCGGCCGACGCGAAGCGGGCGGCGAGGCGGTCCTTGAACGCGGCGCTCTTCTCCAGCGGGTACCACTCGTCCTGCCGCGTCGAGACGTGGAGAACGGGGGTGGCCCTGGAGAAGGAGCTTCCCGCCGGCCCGCCGTCCTTCCATTCGCCGGGGACGCCTCCGCAGATCGCGACGAGGGCGCGGAAGGGAACGCCGTGCGGCGGATTCAGCGCCAGCCGGTAGTTGAAGGAGCACGGGTGGCTGAACGCCGCGAGCGAGACGCGGGAGGCGTCGCCGCCGTTCCTTCCGGCCCACTCGATCGCGGCGGCCACGGCGGCGCGATGGACCGCGCGGTTGTCCTCCGCGTCGCGCGAGACGCCGTAGTGGAAGCCGATCTTCGGGCTCCTCGGCCGAGCTCCCCGGAGCGTAGGCGGACTGGGGCCCCTGGATCGAGACGATCAGGAACTCCGGCGGCGCGAACCGCTTCGCGAGGCCGAGCATCGGAAGGGCGCCCATCGCGTAGCCGTGCATCGCGAGGAGGACGGGCGCGGGGCCCGCCGGCGGCTCCGGGGGCGCCGGGAAGAGGCGGAGCGGCACGCGGAATGGTGAGGACGACGGGTTCGGGACGGCCGGCCATCGTGGCCGGAGAGCCTAGCAGGCGGGAACCCGCGGCGTCCCTGATTCCGTATCCTGTGCCGATGGGAGCCGCGGTCGAGGTCCAGGAGCTGACGAAGGTCTACCGCTCGGGGGTGGGGCGGCGCGAGGTCCGCGCGCTCGGCGGCGTCTCGTTCCGGGTGGAGCCCGGGCAGCTCTTCGGCCTCCTCGGGCCGAACGGGGCCGGAAAGACGACGGCGGTGAAGATCCTCCTCGGCCTCACCCACGCGACGTCGGGCGAGGCCCGGCTCCTCGGCCTCCCGGTTTCCGACCCGGAGAGCCGGCGCCGCGTCGGCTACCTGCCGGAAGGGCACCGCTTTCCCGGCTACCTCACGGCGCGCCAGACGCTCTCGGTCTTCGGCCGGATGTCGGGCGTCGACCACGCGACGCTCGCACGCGCGGATTCCCGGCCTCCTCGCGCGGATGAAGCTCTCCGACTGGGCCGACGTGAAGGTGAAGCGGTTCTCCAAGGGGATGACGCAGCGGCTCGGCCTCGCGGCCGCGCTCGTCCACGATCCGGAGGTCCTCCTCCTCGACGAGCCGACGGACGGCGTCGACCCGGTCGGGCGGCGCGAGATCCGCGACCTCCTCCGGGCCGAGGCGGCGACGGGGCCGGGCGATCCTCCTGAACTCCCACCTCCTTTCCGAGATCGAGCTGACCTGCGACCGCGTCGCCGTCCTGCGGCAGGGGAAGCTCGCCGCCGAAGGGACGGTCGAGGAGTTGACGAAGGGGGGAGGAGAGAAGGGATTCTTCGAAGGTCTACAGGTTCGTGGCGTCGCCGCTCTCCGAAGAGCTGCTCGCGGAGTTCCGGGCGACGGGGGCCGAGTCCCGAGCGCCTCAACGGCCATGTCCGCCTGCCTCGCCCGCGACCCGGAGCATCTGAATGCGCTCATCGACGCCGCGCGCGCCCGCGGCGCGCTCCTGACCGAGCTGACGCCCGAGAAATCGACACTCGAGGACGTCTTCGTGGATCTCGTGCGGGCGGCGGAGACCGCTGCATGAGAGCCCTCGTCGCCAACGTCGAGGAGGTCTTCCGCGAGGCGGCGGCGCGCTGGACGCTCGTGGCGTACTTCGCGCTCTCGTCCCTCTTCATCCTCCTCTTCGCCGCCGCGGTGAACCTCGACGTCGTGAACGGCGCGCTGGCGGGGGCGAAGATCTTCGGCCAGAACGTCCAGATGGGCCGCCAGACCGTGGACCTCGACAAGCTCGTTCTCGGCTTCGAGTCCGGCTTCGCCGGGTTCCTCTACGTCGTCGGGACGTTCCTCGCGATCTTCGCGACCGCGCACCTCGTCCCGCGCCTCCAGGAGAAGGGGACGGTCGACCTCTACCTCTCGCGCCCGGTCGGCCGCGTGCCGCTCCTCCTGTCGCGCTACCTCGGCGGGCTCCTCCTCGCGGCCTCGAACGTCGTCTACCTCCTCGGGGCGATGTGGCTGATCGTCATCTGGAAGACGCGCCTCGTCCACCCGCGCTTCTTCCTCGCCGGCGGGGATCATCCTGTTCGGAATCGCGGCGCTGATGGCGTTCGCGTTCCTCGTCGGGACGCTCACCTCCTCGACCGCCGTCTCGATCATGGCGACGTTCGCGCTCTTCTTCCTCTCGGCCATCCTCGCGAACCACGACCAGGATCGCGGCCGCGGTCTCCTCGGAGTGGGCGGCGCAGCTCGTCCACGGCCTCTACTGGGTCTTCCCGAAGACCGCGCGAGCTCGGGGCCGCCGTCGTCGCCCTCGTCATGGGCGACGAGGGCCCGGCGCGCGTCCAGAAGGCCCTGACGCTCCAGCCGTTCGTCACGACCGGCCTCTTCGGCGCCGCCTGCCTCGCCCTCGCATGCCTCCGATTCCGGAGAAAGGACTTCTGACCATGAAGCGCCTCGCCGCTCCGCCTCGCGCCTCCTCGTGCTCTGCTGGCGTCTTGCCGTCTCCTCCCGCGTCGCCGCCGAGCGACGACGCCCTCTCGCTCGTCCCTCCCGACGCGGCCGCGGTCGGAATGATCCGGGTCGCCGACCTCCGGACGAGCCCGCTCTTCGACAGGGTCTTCGCCGAGACCGACCGGATCTCCGGCGACGCCGACGCGGCCCGCTTCCTCGAGGAGGTGCGGCTGAACCCGAAGCAGGACGTCGACCTCGTCGTCTTCGCCGGCTCGCCGAAGGCGGCGGGTCACCGGCGGCGGGAACGGTTTCGCCGCCTTCGAAGGGCGATTCGACGCGGCGAAGCTCGCGGCCGCAACCGAGGGCCGCGGCGGCGTGAGGAAGAGCGTCCCGGCGGCGACTATTACCTCTTGCCCGGGCCACCGCCACGAGGGCGCGACGCCGCGACGGCGGCGCCGTGGCGTTCCTGTCGGACCGGCTGATCGTCGCCGGAAACGAGGCCGCGGTCGTCGCGGCGCTCGGCCGGCGGGCGGCCGGCGGGAAGCCGGCTTCGCGGCCGGCGCCGGCCTCGGGGCGTCGCTCTCGCGCGTCGACGCGCGCGCCTCGGCCTGGGCGCTCGTCGACATGGCGCGAAGTGCCGACGAAGGCGCGGGCCGCGGAGCGCGGACGGGGGCGACGCGCCGCAGGCGATTCTCGGTGCCATGGCGTCGGTTTCGCTCGTCGCGCTTTCGGCGACGGCCGACGGCGACGCGCTGAAGCTCTCCGCGACGGGCGTCAGCGACCGACGCCGAGGCGCGCCAGAACCTCGAGGACGCGATCCGCGGCCTCCTCGCGGTGTGGCGGATGGCCGTTCAGGAAAAGCAGCCCGACCTCGTACCGGTCCTCCGGGCGTTCAAGGTCTCGCAGGGCGCGGACAGCGTGACGGTCTCCGGCACGCTTCCCGGGTCCGCGATCCGCGAGATTCAGGCCCGGAAGGAGCGCGTCGCCCACTGACGGCTCGACGGTTCGGGCCGCCCCGGCGTTATCGTCCCCGCCGAGGTGTCCCGATGACGTCCCTCCGAAGGCTCGCCCTTCAGCGGCTGCCGTGGCCGCCCTGTCGTTTTTCCCTCTCGCCGGAGCCTCCCGTCCCGCGCCGCCCCGTCCACACCTACTCGATCGTCGCCCGCGACGCGGCGACGGGGGAGATCGGCGTCGCCGTCCAGTCGCACTGGTTCTCGGTCGGCTCGTCCGTGCCGTGGGCGGAGGCGGGCGTCGGCGCCGTCGCGACCCAGTCCTTCGTCGACCCGAGCTACGGGAAGCTCGGCCTCGACCTGATGCGCGCGGGGCGGAGCGCTCCCGACGCTCTCAAGGGGCTCCTCGCGGCCGACGAGGGGCGCGACGTGCGGCAGGTCGCGATGATCGACGCGGAGGGCCGGGTCGCCGCGCACACCGGCGCGAAGTGCATCCCCGCCGCGGGCGACTCCGTCGGAAAGGGCTACTCGGTCCAGGCGAACCTGATGGAGAAGGCGACGGTCTGGCCGGCGATGGCGAAGGCGTTCGAGGCCGCGAAGGGAGATCTCGCCGAGCGGATGCTCGCGGCGCTCGAGGCGGCGGAGGCCGAGGGGCGGCGACATCCGCGGGCGCCAGTCGGCGGCGCTGATCGTCGTGAAGGGCGACGCGGGACGGGCCGCCCCTGGGACGACCGGATCTTCGACCTCCGCGTCGAGGATCACGCGGCCCCGCTCGTCGAGCTGCGCCGGCTCGTGACGCTCGAGCGCGCCTACAACCTGATGAATGCCGGCGACCTCGCCATCGAGAAGAAGGACGACGCCGGCGCCCTGCGGGCCTACGCCGCCGCCGAGGCGCTCGTCCCCGACAATGCGGAGATGGTCTTCTGGCACGCGGCCGCGCTCGTGAACATGGGCCGGGTGGACGAGGCGCTGCCCCTCTTCGCGAAGTCCTATCGGCTCCACCCGAAGTGGCGCGACCTCGTGCCGCGCCTCCCGAAGGCCGGGCTCCTCCCGGACGACCCGAAGCTGATCGCCCGGATCGCCGGCGCGAAATAGGCCGGCGTCCTCGCCGGGTCCGGCACGATGATTGCGGCGTGTGTAAACCGGTTTCGCCGGGGTCGCGTATTGTCCTTTCAGGAGGTCATATGTCTCGCAGAATCGGAAAACCGGATTTCCTCTGATCCTGGCATTCCTCGCTGCCATCCTGGTAGCCGGCGGAACCGCCGAGGCCCAGAACGTCCCGGACTCCTGGCAGCTGACGGCATTCGGAGGCGGCTACTTCGGGGGCCAGATCTACCAGGGGCACGACGGAGTCGTCGAGGTCGGGACCGCGCCGACGTACGGCGCGAGGCTCGGTTACAACTTCAACCGGGGGATCGGCGTCGAGGTCGGCTGGTCGCAGGCGAAGCCCAGCCTCAACCTCGGCAGTTACTGCTGCGGGATGGGAAACACGGGAAAGATCGGAACCCTGACCGTCAACACCTTCGAGGCGGACGTCCTCTTCAGCTACGGCAGCCGGAAGGCGAACGGCTACTTCGCGGTCGGCCTCGGCGCGACGAGCCTGAGCCCGCAGGTCGGCGGCATCCGGATGGGCAGCGACACGCGCTTCACCTCGAACGTCGGGCTCGGCGGGGTGTTCAGTCTCGGCCCGCAGGTCGCCCTCCGGATCGATGGCCGCTGGCGCTTCGTCGATACCGGCAACACCACGAGCACCGGAGGATGGTGCGACTACTACTACGGCTGCTACTACTACAACACGACCTGGTACAGCTCGGGGGAGATCACGGGCGGCCTTCTTTTAAGGTTCTGAGCCCATGAAGCACCTAAGACCGACTCTCGTCGTCTGGGCCGCGTCCCTCGCGGCCTGCTCCACGCTCCAGACGTCCACCGACTACGACCCTAACGCCAACTTCGCCCCGTACAAGACGTTCGCGTTCAAGGACGTCCACGAGATCAAGAACACCCTCCTCGACAATCGCCTGAAGGACGCCGTCACGGCGACCCTGAATTCGAAGGGGTGGACGAAGGCGGAGCAGAACCCCGACATCCTGGTCGTGATGCACGTCCGCCTGTCGACCCAGACGCAGATCAACACCTACAACTCCGGCTGGGGTTACGGCTACGGCTGGGGTGGGGTGGGGAGGCGGCGGGATGACGACTTCCACCGTTCAGCAGATTCCCGTCGGGACGCTCGTCATCGACCTCGTCGACGCCAAGGCGAAGCAGCTCGTCTGGCGCGGTACGGCGAGCGACACGATCGACCAGGACGCGTCGCCGGAGGAACCCGGGACAAGAACATCCGGAACGCCCTGAACAAGCTCTTCGAGAACTTCCCGCCCGGCCAGAAGGCCGAAGTAGCCTTCCGGATCCTCCGGACGGAACGAGGGTGCCGAAAGGCGCCCGTATTCGTCGTCGCCTGTTTCCGGGCCGATTCCGATAGAATCCCCCGGGAATCTCTGCTACGGGCAGCGAACAGGCTGCTGTTCGGCGAACCCGGGGGCCTCTTTGAGTCTTGTCCGGTCGAAATGGCTCGAACGATGCTTGATCGTGTCGGGCGTCACCTTGCTCGGCTTCGCAGGCGGTGCCCGTCTGACCGGAGAGATCCAGAAACAGCGGGACCTCAGGCGCTTCGATGCCGCGCTGCTCGCCCTTCCTTCCGCGGGAAACGGAGCCGTCTCCCCGGCCACTTCGCCGGCCGACACCAGCCTCTGGTCGCCCGAGAGGGTCAAGGCGTACCAGGAGAGCCTTCAAAGGGACCTCGGGGCGCCGCTCGCCGTCCTCTCGATCCCGAAGATCGGACTCTCGGTCCCCGTCCTCGAAGGGACGGACGACCTGACGTTAAACCGGGCGGTCGGCCTCATCGCGGGAACGGCCCGCCCCGGCGAGAACGGCAACGTCGGTATCGCCGGGCACCGCGACGGGTTCTTCCGGGGCCTGAAGGACGTCGGGGCCGGCGACACGATCGAGATGCGGACGCTCGCCGGCCGGGACCTCTACGTCGTGGAGTCCGTCAGGATCGTGTCGCCGGACGACGTTCAGGTGCTTGACCCGACGGAATCGCCCGTCCTGACCCTCGTCACGTGCTACCCGTTCTACTTCGTCGGGAGCGCCCCGCAGCGCTGGATCGTTCGCGCCGTTCGCCCGGGCGCCGCCTCATCGACGAAATCCGCGGATTCCGCATCCAGTGCCTCGTTGGCGAAGGCCCGAAAGGAGGCCGGTCCCCCGGTAAAGCACTAGTGAAATCACGAGCGGTTCGTGATTCAATCCCCGCAAACCCGGTAACATCAACCAGGAAGAAAGGAGAGGATTACATGACACGGATTTCGAGAATCGCCAGCCTTTTTGCCGTCGTGGTGGCGCTCTGCGTCGCCGGCGCTGCGTTCGCGCAGGCGTCGAGCCAGATGACCTCCAGGACCGGCACGGTCATCGCCAAGTACGACGGAAAGGTCGTCGTCAAATTTGAAGACGGGACCACACAGGAGTTCACCCCGCCGCCCGGCAAGACCATCATGGTGAGCGGCGTACTGACCAATTACGACACGCTAAAGGTCGGAACGGTCCTGACGCAGGAATTCATCAAGACGACCAAGACAGTCCCGGTCAAGACGATCGAGATCAAGAACGCCACCGTCGTCAAGGTGGTCGGCGGCACGCTCCTCGTCCAGAACGCCGACGGCTACAAGAGCTACCAGATTCCCGCCGACTTCAAGTTTCTCGTGAATGGCGAGGAGATGAGCCTCCAGGACCTCGGCCCCGGCATGAAGCTGACGGCCACGATCGTCTCGAAGTCGACGAAGACGGTCAGCGAAACCGAGGCGAAGGGCGTCTCGGGCGTCGCGCCCGCCGCTCCGCCCCCGGCCCCGAAGGCCGCCGCGGCGCCCCCGCCGCCGCCCCCGACCGCCGTTCCGGCCCCGCCGCCGCCCCGCTCCGGAGCCGGCCCCGGCCAAGAAGAAGCTCCCGAAGACGGGCGGCCCGCTTCCGCTCGCGGCGCTCGGCGGCGCGCTCTCGCTCCTCGCGGGCCTCGGCCTCCGCTCGTTCCGCCGCTCGCGCTGAACATCGCCCCGGTTGATTTCACGGGCGGCCTCGTTTCGGAGGCCGCCCTTTTTCATGACGGGCCGGCGCCGGACGGCGCCCGCCGAAAGAACGGAGAGAAGATGAAACCCAGAATTGCCGCGTTCGCCGCCGTCGCCGCTCTCGTCGCTCTCGCCGCCGTCCCGGCGGCGGCCCAGTCGCGCCGAAGAGCGTCTCGCAGGTCGAGACGCTGACCGCCACGATCACCGCGATCGACACCGCCTCCCGCCACGTGACGTTGAAGGGGCCCGACGGGAAGTCCGAGACGATCTACGTCCCCGAGACGATGACCCGCTTTTCCGAGCTGAAGGTCGGCGACAAGGTGACGTTCAAGTACACGCAGTCGCTCGGCATCCGGCTCCAGAAGCCCGGCGACGCCACGGTCGGGAACGCGGCGGCGGGCATCGAGCGCGGCACCGGGCCGAGGCCGGGCGCAAGGCGGCGGCCGAGGTGACGATCGTCGTCACGCTGATGTCCGATCGACCCGAAGGTGCCCTCGGTCACGATCAAGACGGAGGCGGGCGAGGTCAGGACGATCAAGATCCGGGACGCGAAGAACCTCGAGGGATACAAGGTCGGCGACAAGGTGGCCATCACGTACGTCGAGTCCCTCGCGATCGACGTCACGACTCCCGCCAAGAAGTAGGACTTCCGGGACGGTCCGGAAACGAGAGAGGAGGCGCCACTGCGGCGCCTCCCTTTTTCGTCCGGCCGGGCCGTTCAGCGCTTGACGGGGCCGCCCGCCCTTCGGTGCCGGCGCCGGGCGGGAAGGCGGCGGCGCCTTGGCGGTCGGGCGGCCGGTGGCGGGCTGGGGCGGGCGGATCGTCTGGGGCTGAGGCGGGGGGCTCTGCTGGAAGCTCTTCGCGCGCTGGTTTCCGCGGTCCCGCGCCGCCGCGTCGCGCTGGAGCTGCTTCGGCGCGCCCGGGGTCGTGCTGCCAACCCCCCTTGTCCCGCTTCTGCCACGAGACCCCGCGTCCTTCCGGTAGACGTTGCCGTCGCGCCCGGCATAGACGTCGTTCGGCCGCGCAGGCTTCAGTCTCTCGGGTTGCCGGCCGCGTCTCCCGCGGGCGGCACCGCGCCGCCGGGCGGCGGGCTTCGCGGGTCGACGGCCGCGCCAGCGGCGCTTCGCGGGTCGGACGGCGCTCCGGGAGCTTGGCGCCGGGGACGTTCCGCGTGACGTTCTGGGGCCGCGTGTAGAGGTTGTTCGACGCGTAGGGAGTCGGACGGGGACGCCGCCCGGAGGGGGCCGATAGCCCGGCGGAGGCCGGTAGCCCGGCGGGCGGTAGCCGGGGCCCCAGTAGGGAGGACGGTAACCGCCGCCCCAGTAGGGGGGACGGTAGCCGCCCGGCCCGTACCAGCCGCCAGCGTGGTAGGGGGGCCTGTAGCCGCCGCGATACCCGCCCCATGCGGACCAGCTCATCCCGAAGCCGTAGAAACCGGCCGAGTAGCCGATTCCCATCGACCAGCCGGTCCACGGGTTGTACGTGACGCCGATCCCCCACGTGGCGGGGCGCGGGTAGTACCAGGTGCCGTACCAGGGCCGGTAGACGTAGCCGGTGCCCCAGACGACGGTCGGCCCCCACGGATAGCAGCCGACGTACCCGGGCGTGTAGCCGACGTAGACGACGCTCGGCGTCGAGTCGTAGACGTAGACGTACTTGACGTTGTAGACGGGGGCCGACGGAGGGATGGCGTCCACTTCCTCCGGGCGACTGTCGCTGACCACCCACGGCCCGGTCGGGCTGGACGAGACGTACCAGACGGCCTGCTCGCAGGCGTAGTAGCGCCCCCTCACCTTGAGGACCGAGGTCGGCGTGTTGAGCGCGTAGGCGATCCCGGTGTCCGGGATCGGCTCGAACCTGGGCTCGCCGTCGTACGTCACGTCCAGCGTCGCGGTCGCCCGGTCGATGGCGACGGTCTGGGGGATCTGGGCGTCGAGCACCGCGTCCTCGGCCTCGTCGGTTCCGGCAACGCTCGCGCGGGCGGAGCCGGCGTCCGACTCGGGCGGGATCTTCTCGAAATCAGCCGGGAGCCTGTCCGCCGGGACAAAGGTCCACGGCCCCTCGAACGACCTTGCGGCGAACCAGCGCCCCGTCAGGAGGGCGAACGTCTGCTGAGTTTCGATCTCCTTGAAGACCTGGTTCGGCGTGTTCGCGGCGTAGAGGAGGTTCGTGCCGGTGACGGGTTTCCACTGGGGCTCGCCGTCAAAGGAGATCAGCTCGGCGGGCTCGGTCGTGACGACGAGCGCCGGGGGCGCCTTGGGCTGGTCTCCCTCGCTCTCGAGCTCGACGTCCGGCTTCGGCGCGCTCGCCTGCGCCTCGCGCGCCGCCTTCTCGACCTCGGCCGGGGGCTTCGAAACGTTCGCGTACGGGCCGGTCGCGGCCGGCGCCGCGTACCAGAACGTCCCGTTCGAGGTGTAGTACCGGTTCGACCTCGCGTCGTAGAGGATCGCCACGGGCGTGTTGGCGACGCGCCTGAGCGACGTATTCGGGATGTCCTGGAGCCGCGGCTCCCCGTCGATGAAGACCAGGACCGACGCCTCGTTCCGGACGAGGATCTTCGGGGGGTCGGCCTTGAGACCCAGGGCCGAACGCTGCTCCCTCTCGGCCGCGGCGAGCGCAGCCGTGAAGCGGTCGAGCGACATGGTGAAGGACCAGGTCCTGAGCGCCGGGTTCACGCGGTTTGCGAATCTCGTCTCGCGCTCGGGCGTCATCTCGGGGAAGCGCGTCCTCTCGATGAGGGGTCCGGTCGTCGTGACGGTCCGGGCGTCCCGGTCGGTCACGAGCTTCCCGAGGATCCAGGTCACGCCGAAGACGGGATCCTTGCTGTCCGGGTCCGAGGTAGGAGACGGCGGCGCGGAACCGCACGACGTCCCCTTTCAACGACTCGACCTGGGGCTCGTAGACCGTGATCGTCCCCCCCTTCGACGTCGGGACCTCGCGGGGCCAGCCGGGGTCGTCGGCGCCGGCGGCCGGCGGGGCCGCGAGGGCGGCGGAGAGCGCCAGCGCGAGCAGGGCCGACGTCGTCAGGGGTCGCTTCATGTCGGGCCTCCGTCAGAACTTGGCGATGTACTTCTTCCCTTCGAGGCAGGCGCAGAAGGCCTTCTTGAAACCCTCGATCTGCTGCGCTGTGGCCTGCTGCGCCTGCTGGCCCTGGGCCTGCGCCTGCTGGGTCGCCTGCGCCTCGGCCTGTTTCCCCCGCCTTCGTCCGACAACCGCGCCGCTGGCCGCGCCGATGGCGGCCCCCTTGCCTGCGTCGCCGGCCGCCGCCCCGATGAGCGCGCCGCCCGCGGCGCCCTTGGCCGAGCCGTGCACCGCGGCTCCCTGCCCGGCCGACTGGGCCTGCTGCTGCTGCTGCGCGGACTGCTGCTGCGCCTGCGCGGCCTTTTTCTGTGCGTCGAACGGGTCGATGCCGGTGTTCTGGACGGCCCAGCTGTAACAGGCGGCCTCGTCCTGCGACTGCTGCTGGGCGCTTTGGCCGGCCTGTGGGAAGGCGGCGACGTTGAGGGAGGCGGCGAGCGTCTTCTGTCCGGAGGATTGCGCGAACAGGGCGAGGCTTCCTCCGGCGAGGATCACGCCGAGGGCGGCGGCAAAGGTCTTCTTCATGGCGTTCCCTTCCTTCCGGTTCACTTCGGGGACGCCGGCAACGGCGTGCAGACGGCCGAGACGGCGAGGACGAGCTCTTCCCGCGCGATGGCGACCGAGGCGCGGCCCGACTTCTCGCCGACGATCATGCTGAAGGCCCGGCCGTTCTGGAGGCCCTGGAGGACGAGAAGACCCCCTTCCCGGCGGAGGGTTTCGATCGGTGTGGATCGGTTCTCGGCGCTTGCCGGCGTCGTCGAAAGAAGCTTCGCCCCCAGATCGACGATGACGAACTGCGGGATCATGGCGCCCTCCGGCGTGTCGTCCGCACAGCCGTCAAGGTCGCACCGTCCGACCGAGACGACGGAGCAGAGGAACCGGTTTTCCCCTGTGAGATCGTCCGCGCGCGCCGGCGGCGCGGTGACGACGAGCGATGCGGCCAGCTAGGCCCGCGGCGAGAATCTTCCTGAGCATGTTGAATCCTCCCTTCGTCGAGCCGTGTGCATCGACCGTTCGAAACCTATCATTCCGGCCGGAATCGACGAAGGCGATTTCGCTACTATCGACCGATGCGCTTCAGGCTCGTGTTCTTTGTGGCGGCGTGTGCCGCAGCCTGCGCGAAGCGGCCCACGCCGCCGTCCCCCGCCGTCCCGTGGCAGAAGCCCGGGGAGGCCACGTTCACCGGCCGCGAGGCATGCGCGAAGTGCCACGAGAAGGAAGACGCGAAGTGGGCGCCGTCGGATCACGCGCTGGCGATGCAGGTGATGAACGAGAAGACCGTCCTCGCGAACTTCGACGGCACGGCGTTCACGTACCACGGTGTGACCTCGACGTTCTCGAAGAAGGACGGAAAGTACTTCGTTCGGACCGACGCGCCCGACGGGACGCTCACGGAGTTCCCGATCGAATGGGCGTTCGGCTACAGGCCGCTGCAGCAGTTCCTGATCCTCTTCCCGAAGGGGCGCGTCCAGGCGCTGAACGTCTGCTGGGACACGCGGCCGAAGGAGAAGGGGGGCCAGAGGTGGTTCCACCTCTACCCGAACGAGAACGTCGCGCACGACGACGTCCTCCACTGGACGGGCCCCTACCAGAACTGGAACTTCATGTGCGCCGACTGCCACTCGACGAACGTGAAGAAGGGATACGACGGGAAGACGGACACCTATCGGACGACGTTCTCGGAGATCAACGTCTCGTGCGAGGCGTGCCATGGCCCGGGCTCGGCGCACGTGGCCTGGGGCGAGGCCGAGAAGCGGAAGGAGGTGAAGCGGGACGATCCCGCGAACGGCGTGCTCGCGGGTCGGAAGGACCGGGACGGCTCCGACTGGGTCTTCGCGCCGGGCTCGGCCATCGCGAGGCGAACCGTCCCGCGGACGAACCGGGACGAGCTGACGATGTGCGCCCGGTGTCATGCGCGGCGGAGCGTCGTCCACGAGCCCTACTCCTACGGGATCCCGTTCCTCGACACGCACCGTCCTGCGCTCCTGACGGACCCGCTCTACTTCGCCGACGGACAGATCCGGGACGAGGTTTACGAGTACGCCTCCTTCCTGCAGAGCCGGATGTACGCGGAGGGCGTCACCTGCACCGACTGCCACGACGCCCACACGATGAAGGTCCGCGTCTCGCCGGACGGCATCTGCAGCCGCTGCCACCTGCAGGAGAAATACGCCACCCCGGCCCACCACTTCCACAAGGCGACGTCGACCGGCGCGAGCTGTGTCGCGTGCCACATGGCGACGCGCGACTACATGGTCGTCGACCCACGGCGCGACCACAGCTTTCGGAGCCCGCGCCCCGACCTGACGCTCTCGATCGGGACGCCGAACGCCTGCACGACGCCGTGCCACACGAACAAGAGCGTCGCGTGGTCGGCCGACGCCGCGCGGAAGTGGTGGCCGCCCAAGTCGCTCGTCAAGCCGCCGTACGGCCTCGCGATCCACGCGGGGCGGGAGGTCCTGGCAGGGGCGCGCGAGGGGCTCGTCGGCCTCGTCTCCGACCTCGGGAGGCCCGCCATCGTCCGCGCCACGGCGGCCGCGATGCTCTCGGGCTACCCCGGACCCGAGAGTGAAAAGACGCTCGCGGAGGCGCTCAAGGACCCCGACCCGCTCGTCCGGATGGGCTCGGTTGCGGGGATCCGGGGCGCGGACCCGCAGCTCCTGGTGGCCCGGCTCTTCCCGCTCCTCCGCGACCCGATCCGGACGGTCCGGATCGACGCCGCCCGTGCCCTCGCCGCCGTGCCGGCAGATGTCCCTCTCGCCAGAGCAGAAGGCGGCGATCGCGAGCGGGCTTTCGGAGTGGCGCGCCTCGCTCCTCGTGGACGAGGACCGGCCGGAGGCGCACCTCTCCCTCGGCGCGCTCGACGCCGAAACGGGAAACGTCGCCGGGGCCGAGGCGGAGTACAGGCGCGCGCTCGCCATCGCGCCGGGCTTCCCGCCCACGTACGTGAACCTCGCCGACCTCTACCGGCAGACGGGGCGCGACGCCGAGGCCTTGACTCTTCTCAAGCAGGGGATCGCGATCACGCCCAAGAACGGCGACCTCCACCACGCCCTCGGGCTTCTCTACGTGCGGGAAAAGAAGCTGCCCGACGCCATCGCCGAGTTCGCGAAGGCGGCAGAATTGCGGCCGGAGTCTCCCCGGTACGCGTACGTCTACGGCGTGGCCCTGGAATCGACGGGAAGAGGACCTCAGGCGATCGCCGTGATGAAAGCGGCACTCGCGAGGCATACGGGAGACCCGGAGCTGCTGCTCGGCCTCGCGACGTTCTGCGAGAGGCAGGGCGACCGAAAATCCGCGCTCGAGTATGCGAAGCGGCTCCTCCTCCTCTCGCCGTCTGACCGGGGGTCGCAACAGCTCGTGGCCCGCCTGGCCGGAGCCAGATGAGCGCCTGGGACGCGGGCGTGCCGAGGGGACGCAGGCGCTATGATCGCAACGTCACTGATGACCCCGCCGGCTTTCTGAAGGAGGATTCGTGAAGACTGTTCGCTCTCTGGCTCTGACCGCCGTCGCCATCGTTTCGATCGTTCTGGCACTCCCCGCCGGAGCGCAGTGGGCCCCGTCCTACGAGGCGGTCAAGGGGATGGACGAGAGCTTCCGGCTCGACCTCGGCGGCTTCTTCCAGTCGTTCAACACCACGGTCCAGCGCTACGACTCCGCCGGCGTCCCGGGCACCGAGTTCAACCTCGACGAAATCGGGGGGGACCAAAACAAAACGACGTTCCGCCTCTCCGGCATGTGGCGCTTCGGGCGCCACGGCAACCTGCAGTTCGGATACGAAGGCTGGAAGGAGTCGAACAGCCACACTCTCAGCCGGGACATCCAGTGGGGCGACACCGTCTACCACGTCGGCGCCGAGGTGGACCACCAGCTCAACCAGAACATCGCCTTTCTCGCCTACGGCTACTCGTTCGTGAACGACGGCGAGCTGGAGTTCGGGATGTCGCTCGGCCTCGCCGCGTACTTCAACAAGCTCTCGCTCTCGGCGAGCGCCTCGGCCGGCGGGGCGGGCGGCGGAGGCGGCGCAGCGGCCTCGTCGACCGAGAAGAACTTCGTGGCGCCGATCCCCGTCATCGGCGGCTACTTCAACTTCACGCTTCTGCCGCGGTTCTTCGTCTGGGCGAAGGCCAGCGGGCTGCCGAAGATCACGATCTCGGGCTACAGCGCCAGCATGGTGGACGCGCAGGGGGGGCTCAGTTACTACTTCACGCGGAATGTCGGCCTCGGCGCCGGCTACGAGTACGCGAAGCTGACCTACGAGCACCCCGTCGAAAACGGCATCCGCCTCGTCCAGTCCTTTAGCGGCTTCCTCGGCTACCTGTCCGTGGCGTTCTAGAGTCGCGCGACCTCTTCGTCAGCGACGAGGAACTCTCGGAAAAGCTCTCTCCACCGAAGAGGCAGGGGAGCACCGGGCGCTAGGATGGCCGGGTGAAAGCCGCGCGGACGGGACCGGGACGATACGTCGTCGAGTTCGAGAGCAGGGAGGAGCTTCGCGAGGAGCACCGGACGAGCCTCTCGCATGGCGGAATCCGGCTTCCCGTAGCGGAGAAACCGGCCCTCTTCTCAAAGGTGGAGGTTGCCCTTCGCGGGCCGCTCGGAGCCGAGGTGTCCGCAGCGGGGATGGTCGTGGCGCCGCTCGCGGATGGCGTGGCGCTGGCATTCGAAGGCGATGCCGACGCGATCCTCGAGGTCCTGCTCGCCCCGCCCGGGGCGGGAGTGGATTCCGGAGAGCAGGACCGGAGCAACTGGGACCGCCTCCGCGCGCTCTCGCGGACGGAGAAGCTCCTCCTCGCCCCGAAGGCCGACCGGACGGAGCGGCTCGTCCTCGTACAGGACAACGACCCGCAGGTCCTCTATGCGCTTCTCAAGAACCCGCGGATCACCAAGGACGAAGTCATCCGGATCGCGAAGTCGGCGTACCTCGTGTACCAGACGGCCGAACTGATCCTGAAAACGACCCAGTGGGCCTCGAATCTCGACGTCCGTGTCGCCCTAGTCCACAACCCGAAGACGCCTCCCGCCTTCGCCCTCCGCATCGTCGCGACCCTTCCCGAGGCCGAGGTGAAGCCCATCGCCCGCGGCGCCGCGACCAGCATGGCGCTCAAGCAGGCGGCGCTGAAGCGGCTTCAGGGCGCCGGCTGACGGTCGGAGTCCCCGGTCAGTTTCCGCTCTCCGCCCGGGCCGCGATCGCGCGGAGCCACATCATCCGGATGAGGGCGCTGCCCGGGCGGATGAACCGCCAGTAGACGGCGAAGCGGCGCGCCGTGTCGTGGTCCGTCGCGAAGATCCTCGTCTCGGTCGTCAGCCGGCAGGTCCCGTCCGGTTTCGGCTCGATCCGGAAGTTCATCGCCGCCTTCGCGTACCCGGGCGCCGACAGGGCGGCGAAGCGGCGGGCGGTCTCGACGGGGTCGTCGCAATCGGGATCCCGGCCGCCCCTCGGCCTCACGACGAGTATCCCCACGACCAGCTCGTGGCCGGGATCGTCGGCGAGGAGGACGAATCCCGAGCGCATCGCGGAGTCGAGGACCGGCTCGTCCTTCGGGGGATTCAGGATGCCCGCGGGCTCCGCGCAAAAGGAGCGCCGCGGGTTCCGGATCCAGGTGAGGAGGCGGAAGAGCCGGATCTCTCCAGCGGGCACCGTCCGGATGGCGCAGTCGATCCGCTCCGGCGTCGCGCGGACGGAGCGCTCGTGGAACTCGCCGAACTGGAATTCCGGAAGGAACTCGTCGAGGCGCGAGCCGCCCCGGGCGCTCCGGCGCGCCGCCGGCGGCGGCAGTACGAGAACGAGGACGATGGAGACGAGGAGCGCGGAAACGATAAGGAGAGCCGCCATCGGCGTCGCTCGGGGGATCGAGAAACCCCCGGGAGAACTAGTACGCGAGGAGCTTCCGCGCCGCCTCGAGCACCTTCTCGGTGTTCGGGAGGATGGCCCGCTCGAGGATCCGGTTGAAGCCGACCGGCGTGAAGGTGGAGCCGACGCGCTCGACCGGGGCGTCGAGGTGCTCGAAGCACTCGGCCGCGATCCGGGCCGCGATCTCGCCGCCGAAGCCGCCGTGGACCTTGTCCTCGTGGACGACGAGAACGCGCGAGGTCTTCTTCACCGACGCCGCGATCGCGGGAAAGTCGAGCGGCACGAGGGAGCGGAGGTCGAGCACCTCGACTTCCTTCCCCTCGGTCGCGAGGGTCGCCGCCGCCTCGAGCGCGAAGTGGACGGGCGTGCCGTAGGCCACGACCGTCAGGTCGGTCCCGATCCTCCGGAGGCGCGCCTTCCCGAACGGAACGGCGAATCCTCTCGGCACCCGCGCTCTTCCGAGCGGCGAGTTGTAGAGGAACTTCGGCTCGAGGTAGAGCGTGAGGCCGCGGGAGCGGATCGAGGTCCGGAGCAGCCCCGCCGCGTCGTCCGCGAAGGCCGGCACGACGACGCGGATCCCGGGCAGCGCCGTGAGCCACGCCTCGATGTTCTGCGAGTGGTAGAGGCCGCCGCCGATGTAGCCGCCCGAGGCGATCCTCACGGTCACGTTCGGGACGAACTGCCCGTTGGTCCGCCAGTATTCGTGCGACATCTCGACCATCTGCTCGGCCGCGGGCCAGAAGTAGTCGGCGAACTCGGCTCCCTCGACGACGACGCGGATCCGGTCGTCGAGCCGCGAGAAGCCGTCGGCCGTGCCCAGGATGAAGTCCTCGGCGATGGGGCCGTTGAAGACCCGCTTCGGCCCGAACTCCTGCTGCATCCCCTTCGTGACGTTGAAGATGCCGCCCTTCTCCTTGTGGGCCACGTCCTGCCCCCAGATGAAGGTGTCGGGGTTCTCGCGAAAGATCTCCTTCAGGGTCGTGTTCAGGGCGCCGATGAGCGTCATCTCCGGCGCGACGCTTCCGTTCGACGCCGCGGGCGTCGTGGCCACCGCCGCGAGGCCGTCCCCCTCCGGCGTGAACGGTTCGGGGACGACGAAGTCGGCGACCGACCTCGGGTCGGGATCCGGCGCCTTCCGCGCGCGGTCGGCCGACTCCTCGTAGGTCCGGACGTTCCGGGCCTCGATCCCCTGGATCTCCTCCTCGGTGAAGGCGCCGCCCTCGATCAGGAGGCGGCGGAAGCGGGGGAGGGGATCCAGCGCCTTCGCGGCTTCCAGCTCCTCGGGCGTCCGGTAGAGCTCGTGCCGGTCGGAGTTCGAGTGCGAGTGGATCCGGATGCACTCGGCGTGGACGATCGCGGCGCCCGCCCCGCTCTTGACGAACGCCACGGCGGCGCGCATCGCGCGGACCGAGTCGAGGAGGTCCTTCCCGTCGCAGTGGAGGATCGAGAGGTTCAGGAAGCCGCTGAAGTTGTCCGAGGCGTAGACGTTCGCCGTCTGGTCGCTCTTCGGCACCGAGATGCCGTAGCCGTTGTCCTGCACGACGAAGACGACGGCCAGCTTCTCCCGAGACGCGCCGTTGACCGCCTCGTAGTAATAGCCCTCGGAGGTCGACGACTCGCCGACCGAGCAGAAGACGACGTCGTCTCGCCCGTACGTCTTCAGGGCCCTCGCGAGCCCGACGGCGTGGAGCGCGTGGTTCGAGACGCACGAGGAGACGTTCTGCACGCGGATCTCGGGCTTCGCGAAGTGGTTCGACATGTGGCGGCCGCCGGAGGCGACGTCGGTCGCCTTCGACATGCCGTTCAGCAGGATCTCCTCCGCGCTGAGACCGGCGGCGAGGCAGGTGGCGAGATCGCGGTAGTACGGGAAGAGCCAGTCGCGGCCGGGGCGGAAGGTGGTGCCGAGCGCGACCTGGATGCCGTCGTGCCCGGCGCACGGCGCGTGATACGACCAGCCGAGTCCCTGCTTCAGGTAGTTGGGCGCCTTGTCGTCGAGAATCCGCGCGAGATGCATTAACGCGAACCAGTGCCGGAGCTCCTCGCGGCTCGGCGAGATCGCCGCGAGCGCCGCGGAGACCGATGCGGGCGCCGGGGAAACCGTCGCAGAAGGGGAGAGCACTCCGGGATCGGGCAAAGGCAACCTCCATGGTGCGCCGCCGGCGGTCCGGCCGGCGCCCGGGCAACGGACCCCCGAAGTGTACGTCATCCCGCCGGGCCTCACGGCCATCGGATAGAATCCGCGTCCCCGCCGCCCATGGGACCGGTAGCCCCGCTTCCCCGGGTGGAGACATGGGGGTAGGAGTCTTTTCCGTGACCACAGCCACCGCGACCACGACCGTTCTCGAGAGCCACGAAGCCGCCGACCGCAAGGCCTTTGAAGACGCTCTCAAAGCCGACGACGCCTCTTCCCGCCGGAAACTCGCCGAGGGCGAGCTCGTGCAGGGGGTCATCGCCGGCATCACCCCGGACGTCGTCCTCGTCTCCATCGGGGGCAAGACCGAGGCGCTCATGGACCTCGCCGAGCTCGACGGCCAGAAGGTCGGCGACCGGATCGAGGCCATCGTCATCAAGGCCGGGCCCGACGTCCGCCTGTCGCGCCGGATGGCCCAGGGCCAAAGGACCCGCGCCGAGCTGCGGGTCGCCTCAGAGGCGCGCATCCCGGTGCAGGGGAAGGTCACGTCGCGGAACAAGGGGGGCTTCGAGGTGGCCCTCGGCGGCGCCTCCGGACTCCGGGCGTTCTGCCCCGTCTCGCAGATCGACGTCGAGCCGGCACGACGAGGAGGCCCTCAAGGCCTTCGTCGGCCAGACCCTCGACTTCCGGATCCTCGAGTACACCGAGGACGGCCGGCGCGTGGTCGTCTCCCGCGCGGCGCTGCTCCGCGAAGACCAGGCCGCGAAGGCCGACGAGATCCGGGAGAAGATCGTCCCCGGCGCCGTGCTCAAGGGCCGCGTCCGCTCGCTGACCGACTTCGGCGCCTTCGTCGACCTCGGCGGCCTCGACGGCCTCGTCCACGTGACCGAGATCTCGCGCCGCCGCGTCGCCCACGCGAAGGACGCCCTCGCGGTCGGCCAGGAGGTGGACGTCAAGGTCCTCAAGGTCGAGCAGGAAGGGAAGCGGATCTCCCTCTCCATGAAGGAGCTCGAGGCCGACCCGTGGGAAGGGCTCGCGCAGCGGCTCGCGCCCGGCGCCTCGTTCAGCGGGAAGGTGGTCCGCCACGCCGAGTTCGGGATGTTCGTGGAGGTGGAGCCGGGCGTGGACGGCCTCGTCCACGTCTCGCAGCTTCCGCCCGGCGTCCTCCTCAAGGACCCATCGGTCGCCGTGGGAACGCACGTCACCGGCTGGGTGAAAGAGGTCGACGTCGAACACCGGCGCGTCTCGCTCTCGCTCCGCGAGGTCTCGACGACCGACCCATGGGAAGGCATCGAGACGCGGCTCGCGGAGGGGACCGTCGTGACCGGGGAGGTCGAGAACGTCGCTCCGTTCGGCGTCTTCGTCCACCTCGCGCCCGGCCTGACCGGCCTCATCCCGAACTCCGAGACCGGCCTCCCCTTCGGCACGCCCGCCGCCAAGAGCTTCGCCGGGGGACAGAAGGTCGAGGTGAAGGTCATCGGCCTCGACAAGACGCGCCACCGGATCTCGCTCTCGGTCGCGGGCGCGAAGGCGGAGGCCGACCGCGTCGACGTGAAGCGCTACCGCGAGGAGTCCTCCCGCAAGGAGAAGGAGAAGGCGCCGTCGGTCTCCGGCTTCGGGGCCTCGCTCCTCCAGGCGCTCCAGAGCCCGAAGAGCAAGCAGAAGAAGTAGCCATCGCGCCGCGCACCGCGCGCGGCGTGGTAGGCTGAATCCATCGTTCTTTCACAACGTCCTCGGGTTCCCCACCTCCGGGGGACCAGCCGCGACGCGGCCAAGAGGGAAGCGGGTGAGATTCCCGCGCGGCCCCCGCCACTGTGACCGGGGACGCGACGGACGACAATCCACTGGAGGCGAGAGATCGGGCGGCACGTGGCCCCGGTGGCGCCTTCGGGAAGGGGTCCGGACGCGGACGATCCGGGAGCCAGGAGACCTGCCCGAGGAATCACGCTTTCGCCACGCCTTCTCCGGGGCTCGGGAAGGGCGGTCGTTCCCGGATTCCGTTTCCGGGTCCGCCGTCCTTCTTCGATGGGAGGGCGCGGCTCGCGGACGGAGGTCCCGATGGTCCGGCTCGATCACCTGGTTGCCCTCGCCCCGCTCGTCGTGTCGCTTTCCGCCGCCGCCCAAAGCGCGGCACCCCCCCGCCCGGCCCGCTGCCCGTCTCGGCCGAGGTCGTCGTGACCGCCGAGGCCCAGCCCGAGCCGCAGAAGACCCTCGGCGCCGCGGCGACGGTGATCGGCCGTGCGGAAATGGACCGGACGAAAGCGACCTCCGTCGCCGACGCGCTCCGCACCGTTCCTGGCCTCGACGTCGTCCAGTCGGGCGGCGCGGGAACCGTGACGTCGCTCTTCCTCCGCGGGACGAACTCGACGCAGACGCTCGTCTTGGTGGACGGGGTGGCGTTGAACAGCCCCGCTTTCGGGCTCGTCGACCTCTCGTCCGTCTCCACCGCGAACCTCGAGAGGGTCGAGGTGGTCCGCGGGCCGTTCTCCGCCCTCTGGGGCTCGGAGGCGATCGGCGGCGTCGTCCAGCTCTTCACGAGGCGGGACGCGCCGGAGAAGGCGATCGAAGGGCGGGCGACGGGGGCCGTCGGGAACGCCTCCGCCGTGCAGGGGACGGCGGACGTGGCCGTCCACGAGGGGGCGTTCACCGTGACAGGCGGCTGGCGGCGCGTGACGGAGGAGGGGGGGCTCCCGAACGAGTCGTTCGCCGCGACGAACCTCTCGGGGGCGGTCGAAGCCTCGCTCGGCGGGGGCTCGCGCGTCGGCGTCGTCCTCCGGCGGGACACCTCCGTCACCGGCATTCCGTTCTCGGCGGGCGTGGCGACGCCGCAGCGGAAGACGACGTCCGACATGACGACGCTCGCCGTTCCGGCTACCGTTACGCTCGGCCCGAAGACGACGGTCGAGGCGTCGCTCCTCCTCGCCCGCGGACGGCCCACGTATTCCGACCCCGACGACCCCTACGGCTTCACCTTCTCCGAGAGCGACGAGCGGCGGGCTGGCGGCCGGCTCGTCGCCACGCACGACTTCGGGGCGCAGCGCCTGAGCGTCGGGAGCGACTATTCGTGGACGAGCGTGACGAGCTCCGACGCCTACGGCGTCCCGCTCGACGACGCCACCACGCGGACCTGGTCCCTCTTTCTCGAGGACCGGATCGCCCTCGCCGGCGACCGTGTCGTCGCCACCGTCGGCCTCCGCCGGGACGACAACAGCGCCTACGGCGCGCACTGGTCGCCCCGGGGAACGCTCGCCTTCCTGGCCTCCGCGGCGGTGAAGCTCCGCGTCGCGGGCGGCGGGGCGTTCCGGTCGCCGACGACCGGGGAGCTCTTCTATCCGTTCTCCGGCAATCCGAACCTCCGGCCGGAGGAGTCCCGCGCCTTCGAGGCCGGAGTCGACATCTCGCTGACGCCCGCGCTGATCTGGGAGACGACCGCCTTCCGGAACGACGTCACCGACCTGATCCAGTACGACCCGCAGACCTTCACGAACGAGAACGTCGGCAAGGCGCGGCTCCAGGGCGTGGAGACCGCCATCCGCGGCGACCTCGGGCGGGGCTTCGCGGCGCGGATCTCCTACACCTACCTCGACGCGACGGACGAGGAGACCGGCCTTCCGCTCCTGCGGCGGCCGACGAGCCGCGCCTCGGCAACGGTCGGAAAGTCCTTCCCGGGCGGGGCGTCGTTCCAGGCGACGGCGATCTGGGTGGGGAGCCGGCTCGACCGCGACGCCGTCGACTTCAACCAGGTCGTGACGATGCCCTCCTACTTCCGCTTCGACGCGGCCGGGACGAGCCCCCGCTTCGTCTGGGGCGTCGCGGCGTTCCTCCGCGTCACGAATGTCTTCGGCTCCACCTACGCCGAGGCGAACGGCTTCCCGGCGCCCGGCCGGCGGTTTCTGGCCGGTCTCGACGTGGCGTTCTGACGGCTCAGGGGACGGCGATCCGGCCCACGAAGGCGAGCGGCTCGCCCTCCGTCACCGGCGGCGTCCCCACGACGTAGAGCACCTCTCCGGCGAAGGGCGCCCGTGCCTCGTGGAGGACCTTGCCGAACGGGTCCGTCATCCGCCCGAGGAGCGCGCCGGCGGCCACGTTGTCCTTCTTCTCGACGACGGGGTGCCAGACGCCGGTCACGGGCGTCCGGACGACCTCGGACCGGTCGATGAAGACCGGCGGGTCGACGCGGGCCGGCGGGGCCGACGCGATCCCGAGGAGGGCGGCGACCGCCATCGCTCCTCGCTCCTGCGCCGCGACGGAGGGCTCGTCGGTCAGCCCCATGCCGCCCGACTCGACCGTGATCGCCGGCTTCCCGCGGAGCGCGGCGGTCGTGGAAAGATAGACGCTCTTCGCCGGATCGGTGGTTCGCTCCCGGTCGATCACGACCTCGGGGAGGCCGAAGGCGAGGTTCATCTCCTTCGCGACCCGGTCGACGGCGTCGTTCCCGGTGATCATCCAGTAGCTGTACGGGCGAAGCGATTCGTTGCCGTCGCCGCAATGCATGTCGACGACGTGCGTGGCGTTCGCGATCACGTCACGCGTCAGCGCGAAGGCGATCCGCTCGCTGATCGTCCCGTCGGCCTTTCCCGGGAAGACGCGGTTCAGGTTCTTTCCGTCGGGGCCGTAGTAGACGCGCCGCCCGTAGAACGTCGGCGGACAGGCCATGTGGACGAGGATCACGGCGCCCGACATCGCCGCGGGGTCGAGGCGTGCGAGGACGCGCGGCAGCGCGAGGATGGAGGTGTACTCGGCGCCGTGCGTCCCGGCGATCAGCGCGAGGACGGGCCCAGGCCTCACGCCGTTGACGACGCTGACCGGGATCCCCGTCCCCGGGTCGATGCCCGCCGGGATGTCGATCCAGCCGGACGCCTTCTCGCCGGCTTTCGCCGTCACGCCTCCGACGGCGAGCGGCTCGTTCGCGAGGCCGGGGCGGGCGGCGGCGGCGAGTGCGAAAGCGAGAGTCAGCGCCGAGTGCGCGAAGGACGATCGGAGAGCGGGCTTCATGCGGGCTCCTTTCAATCCAGGTTTGACGGATGTTCCCGCGGATGCTAGCTTTTCCGTCCCTCCGAGTGGGGCTGTAGCTCAGTTTGGGAGAGCGCCTGAATGGCATTCAGGAGGTCGACGGTTCGATCCCGTTCAGCTCCACCATTTCCCTGAGGCGCCGGCGGTTTCCGTGACGTGCCTCACGAGCTTCTCGGCGGGTGGGGGCTCATGACGCATCCCAGGATCATCCAGGGCGGGATGGGCGTCGGCATCTCGTCGTGGACGCTCGCCCGCGCCGTGTCGCGGCTCGGCCAGCTCGGGGTCGTCGCCGGAACGGCGCTGGACCTCGTCCTGGCGCGCCGGCTTCAGGACGGCGACGCCGGCGGACACATGCGCCGCGCCCTCGGGAACCTCCCGCTCCCCGAAGTCGCGAACCGGATCCTCGCGCGTTACTTCGTGGAGGGGGGAAAACAGGCGGATGCGCCGTACAAGCCCGTTCCGATCCACTCCGGGTCGAGCCCCCGGGAGCTGATCGAGCTCTGCGTGGCCGGGAATTTCGTCGAGGTCTTCCTGGCGCGCGACGGGCACGCGGGGCCGGTCGGCATCAACTACCTGGAGAAGATCCAGCTTCCGATCCTTCCGTCGCTCTACGGCGCGATGCTGGCGGGGGTCGATTACGTCCTGATGGGCGCCGGGATTCCGGTCCGGGCGCCGGGAATCCTGGACCGGTTCCAGGGACACGAGCCGGCTGCGTATCCCGTCAGCGTGTCCGGCGCCCGGGAGGGGGACGAGACCGACATGACGTTCGACCCGGCCGGGATTTTCGGACGGGGAGCCCCTCCGCTGAAGCGCCCGTTCTTCTTCCCGATCGTCTCCTCCGTCACTCTCGCGACGCTCCTCCTCAAGAAGGCGAACGGCCGGGTCGACGGATTCGTCGTCGAGGGGTCCACGGCCGGCGGTCACAACGCCCCGCCCCGCGGCCGGCTGCGGCTGTCCGCGAGCGGCGAGCCGGTCTACGGCGAGAGGGACGAGGTCGACCTCGCGAAGATGCGAGAGCTTCCGGTTCCCTTCTGGCTTGCGGGAGGTCGCGGAACGCCGGAAGGCCTGCGCGCCGCGCTCGACGCCGGCGCCGCGGGGATCCAGGTCGGAACCGCGTTCGCCTTCTGCGAGGAGTCGGGTCTCGAGGAACGCTACAAGACGCTGCTGCTCCGGAAGGCCGCGACCGGAACCGTTCACGTCTTCACCGATCCGGTGGCGTCGCCGACGGGATTCCCGTTCAAGGTGGCGGAGCTCGAGGGGAGCCTCTCGGAGGAGGACACGTATCTGGCGCGGACGCGGGTGTGCGATCTCGGGTACCTGCGCGAGGCGTACCGCCGGGACGACGGAAGTACGGGCTTTCGCTGCGCCGCCGAGCCGGCCCCTGCGTATCTCCTGAAGGGCGGCACGGAGGAGGAGACCCACGGCCGCAAGTGCCTCTGCAACGCGCTGACCGCGAACGTCGGCCTCGCCCAGCTCCGCGGGGACGGCGCCGTCGAGCTCCCCCTGATCACGTCGGGCGACGAGCTCGCCGAGATCCGCAGCTTCCTGCCCCCCGGTGCCTCGTCCTATTCGGCGAGCGACGTTTTGACGCGGCTCCTGGGAGAGTGAAAGCGCAGGCTCCTCGGAGGTGAATCGACTCGTCGACCGCGGCGCGCGCGGCGCGACCGAAGCGAGCGAGGCGTACACGCTCCCTCGCGCCGAGCCTCGCCACTTCGATTTCCATTCACCCGGGGTTTGAACATCGGCGGAGGGAATCGCGGCAGCGGTTCGTGCCCTGTGAGCCGCGTCATTGCTCCGGGGCCGTAGGTGTGAGAGCGTCTCGATCTCAAACGGGCCCACATGAACCGCCGATCGAAGACCATCGCGTCCCCGCCGGGCAGCCGGGAGATCGCCGTGGCCGGAACGGGCTCCGACTGTTCAGTCAATTCACGACGAAACAGAAGGGAGGCAGGAATCGTGCGAAACCAGATTTGGAGGATTCGTGGTTTGAGGGCGTCTCTCGCAGGCGCCGTAGCGCTTCTCTGTCTGGGCCTCGTCCCGGTCGCAGCCGCCAAGGAAGACCACGAGAAGGACAAGAACAAGAAGGCCACATTCCTTTACATCTGGGCGGGCGACCAGGCCCGCGTGACCCCGGACTTCCTCGCGGTCGTCGACTTCGACGAGGATTCCGACGACTATGGCAAGGTCATCAATACCGTTCCCATTCCCCCGCCCGGGAACGTCGGCAACGAGCCGCATCACTGCAATCTCTCGGCCGACAAGAATGTCCTCGCCTGCGGCGGGCTGCTGAGCCTGCTCAAGGCGCAGAGCGGGATCTTCTTCTTTGACGTCTCGGTGGCGAGCAGTCCGCAGTTCCTGTTTTCGGCGAACGCCCCGCTGTCCAGCATCACAGATGACTTTCTCCCGCTGAGAGAGGGTGGCTTCCTCGTCACTCAGATGGGATCGGCCAGTGGAGGAGTTCCGGGCCGAGTCGCCGAATTCGACCGACATTTGCAACTGGTGGGTGAGTGGCCGGATAACCCCCCGCCGCAGGGGTTCAACCCGCACGGCATCTCCGCCCGGCCCGACCTGAACCTCATGGTAACGAGCGATTTCATCAACCCGGTGTCGACGCTCAACGCCTATCCCGACCCTCCGGAGCTCCGCAGCTCGATCCGCGTCTGGGACCTCGAGAAGCGGACCATCCTGAGGACCGTCGAGATTCCGGGCGCTGTCGGCCTGATGGACGTCCGGATGATTCCCGGCGACCCCTTGGGCCGCGCCTTCACAGCAGGAATGTTCGACGGATTCGTGTACCTGATCGATACGGCCACCGGCAAGGCCACCCAGGTCTTCGACTGCGAGACGATCGTGCCGCACATCGAGGTTCCCGTGCGGGGGGGGATGACGCAGATTCTGGCCATGCCTCAAAGCGGTGACCGTCTGATCTTCGCTTCTTTTCAGGCCGGCCAGGTCGGCATGCTGGACGTCAGCGACCCCGCCCATCCCGTGCAGACCGGCATCGTGAACCTCGGTGTCGATGCCGGCCCGCACTACATTGCCTTGACCGACGACGACAAGCGCCTGGTCGTCAGCGATTACTTCCTGAATGAGGATGACTTCGGCAAGATCCACTTTGAAGGGGATCACAAAGTTCACGTCGTGAAGGTCCACAAGAAGAAGCTGGAGCTGGACAAGCGCTTCCAGCTTGACTTCAACACGGCGTTTCTGACCGGGCCGGCACGCCCGCATGGAATGGCGTCGAAGTAGCGGCCGGGCGAAAGGAATCCCGGATCCCGCCGTCCCGGAAGGCGGCGGGATCCCGCCGGACGCGGCAGGAAGATGACGCCGGATCCGCGATTCCCGGTTTTCTGCTACAATGCATCTGTTCGCCTTCCTTGAGCTGACGGAGCGGACCAGGAACCGAAAGGTCCCCGTCGACCTTCCCCCGTACCTTCCCACCTTCTATTCGACCGCTCTCGTCCCTCGGACGAGCGTTTAGCAAGGGAACCTATGAAGCTTTACGTTGGAAACCTCTCGTACTCGCAGAACGACTCCACCCTCCGCGCCCTCTTCGAACCCTTCGGCAACGTCGACTCCGCGCGTGTCATCCAGGACCGCGACAGCGGCAGCTCGAAGGGCTTCGGCTTCGTCGAGATGGCTGACAGCGACGCCCAGAAGGCGATGGGCGCCCTGAACGGCCGCGAGCAGGACGGCCGCGCCCTCAAGGTGAACGAGGCCAAGCCCCAGGAGAACCGCGGCGGCGGCGGCGGCTACGGCGGCGGGCGCAACCGCTACTAGTTCGCAGGCCGGCCCTCGACGGCCGGCGTCCCCACGGAAGTGAACTTCCAGGGCCGGGTTCATCCCCGGCCCTTTCTTTTTCTTGAGGTTTCCGTGACCTTGCGCACCGGTCTGACGCCCTCGCGCCGGCAGAGGTAACCCGCCGCCCGCTCCACGGCGTCTTTTCCCACGAACCCGAAGGGCCGCCGACGACGACCGGACCGGAGACGGCCGCCGGGAAACTCAGAGGGAAACCGAAAGGAGAACGAACGATGACGACGAAACGCTGGGGAAGATCTGTCCTCGTCGCCGCCGGAGCGGCCGCCCTGCTCCTGACCGCGGCGCCGGCCCTCGAGGCGCAGCCCGCGGCCCTGCCGCACCCGGGGCCCTTCGGCGAGATCGCGAAGTGCTTCCGGATCCTCGACCTGACGGACGCGCAGAAAGGCGACATCCGGGCCGTGCTCGAGGCGGCGAAGCCCGAGGCCGAGGCGCTCCATGCCACGTTCGAGTTCGATCGCGCCGCGATGAGGGCGGCGCTCGAAAAGACCCCACCCGACCCGTGCGAGGTCGGGGCCGCCGCGCTCAAGCTGAAGGGGGACCGCGAGGCGCGCCACGCCCTCTTCGAGAAGGTGAAGACGGGAGTCCTTGCGGTCCTGTCGCCCGCCCAGCAGGCGAAGCTGGCCGGCTGCCTCGAGGCGCCGAAGGACGTGCCGCCTCCGGGCGACGCCGCCGAGCCGAAGGAGTAACGCCCCAGCGCCCGGGGGGGCCTTTACGCGGACGTGGTAATTTCGTCAGGTCTCATGAGCGCCTCCCCGGGCACCTGCTTCCTCTGCGACAAAGCGGCCGGCTTCCCGTCCTGGGAATCGGCCGAGGGGACGACCCGCTTTCCGTACCAGGTCGACTGCGAGGACTGCGGACCCTACGCGATCACGCGCGAGGCGATCCAGCGGCTCGAGATCCGGCCGGTCGCCAAGTCGGGCATCCGGTTCGAGATCTTCCGCCTCCGGGGCCCCAAGAACCCTCGCCCGCTCGTCGACCTCCACATCGTGGAGCACTTCTCGGTCGGCTTCACGCCCCTCCCGTCCCGGAACTGACGCGGGCGGGCGGCGGCCCGCATAGAATTCGGCGTCCGAAGGGGGATTCCATGACGTTCCGATTCCCGGCCGCGGTGCGCGCGGCGCTCGGCCTCTACGTTTCGACGCTTCTTGCGGCCACGGCGGCGGCCCAGACCGATGACGGCAAGGTCGAGATCCGGACCGAAAAGGTCGCCGACGGCATCCCGAAGGCGCCGAAGACGAGGAGCGAGAACGTCGTCGACACCGTTCACGGGGTCGCGGTGGCGGACCCCTACCGGTGGCTGGAGGACCAGCAGAGCCCGGAGACGCGGGCCTGGATCGGCGCCCAGAACCGCTACACGGACGCCCTCCTCGGGGCCGTCCCGGGGCGGGCCGCCGTCGTGAAGCGCCTGTCGGAGCTGACGCGCGTCGACACGATGAGCACCCCGTCCGAGCTGGGCGGGAGGTTCTTCTACTCGTCGCGAAAGAAAGGCCAGGAACTGCAGGTGCTCTGCGTCCGGAAGGGGCTCGCGGCGAAGGAGGAGGTCCTCGTCGATCCGCACTCCCTGAGCCCGGACCGGTCCGTCTCGGCGAGCTTCGTCGACGTCTCCGACGACGGCAGGCTCGTCGCGTGGGGCAGGCGGCAGGGAGGGGAGGACGAGGTGGTCGTCTCCCTCCTCGAGGTCGACACGAACGTCACTCTTCCGGACGTCTTCCCGCGGGCGCGCTACACCGGCTTCTCGATCACGAAGGACAAGCGATCGATCTGGTACGGCCGCCAGACGGAGAAGGGGCCCCGCGTCTTCCACCACGCGATGGGGACGGACCCGTCGAAGGACGCGCTGGTCTTCGGCGAGGGGTACGGGCCGGGACAGATCATCGGCGTCGGCGCGTCGGAGAACGGCCGGTGGCTCACGCTCACCGTGTCGTACGGCTCCTCGGGAAGGACCGAGATCTGGACGAAGGACCTTTCGAAGGACGGGCCGATCGTGCCGGTCGTCAAGGGCCTCGACGCGCAGTTCTTCGGGGAGTTCGGGGAGGACGCTCTCTACGTCCGGACCGACTGGAAGGCGCCGAACGGGCGGATCCTGAGGATCGACCCGACGGACGCCGCCCCAGCCGCCTGGAAGGAAGTCGTCCCCGAGGGTCCGGCCGCGATCCAGGGGCTCTCGCTCGCCGGGGGGAAGCTCTTCGTCCGGGACCTCTCGGACGTCGTCGCGAGGGTCCGGATCTTCGACCCGTCGGGCCGGGCTCTCGGGACGGTGCCGCTCCCCGGCCTCGGCTCGGTCTCGGGGATCTCCGGGCGATGGGAGAGCCCGCAGGCGTTCTACTCCTTCTCGTCGTTCAACGTCGCGAACTCGATCTACCGCTACGACGTGGCGGGCGCGAAGGCGTCCGAGTGGTGGCACGCGGACGTCCCGCTCGACCCCTCGACGCTCGAGGTGAAGCAGGTCTTCTACCCCTCGAAGGACGGGACGAAGATCCCGATGTTCCTCGTCTACCGGAAGGGCCTCGCCCTCGACGGGACCGCGCCGGCGCTCCTGACGGGCTACGGCGGCTTCAAGGTGAGCCTCACGCCCCAGTTCTCCGCCCGGGCCGTAGTCTTCGCGGAACGGGGAGGCGTCTTCGCGGTGCCGAACCTCCGGGGCGGCGGCGAGTACGGCGAGACGTGGCACAAGGCCGGGATGCTGGCGAAGAAGCAGAGCGTCTTCGACGACTTCACCTCGGCCGCCGAATGGCTCGTGGCGAACCGGTACGCCGGCCCGTCGCGGCTCGCCATCTCCGGCGGGTCGAACGGCGGGCTCCTCGTCGGAGCCGCGCTGACGCAGCGGCCCGAGCTTTTCCGCGCGGTCCTCTGCCAGGTGCCGCTCCTCGACATGGTCCGCTACGACCGGTTCAAGGTGGCGAAGTTCTGGGTTCCGGAGTACGGCTCGGCGGACGACCCGGAGCAGTTCCGGATCCTCTACGCCTACTCCCCCTACCACCACGTGAAGGACGGCGTCCGGTACCCGGCCGTCATGTTCGTCTCGGGCGACTCCGACACGCGCGTCGATCCGCTGCACGCCCGGAAGATGGCCGCGCTCATGCAGAAGCAGGCGGCGTCGGTCCCGGACGCGCGGCCGATGCTCCTGCACTACGACACGAAGATCGGGACACTCCGGCGGGAAGCCGATCTGCGCAGACGATCGAGGACACGGCCGACGAGCTCCAGTTCCTCGCCTGGCAGCTCGACATGACGTCGGAAGCTGACGCTTCGCCGGGCCGGCGAAGGGCCGGTTCGGGGCCAGGTAAGGTCCGTTCAAAGAGCGGTTTGAGTGCCCTCACGGGGCGCGGATGATTCATCTGCGTCCTTCCCCCACGACAGCCGGAAGTCCTAGATTCCGGAAGGCGTTAGGGGGTTTCTCGAAATGCCTACCGTATCGAAGGAGCGCGCCAAGCCCGTCCTTCTTCCCGAGTTCTGCAAGGGATGCGGGCGTTGCATCGACGCGTGCGCGAAGCACTGCATCACGCTCGGCTCGGAGATCAACGCGGCCACGGGCCTGATCCCCGTCGAGCTCCACCTCGAGGCCTGCAACGCCTGCGGGCTCTGCGTCGACGCCTGTCCCGAGCCGTACGGCCTGCTCAGGAGGAGGCCCGACCCGAGGGCGACTTCGAGCTGCAGGATCCGTCGAAGCTGTTCGGGGCGCGGAGGTCGGCCGCTCCGAAGCCGGTCCGGATCGCGGGCGAGGTGATCCCGCTCCCGAAGATGGAGCCGCTCGTCCTCAAGGGGACGTACGCCTCGGCGATCGGCGCGATCCTCGCCGGCTGCCGGCACGTCTTCGGCTACCCGATCACGCCGTCGACGGAAGGGGCGGAGCTGATGGCGAAGCTCCTGCCGAAGCTCGACGGCGTCTTCCTGCAGGCCGTCAGCGAGGTGGCGACGGTCAACATCATGTACGGTTGCGGCGGCGCCGGCCTGCCCTGCATGACCTTCACCTCGTCGCCGGGCTTCAGCCTGATGCTCGAGGGGATCTCCTACATGATCGGCGCCGAGGTGCCGGGCGTCTTCGTGAACGTCATGCGCGGCGGCCCGGGCCTCGGGAACATCGCCCCCGAGCAGGCCGACGTGAAGCTCTGCTGCCGCGGCCTCGGGCACGGCAACACCCACGGCATCGTCCTCGCGCCATCGACGCCGCAGGAGATGCTGGACCTGACGATGCTCGCCTTCGAGCTGTCGTTCGCCTACCGGAACCCGGTCATCGTCGCTCTCCGACGGTTACCTCGGCCAGATGACGGGCCGGGTGACGCTGCCGCGGACGATGCTGAGGCCGGGACTCCCGGAGTGGGCCGTCTGGGGAGACGCCATGCACCGGGGCAACCTGATCTCCTCGATCGAGCTCGACGAGCGGGACCTCGAGAAGCGGAACGAGCAGCTGAACGAGAAGTACGCGCGGATCAAGGCCGTCGAGCAGCGGGTGGACCGCACTCCTCTGCGACGGCGCCGACACGCTCGTGATCGCCTTCGGGACGCCCGCGCGGATGGCGAAGGGCGCCGTGAAGGCGCTCCGCGAGAAGGGGGTCGCGGCGGGGCTCTACCGCCCGGTCACCCTCTGGCCCTTCCCGGTCGACGCCCTCCTCCCGCTCCTCCCGCAGCTGAAGCGGATCGTCGTCGTCGAGGCGTCGAACGGACAGCTCGAGGACGAGCTTCGGCTCGCCCTCTCGAACGCGGGCGTGCCCGTCCCGAGGATCGAGCACCTCCGCCACATGGGCGGCGTCCTCCCGCAGCAGAGCGAGATCGCCGACTTCGTCCTCGGCCGGAGCGAGGTGGCGGCATGAGCGTCTTCTACGAGAAATTCGAGCGCCACGCGCACGGCGAGGGGCTGAAGGGCCGCGCGACGCACTACTGCCCGGGCTGCGGCCACGGCCTCGCCCACAAGTACCTCGCCGACGCCATCGAGGAGCTCGGGATCCAGGACCGGACGGTCGCGATCTCGCCCGTCGGCTGCTCCGTCTTCCTCTACTACTACTTCGACGTCGGCAACTCGCAGGCGGCGCACGGCCGGGCGCCCGGCGGTCGCGCTCGGGCACAAGCTCGCGAACCCCGAGGCGGTCGTCATCTCGCTACCAGGGCGACGGGGACCTCGCGTCGATCGGCCTCGCCGAGATCGTCTGGGCGGCGCAGATCGGCCTGCCGATCACCGTCGATCTTCGTGAACAACGCCATCTACGGGATGACCGGCGGCCAGATGGCCCCGACGACCCTGATGGGCCAGAAGACGGCGACGAGCCCGTATGGCCGGGACCGAAGCACCGGCCCGCCGATGAAGATGGCCGAGCTGGTGTCGCAGCTCGAGGCGCCGGTCTACGTGGAGCGCGTGGCTCTCTTCGACGCGAAGCAGCGGATCCGGGCCCAGAAGGCGATCCTGAAGGGGCTCCGGAACCAGGTCGAGGGTCGCGGCTTCTCGTTCGTCGAGGTGCTCGCCGAGTGTCCGACCCATCTGAAGATGACGCCGCAGGAGACCGAAAAGTGGGTCAAGGAGCAGATGCTCCCGGTCTTCCCGCTCGGCGTGAAGAAGGACGTCGTCGCCGAGCCGTGGTTCCGGATGAAGCCCCCGGTCTTCGATCCGAAGAAGGTCGCCGAGATCGTCGGCGGCTCCGAGGAGGAGCGTCCGCGATACGCGCTCGGGTTCCCCTCGCACCTGAACGCCCACGACGTCTCCCTGAAGCTCGCGGGCTCGGGAGGCGACGGCGCGCAGACGGCCGCCATGCTGATCTCGGTCGCCGCCATCAACGAGGGGTTCGACGCGACGCACATCCCGAGCTACGGCCCGGAGTCGCGCGGCGGCACGTCGTACGCCGACGTCCACGTCGCGGCCGAGGAGGTTCTCTCGCCGGCCGCGCCGAAGCCCGACATCCTGATCGCCTTCAACGCGCCGAGCCTCGTGAAGTTCGGGCCGGCCGTGCCCGCCGGGAGGGACGATCCTCTACGACAGCTCGGTCGTGTCCCAGGTCCCGGGGCTCGACCCGCGCGTGAGGGTCCTCGGCGTGCCGTTCACCGAGATCGCGGTGACCCTGGGGAAGGCCGTCGTCAAGAACATCGTGGCGCTCGGGGCGCTCCAGGCCGCCACGAACCTCTTCCCGCCGGAGACGTTCCTGACGGCCGTCCGCGAGGCGCTCAAGGAAAAGGCCGAGCTCGTCCCGCTGAACGAGGCCGCGTTCGCCGCCGGGATGAAGGCGCTCGCGCCGGTGACGATGTGACGGGGAGGAGAGAAGCCATGAGCGACGGAAAGGTCACCGTGTCCCTCACGGGAGAAGAGTGGAAGCTCGTCTCCGCGCTCCGGGCGATCCCGCCCTCGCTCCTCCGCGAGAAGACGATGGCCGCCGTCGAGGCGCTCGTCGACTACGCCCGGGAGCCGAAGTGCTGCCGAGATGCAGGCGGACGGCGTCCCCTGCGAGACCGTCACCGCGCTCTGCGAGCAGTGCCTTCACGTCACCTGGCTGGTCGACAGCCTGAGGCAGCGGACGCTCGAGGCCCGGAAGCAGATCGGCGCCTCCAACTGAGTCAATTGCTCCATGGACGCCCGGGGCCGATCCGGGCGAGCCTGACGGAGGGAGGGTGAATCGCCGATGCGTCCGGTCCTGCTCCTGTGCGTCCTCGCCGTGTTCCTGCTCGTCGCGCGGCCGGCGGCCGCCGAGTCGCCGAAGGACGAGGTCGACACCTGCCTCTCCTGCCACGGCGAGAAGGGAATGGACAAGAAGCTGCCGGGCGGCGAGACGCAGAGCCTCTTCGTCGACCGCGCGGTCTTCGAGAAGTCGGTCCACGGCGCGCAAGCTGGGCTGCACGGGCTGCCACCCCGGCTATCAGGAGATGCCGCACCCCGACCACCCGGCGAAGAACCGCGCGCGAGTTCCAGGCCAGCTTCCGCGACCTCTGCAAGAGCTGCCACTTCGCGAACTACACGAAGGCGCTCGACAGCGTCCACTTCGCGGCTCTTTCCAGCGGCAACTCGTCGGCGCCCTTCTGCGGCGACTGCCACGGCGCGCACGACATCTCGAAGCCGAACGAGCCGCGGACGAAGATCTCCGAGACCTGCTCGGGCTGCCACTCGTCGGAGGCCGAGGCGTTCGCGAAGAGCGTCCACGGACAGGCGCTCGCGAAGACGAACAGCCCGGACGTTCCCGTCTGCACCGACTGCCACAAGTCCCACGCCATCCACGACCCGAGGACGCCCGGCGGCGCACCTCAGCTCGCCGGAGATCTGCGCGGCCTGCCACCGGGACGAGAAGAAGATGGCGAAGTACGGCCTCTCGGCGAAGGTCTACCAGACCTACGTCGGGGACTTCCACGGCCGGAGCGCGTCGCTCTACGCCGGGCAGTCGAAGGCCGCCGAGAAGGTCATCGCCGTCTGCACCGACTGCCACGGCTCGCACGAGATCACCCGGACGGACGACGCGAACTCGACGGTCCTGAAGGCGAACCTGCAGAAGACCTGCGCGAAATGCCACGCCGGCGCGCCTCCGAACTTCCCGGCTGCGTGGCTCTCGCACTACGAGCCGAGCCCGAAGCGGGCGCCGCTCGTCTGGGCGACCGCCCTCTTCTACAAGGTCCTGATTCCCCTGATGATCGGCGGGCTCGTCCTGCAGATCCTCCTTCACCTCTGGCGGGTGGTGGTGAACAAATGAAGGACTACCTCGTCCGGTTCTCGCTCCGGCAGCGCCTCGAGCACCTCGCGGTGATGATCCTCTTCACGGTGCTCGTCGTGACCGGATTCCCGCAGAAGTTCTACGAAGCGCGGCCTGTCGCACGCGATCGTGAACGCCGTCGGAGGGCTCGACCGCGTCCGCTACCTGCACCGGATCGCCGGCATCCTCTTCTCCGTCGCCACCGTCGTCCACATCGCGGTGGCGACGCTGACCGTGCTCCTGCGCCGCGCGGGCCTCACGATGGTGCCGACGAAGCAGGACTTCCGGGACTCCATCCAGCAGATCGGGTGGTACCTCGGGCTTGCGAAGGAGCCCGCGAAGTTCGACCGTTACGACTACCGGCAGAAGTTCGAGTACTGGGGAATGGTCATCGGCAGCCTCGTCATGGTCGTGACCGGGCTCATCCTGTACCTCCCCATTCCCTTCACCCGGCTCTTCCCCGGCGAGCTCGTGCCCGTGGCGCTCGTCGCGCACAGCAACGAGGGGCTGATGGCGTTCCTCGTCGTCATCACCTGGCACATCTACAACGCGCACCTTTCGCCCGACGTCTTCCCGTTCGACACGGCGATCTTCACCGGGAAGATCAGCCGCGAACGGATGCACCACGAGCACCCGCTCGAGCTGGCGCGGATCGAAGGGGAGGACGCATCCGGCGCCGCACCCGCCCGCCACCGGGGCGGGAGCCGCGCCGCCCCCGGCGCCGGCCGGGAATGCCTGAGGCGCTGCCGGCCCTCCTGATCCAGTCGGCCGCCGCCGCCGGTCTCGCGCGCGGCGCTCATGGCGCTCTGGAAGGTGGGAGATCCGCGCGAGCGGCTCCGCGTCTGGCTCCTCGCGCTCGTCCTGCCGCCCGTCCTCGCCCCGATCTTCGCCTCGGCGGCGCCGTTCCGGTCCGGCCTGGCGTTCCGGGAGCACTTGGCGCTCTTCGACGCGGCGCGCTGGCGGGACCTCTCGATCGGCCCGGTGCGGCTCGACGTCTCCTCGTCGTGGCCGCCGCCGTGCTCGCAGGAGGCCGTCCTCTTCCTCCGCGACCTCTTCCCGCTCCTGCCGGCCGGAAGGAGGTCGGGGCCCCCCGGCGTCGCCTGACGCCGTCCGCCTCGTCCGGGAGCGCGTGGCGACGTTCGCGGCCTTCTTCGGCTACGCGCCGCCCGAGGTCGTCATGACGTCCGGACGACGAGCCGTACCTCCTCTGCCGCGGGGCGCGGCGGCCGACGGTCGTCGTGTCGGAGGGAGCCGTCCGCGCCCTGACGGCCGGCGAGCTGGACGCCGCCCTCGCGCACGAAGTCGCCCACGCCGCCTGGGGCCACGTCCGCCTCGGCTGGGCGCTGATGGGCGCCCGGGCGCTCGTCTTCTGGAATCCGGTCGCCCAGGTCCTCGGCCGGACCGCCGTGCTCGAGCTGGAGCGCGCCGCCGACGATGCCGCGATCGCCGCGACCGGCCGCGCGGAGGAGCTGGCGTCGGCTCTCGCGAAGCTGGCGGGCGTCACGCTCGGAAAGGACCTGCCGGGGACGGCGCGGAGGACGCCGGCGCACGGCCGCCTCGGGCGTCTGTCGGGAGGACCGGCGGACGCCCTGCCGTCGCTCGGAGGCCTGCGCGTCTCGCCTGGCGGGGGCGGCCATCGCCCTGACCGCCTTCTTCGTGGTGTGAGGGAGGGGACATGACGCACACGAAGGCCGCCGGGCCGGCGCTTGCGACGTGGCGCGGCTTCTCGGCGCGTACCTCGGTGCCGTCGCCGGGGTTTCGGCGGCGCTCCTCGTCCTCGACTCGGTGCCGGCGCTCCTTCTCGGCGGCGCGCGCGGCGTGAGGGTGCACGCGAGCGTCGAGGCCGCCGAAGCGCCCTCGGGGCGCGCCTTCTCGTCCCGCTGTACTTTCCCGAGAGCTACCGGTGGCCGCCCCGGCTCGTCCGGACCGCGGCGGCGCCCGTCCGGGCGGCGGCGCTGACGCTCGCCTCGCGCGACGGCCGCCGGCCGGATCTCCTCATCGTCCAGTCGCTCGACGGCGATGTCGCCGGTCCCGGAGAAGATCCTGCCGCCGGGTACCGGAGACGCACGCCGTCGGCCGTCGACCTCGCGGGAACGCCGGCCACGCTGACCGACGTCCTCCTTCCGCCTGACGGGACGTTCTACGATCTCTCGCTCGTCGCCGGCGGCCGTCGGGTCGTCTTCCGCTTCCAGGGGCCGCCGGAGGAAGTGACTGAAGATGGCGGCCAGCATGACGGGGAGGGCGCGATGACGGCGGATCAGGACCGCCGGACCGGTGCGGCGGGCCTCGACGGGGCGCGCGATCGTCCTGATGATCATCGGGCTGGTCGTCCCGGCGTTCTCCTCGGCTTGGCCGGCCGCGCAGACGCTGACGGGAATATCGAAGGTGTCTCGCCGAGCGAGGGCGGCTGGCGGCCGCGACCGGCCGGGCACGTCGACGCGATGATGCACGCGAACCTCGGCGACCTCTGGGAGTGCGGACGGGGGGCGTGCGCCGAGCCTGCGCCCGCGGCCGGCTCTACGAGGCACTCCTTCGACCGCCGCTCTCTCGAGAAGGTCTTCCTCGCTCGACCCGTCCGGCGCGGTCGTCTGGCGCGAGCCGACCCACGCACCTGCCGTCGAACGATGCGATCGCGCCGCCGGCCGAGGAGGCCAGCCGAGACGCGCCGCGCCGCCGTCCGACGTACGTGGAGGACGCCCCTCTCCGAGCGTCCTCATCGTCGTCCCGCTCACGGCGGCGACCGGCAGGGGCGGATTTGCCGGCGCCGTCCTCGATCCGGCGTCCGGCGGCGTCGACGCTCCGGTCGCTGGGACCGGCGCCGGCCGGCGAGGACGCGGCGGCGGACGTCGTCGACGCTCCGGGGCGGGTTCTCGCGCCTCCCGGCGCCGGGCGGGTCGGCGCGGCAGGGCCCGCGCCTCGTCCGGGCGGACCGGCGTTCTACCGGGGAGGCGGCGAGGTCGTCGGTCTCGGCGCCGCTCGCGATCCTGCCGCGCGAGCGTCGTCGTGCGGCAGGCGAGGAGGGAGCTCTCGCGCCCGCTCCACGCGGCCGAGCGGCTGACGTCGATCCTGGCGACCCGGTCGCTCCTGGGCGTCACGTTCCTCTTCGCCTGGGGCGCGGCCCGGAGCGTCTGACGCAGCCGCATCTGCCGTCCTGACGGGCGCGGCGGAGCGGATCGCCGGAGGCGAGCTCGGCAAGGCCATTCCCCCGCTCGGCGAGGACGAGGTCGGACGGCTGGGCCGTTCGCTCGAAACGATGCGGCGGAGCGCTCGCGGAGGCGTTCGAGCGCGACCGGCACGCGAAGGAAGAGCTGGAGGGCCGGGTGGCCGAGCGGACGAAGGAGCTGTCCCAGCTCGCGCGCGAGCTCAAGGACCGGGACGAGCGGCGCGCGCGGCTCCTCGCGAAGTTCATCCGGGCGCAGGAGGAGGAGCGCAAGCGGATCGCGCGCGAGCTGCACGACGAGACCTGCCAGACGGTCGCGGCGCTCGTCCGTCGCGGCCGACGCGACGCTGGCCATGCCGCCGGACCCGAACCGCCGGCGGATTCGCGAGATCAAGGCTCTCGCGGGACGGGCGCTCTCGGAGCTTCACCGCGTCATCTACGACCTGCGGCCTTCGGTGCTCGACGACCTCGGCCTCGCGTCGGCCGTCCGCTGGTACGCCGACCGGAATCTCGTCCCGGTCGGCATCGCGGTGCGGTGCGAGATCGAAGGGCTGGAGACGCGCCTGCCGGCGGACGTGGAGACGGCGGTCTTCCGCGTCGTCCAGGAGGCGCTGACGAACGTGCTCCGGCATGCCGGCGCCACGAGCGTCCTGATCCAGATGGCCCGGGCGGCGGAAGGCTCTCGATCGAGATCGAGGACGACGGCAAGGGGTTCGAGCCGGAGGCGGTCGCGACGCCGGAGTCGTCGGGTCGCGGGCTCGGCCTCCTCGGGATCCGTGAGAGAGTGGAGCTGCTCGGCGGATCGGTCACGATCGACTCGACGCCGGGCGAGGGGACGCGGGTCGCCGTGACGGTCCCGCTCCCCGCGGAGCCGTGACGTGGCGAAGATCCGGATCGTGATCGCCGACGACCACGCCCTTCTCCGCGAGGGGATCCGGGCGATCCTGTCGAAGGAGCCGGACCTCGAGGTGGTCGGCGAGGCGGCGGACGGCCGGGAGGCGGTCGAGCGGTGCAAGGCGCTCCTCCCCGACATCGTCCTGATGGACATCGCCATGCCCGGGCTCGGCGGGCCTCGAGGCCGCGCTCGAGATCCGTCGCGACTGCCCGCGCGTGAAGGTGCTCGTCCTGACGCAGTACGAGGACCGGGAATACGTCTCGCGCTTCCTGAAGGCCGGCGCCGTCGGGCTACGTCCTCAAGAAGGCGGTCGGCGCCGACCTCGCGTCGGCGGTGCGGAGCGCCCAGAAGGGCGGCCTCGTCCTCGACCCGCAAGTCGCCCGGGACGCCCTGCGCGAGCCGCGAGCCCGCCGGCGACGGGGAACGGGAGCGACCCCTACGACGGGCTGACCGACCGCGAGAAGCAGGTGCTGAAGCTCGTGGCGGAGGGGAAGAGCAACAAGGAGGTCGCCTCGCTGCTCGGCGTCTCCGTCAAGACCGCCATGTCGCACCGCGAGCACGTGATGGAGAAGCTGGGCCTCCACAACCGGACGGACCTGATCCGCTTCGCCCTGAAGAAAGGCGTCATCCGCGACTGAGCGCGGATGACGCGGGGACCCGGATCCGGGAGACGGGGCCGGCTCGTCGTACTCTGCGTCCTCGTTCTTCTTCTTCGTCCCTCGTCCTTCTTCTCTTCCTTCGCGGCCTTGGCGTCCTTCTTCGCCTTCTTCTTGCCGGCGAAGGTGGCCATGCCGGGCTGCCAGTCGGGGCTCGACGGCCGCGCCGACCTCGTCCGCCGCGCGCCGGAGACCGGTCGCGGCCTTCTTGCCGAGGTGGTTGAAGAGCATCGCGAACCCGAGGAAGGGGAGGAAGACCACGAAGAGGCCGCCCATCACCGGCGCCCCCGCGAGCATCGCGAGAGTCGGGATCCGAACCCAGGTCGTCTCGTCGTTCCCCGGCAGGACGCCCTTTTCGCCCTTGACCACCGTGATCTCCCAGTTGCCCTTGTGGAAGTAGAAACCGCCGGGAACCTTGCTGCCGCCCTTGAGTTCTTTCATTGCTGGCCTCCTGCTTTCGTTCATCGCAAGGGGAAGATAGGCCTCCGCAGCGGGCCCGGGCATCGGGAGTCCGTTCCCCGGAGCGAGGGACGAAGACCGAAAGACGAGGGAAAAACTCCGAGTCGGCGGCGGCTCCGGGTCCGGAGCCCGTGGAAGCTGTTCGAATGGAGCGGGTTACGCCGGGGGCGAGAAGAGGACGCGGAAGGATCCCGCGCGTAGAGGACGGGTACGGCCCAGTCGAGCGCTCCGGCGCCACCGTAGTGGACGGCGACCCGCGCCTCTCGGAAGGCGGCCGAGACGCGGGAAGCCGCGCGTCAGGGCCCACGCGAAGTGCCGGACGAAGGCGGCGGCCGCCTCGTCGAGGACGCGGTACTGGTTCGCGGCGACGGACGGGACTCCCGGCGGCGAGGAGCGCGGGCGCAACGCCCCGGAGGAAGTCGGTCCGGCCGCCCCGCCCGCTCTCGCAGGCGTTGAGGATGGCGAGGAGGAGGTCGCGCCCGCCGAGAAGCCTCGCGAGAGCCTCGGCCTCGAGCCGCTTCGTCCCGCCGCGCCCGTCCTCGAGGAGCAGGGCGCCCGTCTTCCCCCGCTCGTCGTACTCGCCGTGTCCGATGAAGTGAAGGATGTCGACGCGGGAGGACGAGAGGGCGCGATGGAGCCGCTCCGGCGTCGCCCGCGGGAGGAGTTCGAGCGTGGCGCGCCCGGACCGGACGAGACGGCGCGAAGGCCTCGGAGAGGGAGCGCGTCTCCTCGTCCGAGGAGAGCGCCGGTGTGCCGGACGGGCGGGCCGTTGCGACGAGGAGGCGGAGCGGGCCCTTCCGCGGTCGGGGCGGGTCGGGCGGCGACGGGAGAGAAGACGTTCCGGACGAAGCCCACCGCGCCGGACGCGACGAACGACTTCCGCGACGGGTCGAAGGCCAGCTCCCACGGCTTGTCGGCCACCCAGTCGAGGGCGGACGTCAGGACGACGTCCAGCGGGCGTCCTTTCGGCCGGGCGCGGGCGGCGTCCCAGAGGCGCCGAATGTCGCCCGGGAAGAGCGCCTCGAAGAGCGCCGTGCCGGAGCGCGAGCAGCTCCCGCTCCGAGGGGAGCGTCGCGGCGGGCGCGCGGCCGTCGAGGGCCCGGAGGATCCGCTCGTGCAGCTCGATGATCCTGCCGCATCCTCTGGCCCGCCGCGCCCCCGCGCGTCTCGAACGGCTCGACGGCGGTCGCGCCGGCGAGGTCGCGAGGATCTGCGCGGTCGACGGCGTCCCCCGCGGGGCGAGGACGACGAGGTCGAACCGGTCGGCCGGCTCGGGAACGGACCAGGTCGCGGAGGGCGTCCCGCCTGGGGCGGCGGGATCCCGCGCGGCGTGCGGGTCACGGCTTCCGCGCGGCCGTCTTCGCGTCCTTCTGCAGCGCCTCCTCGTCGATGTTGTAGCCGAAGAAGCGCGACACCATCCGGCCGGCGCGGTCGACGACGACGGTCTGGAAGGCGTGGTCGATGTCGCCGCTTGTCGCTCCGTTTCACGTTGACGCCGTAGGCGAGGACGACCTCCTCGACCTTCTTCGGCTCGCCGGTCAGGAAGACGGCTTCGCCGGGCTTGATCCGGCGCTCCTTCATGTAGTCGCGGAGAACGGGGGGCGTGTCGTAGCTCCGGGTCGAACGAGACGGCGACGACGAGAGGCCTCGACTTCGGGTCCTTCGGGTCGGCCGCCTTCCGTGCGGCCGCGAGCGACATCTCGACGACGTACGGGCAGGGGCCGGGGCAGCGCGTGAAGATGAAGGTCAGGATCACGGGCCGCCCCTGCCGGGCCGACTCCATCGCGAACGGCTTTCCGTCCTGGTCGATCAGCTCGATCGGGGGCGGGATGTCCTTTTCGGCGACGCGGGTAGCGAGGAGGTTCCCCGGCGACTCGCCGTTCCGAGAGAAGCGAAGAGAACGAGGATCAGTGCAAGGGGAGTCGAGCCTCATGGCTCCGTCGATTCTAAGGGCCTCGATCCGCTTTCGCAGGGCATCCAGGCGGCACGGCCTCGGCGTTGAACGCTCGCCTCGCCTTCGGCGCGGCGCGCCCGCGCGCGGTCGAGGGCGGCCGACGCCGAGCGGACGGCCTGGGAGAGGCGGCTGCGGATCTCCGATTCGAGTCGCCGCCGGCTCTCGCGGACGAGGTCGATCAGGTCGTTCTGGACGCGCGCGCTGTTCGACGAGAGGAGCCGCTCGAGGTAAGCGCTCGCGTCGCGGGCCGCGGCGGCACGAACGGCCCGCCGCGACCTCACGCGGTCGAAGGCCCGGAGGAACAGGCGCCGGCTCCGACACGGCCAGAAGCTCCGTGAACTGGAAGTGCGATCGTCCGCGGAAGCCGCTCTCGCGGTCCAGAACCGCCTCCGGCTCGTCGAGACCCGGCTCGTCCGTGCCGAGGAAGCGGGCAAGGAACCGGTTTCCCATTTCGACGAAGTGGTCGGCGCCCTCGCGGTAGAGCGCCTCGGCGGCCGGCCGCTCGACCTCGGCCCACGAGTCGAGCGCCCTCTTGCGCGGTCGTCCGGGCCGCCTCGGCCATGACGTCGCGGAGCCCCGGACCGTCCGGTACCGCGTCGAGAACGCGGCGGAGCTCCTCCTGCGCGCCCGGAAGCGCTCCCGCGAGGAAAGCTTCGCGATCGGCCTTGAGGCGCGCGGCGAGGCGGTCCACTTCGGCGGCGAGGAGGTAGCCGAGATCGCCGAGCGCGCGCTCCGCGTCGGCGAGAGTGGCTTCGAGGTTCTTGAGGCGTGTTTCGGACTCCTCGACGGGACGGAGGAGGGCCCCGCGCAGCTCCTCGATCTCGTGGAGGAGGCGCTGCGAGAGGCGCCGGGCGGCTCGCCCGGCCGCCGAGCGCACCAGGTCGGCGCCCGCGTCCCGCGCAAGCGCTTCGAGCGACCGGACGAGAGCGTCCCAGTCGGCGCGCCGGCCCCTCTCCCCGGAGTCGCTCCGTCGCGCTGACGGAAAGGAGCGACACCGGCCGCTTCAGCCGCGAGGCGAGGATCCGCTCGGCGAACCGGGCCGCCTCGGCGCATTCGGCCTCCGGCAGCCGGTCGGCCTTGTTCAGGACGAAGAGGAGGTGATGGACCCCGTCGGGCGGCCTCCTCGGCGAGGGCGAGCTCATCGCCGGAAAGCGGGGGATCGGCGCCGAGGACGACGAGCGCGGCGTCGACGTGCGGCAGGAAGTCGCGCGTCGCCGCGGTGTTCCCCGCGAAGACCGATCCGATGCCGGGCGTGTCGACGAGACACATCCCGGTGGCGAGGAGCGGGCTCGGCAGGAAGACCTCCACCGCGACGAGGCCCCGCCGATTCTCGGGGTTCTTTTCCTCGGTGACGTAGTCGGGGATCTCGGCGAGCGCGATGTGCCGGACCTCGCCCCCTGAGAGCCGGACGCGCGCGTTCGATAGCGGAGCCGTACCGGAGGATCGTGACGGCCGACGTGACGGGGACGACGCCCGCCGGGAGAATCTCTCGGCCGACGAGCGCGTTCAGAAGCGTCGACTTGCCGCGCTTGAACTCGCCGAGGCAGACGACGTAGAAGAGCCCTTCGGCGACGCGGGCGGCGACGGAGCGGGCATCTTCGGCGAGAGCGGGAGCGCCGGCCTCGCCGCGCGGCCTTCTCGAGCGCTTCGAGGGCCGAGACGTCCGCAGAGGCCGCGTTTCGACTCAACGGATCCGGGAGCGACATGGGCGACTCCTGCCTACGGTAGGAGTCATCAGCCCGAAGGCGGTTCCGGCGGACTCCATCGCCCTTGTCGTCGCGCGAGATTATAGGGGTCCGCCCTCGGCAGCCATCTGCTACCTTTGGCGTCCGATGCGGCCCGGCCTCCTCGCTCTCGTCTTCGTCGGCGGCGGGATCGGCTCGGTTCTCCGCTACGCGCTCGCGACCGGCGTCCAGCGGGCCGCGCCCGGCCCGTTCCCGCTGGGGACGTTCGCCGTGAATCTCGCGGGCTGCTTCGCGATCGGCCTCGTCGGGGCGCTCGGGCTCGAGCGCGCGGCGATCTCGCCCGAAGCCCGCGTCTTCCTGATGGTCGGGATCCTCGGCGGATTCACGACGTTCTCGTCGTTCGCGTGGGAGACACTGGGGCTCCTCTCCGTTCGCGACATCCTGCGCGCCACGCTCTACGTCGCGGGCTCGGTCTTTCTCGGGCTCGTGGGAGCGTGGCTCGGACGGCTCCTCGGGAGGCTCGGCACATGAAGGACCTGAAGACGGCGAAGCTCCTCCGGATCCACGTCGGCGAGGCCGACCGGGCGCGCCGGCAGCCGCTCTACGAGCTGCTCGTCGCCGAGGCGCGGGCCGCGGGCCTCGCGGGGGCGACGGTCCTCCGCGGCATCGAGTCGTACGGCGCCTCGAGCGTCGTCCACCGCTCGCGGCTCGTCGAGCTGTCGGAGGACCTGCCGGTGGTCGTCGAGATCGTCGACGCGGAGGAGAAGGTCCGGGCCTTCCTCGAGCGGATCGACCCGCTCCTCGACGGAAGCCGGCTGCGGCGTCCTGATGACGATGGAGACGGTCGAGATCCTCCGGTACGCCGCGAAGCCGAAAGGCTGACCGCCGTCACGGGGCCGCGTTCTCGACCTTCCGGATCCGGCTGTTGTGCGCGTCGAGGATGTAGAGGTTGCCGTCCTTGTCGAATCCGAGCCCGGACGGGTGCCAGAGCTGGGCCTTGCCGGCCGGCCCTCCGTCGCCGGAGAAGCCGGCGGTCTGCGTGTCGCCGCGCCGGTCGACACGCGTGGCTCCCGACACGCGTCTCGATGACGCCCGTCTTCGCGTCGACCCGCCGCACCGAGCTGCTCCCCCAGTCGACGAACCAGACATTGTCTCCCCTGTCGAGGGCGAGGGCCGCGGGCTGCTCGATCCGGGCCTCGCGCGCGGGGCCGCCGTCCCCCGAGTTCCCCGGCATCCCGGTTCCCGGCGATCCGCGTCCATGGCGCCGGTGACCGGGTTCAGCCTCACGACGGCGTGGTTGCCCGTCACGGTGACGACGAGATCGCCGGCCGACGTGAGCCGGATCTGGCTCGGGACCGGGAGGCCGGTGTCCGTGGCATTTGTCGCGTTGGCGTCGAACGTGTAGGTTCCGTTGCCCGCGATCCTCCGGGAGAGTCCGCTCTTTGCGTCGAGCCGGAGGACGTACGAGCCGTAGCTGTCGACGACGAAGAGGTTCCCTTCGCGTCGACGGCGAGGCCGGTCGGGTGCCCGACGGGCGTCTCCTTGGCCGGAAGGCCGTCTTTCGCGAAGGTGGCCGCGCCCGTTCCCCCAGATCGTCTCGATGACAGCCGCTCTTCCGGTCCACGCGGCGGACCGGTTGTTCGAGGCGTCGGCGATCAGGAGGTTGCCGTCGGGGTCGAAGACGAGGTCCGACGGCTCCTTCAGCCGGGCGGCCGTCGCCGGCCCGCCGTCGCCCGAGAAGCCCGGCGTTCCCGTTCCGGCGACCGTGGTGATCGTCCCGCTCTTCCGGTCGATCTTCCGGACGCGGTGCGCGCCGCTCTCCGGGAAGTAGAGGTTCCCGTCGCTGTCGAAGAGAACGATCGCCGGGAACACCCTCGTTCAGTTGAGCAGGCGGAGAGGCCGCGGCGAAGGCGCCGTCGGGCCCGGGTCGGGCTGCCCGTTTCCGGCGACGGTCGTGATGGTCTGGGCGCCGAGGCGGAGAGGCGAGCGCCGCCGCGAGGGCGAGCGAGCGCCGGGAGCCGGAGGCGTTCTCACGGCGCGATTGTCACAGAAGCGGGCTCAGCCGGCGCGCGAGGGCGTCGCCCGCCCGGTGCGTCCACGGTCGCGGCGCTCCAGCCCGGCTCCGTGATCTCGTCGGACTCCGCGAGGTCCAGGTGGAACTGGCGCTCGAAAGCCGCTCCGGCCGCCTCGTCGAAGAGGACGAGGTTGCACTCGGCGTTGAAGTGGAAGGAGCGAAAGTCCATGTTCGACGAGCCGACGAGGGAGACGCGGCCGTCCGCCACGACGGTCTTCGCGTGGAGGACGGAGGGCCGGTACTCGAAGAGGCGGACTCCGCGCGCGAGGAGGCCGCGGAAGAAGCCGTGGCCCGCGTGTCGGACGAGCGGAACGTCGCTGATCCCCGGCAGCAGGATCCGGACGTCGACCCCGCGGGCCGCCGCGTCGCCGAAGACGTCGAGGGCGTCACGGCGCGGCGCGAAATAGGCGTTCGTCAGGAAGACCCGCTCCCGCGCCGCCGCCACGATCGCCGCAAGGGCGGACGCCGACTCCGCGTGTCCGCGGCCCGGGCTCGAGTCGAGGACGAGGACGCGGGCGCCGGAGGGACGGGCGTCCTCGTCGAACGGCATCGGAGGGAGGTCGAAGCGCGGCCCGCCGGCGCGGTCCCACCCTTCCGAGAAGACGACGGCCAGCTCCCACGCGGCGGAGCCCTCGAGACGGGCGTGCGTGTCGCGCCACCCGCGCGCGTCCGGCCGGGCGTCGCGCCGCGAGGAGCCGTACTCGTCGCCGATGTTCATCCCGCCGGTGAAGGCGACGCGCCGGTCGACGACGAGGATCTTCCGGTGGTCGCGGAAGGGCTGGTACCAGAGCGCGGTGAAGATCGGGTGGAAGAGCCGGACGTCGACGCCCCGGGCGCGGAGGGAGTCCCAGAAGGCTTCGCGCGTCGCGGCGCTCCCGAACGCGTCGGCGAGGACGCGGACGGCCGACGCCCCGGCCGGCGGCTGCGACGAGCGCGTCCGCGAAGGATCGCCCCGTCTCGTCGTCCTTCAGGATGTACGCCTCGAGCAGCACTTCGGTCTCCGCGGAGTCGACGGCGCGCCGCATCGCGTCGAACGCCGTGTCGCCGTCGAAGAACAGCTCGACGCGCTGGCCCGGGAAGAGCGGGGCCTGGTCGATCCGGCGCAGGAGCACCTCGAAGTCCGGGTCGGCGAGGCCCTGCGGCAGGGCGCGCGCGAGGCGTCCGACGTTCGCGGGCGGCGAGCTCTCTCGGCAGGACGCGCCACGCCGAGGGGCGGAGGAACGGCTTCAGCAGCCGGGGCGTCCTTCGGAAGCGCCTCTTCGTACGCGGCATGGCGGTGACGCCGCTACGGTAGCATCGCGGCGTGCCCGAGTCGGTCGCTCCACCGCGAGATCGGCGAGCAGCCCGCCGCCGTCGCGCGGTTCCTCGACAACGAAGGGCGCCCGTGTCGCGCGACTCGCCGCGCCGCTCCGGCAGGACGGACCTCCGGTTCGTCTTCGTCGTCGCGCGGGGCACGTCCGACAACGCGGCCCGTTACGCCCAGTACGTCTTCGGCGCGCTGACGGGCCTGCCGGTCGCGCTGGCGGCCCCGTCGCTCGTGACGCTCTACGGCGCTCCGCCCCGCCTTCGGGGAGCGCTCGTCGTCGGGATCTCACAGTCGGGCCGCTCGCCCGACGTCGTCGAGACGCGTCGGCGGCTGCCCGGCGGGCCGGGGCCCCGACGCTCGCCGATCGTCAACGACCCGGGAAGCCCGCTCGCCCGCGCGGCGGACGAGGTGCTTCCGCTTCACGCGGGAGAGGAGCGGAGCGTCGCGGCGACGAAGACCTACACGACGCAGCTCGCCGCCGTCGCCCTCCTCGCGGCCTCGCTCGCCGGAAAGCGGCGCGTTCTCGCGGACTGCAGCGGATCCCGGGCGCGATGGAGCGGGCGCTCGCGACGGAAGCCGCGGCCCGGCGTGCGGCGGGCCGCCTCGCGGGCGCCACGCGGGCCGTCGTCCTCGCCCGCGGGATGAACTACCCGACCGCGTGGGAGATCGCCCTGAAGCTCAAGGAGCTGGCGCTCCTCCTCGCCGAGCCCTACTCCTCCGCGGATTTCCAGCACGGCCCGATCGCGATGGCCGAGCGGCGCCTCCCCGCGATCGTCGTGTCGCCGCGCGGCTCCCGTTCCGAGGCCGAGCTGGACGCCCTCGCGGCGCGACTCCGCGCGGGGCGGAGCCCCGTCGTATCGATCGGACCCTCCGGGCCGGGCTCGATCCCCCTTCCCGACGTCCCGGAGCTCCTCTCCCCGCTCGTCGCCGTGATTCCGGGCCAGCTCCTCGCGTTCCACGCGGCGCGCGAGCGCGCGGCCTCGACCCCGACAACCCGCGCGGGCTCCGGAAGGTCACCGAGACGCGCTAGAGGGGGCTTCGGACGTTGCCGCCGCGGGGAGGACCTCGAAGACCTTGAGGAGAGGGAGCGGCCCGTCCGGCCCGGGGCCGGTCGCTTCCGAAGCGATGACGAGGCTCAGCCGGGAGAGGGCCTCCCGGTCCTCCCTGGAGTCGTCGTCGAACGGTCGCCCGTCGCGGAGGTGGAGCCGGGCGACGAACGTTCTTTCGCCCTTCGGCGTGAGACGGTAGGCGGGAGAGGCGTCGCTCCGTCGCCCCTGGGCGAGGTAGGCGGCGGGATCTTCGCCGAGAGACGTCGCCGCCGACGGAAGGCCGCTCGGTGGCCACATGGCGACGACGTACCGGAGGCGGAGAGCCGAGAGCTCCGCGACCGCGGCCGCAGGTGAGGTGGAGAGGAGGAGCCTCGTGGCGCGTGTGAAATCCCGGCTGCATGCTGCCGAAATTGTTCAGTGCCACCGCCCGCCGGGCCTGGTAGACGATCGGGTGCCCGAAGTCCCACCACGCCAGAACTCCCCAGGACGGGCGGGTCTCCCGGGTCCGGGGTGTTTTCCGCGATCGCCGCGGCGGCGATCTCCGACGGCATGACGGTGGGGTAGGCGGTCTGCAGAACGGTCGTGGCGAGAGACGGGATCAGTTTGCCGGTGCTCGCCGGAAGGAGTCCGAGAAGCGCGACTCCCCAGAGCGCCGCCCGGGCGCCGGGTCGCTCCGAGAGGAAGCTCCACGCGGCGCCGCCGGCGGCAGCTCCGAACGCCAGGGCGAGCGACAGGAAGCGGCTCTGCGCGAGCGCGAGGAGCGCGAAGAGGACGAAGGGGACCCCGACGAGGACGAACGCGGGCGCCGTCTCGAGGCGTCGCCTTCCCGCCGGACACGAGGAGGAGGACGACCGCGACGACCGCCACCGGCCCGGCGGGAAGAGCCGTCGCGGCAATGGACGGCATCTTGTGGAGCGGGCGGAACTCGGCGATCGTCGCCAGCCACGGATCCCTCGAGCCGAGGAACCCGGACGCCGTGGCGAGGGCGGGCCACGCACGGGAGCTCGTCGTCAGCATGGCCGCGACGCCCGCGACGACGCCTGCGGCCGAAGAGAGGTCCGGGTCCTTCGAAAAGCCGCGCCGCGCCGAGAGGCCGAGCGCCAGAAGCCCGCTCCCCGCCGCGCCGATCGCGAGGACAAGAACGTAGGGCGGCCCGAGCCGCCATGGGTCGGCCGGGTCCGGCTTGACGCGGAGGGACGCGAAGAACGGGAGGGCGAGGGCCGCGAGGCCGAAGCCGAGCGAGAGGCGCGGCAGGGAGCGCCGGGCCGGTGCGACGAGGTCGTGCGCAGCGACGGCAGCCGCCGCGATGCCCGCGGCGAGGACGAGACCCGTGAAGAACCCGAGCGCGAGAAGGACGCCGCAGGCCCAGAGGAGCGGGGAGAGCCGCGGGTCAGCGAGACCGGTCCCCGCGCTCCCCTCGCGCCGCACGATCGTCCCGGCGAGGAGGACGAGGAGAAGCGCCGCGAGCACCTCGGTCAGGTTGTGGTCGATCTCGCCGAAGGAGCCGCGCCACGCAACGCACGGCGTCAGCGCGAGGAGCCACGCGGCGGCGGCGCCGCCCCTCGGTCCGCCGGCCCGCCGCGCGAGGGCGGCCGCGGTGAGGACGGCGAGGGCCACTTCGGCCGGGGGGAGTGCTGCGGCGAGCGGCAGGCCGCGGCGCGGCGCGGCCGGGGTGGAGCCGCCGAGGCGCGCCAGGAAGGCGAGCGTGGCGTCGTGAAGGGGCGGCCAGAGGGCGCGGCCACCATCGGGGAAGTTCTCGTACGGGTCGAAGACGGGGGGAGGAGCTTCCCCTCGGCGATCGTCCGCTCGACCCGGTGCGCGTGGAACTTCGCGTCGGGGTCTTCGAAACGGCCGTCCGGATCCAGCATCACGGTCCCGTACCGGTGGAACGCGACGAGGAGCGCGAAGAGACTCGCGGCGGAAAGTTGCAGCGCGTACCAGCCGCGGCGTCGTGGAGGCGAGTCCACCGCTCCCGAGGGGAGCCCTCTTGCCGGAGAGGGTCTCCGCCGCGCGGCGGTCACGCGCGGATCAAGGCTTCGGAAGGACCTGTGGACGCCGGTCCGGAGGCGTCACTTGACCTTCGTCTCTTTCCCCTCGGCCCGCGTCGTCCAGCTGCCCTTTTCATCCGCCATCTCCCACCGAATCTAGCACTCGGCGTCAGGTTCATGAGGGCCTGTTCTCACTGCCCCTCGCAAAGAAAGCCAGCCCCGCCGGCAGGATGACCGCGAAGTCGACGAGAAGCGCGAGCATCCCGAGCAGGAGGAAGTCCGAGAGGCTCCCGCCCGAGAAGACGAGGACGAGGCCGAGGATCGCCGCCGCCTCCGCGAGAGCCAGCGCCACGATCGACCGCCCGAAGAACGACCTCGTGTCGGGGCGCGGCATGCCCGGGCCACCGGCGAGCGCCTTCCGGTACGGGGCGATCAGGCGCTGGGCGGCGAAGAGGGCCACGAGCGCGGCGCCCCAGAGCGCCATCCGGAGCGGCCGGGCGGTTTCCGGCGGTTCCCCGGAGCGGCCGAAGACGAAGGCGACGCCGCCGTAGACGAGGACGCTCGCGGACATCGCGCCGAAGATCGCGAGCCAGTTCACGAGCGCGGGCGCGGCGGGGCGGGGCGGCGGCCATCCTCGGGCCATTATCCCGGAGCGGGAAGGAGCTCGAAGACCTTCAGAAAGGGGATCGGCCCGTCCGGCCCGGGGCCGGTTTCCTGCGAGGCGGCGACGAGCCTCAGGCGCGCGAGCGCGGCGCGGTCGGCCGCGGAGTCGTCCTCGAAGGGTCGTCCGTCGCGGAGGTGAAGACGGCCGGCGAGCGTCCGTTCCCCTTTGGCCGTCAGGCGGTAGGTGGGAGGCGCGTCGGTGCGCCTCCCCTCGACGAGATAGGCGCCGGGGTCCTCGCCGAGCGACGTCGCCGCCGAAGGAAGGACGTTCGGGGGCCAGCCGGCGACGACGTAACGGAGGCGGAGCTCGGCAAGCTTGCCGACGGCGGACGCGGGCGACGTCGAGAGGAAGAGCCGCGTCGCGCGCGGGAAGCCGGAGTGCGCGCTGCCGAAGTTGTTCAGGGCCACGGCGCGTCCCCCGAAATGGAGGATGTCGTGCCCGTAGTCCCAGGGCGCGAGGACCCCCCAGGCCGGCGGGTTGCCCGGGTCGGGGCTGACGTCGCGGAGGATCCCGGCCGCGAGGCCGCCCGGCGTGCCGCTCTCCGCGAATTCCGTCTCGCGGAACGTGGCGGCGAGATAGGGAATCAGGTACGCGTTGGCCGCCGGCAGGACGCCGAGGGCCGCGAGAGCGATCACGCTCCACCGGAGGGCGGGCCGTGCGCGGGCGAGCGACAGCGCGGCGCCCCCGGTTGCGGCGGCGAACGCGGCCGCGACGGGGAGGAACCGCTTCTGGACGAGGGCGAGAAGCGCGTAGACCACGAACGGCGTCGACAGGAGCGCGAGGCCGGCGTTCGCGGCCGGGGAGCGCGGGCGAATGCCGATGAAGGCGGCGGCGAGGCCGGCCGCCGCGACGAGGAGCGCCGGCAGGGCCGCCACGAAGGCGGCGGGCGTCCGGAGGAGCGGCTGGAACTCGTCGATGGTCGAGAGCCAGGGGTCCCGCGAGCCGAGGAACCCGAGGCCCTTGGCGAGCGCGCCGAACGCGGCCCGGGGGACGAGCGCCGCGACGGCGATCGAGATGGCGGCCGCCCCGGCCGACAGGCGGAAGGAGGCCCGATCGCTCCGGTAGAGGAGCGCGCCGGCGAGCCCGGCCCCGAGCCCGCCCACGGCGAGGAGGAGCGTGAACGCGAGGACCGAGCCGCCAGGGGTCGGACGGATCGGGCGTGACCCGGAGGGACGCGAAGAAGGGGAGCGCGAGCGCCGCGAGGGCGAAGCCCGCCGCGAGGCCGGGGAGACGCGGCGGCGCCCGGTCGGCGAGCGCTGCGGCGAAGACGGCGGCGCCGGCGACGCCCGCCGCGAGCACCAGCCCCGCGTAGAAGCCGAGGGCGACGAGGACGGCGGCCGCCCATGCGACGGCGCCAACGAGCGCCCGGCGAGGCGAGAGCGTGGGCCCCGCTTCCGCCGTGGACGTCCCGGCGACCAGGAAGAGGAGAAGCGCGAAGAGGATCTCGGTCGCGTTGTGGTCGATGTCGCCGAACGCCGACCGGCGCGCGAGGCAGGGGGTCGCCGCGAAGAGCCAGGCCGCCGCGATGCCGGCGGACGGGCCGCCGGCGCGGCGCGCGATCGCGGCCGCCACGAGGAGCGCGAGGACGATCTCGACGACCGGCACCCCGGCGGCCACGAGCAGCCCGGCCTCCGGGCGCTCCCGCGTCGAGCCCCCGAGCCGTGCTGCGAGCGCCAGCGCAGCGTCGTGGAGCGGCGGCCAGAGGGCGCGGCCGCCGTCGGGGAAGTTCTCGAACGGGTCGAAGACGGCGGGGAGCGCCGACCCCGTCCGGATCGCTCCGAGGACGCGGTGGGCATGGAAGACGGAGTCCGGGTCCTCGAACCGTCCGCCGGGCACCGACGACACCATCGCGTGCCGGTGCCAGGCGAGGAGGGCGAGGAGGAGCGACGCCAGCGCGAGGTTGAGGAGGTAGACCGGCCTCGAGACGGGACGCGGCACGGGCGGATCATAGAGGGAGAGAATCGGGCCATGCCCTACTCCCACCTGACGCACCTCTCCTGCACCAAGTGCGGCATGACGTACGACGTCGGACAGCTCCTGAACGTCTGCACCGAGCCCGGCTGCGCGGGCTCGCTCTGGGCCGAGTACGGCCTGCCGCGCCTCTCGAAGGGGGACGTCGCCGGGCGGGAACGGACGATCTGGCGCTGGCACGAGATGATGCCGGCCCGGACGCCCGAGGACGTCGTGACGCTCGGCGAGGGGGGAACGCCGCTCCTTCCACGCGAAGCGGCTCGGCGCGCGCCTCTCGATGCCGCGCGTCTTCGTGAAGGAGGAGGCCGGCAATCCGACGGGCTCCTTCAAGGCGCGCGGCCTCGCCGCCGCCGTGACGATGGCGAAGGCGCTCGGCGCGAAGGCCATCGCCCTTCCGACCGCGGGGAACGCGGGAGGCGCGGCCGCCGCCTACGCCGCGAAGGCGGGGCTCCCGTGCCACGTCTTCATGCCGGCGGACACGCCGAAGGTCTTCCGGATCGAGTGCGAAGCGTACGGGGCCCACGTGACGCTCGTCGACGGCCTCATCGACGACTGCGGCCGGATCGTCGGCGAGCGGAAGGAGGCCGAGGGCTGGTTCGACGTCTCCACGCTGAAGGAGCCGTACCGCGTCGAAGGGAAAGAAGACGATGGGGTACGAGCTGGCCGAGCAGATCGGCTGGACGCTCCCCGACGTCGTCGTCTACCCGACCGGCGGCGGCACCGGGCTCATCGGGATGTGGAAGGCGTTCGACGAGATGGAGAAGCTCGGCTGGGTCGTCTCGAAGCGCCCGCGGATGGTCTCGGTCCAGGCCGAGGGGTGCGCGCCGATCCCGATCGCCTTCGCCGCGGGGAAGGACGTCTCGGTGAAGTTCCAGGGGGCGCAGACGTACGCCTCCGGCCTCCGCGTCCCGAAGGCCTATGCCGATTACCTGATCCTGAAGATCCTCCGCGCCTCGAAAGGGGAGGCGGTCACCGTCTCGGACGACGAGATGCGCCGCGGCGTCCTCGAGATGGCGTCGAGCGAAGGACTCTACGCCGCGCCCGAAGGGGGCGCCGCCTGGATCGCCGTCGAGAAGCTCCTCAAGGCGGGGAAGCTCGACCGCGGCGAGCGCGTCGTCGTCTTCGACACGGGGACCGGCTACAAGTACGTGGAGTAGGGCTCTCAGCGCCCCCGCGCCGTATTCAGGAGGTTGTCGATCTGCTCCTGCCGCTGCGCGACGGCGGTGGCGCCTCCCTGCCCCTTCGCGGCCGAGACGAAGTCGGAGAGCGACTCCCGCATCAGGCCGAGAGCCCTCGAGACCTCGGGAGAGCCGCCGCAGACCGCCTCGGCGGCCGCGATCGTCGAGCGGACGTCGCTTTCCACCCGGCTCAACTCGTTCGGATCGGCCGGAGGCCGGGCGGCGAGCGAGGCCGCGGCCGAGAGGCTCGAGTTCGCGATGTCGCCCAGCCGGACGCACTCGTAGAACGGGCTGGAGGCCGGGGGAAGGCCGGCCGGAGACGCCGGGGCGCCTCCTTCCGGACGAAGAAGTACCAGACGCCGAAGCCGAGGACGGCGAGGATGAGGAGGCGCTTCATGGCCCTCCATCCTGCTCCCGGGGGGGATTGGATGGCAAACCGGGGCCGGGAGCGGAACCTCCGGGACCGGTTTCGCGTAACTGACGGTGAACCGGTCCGAAGCTCCCGAGGGAGGCCCGCACCATGAAGACCACCCCGCTCACCCGGACGCTCCTCCTCCTTGCAGCCGCCGCGGTCCTTCTCCTGCCGTTCCTGGCCGCGGCCGAGCCGGCGACGAAGGAGATCCGGAAGGAATGGCCCGCCCGCGCCGGGCTCGTCGTCCAGCTCCAGAACCTCGCCGGGAAGGTGACGCTCGAGGGGACGGCCGGAGGAGCGGTGGAGCTGGTCGCGACGCTTCACGCCGAAAAGGCGGCCGATCTCGACCTCCTGTCGATCGAGGCGGACGGAAGCGGGGACCGGATCGAGGTGTCCGCCGTCTACCCGGTCGAGAAGTACGATGTCATCCGGTACCGGGACGGCGACGACTCCCTCGTCTTCGGTATGAGCTCCACCAGCACCACGTACCGGGGGCACCGGGTCAAGGTCGTCTCGGGCGCCCTGTCGGGCGGCGTCGGCCTCTGGGTCGACTTCCGGCTCCGCCTCCCGTCCGGGACCGGCGCCGACGTCCGGAACGAGGTCGGGAAGATCGCGGCGACGAACGTGAACGGTCCGCTCAAGGCCAGGACCGGCTCGGGGAGCGTGAAGATCGACGCCGGCGACGGCTCGACGTCGGCGAAGTCCGGGAGCGGCGACGTGATGGTGGCCCACCGGAAGGGAGCCGTCGAGGCCTCCACCGGCTCCGGGAGCGTGATGCTCGCGGAGATCGCCGGGGACTCCACGGTGAGCACGGGCTCGGGCGACGTCGAGCTGGCCGGCGTCACCGGCTCCGTCAAGGCCCACACGGGCTCGGGGAGCGTCGTCCTGAAGCGCGTCGAGGGAGCGACCGTCCGGGCCAACACGGGCTCCGGCTCGGTCGAGCTCCGGGACGTGAAGGGGACCCTCGAGGCGGGAACCGGCTCCGGGAGCATCCACGGCGACGCGGTGACCCTGTCCGGGACCCTCGTCCTGGACAGCGGCAGCGGCGACATCCGCCTTTCCGGCGACTTCTCCTCGCTCACCGGGGCGAGCGTCGGCACGTCGAGCGGCGACGTCTCCTTCCGGATGGAGAAAGCGCCCGGCATGAGCCTGTCGTGCCGGACGTCGTCGGGCGACATCGACGTCGACGTGGCCGGGACGAAGGTGAAAACGGAGCGGAAGCTGGAGATCGCGGTCGCCGGCGGCGGCGCCCCCGTGAAGGTCCGGACCTCGAGCGGCAACATCCGGATCGAGGGGCGGTAGCGCGCCGCGCGCGGCGGCCCGGTAGACTCGGGGCGTGCCCGACGCCCAGCGGACGTTCGTTGAAGAGGTGGTCTTCACCGACAGCGAGGACCGCCTCGGCCTTCACGGCCTCTTCTTCCGCCCCGAATCGCCCACCGCGAACCTCCCGATCCTCTGGATCCACGGCCTCTTCGCGAACTTCTACGAGAACGAGTACGTCGCGTTGGGGCGCGAGATGGCGGGGCGCGGCTACACGTTTCTCTCGGCCAATACCCGCGGCCACGACTTCGGTGCCTCGCTTCGCTCCCCCGACGGCCACAGCGCGACCGGAGGGAGCGCCTGGGAGCACCTGTCCGAGTCGCCGCGCGATCTCGCGGGATGGATGGACTTCCTTTTCGCCTCCGGCTTCCGGAAGGTCGTCCTCGCGGGACACGGCCTCGGGGCGCGGAAGGCCGCCTACTACCTGTCGGAACGGCTCGACCCGCGGGTCGCGGGACTGGTGGCCGCGTCGCCGATCGTCCTGAAGCACCCGGGGGGGGCGCCGTCGGAGGAAGACCGGACGCTCCTGACCTCGGCGCGGGCGATGGCGTCGACCGGCCGGGGGCACGACCTCCTGCCGTGGCCGCAGGACGGGTGCAGCATGTCGGCCGCGACCCACGTCGACCACGAGGACCCCGACGCCCCCTTCTCGAATCTCTTCGCCCTGACCGGGCACAGCCGGACGTCGCCGCTCGCCGCGGAGGTCCGGATCCCGATCCTCGCGTTCTTCGGATCGGCGGAGCGCTCCTCCGACGGCCGCGACCGAGCCGGCGAGCTGGGACTCCTCCGGCACAGCGCCCGGTCGTCCCCGGGCGTCACGATCACGCTGATCCGCGGCGCCGACTACCGCTACACGGGGAAGATCACGGCCGTGGCCGACGTTATCGCGAAGTTCGTGATGAGCCTGCCGGCGGGCTGAGCCCCGGCGCCTTGGATAGACTCGGCGCGCCATGGCGCCCGAGTGGGACTTCGTCGTCGTCGGTTCCGGCTTCGGGGGAGCGTGAGCGCCCTCCGCCTCGTCGAGAAGGGGTACCGCGTCCTCGTCCTCGAAAAGGGGAAACGCTTCACGCCCGACGAGTACCCGAAGACGAACTGGAACCTCCGGAAGTACTTCTGGCTGCCCGTCGCTCGGCTTCCGCGGGCTCTTCAAGATGACGTTCCTGCCTCACGTGACGGCGCTCTCGGGGGTCGGCGTGGGCGGCGGCTCGCTCGTCTACGCGAACACGCTCCCGGTTCCGGGCGACGACTTCTTTTCCGCCCCGTCGTGGGGCTCTCTCGCCGACTGGAAGGGGGAGCTCGCGAGGCACTACGACACGGCGCGGCGGATGCTCGGGACGACGCGCGTTCCCTTCACGACGACACCGGACGAAGTGCTCCGCGACGTCGGGAAGGAGATCGGGCGCGGCGATTCGTGGCAGGCCACCGACGTGGCCGTCTGGTTCGGCACGCCGAAGGTGACAGTTCCGGACCCGTTCTTCGGAGGCGAGGGGCCGGAGCGGACCGGTTGCGAGTCGTGCGGCGGCTGCATGATCGGCTGCCGCCACGGCGCGAAGAACACGCTCGACAAGAACTACCTCTGGCTCGCGGAGCGCCGCGGCCTCTCGATCGAGGCCGACACCGAGGTCACCTGGGTGAAGCCCCTCCCGAGCGGGGACTACGAGGTGACGGCGAGGACCGGGCGTTCCCCCTTCCCGTTCTTCAGGCAGAAGCGGACGTTCGTCGCACGGAACGTCGTCTTCGCAGGCGGGGTGCTCGGGAGCGTGGAGCTCCTCCTCCGGCTCAAGGAGAGCCCGGACGGCCTCCCGAAGATCTCGAAGAAGCTCGGCGACTTCGTCCGGACGAACTCCGAGGTGCTGATGGGGGTCGTGAGCGACCGGAACGAGGACCTCTCGAAGGGGATCGCGATCGGGTCGATCCTCAAGACCGACGAGCACTCCCACCTCGAGCCGGTCCGTTACCCGGCGGGCTCGGGCTTCTTCCGGCTCCTCGCGATGCCGCACGCGCCCGGAGACACGCTCGCCCGGCGCTTCGCGAACGCGATCGGGATGCTCCTTCGGCACCCCCTCAAGACGCTGAAGGCCTGGATGACGCCCGACTGGGCGAAGCACACGATGATCCTCCTCTACATGCGGACGGTGGAAGGGACGCTCCGGATGAAGCTCGGGCGGGGCCTCCGCACCGGGTTCCGCCGCGGCGTGACGACGGGCGACGGAACGGGACCGCAGGCGAAGGCGTGGGTCCCCGAAGCCACCGAGCTGGCCCGGAAGATCGAGAGCCGGCTCGGCGGCTTCACGCAGAGCCTCCTCACCGAGACCCTCCTCGGGATCCCGACGACGGCGCACATTCTCGGCGGCTGCTGCATGGGGGACGCGCCGGAAAGCGGCGTCATCGACCACCGCCACCGCGTCTTCGGCTACGACGGTCTTTTCGTCATCGACGGCGCGGCGATGTCGGCGAACCCCGGCGTCAACCCGTCGCTCACGATCGCGGCCCTCGCCGAGCGGGCGATGACGTTCGTCCCCCCGAAGGAAGGGGCGGTGCTCCCGAAACCGGCCCCGGTTCCGGCCGCCGTGATCCCGGCCGCCTGACCCGCTCCGGTCAGCGGGAGCCGGACGCCTCCCCGCGCGCGACGCCCAGCCCTCTCTCGAGCACCTCGTCGCGGCCGGCCCGGAGCCCCGGGAGGGTCGGCGCGACCGGGACGTCCGGGGCGACGCCGAGGAGATGGAAGGGACTCGTTCCGTCGTGTCGCGTCACCCGCATCGCCGTGAACGCGACGGAGAACCTCCCGGGCGTCTCGAACGTCGCGACGTTGCCATTCGTTCCCGCGGTCGGGCCGCCGACGACGACGCCGAGGCCCCGGTCCTTGACGTAGCCCAGGACCGACTCGGCGTAGCTGATGGCCCGCTCGTCGGTCAGGAAGACGACGTGCCCCGAGATCCGGGGCTCCTTGGGCTTCAGGTACCAGCCGGCGTCCGCGAAGCCGGAGATCCGGCCGAACGGCCCGACGATCATCGGAACGTGCATCCAGAGGTCGGACTCGGGCGAGGGGAGGAGATGCGTCAGGACGCCGAACCCCGCGTCGGTCGGATAGCCCCGGACATCGAAGACGACGCCGCGCGCCGCCGCGATCTCGGGAAGACGCGGTTCGATCGTGGCCATGTCGGCGCGGGTCAGGTCGACGTACCAGAGGCCCGCCTCGAGCTCGGACAAGGAGTCGGGCCGCTGCTCGGCCGGCGGCCGGCCTCCGTAACGGAGCCGCCGCTCCCGACCGGGAGAGGAGCCTTCGAGCGACAGGAGGGCGAGCCCCGCCGCGGGGCCCGTCACGACCTCCATCTCGGCGCGGGCTGCGCGCCACCGCGGCGTCCCCGAGGTGAGGGCGGCCGCCCGCGCGAGGAGCTCCGCCGCCGGGACGCCGTCGACCGCGGTCACGATCGAGGCGACGGGGACCTCAGTCGGCACGTCGCTGGCCGTCACGACGAGGCGACCGTCGACGCGCCGCACGCGGAGCGGAAGCGGAGCGCGGACCTCGCGCGACGTCAGGTCGACGATCGCGGCGTGGCCGTCCTTCGCGTCCGCCACCTGCGCGCGGAGCACGTCTCGGCGCCGCTCCCGCGACCCGGGATCGCGCGCAGCCTCGAGGTGCTGGAGGAGCCGCGCGTCCCAATCGACGCCCGCGTCGCCGAAGTAGGGATAGAAGTGGCGGAAGACGTTCCAGATGACCGTCGCGTCGGCCAGAGCGACGTCGGAATCGCCGGGGCGTCCGGGAAGCGCGACCCGCGCGAGCCTCTCTCTCAGGGGCGCGAGCCGCGCCGCCCGCCGCGCGTCGGTTCGTGCCTCGCTGTCGAAGAGGGAGAGCGGAACGCGGGCCGAGAGGTCGCCGCCGAGGTCGACGATCTCGGCGTCTCCCGGGCGCGGGTCGGCTCCGTCGAAGAGCTCGTCCGGCGGCTCCAGGGAGGGCGACGTCAGCCGCAGGAACCGGCTCCCTTCCGCCGCCCCGCCCGATTCCCAGGCCGTCTCGCCGCTCCGGGACGTTCCCCCCCTAAGCCAGCCTCCGGCCGGGAAGGGCGCCGACTCGAAGCCCGGGTTCGTGACGGGCACGGCGGTCCAGTGTCCCTTCGCGTCACGGCTCTCGAGGACGAGGGCGTCGAAATCGGCTCGGACGACGCCGACCGCGAGGAGCCCGAACGTGACGGAGACGGCGTCGGCTGCGACCGGACTTTCGATCGAGTATTCCCGCCAGGCGCCGCCCCGGATGGGGCGGTTCGACATGTTGTCGAAGAACCCGAGGGCCTTGTCGGGCCGGTCCACGCGCAGCCAGAGGGCCCCGTACCCCGCCCCGCCGGCCTCGCCGCGGGCCATCCCGCGCAGCCGGACAGTCCGGCCGCGAAGCGGCTCGGCCGGAACGGTCTGGCCGACCGACAGGAACCCGTCCATCGCGGTGCGGGACACCCGGCCGGTTCGCTTCCCGGCATACGGAGGGCCGTTCGCCGCGATGCCCGCGCCGAGGTAGCGCCAGGCGACGAGCGGCCCCGCGACGGAAGCCGGGTCCGGCCACGGCAAGCAGGTGCCGACCTCGATCCCGGGGCCCAGGGGCTCGAAGAGCTCCTCGAGCGCGACGGCGAGCGCGGCGGAGTCGGAGGCACTGCGGACCTGCCGGATGCCGAGGACGGCGAATCGGTTCCAGTCGATCGATGCGGCGTCGTCACCCGGGTAGAAGTAGCGGACGACGCCGTAGAGGCGGGCGAAGGCGGCGACGTTCGCCAGGGCGGAGGGGGGAGGGGCTGCGGGGGCGCCGCCTTAGCCGTGACGGCGAGAAACGACGAGACGAGCGCCGCGGACGCGGCCCGCAACATGGCCCCTCCTCCGTTTCTCCCGTGCCGGACTCCGCTAGGCCCGGCCCGGAACGACGTAGCGCAGCACGGCGACGAAGTGGCAGGCGCTCCCGGCGAGGACGAAGACGTGCCAGACCGGGTGAGCCCAGCGGAACGTCCGGTCGAGGGCGTAGAAGGCGACCCCGACGGAGTAGATGACCCCTCCCGCGACGAGCCAGGCGACGCCGGCCGGCGCGACCGCGGCCGTCAACGGCCTCCACGCGACGACGATGCACCACCCCATCACGACGTAGAGCGCCGTCGAGAGGACGGGGAGCCTTCCGGTCCAGAGCGACTTGAAGACGATGCCGATGACGGCGAGCGTCCAGACGACGCCGAGGAGCGACCATCCCCACGCCCCGCGGAGGCTGACGAGGAGGAACGGCGTGTAGCTCCCCGCGATGACGAGGAAGATCGCCGCGTGGTCGAGCCGCCGGAAGACCGCCTTCACGCGCGGGCCCCGGAAGGCGTGGTAGAGCGTCGAGACCGTGTAGAAGAGGACGAGGCAGGCGGCGAAGACGCTGCACGAGACGACGACCCACGCGTCGCCGCGAAGGGCCGCGAGCGTGACCAGGACGGCGGCCCCGGCCGCGAAGAGCACCGCCCCGAGGCCGTGCGTGACGGTGTTGGCCAGCTCCTCGGCGGCGGACGGCCGGGCGGCGGCGGGCGCGCTCACCCGGTCACCATACCAGCACGGAGGCGAACCGCCGCCCGCTAGAATCCGGCGTCTCCGCATCCGCCGAATGTGAAGGTCCTCCGCTGGTTCCTCGTCTTCGTCCCGCTCGCGCCCGCGGCCGAGTGGCTGCTGCATTCGCCGATGCTCGCATTCGTCTTCTCCTGCCTCGGCCTCCTCCCGGTGGCCGGCCTTCTCGGCGAGGCGACGGAGGAGCTCTCGCACCACACGGGCGAGCGCGTCGGCGGGCTCCTGAACGCGACGCTCGGCAACGCAGCGGAGCTCATCATCACCGTCGTCGCGCTCCGGGCCGGAAAGGTCGAGCTGGTGAAGGCGTCGATCATCGGCTCGATCCTGGGGAATCTCCTCCTGATCCTCGGCCTCTCGCTCCTCGTCGGGGGCTTGAAGAACGGGTTGCAACGGTTCGACCCGCGCGCGGCCGGGACCGCGTCGACGATGATGTTCCTGTCCGTCATCGGGATGCTCATCCCGACCTTCTTCGAGGTCGTCCACAAGGTCCAGCGGGGCCTGCCGCTCTTCGCGGAATCGCCCGACCCGCTCCTCGACCAGCTCTCCCTCGGCGTCGCCGCGGTGCTGATCCTCGTCTACCTGCTGTCGCTCGTCTTCTCGTTCACGACGCCCTCGCGCGGGATCGCGCCCGAGGTCGGCGTGACGCACGGGGGCGGCGGAACGACGGCCCGGTGGAGCATCGGCTTCTCGGCGGCGATCCTGGCCGGCGCGACCGCCGCCACGGTCCTCCTCTCGGAGATCCTCGTTGGAGCGGTGGAGCCGGTGGTGCGGCGGACCGGCATCTCGGAGGTCTTTCTCGGCGTCGTCCTGATTCCGCTGATCGGCAACGTCGCCGAGCACCTCGTGGCCGTCTCCACCGCCTTCAAGAACCGGATGGAGCTCTCTCTCGCGATCTCCCTCGGCTCCAGCCAGCAGATCGCGCTCTTCGTCGCGCCCCTCCTCGTCTTCGTGTCGCTCGCGTTCGGGAAGGAGATGACGCTCTTCTTCAACCCGTTCGAGGTCGTCGTCCTCGCTCTCTCGGTCCTGATCGCCGGACAGGTGGCGGCCGACGGCGAGTCGAACTGGCTCGAGGGGGCGCAGCTCCTCGTCGTCTACGCCATCGTGGCGATGGCGTTCCTCTGGCTCTGAGCGGGCGCCGGGAGGCGCCCCGGCGCCTCTAGTGCGCGGAGGCGAGGAATGCCCGGAACAGCTCCTGTTCCTTCGGGTCCTTGAGCCTAGTGAAGAGCTTCTCGCCGAGCTGCCGGATGGTTGCCGGGTTGTCGAAGGGAAGCCGCGTGTACATCTTTCCCCCCGGGAAATGGCAGGGCTGGCAGCGGCGCGCGAGAACCGGCGCAATCTCCGTCTCGAAGCTGACGGCAGCCTCCGCCGGGTCCGGCGCCGCCGGGAGCCCGGAACCGGCCCGGGCGAGCGTCATGCCGAGGACGAGGAGGGCGACTCCCACGCTTCCGAGACTAATCCCGCGCCCGACCGCGGGCAAACGCGGCGGTGCTCAGCGCCCGGCGGGAGGCGCATCGCGCGAGAGGTTCCAGAGGATCAGGACGAAGGCCACGATCGCGGTGTCGACGAGGGCGAACCCGAGGAGGAGCTCTCCGAAGACGAGCTTCCCGATGCCGAAGAGCGCCGTGTAGACGAGGACGATACCGAGGATCCAGTTCACGAACGACATCGCGCCGCCGGGAATCGCCTCCCGTCCGTAGCCGAGCCGCCGCGAGACGGCCGCCCAGCCCGGCCCGCCGGGCCGGACGCGCTCGTAGAACGCGTCGAGCGTGGCGTCCCGCTCCGGCTTCGTCAGGAACGTCACGGCCACCCAGAGGACCGTCGAGACGGCCACCGTCACGAGCATCACGATCGCCTGCTGCTCGAACTCCGCGCCCGGCCCCGACCCCTTCGGCACGAGCCGGAAGGCCGCCAGCGAGACGACGACGGAGGAGACCATCGCGCTGATCTCGCTCCAGGCGTTGATGCGCCACCAGTACCAGCGGAGGATCAGGACGAGCCCCGTCCCGCTTCCGAGGGCGAGGAGGAACCGCCACGCCCCTTCGATCGTGGAGAGGTTCATCGTCACGGCGATGGAGGCGAGAAAGAGGAAGACCGTCGTCCACCGCCCGACGGCAACGTAGTGCTTCTCGCTCGCGTCCTTCCGGAGGAACCGCTTGTAGATGTCGCCGACGAGGTAGCTCGCCCCCCAGTTCAGGTGGGTCCCGACGGTCGACATGTAGGCGGCCGCGAAGCCCGCGAGCATGAAACCCTTCCATCCGGAGGGCATCAGGTCGACCATCGCCTGGACGTACGCCGCCTCCTTGTCGGGCTTTCCGTTCACGAGGACGCCGCCCGGGTAGAGGAGGACCGTGCAGAGCCCCGTGACGATCCAGGGCCAGGGCCGGAGCGCGTAGTGCCCGACGTTGAAGAAGAGGGTCGCGAGGACCCCTTCCTTTTCGCTGCGGGCCGAGAAGATCCGCTGGGCCACATATCCCCCGCCCCCCGGCTCGGCGCCGGGGTACCACGCCGCCCACCACTGAACGGCGAGGAACGTGACGAGCGCGATCGCGGGCATCCAGACGGAGCCGGCGGGGGGGACGATCGAGAGTGCCGTGTCGACCGAGCCGAAGTGCGCCGCGAGGCCGGTCTTCAGGGGCTCGATGCCGCCGACCTTCTTCACGGCGAAGACCGCGAGGGCGATGACCGCCGACATCTTGATGACGAGTTGGACCAGGTCGGTCCAGAGGACGGCCCACATGCCGGCGGCAGCGGAATAAGCGACCGTGATCACGAAGCAGAGGCCGACGGCCCAGACCGGCTCGATGTGGAGCGAGATCTGGAGGATCTTCACCATCGCGAGCGTCACCCAGCCGAGGATGATCAGGTTGACGGGCAGCGCGAGGTAGAGCGCGCGGAAGCCGCGCAGAAACGTGGCGGGCTTCCCGCCGTACCGGATCTCGACGAACTCGACGTCCGTCATCACCCTTGCCCGCCTCCAGAGCCGCGCGTAGAGGAAGACGGTCAGCGTCCCGCTCATCACCATGTTCCACCAGAGCCAGTTGCCCGCGACCCCGTGCGCGGCGACGAGGCCCGTCACGACGAGCGGCGTATCGGCGGCGAACGTCGTCGCGATCATCGCCGCGCCCGCGAGCCACCAGGGGACGGCGCGCCCGGCGACGAAATACTCGTCCAGCGACTCGCCCCCTTTCTTCGTGAATCTGATCCCGACGCCGATCGAGAGGACGAAGTACGCCGCGACGATGGCCCAGTCGAGCGCGCTGAGGGTCATGCGGGGATGTTAAGCCGGCGCGCGGCCCGCGAATTCGCGATGCTACGATGAAGGGACTCGCGCGTCCGCGAGGACTTCCCAGCGGCTCTGCGCCCGGAGAAAACGATGACGTCTGCGTTTCTTCGTCTCCTCTCTCTGATCGCCGCGCTCACTCCTTTCGGCCTCGCCACGGCGTCGCCCGCTTCCACCCCCGCGAAGGAGGGGCCGAAGGCCCCGGCCGCTCTCTCCGACCAGCTCGCCGGGATGAAGTTCAGGTGCATCGGTCCCTTCCGGGGTGGGCGGAGCGTGGCGGTCGCCGGCGTCCGCGGACGCCCCATGGAGTTCTACTTCGGCGGCACGGGGGGCGGGGTCTTCAGGACGACGGACGGCGGGGCGACGTGGGAGCCGGTCTCGGACAGGGAGTTCCGGAGCGGGTCGATCGGCGCCATCGCCGTCGCCGAATCGGACCCGAACGTGGTGGTCGTCGGGACCGGCGAGCCCTGCATCCGCGGGAACCTCTCGTCGGGCGACGGCGTCTACAGGTCGACCGACGCGGGAAAGAGCTGGACGAACGTCGGCCTCGCCGACTCGGCCCACGTCTCGCAGATCCTCGTCCATCCCTCGGATCCCGACGTCATCTGGGTCGCCGCGCAGGGGCACGCCTGGGGGCCGAACGCCGAGCGCGGCGTCTACAAGTCGACGGACGGCGGGAAGAGCTGGCGGCGCGTCCTCTTCGTGGACGAGAAGACCGGCGCGGGGGACCTCGCGATCGACCCGTCGAACCCCCGGGTCCTCTACGCCGCAATGTGGCAGGCGGGGCGGACGCCGTGGACGATGGAGAGCGGCGGACCGTCGTCGGGCCTCTGGAAGTCGACCGACGGCGGCGAGAGCTGGAAGAAGCTCGCGGGCGGCCTCCCCGAGGGGATCGTCGGCAAGATCGGCATCGCGGTCTCGGCGGCGCGGCCCGAGCGGGTCTTCGCCCTCGTCGAGGCGGAGAAGGGAGGGCTCTTCCGGACCGACGACGGCGGTGGCAAGTGGATCCGCGTCTCGGAGGACCGGGAGCTGATCCAGCGCGCCTGGTACTACACGCACGTCTTCGCGCACCCGAAGAACCCGGACACCGTCTACGTCCTGAACGTCGACGCCTGGACATCCGTCGACGGAGGCAAGACGTTTCAGAAGTGGCGAATCCGCCACGGGGACCACCACGATCTCTGGATCGACCCCGACGACCCCCGGCGGATGATCGAGGGGGACGACGGCGGCGCGACGGTCACCTTCAACGGCGGTGCGAGCTGGACCGCCCAGGACAACCAGCCGACGGCGCAGTTCTACCGTCTCGCCACCGACGACCGCTTCCCCTACTGGCTCTACGGCGCCCAGCAGGACAACAGCGACGTCGCGATTCCGAGCGCCGTCCCGGGCCGGGCGATCGGGGCGTCGGACTGGTACGCGGCGGGCGGCGGTGAGAGCGGCTGGACCCAGCCCGACCCGCGGGACCCGGAGATCGTCTGGGGCGGGAGCTACGGGGGCGAGATCACGCGGCACGACCGGCGGACGAAGCAGTCGCGCGTCGTCACGGCGTGGCCGCAGCCGATCGACGGGCAGGCGACGCGCGACCTCCGGTACCGCTTCAACTGGAACGCGCCGATCCTCGTCTCGAAGCACGACCCGAACGTCGTCTACCACGCGGCCCAGATGCTCCTTCGCTCGACGGACGGCGGTACCTCGTGGACGGAGGCGAGCCCTGACCTGACGCGCGACGACAAGTCGAAGCAGGGCTACCCGGGCGGGCCGATCACCCGGGAGATCACCGGCGTCGAGACGACCCCGACGATCCTCTATCTCACGGAGTCGCCGCACGAACAGGAGGTCCTCTGGGCCGGCACGGACGACGGCCTCGTCTGGGTGACCCGCGACGGGACGAGGTCGTGGCAGAACGTGACGCCGAAGGGGCTTCCGGAGACGGTGCAGATCAACGCGCTCGACGTCTCCCCGCACGAGAAGGGGGGGCTCCTCGTCGCGGCGACCGCCTACCGCCGGGGGGACACCCGCCCCTACGTCTACCGGACGGGGGATTACGGAAAGACATGGACGAAGCTCGTGGCCGGACTCCCGGAAGACGTCTTCGTCCGAGTCGTCCGCGAGGACCCGGTCCGGAAGGGGCTCCTCTTCGCCGGCACGGAGCGCGGCCTCTTCGTGTCGTTCGACGGCGGCGCCCGCTGGCAGCCGTTCCAGCGGAACCTCCCGCCGGTCCCGGTCACCGACCTCCAGGTGAAGCGGGGCGATCTCGTTGTCGCGACGCAGGGACGGGCGTTCTGGATCCTCGACGACGTGACGCCGCTCCGCCTCTGGAAGCCGGAGCTGGCGGCCGAGGCCTCCCACCTCTTCCCGCCCCGCCCGACGGAGCGGATGCGGAGCTGGACCGACGACGGCTCCGAGCCTCCGCCGAAGGCGGCGGGGCAGAACGCCCCCGGAGGCGTCCTCGTCTGGTATTGGCTGAAGGACGAGGTCAAACCGGCCGAGAAGGGGAAGGAGACGCTCCGCCTCGAGATCCGGCAGGGGGACAGGCTTCTCCGGAAGTACACGAACGCGAAGAAGGACGACGGGGACGAGCCGAAGAAGAACGACGACGGCGACAAGCCGCTCGAGCCGAAGGTCGGCCTGAACCGCCTGGTCTGGGACATGAAGCTGATGCCCGTCGCGCTCGCGTCGTCGAAGGAGACGTTCGGCGACTACGCGCCCGAGAGCCCGCGCGTCCTTCCCGGGCGCTACACGGCTCGGCTCGTCCTCGTCCGCGACGGCCGGGACGAAAAGCCGGCCGGAGGCCCGCCGGCGGAAACGGTCCTCGAGCAGCCGTTCGAGATCCGCCCCGACCCGCGCCTCTCGGCCCCCGCGGCCGAGCTCGCCGAGCAGGCGGAGCTGCTCCTCGCGCTCCGGGGCGACCTCGAACGGTCGCACGACCTGCTCCGGAAGGTCCGCGAGACCCGCGCGCAGGCGAAGGACCTGGCCGCCAGGGCCGAGCGGCTCGAGAAGCCGCAGGTGAAGGAGCCCGCGAAGGCGCTCGCGGACCGGCTGACGGCGGTCGAGGAGAAGATCACGAATCCGAAGATCAAGGCCGGACAGGACTCGCTGAACTTCACGCCGAAGCTCGACTTTCAGATCGCCGCCCTCGCGGGCTACGTCGACAGCGCGGACGCGAAGCCCCCGAAAGCCGCCCTCGAGCGGCGAAAGCAGCTCGTCGCCGAGCTGGACGCCGTCCAAAAGGAGTTCGATGAACTCGTCGCCCGGGAGCTGGCGGCGTTCAACGCCGCCGTGGAAGCCGCGAGGATCCCGCCCGTCGCCGTGATGCCGGCGAAGAAGTAGACGCCGCGTGCTGGCCGTCCTCGCCGCCCTCCTCGTCTGGATCCCGGCGATCGTGGGGTGGGGAACGGCGGCGGGGAGGCTGTTCTCACGGGAGCCGTTGCCGGGCTCCGACGAGGCGTCGATCGCGGTTCCCGGCTTCCTCGGCCTCCTCGCCCTCTCGACAGCGGGAGCGGCTCTCCATTTCGTCGTCCCGGTCGGGACGGCGGCGGCCGCCGCGGCGGCCGGCCTCGGCCTCCTCTTCTTCTTGTGGTCGGGCCGCTCCCTGTTCGCAGCGCTCTCCCGGTCAGAGGCCGTCCTCCTCGCGGCTCTCCTCGTCGCGCTGGCAGCGCTCGCAGCCGGGCCGGTTCGGCTGCACGACACCGGGCTTTACCACATCCCGGCCGTCTCCTGGTTCCCGGTCGGACCGCTGCCGATCGGCCTCGCCAACCTCCATCGCCGCTTCGGCTTCAACTCGGCCTGGTTTCCCGCGGCGGCGTTCCTCGGGCTCCCCGGCCTCCCGGGGAGCAGCGCCTCGGTCGCCGCGCCGCTCGTCCTCTTCTTCTTCGGCTCGGCCGTCCTCCGCGCCCTCCGGACGTGCGTCAAGGGCGACCCAGACGTCTCGCGGCTCCTGCTCGCTTCGGGAGCCATCCCGCTCGTCATCCTCGCCCTGAACGAGGGGGTGCCGTCCCTCTCGACCGACCTTCCCGCCGCCGCGCTGACGATCCTCGCGGCGCACTTCCTCCTCCGGTCTCCGGGGTCCCGGGCCGAGCGGGGCGCAGCGGTGGCGCTCGCCTTCTTCGCGGTCACGGTGAAGCTCTCGGCCCTCGTCTTCTTCGCGGGGGCGCTGCTCGTCGCCCGGACCTTCTCGTGGGGCCTCGCGGGGGCCGCCGTCGTCTGGGGAGCGCGCGGCGTCGCGCTCTCGGGCTACCTTCTCTACCCGTTTGCCGAAAGCCGCCTGGGCTCTCTCTGGTGGGCGCTCCCGGCGCGGCTGGCCGAGGGCGAGATCGCCTGGGCGCGGAGCTGGGCGCGGCAGCCCGGGCGGCGTCCGGAGGTCGTCCTCGCGACCTGGGACTGGCTCGGGCCGTGGCTCAAGGCCACGATCCTCCGGCTCTCCGTCATGCCGCTCGAGGCGCTCCTCGTCGTCGGCCTCGTGTCGCTCGGGCTCGCGATGCGGCGCCCGGCGCCGCCGGAAGAGGCCGGGAGCCGGAAACGGGCGCTCACCGTCGCCATGATCGCCGCCGCCTCCACCGTCTACTGGTTCGTCGGGGCGCCCGACCCCCGGTTCGGGTACGGAGCCCTTTTCGTCCTCGCGGCCCTGCCGCTCGCGACCGCGCTGCCGCGGCTCGGCTGGGCCGGCTGGAGCGTTTCGTCGCGTGCGACGCTGGCGGGGCTGATGGGGGCGGGTCTCGCCGCCGCCGGGCTGGCCTTCTTCCTCGGCGGACCGGGCCTCCGCTCCGCGATGCTCGTCCCGGCCCCGCTGCCGCGCCCCATCGTGACGTCCCGGCGCACCTCGGCGGGAGAGACGATTCGCAAGCCCGACGGCGACGACCGATGCTGGGCGACGCCCGTCCCCTGCACCCCGTACTTCAACGGATCGCTCGAGGTCACCCGCGACGCCGCGGGGCGGATCCGCGGCTTTTCCTACCCGGCTTCCGTTCCGCAGTAACATTCCGCGGGGAAGGGCGGGGGGAACGGATGGCGAACGCGGCCGGCTTCGAAAAGCTCGAGAACGTGCTCGCGTCCGAAGGGGAGATCGTCCGGCTCAACCCGGACCACCCGGGCTTTCGCGACCCGGTTTACCGCGCCCGCCGGAACGAGATCGCCCGTTTCGCGCTCTCCTACCGCGAGGGCGACCCGCTCCCGCGCGTCGACTACACCCCCGAGGAACAGGCGGTCTGGCGGACGACGTGGCAGCGCCTCGGACCGCTTCACGGGACGCACGCCTGCCGGGAGTGGAGGGAGGGCTCGCGCGCTCTCTCGCTCGACCGGACGACGGTGCCGCAGCTCGCCGACGTGAACGTCCGCCTCGCCGCGTCGGGGTTCCGGATGCTCCCGGTCGCCGGCCTCATCTCGGGCCGCGGCTTCCTCTCGGCGATGGCGGAAGGGGTCTTCCTCGCGACCCAGTACATGCGGCACCACACGGTGCCCTTCTACACGCCCGAGCCCGACGTCATCCACGAGCTGGTCGGCCACTCCGCGGGCCTCTTCCACCCCGACATCGTGGCCCTGTCCCGCCGGTTCGGGCGGGCCGCGCGCCGGGCGGACGAGGCGACGATGAAGAAGCTCGAGCTCGTCTACTGGTACACCCTCGAGTTCGGGCTCGTCCGCGAGAACGGCGACCTTAGGACCTACGGCGCCGGGATCCTCTCCTCGTTCGGCGAGATGGAGCGGATGACGACCGAAGCCGAGCTCCGCCCGCTCGACTTCGAGGACGCGTCGGCGCGGCCGTACGACCCGACGCGCTACCAGCCGGTTCTCTACGTCTCGCCGTCGTTCCCCGAGATGGTGCGGGACGTCTCCGGCTGGCTCGAGTCGCTCTGAGCGGCCCCGCGGAGCCGGCCGACGAGGCTCGACTCCTGGAGAGCCCGGGCCGGCCCTATCACGCCCTCCGCCACCGGGACTTCCGGCGGTTCGCGGCCGGGATGTTCGTGTCGCTCCTCGGGTCGCACATGCAGAACGCGGCCATCGACTGGCACGTCTGGACGCTGACGAAGTCGCCGCTCCTGCTCGGCATGGTGGGGCTCTCCCGGCTGATCCCGATCGTCGTCTTCTCCCTCATCGGAGGCGTCGTCGCCGACCGCACCGACCGCCGCCGCGTCATCGTCGCGACCCAGCTCGTGATGATGACCTCGGCGACGCTCCTCGCGTTCCTGACGGCGACGGGGCGGGAGAGCGTCCTTCTGATCTACGTCCTGGCCGGCGTCTCGGCCGGCGCGCTCGCCTTCGACAGCCCGGCGCGGCACTCCTTCGTCCCGCGCCTCGTCCCCGCGCGCGACCTGCCGGGCGCGCTCACGGTGATGCTGACCGCCTTCCAGTTCGCGGCGATCGGCGGCCCCGCCCTGGCGGGCCTCCTCCTCTCGCGGGGGGCCGGCGACCCGGGCGCGCCCCCGTCGGCCGGGCTCTCGTGGGTCTACGGCCTGAACGCCGTCTCGTTCCTGGGCGTGATCGCGGCGCTCCTCGCGATGCGGAGGGACGTCGGCGCCGTCGCGGCGAAGAGCGGCTCGATCTCTCCGCTCTCGTCGCTGAAGGAGGGAATCCGGTTCGTCTTCTCCTCGCCCTTGATCGTCTGGACGATGGTGCTCGACTTCTTCGCGACGTTCTTCTCGGGCTCGATGACGCTCCTGCCGATCTTCGCGGACCGGATCCTCGGCGTGGGGGCGGCGGGCTACGGCTGGCTCCGGGCGGCCCCGGGCCTCGGCGCGGCGGCCGGGACGGCCGCGCTCGCCCTCCGGGGCGTCCCGCGCCGCCAGGGCCAGGTCTTCCTCGGCGCGGTCGCGGCATACGGGGCGGCAACCGTCGTTTTCGGGTTCTCGCGCGCCTTCGCGTTGACCCTGCTCGCCCTGATGCTCGTCGGCATGACCGACAGCGTCTCGACCGTCATCCGGCAGACCGTCCGGTCGCTGGCGACTCCCGACGCGCTCCGGGGCCGGATGACGAGCGTGAACATGATCTTCTTCCAGGGGGGCCCGCAGCTGGGCGAGCTGGAGGCGGGCGTCGTGGCGTCCCTCTTCGCCTCGGCGGCCCTCGGCGCCACCGTCGCCGTCGTCTCCGGCGGCGTCGCGACGATCGCCGTCGCGGCGTTCGTCGCCTGGCGCGCGCCCTTCCTCCGGAGCTACGACGTCGAGGACGCCTTGCGCGGCGGCGCGGCGGAGGCCGCCGCGCCCTGACGACTCCTGTATCGTCCGTTTTTCGATCGAGCGCAGCCCCCGAAGGAGAGTCCTTTGAGCGCCGTCCGTTCCGCCTCCGCCGCCCTCGTCGCCCTTTTTTCGACCTCCTCCCTCCGTGCCGCCCCTCCGGTCGCGGCGCCGGCCGCGAAGTCGCTCTCGGAACAGATGTCCGGCCTTCAGTTCCGCTCGATCGGCCCCACCCGCGGGGGCCGCGTCACGGCGGTGACCGGCGTCGTCGTAAAGCCCCTGACCTTCTACTTCGGGGCCACCGGAGGTGGCGTCTGGAAGACCGTGAGCGCCGGCCAGAGCTGGGAGCCGGTCTCGGACGGGTTCTTCAGGACCGGCTCCGTCGGCGCGATCGCCGTCGCCGGGTCCGACCCGAACGTCGTCTACGCCGGCATGGGGGAGGCCTGTATCCGCGGCAACACCTCACGCGGAGACGGCGTCTGGAAGTCGACCGACGCGGGAAAGACGCTGGACGCACGCCGGTCTCGAGGCGACGCAGCAGATCTCGGCCGTCGTCGTCCACCCGAAGGACCCGGACACGGTCTGGGTGGCGGCGCTCGGCCACACGTGGGGCCCAAACGCCGACCGCGGTGTCTTCCGCTCGACGGACGGCGGGAAGAGCTGGAAGAAGGTCCTCTTCGTCGACGAGCGGACCGGGGCGAGCGACCTCTCGATCGACCCCTCGAACCCGCGCGTTCTCTACGCCGGCTTCTGGCAGGTCGTGAGGAAGCCGTGGACGTTCGAGAGCGGCGGCCCGGGCTCGGGCCTCTGGAAATCGACCGACGGCGGCGAGAGCTGGAAGAAGCTCTCGGGGGGGCTGCCGGAGGGGACGGTCGGGAAGATCGGCGTCGCCGTCTCGCCGGCGCGGCCGGAGCGTGTCTTCGCGATCGTGGAGGCCGAGAAAGGCGGGCTCTACCGGACGGAGAACGCCGGGGAGAAGTGGACGCGCGTCAACGACGAGAACAAGCTCCGGCAGCGGGCCTGGTACTACAGCCACGTCGTCGCCGACCCGAAGAGCGCCGACACGGTCTACGTCCTGAACGTCCAGTTCTTGAAGTCCGTCGACGGCGGGAAGAGCTTCGCGCCCGTCCGGACCCCGCACGGCGACAACCACGACCTCTGGATCGACCCGAACGACCCGGAGAGGATGGTCGAGGGGAACGACGGCGGCGCGTCGGTGACGCTGGACGGCGGGCGGACCTGGTCGTCCGTCCTGAACCAGGCGACGGCGCAGTTCTACCGCGTCACGACCGACGGCCGCGTCCCCTACCGCGTCTACGGGGCGCAGCAGGACAACACGACCCTCTCGGTTCCGAGCCGGACGCGCGGCTCCGGCATCGGGATCACCGACTGGCACGACGTGGGCGGATGCGAGAGCGGGTGGATCGCGCCGGACCCGGGGAACCGCGACGTCGTCTACGCCGGGTGCTACGGAGGCTCCATCACCCGCCGGGACGACCGGACCGGAGAGGAGCGGGAGATCGTCGCCTGGCCGCAGCTCGCCATCGGGCAGGCCGCCAAGGACCTGAAGTACCGCTTCCAGTGGAACGCCCCGATCCTGATCTCGCCGCACGATCCGAAAGTCCTCTACCACGCCGCCCAGAAGCTCCTGAAGTCGGCCGACGAAGGGCGGACCTGGGTCGAGATCAGCCCCGACCTGACGCGGAACGACCCGGCGAAGCAGCAGAAGTCGGGCGGCCCGATCACGAAGGACGACACCGGCGTCGAGGTCTACGACACGATCTTCGCGGTGGCCGAGTCCCCGCACGAGGCGGGCGTGATCTGGGCCGGGACCGACGACGGCCTCGTCCAGCTGACGAGGGACGGCGGAAAGAACTGGGCGAACGTGACGCCGAAGGGGCTCCCGGAGTGGATCCAGATCAACTCCATCGACGATCTCGCCGCACGAGAAGGGGACTGCCTACGTCGCCGCCACGATGTACAAGCACGACGACGGCCGGCCGTATCTCTACAGGACGATCGGACGACGGGAAGAGCTGGACGAAGATCGTGAACGGGATTCCGGACGGCGCCTTCACGCGCGTCGTCCGCGAGGATCCCGTCCGCCGCGGGCTCCTCTACGCCGGCACCGAGACCGGCTTCTACGTCTCGTTCGATGACGGCGCGAGCTGGCAGCCTTTGCCGCTGAACCTCCCGGCCGTGCCCGTCACGGATCTCGCCGTGAAGGGGGACGACGTCGTGGTCGCGACGCAGGGACGGTCGTTCTTCATCCTCGACGACGTCACGCCGCTTCGCCAGTGGAAGCCCGCCGTCGCGGCGGAAGAGGTCCACCTCTTCCGGCCGGCGCCGGCGATCCGGATGGACGGGGGCGGCCCCGGGTCGCCGGAGGAGGAGGCGCCGCGCGGGGTCGCGAGGAACCCGGCGAACGGAGCCTGGATCTGGTACTGGCTGAAGGAGGCGCCCGCCGAGAAGGCGAAGGGGAAGGACGCCCTGACGATCGAGATCCTCGAGGGCGACGCGGTCCTTCGGACCTTCACGAGCGAAAGGCCCGCGGAGGGCGATGGCGCGCCGCTCCCCGACGAGGGGCGCGAGAAACCTCTCGAGCCGAAGGCCGGGCTGAACCGCTTCGTCTGGGACCTCCGGATGCTGAAGCCGCAGCTCGTCCCGAAGGCGATCGTCTGGGGAAACAAGCGGGGGCCGAAGGTGGCGCCGGGGACGTACCGGGTCCGCCTGAAGAAGGGCGACACCGTCCTGACGGAGGCGCTGGAGGTCCGGCCGCATCCCGAGATCGCCGTCCCGGCTGCCGACCTGAAGAAGCAGGCGGAGCTCCTCGCGGCGATCCGCGATCGCGTCAGCGACACGCACCAGGCGGTCGTCCAGATCCGGGACGTGAAGGCGCAGGTGAAGGAGGTGGCGGCGCGCGCCGAGAAGCTCGGGAAGAAGGAACCCGTGGGCTCGAAGGGCCTGTCCCTTGCCGAGAAGCTGACCGGCCTCGAGGAACAGCTCGTCAACCCGAAGCTGAAGTCCGAGCAGGACGTCCTGAACTTCCAGCCCGCCCTCGACCACCAGTTCGTGGGGCTCGCGACGGCGGTCTCGAGCGCCGACGGCGCGCCGCGTCCGGTGGAGGTGGAGTACTTTGCGGCGCTGAACGCGAAGCTCGACGCGCTCCTCGCGGAGCTCGAGACGCTCTTCGGGAGCGACCTCGCCGACTTCAACGCCGCCGTGAAGGAGGCGGGAATCCTTCCGGTCGCCGTCCTGCCGAAGGGAGAGATGAAGTGAGAAGGCTCGCGGGGCTTCTCTGGGTTTCTGTCGCCGCGCTGCTTGGAGCGCTTCCGTCCTCGCGGGCTTCCGCGGAGGGAAAAATGCAGATCACCTCACCTGCGTTCGCCAACGAACGGATCGATCCCCGCGAAGTTCACCTGCGAGGGAAGCGACGTCTCGCCGGCGCTGGCCTGGTCGGGCGGGCCGGCCGGCACGAAATCGTTCGCCCTGATCGTGGACGACCCCGACGCTCCGGACCCGGCCGCGCCGAAGATGACGTGGGTACACTGGGTTCTGTACGACCTCCCGGCCGGCACGTCGTCGCTGCCGGAGGCCGTCGCCGCGAAAGACCTTCCGACGGGGACGCTCGAGGGAACGAACGACTCGAAGCGGAGCGGGTACGGCGGGCCCTGCCCGCCGATCGGCCGCCACCGTTATTTCTTCAAGCTCTACGCCCTCGACACGGTCCTCCCCGACCTCGGAAAGCCGACGAAGGTGAAGCTGGAGGCCGCGATGAAGGGACACGTCCTCGCCGAGGCGCACCTCGTCGGAACGTATCAGAAGGCGAAATAGAGCGGTCCGGGGCTCAGCCCTTCCGGGGAGCGGCGGGCACGCGGCGCTCTTCCTTCGACTCCTCCAGCTCCTCGAGACTCTTCGGCCAGTCCCCCTTGAGGAGGCGCGAGAGGGACCGGTCGGCGAGGAGCCGGCCTCCCGTCTGGCAGTCGGGGCAGTAGTTCGTCTCGTTGTCGGCGTAGACGATCCGCTGCACCGGGGAGCCGCAGGCGGGGCAGGGCCTTCCCGAACTTCCCGTGGACGGCCATCTCCTCGCGGAACGCGGTCACCTTCTCCGGGAAGCCGTCGCCGGCTTCCTTGCGGAGCCGGTCGGTCCACTCGAGGAGCGTCGCCCGCGCCGCTTCGAACAGGCGGGCGGCGTCACCTTCCGGGAGCTTCCGCGTGAGGGTGACGGGGGAGAGCTTCGCCCGGTGGAGGATCTCGTCCGAGTAGGCGTTTCCGATGCCGGAGAAGAGCCGGGGGTCGGTCAGAGCGCGCTTCAGCGTGTGGTTTTCCATCGTCAGCGCGGTCCGGAACGACGGGAGATCCGACTCCAGCACCTCGAGCCCCCCGGGGTCGAGGGCCCCGAGCGCCTCGGCGCCGCCGGCGAGCCGCATCCAGGCCCGCTTCTTGGGGCTCGCCTCGGTGAAGAGGAGCGTCCCGGGGGCGAAGTCGAACGCGGCGAGGCCGAGCTTCCCGGGAACCGGGGCCGGCGTGGGCCCGGGCTTCCACTTCAGCCGCCCGGCGATCATCAGGTGGATCACGAGGTGGAGGTCCCCCTCGAGCGAAAGGACGATCCGCTTCCCGAGCCGGCGGACCGCCTCGACGCGCCGTCCCTCCGCCGCGCCGATCGGAGGGGAGACCGATCGGAGGACGAACGGGCTCCTCAGCCGGACTCGCCGGAGCGTCTCCCCGGAGACCCTCCGGGCCAGCTGCTCGACGTAAACCGCCACATCGGGGAGTTCGGGCATTTCGGGGTGAGAATACGTTGCTGTGAAGCGGATCTTCTGCCAAAAGGAAAAGGCCCCCGACGACTCGCGATGTCGCCTCGGGCGGCGGCACGCTCCCTCCGGCGCTGCTCGCCTCCGGCGTGACGGCGGCTCGGCACGCTGGCCCTCCTTGGCCGCGGCGGTGAGTCGTCTTTGCGCTCGTCGGGCCGACTTCTTCTTCCGGCCCGCGCACCCGGAGCTAGCGACCCCGGGGGCTCGCTCTCTGGGGCGAGGCGGCGGCTGTCGTGACTCGCTCGGGCATGTTCGCGATGACGCGCGGCTAGGACGTCCCGGCCGCGAGCATCCTCGACCGCGGGCTCGTCTACGAAGTCCCATGGGGCTATGCTCTGGCTGATCACTCCACGCGTTCCGCCGGTCCCCCGGGGCCTTCGGCGTCGGCTGGCCGCCGGTCTCCGTCTGGATCATCGCCTTACACCCTCATGGTGCCGGCGACGAGCGGGAAGATGGACGCTCGCCACCGCGGCGACGGCCCTGATGGACCCGGCTCGGTCTCCTCGTCAACGTGGCGGCCGGAAAGCCTGCGCCGGACCCGGTGGACTCGTCTGCGGCTCTTCCTCCCGACGGCGATCGCGGCCGTCATCGCCCTCGTCGGCGCGCGCGTCGTCCACCAGCTCAGCGTGGACGCCGGGAAGGCGCAGGAGATGGGGTCGTACCGCCTCGTCTCGCTCATCGGCCGCGGCGGCATGGGGGAGGTCTGGCGCGCCGAGCACCGGATGCTCGCCCGGCAGGCCGCCATCAAGCTGATCCGGGCCGACGGTGCGGGCGGGCGCGAGTCGCTGGCTCGCTTCGAAAGGGAGGCGCAGGCGACGGCGACGCTCCGGTCGCCCCACACCGTCCAGCTCTACGACTTCGGCCTGACCGAGGACGGATCGTTCTACTCGGTCATGGAGCTCCTCGACGGTTTCCCGCTCGACGACCTCGTGGACCAGTGGGGTCCCGTCCCCCCGGCCCGGGCGGTCCACATCCTCCTCGGCGTCTGCGGCTCCCTCCGGGAGGCGCACGCCCTCGGCCTCGTCCACCGCGACATCAAGCCGGGCAACATCTTCCTCTGCCGCTCCGGGACCGACGTCGATTTCGTGAAGGTCCTCGACTTCGGCCTCGTGAAGGAGACGGCGCGGATGGACGTCAGCCTGACGCAGACGGGTTTCATCACGGGGACGCCGGGCTTCATGGCCCCCGAGATGGCGCTCGGGAAGAAGGAGATCGACGGCCGGGCCGACCTCTATTCGCTCGCGTGCGTCGGCTTCTACCTTCTGACCGGCGAGACGGTCTTCGAGAAGCGGACGCCGATCGAGGTCATCATGGACCACGCGAAGACCCCTCCGCCGCGCCCGTCGTCGAAGTCGAACGTCGAGATCCCCGCGGACCTCGAGGACCTCCTGATGGACTGCCTCGCGAAGGACCCGAGCGAGCGCCCCGAGAGCGCGCGGGAGCTGGAGCGGCGCCTCTGGGGCCTCCTCCTTCGCGACATCTGGTCGCCGGCCATGGCCGAGCGGTGGTGGGCGGAGCACGCGTCGGCGCTCCGCCCCGTCCGGCCGGGCGAGGGGGGGCACGATCCCCGGCCCCGGACGCCGGCCGCCGCGACGCACCTGACCGCCCGGTCCTGAGCGGGAATTACGGGGAAAAGACGCTCCCATGTGCGGCCGCTACTACCTCATCAGCCCCGCCGAGCTCGTCGCCACCCGCTTCCATGCCGGCGAGCCCCCCCCGTTCCGCCCCCGTTACAACCTCGCCCCGCAGCAGGAGGCTCCCGTCGTCGTGGACGGCGGCGCGCAGAGGATCGTGATGATGCGATGGGGCCTCGTGCCATCCTGGTCGAGGGACGCGGCGGCGGCGTACAAGATGATCAACGCCCGCTCGGAGACCGCCCCCGAGAAGCCGAGCTTCCGCGGCCCGTTCCGGAAGCAGAGGGCGCTGATTCCCGCCGACGGCTTCTACGAGTGGAAACGGGAGGAGAGCGGCAAGACGCCCTTCGCGCTCCGCCTCGCGTCGGGGGAGCCATTCGCGATGGCGGGGCTCTGGGACCGCTGGCGCTCGCCCGACGGCGCCGAGCTCGTCACCTTCACGATCCTGACGACGTCGGCGAACGCCCTCGTGGCGAAGGTCCACGACCGGATGCCCGTGATCCTCACGCGGGAGGTCGAGAACTCGTGGCTCGACCCGACGACGCCTCCCGAGGCGCTGAAGGCGCTCCTGGTCCCCTACGCGGGGCCCATGGAGGCCGTCCCGCTCTCGACGGCCGTCAACAACCCGCGGAACGACGGCCCGGAGCTCCTCAGGCCGGCGACTTGAGCGGGGTGTCCTCGCCGACGACGGGTCCCGCGACCTCGACCCGATTCCGGCCCCGCCGCTTCGCGCGGTAGAGCGCGTGGTCCGCGGCGCGGACGAGCGCTTCGGCGCTGATCGGATCGTCGGCCTCGGCGGAGGCGACGCCGAAGCTGGAGGTCACGGAGATGGCGGGGGCGTCGGCGGGGCGGATCTCCTCCGACGCGAGGCCGGCGCGCAGCCGCTCCGCCAGGCCCGCCGCTTCATCCATGTGGCAGTCGGGGAGGGCGACGAGAAACTCCTCCCCCCCGTACCGGCCGACGGCGTCGTTCGGGCGGAGCAGGGCCTGCATCCTCCGCCCGGTCTCGTAGAGCGCACGGTCGCCGGCCTGGTGGCCGTACGCGTCGTTGATGTCCTTGAACCAGTCGAGGTCGGCGAGGACGACGGCGTAGGGCGCTCCCTGGTGCCGGGCCCGCCGGAGCCCGCGGTCGACGACGTCGAGGATGGCGCCGCGGTTCCAGAGTCCGGTGACGGTGTCGCGCGTCGCCTGCGTGTGGAGTGCCTCACGCGACTCCTCGAGCTGGTGCGTCTTCTCTTTCAGCTCGCGGACCAGGTCGCGCGCGGTCCGGAAGACCTCGTGGAAGCGGCGGCGAAGGCGGTCGGCCGGCCGGGCGGAGACCGCGACGAAGAGGCACGTGGACCAGATGACGAGCGCCTTCAGGAGGCCGACGCGCCAGTCGACGGGAAGCCCCGAGGCCGCACGAAGGGCGAGCAGAGAGAGCCAGGACGCCGTCGCGAGCTGGCCGAACCAGAAGACGTGACCGCTCCCGCGGGACGCCTGGTTCGCGACGTGAGCGATCGGCAGGAAGAAGAAGAGGCTCGCCTCGCCCCCGGTCAGCCAGAGAATCGCCCCGATCGGAACGAAGTCGAGCGCGAGGAAGAGGAGGCCGGTCCGCGTGTCGGCCCGGCCGGGGGTCAGGAAGAAGTGGACGGCCGAGGAAAGGACCGAATAAAGGAGCGAAAGGACGGCGAGGGCGACGAGGGTCCGGGGACGCGGCGCCGAGACGGCCGTGCCGGCCAGCGACACGAGCAGGACGAGGAAGAGGAAACCGAAGGCCCGGAGAAGCGGAACCTCCACCGCCCAGAGGCGGCGCTCCCGCTCCCGCTTCCTCCGCTCCGCCGAGCGGGGGTCGAGATCGAAGTCGATCGGCGTTTCGGTCATGTCGAAAGGGCGCGAAACACCAAGGATAGCCCTGTTGGGGCGGCCCGGAAGGCGGGAAAATGGGCGCCGTGGCCCCGACGACCCTTCTGGTCCTCTTCTCGACCGCGGGCGCAGCGGTTCCGACGCCGCCGGTGCCGCGCGTCGCGAGCGAGGTCCGCGTTGAACGGATCGTCCTCGACGCCTGGGTCACCGGGCCGGACGGCGTCGCGGCGGCCGGCCTTTCCGCCTCCGACTTCCGGGTCGCGGTGGACGGGCTGGCGGCGGAGGTCGAGTCGGCCGAGTGGATCCCGGCCGGGGTCTCCGAAATCCCGGCGGAGACCCCCGTCGCCGGTTCCGGTTCCCCTTCCGCGGAAGCGGCGGCCGCGGCCCGGCCCGCCGCCCGGCCGAGTTCTCGTCGTCTTCGTGCAGGGGGACATCGGCCGCTACCGGTCGAAGGGGACGATGCACGCCGGGCATCACCTCGAACCGTTCCTCGACTCCCTCCTGCCGACCGACCGCGTGGCGCTGGTCTCCTTCGTCTCGCACCTCAAGCTCCGCGTCGACTTCACGAACGACCGGACGGCGATCCGGCAGGCTTTCTTCGAGTCGCTCTTCCACACGCCGCCCGGGACGGTACCGGCCCCGGGCGATCCGGCCCTCTCTCTGGGGCGGAACCTCGATCCGCGGGAGGCGGCGGCGGCCGGTTCCGTCGACAGGGCCCTCGAGCTCGTGGCGAACGCTCTCGCGCCGATTCCGGGGGGAAAGGCAATCGTCTTCTTCGGCTGGGGGTTCCGGGTCGACCGGAGCCCCCGGGAGCACCGCGAGCACCTGAAAGCGCTCATGGCGATCGAGAAGGCCCGCGTCACGGTCTTCACGCTCGACGTGACGCTGGCGGACTGGCACACGCTCGAGGTGGAGATGAAGGCGGTCTCCGAGGAAACGGGCGGCACCTACGAGTCCCTCTTCCACTTTCCCTCCGGGGCCGTCCGGCGGCTCTCGCAGCGGCTCGCTGGGCGGTACGTTCTCGTCTGCGTCCGGCCGGAGCTGCCGCGGGGCGTCCACCGGGTTTCGGTCGATCTCGCCGGCCGGGCGGGAAACGTGACCGCCCGGACGTACACTGTGGACCCTTGATCGGCCGTCCGACTCGTCCCGTTGCCCCTGTTCGTCCTCGTCGCCTGTGCCGCGGCGCCCCCGCCTCCCTCCGCCCCGGGAGGGGCGGCGACGGCCGGCGCCGCGCCAAAGCAACTCGTTCTCGTGGAGGTGGACGGCAAGGAGAGCGAGACGGACACCTTCGTCTCCCGGTTCTTCGAATCCGCCTCGACCCGCGGACTGGGCGGCGTGACCGACGCCCGGCTCGCCGGCGGGACGCTCGCGACCCTCAAGGACGCCTCGTCGGGCGTCGCCGGGAGGTATCGCGACCTTTATCCGGGAGACGCCTACGTGGGGATCTCGGTCCCTCCCTGCCAGGCGGTCCGGATCCGCTCGGGGAGCGTCGACGTGGAGTGCGTCGCGACGGTGCGGGTGATCGCCCCCTCCGGCGCGTCGCTCGGCGAATTCCAGGCGAAAGGGGTGAACTCGACGGGCCTCGGGACGAACAAGGAGACCGGCCCCGACGTCGAGGCGCTCCGCGACGCGGCCGAGGTGGCGGCAAAGAAGCTGGCGGCCCTCTTGAAGCGCTGAAACGCCCGGGCCCGGGTCTGGTACATCTGAATCATCGATGGGACGGGCCCCACCGAAGAGACTCTGCCACCGGAGGTTGCTCATGCCTTCACGGGAACTCACTCTGGGCATCGTGGGCTCGGGCGGCGACGGCGTCGTCACGGTCGGCAACATGGTGGCCCAAGCCGCGGCGTTCGAAGGGCTCAACGTCATCATGACCGAGGCCTACGGGCCCCAGATCCGGGGCGGCGAGTCGTCTTGCAACGTCCGGATCGCCGAGAAGCACATCGAGGCGCAGGCGGACCTCGTTGACGTTCTCGTCGTCTTCAACTGGGCCGACTACGGGCGGTTTCAGGGGGAGCTGGTTCCGGCCAGCGACTCGGTGATCCTCTACGAGGCCTCCGACCCGACGCCGTTCCCGGAGGGGATTGCTTCGACGGCGAAACGGTTCGCCGTGCCGTTCCTCCAGCTGGCGACCGACGCGGCCGGTACGAAGGCGGCGAAGAACATCGTCACCCTCGGCCTCCTCACCGGGCTCTTCAACGTCCCCGAGGCGGCGCTTCGCGCCGCGATCACGAAGAAGTTCTCCGGCAAGAAGGCGGGCCTTCTCGACGCGAACCTCAAGGGGTTCGACGCGGGGATCGCCCACGCGAAGTCGCTCACCGAGGTCGGCGACAGGAAGCGGCTCGAATACGTCAAGGGGACGCCCAAGGTCCTCCTGTCGGGGAACGAAGCCTGCGCGATCGGCGCCGTCCACGCGGGGTGCCGCTTCTTCGCGGGCTACCCGATCACCCCCTCCTCCGAGGTCCTCCACTTCCTCTCGGAGTGGCTGCCGAAGCTCGGCGGCTCGGTCGTCCAGACGGAGGACGAGCTTTCCGCGATCGGAGCCGTCGTCGGAGCATCGTTCGCCGGCGTCAAGTCGATGACGTCGACATCCGGCCCCGGCCTCTCCCTCATGACCGAGACGCTCGGCCTCGCGGCGATGGCCGAGGTGCCGACGGTGGTCTGGAACGTCCAGCGCGGCGGGCCGTCGACCGGCCTCCCGACGAAGAGCGAGCAGTCGGACCTCTTCCAGGGGGTCTTCGCGGGGCACGGCGACCAGCCGCGCGTCGTCCTCGCGGCGGAGGACGTGGAGAGCTGCTTCCACGCCACGGTCGACGCCTTCAACATCGCCGAGGAGTACCAGATTCCGGTCATCGTCCTCGCCGACCAGGCGATCGCGCAGCGTCGCGAGACGGTCCGGCCCGAGGCGTTCGTCCACGACGTCGTCGGCCGCCGCGTGCCAAAGCCGGAGGAGATGGCGCCCTACAACCGGTACAAGGAGACCGCCGACGGCGTCTCCCCGATGTCCTTTCCCGGGATCAAGGAGGGGATCTACCAGACGAACGGCCTCGAGCACGACGAGTCGGGACGCCCCAGCTCGGCGCACGTCCTGCACGAGCGGATGAGCGCCAAGCGCTACCGGAAGCTCCGGCCAATCCGCGACAAGTACCACGAGGTCTACCGGATGGGACCCGACAAGGCCGACCTCGGCATCCTCTGCTGGGGCTCCTCGAAGGGTCCGGTGAAGGAGGCGATCGAGGCGGCCGCCGCCCGCGGCGAGAAGGTCTCGGCCTTCGCACCGAAGGTGCTCTACCCGTTCCCGAAAGGGCCGTTCCTGGAGTTCCGGGACAGCGTGAGGCAGATTCTCGTCATCGAGATCTCCTACGCCGCGCAGTTCTACAAGTACATCCGGACGTTCCTCGACCTCCCCGAGTCCACGGTCAAGGTCTTCGCCCGCTCGGGCGGCAAGAACCTGACGGTGCCCGAGGTGGAGGAGCAGATCCGGAAGACGCTCTCGAATATGCCGATGCGCGAGGAGGTGCTGATTTGAGCGCCACCATTCCCGTCCTGCAGGCGGGCGACTACAAGACCGATCTGAAGCCCGTCTGGTGCGCCGGCTGCGGCGACTTCGGCGCGCTGACCGCCCTCTACCGCGCGATGGCCGAGTTGCAGTGGAGGCCGTGGGAGACGGTCGTCGTCTCGGGCATCGGCTGCTCCTCCCGCCTCCCCGGCTACGTCTCGACGTACGGCTTCAACGGCATCCACGGCCGCGCGCTGACGCTGGCGACCGGGGTCAAGGCCTCCCGCCCCGAGTTGAACGTCGTGGCGATCGGCGGCGACGGCGACGGCCTCGCCATCGGCGGCAACCACTTCCTCCACTCGGCGCGCCGCAACCTCGACCTGACCTACCTCCTGATGGACAACGAGATCTACGGCCTCACGAAGGGCCAGGCCGCGCCGACGACGCCGACGGGCGACAAGACGAAGTCGACCTTCTACGGCAATCCCGAGCGCCCGTTCGACCCCTGCGAGCTCGCGATCTCGTTCGGCGCGACGTGGGTCGGACGCGCGTTCTCCGGCGACGTGAAGGGGACTGTCGACCTGATGACGAAGGCGCTCCGGCACCACGGCTTCGCCTTCCTGAACGTCATGTCGCCCTGCGTCACCTGGCGCGGCGACGACCAGTTCAAGACGATGAAGGCGAAGGCGAGGGTCATCCCGGAGGGGCACGACCGGACCTCCCGCACCGCCGCGCAGGCCTATACCCGCGAGACCGACGTCCTCTCGCTCGGCATCCTGTACGAAGTGAAGGACAGGTCGTTCATCGACCAGCTCTCCGACATCAAGACCCGGGCGCGCGCGAAGCAGGTCAAGGAGCCGACGACGGACGACATCGTCCGCTCGTTCCTGCCGAAGCTCTAGATTCCGCAGTTTCCAGGGACCGAGGCCGGCCGCGAGGCCGGCTTCGGCGTTTCAGGGGTCCGTTCCGCCGACATAGACTCCGAGTCGGAAGGGGGAGCGCTCATGGCAACTCGGAAACCGGTTCACGAGATCGAGGTGGGAGACGAGGCCCCGGACTTCAGGCTGAAGGCCACCGGGGACGGCGCGGGGCGCGGCGGCCCGCAGAAGGAGATCTCGCTCTCGGAGTTTCGCGGGAAGCGGAACGTCGTCCTCGCGTTCTTTCCCGCGGCATTCACCCCCGTCTGAACCCTCCAGCTGCCGACCTACGAGAAGCAGATCTCGGAGTTCGAGCGGCGGAATGCCCAGGTCCTGGGCATCAGCACCGACAACGTCCACTCGAACGAAGCCTGGGCGAAGTCGATGGGGGGCCTCTCTTACCCGCTCCTCTCGGATTTCTGGCCGCACGGGAAGGTCGCCGTCGACTACGGCGTCCTCCGCCCGGGCGGCCTCGCCGAACGGGCGATCTTCGTCGTCGACCGGGAGGGAATCGTCCGGTACGTGGACGTCCACGACATCGGCGAGCCCCCACCGGCAGGCCCGATCCTGGAGGCCCTCGACCGGCTCGGCTGAACCGGGATTCGCCTCGTTCGCGGCGGACCGGAGAGAATCGGACCGCCGCATGCCGACTTCCGGAGCCTCCCGCCGCGGGACGAGCCTCGTCGAGTCGCTCGTTGCCCTCGTGATCCTCGGGTTCGTCCTGACGATGGGGGCGGGCTTCTTCGTCCGCCAACGAGAGCTGGAGCGCGACCGGCTCGACCGGGAGAAGGCGCTTCGCGCCCTCGCCACGGAGTGGGTCTTTCTCCGGACGGCGCCGAAGGGGGAGCTGCTCCCCCGGGAGAAGGCGACCTTCGTCGGGCCGGGCGAGTGGGTCGACGCACTCGACCCGCGACGGCCGACGCTGTCGCTCCGCCCGACGCCGTACGCGGACCTCTATGCCGTCCGGCTCGAGATCGGGTTCGGGAAGAGGGGAGGGCGACGGGTCGTCCAGGAGGGGTGGGTGTTCGCCGGGGCGGGACGATGACGCCGGCGTCGGACGCGCGCGGCGTCTCGCTCGTCGAGTCGATCGTCGTCCTGATGATCGGCGTCGTCCTCCTCGTCTCGCTCTGGCCGGTCGCGACCGGCGTTCTCCGGCAGCAGGGGCGTCTCTCCGCCCGCGAGCTCTCGGTCGAGAGCTTCCCGTTTCTCTACGAGCGCCTCGCGGCCGACTTCGGACGCGCGTCGGGCGTTCTCGTCGAGCCCGAGATCGAGAGCCCGTCGTTCCGCCTGATCCTCCTCCCGGGCGATCCGGACGTCCCCGAGGTCCGCTGGGAGTTCGCCCACGCCGCCGTGGCGCGTCGGGTGGGAGGAGAGGAGCCCTCGGCGAGGAGCTGGACGCTGGACGGCAGCCTCTCGCTGCGGCGCGACGACCTTCTCCTCGGCCGCTGCGTCCTCGCGTACGAACGGCCGGGCGAGACGACCGAGCTGCTCGCCTTCCGGCCGGGGCGCGGCGGGGGAGCGGTGCCGTGAGGCGCGGAACGGCGATCCTCGCGACCCTCGTCGTCCTGACGCTGCTCCTCCTCGTCATGGGTGTCGTGGCCCGCCTTCTCTTCGACGACCTCGCCTCGACGCGACGGCGCGCGAACGCGATGTACGCGGCGGAGCTGGCCCGCTCCGGGATCGCCTGGGCGAAAGGGGCGATGGCGGCCGGGCATGCGCTCCAGGCCGAGACCCTCAAGGTCGACGGGGGCGAGGTGGAGATCCAGGTCGAGACGAAGGAGGACGGCCTGAAGATCGTCTCGACAGGGCGCGTCGTCGCGGGCCGGAAGGTCGTCGCGACGCGCGAGGAGAGGCTCGACGTGGGAACGCCGGTCCGGCACGTCGAGGCGCCGCCGGCACCTCCCGTCGTACCCGTCGAGGAGCCCCCCGTGGTGGAATGACGCCGTCATGTGTCTCGTGGTCTTCGCGTGGCAGGCGCGGCCAGGCCTCCGACTCGTGGTCGCCGCGAACCGGGACGAGTTTCACCATCGGCCGACTGCCCGCGCGGCGTTCTGGCCCGAGTCACCGGGCGTCCTTGCGGGGCGGGACCTCGAGGCGGGCGGAACCTGGATGGGGTTGACGCGGAGGGGGCGCTTTGCGTTCCTGACGAACCACCGCGATCCGCCCGCCCACCGCAACGGGGCGCTGTCGCGGGGTGCCCTCGTCGCGGAGTTTCTCAAGGGGGAGGACCCCCCCCGGGATTTTCTTGGAAGGAAAGAGTCAGAAGCGGCGCTTTTCAACGGATTTCATCTCGTCGTCGGAGATCTCTCCGGCATCTGGTACTTGACCAACACCGCCGCCGGCTCCGGCGGTTTCCCGCGGCCGCTGGCGCCGGGCGTTCACGGCCTCTCGAACGGGCCGCTCGACGACCCGTGGCCGAAGACTGTCCGGTCGAAGCGGCGACTCGAGGCCCTCGTCTCCGGCGGGACGCCGGAGCCCGGCCTGCTTCTCGACCTCCTCGCCGATCCGGAGCGGGCTCCCGACGAGAGCCTCCCTTCGACCGGCGTCCCCGTCGAATGGGAGCGGCTCCTCTCGGCGCCGTTCGTGACGAGCCCGAGCTACGGCACGCGATCCTCGACCGCCCTCGTCGTGGCGGGCGCGGGCGTCCGCTTCGTCGAGCGGACGTTCGACGGCGGACTGCCGTCGCCGCCGGACGTCGACGTTTCGTTCGCGCTCGACCCGCTCTCCGGCGCCCCCGTTCCCCCCTGACGAGCCTCCCCTGGCGTTCAGTAGAAGAACCCGGGCGCCGTCCGGACCTGGCCCTTCGTGGTGCGGATCTCGACCGGGTGGAAGACGGCCTTCCTCTTCACGTTCGAGACGTACGAGACGAGGTACTGGGTCCGGATGTCGCGCTCGATCTCGGCGTAGTACTTCGGGAGGTCTTCGGCCTTGCGGACGGAATAGACCCGCCCGCCGGTCTCCTTCGCAAACGGCTGGAGCGCCTCGAGGTTCGGCGGAAGGGTGACGGGTTCCAGGACGACCCGCTTCACCGGCGTGCCGTCGGCGTTCTTCTCCTTGACGATCGTCTCGTAGTGACCCGTCGCAGGGAGGCCGAGAGCGTAGATCTTGACCCCCGACTGCCGCGCGTACTCGAGCGCCGGGCCCGCGTCGAGGTCGTCCTCGAAGGCGTTTCCGTCGGTGATCAGGATCAGGGCCCGCGCCCCCTGCTGGCCCTGGAACTGGTAGAGGGCCCGGACGATGCCGGAGTAGAGGAGCGTTCCGGGGATCTCGTCGTCGGGGAGCGCGAGGATCGCCTGCCGGAGGGCCTCCTTCGACCGGGTCCAGTCGACGACCTTCGAGACGCCCGGACCGAAGCGCGTCAGGAAGGCCCTGTCCTTCTCCTTCAGCGTCTTCTCGAGGAAGAGGCCCGCCGTCGCCTGGCGCAGCGCCTCGGTGTAGAGGAGCGACTCGGACGTGTCGACGAGAATCCCGACGGCGAGCGGCGTCTCCTTGAGAAGCGTCACGTCGCGGACCTCGCAGGCGCCGGCGGCGTCGCGGACCTTGAAGTCCGCGGCGGTCAGACCTTCGAGCGGCTCGCCCCCCCGCGTGACGGCCACCATCTGCTCGACGATGTGGGCCTCCGAAGAGGTGATCAGCCCGCGCCCGTTCAGGACGATCGTCCGCTCGGCTTTTCGTCCGTCCGCGGTCCTGACGATCGCCGACAGGGCCGTCGTCCGGTCGGGGACGTCGACGACGGCCGAGCGTTCGTCCCCCTCCCCGGTGGCGGGAACCTGTCGGCCTCCCGCCTCGACGACGACGCTTTCCAGGGCGTCGCCGGGCGGAACGCCCGTGCGGACGAGGACCGTCACGGGCCCCGACAGGCGCTCCCCTTCGAGCGGCGAGAGGATCTCGAGGTGGAGCGCCCGCTCCCCCGGATTGACGACCGCCTCCTTCCGGTAGAGCGCCTTCCGGTCGCGGTCGAGCGCGACGGCCAGGACCCGCTTCTCCTGAGGCACGGGCCCGACGTCGAGGACGAGCGTGAACGGGGAGGGCAACGTCCGGGTCGTGTCGTCGACGGTCCAGCTCACGGCAGCGACACGGGGGTCCCCGACCTCCGCGCGCAGGGCGACGCGGCCGACCGACATTCCCGGGGGGACGAGGAGGCGGAACGCCGGCCCGGGATCTCCGGCCGCCGCGAGCAGGAGGAGCGACGCGAGGGACAGGGCGCCGATCGACATCCGCGGGAATCTTCTCTCGCGTCGCGCGCCGTTTCCGGTCATCGGCGGCCGCTCAGTGGTAGTAGCCGGGGGCGGTCCGGACCTCGGCATCCTTCACCCTGACGGTGACGGCGTGAAACGACGTCTTGCGGGAGGCGCCCGCCACGTACGAGACCAGGTACTGCGTCCGGATGTCGTGGTCGATCTCCCGGTAGATCCCCGGCAGGTCCTCGGCCTTCGTCACCTCGAAGACCCGCCCGCCCGAGGCCTTCGCGAGCTTCTTCAGAAACGGGAGGTTCGGGGGATGCATCTCGGGCTCGCGGACGATCCGCTTCACCTTCCGGCCGTTGTCGTCGAACTCCTTGAGGGTCCTCTTCGTCATCGTCGCCCAGGGAAGCCCGAGGGAGTAGATGGGGACGGCGGAGAGCTTCACGTACTCGAGCGCAGCTTCCTCGGCGACCGGGTCCTCGAAGACGTTGCCGTCCGTGACGAGGATGAGCGCGCGCCCGCCCTGCGCGCCCTGGAACTGGTAGAGCGCGTGAAGGAGAACTTCGTGGAGCCGCGTCCCGGCGTCCGTGTCGTCGGGAAGCGCGAGGAGGGCCTGCCGGATCGCGTCCCGTGACCTCGTCCAGGCGACGTTCCGCCTCACGGCCGGGCCGAACGACATCAGGAAGGCGAGGTCGCGCTCCCTGAGGGACTTCGAGATGAAGAGCCCGGCGGTGACCCTCTTCAGGGCCTCCGTGTGCAGGAGCGAGACCGAGGTGTCGATGGCGAGGCCGAGCGCGAGCGGCGTCTCCTTGAGGAGCCGGACTTCGCGGACGTCGCAGGACCCCGACTCGTCCTTCACGGAAAAATCGGCCGGCGTGAGGCCTTCGACGGGCTCGCTCTTCCGCTGCACCGAGACGACCTGCTCGACGACGTGCGCGCTGTCGGAGCTCGAGAAGCCCATCCCGTTCAGGAGAATCGTCTGCTCGGCCGTCCGCCCCTCGGTCGTCCTGAGGAACGCCGTCAGCGCGACCGTCCGGCGCGGCACCGCGATGTCCACAGCCCGGACGTCGCGCGAGTCGGGCAGCGGCTTCGGGCCCGAGCCGTCTTCGAGCGTCAGGCTCGCCACCGCCTCCCCGGGCGGGATCCGGGGTTTCACGAGGACCGGGACCGAACCCGAGACCTCCTGCCCCTGGAGCGGCGCGAGGATGTTGACGCTCACGAACCGCTCGCCCGGGTCGAGGATCGCCTCCTGCCGGAAGAGGGGGCGGCCGTCGGCGTCGAGCGCGGTCGCGACGACCGTTTTCGGGAGTGGGATCCGTCCGGCGTCGACCGTGAGCTCGAACGGGGGCGGCGTCTTTTTCGACTTGCCCTGGACCTTCCAGTCGACGGAGGCCACGCGCGGGTCCGTCGTCCGTGCGCGGAGCTTGACCCGGCCGGTGACGAGGAAATCCGGCACGTCGAGCGAGAACGTCGGCTCCGGCTCGGCCGCGGCCCCGAGGACGAAGAGCGCGGCGAGCGCGCACGCGCCGAGGAGCCTGTTCATCCGCCCGATCCCGGACCGGTCATCTTCGACGGGTCGACCCACCGGTCGAACTCGTCGGGCGTGACGTAACCGAGCGCCACGGCGGTTTCCTTCAGCGTCCGGCCCTGCTTGTGGGCGGTCTTGGCGATCTCGGCCGCCTTGTCGTACCCGATGTGGGGGTTGAGGGCGGTCACGAGCATGAGCGACTTCCGGAGCAGCTCGTCGATCCGGGCCCGGTCGGGTTCGATCCCCTCGGCGCAGTGGATCCGGAAGCTCCGGCACGCGTCGGAGAGGAGGCGCGTCGACTCGAGAAGGCCGTGGATCATCACGGGCTTGTAGACGTGAAGTTCGAAGTTCCCCTGGCTGGCGGCGAACGCGATCGCGGCATCGTTGCCGTAGACCTGTGCGACGACCATCGTCATCGCCTCGCACTGCGTCGGGTTCACCTTCCCCGGCATGATCGAGCTGCCCGGCTCGTTCTCCGGGATCCGGATCTCGCCGAGGCCGGCGCGAGGCCCCGACGCGAGCCAGCGGACGTCGTTCGCGATCTTCATCAGCGCGCCGGCGAGCGTCCGGAGCGCCCCGGACGCGAAGGCGACGGCGTCGTGGGCGGCGAGCGCCTCGAACTTGTTCGGTGCGGAGGCGAACGTCCGGCCGGTCATCTCGGAGATTCTCGTCGCCATCCGGACGGCGTACTCCGGATGGGTGTTGAGGCCGGTGCCGACGGCCGTGCCGCCGATCGCGAGCTCCCGGAGGTGCGGGAGGGCGCTCCCGACGTGGTCGAGCGAGTGGTCGAGCTGGGAGACCCAGCCCGACATCTCCTGGCCGAGCGTCAGCGGAACGGCATCCTGAAGGTGGGTCCGGCCCAGCTTGACGACGTCAGCGAAGGCCCGGGCCTTCGCGTCGAGCGCGCCCCGGAGCTTCCGCACCTCGGGCACGAGCCTCTCCTCGATCTCGCAGACCGCGGCGATGTTCATGGCGGTCGGAAAAGTGTCGTTCGACGACTGCGAGAGGTTCACGTCGTCGTTCGGGTGGACCGGCTTCTTCGACCCGAGAACGCCGCCCGCCATCTCGATCGCGCGGTTCGCGATGACCTCGTTGACGTTCATGTTCGTCTGCGTGCCGCTTCCCGTCTGGAAGACGACGAGCGGGAAGTGCCCGTCCAGCTTCCCGTCGGCGACCTCCTGGGCGGCCGCGGCGATCCAGCCGGCCTTCTCCGCGGGAAGGAGCCCGAGGTCGCGGTTCACCTCCGCGGCGGCGCGTTTCAGGATGCCGAACGCCCGGATCAGCGGACGCGTGAACCGGATCTCGCCGATCTCGAAGTTCTCGAGCGAGCGCTGCGTCTGCGCTCCCCAGTAGCGGTCGGCCGCGACCGGGATCTCGCCCATCGTGTCCTTCTCGATTCGTGTCGCCATCGGCTCCCTCCCCCGTCCGGCCGCCCGGCGCCACGATCTTAGCCGCGCCGCCCGACGGCCGCCTGATCCGGAGGCATCAGGGGCGCGTCGCCGCCCGGATTACGTAGACTCGGCCCATGAGAGCCATCCGCGTCCACGCCCTCGGCGCCCCCGACGTCCTGACGCCCGACGAAGTGCCCCTCCCCGAACCGAAGGAGGGCGAGGTGCGCGTCCGCGTCGAGGCCGTCGGGGTCAACTTCATCGAGGTCTACCAGCGCGTCGGCCTCTACAAGGCGCCTCTGCCGTTCACGCCCGGCGGCGAGTGCGCGGGAACGGTCACGGCGGTCGGGCCGGGCGTCACGTCGGTCGCCCTCGGCGATCGCGTCGCGACGATCAACGCGAAGGGCTCCTACGCGGAGGAGGCGATCGTGGACGCCGACCGGCTCGTGCCGCTCCCCGCCGGCGTCACCGCGCGGCAGGGGGCGGCGGCGTTGCTGCAGGGAATGACGGCACACTACCTCGCGACGTCGACCTGGCCGCTGAAGCCGGGCGAGACCTGCCTCGTCCACGCGGCCGCGGGCGGCGTCGGCCTCCTCCTCTGCCAGGTCGCGAAGCGGCTCGGGGCGCGCGTCGTCGGTACCGCCTCGACCGCGGAAAAGCGCGCCCTCGCGACGGCCGCCGGCGCCAACCTCGTGGTCGACTACACGAAGGACGATTTCGTCGCCGCGGCGCGGGAGTTCACGGGCGGCCGCGGCGTGAACGTCGTCTACGACTCGGTCGGCAGGTCGACGTTCGAACGGGGGCTCGACGCGCTCGCCCCGCGCGGCCTGATGGCGCTGTTCGGCCAGTCGAGCGGCCCCGTCGCCCCGATCGACCCGCAGGTCCTGAACCAGAAGGGCTCGCTCTTCCTGACGCGGCCGTCGCTCTTCCTCTACGTGGCGGGCCGCGAGGAGCTCCTCGCACGGGCGGGAGACGTCCTCGCGTGGGTGAAGGACGGCTCGCTCCGGCTCCGGATGGAGCACGACTTCCCGCTCGCGAGGGCCGCTGACGCGCACCGCGCGCTGGAGGGGCGGACGACCGCCGGTAAGGTCCTGCTCGTCCCCTAGCGAGGGCCGCTGACGCCTCTACTTCGGCCGGGGGACGACGGCGGACGGCTTGTCCGGCACGTGCACGAGGAACTCCGGCATGTCCGGGAGCCCCTTCAGGAACGTCCCCTTCTTCTTTCCCTTCACGGAAAAGCGCCGGACCCGCTTCTTGAGCCGCTCGGCCACGTAGAGGTCGCCGTCCGGGCCGATCGCGAAGCCCGAGGGCGCCTTGAGCCTGCCGTCGATGACCGCGCGCGCCTTGAGCTTTCCCCGCGGGGCCTTTCTTCGGGATGTCGTAGGCGAGGATGCTTCCGGTGCCGGCGGCGCCGATGTAGAGCGTCTCGCCGTGCAGGATCAGGTGGACGGGCTTCGTGAGCTTCTTCCCCCTGAGGCGCGCCACGAGCCGGCCCGACGCCAGCTCGAAGATCTTGACCGCGTCCCCCGCCTCGTCCGCCACGTAGAGGTGCCCGCGGTGGACGATGATCCCGCGCACGGAGTGCCGGGGCTTGCCGTGCTCGTCCAGCACCACCTTGAGGCCCTGTGGCGGCGGCACGTTGACGATCGCCCGGTCGCCGACCTCGGGGAGGCGGCCGTGAGCGGAGGCGACGAGCGTGCCGGGGAGGAAGTTCCCGTCGGGGAACTTCCTGCGAAGGTGAGCCGCCACGGCGGCCGGCCGCCGCGTCTTCGGCAGGACGGCGACGACGGTGTTCGTGTCCTGACAGGAGACGTAGAGACGGCCGTCGTCGCCGAGCTCCACGTCGAAGGGATGGACCATCGCCGAGACGTGCTTCGTCTCCACGACGATGCCGGCGTAGTGAAACGTGTCGCCGTGTCGTCGGTAGCGGGCGACGTGGCTGTCCCGGCGCCAGGCGTTCGCGATGTAGAGGTCGTCGTCCACGAGCGCGAAGCCGCGGGCGATGTGGAGCGGGTGCGCGTCGGGCGCCGAGTCGAGGAGCAGGGGATGCTCCTTCCGTGGCGTGCCGTCGTCCTCGAAGACGCCGATGTTGTCGACGCCGGTTTTTCCCTCACCTCGATAGCTGATCCACCACACGATCTGCGTCCTCCACGTCCCAAGCCTTCTGCGGGTCTACTTTCCGTCCTTGGGCGGGCAGCGCAGGACGAAGTCCGCCTGCATCCGTCGGAGCTTGAGGACACCGTAGAACACGGTGGCGGCCATGCCCAGGACCAGCACCCCGACAAGTTTCTTCTCCGCCCCGTACGCGGCCTGACGGTTGGCGACGTTCGAGGCGATGATCAGGCCGAGGATGCCGAGGTTGATGACCCAGTTCACCGGCCTCGAGACGACGAAGTGCAGCGTGCCGAAGCCCGCCAGCTGGTAGAGCATGAACGGCAGGATCGCGACGGCCGGCAGCAGCTCGGAGGCCCCAAGCGCGATGTTGACGGAGTCGGGCGCCTTCGCGTGAAGGAGCGTGCTGTTCGCGAGCTCGTGGAACAGCGGCGGCACGGCGCACAGGAAGGGGACCCCGGCCAGAAGCTCGAGCACGAGGGACCCGGACCAGACTCCCGTCTTGGAGGCATCGTCGGCCCCTCGTCCGTCCGACTGGGAGGCGACGAAGAGGCCGCCGACCACGGCGGCCGCGCTCGTCAGCATGAAGAGCTCCACCGTGATGCCGAATCCCGCCGGCTCGCCGGACTTGAGCAGCAGCAGCGCGAGGAAGCCGGGGGTGTAGAACATCACCCGAACCAGCCGGGCCCAGACGCGCGCGTCCCGCTCCGGCGGCAGGACCGGCAGCGGCTTTCCGTCGGTCCCGACGGTCGGTCTCTCTTTCGCCATCTTCAGCTCCTACGGGAGAATGCGACGCCTTCCGGCAGCATATCGCAGCGATGTTCCGCCCTAACCCGAGAACGCGTCGAAGGAGTCGGCTTCCACCTGGTACTCGCGCCAGCGCGAGACGAGGCCGTTTTCGAGGAGGACGATGGCGACGCCCTTGAAGGCGCGGCCGCTCCACTCGAAGGCGAACTCCGCGGCGCCGGTCTGGGAAGGCTCGTCGAAGAAGACGTGCTGCCAGGAGATCTTCATCGGAGCCTTCTGGCAGGTCCGCTCGAAGAGGTCGCGGAGGACGGCGCGGCCCTGGTAGAACTTCCGGCTCGCGGGCTCGAGGTAGACGGCCTCCTCCGTGAACGAGGCCGCCGCCCCGTCCGCGTCGCCCGCGTTCCAGGCGGCGGCGAGAGCCGTCATCAGGCGGCCGAAAGCCGCGGCGTCGAGGCGCCCGTCCTTTGCCAACTCAGGTCCACCCGCGGACGGCGTGAGGCCTGTACGGCGCCTCGAGCGCCTTGACCTCGTCGTCCGACAGGGTCACGTCGACGCTCCGGAGCGCCGACGCGAGGTGCTCCAGCTTCGTGGCGCCGACGATCGGTGACGTCACGGCGGGCTTCGTCAGGAGCCAGGCGAGCGCCACCTCGGCCATCGTCGAGCCGCGCTCCCCGGCGACCTTGCGGGTCGCCTCCATGACGTCGACGTCGGACGGGTGGTCGTAGAGCTTCCAGGCGTAGTCGTCGCTCGCGGCGCGGGGCGTCGCGGAGCGGTCGTCGGGCTTCGGGCGCGATCCCGCGAGGAGGCCGCGCGCGAGCGGCGACCAGGGCATCACGGCGATCCCCTCGGCCGCGCAGAGGGGGAGCATCTCGCGCTCCTCCTCGCGGTAGACGAGGTTGTAGTGGTTCTGCATGGAGACGAAGCGCGGCCATCCCCGCCGGTCGGAGAGTCCGAGCGCCTTCATGAACTTCCACGCCGGGCCCGAGCTCGCCCCGACGTAGCGGACCTTTCCCTGCGCCACGAGGAGGTCCATCGCGGCGAGCGTCTCCTCGATCGGGACGGACGGGTCGAACCGGTGGATCTGGTAGAGGTCGATCGTGTCGACCTGAAGGCGCTGAAGGCTGGCTTCGCAGGCCTGGACGACGTGCTTCCGGGAAAGCCCCTTCATGTTCGGGCCGGGCCCCATCGGGAAGAAGACCTTCGTCGCGAGGACGATCTCCTCCCCAGGGGCGAACTCCTTCAGCATCTTCCCGGTGATCACCTCCGACCGGCCGAGCGAGTAGCCGTCCGCCGTGTCGAAGAAGTTGATTCCCCCCTCGACGGCCGCCCGGAAGAAGGGGCGCGCGGCGTCCTCGCCGTCGAGGATCCAGGGCCGCCACGTGCTGGAGCCGTAACTCATGCAGCCGAGACAGAGTCGCGAGACCGTGACGCCGGTTCGGCCGAGGGTCGTGTACTTCATCCGGTGCCCGCCTCCGTCACGGTTTCAGGTAGGCCGCGAGGAACCCGAGGACCTCGCCGTACCAGTGCTTCGCGTTCTGTCCCTTCAGGATCCAGTGATTCTCGTCGGGGTACGCCACGAGCCGGGCGGGAACTCCCTTCGCCGTCAGCGTGCCGTAGAGCTCGAGCCCCTGCGTCACCGGCACGCGGTAGTCGCGCTCCCCGTGGAGGATCAGCATCGGGGTCCGGAAGAACTCCGCGTAGCGGTTCGGGCTCCACTTCTCGACGGCGTCGCGGTTCGTGAACGGCGTCCCGCCGTAGGAGTGCTGCCGGCCCCAGGTCGCGTCCGAGGCGAACTGGCCCATCAGGTTGTAGACGCCCGCATGGGAGACGAGCGCGGCGAAGCGGTCCGTGTGCCCCTCGATCCAGTTCACGAGGAAGCCGCCGTACGAGCCGCCGGCCGCCGCCATCCTCTTCGGGTCGACCGATCCTTCGGCGATCAGGAAATCGGTCGCCTTCATGACGTCCTCGAACGGCTTCTCCGGATGGGCGCCGAGGATCGACTCGACCCACGCCTGTCCGAAGCTGGAGGAGCCGTGGAAGTTCACCATCGCCACGATGTAGCCCGGCGCCGCGAAGGCCTGCGCGTTCCAGCGGAGGTGGAAGCTGTCGCCGAAGGTGCCGACCGGCCCGCCGTGGACGACCTGGACGAGCGGGTACTTCCTCGACGCCTCGAATCCCGGGGGGTAGACGACGTACATCTGGACGTCGTGGCCGGCGGCCCCCTTGAACGTCACCTCCTTCACCGCGCCGAGCGCGATCCGCGCCATCACCGGCTCGGTGAAGGCCGTGAGCGTCCGGAAGCCCGTTCCGTCCGGCTTCACGATGGCGACCTCGTTCGGGTGGGCGAGGTCGTTCCAGGCGAAGAGGACGGCGCCGTCCGGCGCCACGTCGCCGAGAGTGGCCGTGCCCCCCTTCCAGATCCTCTTGGGGGGGCCGCCGGTCACGGGAACGGTCCAGAGATTCCCCCGGGCCCTCTCCTCGGCGGCGAAGACGACGGCCTTCCCGTCGCGGGTGAAGTCGTGGCGGCCGACCGAGTTCTCCCAGCCGTCCGTCAGCATCCGGCTCTTCCCGGCCGCGACGTCCAGGATCGCGAGCCGCCCGTAGTCGGGCCAGCCGTCGGCCCTGACCTCGCGAACGTAGGCGATCGACTTTCCGTCGGGCGAGAAGACCGGGTCGTCGTCTCCGGCCGGGTTGTCGGCCGTGAGGTTCCTCGGCGCGCCGCCGGCCGCGGGAACGAGGAAGAGGTCGGCGTTGAGGGTCCGGTACGGCGGCTCGGTCGAGTTCGCGGAGAAGACGAGCGCGGAGCCGTCGGGCGCGACGTCGTAGTGCCCCGTCCCCTCCATCAGGTCGAAGAGCCGATTCGAGCCCGGCAGCAGGTCGGTGACTTTCTTCGTCGCGAGCTCGACGGTGAAGAGGTGCGGCCATTCGTCGTTCGTCATCCACCGGTCCCAGAAGCGGAAGAGGCGGTCCTGGGAGACGTACGCCTTGACCTTCGCCTTCTCCCGCGCCTCGAGCGCCTTCTTCGTCGACTCCGGCGTTCCGTCGGCGCCGATCACGGCCGAGACGAACGCGATCCGCGTTCCGTCCGGGAACCACTTCGGGGCGGAGACGCCGATCGGCATTTCGGTCAGCCGCTCGGGCTCCCCACCGTCGACCTGCGGTGACGTAGAGCTGCGTCGCCTTGTCCCCGTCTCGCTTCGAGAGGAACGCGACCCTTCTTCCGTCGGGGCTGAAGGCCGGCGAGGTGTCCGGCGCCTTGTGAGCCGTCAGCTTCCGGGTCGCGCCGCTCGCGACGTCGAGGAGCCAGAGGTCGGCGTTGCTCTTGTCCTCCTCCGCGTCGTAGACCGAGACGGTGAAGGCCGCGGTTTTCCCGTCGGGCGAGAGGACCGGCGCGCCGACGCGCGGGACGGCCCAGACGTCCTCGATCGTCAGCGGCTTCTTCTCGGAGGCCGCGGCGCCGGTCAGCGGAGAGAAGAGGAGGAGGGCGAGGGCGAGCGTCCGTGTCATCGAATCCCCTTCCGTGACCGGCGAGCCTAGCAAAGCGGCCGGTCCGGGGCCCTCGACAGGACCCCGGTAGAATCGCCCCGCGAAACCCGAGAGAGCGAACGCAAGGAGGGCTTCCCGATGTCCAGCCTCCCGCCAGACGTCCCGCCGCCTCCGCCGCCGGGCTTTCCGCCTCCGCCCCAGGCCCCGGCTCCCGCGGGCCTGCCCTGGGAGCTGCGGCCGCAGGTCGGATTCGCCGACGCGCTCGTCGACACGATCCGGCTCTTCGTGACGAGCCCGGGCGAGGCCTGGAGCCGGACGCGGGAGAAGGGGGACCTCGCCCAGCCGCTCCTCTTCGCGGTGATCGTCGGCTGGGTGGGCGTCGCCTTCAACAGCGTCTGGAGCCTGATCTTCGGCAACATGTGGGTCCGGTTCCTGCCGATGCTCCCGCCGCAGGTTCGGGACCAGGTCGCCCTGAGAGGTCTCGGGGCGGGACTCGGCTCGACGCTCTTCGCGCTCGTCCTCGCGCCGCTCTTCGTCATCATCGGGCTCTTCGTCTGGGGCGGCATCCTCCACGTCTGCTTCATGATCGTCGGGGCGCTCTCGGGCTCGACGGCCGGATTCGAGGGGACGTTCCGCGTCGTCGGCTATTCGAGCGTCTCGCAGCTCGCCCAGGCGATCCCGGTCGTCGGCGGCCTCGTCGCGGCGGTCTGGAACCTCGTCCTCGTCGTCATGGGCGCGCAGCGGATCCACCGGACGACGCAGGGGAAGGCGATCGCGGGCGTCCTCATCCCCATCGTCCTCTGTTGCGGCTGCGTCCTCCTGGCCATCCTCTTCGCCGGAGCGGCGATCCTTGCGGCGATCAGCGGACATCGGTGACCGGCCTCCGGAGGCCGACGGCGGAGGGCGGGGCCTCGGCCTCCTCTGGGGCGGCGTGGCGCTCGCCCTCGTCGCGCTCGGGCCTCTCGGCGATCGCCTCGCGGCGAACCTGCCCGGCTGCACCTTCCGGAGCCTGACCGGGTTTCCCTGTCCGACGTGCGGCGGAACCCGGGCGGCCCTCGCGTTCGCGCGCCTCGACGTGCCGGCTGCCTTCCACGCCAATCCGCTCGTCACCCTGGCGCTCTTCCTCCTCGTCGGAGGGGGCGCGGTCGCGGGAGCGCGGGCCCTCGCCGGGCGGGGCGTCCGCGAGCCGGCCCGCTTTCCCGTCTGGGTGCGGGCCGGCCTCGTCGTCCTCCTCGCGGCGAACTGGTTCTTCCTGATCGTCGACGGGCGCTGACGCCCGCCTTGCCCCGTTATTTCGGCGGCGCGGACGCGACCGCCGGCGGCTGGTGGTCGGGCACGAGATTCTTGACGGGCTTCACGGTCTTCAGGTAGGCCCAGACCGCTTTCAGGTCCGCGTCCGTGAGGCTCCGGTATCCGTCCCACGGCATCGGCGGCTGGATCGGGCGTTCCACGCCGAAGTGCTTCCCGCTCCGGATCGCCTTGATGAAGACCTCCTCGCTCCAGACGCCCCCCCCGAGCCCGGTGGTCGGGTCGGGCGTCAGGTTGGTGGCGTACGTGACGCCCCACGGCCCGGCGAACGCGGTGTTCGTCGCCGCCCCCGTCCAGAGCCAGGGCGCCTCGGGCTTCGGCGCCGGAGGCATCTTCAGCCCTTGCGGATGGCCCGAGAGGAAGAGCGTCAGGTCGGACTCGGGCCCCTTCGGCCCCATCTTCATCGGCGTGTGGCAGTGAGTGCAGCCGAGGGCGTCGACGAGGTACTTCCCGCGTGCGGCCGCATTCGAAGGGGGGCCCGCCGCGACGGGGAATGCGCTGGCGGTCAAGAAAGCCACAACTCCGGCCACCAAGAGGCGTCGCTCCATCGAAGATCCTCCTTGATCGATTTGCGATCCATTCTCGTTCAGGTCCGCCCGAAACGCGAGCCCCGCCTCCCGTCGTATCCTCGCGGCCTCCGGAGGATTCGATGAAACGCCTCTGCCTCGCGGCTCTCCTTCTCCTCGTTGCGCCCGTCCTTTCGGCCCAGCCCGCCGCGAAGAAGCCGGCCGGAAAGGCGCCCGCCTCTCCCGTTTCCCCGGGGGAGAGAGCCGCCTTCGCGGTGCCGACCTCGGGTTTGAAGTCGTTCAAGGCCCGGCCGATCGGCCCGGCCCTGATGGGAGGGCGTGTCTCCGACATCGCGCTCGATCCGGACGACCCCACCACCTTCTACGTGGGGCTCGGGACCGGCGGCATCATGAAGACCCAGAACGAGGGGGTCACGTTCGAGGCCGTCTTCGAGAAGGAAGGGGTCGCCTCGATCGGCGCTGTCGCGGTTGCGCCCTCCGACCCGAAGGTCGTCTGGGCGGGAACAGGGGAGGCGAACGACCGGAACAGCTCCGGCTGGGGCGACGGCGTCTACCTCTCGAAGGACGGCGGGGCGACCTGGGTGAACGTCGGCCTCGCGTCGAGCCGGGCGATCGGCCGGATCGCTGTCCACCCGGCGGACCCGGGAACTGCGTACGTCTGCGCGCTCGGGAACCTCTGGCTGCCGGGGGGCGACCGCGGCCTCTTCAAGACGACCGACGCAGGGGCCAGCTGGAAGAGGGTCCTCTCGGCGGCCGCGCCCGACGACGCGAGAACGGGCTGCGGCGACGTCGCGATGGACCCGGCGCACCCCGACACGCTCTGGGCGGTCCTCTACGCGCGGCAGCGGACGCCCTGGTCGTTCGCGTCGGGCGCGGGACACACGGGCGGGCGGGACGCCGGCGGAATCTTCCGGACGACCGACGGCGGAGCGACCTGGACGAAGCTGACGAAGGGGCTGCCCGGGCGGACGCAGCGGATCGGGCTCGACGTCTTCCGGAAGGATCCGCGGATCGTCTACGCCGTGGTCCAGACGGACGAGGGGGGCGAGGCGCCGATCCGCGATAGCAAGAGCAAGCGCGGGGGCGTCTTCCGCTCCGGGGACGGCGGCGAGAGCTGGACGAGGATGAACGCCCTCAACCCGCGGCCGTTCTACTTCAGCCAGATCCGCGTCGACCCGGCGAACGACCAGCGGGTCTACGTTCTGGGGATGAACCTCCACGTCTCCGACGACGGCGGCGCGTCGTTCCGGGAGGACCTCTTCGACAAGGTCCATCCGGATTGCCATGCTTTAGTGATCTCGGGGGTTTCTCGATCCCCCCGAAATCCCGCGGACGGAAAGGAGCACAAGGCTCCGCTCTCGCCGCGCCTCCTCCTCGGGACCGACGGCGGGATCTACCAGAGCTTCGAGGCGGGGAAGAACTGGCAGCACCTCGACCGCTTCGCGGCGGGGGAGTTCTACCGGATCACGCTCGACGACTCGACCCCCTACCGGATCGCGGGCGGGCTTCAGGACAACCTGAACTGGGTCGGCCCCTCGGCCACGCGGACGAAGGACGGCATCCTCGACGCGGACTGGACGAACCTCGGCGGCGGCGACGGCTTCTACAGCGTGTTCGACCCCTCGGACCGCGACGTGATCTTCGCCGAGTCGCAGGGGGGCGAGGTCTTCCGGATGAACCTCCGGACGGGCCAGACGAAGGAGCTGAGACCGCATCCGGGCGAGGGGCAGCCGGCCTTCCGCTTTCACTGGTGCGCGCCGCTCCTTGGGAGCGCGCACGAGCAGGGAACGATGTACCTCGCCGGAAACCGGGTCTTCCGGCTGAAGGTGAAAGGCGAGGAGTGGGCCGCGGTCAGCCCCGACCTCTCGTCGCGGGACGCGGAGAAGATCCTCTCCGTGGGAAGCGGCGCCGAGACCTACGGCGTCGTCTACGCGCTCGCCGAGTCGCCGCTCCGGAAGGGCCTCCTCTGGGCCGGCACGGACGACGGGAGGCTCTGGGTCACGGAGGACGACGGCGCGGCGTGGACCGACCTCACCGCCAGCCTTCCGGCGGCGGCGAGGGGACAGTGGATCCAGTCGGTCGAGGCGAGCCCTTCCGACGCGGCGGCGGCGTTCGTCGTCGTCACGGCGTACCGGTCGGGGAACGACGCACCGCTGATCTACCGCACCGGCGACCTCGGGAAGAGCTGGACGAGCGTCGCGGGGAACCTCCCCGCGAACGGCCCGGCGAAGGTCGTGCGCGAGCACCCGAAGAACCCGCGCCTCCTCTTCGCGGGGACGGAGTTCGGCCTCTTCGTCTCGTTCGACCGGGGCGGGAGCTGGTCGCGGTTCGGGGAGCTGCCGACCGTCGCCGTGGACGACCTGAAGATCCACCCCCGTGAGGGGGACCTCGTCGTCGCGACGCACGGGCGCAGCCTCTACGTCGTCGACGACGTCTCGCCTCTCGCGGCGCTTACGGACGACGTCCGGGGGAAGGACGCCTTTCTCTTCGAGCCGAGGCCGTCTTCTGGTGCCTACCGGCTGCCGGGCTGGTCCAACTGGAACGGCAAGGCGGATTTCCGCGGCGACAACCCGCCGGACGGCGCGATCCTGAGCTTCTGGATCCGGGAGTTCACGGGCGACGAGGTGAAGATCTCGGTCACGAACGCGCTCGACCAGCCCGTCGCGAACCTGAAGACGACCGGTGCCCCCGGCTTTGGCCGCGTCGTCTGGGACCTCCACCCCACGAAGGAGTTCGTCCACGAGTACGGTGGGGACGCGAAGCGCTTCGTCCCTTCCGGCGACTACACCGTGACGCTGACGTCGGGGAAGACGAAAGCGAAGCGGTCGCTCAAGGTGACGATCGCCGAGGGGATCGAGACGCGGTAGCGCGGCCGGATCGTCAGCCCCGCGAGGCGACGTACCGGGAGAGGGCGCCCTTCCAGTCGGGCATCTCGATCCCGGCGTTCGCGAGCTTGTCGCAGGCGAGGGCGCAGAAGCGGGGGCGCGGGGCCTTGAGCCCCGCCTTGCCCGAGGCGACCGGGGCGATGCTCGCCGCCTTGCCCATCAGGTGGGCCAGTTCCTGGGCCAGCTCCATCCAGTTCGTGAAGCCGGTCGAGACGCAGTGATAGAGCCCGAACGGCGCCTTCTTCTCGACGAGGCGCCGCGTGGCGCGGGAGACGTCGTCCACGAAGCTCGGCGAGACGGTCCGGTCGGCGAAGGCGCGGACCGGTTCCCCCTTCGCGATCGCGTCGGCCATCCGTCCGATGCTGCTCGAGCGGCCCGCGCCGCCGAAGACGCTCTCGAGCCGGAGGACGTAGTGCTTCGGCGCGCGGCTCGCGAGGATTTCGCCGAGCAGCTTCGACGCGCCGTAGACGCTGAGGGGGTTCGGAGAGTCCTTCTCGGTGTACGGCCGCGACACCCTCCCGTCGAAGACGAAGTCGCTTCCGAAGTGGACGAAGATGGCGTCGGAGGCGGCGGCCGCGTCGGCGAGCGCGGAGACCCCGAAGGCGTTCACCGTGAGCGCCGCCTTCGGGTTCTCCTCCGAGCCGTCGACGTCGTTGTACGCGGCGCAGTTGACGATCGCGGTCGGCCGGAGCTTCAGGATTCTCTCCGAGACCGCGACGGGATCCGCGATGTCGAGCGACTCCCGCGTCAGGCCGAAGACCTCGTGCGTCTTCTGGAAGTCGCGGACGAGCACCTGGCCGAGCTGGCCCCCGGCCCCGGTCACCACGACGCGAAGCGACATTCCGGGAAGGTTAACCGAATCGGGCGTCGGCGCGCATCCGCCGGGGGGGAACCGCGTTCTTCCCTCGCCGTAGTAGATTCGAAGAACACGACTCCGGAGGATCCGTGAAAATCGCCGTTTCGCTCGCTGCCCTCGCACTCGCCGCCCTGCCCGCGCTGTCCGAGACCGCTCCGGCTCCACCGGCGCCTCCCGTCGCTCCCCAGGTCCCGAAGACGGTTTCGTGGCACGGGGAGAGCTTCGCCGACCCCTACTTCTGGCTCCGCGAGAAGGCCGATCCCGCGGTGAAGGCCTACCTCGACGCCGAGAACGCCTGGACCGAGACGGTGATGAAGCCGACCGAGGCGTTCCAGAAGACGCTCTACGACGAGCTCCTCTCCCACATCAAGGAGACCGACCTCTCGGTGCCCTTCCGCCTCGGGGGCTGGCTCTACTACCAGCGGACCGAGAAGGGAAAGCAGTACCCGATCTGGTGCCGGAAGAGCGCGCCGAAGGGAGACGGACCGGAGGGGCCGGAGCAGGTGATCCTCGACGTCAACGAGCTCGCGAAGGGCGAGTCGTTCATGGCGATCGGGCCGTATGCGGTGAGCGACGACGGCAACCTGCTCGCCTACGCGACCGACAAGACCGGTTTCCGGCAGTACGCGCTCCACGTGAAGGACCTGAAGACCGGGACGACGTTCCCGGAGACCGTCCCGAAGACGACCTCCGTCGCCTGGGCCGCCGACAACCGGACGCTCTTCTACACGGTCGAGGACGCCGCGAAGCGGCCGTACCGGCTCTACCGGCACCGGCTCGGCGGAGAGGTCGCGAAGGACGCGCTCCTCTACGAGGAGAAGGACGAGCGCTTTCGCGTCTTCACGGCGCGCTCCCGGAGCCGGGACTACGTCTGGCTCGGCTCGGGGAGCCACACCTCCTCGGAGCTCCGCTTCCTCCCGGCCGCGTCGCCGGAGGGAGAGTGGGCGCTCGTGGCCCCGCGGGAGAAGGACCGCGAGTACGACGTCGAGGACCGCGACGGCGTCTTCTGGATCCGGGCGAACGACGCCGGGCGGAATTTCCGGCTGGTCACCGCTCCCGCCTCGGCCCCCGGCCGGGAGAACTGGAAGGAGGTCCTCCCGGTCCGCCCGAACGTCATGCTGGAGGACGTCCTCGTCTTCAAGGGCTTCTGGGTCGCCGTGGAGCGCGAGGACGCGCTCGTCCGATTCCGCGTGACCGGGTTCGGAGGCGGGCCGGCGAAGAGCGTCGGCTTCCCCGAGCCCGTCTACTCGGCCGCGCCGCAGGACAACCGGGAGTTCGACACGCCGGCGTTCCGGTACCGCTACCAGTCGTTCGTGACGCCCGTCTCGGTCTTCGACTACGACGTCGCGTCGGGGACCTCGAAGCTGCTGAAGGAGACGGAGGTCCCCGGCTACGACCGGACTCTCTACCGATCCGAGCGCCTCTGGGCCGCCGCGCCGGACGGGACGAAGGTCCCGGTCTCCGTCGTCTGGAAGGCGCAGGTGGGGAAGGACGCTCCCGCGAAGACGCTCTCGGACGGGCCGTTCCCGATGCTCCTGAACGCCTACGGCGCCTACGGCAGCTCCTCGAACGTCACGTTCAGCCCGAACCGCCTCGTCCTCCTCGACCGGGGAGTCGTCTTCGGCATCGCCCACGTCCGGGGAGGCGGCGACCTCGGAAAGGCGTGGCACGACGGCGGCCGGATGGCGAACAAGAAGAACACCTTCACGGACTTCATCGCCTGCGCCGAGGAGTTGATCGCCCGGAAGGTGACGACGAAGGAGCGCCTCGTCGTGACGGGGGGGAGCGCCGGCGGCCTCCTGATGGGCGTCATCACGAACATGCGGCCCGACCTCTTCAAGGCGGTGGTCACCCACGTCCCGTTCGTGGACGTGCTGAATACGATGAGCGACGCCTCGCTTCCCCTCACGGTCGGCGAGTTCGAGGAGTGGGGGAACCCGCAGGTCAAGGCCGAGTTCGACGTCATGAAGACCTACTGCCCCTACACGAACCTGAAGAAGGGGGCGTACCCGGCGCTCCTCGTGAAGACGTCGTTCAATGACAGCCAGGTCATGTACTGGGAGCCCGCGAAGTACGTCGCGCGCCTCCGGACGCTGAAGACGGACGAAACGCCGCTCCTTCTCAAGACGAACATGGCGGGGGGGCACGGCGGCTCCTCGGGACGCTACGACGCCCTGAAGGAAGTCGCCTTCGACGACGCCTTCGTCCTTGGTCAGATGGGGATCGCGAAGTAGGCCGGGTTAGGCCGCTTCGTTGGCGACCGGAGCGGCTCCCCGGCTCTCGTGGACGACGCGGGACCAGGCCGAGATGTTCTTGTCCGTGATGAACCGCCAGAAGAGGCGCGCCCACGACATGTGGGCGTAGAGCGGGTCGTAGAGCTCGGGCGCCATCTTCTTGAGGGCCGGGAGGCGGTTCCAGGCGACGGTCGGCACGTCGTGGTGCTCGTTGTGGTAGCCGATGTTCAGCTGGATGGCGTTCAGCGGGCCGTAGTAGCTGTAGGTCTCCTGCGGGGGCGCCACGACGTAGTGCTCCTGGATCCAGCGGGCGCCGAGAGGATGGAAGCCGACCGAGAAGAAGAACGAGGCGCCGAGGTAGAGCAGGGCGACGGGTCCGAGGAAGTAGACGATGGCCGCGTCATAGGCGATCGCCGCCCCCCAGCTCGCGAAGGTCCACGGCGTCGCGAACTTGATGTCGGGAAGCCGGGCCGGGCGTAGCGCCTGGAAGACGGGAAAGAAGAAGAGCCAGACGGCCTTACGGAAAGAGCTGTTCCCGATGAGCCGCGCTTCCCAGAGGCTCGGGATGTCGGCGTCGAACTGGTAGTCGCCCAGGTAGACGTGGTGCTTGGTGTGGTAGATCCGGAAAGAGACCGAGGAGGGGACGATGTTCGGGAGATCCGTGATGATCCCCGCCACGATGTTCGCGGCCGCGGAGCGGAAGACGAGGTTGTGCGCGCACTCGTGGATCAGGACGAATAGGATGTGGTTCGCGAACGCGCCGCCGGCGTAGGCCGCGATCAGGACGACCCACCACGGCTGCCCGCGGAGGAGGAAGGCGATCCCCGTCTGAAGTACGACGACGAAGAGGATCACGAGGAACGAGGCGGGATTCGGGCCCGTCAGCTTCTTCGCCTCGGGATGCGTTCTGAAAAGGATGCGTCCCCGTTCGCGGTGCGGTTCCGGCGCACGGGTGTGGACGAATTGATCGGGCTGCGGGGGCATGGAACGTCTCCTGTCGCGACGCAATCAGGCCGCAGTCTAACGCCGAAGCGGCTCCCGGACGACCAGGACGCCCGCCCCCCGGATGGCGTCGTTCTTCAGGGCCGCGAGCGCCTCATTCGCCTGATCGAACGGGAAGGCCTGGACGTGCGTCCGGACCGGAAGGCGCGCGGCCTCGAGAAGGAAGTCACGGCCGTCGGCCCGCGTGTTGTTCGCCACGCTCCGGACGACGCGCTCCCGGTAGAGGAGCTTATAGGGGATCGGCGGCGTGTCGCTCATGTGGATGCCGGCGAGGACGAGGGTGCCCCCCTTGTCGAGCGCGTCGAGCGCGGCCGGGATCAGCTCCCCCGCGGGCGCGAAGACGACGGCGGCGTCGAGCCGCCTGGGCGGGGTCGCGGCCGCGTCACCGACCCACGCCGCCCCGAGCTCGGACGCGAGGGCCTGATGGCGCTTCCGGTCCCGGGTCATGACGTAGACCTCGGCGCCCCGCCCGCGCGCGATCTGGATCGCCACATGGCCCGCCGCGCCGAAGCCGTAGATCCCGAGGCGCGCTCCGGCCCACGAGGATGGCGGCTCCGAGAGTCCCGTCAGCCGGAGGGCCCGGAACCCGATGATCCCGGCGCAGAGCAAGGGCGCGGCGTCGAGGTCCGAGAAGCCCGGAGGGAGCGGATAGACGAACTCCGCGCACGCGACGATCGCCTCGGCAAAGCCCCCGTCGGCCGTCCAGCCGTTGAACTCGGGCCAGTCGCAGAGGTTCTCGCGCCCGGAAAGGCAGAATCGGCAGACGCCGCAGGTCTCCCGGAGCCAGCCGACGCCGACCCGCGTCCCGGGAGCCAGCAGGGCGCCGGAGCCGGCGGCCGCGACCGTGCCGACGACCTGGTGCCCCGGCGTCAGCGGGGACCTCTGGACGGGGATCTCCCCCTCCACGACGTGCAGGTCGGTCCGGCAGATGCCGCACGCCGCGACGCGGACGAGGACCTCGCCCGGGCCGACAGGCGGTTCGGGAACGTCCTCGAGGCGGAGCGGCTTCGTCTCGACGGGAGCGGGGCGGTGGAGGCGAAGCGCGCGCAGGGAAGACTCCGACCCTAGCCTACCTCCGCGGGCGGCCGGCGGCGAGGTTTGCCACAATCGACGCATGAGGAGACTCCTCGCCGTGATCGTCCTCGCCTCGGGCCCCCTCGCCGCCGCGCCGCCGACACTCTTCACCGACGCCATCGTCTACGCCTCGGACGGGGCGGCTCCCCGGGCCGCCGCGATCCTGGTCGAGAACGGAAAGATCGCCTTCATCGGCGCGGAGGCCGAGGCGCGCCGCCGCGCCCCGGACGCGGTCCGGGTCGCGCTGCCGGGGGCGGTCGTCTATCCCGGCCTGACCGACGCGCACGCCCACCTGCTCGGGCTCGGCGAGGCGCTCGAGACGCTCGACCTCCGGGGAAGGCAGAAGGGCGAGGTCCTTTCGATGATTTCCGCCGCCGCGGCGCGGACGCCCGCCGGAGAGTGGATCCGGGGGCGCGCCTGGGACCAGAACCTCTGGCCGGGAAGCGCATTTCCGACGGCGGCCGAGCTCTCCGCCGTCTCTCCGAAGAACCCCGTCGTTCTTTCCCGCGTCGACGGGCACGCTCTCTGGGTGAACGACGCCGCCCTGGCGCGGGCCGGCATCACCGCGGCGACACCCGACCCGGAGGGCGGGAGGATCGTCCGCGGGGAGGGCGGGACGCCGGCCGGCGTCCTCGTCGACAACGCCCAGGCGCTCGTCAGGGCGGCGATTCCGCCTCCGGCGCCCGGTCAGGCCCGTCGCCTCCTCGCCGCCGCGACGAGGGCCGCCGCGGCGGCGGGGCTGACGGGCGTCGGCGACGCCGGCGGCTTCGGGCGCGAGGGAATCGACATCCTTCGCGCGATGGCGAAGTCCGGAGAGCTCCCGATCCGCGTCTACGCGACCGTGGGCGCCGAATCGAAGGACCTCGACGCGTTCCTCGCCGGGCCACCGATCCGGGAGGGACGGCTGACCGTCCGCGCCGTGAAGGTCTACGCGGACGGCGCGCTCGGCTCGCGCGGGGCGGCGCTCCTCGCGGATTACGCGGACGACCCGGGGAACCGCGGCCTCCTCCTCACGCGGGCCGCCGAGCTGGACCGGGTGGCGCTCGCCTGCGCGAAGGCGGGCTGGCAGCTCTGGACCCACGCCATCGGCGACCGCGGGAACCGGGTCGCGCTCGACGCCTACGAGAAGGCCCTGAAGGCCGTCCGGCCCGCCGACGCGCGCTTCCGGATCGAGCACGCGCAGGTGATCTCGCCGGAGGACGTCCCTCGGTTCGCCGCGCTCTCGGTCATCGCGTCGGTCCAGCCGACGCACGCCACCTCCGACATGCCGTGGGCCGAGGCGCGCGTCGGGAAAGACCGGATCCGCGGCGCCTACGCCTGGAGAAGCCTCCTGAACGCCGGCGTCCGGCTCTGTGGCGGCAGCGACTTCCCGGTGGAGCGGGTCAGCCCGCTTCTCGGGTTCTACGCCGCCGTCTCGAGGCAGGACCTCGAGGGAAAGCCGCCCGGGGGCTGGTACTCCGGCGAGAAGCTGTCGCGGGTCGAGGCGCTCCGGCTCTTCACCGCCGACAACGCGTATGCCGAATTCGCCGAGGAGCACCGGGGCCGGATCGCGGTCGGGCTCGACGCCGACCTGACCGTTCTCGACCGCGACATCGTGTCGGACAGGACGCCGCTCTCGGAGATCCCGAAAGCGAATGTGCTCATGACGGTCGTCGGCGGCGACATCGTCTATCGCGCCGGGCGCTGACCGGACAGCCCGAGGATCAGGACGCGGCCGGGCCGCTTTCCGGGCTTGCCGGAGGGGCCGGGGCGGCGGCTGGGGGCGCCGGGGCCGGCGGCGCGGCGGCCGGGGGCTCTCCCTTCGGGAACGCCTCGGTGCCGCAGTAGTAGCACTTCACCTTCGGCTGGGGATTGGTGTCGAGAACCCAGAACGTGAAGCGCTTGCCGCAGGCCGTGCAGGTGAAGAATTCGCGGTTTCCCTTGACCATGGCGGAAGGATAACCCGGGCCGATCAGCCGGCCGGAGGCGCGGCGCGGGGCCGGGGGCCGCGCAGCACGGCCGCGGCGGCGATCGCGAGCACCACGGTGACGAGGAGCGACCCCTCGGGGCCGAAACGGCCGCCGGAGAGGAGGTCCTCGCGGGCGCCGTGGATTCCGAGCGGAAGGAGCGCCGGCGTGGCCGTCACGCCGCTCACGGGGAGCCCCGCGGCGGCCAGGCCGAGGTTCCAGAGAAAGTGAAAGGCCCAGGCCCCCCAGAGAGCCCCCTGCGACCAGAAGAGCGCCCCGAGGAAGAGGCCGGCGAGAAAGATATTGAGGAGCGAGAGGGGCGTCGCCGCGGGGTTCACGTGATGGAGGAGGGCGAAGAACGAGGCCTGAAGGGCGTTGGCGACGAGCCCGGCCGCGAACCAGGCGCGCCGCCGCTCGAGCCCGGCCCGGGTGAGGAGGAACGCGAGGAGGAGCCCGGGGACGCCCATCGCCAGGCCGCGGAAGATCAGCTCCTCCCAGAGGCTCTGGACGAGGAAGAGCGCGGCGACCCGCCCGACGTTCGGGAAACCGGCCGGCGCTTGCGGGTAGGAGAACGGGTGGAAACCCCCGGTCGACGGAGCGAAGCTGCCGAACGCGGCCGGAATCGCGAGGGAGGCGGCGAGGAGAGCCGCCGCCCACGCCGCCCCGGCGAGCACCTTCCGCCACCAGGGGCGCGCCACCGTCGCGGGCGGCGGATCGATCTTCGAAAGGAGCGCGCGGTGGAGGAGGTAGAGGACGAGGGCGACGGCGGCGGCGAGGGGGGCGAGCGAGGGAACGTAGTCGCCGAACTCGAAGGCGGGCGGGGCGAAGTCGGTGGCGAACACTCCCCGGCGATGCTAGCAGCGGGGCTAGAATCCGCGTGCAAGGAGAGCCCGATGACGCGTCGCAGCGCCTTCCTCGCCCTTCCCGCCGTTCTCGCGTTCGGCGTCGCGGCCGCCGCTCCCGCGTCGGCGCAGCCCGCCGGGCCGCGGCCGAGCCCGAAAGCCTCCATCATGCAGGTGATCGGTACCGCCGAGGTGACGATCACGTACAGCCGCCCGGCGGTGAAGGGGCGCGTGATCTGGGGCGACCTCGTCCCGTGGGACAAGGTCTGGCGCGCCGGCGCGAACGAGGCGACGACGTTCGCCGTCAGCCAGGACGTCGCGGTCGACGGACAAAAGCTCGCGGCCGGGACCTACAGCCTCCACGCGATCCCGGGGAAGACGGAGTGGACCGTCATCTTCAACAAGGTCGCGAAGCAGTGGGGCTCCTACGACTACAAGGAAGCCGACGACGCCCTTCGGATCAAGGTGAAGCCCGAGTCCGGCGAGATGAAGGAGTGGCTCACCTTCTCGATCACGCCCGTTACCCCAGACTCCGGCCGCGTCACGCTCGCCTGGGAGAAGCTCCGCGTCGCGTTCACCGTCAAGACGGCCGAGGCTCCGAAGCCCGCGAAGTAACGGGCGTCGTCAGGGCGCGTCCGGCCGCGGGGCGAGCGCCTCGACCGCGAGCGAAAGGGCGACGACGGCGCCGCACCCGACGACGTTGAACCAGAGGAACTCCAGCTTCGTCGCGATCCAGCAGACGAGGACGATCGCCTCGCTGACGAGGGCGGCCGCGAAGACGGCCGTCCCCCGGACCCGCGGCAGGTAGAACGCCACGAGAAAGATGCCGAGGATCGTCCCGTAGACGAGCGACCCGAGGATGTTGACCGCCTCGATCAGCGTTCCGAGCCGGTTCGCATACATGGCGACCGACATCGCGACGAGGCCCCAGAAGACGGTCGCGAGGCGCCCGACCCGGAGATAGTGCGAGTCGGGCCGGTTCTTCCGGAGGAGCCGCCCGTAGACGTCGACGACGGTCGTTCCCGCGAGGGAATTGAGCGCCGCCGCGTTCGACGACATTGCCGCGGCGAAGACGACCGCGATGACGAGGCCGACGAGGCCGGTCGGCAGGTAGGCGAGGACGAACGAGAGGAAGACGTAGTTCGTGTCGTTCGCGTCGGCCCCCGCGTCGCGCTTCCGGATCAGCTCCAGCGTCTCCTTCCGGACCGCGGCGACCCGCCCGTTCGCCGCTTCGAGCGCGCGGCCCGCCGCTTCGATCCCGGGCCCGCTCGCGCCCTTTCGCGCCGCCACGAACGACTGCGCCGCGGTCTTCCGGGCCTCGAACGCGGCGAGGTGCCTCGCCTCGACGGACGCGAGCTCGGCGGCGTGCGGCCCGCGGCGGATCCGCTCGAGCGGGACGGGGTTGAAGAAGACCGGCGGAACGGCGAACTGGTAGAAGACGAAGACCATCACGCCGACGAGAAGGATGAAAGCTGCATCGGGACCTTCAGGAGGCCGTTGAAGAGGAGGCCGAGGCGGCTCTCGGCCGCGGACCTCCCACCGAGGTAGCGCCCGACCTGCGTCTGGTCGGTGCCGAAGTAGGAGAGGGCCAGGAAGAAGCCGCCGATCAGCCCCGACCAGGCGTTGTAGCGGGTCGAGAAGTCGAGCTTCCAGTCGACCGTGTTCAGGCGGCCGAGCCGCCCGGCCACGTGGAGGGCGTCGAGGAAAGAGACGTCCGGAGGAAGCAGGTGGACCGTGACGAGGAACGCGAGGAAGAGGCCGCCCGTCGCGACGAGGAACTGCCACGACTGCGTCCAGTTCACCGCCCTCGCGCCGCCCGACGTCGTGTAGAGGATGACGACGCCGCCGATGACGAGGTTCGTGGCCGCGATGTTCCAGCCGAGCAGGACCGAGAGGACGATCGACGTGGCGTAGATCGAGATGCCCGTCGAGACGCCGCGCTGCGCGAGGAAGAGGAACGAGGCGAGGGAGCGCGTCTTCAGGTCGAACCGCCCCTCGAGGTACTCGTACGCCGTGAAGACCTTGAGGCGGCGGTAGATCGGAACGGCCGTGATCGAGAGGACGACCATCGCGACCGGGAGCCCGAAGTAGAACTGGAGGAAGCGCATCCCGTCCGCGAAGGCCTGGCCGGGGGTCGAGAGGAAGGTGATGGCGCTCGCCTGCGTCGCCATGATCGAGACGAGGATCGTGTACCAGGGCGTGATGCGTCCCGCGAGAAGGTAGCCGTCGAGGTCCTTCTGGTGACGGCTGCGCCAGATCCCGAAGCCGGCGATGAAGACAAGCGAGGCCGCGAGGACGGCCCAGTCGAGAGGCCTCAGCGGAAGAGCCCCGAGACCACGTCGTACAGGACGATCTGGAGCGCCAAGAGGGCGAGGACCGCACCGTAGAGTCTCGCCCAGCTCCCCCCGAAGGGCGGGGCGTCGTCGCCGGGCGGGACGCCCGGTTCGCTCACCTCCCGCCGCTCACGAGGTTCACAAAGAGTCGGTAGGCGCCGGGGACGCCGGCCGGGAGCTGGCGGAAGAAGGCGAGCCCCGTGTAGACGAACGTCCCCTTCCCGTGCCGGAGGAAGATCAGCGACCCGGCCTTCGGCGCCTCGCCGGGATCGGCCATCGAGAGGGGCGTCTCGTAGGCCGGGTCCCACGTCCCCGCGAAGTAAAGCCCGCGCTCCTGCACCCACCCCTCGAAGTCGGCCGGCGTGATCCGGTTCGGCGTCACGAGCAGCGGGTGCGACGGCTCCGTGAAGGCCACGGGCGCCTCCTCCACGGTCACGCGGTCGCGCGAGATCTTGAACGGCTTCGGCCCGATCTCCTCGGTCACGAGCTCGAACGACGTGTCGTACTGGACGACGAGCGTCCCGCCCTTCTCGACGAAGTCGAGGAGGCGGCGGTTCGCGGTCTTCAGCCGCGCGCGCGTGTTGTAGGCGCGGATCCCCGCGACGATCGACCCGAAGCGGGAGAGGTCCCCGGAGGCGAGATCCTCGTCGGAGAGGAGCGTCACCGGAATGCCGAGCTGCCGGAGCGCCTCCGGGCCGGCGTCGCCGGAGCCCATGACGTAGCCGATCGGCCCGCGGGGGCGCGGTGACGTCGAGGCGGAGGAGCTTCGCTTCGGCGACGGCGGAAAGAGCGTCAGGCGCGGGATGTGCGGGTAGTCGATCGCGACGGCGCTCCGCGCGGCGGAGGCGTCCGGCGCGAGCGATCTCGGCGGCGAGGACGGCCTCGGAGGCCTTCGCGGGGGGCGTGACCGCGAAGACGGCGGTGGCCGTCCCGCCGGCCGAGGCGAAGGAGAACGGCGCCTCGCGCGGGACCGCGCGTCCAGCCGGGCGGGAGCGTCAGGCGGAGTGCCCCGGAGGCGGGCGCGTTCGACCGGAGCGCCACCGCCACGTCCTTCGGTGCGGCGGCCGGGAATGCGTAGACCTTCTCGCCGAAGTTCGCGGTGACGGCCGGCGCGATCTCGAACGGCTGGTAGACCTCGCCGAGAACAGGATCGGTCTTCCGGAAGACGACGGGCGACTCGAAGGCGACCGTCTCCCCTCCGGCCTTCACGCGGAAGCGGGCCACGAGCGGCGGCGGTCCGACCGGGAGGCCGATCAGCTTCTCGTCCGAGACGCCGAAGAGCCCCTTCGAGGCCGGTTTCGCCAGCCAGAACGGCTGCGTCGGCGCCGCGTCGGCGCGGAATCTTCGCGGTCACGGTCGCCCTGAGCGGCTCGTTGTCGGGAAGCGCGCCGCCCGAGGCGGGGGCCGTCCCGTACGTCACGTCGGCGCCTTCCAGCGCCATCGGGAAGGACGAGCGGTTGAGCGTCATGAGGGCGACCTTCACGTCGCTCCCCGGCGTCGCGAAGGGAGTCTCGGCCACGGCCTCGGTCCAGAGGCCGGCGCAGGCGCGGATCACCTCGGCGAGATCCGCCAGCTTTCCGGCCTTCCACGGGCTCTCCGGAAGCGCCTTCGTCGCGGCGTACGCCCTGAAGGAGGACCGGGAGGCTCGCGGCCGGGTCGTCGTCCCGGAAGGTCCGCTCGGCCTCTCGGAGCAGCGGCGCCACGGTCCCGCCGCCGGGGACCCGCTTCCAGCTCAGGTCGATCCCCTCGAAGAGGTCCTTGTCCGCCTTGTCGCCCCGGACGAGCTGGAAGTCGTTCACCCAGCTCCCGCGCCGCTCCGCCGAGCCGAAGCCCTGGCTCTTGTGCATCGAGCGGCTCTGCGCCGCGATCTCGGTGTAGGAGCGGCCGAGGAGCGCGTTGTAGGCGCCGAGATCGACGGCGACGGCGCCCGGCATCTCCGTCCGCGGCTGGTCCGATCGGAAGCGGAAGACGTTGAAGTAGACGCGGCGCGGCTTCCACGGCGCGAGCCCCTCGGCGATCTGCTCGGGGAAGCGCGCCGGGTCGCCGGCGGCCTCGAACGCCTCGACGGAGAGGAGGGCCGAGGCCGTGTGCTGGCCGTGTCCCCCCTCGCCCGTCGTCGGGAAGCGGTTCACGACGACGTCGGGGCGGAAGGTGCGGAAGACGCGGACGACGTCCGCGAGCGCCTTCTCCCGGTCCCAGATCGTCAGCGTCTCGGCGGGGCTCTTCGAGTAGCCGAAGTCGATGGTCCGGGTGAAGAACTGCTTCGCCCCGTCGACGCGGCGCGCCGCGAGGAGCTCCTCCGTCCGGACGACGCCGAGCAGCTCCGCCGTCTCGCTTCCGATCAGGTTCTGACCGCCGTCGCCGCGCGTCATCGCGAGGTAGCCGGCGTCGAGCAGGCGGCCCTTCTCGCCCCAGGCGAGGAAGGCCGTGTTCTCGTCGTCGGGGTGGGCGGCGACGTAGAGGACGCGGCCGACGACGTTCAGCTTCGCGAGAGCGAGGCGGATCTCTGCGGCGTTCATCTCGCCCGGCGGAGCCGCGGCGACGAGCGCCGGGGCGGCGGACAGCGAGGAGCAGGGCGGCAGCGAGGCGGATCGGTTTCATCGGCGAGGTTCCCCCGGCCGGGAAGTGTAGCGGCCCCGCGCTCTTACGCGGCCGGCGCCGCCCGGGTTTCGACGAGGGCTCGTCCGGCCGGGTTCGAGTTGCACGACCGAACGGGTGTTCGGTATGTTTCGCGGATGTTCCTCGGCCACGTCGCCGTCGGACTCGCCGCGAAGAGGGTCGCCCCGAAGACGTCGCTCCTCTGGCTCGTCGCCGCCCCTTCGCTCCTCGACCTCCTCTGGCCGGTCTTCCTCGCCCTCGGGCTGGAGGAGGTCCGGATCGCGCCCGGCATCACGGCAGCGACGCCGCTCGACTTCGTCTCGTATCCCTGGTCGCACAGCCTCGTCATGACGCTCGCCTGGTCGTCGCTCGCGGCGGCCGCGTACCTCGCGGCGACGGGCTACGCGGCCGGCGCGCTCGCGATCGCCGCCGGCGTCACGAGCCACTGGGTCTTCGACTGGATTTCCCACCGCCCCGACATGCCGCTCGCCCCCTGGAGCGAGGCAAAGGCCGGCCTCGGGCTCTGGAACTCGATCCCCGCGACGCTCGCCGTCGAGGGCCTGCTGTTCTGCCTCGGGGTCTGGCTCTACGTCCGGACGACGAAGCCAGGCGACCCGACCGGCAGCTGGGCCTTCGTCGCCTTCACGGTGTTCCTCGACGGGGACCTACCTCGGAAACGTCTTCGGACCGCCGCCGCCGAGCGTCCCGGTCCTGACGGCGGTCACGTTCACGCTCTTCCTCGTCCCCCTCTGGGCCGGCTGGTTCGACCGGCACCGCGTGCTCCGGGCCTGACCGGAACTCACACCGGCGGGCGCTTCGTGTGCCAGCCGGTCCGGCGCTGGAACTCCGCCGCGATCTCGACGAGCGTCTCGTCGCCGAAGGCGCGGCCGGTCAGCTGAAGGCCGGTCGGGAGCCCCTCGGCGCCGAAGCCGTTCAGGACCGAGATCGCCGGCTGGCCGACGAGGTTGCCGGCCGGGATGACGGCCGGGCCGCCGCCGACGTTCGGGTACGCCTTGTCGAAGTCGACGCCGATCGGGTAGGAGACCGTCTGGCGGGACGGGGCGACGAGCGCGTCGTAGTTCGCGTAGAGCGGGTCGAGCGCCCGCTTCATCGGCCCGCGGAGGCGCATCGCCTGCAGGTAGTCGACCGCGAGGACGGTCGACGCGGCGAAGCCGCCGAACTTGTCGTTCGCCTGCCGGAGCTTCAGCGTTCCGCCGCTCTCGATCAGGCTCCGGAAGGCGCTCGCCCCCTCGGCCTGGACGATCGTGGAAACGGCGGGACCGTACGGGAAGTCGGGGAACTCCACCTCGTCGACGACGTCGCAGAAGCGCGCGCAGGGTCTCGACGGAGGCCTCGAAGTTCTTCTTCACCTCCGGCTGCGCCTTCGACGACGAGTCCTTGACGACGCCGATCCGCCACCGCTTCTTCGCCGGCGGCCGGGCCGCCCACGGGCGGTCGACGGTCGTCGGGTCGAGCGGGTCCTTCCCCGCGATCGCGGCCATGACGAGGCCGCAGTCGTCGGCGGTCCGGCAGATCGGCCCGATCTTGTCGAGCGTCCAGCAGAGGGCCATGGCGCCGTAGCGGCTGACGCGGCCGTACGTCGGGCGGAGGCCCGTGACGCCGCTGAAGGCCGCGGGCGTGATGATCGAGCCCGAGGTCTCCGAGCCGATCGAGAAGGCCACGAGGCCCGCGGCGGTCGCGGCGCCGGGGCCCGACGACGACCCTCCCGACCAGTATTTCAGGTTCCAGGGCGTCCGCCCCGGCCCGGTGAACGAGGCGTCGGCGTTGTTGTAGCCCATCCCGCCGGCCAGCTCGACCATGGCGAGCTTCGCGACGAGGACGGCGCCGGCTTCGCGGAGCCTCGTGACGACTGTCGCGTCGTAGTCGAAGACCTGGTTCCGGTACGGCTCGGCGCCCCAGGTGGTCGGAATCCCCTTCGTGGCGAGGAGGTCCTTCACGCCGTACGGGAGGCCGTGGAGCGGTCCGCGCCACTTCCCCGCGGCGATCTCGGCCTCGGCCTGTCTCGCCTGCGCGAGCGCGAGGTCGCGGGTGATCGTGACGACCGCGCCGAGATAGGGGCCGACAGACTCGAGGCGCTCGAGCGACGCCTGCGTGAGCGCGACGGGCGAGATCTCCTTCGTCCGGACCTTCTCCGAAAGCTCGCGGACCGGGAGGGAGAGGGTGCCGGCGGGGAGCGGCGCCGCCATCAGCGGATCCCCGCCACGCCCGGAAGCGCGGCGAAGTAGACGATGTCGGGCTCGTCGGAGTTTGCGAGCGGCATCAGCGTCATCCGGTCGGCGTTCAGGATCGAGCGCTGGACCGACTGCCTCACCCCCTCCATCTGCTCGGGCGTCAGGTGCTGGCCGTACTTCGCCTTCACGAGCGCCATCGTCGGCTCGAGGGCCGCCGGGGGGGGCGCGGGCGTCGGGGAAGGGGACGGGGCGGGGGCCGGAGCGACCTGCCCGGCGAGCGGGAGGGCGCGGACGAGGAAGGGAACGCCGGCGGCGGCGGCGAGCGTCGACGCGAAGCGGCGCCGGGAGGATTCGCCGGGACGGACCGGGGCGTCTGAATCGGTCATCTGAAGGCTCCTTGGGGCGGATTCTCCGCCCGGCTCAGTAGAGGAGAAAAGCAGCCCGCCGGCGCTCGAATTCCATGACCGAGGCGGTCCAACCGCCGACGATCTCGCCGGCGGTCTCGCCCCGGAAGAGGCGCCGCATCGCGCTCTCCGAGAGGAGCAGGTGATTCGCGTGCCTGGCGTCCCATTGGTCCGCGTGGAGGTCGCGGAGCGCCGTCATCAGGTGGAGGCCCAGGGCGACCGCGTCGAGGGCCTTCCGGTCGACGAGCGTGATCCGGATCCCGCCGCACTCCGCTCCCTTGTGGACCGACGCGGACGGCGTGAAGCGGACGGGGGTGAAGCGGACGCCGGCGATCCCCCGCGCGTTCAAGGTGGCCGCGACCCGGGGGCCGTCCATCCATGGAGCTCCGATCAGCTCGAACGGCGAGTCGGTGCCCCGCCCGACGGAGACGTTCGTCGCCTCGAGGAGGCCGATGCCCGGGTAGAGCGCCGCCTGTGTCACCGTCCGGAGGTTCGGCGACGGGTTCGTCCAGGGGAGGCCGGTCTCGTCGTACCAGAGGCCGCGCGCGTAGTTTTCCATCTTCACGACCGTCAGGTCGGCCCCGAGCCTCCGCTCGCCGTCGAAGAGCCTCGCCATCTCGCCGATCGTCATGCCCGGCCGGACCGGAATCGCGTGGTAGGCGATGAAGGAGAGCTTGTCCGGGTCGGCGAGCGGCCCTTCGACCTTGTCGGCGGTGATCGGGTCGGGGCGATCGAGGACGACGACGGCCACCTTCGCCTTCGCCGCCTCCTCCATCACGTAGCCCATCGTCGTCAGGAAGGTGTAAAAGCGGGCCCCCGCGTCCTGCAGGTCGACGACGACGGCGTCGAGCCCGGCGAGGTCCTCCGGCTTCGGCCTCCGCGACTCCTTCGTCTCGCCGTAGAGCGACCGGACGGGAAGCCCGGTCGTCTCGTCCGTCGAGTCGCCGACCTTCTCGTCGAGGAGTCCCCGGATCCCGTGCTCGGGGGAAAAGAGCCGGACGAGGCGGACCCCCGCCGCCTTCGCCTTCTCCGAGACGAGGAGGTCGATCGTGGAGCGGCCGTCGCGCGTCCGCCCGGTCTGGTTCGTGACGAGGCCGACTCTCTTTCCGGCGATCGCCTTGAAGCCCGAGGCCTCGAGGACGTCGACGCCCGCCCGGACGTCGTAGCTCCTCGAGGGGGCCGCCGGCGCGGCCGCGCGGGCCGCGATCGGGCGCGCTCCCGCCGCGGCGAGGACGGTCAGCCGCTCGGCCGCGGCGACGAGCTCTGCCGGCGTCGCGTCGATGATCGCCGAGGCGGCGATCGTCGCGACCTTTCCCCGGAGCGCGACGACGTTTCCCGAGTCGTCCGGGTGGTTCCGGTTGGTCAGGAGGATCACGAAGGTCTGCGTCTGGGGGTCGATCCAGATCGAGGTGCCGGTCCAGCCGGTGTGTCCGTACGAGCCGGGGGGGAAGAGGTCGCCGCGGTTCGAGGCAAACGACGTCGCCACGTCCCAGCCGAGGGCGCGGAGCTCGCCGTCGCCGAAGGAGCGGGGGCGGGTCATGGCGGCGACGCCCGCGGGGGAGAGGACGGGCGCGCCCCCCTTCAGCATCGCCGTCGCGTAGCGGGCGAGGTCGTCGGCCGTGGAGAAAAGGCCGGCGTGCCCCGCCACGCCCCCCAACGCGAAGGCCCGCGGGTCATGGACCTCGCCGCGGCGGAACGCGCCGGAGATTTTCTCGGTCGGCGCGATCCGCGGGACCGGGATCCGGCCCTTTCCTCCGGGGCGGAACTCGGTGTCGCTCATTCCGAGCGGGGCGAAGACGCGCTGCGCGGCGTACTCGTCGAGCGGGAGGCCCGAGGCCTGCCGGACGATCTCCCCCAGAACCTCGTAACCGGCGTCGGAGTAGAGAAAGCGGGATCCGGGGACGGCGACGAGGGGCTGCCGGCATTTTCTTTCGAAGATCTCTTTCGGCGAACCGGCGTAGAGCGCAATCGGATCGTCGGCTGCCAGCCCCGCCCGGTGCGTCAGGAGCTCCTCCACCGTGACCTGGTCCCGGGCGCCGCCGCCGGCGGCGAACTCCGGGAGGAGCTTCACGACCCGGTCGGCGAGACGGAGCTTCCCCTCTTCGATCAGGACCATCACGCTCGTCGCCGTCGCGATCGGCTTCGTCAGCGAGGCCATGTCGAAGACCGTGTCGACGGTCATCACCTCGACGCCCGGCGCGACCGCGCGGCTCCCGTACGCCTTCCGGTAGACGACCCGACCCCGCCTTCCGACGAGGACGACGGCGCCGGGGCACTCCTTCTTCGCGATCGACTCCAGGACGGCGGCGTCGATCCGGGCGAGCCGCTCCGCCGACATGCCGGCGGAGGCGGGGGAGGCGACGGGGAGGCGCGAGGCGACGCCCCCGGCCAGCGCCAGGAGAAACGGTGCGAGCCTGTTCACTTTAGGAGTCTAGTGCGGGAGCCCGGGAGTCAGCCCCCGCTCCCCCCTCGCACGGCGTCTATGAGTCTGTCGAGCGAGCCGGTCTTGCAGAGATACGCAGCGGCGCCGCTCTTCCGCATCTTCTCCTCCGTGCCGGGGTCGTCGTACATGCTGAGGCCGATGACGCGGATCTCCGGCAGCTGCCGCGTGATGTGGCTTGTCGCCTCGAAGCCGTCCATCTGCGGCATCGAAACGTCCATGAGGACGACGTCCGGGCGGAGTTCCAGGGCGAGGCGCACCGCCTCCTGGCCGTCTGCGGCCTGGGCGACGACCTCCATGTCCTTCTCGCGGGTCAGCAGAGCGGCGAGTCCCTGCCGCGTCAGGGCGTGGTCGTCCGCGAGCAGAACGCGGATGACGGCCGGTGACACCGGGTTCGCCGGGGGACCGACCCGGCCTGGCCTGGCGGCCGTCTCGAAAACCGCCTCGAGGCCGGCGGGTGGAATGGCGACCGCGGCCCCGACGTCACCTCGATCGGGAAGGCTCAGCGTGACCCTGCATCCCTCTCCGGGCAGGCTCGCGACATCAAAGTCGCCGCCCAGGAAGCGGAGACGTTCTTCGATGCTGTGGAGGCCGGAGCCGGGGGCGCCGACCTTCCCGGTGATCAGAGCCGACGCGTCGAACCCGTGGCCCCTGTCCGCGACGCTGACCTGGATGCGATCGGCGATCCGGCTCACCGCGATCTCGGCGGACGACACGCCGGAGTGCTTCCGAATGTTGAGCAGTAGCTCCTTCACTGAGCGGAGCAGCACCGCCGCGAGCGCCGGACTCACGCCTTCAACGGGAGGACTGTTCTTCATCGTGACGTTCAGGCCTAACCGGCGGCCGGCGTCTCGAGAGAGCCATTCCAGCGCGGGGAGAAGACCTCTCTGCGCCGCCGGCGGACTCAGGTCGTAGGAGAGCTCCCGGGTCCGCGCGACGCAATCCTCGATGGCGGCTCCGAGTCCCTGGAGAACCTCTTCGTCCGCCGTCCCTTTCCACAAACCCGGCGTCAGGGTATCCAGCCGGTACCGGAGCGCGACGAGATCCTGCTGAAGGCCCTCGTGCAGCATCGCGGCGATGCGCCGGCGCTCTCGCTCTTCGGCGCTCGAAAGGTCGGCCGCGATCCTCTGAAGTTCAACGGCGCGCGCCTGCGCCTCCGCGGTCCGTTCGGCGACGCGCCGCTCCAGGGTGCCGGTGAGCGTCTTGAGCTCCTCCTCGGCCTCGCGCCGGGCGGTGACGTCGCCGAACGTCACCCAGTACTCCGGAGACGCCGGAGTTTCGAGCTTCCAGGCCCGCGTCTCGAGCCGGGCCCAGAAGGAGCCCTCCGGCCGGCGCAGCCGGAGCTCCGTCGTCACCGGGCCCTCCGACACGGTGGCTTCCTGCAGGTGGAGGTAGCAGGTGTCGCCGTCCTCCGAAACGACCAAACTGGCGAAATTCCGTCCTACCACCTCGCGTCGCTCGATGCCGAGGAGCTTCGCGGCCGTCAGGTTGCTCTCCCGGACGACACCCTTTCCGTCGAGCGTCAGATAGCCCACGGGGGCGAAGTCGTAGAGCTCGATGTAGCGGTCACGCGCATGGGCGAGATCCGCCTGCACGCCCCGAAGCTCCTCGTTCTGGATCTCCAGCTCGGCCTGGTGGACCTGCAGCTCCGTCACCAGTACGTCGGCGTCCCGCGCCTCCGGCCGGAACACGGGCGCGCGTGACGTCCTCAGCCGGTCCTCGGCCCGCTTCCGGAGCTCTCCGCCCCGGCTTCCGCCCCCGAACGAGCTCCCTCCCGATCCGGTCGCCATCTCTTACTCCCGGACCTCCTCGAAAGTCAGGAGGATCATACGGCCGAGGTTTCCCCCGCGCTCCAGCTTCCGCGCCCGTACAGAGAACGACTTCGAGGCTCCCCCGGGGACGCCGAGACTCACCGCCGCCTCCACGTGCCCGGCCCCGTCCGGCAGGCTTTGCTCGATGAGGCCGTTCAGTTCGGAGACGTCCCACCGACCGTCGAAGGCCTCGTGGAGACCCGTGCCGAAGAGTCGCGCCCGACTCGCGTCGAACATCCGGCAAAACGCTTCGTTGGCGAGGAAGACCCGCCCACGCCCGTCCAGGACGAGTAGCGGCTCGCGCGCGGTCTTCACGATGTCCTCGAAGGAGTCGCAGACCGTGGCCGCGGCCAGTTCGGCGCTCTTGAGCCGGTCGATGTTCACGAAGGCGATGACGACGCCGTCGATGACGTTTTCGGCCGTCCGGTAGGGCATGACCCTCATCAGGTGCCAGGCGCCCTCCCGGTCGCGCACCTCGGCCTCTTTCGGGATCAGCGTCCTGAGGACCGATTCGCAGTCCGAAAGGAGGTTTTGATAGTCGAGGTCGGAGGCCAGGTCGCTCAGGGGGCGTCCGATGTCGCTCGGGATCAGCCGGATCAGCTCCTTCGCCCGCTCGGTGTATCGCTTCACGTGAAGCTGACGGTCCAGGAATACGGTCGCGAATTGGGTGCTGTTCAGGAGGTTCTGCATGTCGTCGTTGGCGCGGGCCAGCTCGTCCACCTTGGACTGCAGCTCGGCGTTGAGGGTCGTCAGCTCCTCGTTGAGCGACTGCATCTCCTCCTTGGAGGTCTCCAGCTCCTCGTTCGTGCTCTGCAGCTCCTCGTTCGTGGACTGCAGCTCCTCGTTGGTCGACTTGATCTCCTCGCTCGAGGCCTCCATCTCCTCGATCGTCGTCTGGAGCGACTCCCGGGTGTCACGCAGCGCCAGCTCCAGCTCCTTCACCCGGCTGACCTCCTGCTTCCTCTCCGTCTCCTTCTTTCTGCCGACCCGGGTCTGGCGCGTCGCGGACGGCCGGAACGTGACCACGAAGAGGTCCCGAAGCGCCTCCGGCTCCGAGATGGGCGCCACGCCGACGTTCACGAGGCTCCACCCGCCGTTCGTCCTCACGCGGGCGTTCTCCCGGACGACCTCCCGCTTCTCCGCCGCCGCAGCGCGCAGCGCGCCGGCCAGGATCGGCCCCAGCTCGTCGCGCGCCATCTCGAGGATGTTGCTGCGCGGCTGGCCGGGGTTCGGCTCGAGGTACGCGCCCGTCCGGCCGTGGATGTAGACGATCGAGCCTCCCTTGTCCACGACGACGCTCGCCGGGGCGAAGCGGGCCAGAAGTACGCGGAGGATCTGGGTCACGGTGTTGGGCGGCCTGAGATCCGGCGCAGCCGGTGCGGTGTGCGGCTCGAGGGCCCCGGCGGCCTTCGGCGGGGCGGACAGCTCCGCCGGCGGAGGGACCACCGCGGCCGTTTCCTTCCGGCGAAAGAGCTTCCACCGGGAGTCGACCGTCTCGAAAAGGTCCTTGGACTCTCCCGTCGTCTCGGACGGGCCGAGGAAGAGAAGGCCCAGCGGCCGAAGGGCGTAATGGAAGATCGGAAGCAGGCGGTGCTGCATCTGCGGTTCGAGGTAGATGAGGAGGTTCCGGCAGACGAGCAGGTCGAGCTTCGTGAACGGCGGGTCCCTGACGACGTTGTGAGGGGCGAAGACCAGCATCTCCCGGATGTCCTTGCGGACGTGGTAGCCGCCGTCTTCCTTCACGAAATACCGCTCCAGGCGCTTCGGGGAAACGTCGGCGGTGATGCCCCCGCCGTAGATGCCGGCGCGGGCGGCATCGATGGCGCGGGGATCCAGATCCGTGCCGAAGACCTGGACCTCGAACGCCTTCCCGCTCGTCTCGATGAATTCGTGGAGGAGGATCGCGACGGAGTAGGCCTCCTCCCCGGTCGCGCAGCCGGGCACCCAGGCCCTGAGCGGCTGGCCGTCCGGGCGGGCGTCGAGGACTTCGGGAAGGGAGTTCCGGAGGAGATCGAAGGCCTGCGGATCGCGGAAGAAGCTGGTGACGCTGATCAAGAGCTCCCTGAAGAGGATGTCCAGCTCGTGCGGGTTCTCCTGCAGGTAGAGGACGTACTCCGTCGGCTTCTTGATCAGGTGGACGTTCATCCGGCGCTCGATCCGGCGGCGGAGAGTGTTCGTCTTGTAGCAGGTGAAGTCGTGCCCGGTCCGCGTCCGGAGGAGGATGAGGATCCGCTGCAGCGGCTCGCTTGGAAACGGCGGGCCCTCCACGCGGGGAAAACGCTCCTTCAGGTACGGGCCCTTGACGTAGGCGAGGAGCTGCTCGGGCATCTTCTCAGGCGGCAGAACGTAATCGGCGAGTCCCGTGGCGCTGGCGCTGGCGGGCATCCCTGCGTACTTGGCCGAGGGCGGCTCCTGGACCATCGCCATGCCAGCCTCCGCCTTGACGGCCCTCAGGCCGAGGGTGCCGTCCGACCCCATCCCGGACAGGACGATACAGACGGCATGCTCATGCTGGTCCGCCGCGAGCGAACGGAAGAAACTGTCGATCGGGAGCTCGGGGGAATGGGAGTCGGCGATCTCCGAGCGGTGGAGCGTCCCGTCGACGATCGAGAGGATCCCGCCGGGCATTCCGACGTAGACCCGCCCCGGCTTCACTTTCAGGCCGTCCCTCGCCTCGACGACCGGCATCTCCGTGGCCTTGCCGAGAAGCTCGGGCAGGAGGCTGACATGACCGGGGTGGAGGTGCGTCACCACCACGAAGGCGATTTCGTTGTCGGTGGGCATCTTCCCGAAGAACTCCCGGAGGGCTTCCAGCCCGCCGGCCGAGGCTCCGATGCCGACGACGGGGAACTTCGACCGCGAGCGGAGCGGTTCGGGGTGGGCCTCTGCGACGGGCGGCGTCGCGGATGGGCTCTTTTTCCCGATGGAACTGACGGCGGGAGGGCGCGCGGCCCGCGATGTCTTCTTCCGCATCCGACTTTCGATCATCCAGTTTACGCTTTGCTCCCTGGGCCGGTCGGACGTCGGCAGCCGTCCGTTTCATTCCCGGCAGGAACCGCGGGAACGGGAGCGGGTGATCAGTTGCCGCCCGACGTCGGCACGGCCGTCCGGGGCGGCTCGAGATCCGCGGCGCTCCGGGCGAACCAGCTCCGGTCGTCGAAAAGGTTCGACCGGATCCGCATCCACTCGTTCGCGAACGGCGTTGGCACCTCTTCCGACGAGAGGCGCCTCGCGCCGGCCGCGAGCCGCCGGAGCTCGAGCGACTCGAGGAGGAGGTACCGGGAGTCCGAGGTCGCTTTCACCCGGACGGCCATCTCGTCGAGCGCCTTTGCGAGAGCGCCGCGCCGCACCTCGTCCACCGCGCCCGTCCCGAAGACGAGGCGGTCGACGTCCGTGATCGCCTCCCGGTACTCTTCCGCGCTCAGGGTGACCGGCGTCGGCGCGACGGCGCTGAAGTCGGCGTCGCCCGAGCAGCCTCCGAGAACGAGGGCGAGGAGCGCCGCCGCGGCGCCGGTCCGGCTCACTGGCCCGGGTCGTCTCCCGACGGTCCGTAGATCGACGGGACTTTCGCCCCCATCGGCCGGAGGTAGGCCGAGAGCTGGCCGCGGTGGTGGATCGCGTCGAAGTGGAAGCCCCAGAGCATGTCGCCGAGCGGGGCCTCCCACGCGACCTTCCCGCCCACCAGGAACTTCGCCTTTTTCCCCCACGCCGCCCCGTCCAGCTTCGCCAGCTTCCTCCCGAGCGCGGCGGCGTTCTTCTCGTAGGCGGCGATCGACTCGGCCAGGGGCGGCGCGGGCGGCAGCTCGAAATTCACCTCGAACTTCCCGGCGAGGACCGCCGCGTCGTTCAGCTCCCGCGCGAGCATCCAGACGAGATCTCCCGCCGAGGTGGATTTCGGATGAGGCCGGTACGCGATCTGGTCCGGTGGCACGGCCCGGAAGACGCGCAGGAAGATCGGCACCTCGCTCTTGAAGGACTTCACGAAGTGTTCGCGGCTGTTCATGGGGCCCCCTTTCTTCGACGGCGAAGCCTCTCACCGTTGGGCGTTCCGCGCCAGAGGGGGGCGGTCCGGGGTTGCCGCCCGGCGCCGGGATGGGACAGACTCAGGCCATGACGCCGCGCCCCGACCCCGCCGAATTCGCGCCCTACTACGCCCGGTACGTCGACCGGGTCCCCGACGGCGACATCGTCCGGACCCTCGAGACCCAGCTCGACGAGATGATCGCGCTTCTCCAAACCGTCTCCGAGGAGCGGTCCCGTCACCGCTACGAACCGGGAAAGTGGAGCGTCCGCGAGCTCCTCAACCACGTCACCGACACGGAGCGGGTCTTCCTCTACCGCGCGCTCTGGTTCGCGCGCGGCTTCGACTCGCCGCTCCCGAGCTTCGAGCAGGAGATCGCCGTCGCCGGGGCCCGGGCCGACTCGATCTCCTGGGCGCGGCACGTCGAGGAGTTCCGCGCCGTCCGGCGGGCGACGGTGCCGCTCTTTTCGAACCTGCCCGCGGAGGCCTGGGGGAAGAAGGGCGTCGCCAGCGGAAACCCCGTCACCGTTCGCGCGCTCGCCTGGATCGCCGCCGGCCACGCCGCCCACCACGCGGCGGTCCTGAAGGAGCGGTACCTGTAGCCGCCGCCGGACGGGATCCATGACCCAGCGCCCCGACCCCGCCGAAGCCGCGCCGGAATACTTCGACTACATCAGGCGAGTCCCGGACGGCGACATCGTCCGGACCCTCGAGACGCAGCTCGACGACCTCCTCGGGCTCGTCCGGCCGGTCTCCGAGGAAAAGTCCCTCTACCGCTACGCGCCGGGTAAATGGAGTCTCCGGCAGCTCCTCTCCCACGTCAGCGACGACGAGCGGATCTCCGCCTTCCGCGCCTTCTGGTTCGCGCGCGGCGTCGACGCGGCACTCCCGGGCTTCGACTCGGAGCTCGTCGCCGGCGCGGCCGGGGCGGACGGAATTCCGTGGGCGCGGCACGTCGAGGAGTTCCGGGCAGTCCGGCTCGCCACGCTCTCGCTCTTTCGGAACCTGCCCGCCGAGGCCTGGCCGAGGAAAGGCGTCGCGAACGACAACCCGATCACCGTGCGGGCGCTCGCCTGGTTCATCGCCGGCCACGCCGCCCACCATGCGGCGGTCCTGAGAGAGCGTTACCTGTAGCCGGGCTCCGGGCTCAGCACTTTTCGTACTTCCAGTTCCGGGACTTTCCTTCCGCGAGCCACTCGAGCGTCGTTTCGAGGCGCTTCGCCCGTGTCTCCTCGCGCTTGGCCTCGGTGATCCACTCGACGTACTCGTTCCGGTGGCTGGTGCTGAAGGCATCGAAGGTCGACGCCGCCTTCTTGTTCTTCTTCAGCGCGGCCGCGAGATCGGCCGGCACCGGGCGCGCCTTCGCGGGCTTCCCGCCCGGCCGCGGGCGGCCGGGCGCTTCCGACTCGTTGAGCAGGGCGGCCTTCCGGATGTAGCGGATCATCATCCCGTCAGCGGGGAGGCCGTCGAGGCTCGTGATCCGGCCGAGGCTTCCCATCGCTTCGCCCGCTTTCGCGCCGTCGCTCCCGAGCACGTCTTCCATCTTCTTGTGCCAGAAGCCGAACGTGCAATGCGCCTTGAACGCCGCCATTCCGCAGAGGATCTTTCCGCCGTAAAGAAACGACGGATGGCTCCACTTCATCGTCTCCTCGGCCTCGGGCCACCCCTTGTGGACGAGCTTCCGGAGGTGCCGAAGGACCGGCTTTGCGAAGTCTGCCGCTTTCGCGATGTAGGCGTCGATGCGCGGGTCGGTCTTCTTCATGGTGCGCCTCCTCAGTTCGCCAGCGGAACGGGCCCCAGCGTTCTGTCCAGAAAGTCGAGGATTTCCCTGATGATGGGTTGGAGGCGCGGCGCAACGTGCCCGCCCTCGAAGATCACGTGCTTCTTTTCGCTCTCGGGCGTCCCCAGGGCCGCAAAGAGCGGGCGCTGGGCGGTCTCCAACGGGTGCTGGAAGTCGTACCGCCCGCCGATGAGGAGCACGGGGACCTTGATGCGCGGGGCGAAGTTGACCGGCTCGATCTCGGGCGCCGCGCGCTTCAGCCGGTACCCTCCGGCGAGGAGGACGGCGGCCTTCACGCGCTCCTCCACGGCAATGAGCGGGACGCCGTCGATGGCGCCGAGGCTCGCGCCATAGAAAACGAGTCGGCGGATGTCGAGGTCCTTCCGCGTCTCCAGCCAGTCGATGGCGCGCCCGAGGTCCTTCGACCACTGGATGACAAGGTCCCGCCGGAAGTTGGGGCCTGGCGCAGTTCTCTCGACGTGACGCTCGTACGTGTCCTGGTAGACGGGGTAGCAGAGGGCGCGGCCGCTCCGGACGACGAAGTCGATCACCGTCATGTCCATCTCCGCCGTCGAACGCGTGATCCGCGCCCCGCTGTGGGGAAAGAAGACGACGGTCTGGTAGGGCGGCCGGGCGTTCTTCGGCAGGAAAAGGAAGACCGGGACCCGCTCGTTGCCGTACGCGGCGAGGAGGCTGACCTTTTCCCGCCGCCAGTACGGCGAGGTGTCGTCGACCGCTTCGGCTTTCACGTCGAGCGGCGTCTTGTCGTACGCGTAGAGGCTCCTGTAGAGGCGGAACGCCTCGTCCGAGGCGGGCTTCTCCTTCGCGAGGTCGCGGGAAAGCCGCTCCAGGGGGTCGAGCAGCGCTGCCGGCGGCGGCGCCACGAACCGAGCGCAGCGGAAGCCGTATCCGGCCAGTCGGAGGTAGGGGTCCTGCGCGTCCGGCTCCTGGAACATGTAGCTCACCTCGGTCGAGGAGCCGCCCAGGATGTAGCGGCGCGCGCCAGTCGCGTTCCAGCACCACTCCTTGACGTTTCCCGCCATGTCGAGGGTCCCGAAGGGGCCGAGGCCCTGGTACGTCCCGCCCGGCGCCGCGCCCTTCCCGCTGAAGTTCGACAGGCTCAGGATCTGCGAGAAGAGCCCCTGACCGGCGGCCCGGTACCAGTGGTAGATCGTCGGCAGGCTCTTCCCGGCGAATTCGGCGTACGCCGCCGCCTCGTACCAGCTCACCCCCTCGACGGGGTGGTTTTCGCGTCCGTCCGGAAAGCTCCCGAGCTCCCACGCCGCCGGGCCGGGCCGGCCGGTCGCGTCCTGGAATTTCGAAACGGCCACCTCGAACGGAAGCGTCCGCCCCCCGAGGACGAACGGCTCCTTCCAGAACTCCCGCTTCGCGTAACCGCCCGCGTCGACAAACGCCTTGAACTCGCGGTTCGTCACCTCGTACTTGTCCAGCCAGAAGTCGTCGAGGGTGACCGCGTCGAGGTTGAGGAGCGTGAAGCTCCCGCCGGGAATCCGCACCATGCCCGGCGGCGCAGCCGACTCGGGATCCAGCCGGATCGAGAGATCCTCGAAGCCGGCCGCCGCCTCGACGCTCCGGTACCCCTCGCGCGTGAACTTCCACCGGTAGTAGCCGATGGGGAGCCGGATCTCCTCGATCGGCGTCTTCCCGACGCGCTCCCATTCCCCGCCCGCGTCGAGATAGGACTTCATGAACGCGTCGGCTCCCGGAGGCTCGGTCCGGAAGGAGAAGGCGGTCCAGGTCTCGCGGCGCAGCCGCGCGACGTCCTCGGGGACGATACGTTCGGCGTCCCGCGCGAGCCGGATGGCCGCGACGAATTTCTGTTGTTCGAGGAGTTTCGGGATTTCCGGGAGCGTCACGTTGCGCGCGTGACGGACCCTGGCGTTCCGGGCGATCCGCCACGACACGCTCCCGGCCGCCACCAGGACGAGCAGGCCAGCCACGAGGACCGCCGGGCGCCCGAGAACGCTTCGCTTCGCGCCCGCCGGACGCTTCAGGGCGGCCAGCTCCCTTTCCATCTCGCCGGCCGAGGCGTAGCGGTCCTCGGGCCGCTTCTCGAGCGCGCGCGCGACGATCCTCGCGAGGGGAGCGGGGACGTCGGGGCGAATCGTCCCGATCGGCGGGGGCGGGTCGCGCAGGATCGCCGCCAGCGTCTTCAGGTACGAATCTCCCTCGAACGGGCGGCGCCCCGCGAGCATCTCGTAGAGGACGGCGCCGAGCGAAAAGACGTCGGAGCGGGCGTCCACCGGCTTTCCCTCCGCCTGTTCCGGCGACATGTAGGCGACGGTGCCGAGGATGACTCCCTGCCGGGTCCTCTCGACGACGGACGCCGCGGTCGCCGTCGAGTCGGACGTCTCGAGAACGCCGCCCGGGTCCCGCTCGACGAGCTTGGCGAGGCCGAAGTCGAGGACCCTGACCCGTCCCCCCGGTCCGACGATGGCGTTCGCCGGCTTGACGTCCCTGTGGACGATGCCGGCGGCGTGGGCCGCGCCGAGGGCGGAGGCGATCTGGCCGCCGTAGAGGACGACGTCGGCGACCGGCAGCCCCCCCTTGGGAATGAGGCGGTCGAGGGACCTCCCCTCGACGAACTCCATCACGATGAAGTCGACCCCCTGGTCGGCGGCGACGTCGTGGATGGTGACGATGTTCGGGTGGTTCAGCGCCGAGGCGGCCTTCGCCTCCCGCAGAAAGCGCCACCGCCGCTCGGCGTCGCCTACCGCCTCGGGACGGAGCAGCTTCAGGGCGACCGTCCGGTCGAGGTGCGTGTCGAGGGCCTTGTAGACGACGCCCATGCCGCCTTCGCCGACCTTCTCGAGGATGCGGTAGTGCGCGAGCGACGTGCCGATCATGTCTGGTGTCGATGGATACGATACCGCGGGCGCAATCGGCCTGGCGAACCCGGGGAACGCGGACCTCGATTCGCTTCTAGACGAGGCCGCGCCGCGTCGGGGCGCTCCACCTTCCCGGGGCGACGACAAAGCTCAGGCGCTCGGGATTCCCGATCCGCTCCCTCGCCATCCACGCCTCCGCGTCCGCCCTGAGCCTGTCTCCCTCCGGGCCCCCCAGGAGCTCACCCCGCCGGGAACGGGCCACGGCGGCGTGGAGACTCTCGTTCGCTGCGTCGAAGCCGCTCTCGGCCCCCGCCAGGAAGGCAATCGCCCGTGTCTGGTCGCCCCGGAGCGTCGCCACGGACGCCCGGATGAGCTGGGCGAGCGGGTCGGTCCAGGGCATCCGTTCACGCTCGATCCGGCGGGCCTCGCTTTCGGCGAGCTTGAGCCGATTCTCGGGGAGGATTCCCGCCGCCACGGCCGCGACGACCGTGCGGGCGCGCAGGGCGGCCGATTCGAGGTAGATGAGCTGGATCCGGCGGAGGAGCGACCGCTCGAAGGCCGGCCAGCCCGAGACGACCCGCTCCCAGGCCGCCTTCGGGTTTCCCTCGTAGAGGTCGATCTCCGCCTGACCGTGGAGGTCGTAGTAGTGCTGCAGGTGGTACCCCCGATGCGACCAGCGCGAGAGCATCTCGCGGATCTCCTGGCGGGCCCGCTCGGGCTTGTCCTGGGCCAGGAGCAGGTTGTAGGAAACGCGCGTGCGGAGGATGGTCTCGGCGTAGAGGTCGCCCCGCGTGTGGGCGTCCTTCAGGTGCGTCGGGAGCCGCTGCGAAAGCTCCTCGAATCGACCCATGTAGACAAGGGATCGGACAGAATAGTATTGAGCGTTGTCCAGCTCCCAGAACACCCCGGTGCAGCGCTCCCGGTAGATCCCCTCGGCGCGCTCGAGGAGCTCCAGGGCGGTCATCCAGCGCCCCTCGAGGTAAGCCGCCAATCCGGACGCGAACGTGGCGAGTCCCAGGGCGTGAGGGTGCCCGATGCGCGTGGCGAGCGAGGCCGCGGCCTTGCGAAGCTTCTCGGTGCGACGCCGGCTCCGCCCGCCCCGCGACGCGCTGAAGCTCAACTGCAGGGCCAGCGCCAGCGCCACGCGGTACGGCTCCCCCGCGCGAAGCGCAAGGAGGAGCTGCCGGGCCTGGAAATCGTAGCCCCGGATGGTGTCGATCAGCCCGAGGCCTGCGGCGACGGTCCAGCAGACGTCGATCCGCATCAGCTCCTCTGCCGAGACCTGCGAGGCGTCGCGCTCGTGAAACCCCAGGCCGCGGATGCTGATCCAGGCCCTGCGGAGAATGAGCAGGAGAAGGGCTCTCTTCGGTCCCTCGGCCAGCTTCATCCCGACCGCCTTCAGGACCTCCCGGATCGCGGCGAGGCCCCGGTCGACATGGCCGCTCCAGAGGAGCTGCTCGGCCGCTCGGCGCCGGAGCTCCACGCTTTCCGCGGTGCCCGCCCCCACGGCCGCGGTCGTGTACGCCTCGGCCGCCTCGGCGCCCCTCCCGGCGTTCGCGAGCGCGTCTCCAAGGCTCACCCGCAGCCCGCGCGATTCCTCCTCGCCGGCGCCGAGGCTCAGGGCGGCGCGGTAAAGGCGGGCAGCCCGGTCGAAAGCCAGGGCCTCGGAGGCCTGCCGGGCGGCCCGCGTGACGTACTCGGCGGCCGTTTCGAGCTCTTCCGCCGCGTGGAAGTGGACGGCCAGCGCTTCCGGATCCGCCAGGCCCCAGGCCTCCAGCGCGTGGGCCAGCCGCCGGTGGTGGGACTTGGCTGTTTCCGGAGGGAGACCCCGCATCACGGTCTCGCGGACCTGATCGTGCGCCGTCTCGAGGGTGTCCCTTCCCTTGCTCTTGTGGGCGCGGACGAGCCGGGCCCCCTGGAGGAGCGCGAGGGCGTCGGAGGCGCCCTTCTCGACGTCGGCACAGCTCAGAGCCACGGACCGCTCCAGGGGCTCGCCCGCCACGGCCAGGATCTCCAGCAGCCGTCGCGCGCCGTCAGGGAGGCGTGAAACCCGGGATCCGATCAGCTTCTGAAGCGTCAGGGGACCCTCCAGGCGCCCGGCGCCGGGCTTGCCCAGCGACGCGCGGACGAGCTCGTCGAGGAGGAAGGGGTTTCCGCGCGACTCGAGGGCAATGTCGGTTGCCGTCCCGGCCGCCTCCTGATCGTCGCCGAGAAGCCTCCGGGCGAGCTCCTCGGCTTCCTCGGAAGAGAGCTGGTCGACGAAGAGCTGTTCCGGATGGGCGAGCGGATCGTCTTCCAGCTCCGACGCGCGGGCGGGAAGGAACGGGCTCGACTCCAATCCGTCCCGGTCCTCGCTCCGCTTGCACCCGATCAGGAGAAGCGGCGGGGGATTCGGGGGAAGCAGGATCTCCGAGAGGAGCGCGGCGCCGTCCGCGTCGCCCCATTGAAGGTCGTCGATGAAGAGAACGAGCGAGACCCGGTCCGCCACGCGCTCGAGAAGCTCACGGAGGGCTGCCACGGCCCGGCGGCGCACCTCCTGCGAGTCGGGGATCTCGGGTCCCCGGCGGCGCGCCCGCGAGACCCCCTCGACCCTCTTCAGAACGGGGAAGAGGCGCGCCAGCGTGAGAACGTCGCGGGGGAGAAGCGCCTCCGCCTCGTGCGGCGGGAGAGCCCTCAGGTACTGGCTCAGGGAGTCGATCAGGCTGTCGAGGGCCTTATAGGGCATCGACTCCCGCTCGTAGCAGCGTCCCGCGAGAATGACGCAGGTGGGATCCCTGTCGGAAAGCTCCTTCAGGAACCGTCGGACGAGGGTGCTTTTCCCCATCCCGGACGGGCCGCAGACGACGATCGCCACGGCGCGGCCCTCCCTCGTCCTTCCGAACGCTTCGTGGAGCGCCGCGAGCTCATCTCTTCGCCCGATGAAGGGGGCGGGCTGCGACAGCGCGACGGCAGGCTGAGACGCCGGCGCCGGCTCGCGGACGCCTCCTGCGAGCCGCTGGAGGATCTCCGGGCCGGAGGGGCGCTTTTTCTCCTCGCGCCGGAGCAGGTCGGCGCAGAGCCGGTCCAGGTCCTCCGGGATCCCCGCGGCCCTCTCGCGCGGCGGGACCGGCTCGTGCTTGAGCTTGTGCGACAGCTGGTCGACCGCCTCCCCCCGGAACGGGAGCTGGCCGGTCAGGGCCTCGTAGAGCATGACCCCGACGCTGTACCAGTCGCTGGCCTCCCGAACCGCGTGGCCCCTCGCCTGCTCGGGGGACATGTACGCGGGCGTCCCGACGGCATGGAGGCCCGAGCTATGGTCGACTCCGTCGGGCACGAGGTCGGCGACGAGGCCGAAATCGAGGATCACGACGCGCCCTTCCCGGGTCACCAGAACGTTCTTCGGCTTGATGTCGCGGTGGACCCTGCCGGCTCCGTGGAGAGCCGTGAGACCCTCGGCGAGCTGCCTGAACGACGAGCGAAGGCGATCCCAGTCCGGAGCGGGCGCGGGGTCCGGCGCGTGGCCCGGCGTACCGTCGCCGTCCCCCGCTTCCGCGCTCGGCGGCGGTGGACGGATCACCGTATCGGCCTCGAAGAGCGACGGCGTGGCCCCCCTCACGTGGGACAAGAGGTGAAGGCCGGCGATCAGCTCCATCGTGAAGAACCAGCGCTCGCCGTCGTTCATGAGCTCATGGAGCTGCACGAGGTTGACGTGCGTGACGTCGGCCAGGGCTCGAAATTCCTTCTTGAACCGGAAGATGGCGGCCGGATCAGCCTGCCTCAGCACCTTCAGCGCGACCATCATCGCCCGCTCGCGGTCGAAGACCTCGTAGACGGTCCCGAAGGATCCGGCCCCGAGGCAGCGCCTGACCGCGAACCGGTCCGTCCCTTCGAAGACGTCGACTTCCGCGCTCACACCCATAGGTGATCACGGCGGCCCTCCCCCCGGCGGCCACGCTGCTCCCGTTTTCTCCGGACTTGCTGTCCCTATTCTGCACCCGGAGGGCCTTTCGCCCTGCGACCAGCTACCGGGCCTTCTGGACCGCCTCGAGCGTCGCCTTCGGCTCGAACGGAAGCTTCGTGGTCCGGATGTCGATGAGCGGGCCCAGCTCGAAGACGTTCCGGTAGCCGTAGATGTAGAGGGTCGTGTAGGTCGAGTGGTTGAGCGACGCGGCCGGCAGCTTGCTCGGGAAGGGACCCAGAGCGTTTCGGAAGTTGTTGTTGCAGTAGATGAGGATCCGGGTCCCCTTGTCGGGAATCAGCGCCTTCAGCGAGTCGATCGTGATGTCCGGGAAGCTGAGGTTGACCGCCCCCTTCACGTGGAGCTCGTCGTACTTCTGCTTGCTCCTGGCGTCGAGGATCAGGGTGCCAGGCTCACGGCTCATTCCGAGGAAATCCTCCTCGGAAACCCGGTGCGATTCCCGCTGGATCACCGCGGACTTCACCGAGCGAAGGTACCCGTCGATGTCGATCTCGGGGTTGGGAGGGACGGCCGCCTGCTGTGCGCCGAGCGGCGTCGCGCCGCCGAGCGCGAGAAGAAGGAAAAGGCAAAGGGTTCTCACGAGAGCCTCCTCTCCCGGCCGCGGTTCAGCCGCCGTACGCCTTCTGCACCTCTCTGAGGGTTCGCGGGCGGCGGGGCGCCTTCTCACCCGGAATCGATACCGGCGCCATGACGCAGGCGGCATCCCGGACGCAGAACCAGCCGGCCATCGGTCTCTGGACGAGCCGGCCGTCCTTGTCCGGCACCCGGAAGGCCTTCTGGAGGTACTTGATGCCCTGCCAGAGATGCTCCGGGAGCCGTGTTCCGCTGGTGGGCGCCCGGGGAGAGATCGATGCCGGCCGCGTCGTAGGCGAGCTGGACGTAGGCCGAGCAGAAGACCGCCCGTCCGGCGCCGAGCGGATTCGGATGGCTGGCCTGGTCCGTCAGGTAGCTGTACCAGGCGCCGAGAAGCCCCGGGATGTCGTAGTGGAGCTGGTCCACGTCGGGGTCGTCGGCGCGGTCCAGGATCTTCCCTCTCTCGTCGTCGGTGAGGGCGAGGGCGATGACCGCGATGTTCGGGACCGAGTGGGCCGCGAAGAGGTCGAACGAGGCCCGCGCATAGTCCGCGAAGCGCCGGGGGCCGACGCCGTTCCGGTCGGTGAAGCGGTTGAAGGCGGTCGCGGGCTCGAGCGCGCTCTCCCAGAGCCAGGGAGCGGACTTCGGGCTGCGGTTGACCTTCGGCTCCGCCGAGAGCGGGCTCGAAAAGAGAAACGCGTGCGACCAGTTCGACGGCGTGTGGTCCACGCGCAGGATCTCCTGCCCGCGCCGGATGCCGTAGCCGATCAGGCCGTACTCGCCGATGAGCCCGATCGTGCCCACCCCGTCCGCCGCGAACCTCGTCCCCCCGGGCCCGGCCTTCTTCGCGAGTGCTTTCAGGTCCGTCGCAACGCGGGCGAGGAAGGCCGCGTTGTCGCCGCGAAGGAACTCCACGGTGAGGTCCGTCAGGTTCCCCGGCTCGCCGGTTTCGCCGCGGAGGTATCGCAGGGCCGTATTGATCGTCGCCATCGTTCACCTCGTTTCCGTCATCGAAGCGTCCACTCGGTGTTTCCGAGCAGTTCCGGCCCCCGCTGGGTGTCCAGCGTCGGCGACCACCACGAGATCTCGACCCGGAGCGGGGCGGCGGGCGCCGTGCCGGTGGGCGTCAGGGAGACGGTCGCGTACGACTGCCTCTCGTTGCTCGCGAAGACGCTCGTCCAGCCGGCGTTCCCCCCGTTCCAGTCGACCTTTCCGCTCGCTTCACCCGGTTTCGACCGCGAGCCGAAGATCAGGGCCAGAGGCGACGAGATGACCTCGAGAATGCCGTGGTCCGGCCGGAGCCCGGGCGCGATCCTGTAGAGGCGGCTCCAGTGGATGTCGCCCGAGAGGACGAGGACGTCGTGCGGGGCGGCCACCAGCGCGTTCCAGAGTCTCGCGAAGTCGTCCTGGTAGTCGGGGAGGTTCACGTCCCCCATCGTGTGGGTCGCGAGGGCGAACCAGCCGACCTGCGTCTCCACGGCCGGCTGCGAGACGACGAGGATCCCCGGGCCCGCGAGCGCGCCGAGCCAGGCGGTGGCCTTTGCGAGCCAGTCCGGACGAGTGAATCCGGGCGGGGGAGCCTGGCTGTCGAAGCGCGTCCGGCCCGTCCGGGTGTCCAGGAAGAAGAAGCGGCCGGGGCCGGCGGTGAAGGCGAACGTGCGCGCCTCGTCCGTCATGAGCCGGGCCAGCGCCGCCGGATCCGGGGGGACCCGGCCCGCTTCGAGATTGAGGGCGGCCTGGAAGACCGAGTAGGCGCGGTCCATCCGGCTCCCGAGCGGTCCGAGGGGCCGGTCCTCGTCCCAGAGCAGCCAGGCGTTGCTGTGGGGATAGTCGTTCCAGAACTCGTGATCGTCCGCCATCACGAGCGTCGGCGACTCGACCAGGAACGGCCGGAATCTCGGGTCGGTCCAGTGCTCCACGTACCGCTTCCACGGGTCGGGTGCCGGCGTGACGACGGGAAGGCCGCTCTTCGGGGAAAGGTCCATGTAGATCTGGTCGCCGCAGAGAATGCGAAAACGGACGGGGTCGGGGCTGTCCTTTGCGTGCCTCGGTGGCGGGTAATCCCTCCCGAGCCCCTCGTCCTGCGCCACGCTGTAACAGGAGCCGAGCGAGAACGTGAACGGCAGGCCGATCTCCGAGGACGCGGGAAGAGTCCGGCTTCGGCAGTCGTCCCGGTTCCCCGCGGCATCCGATGCGGAGAGGGTGTAGGCGGGTGTCGGGATCCAGGCCCTCGCTGCCGGCCAGGAATACGCGCCCCGCCGCCGGGTCGTCGGACGCGATCCGGAGCCGCGTGACGCGCGTCGCCGGCTCCGGCGGCGCCGCCGCCCGTCAGGACGCAGGCGGGCGGAGCCTCGCTGTCCGCGAGGATCCACCAGGTGAGGCTCTCGGATGTCGGCCGGCCCGGAACGATCAGCATGTTCGCGAGGAATCCGTCCTTTCTGACGTCGGAGGAACGAAACGAGCCGAACGGCGACGGTTCGGGACGAGGACGTTTCGAATTTCGGCTGCGGTCCCGGCCCTGTCAAGGGTGTGGGGATGAAAGACGTGGCTCCGGCGGCCAACGGAGGGCGACCAACCGGGCATCCCGTGCCGGCGGTCAGGACCGACCTGGCCCGGTAGGTGTCTCAGGCGTCGGACGGCGCTACTTCAGGAGGTCATAACAGGCCCAGTAGACGCCACGACCGTTCGTGCTGTGAAAGACACCAACTCGCTTGACCCGGTTCCGGTACGCGGACGCGCCGCGGGATCGTTCGAGGGAGTCGCCGCACTTCCAGTACCAGTAGCCGTCACCGTCGATCGCGACGTCCACCATGTGGTGCTGGCCGCCCGGGGGACTTCGCTCGATCTTGATCCACTGGTTGTACCGGTTCTTGACCTTCAGGAGGCCTCCACACGCATCCTCCTCGTGCCCCAGGTAGATCGCCTGCTCGGCCTGTGCCGTGGTCGCGGCGAAACCACCGAACACGACGAGGCCCGCAGCCACCACGGCCGCTGCCGTGCGGCCCGGGATTCTCTCGAAATTCATGCGCGGAATGATACGCGATCGCAGTCGCTCGCCGGTCCCACCCGGCCCGTCACCGCCGGGAAAAACCGCTGGCGTCCAGGAAGGCCCGGAACTGTTCGCGGCCGGCGACGACGTCTTCGTGGGCGAGGTCCGACTCGATGAAGATCAGCCGGTTCTTCCGAAGGAGTTCCGGCGTGACGGCGCTCTCCGGGAATGCGACGAACGGGACGCTCCAGGCGATGAGGTCGTCCACGAGCGCCAGCGTCTGCTCCCGCGTCCCCCCGTCCGCCGTGTGGATGTCGATCAGCTTCCCGTTGGAGCGGTCGATCCAGCGGGCGAACTTCTCAACCTGGCCGTAGAGGGCGTCGAACAGGTAGACCTCGCAGATGTTTCCGGTCAGCCCGCCCCGCGTCAGGATGAACGCCATGACGCGGTACGCGCCGCTGTGGCCGGCGAGGACGATCGACCCGGGTCGCGTGGCAGAGATCACCCCGCCCGCCTTCAGCTTCGACAGGACGTCCTTCACGAGGCTCGCGAAGACGCCGGTCTCTTCGAGCTTCCCGCCGAAGGAGTCGGGGGAGTTCTTCGGCCCTTCGGGGAGGACGAGGACCGCGTTCACGCCGCTCGCGGCGAACTGCTCGGCGAGGCGGAATTTCGCGAAGGTATCGTCGACGTTGTTCCGCCAGCCGTGGAAGTAGAAGACGAGGTCGGTCGCGTCTCCGCCGCGGAACCCCTTCGGGACGAAGATCGCAACGGTGCTGTCGCCGTAGTGGAGATCCGCCGGGTACGACTTCTCCTCGTACGTGTGCCCCTTCGCGCGCTTCTCGTGCGGAAACATCGTAAGGGCCGACGTCGTCACGATCATGGTGCCGAGATTCGCGTATCGCTCCGAGAGCGGCTGGGCGACGGCCAGGCCCGACGCAAGCAGCGCGACGAGGGAGAGAGGGCCGACAGCTCCGATTCATGGAGCGGAGGATGCTACTCGATAGACTCTCGCCATGGCCGGCCGCCGCCCGACCGTCCTTGACCGCCTCCGGAAGATTTGTCTCTCCTTCCCTGGTGCCTACGAGAAGGTCGCGTGGTCGGCGCCGACCTTCCGCGTGGGGGAGCGACAGTTCGCGATGTTCGCGGACGACCACCACGGCGTCGGCTTCGCGGGCGCCTGGCTCAAGGCGCCCGAGGGCTTGCAGGAGGAGCTCGTCGCGTCGGATCCGGAGCGCTTCTACGTCCCCCCGTACGTCGGCCCGAGCGGCTGGGTGGGCGTGAAGACCGACGCGAAGACCGACTGGAAGCTCCTCGTCGGCCTTCTCGGGGAGGCGTACGCGCTCGCCGCGAGAGGCCAGAGCCCGGCAAAGATTGCGAAAGGGCCGGCTGCGTCGAACGTGCCGGCGAACAGAAGGCGCTCCCGCCGCCGGCCCCCACGCCCGGCGAGTTGATGGGTGAGTGCGTCACCTGGATGCGTTCCGAGGGCCTCGACGGGCCCTTACCGGAAGTAGCCGTTCACGTCGAGAATGAGGTCGGCCGTTCCACTCGTCCCGGAAAGCACCTTGATCGTTCCCGACCCGTCCGAAGCCAGCGAGATGATCGCGTTGTTCGCGCGCGTCCGGCCGGCCGAGAAGTTGATTGCGCTCGTCTGCGGAAGCTGCGCGGCGTCGCCTCGATCGACCTTCAGGTAGCCGGGGCTGGCGGGTGCCGCCACGGTGAGGTTGACCGAAATGGCGACGGCATCCGCAGGAATCCCGCACGCGGAGGACGCGACGTTGAACGTCCGCGTGCCGGACGGCTGGAGCGAAGGCCCCCCGAGCGGCCCTGCCGGATTCCGCGTATCGAGGACACGGCACGGGGGCAGCGTGAAGAAACGCGACCCCGGCGGCGACCCGGGCCCCGTCGCGTTCGGGGTGCCCGCGTCGTATCGCGCCTTCGCGGGAAGGTTCGCCACCTGTCCGGTCGTGCCGTCGACCCAGGGCCAGGGATAGCTTCCGAAGAAGCCCGGTTTCGCGGAGAGGTACAGGGAGGCCGGGACCTGGAAGCCCGCCGGGGTGTTGTGCCAGTGAACCGAGCTCGTCACGCTGTCGTAGTTCCCGTCGCGGATGACCGTGGACAGCGTCCGGGGGTCCGCGAACATGCCCCACCGTTCCGGGTCGTAGCCCAGCTTCCAGATGACCTCGTCGGTCCAGTTCGCGTTGTTGCCCGCCATCGCCGCGGATTCGTACGTCCATCCCGTCATCTGGCCGGCGCGGCCGAGCACGTTGCCGACGAACGAGTCCCACCAGGATCCGTACGCGAGCCCACGGTCCGCGCATTCGCCGAGTCCGTGAAGCTCCGCCGTTGTCCCGACAGCCAGTTCCGGAAGAACGTGAGATAGATCGCGTTCCCGTGAGTGAAGTCGCTGTCGGCGTTCTGCGAATAGTTGCCTTCAAAGAGAACGTGGTGCTGGCCCGGCCATGTGCGAGGCGTTGAGGCCGACCTCCACCCAGCCGGGCTTGTCGAAGTCCCAGGCGTCATCGGCATAGTTGTACCCGAAGACACTCCCGGCGCCGGACGACCGGACGACCATGTCCTTGCACGCGTTGATCAGGATGTTGTTTTCGACGAGAATTTCGGAGGAGCCGCCCGCGAAGCTGATGGCATAGCCGGCTCCGCCCGGCTCGGGCCAGGATCCGTCGTGGACGTACGAATCGCGGATCTCGACGCGGAAGGAGCCGTTGACGGCGAAGCCTTCGCCCAGCCACTGCGTGTTCTCGATGTTCCGGGCCCACGAATAGGCGGCGTTCTCGAAGCGGATCTGTCCGTCCGCGCCGCCGAGCACCGTCAGGCTCTCGATTCCGGCATTCTTCACGTGAGCGCTGCTCCCGCCGGACGGACCGCCGGAATCGCTGTAGCGCGTGAGCTGGGCGGCGTGGTTCGTCCGGTAGCTAATGTGCAGCGGCGTCGTGAAGGTGACGGTGTTCCCGCTGACGCCCGCGATTTCCTTGATCTCGCACGTCGGCCGGTCCGTCCGCGAAAACCACGACATCGCGGCAGGCAGCGTGCCGGGGCTGACGTCGTACGGACCGCTGGCGTCGGAGGCTTCGTTGTCGTCCTGAAACTGCTGGACGGGCCAGTGCATGTTCCACGCCACGCGATCGCCCTGCCAGACCTTCGCGCCGCCCGGAAACCCCGTGGGCGTCGGGTTCCAGGAGGCGCCGGACCGCTCGTCCAGAAGGACGAACTGCCCCGGCGCAAACCCGCTCGCGTCGGAGACGGTGACCGAGAACGCGCCCTTCGCGCCGTCGGCCGTCAGGTCCTGCGAGCCGACGCCGTCCGGACCCGGCCACCGGGAAGGGCCGATGATCACGACCGGCTGGGCGTCGTAGCTGTAGGTGCTCGGATCGATGGGCTGCATGGGCGAGAGGCGCGCGCGCGCGCCGTTCGTCTTGAGGAGGAATGTCTTCCCCGCCCCGGCGCCGCGGAGCGTGATGGCAGAGTGAACGAGCAGATAGTTGTTCACGGTGAAATTTCCCGCCGAGAGCATCACCACGTGATCGTTCGGGCAGGAGTCCAGAGCCGACTGAATCGCGGCGCTCGCGTCGGTGGCGCCGTTCCCGAACGTCGCGGCGGCGAGGGTCGCGCAGACGGCCGTTCGGTTGGGGATGCCGCCCACGACGCCCGGCCGCCATGTCGTCGTCCGATCGGCCGGCAGGATCTGCGCGAAGAGGTTGGTCGAGCACGCGACCAGACCGGCGCACGTCGAAAGCACGAAACGCGTTCTCATCGGGGCTCTTCGTTTTCGGATTCTGGGTGTTCCCGGTGAAGCCCGTTAGAGCCCGTTAGGGTCAGGTCTCATTTCTGCATTCTGATTTACAGCCGGAACGGCGCCCGCTACGGCAGGGACGTCTCGCCGTACATGAGGTACTTGTCGACGCCGCGGGCGGCCTTGCGGCCTTCCTCGATGGCCCAGACGACGAGGGACTGGCCGCGGACCATGTCGCCGGCGGCGAAGAGGCCGGGGACGCTGGTCATCCGCTCGCCGTCGACGACGACGTTGCCCCGCTCGTCGAGCTTCAGCGCGAGGTCGTGGAGCGAGGCCCTTCTTCTCTGGGCCGACGAACCCGAGCGCGAGGAGGACCAGCTCGGCCGGGAAGACGCGCTCGCTCCCCGGGGATCTCGCCCGCGTGGAAGCGCCCGTCCGGGCCCTTCCGCCAGTCGAGGTCCATGGTGTGGATCTCGCGGACGCGCCCGCTCGACGTCGCCGACGAACCGGTTCGTCTGGATGGACGCAGACGCGCGGGTCGGCCCCCTGAGAGCGGCGGCCGCCTCTTCGTGGCCGTAATCGATCCTGTAGACCTTCGGCCACTCCGGCCAGGGGTTGTCGGGGCGCGCGCGGTCGGGAGGGCGCGGGAGGAGCTCGAGCTGGACGACGCTCTCGGCCCGTGGCGGAGGGCCGTGCCGACGCAGTCGGTTCCGGTGTCGCCGCCGCCGATGACGATGACGTTCTTCCCTTGGCGCCGAGATGAACTCGCCGTCGGCGTGCCCGGAGTCGAGAAGGCTCTTGCGTGTTCGCGTGGAGGAACTCCATGGCGAGGTGGATGCCCTTGGAGGTCCGGCCCTCGACGGGGAGGTCGCGCGCCTGCGTCGCGCCGCAGCAGAGGACGGCGGCGTCGAAGTCGGTGGCGAGGCTCTCGGCCGGGACGTCGCGCCCGATCTCGGCCCCGGTCACGAAGCGGACGCCCTCCTCGGACATCAGATCGATGCGGCGCTCGACGACGTCGCTTGTCGAGCTTCATGTTGGGGATGCCGTACATCAGGAGGCCGCCGATGCGGTCGGCGCGCTCGAAGACGGTGACCGGGTGGCCCGCCTGGTTGAGCTGGGCGGCGGCGGCGAGGCCGGCGGGCCCGGAGCCGACGACGGCCACGTTCTTGCCCGTCCGCGTGGCGGGTGGCTCGGGCGTCACCCAGCCCTCGTCGAAGGCGCGGTCGACGATGGCGCACTCGATCGCTTGATCGTGACAGGCGTCTCGATGATGCCGAGCGGCAGGAGCCTTCGCACGGCGCGGGGCAGACCCGGCCCGGTGAATTCGGGGAAGTTGTTGGTCTGGTGGAGGCGGACGAGCGCTTCCTTCCAGAGGCCGCGGTAGACCAGGTCGTTCCAGTCGGGGATGAGGTTGTGGATGGGGCAGCCGGAGGCCATCCGGAGATCAGCTTGCCGGTGTGGCAGAACGGCGTGCCGCAGTCCATGCAGCGCGCTCCCTGCGTGCGGAGCGTCGCCTCCGGGACGTCGGGGTGCGACTCCTCCCAGTCCTTCACGCGCTCCTCGGGGCGGCGGGTCGCCGCGGCCTCGCGGCGGTACTCGAGAAATCCGGTCGGCTTGCCCATCGTCAGTTTCCGTCCACCCGGATCGGGCTCTGGGCGTTCTCCGCGAACGCCGCCATGAC
>CAWGDR010000007.1:0-115000 GCA_963821435.1 uncultured Acidobacteriota bacterium
GGCCTCGTCCTCGGCGAGGCCGCGCTCGCGCATCCGGGCCTGCGCCTCGAGGACGCGACGGTAGTCGTGCGGGAGGACGAGGACGAACTTCGGAAGCGCCGCGTCCCAGTCATCGAGGAGCCGCCGCGCCACGGCGCTCTGCGTGGCCGCCGCGTGGCGCCGGACCAGCTCGAGGAGGAGCCCCGCCTTGGCGGGGTCGTCGACGCGGGCGCAGGCCGACGAGGTCGGTGTTGCAGCGCGTGGCGAAGTCCCGCTTCTCGTCGAAGACGAAGGCGAAGCCGCCCGACATGCCCGCGCCGAAGTTGCGCCCGGTCGGCCCGAGGACGACGACCTGCCCGCCGGTCATGTACTCGCAGCCGTGGTCGCCGATCGCCTCGACGACCGCCGAGACGCCGCTGTTCCGGACGCAGAAGCGCTCGCCGGCGACGCCGCGGACGTACGCCTCGCCTCCCGTCGCCCCGTAGAAGGCGACGTTGCCGATGATGATGTTCTCCTCCGGGACGAAGGTGGAGCCCTGCGGCGGGACGACGACGATCTTGCCGCCGGACAGTCCCTTGCCGACGTAGTCGTTGGCGTCCCCCTCGAGCACGAGCGTGATGCCGCGCGGGATGAAGGCCCCGAAGCTCTGGCCCGCCGAGCCCTGGAAGCGGAGCCGGATCGTGTCGTCCGGCAGCCCGTCCGCGCCCCAGCGGCGCGTCACCTCGCTGCCGAGCATCGTCCCGACGACGCGGTTTCCGTTCTGGATCGGGAGCGTCGCCGCGACGGGGGGCGGCTCTCGAGCGCGGGCCGGCAGAGCGGGATCAGCGTCGTCACGTCGAGCGCCTTGTCGAGGCCGTGCTCCTGCGGGAAGCGGAAGGTCCGCTTCACGTCCTTGGCGACCGTCGGGCTTGAAGAGGATCCGCGAGAAGTCGAGCTTGCGCGCCTTCCAGTGGTCGACCGCGCGGCGCATCTCGAGCCGCTCGCTCCGCCCCACCATCTCGTCGAACGGTGCGGTAGCCGAGGTGCGCCATCAGCTCGCGGACCTCCTGCGCCACGAAGCGCATGAAGTGGACGACGTGCTCCGGGTCGCCCGTGAACTTCCGGCGGAGCGCCGGGTCCTGCGTCGCGACGCCGACCGGGCAGGTGTTCAGGTGGCAGGCCCGCATCATGATGCAGCCGAGAGCGACGAGCGGCGCGGTGGAGAAGCCGAATTCCTCGGCGCCGAGCAGCGCGGCGACGACGACGTCGCGGCCGGTCTTCAGCTGGCCGTCGGTCTCGAGCGCGACGCGGCTCCGGAGGTTGTTCAGCACGAGGACCTGGTGCGCCTCGGCGAGCCCCAGCTCCCAGGGGATCCCGGCGTGGTGGATGCTCGTGAGCGGCGAGGCGCCGGTGCCGCCGTCGTGGCCGCTGATGAGGATGACGTCGGCGTGCGCCTTGGCGACGCCCGCCGCGATCGTCCCGACCCCGGCCTCGGCCACGAGCTTCACGCTGATCCGGGCGTCGGGGTTCGCGTTCTTCAGGTCGTGGATCAGCTGGGCGAGGTCCTCGATCGAGTAGATGTCGTGGTGCGGCGGCGGCGAGATGAGGCCGACGCCGGGCGTCGCGTACCGCACCTTCGCGATCCAGGGGTAGACCTTCGGGCCGGGGAGCTGTCCCCCCTCGCCCGGCTTGGCGCCCTGGGCCATCTTGATCTGGAGCTCGCGGGCCTTGACGAGGTACTGGCTCGTCACGCCGAACCGCCCGGACGCGACCTGCTTGATGGCGCTGTTCTTCGAGTCGCCGTTCGGAAGCGGCTCGTACCGGGCCGGGTCCTCGCCCCCCTCGCCGGTATTGCTCTTTCCGCCGATCCGGTTCATCGCGATCGCGAGGGCCTCGTGCGCCTCCTGGCTGATCGAGCCGTACGACATCGCCCCCGTCTTGAAGCGCGCGAGGATCGCCTCGACCGGCTCGACCTCCTCGAGCGGAACCGCCTTCGCGAGCGGCCGGAAGTCCATCAGGCCCCGGAGCGTCACCGGGTGCTTCCCCTGGTGGTTGACGAGCTCGGAGTACTTCTTGAAGAGCCTGTAGTCCCCGGTGCGGCAGGCGCCCTGGAGGAGGTGGATCGCCTCCGGCGGTTGAGGTGGTCCTCGCCGTCGCGCGCGGTACTGGTAGCGGCCGCCCGTCCCGAGCGTCGTGTGCGTGACGGGGCGCGGCGGGTAGGCCCAGTCGTGCCGGAGGCGGACCTCCCGCGCGATCGTCGTCGATCCCGATGCCGCCGATCCGCGTCGGCGTGCCGGTGAAGTACTCGTCGATGAAGTCCTGGGAGAGGCCGAGCGCCTCGAAGACCTGCGCGCCGTGGTAGCTCTGGACCGTGGAGATCCCCATCTTCGAGATGACCTTCACGAGCCCCTTGTTGACGGCCTTGACGTAGCGCTTCTCGGCCTCCTCGGCGGCTCCCGGAGAGCGTCCCGAGCCGGACCTGGTCGTGGATCGTCTCGAAGGCGAGGTACGGGTTGATCGCGCTCGCGCCGTAGCCGATCAGGAGGCAGAAGTGGTGGACCTCGCGCGGCTCGCCCGACTCGACGACGAGGCCGACGCGGGTCCGCGACCCCTCGCGGAGGAGGTGGTGCTGGACGGACGACGAGGGCGAGGAGGGCCGGGATCGGCGCGTCGGTCGCGTCGTGCCCGCGGTCGGAGAGGATCAGGACGTTGTGCCCTTCGGCGATCGCCTCGCTCGTGCGGCGCCGGAGGTCCTCGATCGCCTTGCGGAGCCCCGCGCCGCCGTCCTGCACCTTGAAGAGCATCGGGAGCGTGATCGACCGGAAGCCCCTCGAGCCCGGCTTGCCGTCGAGCGCCCGGATCTTCTCCAGCTCGGCATTGAGGAGGACGGGCGTCGTCAGCTCGAAGTGGCGCGCCGCCTTCGGCGTCGGCTCGAGGAGGTTCTCCTCCGGCCCGATCGCCGTGTCGACCGCCATGACGATCTCTCGCGGTCGGCGTCGACGGGCGGGTTGGTCACCTGGGCGAAGAGCTGCTTGAAGTAGTCGTAGAGGAGCTGCGGCTTCTCGGAGAGGACGGCGAGCGGGATGTCGATCCCCATCGAGCCGATCGGCTCCGTCCCCTCGGCGGCCATCGGGTTCACGAGCATCCGGACGTCCTCGAGCGTGTAGCCGAACGTCTCCTGGCGGCGCAGGACGGTCTCGTGGTCGGGCTCGATGACGGCGGGCGGGTCGGGCAGCTCGTCGGAGCGTCACGAGGTGCTCCTCGAGCCAGCGGGCGTACGGCTTCTCGGCGGCGATGCGCTGCTTGATCTCGTCGTCGGGGACGATCCGCCCCTCGGAAAGTGTCGACGAGGAACATGCCGGCCCGGCTGGAGGCGGCCCTTTCCGGAGGACCTTCTCGGGCGGGATGTCGAGGACGCCGACCTCGGAGGCCATGACGACGAGGCCGTCCTTGCGTGACGTAGTAGCGCGACGGCCGGAGGCCGTTGCGGTCGAGGATCGCGCCGATGCGGATGCCGTCGGTGAAGGCGATCGAGGCCGGGCCGTCCCACGGCTCCATGAGGCAGGAGTGGAACTCGTAGAAGGCCTTCTTCTCCGGGCTCATCGACTCGTGCCGGCTCCACGGCTCCGGGATCATCATCATGAGCGCGTGGGGGAGCGAGCGCCCGGCGAGGACGAGCAGCTCGAGCACGTTGTCGAACATCGCCGAGTCGCGAGCCCTCGGTGTCGATGACGGGGAGGATCTTCTGGAGGTCGTCGCCGAAGACGCGTCGACGCGAACATGCGCTGCGCGCGCCTGCATCCAGTTGATGTTGCCGCGCAGCGTGTTGATCTCGCCGTTGTGCGAGATGTAGCGGTACGGGTGGGCGCGCGACCAGCTCGGGAAGGTGTTGGTCGAGAAGCGCGAGTGGACCATCGCGAGCGCCGCGGCGAGCCCCTCGTCGCGCGAGGTCGGGATAGAACGCCGCGAGCTGGTCGGCGTTGAGCATCCCCTTGTAGACGATCGTCCTGTAGGAGAGGCTCGGCGACGTAGAAGTGCCCGCGGCCGGGATCGCCGAGCGGCGGACCGACTTCTCGACGAGGCGGCGGATGACGTAGAGCTTGCGCTCGAAGGCAGCGTCGTCGCGGGCGATCGCCGTCCCCGCGCCGACGAAGATCTGGCGGATGACCGGCTGGCTGGCGCGGGCGGTCGGGCCGAGCGTCGCGTTGTCGGTCGGGACGTCGCGCCAGCCGAGGAGCGTCTGCCCTTCCTCGCGCGACGACCTCCTCGAACGAGCGCTCGCAGGCCTGCGCGGCTCGGCCGGCGTCGGGCGGCAGGAAGACCATGCCGACGCCGTAATCGCCCGGCGCGGGCAGCGCGAAGCCGAGCCGCGCGCACTCGCCGCGAGGAACGCGTGCGGCATCTGCAGCAGGAGGCCGGCGCCGTCGCCGGTGTTCTTCTCGCACCCGGACGCCCCGCGGTGCTCGAGGTTGAGGAGGACCTGCAGCGCCTTGCGGACGATGTCGTGCGACGTGCGTGCCTTGAGGTCGACGACGAAGCCGAACCCGCACGCGTCGTGCTCGAATGCAGGGTCGTAAAGACCCTGGGCGGGGGGCGGGGGCCCGGCCACGTCAGCCCCCGTGCGAAAGGAGAATCTCACGCACGCGGCGGACGAGAGCCGCCGTTCGCCGGCAGGCCGCCTCGGCGCTCGCGGACGAGAGATCCTCTCCATTGACGAATGCTACGCATTCGCGGGCGCCGCATCAAGTCCGCGCCGACGACCTCCGGCGGCAGATCCGCGGACGCGCGCCGGCGGTCGGCTCAGCGCGCCGCGGGCGCGCGCAGCTCGTCGAGCGTCCGGGAGACCCCGCCGCGGACGACGCGCTGCACCTTCCGCACGTTCGCGACGTCGGCGGTCGGGTCGGCGCCGAGGACGAGCAGATCGGCCAGCTTGCCCGCCTCGACCGTGCCGAGCTCCGCTCCGCGCCCATCGCGCGGCGCCGCCGCGCGTCGACGGCGACGAGCACCTCCATCGGCGTGAGGCCCGCGCGCCTGCATCGCCTCCATCTCGGCGTAGACCGACGGCCCGTGCAGCGTGAGCGGGTTGCCGGCGTCGGTGCCCATCGCGATCGGAATGCCGGCGTCGCGACACGCGCTTCAGGTTGGCGGCCATCGATCCTCGCGCTCTCGCCGCGCGCGCCGTCTCGGGCCGCGCCCGCCGTGCCGGCGTGCCGGCGTCGCGAGCGTGCGCGCGTCTCGGCGACGTGCGCGCGCGTCGCCGGCGTCGACGCAGCCGTTCGGGTCGTCGACGCGGCGGCGCCTGTCCGGCGCGGCCGCGGCGCGCAGCCGCGACGTAACCGTCGCAGCACGGTGAGCGTCGGGCAGTAGATCGCGCCGTTCGCCTTCGGCCAGGTCGAGGAACTCGTCGTCGACCGGCTGGTCGCACGACGCTGTGGACGAGGAGCGTCGCTCCGGCCCGGAGCGCCACCTTGGCCTCGGCGAGACCGGTGGCGTGGACGATGAGCGGGAGCCCCGCCTCGCGCGCCTCCTCCCCGGCCGCGAGGACCGCCGGGCGCCGAGGCCTCGACGGGCCGCTCCGGCGTCACGATGAACCAGACCTTCACCGCGCTGGGCGCCGCGCGACGCGAGGTAGCGCGACGCCCGTCGCGCGCGGCCGCCTCGTCCTTCAGGTAGATGAACTGCCGCTCGGCGGGGAGGTTGAGCCAGAAGTCGAGCGTCGAGAGCAGCGGCCCGGCCGCCGCGACGTGCGGCGCGCGCGGGTCGTCCTCGGTCCGCGTGCGCGCAGGTCCAGCGTCCACGGGTAGCCGCCGACGTCGAAGACCGCGGTGACGCCGGAGCAGAGGTACGAGCGGAAGAAGCGCTCCGGGTGCGCGCGCAGGTCGGCCTCGACCTCCTCGTAGGGGTAGCGTTCGCGCACGTCGAAGGCGTCGGGGCGGCCGTCGGCCCAGCCGGTCTGGCAGAAGTGGACGTGCGCGTCGACGAGCCCGGGCGTGATCCACAGGCCCTTCAGGTCCGTCACGCCGACGCCCTCGGGAACCGGGCAGGCCGCGCGCGAGCCGGCGCAGGCGATCCGGCCACCGCGGACGAGAACGACGGCGTCCGGGACCGGCGGGGCGGCCGGTGCCGTCCACGAGCGTCGCGCCGACAAAGGCCTGCGGCGGAGGCGGCGCGTCCGCCGCGGGGGCGGCGGCGAAGGCGGACGCTGAAGAGGACGCGAGCAGGACGGCGGCAAGGATTCCGTCCGATTCATGGCGCGTTACCTCGTTGCCTTCGCGATTCCTTCGCCGCGCTTCGCGAGGCCGGGGATCGAGATCGGGAGCTTCCCCTCGATAGAGGTCTCGCCGAAGAGGGCGGCTGCAGCGGCCGTCTGCATGACGTCCTGGGTCCCCCACGCGCAGACGTACGTCGGGAGCGACGGCAGCTCCGTGAGGAGGTAGGGGCTCCCGAACGAGACCGCGACGACCGGTTTCCCGAGGGCGAGGACCGCGGTCACGGCCGACTTCCCCGGCTCCGGGATCGAGATCGGCCCCTGTCCGGATCGGGTCCGGACGAAGAGCGACGAGGAGGACCGCGTCGGAGCTCCTTCGCGCGGGCGACGGCCGCCGCGACCTCGTCCGGCGTCGAGCGCGGGTCGAGGCGGACCGTCTTCGCCAGCGGGTCGCGCTTCTTCAGCTCGGCCAGTCGAGGACGCTCGGCGGGCCCGTTCAGCGTCGCCTCGTCGGAGACGACGAGAGAGAGGAGCTTCGCGTCCTTCCGGAGCGGCAGCGCCCCGGCCTGCTCCCGGACGAGCGTGAGCGAGCGGCGCGCGATCTCGGCCTCGAGGCGCGCGGTTCTCCGGCGCGTCCGACGACCGAGCCGATCTTCGCGAGGTCGGGCGTCCGGTCCTCGAAGAGCTTGAGCGACTTCTTGAGCGTAGAGGACCCGGTCGACCGATCTCGTTGAGCCGCGCCTCGGAGATCCGCCCGGCCTTCACCGCCTCGAGGACCGCCTGGATCGCGGCGTCGGGGTCGGGCGACAGCAGGACGACGTCGACGCCCGGCGAGGAGCGCCCGGACGGCCGCCTCGCCCGGCGGGAGGTGGAGCGAGATGCCGTTCATTCCCATCGCGTCCGTCACGACGAGGCCCTTGAAGCCCATCTGCTTCCGGAGCAGCCCGGCGACGATCGGGGCGGAGAGCGTCGCCGGCATCGTGGCGTCGCCTCGAGATCTCGCCGGGCGTCACCTTGTACTCGACGTCCTTCGGCGCCTCGCGGAGCGGCGGGGCCGGCGCCGGGTCGATCGCCGGGACGGCGAGGTGCGCCACCATGACCGACTTCGCGCCCGGCGGCGATGCCGGCCCGGAACGGGACGAGCTCCACGGAGTCGAGCCGCGCCCGGTCGGCCGGGACGACGGCGAGCGCCCGGTGCGAGTCGACGGCCGTGTCGCCGTGCCCGGGGAAGTGCTTCAGCGTCGCCGCGACCTGGCCCGGACTGGAGCCCCTTCACCGTCGCCGCGACGAAGCGGGCGACCTCCTGCGGGTCCTCGCCGAAGCTCCGGACGTTGATGACGGGGTTGTCCGGGTTGACGTTCACGTCCGCGACCGGGGCGTAGACCTGCGAGATGCCGAGGGCGCGCGCCTCCGCGGCGGTCGCGCGGGCGTAGCGCTCCGCGAGCGCCACGTCGCCGGTCGCGGCGACGGCCATCGCCCAGGGGCCGTGCGTCACGTCCTCGAAGCGCATGCCGGCGCCGGCCTCGAGGTCCGCGGAGACGAGGAGCGGGATCTTCGCGGCCGCCTGGAGCTTCGCGTTCAGGATGGCCGTCTCGTAGACGTTCGAGCGGCGCCACATGACCCCCCCGACGCGGTTCACTTCGACCTGCCGCTTCAGGGGAGAAGCGCAGGGCGAGGCGTCGTTCTGGTAGACGCCGTTGCCGTCGACGACGAAGAGCTGGCCGACCTTCTCCTCGACCGTCATCCCGCGGACCGAGGGCGGCGGGACGGAGCGGCCGGCGCGCCGCCGGCGCCGCGGCTTCCGGAGACCCGGGCTCCGGCGTGGGGGCGAGCGGCGGCTGCGAGAGGTCGAGGACGATCGGCTGGACCTCTCCGGCGACGCAGGACGCGAGGACGCGGCGCCGGCGAGGGCGAGGGCGCGCGAAGGGCCCGGACGAGGTTCATGCGGCGCCTCCTTAAAGGAGCTGGTCCCGGAAGAGGTCGTCGACGGTGCCGCGCCGCCGGATGAGCGTCGCGGCGTCGCCGTCCACGAGCACCTCCGCCGGGAGCGGCCGGGCGTTGTACGTGCTCGCCATGGCGTAGCCGTACGCCCCCGTGTCGAGGAAGACGACGTGGTCGCCCGCCTTCGGAAGCGGCAGGACGCGCTCCGCCGCGAGGATGTCGCCGGTCTCGCAGACGTCCCCGGCCACGTCGAGGAGCTCCGGGCACGCGGCCGGTCCGGCTGCCCCGACAACGCGGGCGCGGTGGTACGCGTCGTAGAGCGCGGGGCGGAGGAGCGTGTTCGATCCCGCGTCGACGTTGACGAACGTCTTCACGGGCGTCCTCTTGACGGTGTTCACGCGGGTGATCAGGAAACCCGACGGCGCGACGAGGGAGCGGCCCGGCTCGAGCCAGAGCGCGGGCTCGTACCCTGCCCGCGCAACCCCTTCCTTCCAGATCGGAAGGAGCGCGGCCGCGAGCCGCTCCGGGCTCATCCCCGGTGTCGCCGTCCCGGTACGCCACGCCGAGCCCGCCGCCGAGGTCGACGAAGGAGAGCGTGATCCCGAGCGTCTCCTTCAGCTCGCCCACGAAGGCCAGCAGCTTCCCGGCCGTCGCCTCGTAGCCGGCCGTGTCGACGATCTGCGATCCGATGTGGCAGTGGACGCCGGTGACGGCGAGGCCCGGAAGCCCCTTCGCCCTCGCGTACGCCGCGAGCGCGTGGCCCCCCTCGAGATGAACCCCGAACTTCGACTCCGGGATCCCCGTGTTGATGTGGTACAGCGTGTCGGGGTCGACGCCCGGGTTGAGCCGGAACGAGAGGCGGAGCGTCCGGCCGGCGCGGACCGCGGCGGCCGAGGCCTGCTCCAGCTCGTCGACGCGAGTCGGCGTTCAGGACGGCGCCGACCTGGATCGTCTTTCCGATCTCGGCCGGCGTCTTGGACGAGCTCGTGAAGAGGACGTCCTCGCCGCTCCAGCCGGCCCGGAGCGCCGTCTCGATCTCGCCGAGGGAGACGACCTCGGGGAAGGCCCCCTCGGCCCGCAGGATCCGCGCGAGCGCCACGTTTCCGTTCGCCTTCAGGGCGTAGTGGAGCCGCAGCTTCGGGAAGCGCGGACGGAAGGCGTCCTTCAGGGCGCGAAACCGGCCGGTGATCGCGGCCTTGTCGTAGACGTAGAGCGGCGTCCCGAACTCTCCCGCGAGCCGAGCGACGGCGGCGACAGCGGCGGGGTCGGACGCGCGGTCCTCGCGCAGGGCCTCCAGGCCGTCGTGCAGAGAGGGGATGGCGGTCGAAACCAAGGAGCCGCATTCTGCCGACGCCCGGTGCCGCCCACAAGGGCTCATTTCCCTCCGGCGGCCGTCGGCGCTAGGATGAAGGGGCCATGCACGTCGAGGTCCGGAAGAAGCAGCACGTGGTGATCGTGGACATGGAGGGGAAGCTCCACGGCGGAGTCGGCGACGAGATCCTGCGCGGCGTCGTGAACGAGCTCCTCGCCGAGGACTGGAAGCGGATCCTCCTGAACCTCTCGAAGGTGACGTCGATCGACAGCCAGGGCGTCGGCGAGCTGGTCCAGAGCCTGAAGGTCTGCCGGAAGTTCGGCGCCGACCTGAAGCTCCTGAATCTCCACGAACGGGTGAAGAAGAGCCTCCACCTCGCGGCGCTCCTCCCGGTCTTCGAGGTCTACGACGACGAGGCCGCCGCCCTGAAGCACTTCCCGGGGAACGGCGCGACGCCGCCCGCTCCCGCCCGGCCGAAGAAGACCCACTGATCGCGGCTCGCCGGCGCCGTCACGCCCGCCAGGGGCGCGAAAGGTGCCCGACGCCGTCTACACTTCGGGCGTGACGTTTCCCTCCTCTCGCATCCGTCGTTCGACCGCCGTTCTGTCGGCGCTCGCCTTCGTCGCCTTCGCCGCGCCGCTCGCCGCGCAGGTGCCATGGCCGGAAGTGCGGCTCGTCCCGAAGGTCGGGGGCTTCTCGAACCCGGTTCACGTCGCACACGCGGGAGACCGGAGCGGCCGGCTCTTCGTCGTCGAGCAGCGAGGCCGGATCCGGATCGTCAGAAACGGCGCGCTTCTCCCGACCCCCTTCCTCGACATCTCGGGCCGCGTTTCGTGCTGCGGCGAGCGGGGGCTCCTCTCCGTCGCCTTCCCGCCCCGCTTCGCGGAAACGGGGCGGTTCTACGTCGACTACACGGACCTCAACGGTGACACGGCGATCTCCCGTTTCCGGCTCGCGGCCGGTAACGCCGACGGGGCCGACGCCGCGAGCGAGGAGTTCCTCCTCAGGATTCCGCAGCCGTACGCGAACCACAACGGGGGGCAGCTCGCCTTCGGCCCGGACGGCTTCCTCTACATCGGCATGGGTGACGGCGGCTCCGGGGGCGACCCTCAGAACCGCGCCCAGAACCCGGCGGAACTCCTCGGGAAGATCCTCCGGATCGACGTCGAATCCGTTGGCTCCTCGTACGCGATCCCTCCGTCGAACCCGTTCGTCGGGAATCCGGCCTACCGGCCTGAGATCTGGGCGCTCGGCCTCCGCAATCCGTGGCGCGTCACGTTCGACCGCCGGACGAACGACCTTTGGATCGGCGACGTCGGGCAGAGCGGCTGGGAGGAAGTCGACTTCCAACCGGCGGGAAGCCCCGGTGGCGAGAACTACGGCTGGCGGATCATGGAAGGGAACCACTGCTACAACCCGGCAAACTGCAGCCCGGCCGGTCTCGTCCTCCCCGTCGCGGAATACCCGCATGCGGGAGGCGACTGCTCGGTCACCGGCGGCTTCCGGTATCGAGGCCTCTCGTACGCGAGCCTCTACGGGATCTACTTCTACGCCGATTACTGCACCGGGCGGCTCCATGGGCTCCGTTCGAACGGCGTAGGTTGGGAGACACACCAATTCCTCGTCCCCGGCTTCAGCGTCTCGACGTTCGGCGAGGACGAGGCGGGGGAGCTCTACCTCGCCGACTACACGGGCGGTTCCCTTTACCAGGTGACCGACGCCGCGGGAGCGGCGAGCGTCCTGACCGTCCCCGTCGTCGTCGACGTCCTCGGCGCGGGGGGCGCGCACTTCACGTCGGAGCTGACGCTCGGGAACCGCGGGACAACGTCCGTTTCGCTCGCCGTGACCTACACGCCCGCGGCCTCGCTCGGAGCCTCTGGTGGCGGAACGGTGAGCGAGACGCTCGCCGCCGGCCGCCAGACGACGATTCCCGACGCCATCGCAGTGGCTCCGGCAGAAGGGGCTTGCGATTCCCGCTGTCAGGTGACCAGGGCGGGACGCTCCGGATCGTGGCGACGGGCGCCTCGGCCGGCGACGCCGTCTTCGCGTACGGCCCGCACGACCGCGCCGTCGGGCGCGGGGCGAAGCGGGCTCGCGTACCCTGCGGTCCGACCGGACGAGGCCGACGCGACTCGGCCGTCGTCCTCTTCGGCCTGCGGGAGACTGCGGGGTTCCGGAGCAACCTCGGCCTCGTGAACGTCGCCGACCCGGCGTCGGGGACGGCGTCGGTCGTTCCGCGTGACGTTGACGAGCGGGGACCCGGCCGACGTCCGGAGCGTCGTGCTTCCCTCGGTGGCGCTCGCGGCGGGGCAGTGGCTTCAGCTCAACCAGGTCCTCCAGCAGGCCGGGATGACGAACGGCTGGGCGACCGTCGAGCGCGTCGGCGGGACGGACCCGTTCTACGCGCTACGCCGTCGTGAACGACAACGCCACGAACGACGGCTCGTTCGTGCCTCCATCGCCGGGACGGCGGCGATCAACGAATCTCGTCCTCCCCGTGGCGGTCGCGACGGCCGGGTTCTCGACCGAGGCGGTCCTCCTGAATGCGGGGACGGCGCCTCTCACGCTCGGTTTCCTGGGCGGTCAGGTCACTCTCCAGCCGGGCGAGCAGCGCTTCATTCCGGACTTCCTCGCGTTCTCGGGGATCGGGGGGCAGGCAAGCGCGGTGTCGATCGACGTGATGAGCGGCGCTCCGGCCTCCTTCCTTGCAGGAGCGAGGACCTACTCGACGGCGCCGAACGGCGGGAGCTACGGGCTCTTCTATCCGGTCGTCTCCGTCGAGGAGGGGTCGACCCGCGAGGCGTGGGTGTTCGGCCTGAGGCAGGACGGCGTATCCCGGTCGAACCTGGCGGTCGCGAACACATCGTCCGGCGCCGCCCCCAACTGCTGTTTTCCGCAGTATCTCTGGGCGGACGTCTTCGACGGGGAGACAGGCCTCCTCGGCGGGAGCATCGCCCTGTCTCCGCCGGGCGTCCCGTTCGTGCTGGAACCAAGTCAACTCGCTACTCTCCCGGTTCGGCATCCGGAGCGGCTACGTCCGGGTCCGAGCGGACGTTGGCCCGTTTCCCCCCTTTTCGCCTACGGCGTCGTCAACGACGGCGCTGCGCCCGGGCTCGGGGACGAGCGACGGGAGCTACATCCCGATGTCGCCGCTCCCTCGCGCCGTCGCCCTTCCCTCAATGAAGCTGCCATCCCTCTTCGTCTCGCACGGCGCGCCGGACCTCGCGCTCCGCGAGACGGCGTGGGGGGCGGCGCTCCGGGAGTTCGCCGCCGGGATCCCGCGCCCTTCCGCCATCGTCGTCGTCTCGGCGCACTGGGAGGCATGGGGCCCGGTGCGCGTCACGTCGACGAAGAGTCCCGAGACGATTCACGACTTCGCCGGCTTTCCCGCGCCGCTCTACGAGATCGAGTACCCCGCGCCGGGCGAGCCCGCGCTCGCGGCGCGAATCGTCGGACGTCCTTCGCGGCGCGGAGATCGCCGCGGAATCGGACTCGTCGCGCGGCCTCGACCACGGAGCGTGGGTGCCGCTCCGGCTCCTCGCGCCGAAGGCCGACGTGCCCGTCGTGGCGGTCTCCCTGCCGCAGCCGCGGACGCCCGCGTCTGTCTTCGCCGTCGGCCGGGCGCTCGCGCCGCTCAGGGACGAAGGGATGCTCGCTCCTCGGGAGCGGCGGGCTGGTCCACAACCTCCGTCTCCTCGAGTGGGAGGAGCGGGACGCCCCCCCTCCGGGCTGGGCCGTGGAATTCGAGAGCGTGGGTCCGCGCGCGGCTCGCTCGCGCCGACCGGGACACTCTGCTCTCGTACCGCGCGCGGGCGCCGCAGGCCGACCGGGCCCACCCGACGACCGAGCATTTCGACCCGCTCTTCTTCGCGCTCGGAGCGGCGGACGGCGACCCGGTCCGCTCCGTCTTCGAGGGCTTCGAGATGGGGAGCCTCTCTCTCGGGTGCCTCGCGTTTGGCCTTTAGAATCCCCGGCATGCTGAAAAGCCGCCGGGCGTTCCTCGAAGACGTGTCCTTCGCGTCCCTCATCGCCGGCTTTCCCCTGTCGGCCCAGGCCGCGCTCTCCCGATACGCCGAAAAGCCTCCAGAGCCGCTCTTCCCGAAGGCAATGAGAATCGGCGACACCGTCGCGCTCGTCCGCCCCGCGTCCCCCTCCTACGACTACGAGGAGAACGAGGTCGGGGTGGAGGTCGTCAAGGCGCTCGGCTTCACGCCGAAGCTGATGCCGAACGCCGGGAAGAAGACCCACTACCTCGCCGGGAACGACGCCGAGCGGACCGCCGACATGAACGCCGCCTTCGCCGACCCGAAGGTCGACGCCGTCTGGTGCCTCGGCGGCGGGTACGGGACGTCGCGGATCCTGCCATACCTCGACTACGAGACGATCCGGAAGAACCCGAAACCGTTCATCGGCTACAGCGACATCACCGGGACGCTGAACGCGCTCCACCGGCTGACGGGACTCGTCACGTTTCACGGCCCGATGGCGGGGCCGATGTCCGACTACGCGCTCGCGGCGTTCAGGAAGACCGTGATGGACGGGGCGTCGGGGCGGATCGCCGGGCCGCCGGAAGCCCCGCCGCGCGAGGGGACGCCCGACGGCTCGAACCGCGTCTTCAGGCTCGCGCCCGGGAAGGCGAAAGGGCGGCTCGTCGGCGGGAACATCAGCGTCTTTGCGACGCTCGTCGGGACGCCGTTCGAGCCCGAGCTGAAGGGGCGGATCCTCTTCCTCGAGGAAGTGGGCGAGGATCCGTACCGGATCGACCGCTGGCTGACCGGCTTCCTCCTCTCGGGAAAGCTCGCCGGGCTCGCGGGCGTCGCGCTCGGGAAGTTCTCGCACTGCGCGCCGGGCGACTACCGCCCCAGCTTCGGCGGCCTCGGGACCTGGACCTGGCAGGAGGTCTGCGCCGACCGCTTCGGAAAGCTCGGGATCCCGGTCGTGGCGGGCCTCTGCTTCGGGCACGTGAAGGAGAACGCCACGATTCCGCTCGGCGCCATGGCCGAGCTGGACGCCGAGGCCGGAACGCTGACGCTCCTCGAGCCCGCGGTGCGCTGAGCCGGTTTCCCGGCCGTTTTCGCTCTTCAGCGCCGCGCGCGGCGCCCGGGTCGCTATGATCCGTTCCACTCGAGGAGGCGCCGATGGGAGTTTCGCGCCGTGCGGGTGCTCTGTTCGTTCTGGGGCTGTTCGCCGGCGCGGCTCCAGCCGGCGCCGTCAGCCGGAAGCTCACCCTCACCCAGGTCGTCACGCAGGGGAAGAGCGTCCTGGTCGGGAGCGTCCTCTCGTCCTCGACCCGCTGGGGGAGGGGAAGAAGATGATCTGGACCGACTACGAGGTCTTCGTCGAGGAGATCTGGAAGGGGAATCCCGGCAGGATCGTCACCCTGAGCTTCGCGGGCGGGACTTTCGACGGACGATCGGTTCTGGTCTCGCACGTCCCGCGGCTCGAGGTCGGCGCGACCTACTTCTTCGCGCTGAACGACCTGACGCGCCTCTTCACCTCTCCCGTCGTCGGGGCCGAACAGGGCCTCCTTCGGGAGGTGACCGACCGTGCGACCGGAAAGCGGATTCTCCTGGACGTCGACGGGTGGGCGGTCGGCTTCGACTCCACCGGCGGGCTGATCCGGCTGGCGCCGACGGAGCCCGCGGACGCTCCGGGCGTCGTGATCCTGCGCCGGGACTCCCCCGGTCCGAGGCGACTGCCGGCGAGAAGTCCCCGCCGGCCCGGCCTCCGGGGCGCCACCTACTCCGACGGGGCCGGGAACCCGCTCCCCGCCCCCTCGGGACTCCCCACGCTGAAAGCGGCCGCCTCGCGCGGCGCCGCGACCGGAGGGCAGCCTCTGACCCGCGACGCGCTTCGCGAAGAGGTTCGCCGCGTCCTCCTGTCGCGAGAGCCCGCCGCGGAGATGACGGGACGAGGCGTATGAACCGAACCGGCGCTCTCCCGCTCTGCCTCGCGATCGGAGCCTTCTCCGCCTTCTTCCCGCTTGCTCCCGTCGCCTTCGCCCAGGCCAGCGCGAACGCCGGCCACCCGGACGGCGAGGGCTGCTGGTGCGGCTACCAGACCAACGTCGTCCGGAACTACGTGATCCGCGGGGTCGGCAGCAGCGCCGCGCAGAAGGAAGCCGCCGCCGACATGATCCGGGAGTGGAACCGGTACGTGAGCCTCTTCAACGTCTCGGTCGACCCCTCCTCGAGCCTCGGGAGCCAGAACGGCGTCAACGAGGTGAACGTGTTCATCTCCAGCGCCGATTCGATTGCGCGCTACGGCGTCGAGCTGGAGTCGAGCACGTTCGGGGTGGCCGTCATGTTCCCCGACGCGAACTTCGGCTCGTTCAACCAGTGCAAGGAATTCAACCCGAGCGGCTGCGGCAGCTACAACGAAACCGACGTCGTCGTCAACGCGGCGTTCCCGACCGGCTGGACGGGCGACTGGTACGCGCCGGGGAACGACTCCGCCGGGGGGGCCGCGCTGGTGCAGGCGACCGTTTTGCACGAGGTGGGCCACACGATCGGCCTCCACCACGTCTTCGACCTCGCCGCCGGGGTCGGGTACGGGAACAGCCTCTCGACGATGAACTACCTGAACGACGACGTCGGGAGATTCGTGACGCGGATCGACTCCAAGACAGTCCGGACGGAGTACCCGGGCGCCGCCCGGTCGCTGGTGGACATCGGGATCTTCCCGTTCGTCTACGGGAACACGAAGTACAAGCAGTACTACGCGGCCGCATCGAAGACGTCGCTCCTCCCCGGCGAAGGCTTCACGCTGAGCAACTGGCTGATCCAGAACGTCGGGAGCCTGCCGGCCGGCGCCTTCCGGGTCACGTTCTACCTCTTTCCGGCCGGTTCGCGCCCCTACCCGCAGCCGGGAGACGTCGCCGTGGGCAACGTCGACTTCGGCGGCGGAGCCCAGGTCGACGGCGAAGCGGACATGAACGGCACGCCGCTCGTCGTTCCCCCGTCGATGGCTCCCGGAAACTACTGGCTGGGGGCGATCGTGACGGTCGGCGGCGCCGAAGACTCCCCGTTCGTGGTGGGGAAGCCCGGCAACAACCGCTTCGTCGTCGGACACAACCCGGCCGCCACCATCCGCGTCCTCCAGGCGTCGGGAGGCGGGACGCCCCTGGCCGCGGATTTCCAGTTCGCTCCCGCGAGTCCGCAGGCCGGGCAGACCGTCTCGTTCCAGGACCTCTCGCGCGGAAACCCGACCGGGTGGCTCTGGGACTTCGGCGACCCCGGCTCCGGCGGCTCCAACGCGTCCGCGGCCCGCAACCCCGATCACACGTTCCAGCAGGCGGGCACCTACTCCGTCCGGCTCACGGCCTCGGCGTCCGGGGCCAGCCCGAACTCGACGACCCGCCAGGTCGTCGTGTCGGCCCGAGCCGGGGTCCGGAACGTCCGCGTCGGCGCTCTTCGTGCCGATCGTTCTCGACCTGCCGGGACGGTTCTCCTCCGAGCTGACGCTGACGAACAGCGGGACGACGACGGCGACGGTGCGCCTGAGGTACACCGCGGCGCCCACCTTCGGCGGCGCGGGAAGCGGCAGCATGACCCGGGCGCTCGGCGCCGGCGAACAGGTCGTGGTGGCGGATGCGGTCGCGTACCTGCGGCAGAACGGACTCCAGATTCCGTCGGGCTCGAACCAGGGAGGAACGCCTCCGCGTCGAGTTCGAGGGGCTCTCCAGCGCCGCCGCCGGCTACGCCTCCGTCCGGACGACCGCGCCGATCGCGGGCGTCGGCCGGGCGGGGCTCTCGTACTCCGGCGTCGACGTGACGAAGGCGTTCACGGAGCCCGTGGCGATCTTCGGGCTTCGCCAGAACGCGTCGGACCGGAGCAACCTGGCCCTCGCGAACGCCAGCGCCACGAGCCCCGTGACGCTCACGGTCTACGTGATCAAGGGCGACGGGACGTCCTCGATCAAGTTCGACCCGCTCACCCTCCAGCCGGGCGAGTGGAACCAGTACAACAACATCCTGACCCAGGCCGATCCGGGATTTTCCGAGGGCTGGATCGTGATCGAGCCGTCGTCCGGCGGGCGTGCCGTTCCTCGCCTACGGCGTCTTCAACGACAACGGCACCAACGACGGTTCGTACGTCCCGGCGATCTCCGACAGCCAGGTCGACGCGCTCCTGGGCGTTCCGGTCATCGTCGAGGTGGGGGACCGCTTCAGCAGCGAGCTGATGCTGACGAACCTGACGGACAAGCCCGCGCAAGCCTACTTCGAGTTCGTCGAGTCGCTCGCCACACCCGGAGGCGCCTCGACCGGGATCTTCTACGTCGACCTCGGCCCCTCGAGCAGGTCCTCATCCCGAACGTCGTCGACGAGCTCCGCCTCGCCGGGGCGACGGTCGGCCCGCGGGGCGGCTCCTACGCCGGATCCCTGTCGGTCCTCTTTTCCGACAGCAACGGATTGACGCCCGGGCTGGCGGGCGTCCGGACCTCGAACCCCTCGACGACGGGATCCGGACGCTACGGCCTCTTCTATCCCGGCGTCGCGTCCGACTCCATGGCGCGCGACGCCTGGGTCTACGGCCTCCAGCAGAACAGCCTCACGCGCACCAACCTCGCGGTCGTGAACGCGGGACTCCTGAATACGCCGATCCGGGTGCGGCTCGAGATCTACAACGGGGCGACGGGTGCCCTCGTTTCGCGGCAGACGCTGGAGACCCTTCAGCCGGGCCAGTGGCGCCAGTACGACCGCGTCCTGCAGCAATTCGCCCCCGGGGTGTCGAACGCCTACGCGCGGCTCACGGTCGTCGAGGGCGACGATTCGTTCTTCGCGTACAGCGTCCTCAACGACGGCCCGGCGCCGAACACGGGGACGAGCGACGGCAGCTACGTGCCGATGGTGAAGGGGAATTAGAGGCAGAATAGGGCCATGAAAAGACACCTGAGCCCCCTCGCCGCGGGCCTCGCCCTCCTCCTCCTCGGGTCGGCCGCCTGCGTCTCCAAGACGAAGTACGAGGAAACCCAGCAGCAGAACGAGAAGCTGAAGAAGGAAGCCGACAGCCTCAAGGCCGAGGTGACGTCGGTCGGCGCCGCGAACACCGAGGCCCAGGCGACGCTGGACGAGGTGCAGAAGGCGCTCGCCGAGCTCCGGACGAAGGAGCTGAAGGCCGTCCAGACGTCGATCGCCATCGCGCAGGAGGGGCAGGCCTCCGGGAAGCGCGAGGAGCTGAAGGCGGAGATCGAGGACATCCGGAAGGCCGTCCGCGCGAACCTCGCCAAGCTCGCCGCGCTCCAGAAGCAGAACAAGGAGTCGAACGCGAAGGTGGCCGCCCTCGAGGGGAAGGTCACGACGATGAGCCGGCTCATCGACGAGCTCCAAAAGTCGCTCGAAGGAAAGGAGACGATGCTCGTCGAGCTCGAGCAGAAGGTCCTCCAGCTCCAGGCCACGACCCAGGAGCTGAAGACGACGGTTGCGGCGAAGGAAGCCGAGATCACCGGCCAGGAAGACAAGATGGCCACGGCGTGGGTCGTCGTCGGGACGAAGGCGGACCTCGAGAAGGCGGGGCTCGTCGAGAAGAAGGGGAGCATCCTCGGTCTCGGCGGCAGCTGGAAGCAGACCGGGTTCTTCGACGAGAAGCTCTTCCGGAAGATCGACGTCCGGAAGGAGAAGGACTTCCCGTTCGGCGCGCCCGCGGACAAGATCCGGATCCTCTCGGCCCACGAGAAGGGGAGCTTCGAGCTGGTCGCCGATCCCCCGAAGGGAAGCATGCTGAAAGTCACGGACCCCGACAAGTTCTGGCAGGGGAGCCGCTACCTGATCGTCCTCGTGCCGGGCTGACCTCTCCGATCCGTCGCACCCGGCCGGCGAGCCGCGCGTCAACCGTGGACGGGGGGGGCGCGTCTCTTGCTTGGGGGAAGCCATGATGTCGCTTTTGCGCTTGCCAGCTGCAAGCGGTTGCATCCTCTCTCTGGCCGCCCTCTCCGCCCCGGCGGAGGCGGCCTCGGCCACGCGGCTCGTCCCCGTCGTCGTCGACGTCGCCGGCGTCGGAGGGGCCCGGTTCACGACCGAGCTCGTCGTCTCGAACGCCGGGACCTCGGACGCGACCGTGACGCTCACCTACACCGCGGCGCCCTATTTCGGCGGTGTCGGAAGCGGCTCGACGACGGTGACCATCGCCGCCGGGCTGCAGGCGCGAAGCCCCGACGTCATGGCGTTCCTGAGGAGCCGGATCCCCTCCATCCCGGCCGGGCCCGGGCAGGGCGGCTCGCTCCGCGTCGTCTTCGACGGCCTCTCGTCGGAGACCGCGGGTTCGGTCGTCGCGCGGACGACGGCGCCGTCGGGCGCGGGGCGCGCCGGGCTGGCCTACCAGGCCATCGACCCGGCGCTCTACGCGGCGCCGCTGACGGCCGTGCCCGCCCTCCTCGAGGACGCCGCCGACCGGAGCAACCTCGCGCTCGTCCATGCCGGCACGGGAGGCCCGGTGACGCTGCACGTCACGCTCTCGAGCGGCGACGGGGCTTTCGTCCAGCGAGCTGAGCCCCGACGTCGTCCTCCAGCCGGGGGAATGGACGCAGATCAACCGGGTCCTCGCGTCCCCGGGCGCCGGCTTCTCGGACGGCTGGGCGTTCGTGGAGCGCGTCGCGGGCACCGACCCGTTCTTTGCCTACGGCGTCGTCAACGACAACGTCACGAACGACGGGTCGTTCGTCCCCGGCATCCCGGAAGACCTCGCCGACAGCGACCTGACCGTGCCGGTTCTCGTGGAGACGCCGACCTTCCAGAGCGAGCTGACGCTCACGAACCCGAACGGCATCCCGGTCTACGCCTACGTCCAGTACATCGAGTCGCTCGCGGCGGCGGGGACGGAGACGGGGGTCTTCTACCTCTTTCTCGCGCCGTACGAGCAGGCCGTCACGCCCGACATCCTGAACGAGCTCCGGGCGGCCGGCGCCTCGATCGGCCCGCGCGGGGGCAGCTACGCCGGCGCCCTCGCGGTCACCTTCACGGACGGCACCTTCCGCGTCCAGGGCCTCGCGACAGCGCGGACGACGTCCCCCGCCCCGACAGGAGGCGTCTACGGGCTCGCCTATCCGGGGCAGACGTACGGGGAAGCGGCGACGGAGGCGTACGTCTTCGGGCTCTCGCAGGACGACCGGACGCGCTCGAACCTCGCGATCGCGAACGCGGGGCTCAACAACGCCAACATCACCGTCACGTACGAGGTCTTCGACGGCGACACCGGAGCGAAGAGCCCGGAGGAGAGCGTCACGCTGAAGCCCGGGCAGTGGTTCCAGAAGAACGGCGTCCTCGGCGGCGTGACGAACGGCTGGGTCCACCTGACGGTCACCGCGGGGAACGACGTCTTCGTCGCCTATGGCGTCGTGAACGACGGGGCGACCGACACGAGCGGGACGAACGACGGCGCGTTCGTCCCGATGACGAGGGTCAAGTAGCGTGGCCGACCCCGGGTCCCGATCCGGCGGGGCCTACTTCGATCCCGCGATCCTCGACTGGACGGCGCGGGTCCACGCGGGGCACGACGCCGCCCTCGCGCGGGCCTTCGACGCCCCGGAGCGGCACGGGATGCCGGCCATCCAGCTCGGTCCCTCGGAGGCGCGCCTCGTGGAGCTCCTCGTCCGGCTTTCGGGGGCCCGAAAGGCGGTCGAGATCGGGACGCTCGCCGGCTACTCCGCGATCCGGATCGCGCGCGGCCTCGCCGAGGGGGGCCACCTCTGGTCGGTGGAGTTCGACCCGAAGCACGCGGCGGTAGCCCGGGAGAACCTCGCGGAGGCGGGGCTTCGCGTCCCTGGTCACGGTCGTGGAGGGGCCCGCCCTCGAAGTCCTGCCGGCCCTCGAGGCGCATGCGCCCGTTCGACGCGGTCTTCGTCGACGCCGACAAGGCGAGCTACGACGCCTACGGCCGCTGGGCGGCGCGCCACCTCCGCCCGGGGGGCCTCCTGATCGGCGACAACGCCTTCCTTTTCGGCCGGCTGCTCGAGGACTCCGCCGAGGCGGCCGCGATGCGCCGGTTCCACGAGGAGGCGGCGCGCCTTCTCGACACCGTCTGCATCCCCACGCCCGACGGCCTTCTCGTCGGCCTGAAACGCTGACGAACGGGAAGAGTTCGGGCGCGAGGCGGCGCAGGCCCGGTACAATGGCGCCTCTTTCGGCTGATGGCAGTTGAATCGGAGACAGCCACATGAGCGTCATGACGACACCCGTTCTTCCATTCTGGATTGGCGGCAAGGAGGTCCTGGGGACGAGCGGGCGGGTCGGCGACATTTTCGACCCGGCTCTCGGCCAGGTGATCCGCCGCGTTTCGTATGCCGGTCCCGCCGACGTCGACCGCGCCGTCGCTGCGGCCGAGGAGGCGCTCCCCGGATGGAGGGAGACGCCGCCCCTCCGCCGCGCCCGCATCCTGGCCCGCTACCGCGAGCTGCTCGAGTCGCACCGGGCGGAGCTGGCAAACCTGATCACGCAGGAGCACGGCAAGACGCTGCCCGACGCGGCCGGCTCCCTCCAGCGCGGAATCGAGGTGGTGGAGTTCGCCGAGGGGATCCCCCACCTCCTGAAGGGCGAGCACTCCGAGGACGTGGCCGGCGGGGTCGACAGCCACTCGGTCCTCCAGCCCGTCGGCGTCTGCGCCGGGATCACGCCCTTCAACTTCCCGGCGATGGTGCCGATGTGGATGTTCCCGGTGGCCATCGCCTGCGGGAACACGTTCGTCCTGAAGCCCTCGGAGAAGGACCCCTCCTGCTCGCTTCTCCTCGCGCGGCTCTTCCACGAGGCGGGCCTGCCGGACGGAGTCCTGAACGTCGTCGTGGGCGACGGCGAGGCGGTGAACGCCCTCCTCGTCGCATCCGGGCGTTAACGCCGTCTCGTTCGTCGGCTCGACGCCGGTCGCGCGGCACGTCTACGAAACGGCCGCCAGGGCCGGAAAGCGGGTTCAGGCGCTCGCGGGGGCGAAGAATCACGCCGTCGTCCTGCCGGACTGCGAGCTGGAGTTCACGGCCAACGCGCTCATCGGCGCGGCTTACGGTTCCGCGGGAGAGCGCTGCATGGCGATCTCGGCCGTGGTGGCGGTGGGAGAGATCGGCGACCGCCTCGTGGAGCGGCTGCGCCAGAAGGCCGAGGCGTTGAAGGTCGGCCCCGGGACCGGGGCGGGCGTGGAGATGGGGCCTCTCGTCACCGCCGCCCACCGCGACCGGGTCCGCGGGCTGATCGAGAAAGGGGCTCAGGAGGGGGCGAAGCCGGTCCTCGACGGGCGGGGCCTGAAGGTCCCGGGCTCGGAGAACGGGTTCTTCCTCGGTCCGACGCTCTTTGACAACGTGACACCGTCGATGACGGTCTACCGCGAGGAGATTTTCGGGCCGGTGCTGGTCGTTCTCCGGGCTCGCACCCTGGACGAGGCGATCGCCATCGTGAACCAGAACCCGTACGGCAACGGGACGGCGATCTTCACGAATTCCGGAGATGCCGCCAGGACCTTCGAGCACGAGATCCAGGTCGGGATGGTCGGGATCAACGTCCCGATCCCCGTCCCGATGGCCTTCTACTCGTTCGGCGGGTGGAAGCAGTCCCTCTTCGGCGACCTTCACGTTCACGGCGCGGAGGGGGTGAAGTTCTACACGCGAACGAAGGCCGTCACCACACGCTGGCCTGAGCCCGAGGAGAAGGGGAAGGCCGGATACGCGATGCCAACGCTCGGCTGAAGCCGCGGCGAATTCGACTGAAGGAGAAGGAGATCGTGATGCGCAAACTGGTTTCCTCGGCCCTGGCGGCGATCGGCGTCCTGCTCTCGACCTCCGTGCTGGCGCAGCCGATCAAGATCGGAGCCCCCCAGCCGGTGACCGGGCCCGACGCCCCGTTCGGCGACAAGTTCAAGAAGGCCTACGGGATGGCGCTGGAGGAGATCAACGCGGCCGGGGGGATCAACGGCCGGAAGCTGGAAATCCTCATCGAGGACCACCAGGCCAAGAACCAGCTCGCGGCCACGGTGGCCGAGAAGCTGATCACCGAGGAGAAGGTGCTGGCGATGACCGGCGGGCGCGCGTCCGGGCAGGCGATGGAGATCGCCTCCGTCTGCCAGCGCCTGAAGACCCCGTACCTCGTCGACCACCCGTCGGCGGACATGATCACGGCCAAGGGGTTCGAGTGGGTCTTCCGCAACAACCCGACCGGGTCGATCTACCCGATGGCGTTCTCGGACTTCATCACGAATTACCCGGGCGCGATGCCGAAGTCGGCGGCCGTGGTCTACGACAACACGCTCTTCGGGAAGACGATCGGCGGTGCGGTGATCAAGATCCTGAAGGCGAAGAACGTCAACGTCGTGGCCGAAGAGGCCTATCCGGTGAACACGCTCGACTTCAAGCCGACGATGACGAAGGTGAAGGGGACGAACCCCGACTACCTGCTCCTCGTCGCGGTGGCCCCCACCGACGCCGTCCTCCTCACGCGGCACGCGAAGGAGATGGGGATCGCGCCGCGCGCCTTCGTCGGCTTCGGCGGCGGCTTCGGCATCGCCGACTTCACGAACCAGCTCGGCCCGCTGGCCGAGAACGTCTTCTCCTCGGCCGCCTGGTCCGGGAATCCGAACGATCCGAAGACGAAGGGCTTCTACGAGAAGTTCCACGCCAAGTACGACATCTGGCCGCACGAGCACGAGGTGGAGGGGTACTCGGCCATCTACATCCTGGCCGACGCGATCAGGCGGGCGAAGCTGACCGGCGATCTGGACGCCGACCGCGACGCGATCCGCAAGGCGCTTCTCGCCACCGACATGACCACCGTCTTCGGCAAGGTGAAGTTCGGCAACTGGGCCGGCCCTTTGGGCGACGCCTACACGAACCAGAACGTCAACTCGCCGGACCAGACCGTCATGGCCCAGTGGAGGGGGGGCCAGCTCCTGAACGTCTGGCCGAAGGCCTTCGCCGAGACGACGCTCGTCTTTCCCGAGCCGGTGAAGAAGTAGCGGCATATCCCGCCGACGCTCGGCGGGACAGGCCGGCGATCGCCGACCGATGGAGACGTTTGCCCAGAGCCTCGTGAGCGGGGTCCTGACGGGGGCCCTCTACGCCATGATCGGCATCGGGCTCACCGTCGTCTTCGGGGTGATGCGGATCATCAACCTCGCCCACGGCGAGATGGTGATGCTGGGAATGTTCGGGGCCTTCTGGGGCCTCAAGCTCTGGAAGCTGGACCCCTTCGTCTCGATCCTCCTCTGGGCCCCCCTCATGTTTTTTCTCGGGATGCTCCTGTACCGGCTCCTTCTCCGGAAGATCATGCCCGGCGGCGAGCTGAACACGCTCCTCTACACGGCCGGCCTGTCGCTCCTCATCGCCAACCTGGCCCTCTTCGCCTGGACCGGCGACTACCGGACGATCTCCCTGTCGTACGGGAGGACGGTCCGGCCGTTCGGGATCGCCATTGCGATTCCGCTGGCTGTCGCGTTCGCACTGGCGATCCTCGTCACCGTCGCGCTCGGACTCTTCCTCTCGCGGACCGATCTCGGGCGCGCCATCCGCGCCACGAGCCAGAACTCCGAGGCGGCCGTCCTGATGGGGATCGACGTGGAGCGCGTGGCGATGGTCACGTTCGGCCTCGGGACCGCTCTGGCCGGCGTCGCGGGCGTCCTCCTGGCGCCGTCGCTCTACCTCTACCCGACGGTGGGGGAGCTGCTCATCGTCAAGTGCTTCGTCATCGTCGTCCTGGGAGGCCTCGGATCGGTCCCGGGAGCCATCGCGGGCGGGATCCTCCTCGGCGTCGTCGAGTCGCTGGGCGCCGTCTACGTCTCCAGCACCTACAAGGACGGGATCGGCTTCGTCCTCTTCCTGGGCGTCCTCCTCTACCGGCCGTCGGGCCTGTTCGGGGCGGGAAAGTGACGCGGCGGCTCTGGTCCGGGCTGCTCGGAATCGGCCGTCCTCGCGGTCCTTCCGCTGGCGATCCGGAACTCCTTCTTCCTCCACGTCTGCATCCTCATCCTGATGTGGACGGTGCTCGGGGCGGCGTGGAACGTCCTCGGCGGTTTCGCCGGGCAGGTCTCGTTCGGGCACGCCGCGCTCTTCGCGGTGGGCGCCTACACGACGATCATCCTGTATCTGAAAGGCGGCCTCGCTCCCTGGTGGGGGATTCCCCTCGGGGGCCTGGCGGCGGCCCTCGTCTCGGTTCCGGTCGGCCTCCTCTGCTTCCGGCTGCGCGGCCCCTACTTCGCCCTCGCCACGCTGGCGGTCGCCGAGATCGTCAAGCTCGTGGCCCTGAACTGGGAGTCGGTGACGGCGGGCTCCGTCGGCTACCTCATCACGTCGCTTCCGCCGGTCCGTCTCTTCGGCCTGAATGTGAACTGGGAGGGGAAGCTTCCCTTCTACGTCGCGGCCGCGGTGCTGGCGGTCGTGGCCCTCCTCACGACCGGGTGGCTCAGGAACTCAGGCTCGGCGCGTACCTCGTCGCCATCCGCGAGAACGAGGACGCCGCCGAGGCGGTGGGGATCGACACGGTCCGCGCCAAGGTGGTGACGCTGGCGCTTTCCGCCTTCCTCGCCGGGATGGGGGGCGGCTTCTACGCGTTCTACTTCCGGTACGTCGACCCCGACGCCGTCGCCGGCATCGGGCTCTCGATGGAGATGGTCTTCATCGCGGTCGTGGGCGGACTGGGAACGGTGGGCGGCCCGCTGATCGGCGCCGTCTTCCTCACGGCGGTCGCCGAGCTGGTGCGGGATCGCTTCCAGATGGGCCATCTCATCTTCTACGGCCTCTTCATGATGCTGGTGATCCGGTTCATGCCGGAAGGGATCTGGGGCCGCGTCCGCCGGCTCACCACCGGCGCGAGGGCGGGAGCCTGACGTGGCGCTGCTCGAGGTTCAGGGCCTGTCGCGTCACTTCGGTGGCGTCCGCGCCGTCTCCGACCTCTCCTTCTCGGTGAATGAGGGAGAGATCCTGGGGCTGATCGGGCCGAACGGCTCCGGGAAGACGACGGTCTTCAACCTCGTCACCGGTTTCCTCCGACCCCACGGTGGAGCGATCCGGCTCGACGGGCAGAGCCTCGTCGGGATGCGCCCTCACGCGGTGGCGCGGCACGGGATCGCCCGGACGTTCCAGATCGTCCAGCCGTTCCCCGGGCTTTCGGCGCTCGAAAACGTGACGCTCGCCGCCTTTCTCCGCCACCCGGCCCGAAAGGACGCGGAAGCAGCCGCCATGACGGAGATCTCGCGGGTCGGCCTCTCGGGCCGGGATGAACGAGGTCGCGAGCCGGCTGACGTTGATGGACCAGAAGCGCCTCGAGGTGGCCAAGGCGCTGGCCACGAGGCCGCGCCTCCTCCTTCTGGACGAGCCGATGGGGGGCCTGAACGCCACGGAGGTCGACGTGGCCTCGAATCTCGTCAATGAGATCCGCGCTTCGGGCGTGACGATCGTCCTCGTGGAGCACGTCATGAAGGCGATCATGCGGATCAGCGACCGCGTGGTGGTGATCAACCAGGGGGAAAAGATCGCCGAAGGGCTTCCGGCGCGCGTGGTGGAGGAGCCCGCGGTCCTCGCCGCCTACTTCGGGAAGCGGGTGGCGTGATGCTGCACGTCGAGGGGCTGAAGGTGACGTACGGGCAGGTGACCGCGCTCTGGGACGTCGGCTTCGACGTCCAGCCCGGCGAGATCGTGGCGCTCGTCGGCGCGAACGGAGCGGGGAAGACGACGACGCTGAAGGCCCTCTCGGGGCTCCTCAAGCCCGAGGTCCGGGACGATCCGGCTGGACGGGGACCCGCTGGAGAGCCGCTCCACGATGGAGGTCGTCGAGCGGGGCGTCATCCACGTCCCCGAGGGGAGAAAGCTCTTCTCCGAGATGACCGTCCGCGACAACCTGCTCCTCGGGGGCTTCCACGCCTCCGCGCGGTCCCGGCAGGCGGAGCGACTGGAGAAGGTCTTCGCCATCTTCCCGAGGCTCCGCGAGCGGCAGGGCCAGATGGCCGGGACGCTTTCGGGAGGCGAGCAGCAGATGGTCGCCATCGGCCGTGGCCTGATGGCGGGGCCGCGAGATCCTGATGCTGGACGAGCCGAGCCTCGGCCTGGCCCCGGTCCTGGTCGAGGAGATGTTCCGGGTCGTGGAGGAGATCAACCGCCAGGGGGTGACGGTGCTCCTCGTGGAGCAGAACACCGAGCACGCGCTCCGCATCGCCCACCGCGGCTTCGTCCTGGAGTCGGGGCGCGTCGTCCTCTCCGGGACCGGAGCCGAGCTGCTGGAGAACCAGCGGGTCCGCGAGGCGTACCTGGGGCTGTGACTCGGACAAACACAATGCGGTCCTGGTTCGTCTCTTCACTCCTGCTGATTTCGACTCTGACTTGCACGTCTCCCGTCGAAGGGGCCGACCCCGACCCGGCCGGGCGGATGGCCACGCTGCGGTCGGCGCTGGCCCGGCACCCGGACAACGGCGTGCTCCGCTGGCAGCTGGCCCTCGCGGAGCTTCAGGCGGGAAATCCCTCCGGCGCGGTCCGGGAACTGCGTCGAGCGCACGAGGCCGGGCTGGAGCTGAACCTCGCGGATCCGCGGCTGACGCCCCTGCGCGGAGATCCTGCGTTTCAGCGTCTCGCGCAGACGGTTCGGCAGAGCCGGCCGCCCATCCCGGCCGGGCCGACCGCTTTCCGGATTCCCGAGAAGGACCTCATCCCCGAGGGAATCGCCTACGACCCCGAAGACGACTCGTTCTACGTGGGGAGCATTCTGAAGCGGAAGATCGTCCGGGTCCGGCGCGACGGGTCCGTCGCCGATCTGGCCGGGCCGAAGGAGGGCGTTCCCGGGGACGTCCTCGGCCTCCGGGTCGACGGGACGCGTCGCCGGCTCTGGGCGGCCGTCGTCGTCCGCGAGGGGCGCCCGAAGGACCGCCCGTCGACGGCGCTCCTCCTCGTGGAGCTCCCCGCGGGCCGGATCGGCGCCTCCTACGAGCCGGCCGGAGACGGAAAGCACCTCTTCAACGACATCGCTCTTCTCGCCGACGGGACCGTCTTCGTGACGGACAGCGAGGCGGGGACCGTCTACCGCCTCCGCCCGGGCGATACCGCGCTCTCGCGCCTCCTGCCGCCCGGCTCCTTCGACTATCCGAACGGGATCGCTCCGTCGGTTGACGGCCGTGCCGTCTACGTCGCGGACGGGCTGGACGGGGTCACGCTCCTCGACTTCGCATCCGGAAAGCGGACGCTGCTTCGCCGCCCGAAGGGAGTCAGCCTCGACGTGATCGACGGCCTCTACCTGGTCTCCGGAGGCCTCGTCGCGGTGCAGAACGGAACGGGAGTGGACAGGGTCGCCTGGTTCGGCCTCGACCCAACCGGAACGCGCGTCGTGTCGGAGAAGGTGCTCGCGCGGGCCGACCCCCGCTTCCACATCCCGACGACCGCCGCCGCCGCCCCCGACGGGCTGTATCTGCTTGCAAACAGTTTCATCGATGCGCTCGGCGACGACGGCGCCCTTCGGCCCGGGCGGGAACTCTCCGATCCCCTCGTCGTGAAGGTGCCTCTCCCTGCCACGCGGTGACAGGAGTCAGATCAGGCCCCGTCGTTCGAATCACCAAATTGCATAGCTGACCCCAAGGCTCCCTGCCGCCGAGCCTGGGAAGACGGGCAAGGAACTACCTGGCGCCCGGCGGTTTCGTGGGTAAGACCAGTTTCCCGGGAACCGCGAGCAGACATTTCAAGGAATACGCCGCGTCGTTGGAGACCTTCTTCCCCGTCGTCGGCTCGACGATCTCGACGTGCGCGAGCCCTTGCACGAACCCGGGAGGTGGTGGCGGCGCTTGAGCCAGGGTTCCGGGGCCGTCGGGAGGCTTCGGCTCGACCGTCAGGTCGAATATCTCCGCTTTCGAGCCCGCCTTCGTGAAGTTCACGCTCGTGACGGGCCCGGCGACACCGTCGTGAACGAGGCGGAATCGAACGAGCCCAGGCCCGTTGGCATCGATCTGCCCGTGCATCTGGACCTTGGCCGGACATGGAACGGTCTGCTGGGGAGAGGGAGAGATCGTCGTCAGCTTCACGAACGTCACCGCGAAGCCCTGGGTGAGGCCGAGCGCGGGGCTCGGGATCGACGGGTTCGACGTCAGCTTGGGATCGTCGAGCTTCAAGGGGCGCACGATGGTGGAGGGGCTCGTGTGCGCGACAGAGCTATCAGGGCCCCGGTACGTGCAAGTCACCCGGTCGTGATAGTGACTCAACCGTTTCTCGTGCAGGGTGAATGAGTACGTGACCTTTTCCCAGGGGGTCGGCAGCGCCGTCGTGATCTGCGTCTGAAAGTGATTGAAGGGGCACGGATAGCTCTCATCAGGAACGCCGATCGTCACCGGCCTCTGGGCGACCATGAAGTAGCGGCCGTGCATGTAGTGGACCGGCTCTATCGGCTCCGGGACTAAGAGGTCTATCCAGTCGTAGCCTTTGGGATTCGAGAACCTGCAGACGACCATCTCCTTCCCTTGAAGAAGACGGAACTCACGCCGGGGCTTCTCCCACGTCTGCCCCTCCATCCAGAACCAGGGGTCGGGCAGGGCCGGCACCGTCGTGACGGTGATCGTGGCGACCGGACAGGGGACGTCGTCGGCACGGGCGGCGGCGGTGAGGGACAGGGCGATCGCGAGGCCAAGGACGCCACGAGGCTTCGCCATAGAGAACCTCCGAGCGGCTCGACGAACGCCGGCGGCGGAGATCCTACAAGAACATCCTGCCGTCTCATTCGTCTGCATCGAGGAGAGGCGGACGATCCTGATCCTCCAGCGGGTGATGAGCGAGCAGGACCGGCACGTCAACGAGATCAGGTCAAGCCATTCGGCAGGCCTTCGCGGAAGATCACGGCCTGCAGCGTCCCCACACCGGGCTTTCCTCCGGTGGACGCTAGCCGAAGCGGTCCGACTTCGGGTCCCAGAATTCACCCGTGAGGCCGAGGCCGGCGAAGATCGCCCGCATCTCGTCCGGCTGGGGACGCCGGGAGTTCTCCTGCAAACGAGTCGAATACCACGTCGTCGCGAGGGCCCAGAGCTGGTCGATCCTCACGAGCGGGCGCATCGGGACCGAACGCGCCGCGCACCATTCGCGAACCCGTTCTTCCGACCGGAAGAAGAGCATGTTGCTTCAGGTGAAGACGATGTCGTCCCACCACCGGGCCGCCGGAACGAGGCAGTGAAAGAGCCAGTCCGACGGCTCGGGTCCCTGAAGCCCCACGCTCAGGCGATAAGGCTCCCCGGACTGCTCACAGCGGGAGTGGACCGTCCCGGGCTTCTGGAGCGCCGCCAGAATCCCGAGCGCGTCCCAGGCGCAATTGGCGAAGTACCGGATTCCTCCGGCTTCCGCGACGTGCTGCGTCGGAACGCCCGAGAAGGGAGAGGCCATGCGGAGGGACCGTCCGTCGGCCTCGAGAACGAGCATTCGCTGGGCGCGAAGCCTCGGATAGGCGTCGAGCACCGATTCGATGCCCGCACCGACGCGCCCGGCCACGTCTTCGGGCGACGGCCTTCGCCCCGTCTCCGCGAAATGCCTGTAGACGGCCAGCTTCACCTGGAGATCGAACTCCATCGTCTCCTCCCGGGTGGTTCCCCGGGGCCAGTGTAGACCCGGGTTTTCCGGGTTCCGGCTCTCGGTCCGGCCTGTCCCTGGGGACGGGATGCCCCGTTGGCCGGAAACACCTTATATTGAGTCTCGAAATGCGTGACGTCACCGAACCTCGTGGCGGAATGGGTCCCGCGCGAACGCGGCGAGGCCTCCCGTTTCTCGTCCTGGCCTTGGCGCTGGCGCTGGCGCTGGCGCCGGGGCCGGCCGTGGGCGCGACGTATTCGATCGCCGGCCTCTCCGACACCGCCGTCGTCCAGAACCTCGCCGCCCCGACGGACTTCGACTGGCTGCCCGACGGCCGGATGCTCGTCCTCGAGAAGGGGGGCACCGTCTGGATCGTCGTCGGGGGAGCGGTCACGCTGGCCCTCGACTGGACCGCCAACGTTGACACGTTCATCGAAAGGGGCCTGCTCGGGGTCTGCGTCGACCCCGGCTTCGCTGCAAACGGCTTCGTCTACCTCTACTACACGACGAAGACGCCGGTCAACCGGATCTCCCGCTTCCACATGGTCGGCAACGCGCTCGATCCATCGAGCGAGTTCGTGGTCCTCGACAACATCGACGCGACCATGGGCTACCACAACGGCGGGACGATCCTGATCGGGCCGGACGGGAAGCTCTGGGCCGCGCCTGGCGATTCGGGCACGGGCGGCGCGAAGGCGCAGGACATCTCCACGGGCAGGTTCAACGGCAAGCTGCTGCGGATGAACCTGAACGGCTCCGTGCCGTCGGACAACCCCTTCGTCGCGGTTCCGGGGGTGGAGCCCAGGATCTGGGCCTTTGGCTTCCGCAACCCGTTCCGCTTCTCGTTCCGGCCCGCTCCGAACAACGCCCTCTTCGTCGGAGACGTCGGCGAGTCAGCCCGCGAGGAGCTCGACGCGATCGCCACGCCCGCCGGCTCGCCTCCCGGCACGGGCGGCGGCAACTACGGCTGGCCGTGCCGCGAAGGGTCCATCGCCTACGGGGGCGCTCCGGGCGTCACCTGCAATCCCCCTCTCCTCGATCCGATCTTCGACTACGACCGGAGCGTCGGAACGACGATCATCGGCGGCGTCTTCGTGACGTCTCCCTCCTACCCGTCGGCGATCCAGGGGAAGTACCTGTTCGGTGACAACGGGCAGAGCTGGATCCGCTTCCTCGACGTCAACGCGAGCAATCAGGTCGTCGGCTCGCTCCAGAACGTGGCGAGCAGCGCCGAAGGGCCGGTCTCGTTCCACACCGGGCCCGACGGGCTCGTCTACTACGCCGCGATCAACGCGGGGCGCATCTACCGGATCAACCCGGTCGCGTCGAGCTTCCACACCGTCACGCCCTGCCGCGTGGTCGACACGCGCCGGGCGCCCGGTCCCTACGGCGGGCCGGCGCTTTCGGCGGGCGGGACGCGGGATTTCCACCTCGCGGGACAGTGCGGCGTCCCGGCCAGCGCCCGGTCGGTCTCCGTCAACGCGACCGTCACCCAGGCCGCGGCGCCCGGCCAGCTGCGCCTCTACGCCTCCGGGGCGACTCCTCCGCCGACTTCCGTGATCGGCTTTTTGGCGGGCCAGACGCGCGCGAACAACGCGGTCGTCGCCCTGGGCGCGGCGGGAGACGTCAGCGTCCTCTTCGAAGCCGCCTTCGGGGGGGTCCACCTCATCCTGGACGTCAACGGCTACTTCGAGTGACCGGCGCCTCGGGCCGGGTGCCGCCGATGCGCTAGGTCGCGTACTGGGCGATGCCGTTCCCGAAGGACCAGTTCTCCTTTGGGACCTCCACGAGGCTGACGAAGACGTCCTCGGGGCGGACGCCGGGATTCTCCGCGAGGTTTCGCGCGATGGCGGCGTAGAGGGCCTTCTTCAGCTCGACCGTCCGCCCGGTGTTGAGCGTGATCTGGACCAGGACGACGCCCGGCCCGCGGCGGATGCCGAGGTACTCGGGGTCGCAGGTCAGGTTCCCGGGCGGGTGCTGGTGGACGACCTGGAACCGGTCGAGCGGAGGGACGGCAATCGCCTCCACCATGGCCCGGTGGACGCCGTCGCCGATCGCGGCGAGCTGCTCCGGGGTGCGGCCTTCGAGGACATCGATGCGAACCAGCGGCATGGATCCCTCCTTGTTCCGCCCGTTCTAGTCGTTTGCGCCTCCCCGATGAGCGCGAAGTTCCGGCATGACCTTCGCGAACGTCGCCTGCCGAAGCCGCTCGGCGGCGATCGCAGGCGAATCAACCTTGACGGGTTGCGAGGCGGCACGCAGTTCCCACGGACGAACGCCGCCGGCGACCAGCCGGAAGAGGGGGTGAAGGTCCGGGCGGCGAACGTGTCGAAGGGCGAGAGCCAGTGCCGGGCTGCGGCCGCGGAGCTTTCCCTGCAGGTGACGCCACTCGAATTCGCGCTGGCCGACGGTCTCGGGGAGACGCCTTCGGGCACGAGGGCCTGCGAGCTTCGCGCGATCGAAGGCGTAGCCGCGACGCAGCGCCTCGGCGTGAACGTGAAAGAGGTAGGTGTTGATGAGCGCGACGGAGTTCGACCGGTCCCGGAAGCGGTGAAGCTGGGGATGATGGCGGTAGCCGCGCGTCCGGCCGAGAAGGACCTGACGAGCGAGGAGCGCTTCCCGCCAGAGCGCCGTGAGACCTCGGGAATCGAGATACCGAGGATGGAGGGTCCAGAGTCGCACGGCGTCCGCCTGTGAGCAGCATAGCGTCAAGGAGCCGTGAAGGGCGTCGGGAATCGTCAAAGAGACCGTGTCGGACTCCCCGGGGACGCACGTCCAGGGCTTCTTGCTGCTCGTCCCGGCGGATGTCGACCTTTGGTGCCGGGGGCGGCCGTCGCGGTCGAGCGGAGGGTCGGCGATCCTGCCGTCAGATCGTTTCCCGGCGCTTCTTCAGAGAGGCGATCGTGCTCTCGCTGCGTTGTCCCTCGGGCAGCGACTCGGCGTACGCGATTGCCTCCTCGAGCGTCTTGCGCGCCGCGTCCTTGTCCCCCTTCGAGGCAAAGGCCTCGGCCTTCCCGCGGAAGATGCCGATCTTCCTGGGCCCGTACGCCTTCGCCAGCGCGCGATCGTAGGCCGCGAGCGCCTCGTCATACCTTCCGGCCGAGCGGTAGGCGAGGCCGAGCCGCGCCGGCGGGTTGTAGTCGTCCGGGAAGTCGCGCTCCGACTGCTCCAGCATCGGGACGGCGCGCGCCGGCTGCTCGAGGTCGAGGTATGCCGTGAGCCGATGCGAGTCGTAGACGGCCCGCTGCTCGGGCGTCGTCGCCGCCTTCGCCTCGCCCTCGAGGTACGCGGCCCACTCCTCGACCAGCCTCTTCCGGCCGCGATTCGTCCTTGACCGCTTCCCGCGCGCCGATCAGCGTTTCGTAGAGTCCCGAGCGGTCGTCCGCCGACACGGGGAGGTTTGGGTTGTCGAGAACCTCCCGGCAGGCTTTCTCCAGCGCCTCGAACGGAGCGCCGTGCTCGGGCAGCTGGCTCGCGCACGCCAGCCCGTTCGAGGCCACGTTGAGCGAGGAGGTGGTCCCGCGCAAGCGGGCGTAGAGCCCCAGCGCCGTCGCGGCGCAGGTCTGATAGTCGCGCGACACGTAGAGCGCGAACGTCAGCGACTCCGCGGCGCGGCCGAGGCGGGACCACCCCTTCGGCGCGTGGTCGACGGCCTCCCGGTACGCCGCGGCGGCCTCGGCGTTCTTCTTTTCGTTGGCGAGCTGGTCCCCGCGGAGGAGCGCGGCGTCCGCCCGGCCCGCGGTCCCCCGCACCGCCCGTTCTCCGTCCTTCAGCAGCTTCTCGAGCTGCGGCACGGTCGCGCCGCCCGCGTAGCGCAGGGCGACCTGCTCCTTCACGGGGTCGACGACCAGGAGCGTCGGCCAGACGTTGATCGGGTACTTCTTCAGGAATCCCGCGTTGGCGGCTCTCTCAGTGTCGATGGCCAGCCAGACGAACCGTCCGGCATACCGCCCGAGCGCCGCGTCCGTGAAGACGTTCGCGCGCATCGAGCGGCACGTGTGTCACCACGGAGCCCAGGCGTCGACGAAGAGGGGAACGCGCTCCGCCTTCGCCCGGGCGACCGCCTTCGCGTAGTCGTTCTCGATGAAAGGGAGCACCTCTTTCGCGAGCGCGGGGGCCGCGGCCGCGAGGAGGAGAACGGGGACCAGCAGCTTTCTCATGGCGTCGCCCAGCTTATCCGAACGACCGTCCGGCGGCCCGGTCCGCGAGCCGCCTCTGCCGCCTTACTGCTTCAAGTAGACGACGGTGTTGATCGTCACGCGGTTTCCCCGGGGCGTCGCCGTGACGATCGTCTCGGGAGGCTGGCCCCCCATCTGGATGCGCAGCGTCTCGCCCGCCAGCGTGTAGCGGCCCGAATTGACGGGGTCGGCGCGCTGTGCGGCCCCGAAATCGAAGCGCCTTGGGTCGCCTCCCGGCAAGGGGAGGTCGTCGTACGCGCGGTAGACGCGGCCGTCGGCGGAAAAGAGATAGAAGTGCAGCGCTTGCACGTAGGTACCAGAACCGACGGGCCCGTTGAGGTTGACCATGAACTTGGACTTCGTCCCCATGTAGAGCCCCGCCACGGCGCGGCCCCCGGGTCCGGGGCCATCCGTCATCGCCGGCGGCGCCTGCTCGGTCTCGACGCTCATCGACGCGGACATGGCGTTCAGGACGGGCAGGGCACGTTGCCAGGTCGTCCCGCTGCTGGCGGAGGCGTCGATGAGAGCGGCGGAATGACCCGAGACGATCACCATCCGTTGGCGCGGCTTCGCAAGACCGGCGATGTTCTCGGCGAAGCGCGCCGAGAGGACGAGCTGCGCGCCCTTGATGCTGCTTTGCCGGATCTCGGGCGGCCCGGCGAGGTTCGTTTCCTGATACCTCGGATCGATCCACTCGCGGAGCAGCGTCTTCCGGAACATCTGCTCGATGTTCCCGGTGAACGGCCGGAACGGATAGATCTGGACGGACGCGTTGAACTCGTTGGCGGTGTAATCCTCGGGCGGCGTGATCGCGCTCCGGTAGAAGTTGACCGGCGGGTCGTAGCGCAGCACGGGGTCCACCTGGCCGGCGACGGCGGTCGACGCGACGACGGTCGCGAGCGCCATACATCCGAGACGGCGTCGAACCACCGCGATCGAGGAGCTCATGGCGATCAACGATACGCGCTCGTGCAAGACTACTCGCGCCGAAGGGAGGATCTTATGGGACAGATCGTGCACGTATCGCGGATCTGCATCACCCGCGAGAAAGGCCCCACCCGGAAGGCCCTCATCGAGGGCTTCTCGGAACCCGTCTACTACGGCGTCCACGGCGGGATCAAGAGCTTCTACAAGGTCGAGCCGGACACGGAGCATGCCGCGACGCTGGATCACATCGTCGGCGCCGTCGCGGGGTGAATGATGGGGACACTGGCCACGGTGCTGGCCGGACGAAAGATCCCCACCTTCGCGGATCGCTACCGCGCCGACGTCGAGGGGGACATCGAGGACGTCGACGGCGTCCTGAGGATCACCCGGATCCGGGTCGCCTACACGCTCGCGGTCCCGCCGGGGAAGACCGACGACGCGCGCGAGGCGCTGAAGACGTACATCACGAGGTGTCCCGCCGCGATGAGCGTGAGGGGATGCATCGAGATCGTCGATTCGGCGCAGATCACGGAGCTGCCGGCCTGAAGGCGCCGCCGGGAATCCGCCTCTTCTTCAGGACGCGTCAGACACCGTCGTACGCGCGGTAGACGCGGCCGTCGGCGGAAAAGAGATAGAAGTGCAGCGCTTGCACGAAGGTACCAGAACCGACGGGCCCGTTGAGGTTGACCATGAACTTGGACTTCGTCCCCATGTAGAGCCCCGCCACGGCGCGGCCCCCGGGTCCGGGGCCATCCGTCATCGCCGGCGGCGCCTGCTCGGTCTCGACGCTCATCGACGCGGACAGTGGCGTTCAGGACGGGCAGGGCACGTTGCCAGGTCGTCCCGCTGCTGGCGGAAGCGTCGATGAGGGCGGCGGAATGACCCGAGACGATCACCATCCGTTGGCGCGGCTTCGCAAGACCGGCGATGTTCTCGGCGAAGCGCGCCGAGAGGACGAGCTGCGCGCCCTTGATGCTGCTTTGCCGGATCTCGGGCGGCCCGGCGAGGTTCGTTTCCTGATACCTCGGATCGATCCACTCGCGGAGCAGCGTCTTCCGGAACATCTGCTCGATGTTCCCGGTGAACGGCCGGAACGGATAGATCTGGACGGACGCGTTGAACTCGTTGGCGGTGTATCCTCGGGCGGCGTGATCGCGCTCCGGTAGAAGTTGACCGGCGGCTCGTAGCGCAGCACGGGAATGGTCGGTCCGGCAACAGCGGATGTCATGACAAGGGTCGTGGCTGCCACGCGTCCGAGAAAGCGTCGAACGGCCTCCATCGAGAACTCCTTTGCTCCCGAGACCAACGTTCGGACGGAAACCAATCGCTGATGAGTGTCACCCATGAGCCTGGTCCTAGAGTTCCAGAAACTCCTGCATCTGCTGCAATGCCTCGTCCAGCGCCCGCCGGAAGGCGCTGCCGCGTGGCCGCGGACCGGCGAAGCCTAGCTCGTGCTGCAGCCGGCCATCGACCACCTTCAGATTGGCCCAGCCCAGTACTTCCTCGCCCCATAGCATGGGCATCGCGTAGTGGCCCCTGCGGCGCTGGTGGGCCGGCACATAGGCCTCCAGCTTGTATTCCCAGCCCCAGAACAACCGGAAGCGCCGTCGGTCCCAGACCACGGGGTCGAAGGGCGCGAGGAAGCGCAGCCTTTCGTCGACCGGGTGCCGGGCGGCCACGCGCTTCTCGCCCTGCGGCCAGAACCACAGCACGCCGTCGACCTGGGCATGGGAATAGCGGGATTTGGCGTGCTCTTGGACCTGCCGCGTCTCCGCGGCCAGGTGCGGCACTCCCGAGCGCAGCAGTCCGCACAGATAGCCCAGGCTGGCCGCAGGCAGCGGCGCGTAGAGCTGCACCACCATGTCCAGCAACCGGCCGGCGCGCGCGAGCCGGGCCTCGGGACCGTCGTCCTGCGGCGGGTGCTCGATCGCCTGGTAGACCCGGGTGCCGGCCTCGCGCCGCGCCACGCGCAGCAGCCCGCGATAGTGCAGGCCCTCCAGCAGATGCGCGCTGACATTGAGGTCGCCGCCCCAGCGCCTGATGCGGCCATGGCCGAAATGAGCCTGCACGTCCCTGGGGTGGGCGCGACCGCGCTCGCGCACAAAGGCCAGCACCTCCTGGGCACGCGCCTGCATCCCGGCGTCCCAGGCGCACGGCGCCCCGCGCGGATGCAGCAGGGCCAGGGTGTCGCGAGGCAGGAAACCGTAGTTGACGAAGAAGGCCTCTTCGACCGCCAGGCGCGGGTAGCGGCGCTCCAGCTCGCCGGCGCAGTAGTTCTTGACGCGCTGCGCGAGGATCAGATCCTGGGCGCGAGCGGGCGCCCGCATCGGGTCGGCCTGGACAAAGCCGAGCCGCGCAATGGCCCGCGGCAGGCTGGTGGCCTTGAAAAGGCTGCGCGCGATCGCGTAGCGCCGAAGCTGCCGGAGAGTGGGGGCCTTGAGAGGGCTCACGCTTGGTGTCCGGCAGAAGTGTATCCGGGTGTCGTTCGTCCCTGGCCTGAGCGGCCTGACCAAGATGAGACGACACCCACAGGCGGGCGCCAGCCCGCTCGCGGCGCCTACCGGTCCTCGGGCGAGTCGTCCCAGTGGACGTGGTGCATCAGGTGGTGCACGCCGGGGCCCAGCAGGAGGCCCGCCACCGCGATCACGACGAGCCCCGCGTAGAGTGCGTAGAGGCCCGCGAAGATCTTGCCCGGATCGGACAGCTCCGTCTTCACGGGCCCCATGCCGCCGAGGAGCATCGCCGCGTTCAGGAACGCGTCGCGCCAGCCCATCTGCTCGAAATGCGCGTACCCCCACATGCCGATGCCCAGGGAGATTCCGATGACACCCAGGGCGATCCCGGAGTGGTAGGAGCATCCGGCGCCAGAAGAGTCGGCGTTGCCTTGCGCGGGTGTACGCCACCTTGTTCATCTGCGTCCCCCCGGGATGTTCGACGTGTCCCCCAACGATATCCCGCCGGGCAGGGGCCGCGGGGCGGCGGGCGGCGCCTCAGCGCAGGACGTTCACCTCGAGGCTGGAGGGAAGCTCCTTCGACCGGTAGACGCGCTGGGTGGCCTTCCTGTAGTCCTCCGGCTTCGCCGTGAAGATGTTCATGAAGACCTGCGGGTTCCGGTCGACGAGGGGGAACCAGCTGCTCTGGACCTGGACCATGACCCGGTGGCCGCTCCGGAAGGTGTGGAAGGCGTCGGGCATCGTGAAGAAGACCGTCTCGGGTTTCCCGGGCGTGAACGGCTCGGGCTTCTCGAAGCTCTTCCGGAACTTCCCGCGGAAGGGCTCGCCCCGGACGAGCTGCTGGTAGCCCCCCATCCTCACGTTCCTCGGGTTGGGGCTCGGGTCGGGGAAGTCGTCGGGGTAGACGTCGATCAGCTTCACGACGAAGTCGGCGTCGGTGCCGGTCGTCGAGACGGCGAGCGAGACGCCGATCGGCCCGGCGATCGTCAGGTCCTCCTCGAGCGGCTCGGTCTGGTAGACGAGGACGTCGGGGCGCGTCCCGGCGAGGCGCTGGTCGGCCGTCATGTACTCGCGCGCCATCCCGATCGCCGTCTCGGCGACGAACGGGACCGGCCTTCGCGGGTCGGAGAGGTACTCGTCGAAGGCGGCGGCGCCGGCGTCGGCGGGCGGCGGCGTCCGAGAGCGAGCCCTTCGGCGCGAGCCAGAGCTTCTTCTTCGCCGTCTCTTTCGGCGGCCAGGCGTCGAGGCTGCGCCAGACGTTCGTCCCGGTCTCGAAGACCCACGCCTCGGCGAGCTTCCCGTCGCCCTTCCCCTTCAGGTGGTACTGGAAGAACGGGAACTCGATCCGCTCGCGGTAGAAGTCGGACGTCCGGTCGGCGAAGCGGACGTCGCCGAGGGCGTCGCCCCGGTGACCGCGACCAGCCGCCGTGGCTCCACGGCCCCATGACGAGCAGTTCGCGATGCCGGGGCTTCCGGCCTCGATCGTCTTGTAGATCTTCAGCGCGCCGTAGAGGTCCTCGGCGTCGAACCAGCCGCCGACGGTCAGGACGGCGGGCTTCACCCCGCGGAGGTGCGGCACCAGCGTCCGCGCCTGCCAGAAGGCGTCGTAAGTGTCGTGCGCGACGAGGTCGTCCCAGAACGCCGCCTTCCCGCCGAAGAGCTTCGCGTTCGCCTCGGCGAGCGGCGGCAGGGAGAGGAAGTAGCGGTAGCCGTCCGGCGTGCCGTGGTCGAAGCGCGGAAGGGTCTTCGGGACGGTGCCGGCCGGCTCGGTGGCGAACGTGGCGAAGAAGTTGAAGGCGTGCGGCAGGAAGAAGGCGCCGTTGTGGTGGAAGTCGTCGCCGAGGAACCAGTCGGCGATCGGGGCCTGCGGCGAGACGGCCTTGAGCGCCGGGTGGGAGTCGAGCAGCGCGTACGCCGCGTAGAAGCCGGGGTACGAGATCCCCCAGATGCCGACCTTTCCGCTGTTGCCGCGGACGTTCTTCAGGAGCCAGTCGATCGTGTCGTACGTGTCGCTCGCCTCGTCGACGTCCTTCGGGCCCTTGTTCGGGACGTAGGGGCGGACGTTGACGAACGTCCCCTCGGACTTGAGCCGTCCGCGCACGTCCTGGTAGACGAAGATGTACCCCTCCTTCTGGAAGAGGGCCGACGGGCCGATCGCGTCCTTGTACTTGTCGGCGCCGTACGGGGCGACGCCGTAAGGCGTCCGGCAGAGGAGGATCGGGTACGTCCCCGGCTCCTTCGGCACGTAGACCGCCGTGAAGAGCTTCACGCCGTCGCGCATCGGGATCCGGACCTCGTACTTCGTGTACGTCGCCTTCACGAGGTCGGCGCCCGCGAGCGGCGGCGTCGGGGTGGGCGTCGGAGGCGACTGCGCGAGCGCTGCCGGCGAGAGCGCGAGCAGCGCAAGGAGCAGTGGGACGGTCTTTGCCTCGGTCACGCACGCCTCCCAGAATGACGTGGGGCGGACGGTAGCACGACGCCGGAGAGCGCCGGCTGCGACTGGCATCGCAACTCCGGCGATCACTGGGGTCGAGGCAGATTCTCCTGATCGGACCGGGGGGGTCGGGACTACTTCCGGGCTCGCGCGATGAGGTCCATCTCGATGAGAGCGCCGCCCGGCAACCCGGCCACGAAGACCGTGCTTCGCGCGGGCCGGCCCTCTCCCATGCGCCTAGCATAGGCGGCATTCATGGCCGCGAAGTCGTCGCCCTTGGTCATGTAGACGGTCGTCTTCACCACGTCCGTCCACCCGAGCCCTTCGGCCTTGAGCACCGCTTCGAGGTTGTCGAAGACGCGGTCCACCGCCTGCTCGATGCCTCCGGACACCTGCGTGTTCGTCTTCGGGTCGCGAGGTGTCTGGCCGGCGGCGAAGAGGAATCCTCCTTCGACGATCGCCTGCGAGTAAGGCCCCGCGACCTTCGGCGCGTTCTCCGTGGAGACCGACCTCAATGGTGCGGTGGCTGGCTTACCTTCTTTCGCAGGCGCATTGCCGGGCTCGGTCTTGGCGGCCGGAGCGGCGGCGGCCTGAGCTTCGGCCTGCCGACCCACGAAGAGGGCGGCGATGCCGATGACTAACAGCGAAAGCGGGACCTTTCTCATCCTCTCCTCCTCTTGGTGTTCCGATTTGTCGCGATTCGTTGCGATTGAATTCTAGACGACGGTCGATCTGGTCCCGGTGTCCGGCCGAAACGGGGCCCAGCAGCGAACATCGCCGGAGGCGACGATTCGAGGCGGGGCGCGCCGGGTCACGACTTCCGCCCGCCCACGGTCAGGTCGGCCCGGTAGTGCCGGAGGACCTCCACGTCGAGGATCTTCAGCCGGGATTCGAGCGCGTCGGCGTAGGGCGGGGTCGGCGGCGCGCCGACGGGGATCTCGTCCTTCACGGAACGCCCTTCCCGGACCGCCCGCACCCACGACTCCATGGCGCCGATGTAGGCGTCGAGAGCGCAGGCCGGGTTCGGGCGCGTTCTCGGTGGTGATGTAGGCGGGCGGCAGGTCGCCGGCGATCACCCAGACCCACGGATCCACGTCGCTTCGGGCCGGAGCGATGCGGAAGAGGAAGACGCCGAGGAGTCCCGGGGACTCCGATCCCGAGGAATCTCTCCTCGATCCCTCCGCACCAGGAGAAGCCGCCCAGGTAACTCGGCCGCCTCGTCGCAGAGGGCGAGGATCTCCTCCGAGTCGACCTCCGAGCCGGCATCGATCGACTCGATGGGAACGACCTTCTCCATCAGGGTCTCGGGGCGTCGCTCATCGCTCCTCCAGCCTTCAGGCCTGCGTCGTCGCCGCCTTCCGGCGCGCTTCCTGCGCCCTCGAGAACGAGATGACGAGGAGCGCCTCGGCGATGTCCTCGGCGGAGACGAGGCCGAGGAACGTCTCGCCCCGGAAGACCGCCGCGAGGCGCTGGCCCCGCTCGGCGAGGTGCCGGCGGACGTCGTCGAGAGGCATGTCGGCCTCCACGCGGACCGGGTCGCGGTTCATGATGCCGGTCACGTAGACGTCTCCCGTCTCCGTCGCGAGGCTCTTCAGGATCTCCTCGCGGGAGACGACGCCGAGGAGCTTCGTCCCCTGCATCACGGCGAAGTCGGGCTGGTAGCTCGTCAGGATGTGCTCGACGACCTGGCTCACCGCCGCGCCGGGCGCGAGCGTGATGGCGTTCCGGTTGTAGGCGTCGCCGACGAGCGTCGTGCCGAGGACGACGCGCGCCTTACTCCTCGGCCCGCTCCTGCGACGCGCCCATGAAGACGAAGAGGGCGACGAGCGCGAGGAGGAAGTTGCCGGAGAGGACGCCGAAGAGCCCGAGCAGCCATCGCGATGAGCTGGCCGATGCGCGGCGGCGACGCGCGTCGCCTGGCCGAATCCGAGGAACATCGCCAGGGCCGCTCGCAGCATCCGGCCGCCGTCCATCGGGAAGGCGGGGATCAGGTTGAAGAGCGCGAGGAAGAGGTTCGCGAAGAGGAGCCAGAGGAGCGCCGTCTCGCTTCCCGGCGTCATGCTCTTCAGGATCGTCGCCGGATCGAGCTTGCCGAGGGACGAGGCGACGCCCGTCACGGCCCAGAGCGCTGCGGCGAGGGCGAGGCTCACGACCGGCCCCGCCGCCGCGATCACCAGCTCGTGGAACGGGGTGTCGGGGTTCTTCTCCATCCGGGACACGCCGCCGATCGGCAGGAGCGTGATGTCGCGGACCCCGATGCCGAACGCCCTCGCGGCGAGCGCGTGCCCCAGCTCGTGGAGGACGACGCAGCCGAAGAGGACGATCATCAGGAGCGCGCCGAAGAGGGCCCCGTTCGGCCCGAACCGGAGCCCCAGTCGACCGCTCCCGAGAAGGACGATCAGCCCGAACGTCACGTGGACGTTGACGTCGATGCCGGCGATCCTGGCGATGCGGAACGAGGTCTTCATGAGCGGGCGGGCGTTCCTCTGCAAGTCATGTTACGGCAGCGGCTTCGGCGCGGATGATGCAAAGCGCTTACAGCGTTCGCGGAGGCCGGGACCGATCATGGCACCATGAAGGACGAAGCGATAGCCTTCGCGGAGCCCGCGACGCAGCATTCCCACATGATGCAGAGAACGACTGGCAGACCCGCTACAGCTGGAAAGTCGCCTCCGCGGAGGAGGCGATCCGCGCCATCCCGCCGGGGCGCCGCATCCTGATCGGCTCCGGAGCCGCAGAGCCCGGACGCCTCGTCGAGGCGATGGTCGAGCACGGCACCCACCTCTTCGGCAACGAGATCGTCCACCTCCTGACGCTGGGCCCCGCGCCCTACGTCGCCCCGGGCCTGCAGGAGCGCTTCCGGCACACGGCGTTCTTCATCGGCGCGAACGTCCGGCAGGCGGTGCAGGAGGGGCGGGCCGACTTCATGCCCGTCTTCCTCTCCGAGATCCCGCAGGTCATCTCGAGCGGGCGCGTCGCGGTCGACGTCGCCCTGATCCAGGTCAGCCAGCCCGACCGGCACGGCTTCGTCAGCCTCGGCGTCTCGGTCGACATCGTCCGCGCGGCCGTCGACAGCGCGAGCCTGATCCTCGCCGAGGTGAACCCGCGGATGCCGCGGACGCACGGCGACTCCTTCATCCACGTGGAACGGATCGCCCACCTCGTCCCGGTCGACTACGCGCTCCTCGAGCTCCCGACCGAGCCGCTCGACGACGTCTGCCGCCAGATCGGCCTGCACGCGGCCGGGCCTGATCGGCGACGGCGCGACGCTGCAGATGGGCATCGGCCGGATTCCCGGACGCCGTCCTCGCCTGCCTCGGAAACCGGCGCGACCTCGGCATCCACACCGAGATGCTCTCCGACGGCGTCATGCGGCTCGCGGAGGCGGGCGTCATCACCGGGAAGAGAAAGACGCTCCTGCCGGGGAAGATGGTGACGTCGTTTCTCATGGGCTCGAAGAAGCTCTACGAGTGGGTCCACGACAACCCCGCGCTCGAGATGCGCCCCTCCAGCTTCACGAACGACCCGTTCCAGATCGCCAGGAACGACCACATGGTCGCCATCAACTCCGCGCTCGCCGTCGACCTCACCGGGCAGGTCGCGGCCGACACGCTCGGCGGCCGGTTCTTCTCGGGGATCGGCGGGCAGGTCGACTTCATCCGGGGCGCGTCGCGGAGCCGCGGCGGGCGGCCCATCATCGCGCTCCCTTCGACGGCGAAGGACGGCAAGGTGAGCCGGATCTGCCCGGCCCTCGAGGAGGGGGCGGGCGTCGTCACGAGCCGCGGCGACATCCACTACGTCGTCACCGAGTACGGCGTCGCCGACCTGTGGGGGAAGAACATCCGCCAGCGGGCCGGGGCCCTGATCGACATCGCCCACCCCGACTTCCGGACCGAGCTCTGCGCGGCCGCCCGGCAGAAGAAGTACGTCTTCGTGGGCGGGGCTCTGGACGCCGTCCGGCCTGAGAGCGGCGCCGGTCCGGGCGACGGCCGCCGGCTGCCGGAAACTTTTTCCGGCGGTTTCCGTCTCTAGAGGCATGAGCCGCACACGCCGGTTTCTCGTCCCGCTGTTCCTCCTCGCCCTCTTCAGCCTGGCGGCCCACGGCGCCCCGCAGAAGGAGGTCCGGAAGACGCTTCCGCTCGCGGCGAACGGCCGCGTCGAGATCGACACCTACAAGGGGTCGATCGACGTGACCGCGGAGGACCGGGCGGACGTCGTCGTCGAGGCCCGGGTGGTCGCCGACACCGACTGCGGCGACGAGAAGAGCTGGGCCGAATGGGTGGAGGCGACCGAGGTCCGGATCGACGCCCACTCCGACCTCGTCCTGATCGAGTCGAGCTACGGGCGGCTCGAGGAGTACCGGCAGGGATTCCTGAGCTGGTGCACGGCCCGCCCGTTCGTCCACTACCGGATCCGGATGCCGAGGACGGCCTCGCTCGACATCAAGGACTACAAGTCGACGATCGACGTGGCCTCGCTCGCCGGGCGCCTCCGGCTGGAGTCCTACAAGGGAAAGATGCGGGTTTCCGGCCTCGACGGCCGCCTCGACCTCGAAACCTATAAGGGGACCGCCCGGGTCGAGTTCGCCCGCCTCGCGGGGGACAGTCCGGGTCGAGACCTACAAGGGGGAGATCGAGCTCTCCCTGCCGAAGGCGGCCGCGTTCACGCTCGACGCCGTCGCCGACCGCCACGGGCGGATCCGGTCGGATTTCGACGCTCCCTCGAGCGCCGTCTCGCGCCGCTCCGGCGACGTCCTCCAGGGCGCCGTGAACGGCGGCGGGCCCAGCCTCCACGCGTCCACGCACAAGGGGACGATCCGGCTCGTGGCCCGGTGACCGGGCCGGGAAGCCGGCGCGGCGCCGGAGCAGCCGGGCGTAACCTTTCGCTCCGCCGCGCGTCTCCCTAGCGATGGCGAGCGCCCGGCGGGCACCCGAGGAGCGCGTGGACGCGGACGAAGACCTGCAGTTCCTCCTGATGGTCCGCCGGGGAGAGCCGGACGGAGCGTCGGAGCTCTTCCGCCGGTACGGCACGCCGGTCCTGCGCTACGCCGACCGGATGCTCGGGAACCGCGCCGAGGCGGAGGAGGTGGCGCAGGAGGTCTTCCTGAAGCTGATCTCCCGCGTCGACCAGTACGACGGACGCGCCTCGGTCGCGTCGTGGCTCTTCGCCATCGCCGCGAACGCGAGCCGCGACAGGCTCCGCCGGACCGGGACGGCGGCCGACGGTGCCGCTCGACGCCGTCGCCGAGGCGCCCGCGGCGGACCCGCCGGCAGACGACGCCCTCGTCGCGCGCGAGAGGCGGGACCTCGTCCGGAAGGCGCTCGCCGAGCTGTCCGACGAGCAGCGCGAAGCCCTGATCCTCGCCCGTTACCACGGCCTCGCCTACGCCGAGATCGCGAAGGCGCTCTCGATCAGCGAAGGGGCCGTCAAGACCCGGATCTTCCGGGCGATGGAGAAGCTCAAGGACGTCTTTTCCCGTGGAGGCCCGACATGGAATGCCGTGACGCCGTAAAGGTCCGTGAAGCCGCCGTTCTCCGCCTCGCCGGCGAGCGGCCCGACGGGGAGAGGCGTGGCTGGAGGCCCACCTCGCCGTCTGCCCTTCCTGCGAGGCAGACGTCGCCCGCCTCGAGCGGGCCTGGGCCGCGCTCGCGGAGGCTCCCGCCGCCGTGCCGTCGCCGGCGTTCCTCCGGACGCACCGAAGCGCTTCTCGCCGCCGAGACGGCTCGCCGCGCCGCTCCGCCGCTCTCCGACCGCGCCCCCGGCCAACGTCGTGTCGTTCCGCCCGCGCGGGGAGCGGGTCGCGTCGACCCTCCTCCGGGCCGCGGCGATCGTCCTCGCGGCCGGCGGCGGCTTCGTCCTCGCCCGGATGACCACGCCGGCGGAGCAGGTCGCCGCCCGCGCGGCGGACCGGATCCCGGTGGTGGCGCAGCGGACGCTCGACGTCTCCGAGGCGCTGCCCGGACCTCTCGAACCGTCCGCGCCTCGCGAACGTCGCCTTCCGCCCGGCCGATCCGGCCGGCCGCGTCGGCGTCTCGTTCGACGTCACGACGCGGTACACCGTCGTCGGGCGTCCCGACCAGAAGGGGATCGCCGACCTCCTCGTCTACCTGATGTCGGGCGCGGCCGAGACCGAGGGCGCCCGCGGCCAGGCGATCGAGCTCGTCTCGCAGAACACGAAGGCGGGCGTGGCCGCCTCTCCCGAGGTCGTCGCCGTCCTCGCCGACACGCTGAAGCGGGACCGGAACCCGGGCGTCCGGAAGAAGGCGGTCGAGGCGCTCGTGAAGCTGCCGCCGAGCGAGGCGACGCGCGACGCGCTGATCCTCGCCCTGAAGACCGACGAGAACCCGGCGGTCCGGATCGTCGCCGTCGAGGGGCTCGCGCGGATCGCCACGGCGGCGAAGGACGCCACGGCGCTCGACGCGCTCCGCGCGAAGGCGGGGGACGAGCGCGAGAACGGCTACGTCCGCGTCCAGGCCGCCCAGGCGCTCTCGAGACTCGAGCTGTGAGCGTGACCTTTCGGCCGGGAGGCGCGTCTTTCGGGCATGAGCACGAACGCGCTTCCCCGGATGCCCGCCGGACGGGTGTCCTCGTCGCGGTCCTTCTCTGGATCCTGCTGATCATCGGCTTCGTCTGCCTCTCGTTCGCCGCCGCGCTCCACGCGGACGGCGGGACGCTGCCCGGAAACGCCACGCGCCAGCAGGACTTCACGGCCTCGGGGACGCTGAAGTCGCTGACGTCGAGAACGTCAACGGAAACGTCGAGATCGTGGCGGGGTCGGCCTTCGCGGCCGTCGTCGACCTCACCGTCCGGGCGAAGGACGACCGGGAGGCGAAGCGGATCCTCGACGAGACGTCGGTCCGCTTCGCCAACGAGAACGGCGACCTCACGCTCGTGGTCGAGCCGGCAGGGACCGAGATCCGCCGCGGCCGGAACGGGGGCTGGGACGTCCGGACGGAGCGGCACGACGGGTTTCGCGTGGACGCCCGCTGCCGCGTCACGCTCCCTCCGGGCGTCGCCGTCCGACGCCTCGCTCGTGAACGGCAACGTCACGGCGGCGGGCATCGCGGCCGAGCTCTCGCTCTCGAGCGTCAACGGAAAGGTGGAGGTCGCCGGCGCCCGGAGCGGCCTGAAGCTGAGCACGGTGAACGGCAGCGTCGACGCGCAGGTGTCGGAGCTCGCCGAAGGGGACGGAGATCGAGCTCAAGTCGGTGAACGGGCACCTCGCGCTGAAGCTCCCGGCGGCCGCCGGCTTCCGGTTCGAGGGAAAGACGATGAGCGGCGAGATCCTCTCCACGTTCTCCCTCCCGACAGCCGGCCGGAGAGGACGAGATGACGCGCGCCGAGAAGGAGAAGATCCGGGCCGAGAAGGAGAAGATCCGGGCGGAGGTCGCGGAAGATCCGGGAAGAGACCCGGAAGACCGTGCGCGAGCACCAGAAAATCGAGGTCGAGGTCGACGGCGAACCCGAGAAGGACGTCGAGAAGATCGAGATCGACCTCTCCGAGCTGAATCGCTCCCTCGAGCAGATGAACCGGGACCTCGCCCGGATGAGCCGCGAGCTCGCCCACAACATCACGATCAACCTGAACCGCTCGTACGAGGCCACCGTCGGCGGGGGCGGCGCGACGGTCCGGATGTCGAACCTGAACGGGAAGATCCTGCTTCTCGCCGAGGGGACGACCGAGGCGCAGGCGAAGGCCATCGTCGGCCCGCGCAGGGTCCGGATCGTCGAGGATGCCCCGGGTCGTCGTGATCCGCGCTGACCCGCCGATCCCGGCCGTTCCGGCGGTCCCCGCGGTTCCGGCGCGAGCCGGGCACTCCCGCCCTGCCGCGCGAGCCGCTGCCTCCCTCCGAGATCGGACAGCCCGTCGTCCGGGGCGACATCGCCGGGCGACTTCTCGACGAGCGTCCCGCTCGGCGACGTGTCGCTCGGCCACGTGAGCGGGCGGGTGCGGGTCGCGACCCACTCGGGCCAGATCGAGGTGAAGTCGGCCGGGCAAGGGAGCCGACCTCTCGACGGCGGGCGGCGACATCACGATCGCGTCGGTGACGGGCGACCTGACCGCCCGGACGTACGGCGGCGACATCCGGGCCGGCAGCGTCTCGGGAGAGGCGCGGCTGGAGACGACGGGAGGCGACATCATCCTGAAGTCCGGAGCGGCCGGGGTGACCGCGCGGACGGGCGGCGGCGACGTGACGCTTCACGCGGTCCACGGGCCCGTGGCGGTCCGGACGAGCGGCGGCTCGGTCCTCTGCGAGATCGCCGGCACCGACCGGCCGTCGGTCGAGATCGCCTCGAGCGGCGGCGACGTGACCCTCGTCCTTCCGGCGAACGCCCGGGGAGACGTCGAGGTCTCGGTCGCGGGCGTCGAGTCCGACGGCGACTACATCGACTCCCAGTTCCCCGACCTCTCCATCTCCAAGAAGGGCGGCCGGCAGACCGCGACCGGAAAGCTGAACGGCGGCGGCCCGCAGGATCTCGATCCGCGCGACGTCGGGGACGGTCCGGATCCGGAAGGGACCCCGGCCTCCTGACCTGTTCGCGCGGGCCCCATTTCCCTGCGGGTGTCTCCTCCGTAAACTACCGTCCATGGGAACCGTGAGCACTCCGGGCGTCCCGAAGCCCGCCGTCCCGGCGGGCGGCCGCCGGAACGCCGTCTCCGGACGGAGGCCCCGACGGGCCTCCCGGGCCCGGGCAGGCGACGTCGCGGTTCAAGTTCCAGGGCCGGGAGCGCCCGCTCGGTCCGAGCCTCTGGACGATCTTCGGCGTCCTCGCGGCCGCCGGCATCGGCACCTGGCTCTTCCTGAAGCCGCCCTCGGAGGTCGAGGACGTCACGCTCCCGAAGTACGTCGCGTTCGAGTCGCCGCTCAAGCAGGGCTCTCCGCGGGACTGCCGGGCCTCGGCCGGCTGCCTGCTCGTCTACGTCGGCACGGACGCCAAGTCGGTCGAGACGATTCCGGCGGCCCTCGAGCTGGCCGAGGCGTTGAAGCCGTCCGGCGTCGAGACCGTCTTCGTGGTCGGCCGAGACCAGCTGAAGGAATGCGCCCGCGTCGCCCGGAGCTTCCGGCAGCCGGTGCTCCTCGACTCGGAGGGGAAGCTGGCGCGCTCCGTCGGAATGGCGCAGCCACCTTCTGGGTCATCTACGACGGCCTCGGCAACCTGAAGCTCCGGACCGAGGAGGCCGTGACCGTCTCGTCCGTCCGCCGCAAGCTGGGCCTCTGACGTGCCGGCGCCCGCGGAGCAGGGGACTCACGAAACGCCAGGAGGAGACGACATGGCGGCTCGACATCCGAGGCCCGCGATTCCCGACACGTATGCCCGGGCGCTCGGCGGCGACGACCCGGTCGAGGCGATGGCCGAGGCCCCGGACCGCCTCCGGCGGGCCATCCGGGGGCTGACCGAGCGGCAGCTCGCGACGAAGCCCGCGCCGGGCAAGTGGTCGATCAAGGAGATCCTCGCCCATCTGGCGGACGGCGAGGTGATCCTCGGCTCGCGCTATCGCTTCATCGGCGCGCACGACCGGCCGGCGATCCAGGGCTACGACCAGGACCTCTTCGCGGCAAAGCTCGGTCCCCTGAATGCGAGAGCGGCCGACCTGGTCGACGACTTCGCGATGGTCCGCGCGGCGAACCTCGGCCTCCTGGAACGGCTCCCGGAGGAGGCGTGGGAGCGGGTCGGCCTCCACTCCGAGCGGGGGGAGGAGTCGATCCTGAAGCTCGTCTTCCTGTACGCCGGCCATGATCGCCACCACATCGCCCAGGTCGAGACCATCAGGGCCGGGCTCTTCCCGAGGGCGGGGCGCCGGAAGGCGAAGGGGGAGAAGAAGGCGAAGGCGTCGAGGCGCCGGACGGCGAAACGCGGGTCGTGAGGCAGCTTCCCGCGGCGATTTTCGGCCTCGCCCTCCTCGTTGCCGCGGAGGGCTCGGCGGCGGGCCCGGCCGTCGTCGCCGAGGCCCCCGTCGCGGAGGCTTCCCTGAAGAGAATGCTCGCGGCGCTCGAATCGGGCTCGTACGACGACTTCCTCTGGGATGCGGAGGAGCCCTTTCGCGTGGCGCTGAAGCGGACGACGTTCGACGCGGTCGCGGCCCAGATGGCGCCCCGGCTCAAGGGGGGGTACACGCTGACCTATCTCGGGACGCTCAACCAGGTCGGCTACGCCGTCAACCTCTGGAAGATCACGTTCAAGGACGGCAAGGACGACGTCCTCGCGAAGGTCTCGACGAAGGGCGGGAAGGTGGGCGGCTTCTACCTTCAGTAGCGTCGCGGATCATGCCCGCGTCAGGCGGGCCGCCCACCGGGCCAGCGGCGCCGCCGCGGCGGTACCGACGAGGCGGGAGAGAACGCCGCCGTAGAAGACGGAGCGGAAGGCACGCGAGGCGAGGAACCGGTGTCCGCAGATCTCCGCGCGGCGCCTCCGGTGGGCCGCCTTCAGCTCCTCCGCGCCGTGGCGCCCGGAGAGGAAGTCGAGAATCGGTCCGGCCGCGGCCTCCCCGGTCCGAAGCGCCAGCGCCATCCCGGTCCCCGTGTAGGGGTCGACGACGCCGGCCGCGTCGCCGGCGAGGAGGACGTCGCCCGCGACGCTCCCGTGCGGGCCGAGGTGGACCGGCTCGGAGACGAGGACGGGCCCCGGCTTCGGCGAGAGGCCGTCGAGATCGGCCGCGAGCGACGCGCTCTCTCGCCTCAGGCGAGCGAGGAGCTCGTCGAAATCGTGATGGGCCTCGGCGGCGACGCGCGGCGTCGCGAGCGCCGCGAGGTTGACCCGCCCCCCTTCGACGAGCGAGAGGCCGAGGTACCCCCCCTCGAAGAGATGAAGGACGGCGCGTCCGGCGAAGCGGGAGCCATCGCCGTCGAGCTGCTTTCCGAATCCGATCAGCGAAGGAGCCTCCCGAAAGAAGGGCCGCAAGAGGCGGCCGTCGAGCGGGCTGTAGCGTCCCCACGCGCCGATGAGGACGCGGGCAGAAAGCTCCGCGCCGCCGGCCTTCAGCCGAAAGCCCCCCAGGAGATTCCCTTCGAGGGAAAGAACCGCCGTGCCGAAGCGGATTAGGGCCCCCTGGCGCCCGGCCGCGGCGGCCGCGAGGGAATCCAGCCTCTCCCGCGAGAGCGAAAGGACGGGTGCCGGGAGTTCCGACTCGACGCGGCGTCCGCGGGCCGTCACCAGCGCGAAGCGTGCGATCGTCTCCGGCCGTTGGCTTTGGAGCTCCTCCCGGGCGCCCATTCTCTCGAGAACAGGAAGCGCCTCGTGGGAGAGGAACGACCCGCAGATCTTCGGCCGCGGGAAAGACCGACTTCTCGAGGACGACGACCCCGGCCCCCGCGCGGGCGAGGGCGGCCGCCGCCGCGCTGCCGGCGAGGCTCCCGCCGACGACGGCGACGTCGAACTCCGCGCTCACGGTCGGATCCAGACGAGCTGCCAGACGAACGGCCCCGCGGAATCGAGCTTCGCGCCGGGCAGGACGGGGGCGGCGAGGCGCGCCATCTCCTCGCGGCGTGTAGGCCTGCCGGACGCTCGCCTGCCCGTCGAGCGTCGAGATCCGGCTCCGGAACGCCAGCGGGCCGACGACGGAGATGAGAGCGAGGGCGACGCGGTGCCGCGTCAGGTCGAAGGAGACGACGGCGCGCCGCGCCACGCGCCTCGCCTCGGCGAGGAGCGTCGCGATCTCGGCGGGGGAGAAGTGGTGGAGGAAGAGCGTCGAGAAGACGACGTCGACGCTCCGGTCGCGCGAAGGGGAGGGCGAGCGCGTCGGCGGCGGCGGCGCGGCCCCGGGGAGAGAGGCGCGCGTGCGTCAGCTTCAGGTCGAGGCCGAAGGCGACGGAGGGAGCCGCCGCGGCGGCGCGAAGGCCGAGAGGAGGTCGCGCCCGACGTGCCCCGAGCCGCAGCCGAGGTCGAGCAGCGAGAGACTCCCACCGTCGACCGCGAGCGTCGGAGAGGAGCGGCAGGAGCCGCCGCGCGAGGAGGCGTCGCCCGCCGAGGTTCCGGTGGACCCACTCGATGTCCGAGAGGCTCGCCTCGGCCTCGGGAGCGGGCAAGTCGCCGTCGAGGATCTCGTCGGCCGGCCGGCGGTCGGGGACCCAGAAGCTCATCGGGGGAGAGAGCGGCCGTTCCGGACGACGAGGGCGGTGTTCTTCGACCCGAACGCGATCCCGTTCACGACCGCGAACTCGACCTCCGCCTCGCGCGGGGCGTTCGGGACGTAGTCGAGGTCGCATTCCGGGTCGGGCGTCTCGAGGTTGATCGTGGCGGGGAGGAAGCCTCCCGCCATCCCGAGGAGCGTCGCGGCGAGGCCCGCGGCGCCCGAGGCTCCCTGCGGGTGGCCGACCTGGCTCTTCACGCTGCTCCCCGGGACGCTCGCCGCCCGCTCGCCGAGCGCGACCCGCGTGGCGCGGGTCTCGATCCGGTCGTTCAGGAGCGTCGACGTGCCGTGGTACTGGACGTAGCCGACGTCGTACGGGGCGAGCCCCGCGTCGGCGATCGCCCCGGCGATGGCGCGCGCGGGCTCCTCGCCCGACTCGTCGAGGCGGACCCGGTGGTAGGCGTCGCACGTCGCCGCGTAGCCGAGGATCTCCCCGTAGACGCGCGCGCCGCGGGCGCGGGCCCGCGAGAGCTCCTCGAGGACGAAGATCCAGGCCCCCTCGCCGAGGACGAAGCCGTCGCGCGCGGCGTCGAAGGGGCGGCTCGCCGCGGCGGGGCGGTCCTGGATAGGCGGACGACAGGATCTTCATGAGGGCGAAGCCGGTCATGATCCCGGGCGTGATGACGGCGTCGGCGCCCCCCGAGAGGACGACGTCGCGCTCGCCGGACGCGATCGCCTTCGCGGCGTAGCCGATCGCGTCGGCGGCCGACGTGCAGCCCGTCGAGACGACGTGCGACGGCCCCTTCAGCCCGAAGCGCATCGAGATCTCGGAGGAGAGCGTCCCGATCGTCCCGGTCGGGATCGAGTAGACCGAGGCCTTCTTCAGGTCGCCGCGGTACCAGTGGCCGTACATCTTCTCGAAGAACTCGACCGGGCCGCCCCCCGAGCCGAAGACGACGCCGAGCTCCCGGCGCTCCTCGAGCGGGAGGGTCGCGGCGTCGATCCCGGCGTCGGCGAGCGCCTCGCCGGCGGCCGCGAGGGAGAGCGGGACGACGCGCGAGACGTGCCGGAGCTCGCTCGGCGGCATCACGGAGGTCGGGTCGAAGCCCTTCACCTCCGCGGCGATCGTCACGGGGAGGGCTTCGGGGTCGAAGAGCGCGATCCGCGCGACGCCCGAGCGCCCGGCCCGGAGGCCCTCCGCGAACGCCGGGCGGTCGTTGCCGATCGGTGTGACGCAGCCCAGCCCGGTGATCGCGACGCGGCGGGAGCGGAAGGGCCTCATTCGAACCGGCCGAGCGTCGTGTCGTCGGTGCCGACGTGGACCGGCGACGCGGTCGCCCGCGGCGAGAGCCGAGCCGGCGGCCAGGACGAGGAGTCCGTTCGCGCGCGCGTGGGCGAGGACGTCGTGGCTCCCCTTCGCCAGGATCGGCGTCGCGGCGAGCCGCCCGCCCTCCCGGGCGAGGGAGGCGGGGACGAACGCGAGGCGGGACCCCTTGTTCTTCGCGGGAGCCGTCAGCCGGGCTTCCTCGGGAGGCGGAAGGGGAGGCGTGAGACCCGAAGCTTTCCGCCACGCCGGCCGCACGAAGAGGTCGAACGCGACGGCGGCCGAGACCGGATTCCCCGGAAGGCCGAAGACGAGCGTCCCGGCGCGGGTTCCGAAGAAGACGGGCCTGGCGGGCCGGATGGCGACCTTGTGGAACCGCGCCGCCACGCCGAGCTCCTCGAGGAGCGCCGGGACGAGGTCGAAGTCGCCGGCCGAGACGCCGCCCGTCGTCAAGAGGAGGTCGAATCCCCCCGCGAGAGCGCGGGCGAGCGCGGCGCGGAGCGCGCGCCGGTCGTCGGAGGAGACCCCGAGGTCCGAGACGTCCGCGCCGAGCCGCGCGAGGGCGGCCACGAGGAGCGGGCCGTTCGTGCTCCGGATCTGCGCGGGACCGGGGAGGGCGTCGGGAGGAACGATCTCGTCTCCGGTGACGAGGACCGCCGCGCGCGCGCGCCGCGCGACGCGGACGCTTCCGCGTCCCGCGGCCGCGAGGAGGACGACGTCGGCCGGCGAGAGGCGCCGGCCGGGCGCGAGGAGGACGGCGCCCCGGGCGACGACCTCGCCGCGCTTCCGGACGTGCGCGCCGGGCGCGGGGGCCTCGAGGAGCCGGACGGACTCCCCGTCCTCCTCGGCCTCCTCCACGGGGACGACGGCGTCGCTCCCCTTCGGGCATCGGGGCGCCCGTCATCACCTTGAGGGCGGCCCCGGACGGAAGCGCCCCGCCCCGCCCGCCGGCGCCGACGGTCGGCCCGGCGACCCGCAGGCGGACGGGCGGGTCGGCCGCCTCGGAGGCGCGCACGGCCCAGCCGTCCATCGCGGTCGCGTCGAAGGGCGGGAGGTCGAGGTCGGCCGCGACCGGCTCGAGGAGGACGCGGCCGGCCGCGCCGGCGAGCGGGACGGCCTCGCCCGGGAGGGGGGTGACCGCGCCGAGGACGCGAGAAAGGGCCTCGTCGAACGCGAGCACGGCGGGATCGTAGCAAGGCGACCGGGCGGGCCGGCCTTTGCCCGCGGGCGGTCCGGTGATTAAATCCCGCCAATGTCGGATCCGAGGTTCGAGTTCCGGGGCGACCTGGCGGAGCAGCCGCTGCCCGAGATCCTCGAGACGGTCTACCGATACCGCGTGCCGGGCGTCCTGATCGCCTCGCACGAGGGAATCGAGAAGAAGATCTACATCGTCGGCGGGACGGTCATCTTCGCCACCTCCACCGACCGGAACGACTCGCTCGGCGAGCTTCCTCAGGCGCCGCCGCCGGATCAACACGGCCGAGCACGTGCGTGGCGAGCAGGAGCTCCTTGCCGACGGCGGCTCGCGCCGGTACGGCTCCGTCCTCGTCCAGCTCGGGCTCCTGAACGACCAGGAGCTGCACGAGGCCGTGACGGAGCAGGTGAAAGAGATCCTCTGGTCCCTCTTCGACTGGGAGAAGGGAGAGGTGGCGTTCGAGGTCGGCCAGTTCCGGACCGACGAGCTGATCCAGCTCCACATCCCGACGCCGCAGGCCATCGTGGACGGCATCCGGCGGATCCGCGACCCGAAGCGCTGTGTCGGCAGGCTCGGGCCGTCGTGGACGGTCTTCGAAAAGGGCGCGCCGACTCCGGACCCGGCGGAGCTGGAGCTGTCCTCGGCCGAGCGCCAGTTCCTCCACCGCGTGGACGGCCTGAAGACGCTGCGGGACCTCGTCGCGCTCGGACCGGGCGACGTCGCGCTGAACGCGAGAATCCTGTACGCTTTCTGGGTACTGAAGCTGATCCTGCGGCGGGAGATGACGAGCGGGATCCGGAAGCTTCAGTGGAGGACGGGCTCGGGCGGCCATCCGCGCGTGGACTGAGGAAGGGCCGGACCCACGAGGGCGAGGAGTACGGTCATGCCCCTGTTCGAGTTTCTCTGCGAATCGTGCGGCCGGACGCTGGAGGTGATCCAGTCCTTCAAGGAGAAGCCCCCCACGATCTGCGACCGGTGCGGCGGCCCGCTGAAGAAGCTGCTCTCGGCGCCCGCCTTCCAGTTCAAGGGGACCGGCTGGTACGTCAGCGACTACGGGAAGTCGGGCTCGTCGGCTCCGGAAAAGGGGGACGCCCCCTCCGCGGACGCGGGAAAGCCGGAGAGCTCCTCGTCGAAGGAGGCGTCTCCGGACGCGCCGAAGGCCGGGCCGCCGAAAAAGGAGCCGAAAAAGGGCTCGAAGAGCGACTCCTGACCGCCCGCTAAACTCTGACGGTGAACAGACCGGTTCTTCTCGCCGCCCTCGCGCTTCTCGCCGCCGGAGTCGCCCGGCCGAGCGCGCTGCCGCGGTCGACCGGAGGGCTCTGGTACCGCTACCCGCTCCCGGGGGCCGAGGTGAAGTCGCTCGTGGCCGACCGGACGGAGCCGTCCGCCTTCTGGCTGGGCACGGCCCAGGGGGGTCTCTACCGGTCGGTCGACGGAGGTCGCTCCTGGGCTCCGCCCTCCGCCGCGGCGCGCTTTCCGGGCTCCGCGGTCACGGCGCTCGTTCCGGATCCGCTCCGGCCCGGGACGCTCTGGGTCGGGCTGACCGGTGTCGTGAAGGGGGGACAGCTCCTTCGTTCCGAGGACGCCGGGCGGACGTTCGACGTGGTCCGAAGCTGGGAGGCCCGCGCCGGCGCGCGGGTCGTGGCGGCGGGAACCGTCTCCGGCCGGCGCGTCGTCGTCGCCGGGGGCGACGGCGGCCTCGAGATCTCCGAGGACGACGGCGCGACGTGGCGCCGCTCGCTCCCGCCGCTCGACCCCGGCTCCGGCATCTCCTTCGTCGCGTTCCATCCGCTCCGCCCGCAGGTGCTCTTCAGCGGCTCCTTCCGCCACCCGTTCCGCTCGGCCGACGTCGGCCGGAGCTGGACGCGGATCGCGGGCGGGATGGTGGAGGACACCGAGGTCTTCGGCATCGACTTCTCGCCGGCGAATCCCGACGACTTCTGGGCGGCCACCTGCGGCTGGGTCTACCGGACGAGGGACGGCGGCGCGAGCTGGACCCGCCACCGGGACGGCCTCGCCGACCGGCGGACGCACGTCGTCCGGATCGACCCGCGCGACCCGGCGCGGATCCTCGCGGGGACGACCGGCGGCCTCTTCGAGAGCCGCGACGGCGGGACGAGCTTCCGCCGCCTCGGGCCCGAGGTCGTCGTCAACGAGCTCGTCTTCGACCCGCACCGGCCCGAACGCCTCGTGATGGGGACGGAGGCGGACGGGGTCTTCGGCTCGGAGGACGGCGGCGTGACGTGGACGGAGGGAAGCCGGGGGCTCGCCGAGGCGCGCCTCTCCTCCGTGGCGGCCCTTCCGGGCGGTCGGGTCGTCGTGTCGCGCGCCGCGGACGGCGCCGCGGGAGGGCTCTGGAGCGTCGACGCAGTGACCGGCCAGGCCGAACGGCTCGCCGCCTCCCCTCCCTCCACGGTCCTCGGTCTCGCGACCGCGGGCGAGAGGCTCCTCGCGGCGACGCCGGACGGCGTCTTTCTCGCGGAGCGGCCGGGAGCCCCGTTCTCGAAGGTGCTCGGCGTCTCCGCGCGCGGTTTCGCCCGGTCGGAGTCGCGGATCGCGGCGGCGACCGACGCCGGCGTCTTCGAGAGCCGCGACGAGGGAGCGAGCTGGTCCCGGATGGGGGCGCTCGCGTCGCGGATCGAGTCGATCCGGCGCGCGCGGGTTCCCTCGCTCGACCTCCAGACGTGGGCGGCCGACGTCGCCGGCGCGACGGTCTTCTGGGACGGCCGGGCGTGGACCGCGCGCGGCCCGGCTACCGCGGCGCGGCCGCTGACCGGGGGGTTCGGGCGGCCGCGCACCGTCCCGCGCGGGTCGCTGCCGGTCGGCGTCGAGGTGAACGCGGACGGCTCGCTCCTCGTCTTCCGCCCCGCGGACGGCGGCGGCGAGCCCGTGGCCCTCTCGATGCCGGAGGCGGGGCTCGTCGTCGCCGGGTGGGCGGGCGACCCGCGCGAACCGTCGGGCCTCTTCCTCGCCACGGTCGGCCGGGGCCTTTTCCGTTTCGTGCCTTCGGGGAGCTGAGCGCAGAAATCGAAGACGGCGGTCAGCTTCGCTTCTTCGAGAGAAAGATGACCCCGGGCAGACCCTCCAGATCGCCGTCGGTGGTCACGAGCTCGGCGTTGTGGGACCGGGCCGTGGCGTAGACGATCGAGTCGGCCATTGCGAGGCGTTCCTCGAGGTTGAGGTCCGCGGCCTCCAGGGCGAGGGCCTCGGAGAGCGGAACGACGTTCGTCTTCAGGATCTGCGCAACCGCCCTGAGAGCTTCTTCCTCGGAGAGCTCCCGCTTGAGGATCTTGTACACCTCGTAGAGGACGACCGTGGGGGTGAAGATCCGGGTGGGATCGGCGGCCCATCGCCCGACGCGTTCCGCGTGCGGACCGTCCCGGAAGACCTCGAGCCAGGCGGAGGAGTCGAGGATCTTCAGAGCCGGTCCTTCTTCTCCCTGAGACCAGCGGTCCGGATCCCCTTGGCGAGGCCGCGCAGCGCCGAAAGCGGGCTCTCCGGGATGAGCGAGATGACCCCACGCTTGCTGATCACCTGGAATCTCTGCCCCTTACGAAGCCCGCTCTCCTGCCGGACCTCTTTCGGAATCACGACCTGGAACTTCGACGAGACGACCGTCCGGGCCATGGCGGCTCCCTTCGTCGTCGATTCTCCTACGCTAGGGCGATCGATATCAAGATCGTCCTACCTGCCGGGGATCTCGAGAAGCGTCAGCTTCGAACCCGGGACGACGCCGTTGGCGGCGGCCACGCCGGCATTCAGCTCGAGGACCGTCGTCGACGCCGCCTTCGGCGTCACGTTCGGGCAGGGGTCGGCCGCGCAGGGCGGCACGTTCGCGAGGACGTCCACGACGGTCCCGTCGGACGCGAGGTGGACGATGTCGAGCGGGAAGTGGCAGTTCTTCATCCAGAACGGGCGCACCTCGGACGTGTCGAAGAGGAAGAGCATCCCGGCGTCCGCCGGGAGCGACTCGCGGAACATCAGCCCCTGCGCCCTCTCCGCTTCGTTCGTCGCGAGCTCGACGGTGATGACCTTCCCCGACGGCAGGACGACCCGCGGACCCCTCGCCGCGGGAGAGGGCGCCGCGGGGGCCGGCGGCGAGGGAGAGCAGGAGGCGAGGGCGAGGGCGAGAGCGAGGGCCGGGAGGCCGGCGGCGGCCGGCCGGAGGAGCCGGCCCCCCCTCATGCGTCGGGGCGCGCGGCCGGCGCCTCGACCCGCTCGTCGATGACTTCCTCGCCCTCCCGCCGGATGCCGTACTTCTTCGCGTAGTAGCGGAACGACCGCTCCGACATCCGGAGGAGCTCGGCCGCGCGGATCTGCACGCCGTTCGTCCGCTCGAGCGCCTGCTGCATGAGTCGCTTGCCGAGCCACTCGAGGTAGCGCTCGAGGTCGAGCCCTTCGGCCGGTAGGTCGAACCCCTCGAGCGTCGACGTCGACGGGACGCCGGCCGGGTGGAGGAAGGCGTCGGGGAGCGAGGTCGTCGTGATGACGTCCGAAGACTCGAGCGCCACGGTCCGCTCGATGAGGTTCTCGAGCTCTCGGACGTTCCCCGGCCAGGCGTAGGCCTCGAGGAGGCGCATCGCCTCGGTCGAGATCTTCTTCTCGGCGACCCCCTGCTCCGCGGCCACCTTCTTCAGGAAGTGGCGGACGAGGTGGGGAATGTCGTCGCGGCGCTCGCGCAGGGGCGGGATCGGGACGGGGATGACGTTGATCCGGTAGAAGAGGTCCTCGCGGAACGAGCCGTCGGCGACCTTCTTCGCGAGGTCCTTGTTCGTCGCGCAGATGATCCTCACGTCGATCGGCTCCTCGGTGTTGCCGCCGACGCGCCGGACGACCCGCTCCTGCAGGGCCCGGAGGAGCTTCACCTGCATCGTCAGCGACGTCTCGCCGATCTCGTCCAGGAAGAGGGTCCCCCCCTCGGCCTCGTGGAAGAGGCCCTTCTTCTCCTTGACCGCGCCGGTGAAGGCCCCCCGCTCGTGCCCGAAGAGCTCGGACTCGAGGAGGCTCTCCGGCATCGCGCCGCAGTTGATCGAGATGAACGGGGCCGCGGCACGCGCGGACGCCTGGTGGATCGCGCGCGCAATCAGCTCCTTGCCGGTCCCCGACTCGCCCGAGATCAGGACCGTGGACGTCGTCTTGCCGATGCGCGAGACGAGGTCGAAGAGGGCCTGCATCTTGCGCGACGCGCCGACGACGGCGCCGTGGGCGGTCTTCTCGATCCGCTGCCGGAGGGCGACGTTCTCGTCCGCCAGCCGCTTCCGCTCCAGCGCCCGCCCGACGACGTGCTTCAGCTCCTCGACGTCGAACGGCTTCGAGATGTAGTCGTAGGCGCCCGCCTTCAGCGCCTCGATCGCCGCCTTCGTCGTCGTGTACGCCGTGATCATGACGACCGGGACGGACGGCGCCAGCTCGCGGGTCCGCTTCAGGATCTCGAAGCCCGAGCCGTCCGGCATCTTGACGTCGGTGAGCACCAGGTCGGGGAGGACGCTCTCGAGGCGCGCCAGACCCTCGGCGCAGGAACGGGCGGTCGCGATGCGATAGCCCTCCTTGCCGAAGACGATCGAGAGCATGTCCACGATGCTCGCCTCGTCGTCGACGACGAGAATCTCGGGTCCCGGAGCCTGGGTCATGAGACCTCCGTGGCGGCGAGCGCGTCGGCGGCGGCTGGCGTCCCCGCCGGCGCCGGCAGCGAGATCGTAACCGTTGTGCCCCGGTTCAGCTCGGTGTCGACCTGGATCCGCCCCCCGTGCTCCTCGACGATGCGGTAGACGATCGCGAGGCCGAGCCCCGTGCCGCCCGGAAAGCTGTGGGCGAAGGGGGTGAAGAGCCGGTCCCGCTCCTCCCGCGTCATGCCACGCCCCTCGTCGGCGAACGCGACCGTCCAGGCCCCGTCGCTCCACGTCGAGGTCACCGTGAGGCGGCCCCCCGCCGGCATCGCGGCGAACGCGTTCCGCGCGACGTTCCAGAAGATCTGCCGCAGCTGTCCGGGGTCCGCCGGGAGGACGACGGAGTCGGGGGAGAGGTCGACGAGGACCTCGTGCTGCGGCGAGACCTCGTCGCTGTGCGAGAGAAGCGTCATGACGTCCCGCAGCGCCGACGGGGCGTCCACCGGCTCGACGGCGCGCTCCCGCGGCCGCACGTACCTCAGGAAGTCCTCGAGGATGCTCGCGAGCCGCTGCGACTCGGAGACGACGATCCCCATCAGGCGCTGCTCCTCGGAGTCCGGCGGCACGGTGCCCTTCAGGACCTGGACGGAGCCGGAGATGGAGGCGAGCGGGTTGCGGATCTCGTGGGCGATACCGGCCGCCAGCTCGCCCACGGCGGCGAGCTTCTCCTTCAGCCTAACCTCCCCCTCGAGCTTCTTCATCCGCGTGACGTTCTGGAAGATCAGGATGCGGCCCGTGACGACGCCCGCGCCGTCGCGAAGGGCGCTCCCCGAGATGCCGAAGTAGGCGCGCTCTCCCTCGACCTTCCGCACCCCCTCGAACCGGAGGATCTCCGACTCCGAGGCGCGGAGCTTCTCCCAGGCTCCGACGTCCACGAAGCCGAGCGAGAGGACCGGCTGGCCGACGATGTCGACCGGCGCGAGGCCGAGGAGGTCGCAGGCGGCGCGGTTCGCGAAGGTGATCATGCCGCCGGGGTCGGTCGTCAGGACGCCCGACGACATCGAGGAGAGGACGGACGAGTGGAGCGCCTGGAGCCGGGCGATCTCGGCCTTCCGGCGCTCGAGGTCGGCCCGCGCCTCCCGGAGGTTCTCCGACGCCTTCGAGACGAGGAAGGCGGTGGCGATGAAGGCGGCGCAGTTGAGCGCGACGTTTCCAACGAGCGTGGCGCGCCGCCCACGAGCGGGGCCCGGCGACCGGCGGCAGGACGCCGAAGTACATGAGGTCGACGAGAACCGCGTAGCAGACGGTGGCGAGGCCGGCGGCGGCGAGCCCGCCGCGGCGGCCGAGGAGGATCGCGCCGGCGGCGATGACCGCGAGGTAGACGAAGGTGAAGGACGAGTCGGGCCCGCCCGAGATCCAGACGAGGCCGGTGACGACGAGGAGGTCGCCCAGGATCTGGAGGCCCGCGCTCAGCTCCGCGGGGACCCGGTCGATCGTGACGGAGGGCCGCGATCGAGAGGAGCAGGCGAAGGCGACGAGGTAGTAGATGAGGCCCGAGCGGGAGGGAGACGTCGAACGTGAGCTGGATCAGGAACGCCGAGAACATCATCGTGAAGACGATGACGAGCCGCAGGGACGCGAGGCCCCGCAGCATCGCCTTCAGGGCGTCGGAGTCACCCGGCCCGGAGCGGTTCACGAAGGAATTCTAGCGACTACACCGATCTTGCCGATCAGCTCGAACATCGGCATGTACATCGCGATGACGATCGAGCCGATGATCGTGCCGAGGATCGCGATCATGATCGGCTCCATCAGCTTCATGAGGCCCTCGACCGCGTTGTCGACCTCTTCCTCGTAGAACTCCGCGATCTTGTTGAGCATGGCGTCCATCGCGCCGGTCTGCTCGCCGACGCCGATCATCTGGACGACCATCGAGGGAAAGACCTTCGTCTCGGCCAGCGGCTCGGCGATCGTGCGGCCGGCCTCGACCGACTTCCGGACGCCCATGATCGCGTCCTCGATGATCGCGTTGCCGGCGGTCTTGGCCGTGATCTCGAGGCCGTCGAGGATCGGGACGCCCGACGGACGTGAGCGTCGCGAGGGTCCGGCAGAAGCGGGCCACGGCGATCTTGCGCATGATGTCGCCGAGGACCGGGCAGCTTCAGGACGATGCCGTCGATGACGCGCCGCCCGCGGTAGGTCGCGTAGTAGCGGTTGAAGGCGAAGCCGAGTGCGCGATGAACCCGGCGACCATGAAGAGGATGTAGTTGGCGACGAAGTTCGAGGCCCTGATGACGAGGCGGGTCGGCAAGCGGGAGCTGCGCGCCGAGGGCCGCGAAGAGCGAGGCGAACGTCGGGATGACCTTCCAGAGGATGATGAAGACGACGATGCGCCGCGACCGTCGAGGACCGAGATCGGGTAGATCAGGGCGGTCTTGACCTGCCCCTTCAGCTTGACCGCCTTCTCGATGTAGGTCGAGAGCCGCCGGAGGATCGTGTCGAGGATGCCGCCCGCCTCGCCGGCCGCGACCATGTTGACGAAGAGGTCGTCGAAGGCCTTCGGGTGCTTGCGCATCGCCTCGGCGAGCGAGGATCCCGCCTCGACGTCCTGCCGGACCGCGAGGATGATCTTCTGGAAGAGCCGGTTGTCCTGCTGGCTGCCGAGGATCTCGAGGCACTGCACGAGCGGGAGACCCGCGTCGATCATGACGGAGAACTGCCGCGTGAAGATGGCGAGCCGGCGGGCGTTGACCTTGCCGGGCCCGACGCGCGGGATGGCGAACTCCTTCCCCTTCTCCTTGACCGTCGTCACCTCGATCTGCCGGCGCCGGAGGTCGGCGATCGCGAGGTCCTTGGAGTCGGCGACGAGGACGCCGCCCGTGACGACCCCCTGCCGCGTCTTGCCCTTCCAGACGAACTGACCCATCCGGACTCCTCCTTACGAGATCAGGCGCGACGCGCCGGGGCCGGCGCCGGAGCGCCCGAGCCGGGCGCCGAGGGAATCACGCCCGCACCGCGCTGCAGCATCTCGATCAGCTCGTCGGGGAACGAAGTGATGGAGACGGCGAGCTCCTGCGAGATGACGCGCCGGTAGACGAGAGTGGCGAGCGACTGGTTGAAGGTCTGCATCCCGTACTTGTTCTGCCCCGTCTGCATCATCGAGTAGATCTGGTGCAGCTTGTCCTCGCGGATGAGGTTCCGGATGGCGGGCGTCGGGATGAGGATCTCCATGGCGAGGCACCGCCCCTTGCCCGAGGCCCGCGGCAGGAGCGTCTGGCAGAGGATCCCCTCCAGGACGAAGGAGAGCTGGGCGCGCACCTGCGGCTGCTGGTTCGCCGGGAAGGCGTCGATGATCCGGTTCAGCGTCTGGACGGCGCTGTTCGTGTGGAGCGTCGCCATCGTCAGGTGGCCGGTCTCGGCGATGCGGAGGGCGCACTCCATCGTCTCGAGGTCGCGCATCTCGCCGACGAGGACCACGTCGGGGTCCTCGCGGAGGACCGCCTTCAAGGCGTTCGGGAACGAGTGCGTGTCGGCGTGCAGCTCGCGCTGGTTGACGATGCAGCGCTTGTGCGTGTGGAGGAACTCGATCGGGTCCTCGATCGTCACGATGTGCCGCGGCTGCTCGCGGTTGACCTTGTCGATCATCGTGGCGAGCGTCGTCGACTTGCCCGAGCCCGTCGGGCCCGTCACGAGGACGAGGCCCCGCGGCTTGTTGCAGAGGGTCTCGACGATGGGCGGGACGCCGAGCTCCCGGAAGCCGAGGATCTCGTAGGGGATCTGCCGGAAGACGGCCGAGACGGCGCCGCGCTGCATGAAGACGTTTCCGCGGAAGCGGGCGAGCCCCTTGACGCCGAAGGAGAGGTCGAGCTCGAGGTTCTCCTCGAACCGGTGCTTCTGGACGTCGGTGAGGATCGAGTAGACGAGCTGCTTCGTCTCGGGGACGGTGAGCGGCGGGAAGTCGAGCGGCGTCAGGTCGCCGTCGACGCGGATCATCGGCGGCGAGTTCGTCGTCAGGTGAAGATCCGATCCTCCGCGCTCCACGAGCGTCTTGAGGAGCTGGTGCAGCGTCGCTCCCATCAGAGTCCCCCTACGGTTGAACCGCCTCCTAATGATACGCCGCGGTCAGAGCACGGTCTCGCGGACGACCTCCTCGATCGAGGTGAGGCCCTCCTTGATCTTGGCGAGGCCCGATCGGCGGAGGGAGATCATCCCTTCCTCGATCCCCTTCCGCTTGATCTCGATCGAGGACGCGCCGGAGAGGATCATCTCCCGGACCTCCTCGGAGATCTCGAGCACCTCGACGAGCGCGACGCGCCCCTTGTAGCCCGTGCCGTTGCAGCGCTCGCACCCCTTCCCCTTCATCACCTGCACCGATTTCGACTCCTCGGGGTTGAAGCCGAGGGATACGAGGACCTGGGGGGCGACCTCCGTCGGGCCCTTGCAGTTCGTGCAGACGCGCCGGATGAGCCGCTGCGCGGCGATGAGGATGACCGACGTCGCCACGAGGTACGGCTCGATCCCCATGTTCATGAGGCGGTTCACCGTCGAGGGCGCGTCGTTCGTGTGGAGCGTGGAGAGGACGAGGTGGCCGGTCAGGGCGGCCTTGACCGCGATCTCGGCCGTCTCGAAGTCGCGGATCTCGCCGACGAGGATGATGTTCGGGTCCTGCCGGAGGAACGACCGGAGCGCGGCGGCGAAGTTCAGGCCGATCGCATCGCGCATCTGGACCTGGTTGATCCCCGGCAGGTTGAACTCCACCGGGTCCTCGGCCGTCATGATGTTCGTCTCGGGTGTATTGATCCGCGACAGGGCCGAGTAGAGCGTGTTCGTCTTCCCCGACCCCGTCGGCCCGGTGACGAGGACCATCCCCCAGGGGCGGAGGATCGCCTTCTCGAAGCGGGTGAGGCTGTCGCGCTCGAACCCCAGCTTCGTCATGTCGAGCATCAGGTTGTCCTTGTCGAGGAGCCGGCAGACGATCTTCTCGCCGAAGAGGGTCGGGAGCGTCGAGACGCGGTAGTCCAGCTCCTTCACCTTTCCGGCCAGCTTCATCTTGATCTTGATCCGGCCGTCCTGCGGCAGGCGCTTCTCGGCGATGTCGAGCTTCGCGAGGATCTTGATGCGCGAGGCGATGGCCTCGCGAAGCTTCGGGGGCGGGTTCATGACCTCGTAGAGGATGCCGTCGACCCGGTACCGGACGCGGTACTCCTTCTCGTAGGGCTCGACGTGGATGTCGGACGCGCCGCGCTTGATCGCGTCGGTCAGGATGATGTTGACGAGCCGGATGACCGGAGCTTCCTCGCCTTCCTCGGCGAGCTTCTCCAGGTCGATCGTCTGGTCCTCTTCCTCCTCGACGACCTCGAGCGAGGTGTCGGCCGTGTCGGCGGTCGACATCTCCTCCATGACCTTCTTCAGCTCGAGGGCGTGGGTGGCGCCGTAGTGCCGGTCGATGGCGGCCTGGAGCGCCATCTCGGCCGCCACGACCGGCTCGACGTTGTAGCCGGTCATGAACTTGATGTCGTCCAGCGCGAAGACGTTCGTCGGGTCCGCCATCGCGATCGTGAGCGTGGCGCCCGTCTTGTTGACCGGCAGGATGTTGTACTTCCGCGCCACGTCGGCCGCCACGAGCTTGAGGACGCCCGGGTCGATCTCGAAGTGGGTCAGGTTGATGGACGGCACGCCGAACTGCGCCGAGAGCGTCTCGGTGATGTCGTCCTCGGTGACGATGCCGAGCTTGACGAGCGCCTCGCCCAGCTTCAGGCCGGACGACTGCTGCAGCTTCAGCGCCTCGCCGAGCTGATCCTGGTTGATCAGCTTCGCCTTCAGGAGAAGGTCGCCGAGTTTCAGGGCCATTGACGCGATTCTAGACCGTCAGTCGTCCGACCCCGGCTCGATCTTCTTCAGCCGTGCCGTGACGCTGCCGATCGGGAGGACCGTGCGGGCCATGACGAGGAGCCGGTGCGGGTCCTCGGAGATCCAGAGGAAGAGCTTCCCCCGGTTCTCGTCCTCGCCCGACTCCCCGAACAGGGCCGGCTGAACGCGGACGGCGACGAACGTCCCGGCCTCGGTCTCGACGGTCTCCTTCTCCTGCACGTGGACGACGAGGCGGTAGATCTTGCCTCGGGAGTACATGTCGAGCCGGAGGTCCGACCCGGGCGAGAGGGAAAGCGTCCGCAGGTAGTAGAACGACGAGATGATGTCCTGCACGCGCTCGGGAAGCGCCGTCTTCTCGTCCCGCCACCGTCCCACCCGGTGCGCGAGGTCGAACTCCTCGACCTCGTCCGACACGTAGCGCCCCTCCCGCGCCCGCTTCTCGAACCGGATCGGCTGGAAATCCCGCGCGTCGACCCACGTCTCGTACCGCGTGTTCACGGGGTAGAACTTCGACACGTAGTCGTTCGAGACGGCCTTGAGGAGGAAGTGGTGGACGGGAACGCCGTCGGCCGCCGCCGTCCGCGACGTCGCGAGCGTCATCTCGCCCCCCTCGATCTTCAGCCACGCGACCGTGTAGACGAGCTTCTCGCCCGGCGCGAACGGGACGGGGTAGAGGCGGTCCTTCGGAAGGTCGCGCGCCGCGGCGAGAAGGGGAGGCTTCGGGTCGGCCGACGGCCCGGGCCCCGCGGCGAGGAGGCCGGCGCTAAGGCAGAGCGCCCAGGCGGTGCGCGTGTTCGAGAACCTCATCGACGTCCGGTCGCGGCGCCCGCGACAGGAGCTCATTGTATCGGCCGGGCGCCGCCGCGACGGCGACGCGCGGCCCGCGCGGCGCGTAGCGCGCCGGGTCGGTCGGCCCGAAGAGCGCGACGGTCGGGGCCCCTGCCGCGGCCGCGAGGTGCGTCGGCCCGGTGTCGCCGCCGACGAAGAGCGCCGCCCGCGAGGCGAGCCGCGCGGCTGCGGCCGGGCCGGTGGGCGGCGCGAGGAGGGAGCCGGACGCCTCCGCGATGTCCCGCGCGCCCTCGCCCTCGCCCGGACCCCAGAGGACGGCGCTCCGGAGCCCGCGGGCCGCGAGTTCCCGCGCAAGGGCGACGAAGCGCCCGGCGCCCCACTCCTTGGCGGACGTCGACGCGAAAGGCTGGAGGAGGGCGAACGGCCGGCCGGTCGCCGCCAGGAAGGCGTCCACCGCGGCGTCCGGCGCGGCGACGAGATGCGAGACGTCGGGGAGCGGGTCGAAGCCGCCGCGGCCCGCGACGTGCTCGGCCAGAGCCAGCATCCGGTCGGCGGCGTGCGCGCGCCCGACCGGGTCGATCCGCTCCCGCGTGGCGAGGAGGTTCACGCGCTCCGTCGCCGTCCGCCGCCCGAAGCCGACCTTCCGCGGCGCGGGGACGAGGGCGGTCACCCAGGCCGACTTGAGGAGCCCCTGGGCGTCGACGATCACGTCGGGCGCGAAGGCGCGCGCCTCGCGAAGGAACGCGCGGATCTCGCCGCGCGAGGCGACGGGAGCCCGCCGCCAGCGCCGCGTCCTCGCCGGGAAGAGGCGGTCGACGTAGGACGCGCCGCGGAGGAGAGGGAGGAGGTTCTCCTCGACGGCCCAGGCGAGCTCGGCCCCGGGGAACGCGGCCTTGAGGGCCTTGGCGGCCGGGAGGCAGAAGACGACGTCCCCGAAGGCCGAGAGCCGGACGAGGAGGAGGCGCCGGGGGTCGGCGGGGCTCGCGGTCACGGGCGCCGGAGCTTGCCGAGGAGGTCCGTCGTGCTGTGGTTCTTCGGGTCGCCGGCGACGGCGGTCGCGCCGCCGTACGAGCGGACGACGTCGGCCTCGGGGATCGAGTCCGGGGTGTAGTCGGTCCCCTTCACCTGCACGTGGGGCCGGAGGAGAAGGAGGAGCTCCGCGACAGGTCGGGTCGTCGAAGGCGACGAGGCGGTCGACGACGTCGAGGTGGGAGAGGATCTCGAGGCGCTCGTCGAGCGGCATCAGCGGGCGGCCCTCGCCCTTCAGGCGCCGGACCGAAGCGTCGCCGTTCACGGCCACGACGAGGACGTCGCCGAGGGCCCGCGCGCCGGCGAGATACCGGATGTGCCCGACGTGCAATAGGTCGAAGCAGCCGTTCGCGAAGGCGATCCGCGTCCCCTCCGCGCGCCACCGGCGGCATTCCTCGGCAAGCGCGGGCGCGGTGCGGACCTTCGGCGGCGGCATCAGGTGGACAGGAGCGTGTGATCGGACGCGATCGCCTCGGCGAGCTCGGCGGCCGAGGCCGTCGCCGTTCCCATCTTCATGACGACGATCCCGGCGGCGACGTTGGCGAGAACCGCGGCCTCGACGCTCGTCGCGCCGGAGGCGAGGGCGAGGGAGAAGGCTGCGAGGACGGTGTCTCCGGCGCCGGTGACGTCCGCCACCTGGTCCGTGCCGTGGACCGGGAGGACGACGGGTGGCCCCTCCTTCGGGACGACGAGCATCCCGCGGCTTCCGCGCGTGGCGAGAAGGGTCGTGAGCCCGAGCGACGCGCGGAGCGACTGCGCCGCGGCGAGGATCGCGGCGTCACCGTCGTTCCGGGCGGCCGGGACGGCGGCGAGGAGCTCCTCCTCGTTCGGGGTGGCCGCCGTGAGCCCCCGGAAACGGTCGAGCGCAAAGCGGCTGTCCACCGTGACGGGCTTCCCGGCTCCGAGAGCCGCGAGGAGGGGAGGGACGAGGTCCGGCCGGACCGCGCCGTAGCCGTAGTCCGACAGCAGGGCGCCGTCGGACCCCTGCGCCGCGCCGGCGAGGTCCCTTTCGAGCGCCGACAGGAGCGCCGCGTCCGGCTCGAAGGCGCTCTCGACGTCGATCCTCACGATCTGCTGCTTGGCCCCGGTCGGCGAGCCCCCGAGGATCCGCGTCTTCGTCGGCGTCCGGTAGCCGGCGACGGTCCGGATCCGCGAGACGTCGATGCCGCGCGCCGCAAGGTCGGCGACGAGCCGCCGCCCCGCGTCGTCGGGGCCGACGACGCCGACGGGGACCGGCATCCCTCCGAGCGCGCGGACGTTCGCCACCGCGTTCGCGCCGCCGCCCGGCCGGAGCTCGTCGGACACGAGGCGGAGGATCAGGACCGGAGCCTCGCGGCTGACGCGCTTCGGCACGCCGACGGTGAACCCGTCGGCCACGAGGTCGACGAGGGCGACGAGGCGACGGCGCGGAAACGCGGCGATCACCTCGAGGAGGCGCGCGCGGGTGACTCCGGAGACCGGCATCCCGCGGAGTTTAGGCCGAGCGGGGCCGGTGGAGCGCTATCATCCGTTCGTGCTCGACTCGCCGGTCCTCGTGCTGAACAAGAGCTTCGCCGCGCTGACGCTCACCGACGTGAAGCGGGGGTTCACCCTCTTCTACAAGGGGCACGTTCGCGCCGTCCTGCCCGACTACTCGACCTACGGGTGGGACGAGTGGTGCGAGGTCCCGGCCCAGCCCGACGAGGACGTCATCGCGACCCCGAACCTGGTCCTCCGGGTTCCGCGCGTCCTCCAGCTCCTGTCGTGCGACCGGCCTCCCCGGCCGGAGGTGAAGTTCTCGCGGCACAACATCTACATGCGGGACGGGAACCGGTGCCAGTACTGCGGCCGCCGGCACTCCACGTCGGAACTCTCGCTCGACCACGTCGTTCCGCTGTCGCGGAACGGCCCCTCGAACTGGGAGAACGTGGTCTGCTCGTGCCTTCCCTGCAACGTGAAGAAAGGGAACCGCCTTCCCGAGGAAGCGGGGATGAAGCTCCGCCGCCCGCCCGTGAAGCCGAAGGCGACGCCGCTCGGGCTCCTCTCGCCGCACCGGATCCACCCGACCTGGAAGAACTTCCTCGACATGGCGTACTGGAACGTCGAGCTGAAATGATCTCGGGGGTTTTGTCGATCCCCCCGAACCCCCCACCGGAGACGATCACGATCCCGTAGTTTCTCGATCCCCCAGGCCCCCCGCCCAAGAAGTATCCGGAATCTCCGTTCCAACCCTTCAAGTATCCGCGGTGCACGGAAACGTGCAGCCGGGATGGCTTCAGCGGGCTGACGCTCCGGCGGAGCGAGCCCTCTAAACCTCTAAGCAAAAAGAAGTTCGATCCTCGGCTCCCGTCCCGTCAAGCGATTGGCAGCCGAGTTGCGGTGGGGGTTCCGTCGGTCAACCCCGAACCGGCCACAGACTGAGGGGAATTGGAGGAAGAATTGAAGAAGACCCTTTCCACCCTTGTCGCGGTCGCGGTCCTCTCGCTCGGTTCGGCGTTCGCCGAGGAGACGAAGGCCCCGGCCAAGGCTGCGGCCGCCCCGGCTGCCGCCTCCGCCCCGACGACGGCCGCCCCGACGACGGCCGCCCCGTCCACCACCACGTCCAAGAAGAAGAGCAAGAAGAAGAAGAAGACCACCGCGACGGCCCCCGCGACGGCGGCGGCTCCGGCGGCCCCGTCCACCAAGTAAGAAAAGAAAAGTCTCGAGCTTCAGAAACGCCCCGGCGAGAGCCGGGGCGTTTTCTTTTCACTCCGGCTTCCAGCGGTTGTGGAGCCAGAGCCACTGCTCCGGGTGCTCGCGGATGAGGGACTCCATCACGAGGTTCAATCGCGCGGTGAGGGGCTCGGGCAGGCGCTCCGGGGCGGGGAGGGTCCGGACGTCGAACGGCGCGCGATAGGTGCAGCGCCAACGGGCCGGCGCGGTCCGGATGCAGGCGGCGGGGACGACGAGGGCGTCCGTGCGGTCGAGGAAGCGCGCGAGGGCCGAGGTCGTGGCCGCCGGCCGCCCGAAGAAGGGGACGACGACGGCGTCGGGCTTGCGGGCCCGCTGGTCGGCGAGGATGCCGATCGCGCCGCCGCGGCGGATCACCTTCAGGATCTCGCGGGCGGCTTCCGCCTTGTGGACCACCGTGTTTCCGGTCCGTTCGCGGAAGCGGCGGACGTCGCCCTCGAGGATCGGGTTGTCGAGCGGCCGGCTGATCACGGTCATCGGGAAGCCGCAGGCGGCCGAGGCGAGCGCCGCGTACTCCCAGCATCCGAGGTGGGGCGTCAGGAAGAAGAAGCCGCGCCCCGAAGCGGACGCCGCGCGGACGTGCTCGGCGCCGAGGATCTCGATTCGCGAGAGGAGCGAGACGTCGGGCTCGTCGAGCGAATGGAGGAGCTCGCCGGCGAGGCCGCCGAAGTGCTGGAAGACCGCCACGGAGAGGGCTTCGATCTCGGCGGCGCCCTTTTCCGGCCAGGCGAGGGCCAGGTTCTCCTCGACGAGGTGGCGGCGGCGCCGGTCCAGAGCGCGGAAGACGAGACCCAGGCGGCGACCGGCGGCCTCGGCGGTCTCGGGCCGGACGATCCCGGCGAGACGCCGGGCGAGCCGGACGAGGGCGGACTCGGTGCGGTTGCGGAGCCTCGACCGCTCTTTCGCCACGTCAGTTCGGAGGGCGCGAGAGGCGCCCGAGCAGGTCCGTCAGGAAGGAGGCGTCGGCGACCCGCATCCGGATCGAAACGCGGTAGATCGGGAGCGGACAGCGCCCCTCGAGCTTCACGGAGTCCTTGTCGGTCGTGACGACCGCGGTCGCGCCGGCCGCCGCGGCCTCCCGCGAGATGCGGGTGAGCTCCCCGGTCCATACGGCGCGTGGTCCGGAAACGCGATCTCGGCGGCCGGCGCGATGCCGAGCGAGCGGAGCGTCGCGAAGAACGCGTCGGGACGCGCCAGCCCCGCCACCGCCGCCAGCGTCGGCCCCGGCAGGTCGAGGCGGCGGACCGGAGTGCCCCGCGCGTCGACGATCCCGGTCACCTCGGTCTCGGCGCGGTAGACGGGCACGCCCGGAGCGTACCGTGCCGCGAGCGCCGCCGCGGCCGCCGGAGCGGCCTGCTCGCTTTTCGTCACGACGATGAGGTCGGCCCGCGCGAGAGAGGAGAGGGGCTCGCGCAGCCTTCCGGCCGGGAGGAGGGCGCCGCCGGCGTCCGGCGCCGTCGCGTCGAGAAGGACGACGTCGACGTTCCGGGCGAGCCCCACGTGCGAGAAGCCGTCGTCGAGGAGGAAAACGCCGGTCGCGGGCTTCGCGAGGAGTGCGCGGGCGGCAGCGCGGCTCCGGTCCCTGTCCGCGACGACGGGAATGCCCGGCAGGGCGCGGGCGAGGACGGCCGCCTCGTCGCCCGACTCCTCGACGGAGGCGAGCGCGCCCGCGCCGTCGGAGACGACGACGGTCCCGCGGCTCGACCGTCCGTAACCGCGGGTGAGGATCGCAGGGGTGAGGCCCCGGGACGCGAGCTCCCCCGCGAGCCAGAGGACGAACGGGGTCTTGCCCGTCCCGCCCGCGGCGATGTTGCCGATCGAGATGACGGGCCGGCCCGCGTCCCGGACGCGGAAGAGGCGTCGCCGGTAGAGCGCGAGACGGAGGGCGACCCCCGCTCCATAGGCTCCCGCGAGAGGACGGAGGAGGGCGCTCACGGCGACTCCGGCAGGAGGCCGAGCGCGGCCTCGGCGGCGCGGCGCGTCGCCCCGGCGCCCGTCGCGAAGAAGGCGGCCGCGGCGTCCCGGGCCCTCCGCCGGAGCGCGTCGTCCGACAGGAGCCTCGCGAGCGCAGCCGCGGCGGCGCGGGCGTCGCCGGCTTCGAAGGTGGCGTCCGGAAGGAGCGCTTCCCGGATGTTCCGGACGGAGGGGCCGTGGACGACGCCGAGCCCGGCGCGAAGCGGCTCGAGGACGTTGTGCCCCCCTTTCGGCGCCCAGGTCCCGCCGAGGAGCGCGGCGTCCCCGGAGAGGTAGGCGCCCGCGAGCTCGCCGACGGTGTCGAGGAGGAAGACGTCGGCGCGCGCGGCCGCGGAGGGGTCCCCCGAGCGGCGGACGTACGGGACGCCCGCGGCGGCGAGCCGCGCGGCGGCCGCGTCGAAGCCCCCCGGCTTTCGCGGGGCGAGGAGGAGCAGGGCGTCGCGTCCCGATGCCGCGAGCCGGCGGCGCGCCTCGAGGGCGAGGTCGATCTCCTCGTCGGCCATCGAGCCCGCCACGACGACGGGGCGCCCGGCCGCGAGCGATTCGACCTGGTCGGCAAAGGACGTACGCGTCGGGCTCGCACGGTCCAGCTTCAGGTCGCCCGCCACCGAAATCCGCTCGGCGGGGACGCCGAGGTCGGCGAAGCGGGCGGCGTCTCCGGCCGTCCGCGCGGCCACGAGGGTCACGGCGGAGAGGGCGCGGGCGAAGAGGGGCCGGACGAGACGCAGCCGGCGGACGGAGCTCTCCGAGAGCCGGGCGCTCACGATCGCGACGGAGATGCCCCGCCGGCCCGCCTCGCGGAGCGTCACGGGCCAGAGCTCCGTTTCGACGAGGATCAGGAGCCGGGGCCGGGTCGCGTCGAGGAAGCGGCGGACGGAGGACGGGAGGTCGGCCGGGCAGGGGCGGACGCGGACGGCGGGTGCCCCGGCCCCCAACCGGCGGCGGAGGAGGGCCATCCCGGCGGGAGTCGTCGAGGTGACGAGGAGAGAGATCGACGGCCGGAGGGCGCGGAGCTCCGCGACGAGCGTCGTCGCGACCTCGACCTCGCCGACCGAAACCGCCTGGATCCAGACATCGGCCGCCGCTCCCTCACGGAGCGGGAAGAGCCGTTCCCGAAGCAGCGCACCCAGCGGCTCCGCGGCCCGCTGCGACTCGCCGCGAGGGTCGCCGGCAACCCACAACTCTCTAGAAGACAAGAGGTTATCTTCGAATCCCACGCGGGCCGAGATTATACTGGCGGGGCCCGGGATGTGGGCTTCGTCCAGGAGGGAATCCGGTCGCACGAAGGAGCGCGGTGATAGACGACGACGAGCCGGGAAACGTAAAAGACGGCGAAGAGATGCGCCCCACTTCGCTTCGCCCCGTCGCTCCGGGCCGGCCGGAGATGGAATCGGTGACGGCCGTGGTGCCGGAGAGCGACCTGATCGACCGGGCCCGCGCCGGCGACACGGACGCCTTCGCGGACCTCGTCCGGCGCCGGTCGTCCGGAGTCATGGCGTTCCTCCGGAGGATGCTCGGGGACACCGAGGACGCCCGAGACGTCGCGCAGCTCACGTTCGTGCGCGTCTGGGAGAACCTCCACCGGTACGACGCGTCGTGGGCCTTTTCGACGTGGCTCTTCCGGATCGCATCGAACCTCGCCATCGACCTCCTCCGCTCGCGGAAGACCCGCGCGCGGACGGCGGCGGAGAACCTCCGCCTGGTCCGGGGAGGGCCGCTCGCGGCGGAGTCCGACGGCCCCGCGGCACTCTCGCGCGAGGAGGTCCGTCGCGTATTCGAGGCCTGCGCGACCGTCCTGTCGGAAAAGCAGCGGCTCGTCTTCGTTCTCCGAGAGTTCGAGGAGAAGGAGAGCCGGGAGATCGCCGAGATCCTCGAGTGCCGCGAGTCGACGGTCCGGAACCACCTCTTTCAGGGGCGACGCCTCCTGCGCGACGAGCTGCTCCGGCGATTTCCCGAGTTCGCCCGCGGTTTCGGCGGAAAAGCGTGAGCGGAGAGGGACGATGAGCGCGAACGGCCTTCCCCCCGGGAGCTGCGCGGACGCCGGGCTGATCCGCCGGCTCCAGGGGCTCCGGGACCGCGACGGCCTCGACGTCGCCGGGCAGAGGACGCTTCACGGACACCTCGCTTCGTGCGCCGCCTGCCGCGACGAGGCGATCGCCGCCGATCCGACCCTGCTCTTCGTCACACTGTCCGCCACCGCGGAGGGTGCCGGAGCCGACGGGGAGGGTCCCGTCCGCCTTCCGGCGCGCTGGGAGGAGGCGGCCGAAGCCGTCGAGGCCGAACGCCTCGCCGGGGACGTCCTGGCGGCGGTCCGGATCCGGAAGACGGAAGGGGCGCGGGCGGCCGCGCCGTCGGGCCGGCGCACCGTCCTGCGCGCCGCCGCCGTCCTCCTCGCGGCGGCGGGAGTCGCTGGTCTCGTCGTGCTCTCCCGATCGGGTGGGCCCACCCGGTCCGGCGTCGCCTCGCTGCCGATGCCGGGGCCCGGCCGGCCGCCGACCGCCGAGGCCCCGTCGCGCCCCCTCATCGAAGAGGTCGGGATGCCCGGAGCCCGCATTTACGAGTTCGCCGGCCATTCGTCGAAGGAACCGACCGTGGTCTTCGTGGCGAACCCGAACGCCGATCTATGAGTATCTCGGGGGTTTCTCGATCCCCCCGGGCGAGGATGAACGCGAGGGGTTCTCGATCCCCCCGCGCCCCCCGGGGCTGGAGGAGGCGGAACCTGGTGATCGCGGCGGTCTGCGCGGCGGTGGCCGTGGCCGCGATGATCGCGGAGGCAACGCCGACGGTGCCCGCCGTCGTGGTCCGCGTCTTCTCGCTGAAGTACCACGCTCCCAACGCGGCGCTGCCGGTCGTCACGCCGCTGCTCACGGACGGGGGGATCGGTGATCGTCCAGCCGAAGGGAAACACCCTGACCGTGCGCGACACGGTCGCCGCGGTCGAGCGTGCCTCGAAGGCGCTCACGACGTGGGACGTCCCGCCCCGCGCCCTGCAGCTCGGGATCACGCTCCTGAAGGCGACCTCGGGCCAGAAGCCCGAGGTCGCGAACGGCAGGCCGGCCGGCGGGAAGGCGGAAGTCCCCGAGGAGATCCGGGGGATCTCCGACCGGCTCCGGAAGCTCCTCAACGTCACCGACTGCGGGCGGCTCGACTCCGTCGTCGTCCAGGGCGTGGAGGGGCAGACGGTCGCCTACGTCATCGGCGGCGAGTACCGGCTCGAGTTCCTCCTCGAGCCGTCGGGGGACCCGCGGCAGATCCGGCTCAAGGGCCTCGCCTTCGAGCGGCTGCACCGGGGTCCCGGCGTCGTGGAGACCCGGAAAGACATCCTCCGGACGACGATCAACGTCAGCGTCGGGCAGCCCTACATCCTGGTCGTCGGCCGCGACGAGGCCGCGGCGGGGGCGCTGGTCCTCGTCTTCAACGGCAGCTGGAGGACGGCGCCCGGTCCCGGCATCGCGGGGGCCAACTGATGGCCACCTCCGTGGTCCGCGGGGGAGCTGACGTCGTCGGCAGAGTGGCCTGATGGCGACGTTTGTGGTGCGGCTCGGGACCGCCGACGGCGCGATCGCGACGCGGACGATGGAGGCGGCGGACGAGGCGTCGCTGAAGGAGGAGGTGGCGCGACAGGGAGCGCGCCTCTTCTCGGCGAAACCGGCCGACGCCCGGGGCGCCGGGTCGCTCGCCCTCGTCCAGGCCTCCGCGCTCTCGGTCGGGAAGCTCTGGAACCGGCGGCGCCGCGTGAAGAACGACGAGTTCATGATCTTCAACCAGGAGCTCGTTTCCCTGCTCAAGGCCGGCCTCCCGGTCGTCACCGGCTTCGACATCCTCCTCGAGCGGCAGGAGAACCCCTTCTTCAAGAAGATCCTGACGGACGTCCGCGGCCAGCTCGTCTCGGGCGTCGCGCTCTCGGACGCCTTTCTCTCGCACGGCGACGTCTTCCCGCGCCTCTACGGCACGTCGCTCCGGGCGGGGGAGCGGTCGGGGGAGGTGGAGAAGGTCCTCCGCCGGTACCTCGCCTACCAGAAGATCCTCGGCGGCGTGCGGCGGAAGGTCGTCGGGGCCCTCGTCTACCCGGCCGTCCTCGTCGGCCTCTCCCTCTCCCTGATCCTCGTCCTCCTCACGTATGTCATCCCGAAGTTCGTCGAGTTCTTCTCGGGCTTCGGGGGGACGCTCCCGCTCGTGACGCGCGTCGTCATCGGCGTCGCCTCGTTCCTCCGCTCGAACATCGTCGTCGTCGCGCTGGCGGTTCTCGCCGGCGTCTGGCTCTTCCGGCACTGGAAGCGGACGGAGTCCGGGCGGCGGAGGCTCGACGGCTGGATGCTGAAGCTCCCGGTCGTCGGATCGATCCTCCACCAGTTCGCGCTGTCGCAGTTCACTCGCTCGCTCGGGACGCTCGTGGGGGCCGGGACGCCGCTCGTGCCGGCCCTCGACATCTCCTCGGGCTCCATCTCGAACTCGCGCGTCGCCGACGCGGTCACGTCCGTCGTCCCGAAGGTGCGCGAGGGAGCGGAGCTCTGGAAGAGCCTCGAGGAGACCGGCCAGCTCACCTCGCTGACCGTCGAGATGATCAAGGTCGGCGAGGCGACGGGCGCGCTCGAAGAGATGCTGACGAACGCCTCGGACTTCTACGACGAGCAGATCGAGGCGGCGCTGCAGCGCCTGATCAACCTGATCGAGCCGGTCATCCTGATCGTCATGGGAGGCGTCATCGCGACGATCCTCCTCTCGATCTACCTGCCGATGTTCACGATCCTCTCCAACATCCGGTCGTGAAGGGGATCCCATGAGCCGCACGCCCGCCTCCCCGGAGACCCTTCCGCGCTTCCTCGACGCGGCCTCGGAGGAGACGCGCGCGCGTCAGACGGCGCAGCGCCTCGGGCTTCCGTACGTCGACCTCTGGACGTTCCGCGTCGATCCCGCCCTCTTCCGGGCGACGCCGCTCGACTGGATGCTCCGCTTCGAGTTCGTGCCGGAGAAGGAGGAGAACGGCGCCCTCTCGGTCGTCATGGCCGACCCGTCCGACGTCGTCAAGTGCGACGAGCTCGAGCATCTCCTGAAGAAGCCCCTCCGCGTGAAGGTCGGCTCGCGCGCCGCCATGCAGGACATCCTGCAGAAGTCCGAGTCGACGCAGCGGGTCCTCGAGGAGGCGACCGAGGAGTTCCGGATGCAGGTCGTCCGGGAGGACGAGGAGGGCGAGGAGGTCCTGACGATCGACCGGATCGCGGCCGACGCGAGCCCGATCATCAAGCTCGTCGACTCCGTCCTCTTCAACGCGATCCAGCGGCGCGCCTCGGACATCCACATCGAGACGCAGGAGCACGTCGTCGTCATCAAGTACCGGATCGACGGCGTCCTCTACCCGGCCATGGAGCCGATCGACAAGAAGCACCACCAGACGATCATCAGCCGGATCAAGGTCATGTCCGAGCTGGACATCGCCGAGAAGCGGATCCCCCAGGACGGCCGCTTCAAGGTGCGCGTCAAGGGGCGCACGATCGACTTCCGGGTCTCGATCATGCCGACGGTCCACGGCGAGGACAGCGTCATCCGGATCCTCGACAAGGAGTCCGCGAACGCCGAGTTCAAGAATCTCCGCCTCGACGTCCTCGGGATGGACGTGGAGACGATGCGCCGCCTCCGGAAGTTCATCCGCGAGCCGTACGGCATGGTCCTCGTCACGGGGCCGACCGGCTCGGGGAAGACGACGACCCTCTACGCCTGCCTCTCGGAGATCCAGTCGGTCGAGGACAAGATCATCACGATCGAGGACCCGGTCGAGTATCAGCTCCGCGGCATCACCCAGATCCCGGTCAACGAGAAGAAAGGGCTGACCTTCGCCCGGGGTCTCCGGTCGATCCTCCGCCACGACCCCGACAAGGTCATGGTGGGGGAGATCCGCGACGAAGAGACGGCCCAGATCGCCGTCCAGGCGGCCCTGACCGGCCACCTCGTCTTCACGACGGTCCACGCGAACAACGTCGTCGACGTCCTCGGCCGGTTCCTGAACATGAAGGTCGAGCTCTACAACTTCGTCTCCGCGCTGAACTGCGTCCTCGCGCAGCGGCTCGTCCGGAAGATCTGCCCGCACTGCCGGGTCGAGTTCGTCCCGACCGCGAAGCTCCTCGAGGAGTCGGCGATCTCCCCGGCGCAGCTCGAGGGGGTCGCCCTCTTCGAGGGGCGGGGCTGTCTCGAGTGCAACGGGACCGGGTTCTTCGGCCGGATGGCGATCACGGAGCTGCTCGATCTCTCCGACCGGATCCGCGGGCTGATCCTCGACAAGCGGCCGGCCGCCGAGATCAAGAAAGCGGCCCGCGAGGAGGGGATGGCGTTCCTGCGCGAGTCCGCGCTCGCGAAGGTCATCTCGGGGCAGACGACGCTCCGCGAGATCAACAAGGTGACGTTCGTTGAGTAACTGGACGCGCCTCTTCCGCGAGTCGCGCTGGCTCCGGACGAAGCGGCCTTCGCACGCCTTCGTCCTGTCGCGACGGCGGCTCGCCTATGTCGGCCCCGAAGGCCCCGCCCGGGGCGTCTCCGGGATCCCCGCCGCGGTCCGCGTCGTGACGCGGTCCCTGCCGCCGGACGCCCTGCCCGACGGAGCGGCGGGTCTTCCCGTGGCGGGCCCGGCCTTCGCGGGGGCGGTGGCGCGCCTGCTCGCCGAGGTCTCCGTCCGGATGCCGGCCGCGTCACTCGTCGTCGCGGACGACTTCGTCCGCGTTCTCGTCGTCGACGCCGAGGAGCCGGAGCGCCGCCCGAAGGAGGTCGAGGAGGTCCTGGCCTGGAAGTTCGGACGGACGTTCGGAGAGCCGGTCCCCCCGCTCCGCCTCTCGTGGCAGGCCTCGGGGCCCGGCGCGGCGGACACGCGCGTCGTCGCGCTCGCGGCGCCGGAAGAGGCGGTCGCGTCCTGGGAGGCCCCGTTCGAGAAGGCGGGGATCCGGCTCGGCGCCCTCGAGATCGAATCGCTCGCCGTCTCGTCGCTCGGGATGCCGGCCCTCGGGGGGGACGGGCTGGTCGTCTGGGCGCCCGGGCCGACGGCGACGGTCGTCCACTTCGAGAAGGGAAGCCTTCGGTTCGTCCGCGTCCGGTCGACCGCCGACGCCGTGTCGGCGCTCCAGGAGCTCCAGATGACCGCCTCGTTCGTCACCCAGGCGGGACAGGCGGCGGCCGCGGGTTCCGGCGGGACCGAAGGCGAGAGAGAATCGCCGGCGGTCCGGATTCCGTGCGCCGCGGGCCCCGCGGGCGCGCCCGTGGTCGAGATGCTCGCCGAGTTCCGAAAGGAGCGGGGAGGGCCCGCGCCTTCGATCCTCTCGCCCGCGGCGCTGCTCCCCTCGCTGCGCGGCTCGTCGGGGGGCGACGACGCGACGGTCCTCGCGGCGCTCGGCGCGATGGCCGGAGGGGATTGAGCGTGTCCCACCGGCTCAACCTCGCCCGCCGGCCGTTCATCGACACGCGGCCGGTCAACGTCGCCGCGGGCGTCCTCGCCGCCCTCGCCCTGGCGCTGACCTTCGTCAGCGTCCGGACCCTGGCGCGCTACCTCGACGACTCCCGCAAGACCCGGGACGCCATCGCGGCGCTCCGGACGGAGATCTCCGGGCTCGACGAGGCGCGCCGGGCGACGGAGGGGCGGATCGCCCGATTCGACGTCGCGGAGATGGAGGCGTCGGCCGAGGACGCGAACCAGATCGCGCTCCGGCGCGCCTTCTCGTGGTCGCGGTTCCTGGACCGGCTCGAGACGACGCTCCCCGCCGACGTCCGCGTCACCTCGATCAACCTGACGGGGGGCGAGAGGGGCGAGCTCGAAGACGGACGTCCGGCCGGACACCTACACCGTCGACCTCGCGCTCGTCTCCCGGTCGGCCGGACGGCCTCCCGAAGACGGTCCGGGCGTTCTACTCATCGCCGTGGTTCGACCGTCCGGTCCCGCACAGCGAGGAACGGGGCGACAAGCGCGTCGCCGGACGGCCGGCGGTTCTCCGTGGCGGCCACTCTACCGCGACCGGGAGGAGCCGAAGTGATCCCGCTCTCCGTCTCCGTCCAGGGCCCGGGAGCGGCCAGCGGCTCCCGCTCGATCTGGAGGAGTCGCGCGGCGCTCTTCGCCGGGCTGGGGATGCGTCCTCCTCGCGAACGCCGCGGTCCTCGTCGTCTACCACGGCTTCTACGACCAGAGGTTCCGGGCCCTGTCCGAGACGAAGGCGGCGCTGACGGTCCGCCGCGACGAGGCCCGGTCGGCAGCGAACCGGGCGGACGAGGCCGAGAAGAAGCTCGTGGCGCTGCGCGACGGCCTCGAGAGCTTCTATGCCGAGACGCTCGGCGCCCGGAGGGAGCGGCTGGCCCCGATGATCGAGGAGGTCTACGACGCTGACGCAGAAGGCCGGCTTCATGCCGCAGACGATCGGCTTTTCCGAGGAGCCGGCGCCGGGCGCCGAGCGGTTCTCGCTGACCTTCCAGATCGACGGGCGCTACGCCGACATCCGCCGCCTCCTCTACGTGCTCGAGACGAGCCCGAAGTTCTTCGTCCTCGAGCGCGTTCGCGTCTCGATGGAGGAGAACTCTCCCGACGTCCTCCGGGTCGGCCTCACGGTGTCGCACTACTTCCGTGCCGAGGCGGGACGCGCGCCGCGCGCCGCCCGACGTCCCCCGGCCCGCTCCGGGACCGGGGCGAAGGCCGACGCCGCCAGGCCCGGCTCTGCCGCCGGCGACGCCACCGCAAGGCGGTGCTGGAATGAAGGCGGCGCCCGGCTCGCCGGCGGCTACGAAGCCGTCGACGGGCCGCCTCCGGCTGCTGGTCGGGCTCCTCGTCGCGGTCGCGGCGCTCGCCGTCCTGTCGTTCTGGTCGGGCGGCGACTCCTCGGCGCCGGCGGCGGCGCCCGGTCCGGCGCGGCCCGGCCGCGCGGCCGCCGTCGCCGACCCGGGCGCCGTCCCGGTTCTCCAGCTGGTGGGCTCCCGCGGAAGCGTCCGGAGCGAGCCGGGGCGGAACGTCTTCCGCTTCTACGACTCCCCGACGCCGACGCCGACGGCGGTCAAGCCGACGCCGACGCCTCTCGTCTGGTACAGCCTCCCCGACTTTCCGACGCCGACTCCGACCTCCACGCCGATCGTTCCGCCGAATCTCCCGTACAAGGCGATCGGCCGGTTCGGCCCCCGCGACGCCCCGATCGTGACGCTCGAGGAGGGGGGCCGCCTCCTGAATGTCCGCGAAGGGGACGTCGTGGACGGCCGCTTCCTCGTGAAGAAGATCAACCGCGAGTCGGTCGATTTCGCGTTCGTCGGCCTTCCGCCCGACATCACCCGCCGCCTTCCGGTCCCGATCCCGTGAGAAAGACGACGAGGTCACCTTCGATGACGACGACAGCCTTCCGCCCCGCTCCACGACTTGGCCGGCGCCGCCTCGCCGCGCTCCTTCTCGTCGCCGCGTTCGCGGCGGGGTGCGCCACGTCGCGCGCCTTCCGCGACGGGCAGGACGCCGAGGCGCGCGAACGGTGGGACCTCGCGGTCCTGGCCTACCAGAAGGCGTACTCGCAGGAGCCGGCGAACATCGATTTCAAGGTGGCGTTCGAGCGGGCGCGCCTCAAGGCGGCCCAGGTTCACTACGAGAGGGGCCGCCTGCACAGGTCGGCGGGGCAGCTCGACCTCGCGGCGCTCGAGTTCGAGCAGGCGAACGCGCTCGACCCGACGCTCGACGTCGCCCTCCAGGAGCTGAAGAAAACGAAGGCCGAGATCGAGGTCCGGAACCGCGACGCGGCGGGCCTCGCGCCAATCGAGCTGGCGAAGGCGAGGTCGCGCGGCCGCAAGGCGACGCCGCCGATGCTGAACCCGGCGTCCGACAAGGTGATCGACGTCTCGTTCCCGCCCGACACGAACATCAAGAAGGTCTACCAGGCGATCTGCTCCGCCGCCGGGATCAACGTCATCTACGACCCGCAGCTCAAGGACGACCGCTTCACGCTCGACCTCCGGGGGATGACGTTCCAGAAGGCCCTCGAGATCTCGATGCGCCAGGCCGGCCACTTCTACAAGGTCCTCGACGAGAAGACGATCCTCGTCGCGCAGGACACGCAGCAGAACCGGAAGGAGTACGAGGACCTCGTCATCCGGACGTTCTTCCTCTCGAACGGCGACATGAAGGACGTCCTCGCGATGGTGCGCGGCGTCCTCGATCTCCGGCGCGTCCAGCAGATTCCCCAGCTGAACGCCATCGTCATCCGGGACACGGCCGACAAGGTCGCGGTCGCCGAGAAGCTGATCGAGGTGAACGACAAGGCGAAGGCCGAGGTCGTCATCGACGTCGAGCTCCTCCTCATCGGCCGCAACAGCATCCTGGAGCTCGGGACGAAGCTCTCGTCCTACTCGGTCACGGCGGGCGTCGTCGGGGCCGACGGCGCGCCGGTGACGTCGCTCCCCTATCGGCAGATCGTCAACCTCGGGATCAACGACTTCAACTTCACGATCCCGACGGTGACCTTCAACTTCATCAAGAACAACACGGACGCGCAGGTGCTCGCCAAGCCGCAGCTCCGGATCGCCGAGGGCGAGAAGGCGCAGCTGCTCATCGGCGACAAGGTCCCGGTGCCGGTCACGACGATCAAACCAGACGGCGACGGTCGGACGGGAACATCGTCCCGATCACGTCGTACCAGTACCAGGACGTCGGGATCAAGGTCGAGGTCGAGCCGCGGGTCCACCACAACAAGGAAGTGACGCTGAAGCTCCTTCTCGACATCTCCAACATCTCCGGCTACACGCCGAACCCGAGCGGACCGCCGCAGCCGAACATCGGGACCCGGACCGTCACCTCGACGATCCGGCTGAAGGACGGCGAGACGAACTTCCTCGCGGGGCTGATCCGCCGCGATTCCGGGCGGACGGTCGACACGATCCCCTTCGTCGGCGACATCCCCCTCCTCGGGCCGCTCCTCTCGAACAACCGGTTCGAGGACAAGTCGACCGACATCTACATGTCTTTGACGCCTCACATCATCCGGGCGCCCCAGATCACCGAGGAAGACCTCCTCCCGATCTGGGTCGGGACGGAGAACAACGTCTCGTTCTCCGGCCTGAACGTGAGGCTCGAGTCTCCGCAGGCGCCCGGCTCGCCGTTCGAGCCGCTCCCGGGTTCCGAGACGCGGCCGGTGCCCGCTCCGGCACGTCCCGCGAACGTCCCGTTGATCCAGGGGACGCCGCCGAGCAACATTTTCCGGCCGACGCCCGCCCCCGCGCCGACGCCGGTCCCGCAGGCGCCCCCGGTGGTCCCGAAGGGGACGAGCAGCGTCTCCCCGCCGGCTTCCGAGAAGACCGTGACGTCGGCGGCGGAGGCGCCGCCCGCCCCGACGCTGTCGCTGAAGGCCGCGAGCCCGGACGTCGCCCCCGGACAGGCGACGCTCGTCTCGCTCGTGGGGGACGCCGGCCTTTCCGACGTCGGCACGCTGGAGCTGACGGTGGAGTGGGACCCGGCCGTCGCCGAGGTGACCGGCATCGTCCCGGGCCCCTGGCACGCGACGGCGGGTGCCGAGGAGATCCGGTTCGACGCCGACCGGGTGGCCGGGCGCGCGCGCTTGCACTTCGTCCGGAAGCCGGGAACTTGGGGGCTGCCGGAGGGCGTCCTCGCGCAGCTCGCGGTCAAGGGGCGGGCGAGCGGCACGGCGCTCTTCCGCGTCTCGGCGGGGACGGGCGCGGCGCAGCGCGGCCCGGTCGCGCCGGTCGTCGCGACCGACGTGGTCACCGTGGGGCCGAAGGGCTGAAGGGGACGTCGATGCCCGTCCGTCGCCCGCGCGGCTACTCTCTCACCGAGCTGGTGATGGTCTGCGCGTGCCTCGTGATCCTGACGGCGATGATCGTGCCGGTGACCCGCTTCGGCGTCGTGCGCCAGCGGGAGCTGGAGCTCAAGACCGCTCTCCGGACGATGCGGAGCGCGATCGACGACTTCAAGCGGCTCTCCGACCAGGGGCTGATCCCGATCGAGCTCGGGACGGAGGGCTACCCGAAGTCGCTCGAGGTCCTCGCCGAGGGGGTCGACCTCGTGGGCCAGGTCAAGAAGAAGCGGCGCTTCCTGCGGAAGATCCCGACGGACCCGATGACGGGGAAGGCGGAGTGGGGCCTTCGCAGCTACCAGGACGAGCCCGACTCGCGCTCGTGGGGGCGGCAGAACGTCTACGACGTCTACTCGCTGTCCGACGGCGTCGGGCTCGACAAGACGAAGTACAAGGACTGGTGATGATGAGACGCCGCGATCCGGGAAGGGGCTTCACGCTCATCGAGCTGCTCGTCGTCATGGCGATCATCGGCATCCTGACGGCGGTCGCGGTGCCGCGGCTCGCCCAGACGCCGCAGCGGGCGCGGGAGGCGGCGCTCCGGCAAGACCTCTTCACGTTCCGCAGCTGTCTCGACCAGTACTTCGCCGACAAGGGGCACTACCCCGAGACGCTGCAGGCGCTCGTGACCGAGCACTACATCCGGAAGGTCCCGATCGACCCGATGACGAAATCGGCCGAGACGTGGGAGGTCACGATGGAGGAGCCGGACGCGGCCGAGGCGTCGGCGGAGCACCCGCCGGGCATCGTCGACGTGAGGTCGGGGTCGAAGGAGATCGCGCTCGACAAGACCGCCTACAACACGTGGTGAAGAAAACCCGGGGCTACACGATGGTGGCGCTGCTGATCGGGCTGACGATCATGTCGGTCATGATCGCGGCGCTCCTGCCGCTTGCCTCCGCCGAGTCCCAGCGCGACAAGGAGGAGGAGCTGATCTTCCGCGGCACGCAGTACGCCGAGGGGATCCGCCTCTTCCGGAGAAGTTACGGGCGGTACCCGAACTCGCTGAAGGAGATGTTCGACCTCCGCCCGCGGACGATCCGGAGGCTCTGGAAGGACCCGATCACGAACTCGGACGACTGGGGGCTCGTCTCGGCGACCGTCGGAGCGCCGCTTCCGGGGCAGCAGGGCGGAGGCGGCGGGAAGCCTCCCGGCGCCACCGGGTCGATGATGCCGACGCCGACGCCGACGCCCGTCCCGACGCCCTCTTCCGGCTTCGGCGCGACGCCCGCCGGCGCGAGTCCGGTCGGCCCCGTCGCGGGGGTCTACTCGAAGTCGAAGAAGAAGGGGTACCGGATCTACCAGGGGCGCGAGGCTTACAGCGACTGGCGCTTCACCGAGCAGACCCTGATGCAGCAGACGACCTCGTCCGGGCAGCCGGGCCCGGGCGGGGGGCCCACCTGAGATCGGTCCCCGCAACGTAGAATCGGGCGTGCTCACGAGCCGCCTCTCGGACGGTACGGCCGTCTGGCTCGAACCGATGCGCGACGTGGCGAGCGTCGCCCTCGGCGTCTACGTGTCAGGCGGCTCGGCCGACGAGGGGCCCGGGGCCCGCGGGGCGTCGCATTTCCTCGAGCACCTCCTGTTCCGGCGGACCCGCCGCCGTTCGGGCGCCGCGATCGCCCGGATGACCGACCGGCTCGGCGGCGACTGCGACGCGTACACGACGAAGGAGACGGTCGCCTTTCACGCGCGGACGATCGTCCGCGCGGGCCGGACGAGGCGCTCGACCTGCTGCTCGACCTGACCGAGGCGCCCGCGTTCTCGGCGGCCGACGTGGAGGTCGAGCGAGGCGTGATCCTCGAGGAGATGGCGGAGGCGAGGGACGTCCCGGAGGACCACCTGCACGACGCCTTCGTCCGGCGCCTCTGGCCCGCTCACCCGCTCGGGGCACCGGTCTTCGGGACGGAGGAGAGCGTGCGGGCGCTCTCACGGACGGACCTGGCCGCGCGCTTTCGCGAGCTCTTCCGTCCCGGCGAGGACGCTCGTCGTCGCCGCGGGCGCCTTCGACCCGGAGCGGATCGTGGCGCGCCTCGAGCGGGCTCGCGAGCGGGCCCGGGGCCGCGTCGCGGAGCTCCCCGAGGCGGCGCCGCGCCGGAACCGACCCCGGGCGCGCCGCTGCCTTCTCGACGTGCCCCGACCCGATCTCCTCCAGACGCACGTCCTGATCGCCGCGCCCACGATCGGATGGGGCGACCGCCGGCGGACGGCGGCGTCGCTCGCGGCGACGATCCTCGGGGGGGGCGTCTCGTCGCGGCTCTGGCGCGACGTCCGGGAGAAGCGCGGCCTCGCCTACCACGTCGGCGCCGGGCTCATCGCTCCACCGCGAGGCGGGACTCGCGCTCGTCGAGGCCGCGACCGCACCCGAAGAACCTGGCGACGCTCGTCCGCGCCGCCGGCCGCATCCTCCACCGCCTTCTCGCGGACGGCGTGACGAAGGCCGAGCTCTCCCGCGCGAAGAACCAGATGCGCGCCGAGATCGCCCTCTCCCTCGAGTCGACGGCGGCCCGCCGGGAGGCCGCGGCGCGCGCGTGGCTCGTGAAGGGGCGGCCGGTGCCGCCGGAGGAGGTTCTCGCCGAGGTCGCGGCCGCGACGGCCGACGACGTGGCCGAGGCCGCGCGGCCTGCTGTTCGGGAAGCTCGGACCCGTCGGCCTCGGCGTCAGCGGCCCGCCGGTTCCGGGGGTGAAGGTGGAAGACCTGATGGGTGAGCTCGCGGCATGAACGTCCTCGTGAAGTACCGGGTGAAACCCGAGTTCGCGGACCTCGCGCCGCCGGCGTACGCGTCCGAGGCTGCGGCCGGGGCCGACCTCCGCGCGGCCGTGGAGGCGAGCGTGACCGTCGCGCCCGGCGCGCGCGCCGTGATTCCGACCGGCCTCGTCCTGGAGATCCCTCACGGCTTCGAGGGGCAGGTGCGCGCCCGCTCGGGCCTCGCCCTGAAACAGGGCCTCGCCCTCGCGAACGGCGTCGGGACGATCGACGCCGACTACCGCGGCGAGGTGGGCGTCGTCGTCGTCAACCTCGGCGGCGAGCCCGTCACGATCGCCCGCGGGGACCGGATCGCGCAGCTGGTCGTGGCGCCCGTCGCCCGCGCGGCGTTCGAGCCCGCGGAGTCGCTCGCCGGGACGGCGCGGGGGGCGGGCGGCTTCGGGAGCACGGGGCGCGCGTGAGCGTCGAGATCGCCTTCCTCGGCTCGGGCTCCTCGGGCAACTGCGCCGTCGTCCGGAGCGGGAGGACCGCCGTCCTGCTCGACGCCGGCCTCTCGGTCGCGCGAGACCGTCCCGCCGCCTCTCGGCCCGCGGGATGTCGCTCGGCGACGTCTCGGCGATCCTCGTGACCCACGAGCACACCGACCACGTGCGCGGCGCGCTCGACCTCGCGGCGAAGTGGAGCCTCCCGCTCTACGCCACCGACGGCACGGCCCGGGGCGCGCGGGTTCCCGGGCTCGCTCTTCGCGGACGTGAGGACGGTCGCGGGCGGGACGGAGATCGCGTTCGGCGGCGGCGAGCTGACGGTGCGGGTCGCCCGGACGCCGCACGACGGCGCCGAATCGTGCTGCTTCGTCTTCGCGGACGGCGGCGGGCGGCGCGCCGGGGTCGTCACCGACCTCGGCCATCTCTCGCGGGAGGTGCTCGACGCGCTCGCCGGCTGCGAGGTTCTCGGGCTCGAGGCGAACCACGACGTCGACCTCCTCCGCGCCGGGCCCTATCCGGCGTTCCTGAAGCGGCGCATCCTCTCGGACGGTGGGACACCTCTCGAACGAGGACGCCGCGGCCGGGCTCTACGAGCTCGTCGGGCCGAAGACGAGGCACGTCGCGGCCCTCCATGTCTCGCGCCACAACAACACGCCGGCCCTCGCGGAGCGCGCGTTCCGCGTCGCGCTCGACGACCTCCGCGCTTGCATCCCGCTCACGGTCGCGCGCCACGACGCGCCGACGGAGTGGCTCTCGACGTCCGCCTGAGGAATCATGGAGGCCCCGATGACCATCCTCGTCCGCGTCTTCCTGAAGCCCGGAGTCCTCGATCCGCAGGGAAAGGCGATCAACGAGGCTCTCCACCGCCTCGGCCACGCGGACGTCGTCGACGTCCGGGCGGGGAAGATCTTCCGTCTCGAGATGGAGGGCGCGGACCCGGCGGCGGCCCTCGCCTCCGCGCGGAAGCTCGCGGACCAGCTCCTCGCGAACCCGGTCATCGAGGACTTCGAGGTCGAGCTCGCCGACGGCGGAGGCGGCGCGGTGAGCGGCCCGCGCGTCACGGTCGTCCTCTTTCCGGGGAGCAACTGCGACGAGGACGCCCTGATCGCGGTGCGGAACACGATCGGCGCGGACGCGCGCCTCGTCCGGCACGACGAGAAGGACCTTCAGGACCCCGACCTCGTCATCCTTCCGGGCGGCTTCTCGTACGGCGACTACCTCCGGAGCGGCGCCATGGCGCGTTTCTCGCCCGCGATGGACTCGGTCGCCGCTTTCGCGGCGACGGGGGGCGCCGTGCTCGGGATCTGCAACGGCTTCCAGATCCTCTGCGAGGCGGGGCTGCTGCCGGGCGCGATGCTCCGGAACGCCGGCCTCCGCTTCGTCTGCAAGGACGTCTTCCTCCGCGTCGAGACGAAGCGGACGCCGTTCACGCTCGTCCTCGACAAGGGGGAGGTCCTCCGCGTCCCGATCGCCCACGGCGACGGGAACTGGACCGCCGACCCCGACACCTACCGGCAGATGGTCGCGCGCGACCAGGTCGTCTTCCGTTACGTCACGCCGAAGGGGGAACGGGCGGCCGGCGCGAACCCGAACGGCTCCCTCGACGACGTCGCCGGCATCTGCAACGTCGCCGGAAACGTCGTCGGCCTGATGCCCCACCCCGAGCGCTGCAGCGAGGAGCTCCTCGGGAACACCGACGGCGCGAAGGTGTTCCGGAGCTTCGCCACGGCCCTCCTCGCTCACCGGACCTAGCCGCTCCTCAGCGCCTCTTCATCCACGCCACGCACCGCTCGACCTCGCGCCGCATCGCGGCGGGGGAGCCGGCGCGGAAGCGCTCGCCGTGGCCGGGGAGGACGAGCGAGAAGTCGACGTCGAGGAGCCGCTCCATCGAGCGGATCTGCTCCTCCCACGACCACCAGCAGGCGTCGCGGAAGCCGACGAGATGGCCGCGCCGCGGCGAGAACGCGAGGTGGTCGCCCGTGAAGAGGACCTCGCTCCTTCCAGAGATAGACGACGTGCCCCTGCGTGTGGCCCGGGGTCGGGATCGCGAGGAGGCCGGGGACGACTTCGGACGGCTCGCGCCCCTCGAGGAAGCGTTCTCCCTCGTCCGCGGAGGGCGACGGCGTCGTCGCGGTGGATGACGCGCTCCGCACCGAAGGCCTTCCGGAACGCCGCGTGGTCGGCGACGTCGTCGCGGTGCGTGAGGGCCAGCGTCGCGACGCCTCCCAGGCCCGCGATCGCTTCATCAGAGCGGCGCGGCCGCGCGGGGCGAGTCGACGAGGACGTTTCCTCCGGGCCGCCGGATCAGGTAGCTCCACGCCCCGAACGAGCTCTCCGACGTGAAGCCGCAGAAGAAGACGTCGTCGGTGACCGGCTCGGGGAAGGACGTCGACGGCCGCCTTCGCGCTCGCCTTCGACACCGTGCCGATCGAGGCGGTCGGACAGGCCACGAGGGCCATCAGCGCGCGGTGCCGCTCTTCCGGCGTCTCCGGCTGCCGCGCGACGAACGAGAAGCCGTCCCCCTGCGCGTAGACGGACGGGAGCATCTCCCGGCACGTCGCGCAGTCGATGCAGGTCCGGTCGACGAAGAGGTCCCCGGGGACGTTCTCGGGAAGGCGGTCGGCCGCATTCGCCACGCGCTCATTCTGCCGGACCCGCGCTGCGGCATCATTCGCGGGATGACGGAGGAGGCGCGCGGAGGCGGCCCCGGCGGCTGATCGGGCCGTTCGACGCGACGATGCTCGTCGTCGGGTCGATGATCGGCTCGGGGATCTTCATCGTCTCGGCCGAGTCGGCGCGACTCGTCGGGACGCCCGGCCGGCTCCTTCTCGTCTGGGGCGTCGCCGGGCTCCTGACCGTCCTCGCGGCGCTCTCGTGCGCCGAGCTGGCCGTCCTCTTTCCGAGCGCGGGCGGGCCCTACGTCTTCTTCCGCGAGGCTTACGGGCCACTCTGGGGGTTCCTCTTCGGCTGGACGCTGATCCTCGTCGTCCAGACGGGGACGATCGCGGCCGTCGCCGTCGCCTTCTCGAAGTTCCTCGGCGTCCTCGTGCCGGCCGTCTCGGGAGGGGTCGCGAAGCTCGTCGCGGGCGCGGTCGTCCTCGTCCTGACGGCGACGAACGCGCTCGGGCTGAAGGCGGGCACGCGCGTCCAGAACGTCCTGACGGTCGTGAAGGTGGCGGCGCTTCTCGGCCTGACGGCGGCGGGGCTCCTCCTCGGGTCGGCGCCGGGCGGGCTCCCGGCCGGCGCCCATCCCGAGATCTCCTCCCCGGCCGGCTTCGACCTCGCGTTCGCCTTCGCGCTCGCGCTCGTCGGCCCGTCCTTCGCGCAGTCGGCCTGGACGAACGTGACCTTTCCCGGAGCCGAGGTGAGGAACCCCGGGAGGACGTTTCCGCGTGGCGCTCGTGACGGGGTGCCTCCTCGTGGCGGGCCTGTACGTCCTCGCGAACGTTTCGTACCTGAAGGTCCTCGGCCTGCCGGGGATCGCGCACGCGGCGGCGGACCGGGTCGGGACGGCTTCGGCGGCTCGGCTCCTCCCGGGCACGGGCGAAGCGCTGATGGCCGCCGCCATCCTCGTCTCGACGTTCGGCTGCGCGAACGGGCTGATCCTCTCCGGAGCGCGCGTCATCTGGGCGCTCGCCGCGGACGGCCTCTTCTTCCGGGCCGCGGCGCCGCTCAACGCGGCCGGCGTCCCGGGACGGGCTCTCGCGTTCCAGGCCGCCTGGACCCTCCTCCTCGTCGCCTCGGGAACCTACTCCGAGCTCCTCCGGTACGTCGTCTCCGTGGAGTTCCTGATCCTGATCCTGCTGGTCGTCGCGGTGCCCGTCCTCCGGCGCAAGCGGCCGGAGCTTCCGCGCCCCTTCCGCGCGCCGGCCTGGCCCCTGACGGGCGGGCTCTTCGCCGTCCTCGCGAGCCTCCTCGTCGTTTTCCTCGCCCTCGGAAGCCCGAGGACGACGTGGCCCGGGCTCGTCCTGGTCCTCCTCGGCGTCGGCGCGTGGCGGGCGCTCTCGAGGAGGACCGCGTGAGGATCGTCGGGGAATACGCCTGGCTCCTCTCGTTCGACGACCCCGACGAGCGGCGCGCGAACGGGCGGGCGCGCGCCGCCGCCGCCCTCCTCCACGGCCTGAAGCCGGAGGGGATGGTCGAGGCCGTCCCCGCCGCCTGCTCGCTCTTCGTGCAGGGGACCCCGCGCTTCGACGCCGGCATCCTGGTGGGCCTCGAGTCGAGCCCGATCTCGGCCGACATGGCGGCGGGGCGGAGGCACGAGATCGCGGTGACGCGGGACGGAGAGGACCTGCCGGAGGTCTGCGGGGCTCTGGGGCTAGCGGCCGCGGAGTTCTGGAAGGCGTTCCTCGGCGCCACCTACGTCGTCGGATTCCTCGGCTTCTCGCCGGGCTTCGCGTACCTGTACGGGCTGCCGCGACGGCTGAAGCTCCCGCGCCGCCCGACGCCCCGGGTCTCGGTCCCGGCGGGAAGCCTCGCCATGGCGGGGCCGTACGTCGGCATCTACCCCGCCACGATGCCGGGGGGCTGGAACCTCCTCGGGGGGGTGTCCGCCGCCGCTCTTCGACCCGCTCCGGACTCCGCCGACCCTCCTTTCACCCGGGGACGAAGTGAGGTTCGCGGGATGACGGAGCGCCTGCTGGAGATCGTGGAGGCGGGGCTCCTGACGACGGTCCAGGACCTGGGGCGTCCCGGGTGGGGCGCCCTCGGGATCCCGCCGTCGGGGGCGCTGGACGACGAGGCGCTCCGGCTCGCAAACGCGCTCGTCGGGAATTCCGCCGGCGCCGCCGGCCTGGAGATCACGCTTCGCGGGCCGACGGTCCGGGCCGGGGGGGACGTCGAGATCGCCGTCGTGGGGGGTGACTTCGGGCCCGCGCCCGGCCGGGTGCTGCTTCTCGCCGACGGCGAAAGCGTGGCGCTCCAGGCGACGGACCCCCCTCGGGTCGCGGCGCGGGCCGTCATGGCGGTGGCGGGAGGGATCGACGTTCCGCTCCTCCTCGGGAGCCGCTCGACCTGCGTCGTCGCGCGCTTCGGCGGCCTGCACGGATGGCCCCTCCGGCGGGGAGACGAGATCCCCGTCGGGAAACCGGAGGGCGGCCCGCGCGCGGCGACGATGCTCGAGCCGCTCCCGTCGAGCGAGGAGGTGACGCTTCGTACGGTCCCGGGCCCGCAGGCGGATCTCTTCGCTCCCCCGGTCCTTGAGACGTTTTTCGGCTCGGCGTTCCAGCTCCTCCCCGAGTCGAACCGGATCGGCGTGAGGCTGTCGGGCCCTCCGATCCGGGGAGACGCAGCGGCGATCCGCGATCTCCCCTCGGAGGGGACGCCGCTCGGCGCCGTGCAGATCACGGCCGACGGCCAGCCGATCATTCTTCTGAACGAGCGGCCGACGACGGGCGGCTATCCGAAGATCGCGACCGTGATCGCGGCCGACCTCGGCCTCCTCGTCCGGGCCCGCCCGGGTGCGGCGATCCGCTTTGCGCGGGTGACGGTGGAGGAGGCGCGCCGGCTCCGGACGGAGCGGGAAGAGCGGATCGGCCGGTTCGCGGCCGGGGAGGGTCCTCCGTGAAGACGATCGACCTGAACTTCGACGGCGGGGAAGGGGAGGACGACGCGGCGCTCCTTCCCTTCGTCACGACGGTGAACGTCGCCTGCGGCGCCCACGCCGGGGACGAGGCGACGATGCGGGCGACCGTCCGGCTCGCGAAGGCGGGCCGGGTCGCGGTCTTCGCCCATCCGTCGTACCCGGACCGGGAGAGCTTCGGGAGGAGGCGCCTGACCGTTGCGCCGGCCGAGGTGGAGCGGCTCGTCCGCGGGCAGGTCGAGGCGCTCCGGCGGATCGCGTCGGAGGAGGGAGTCGCGGTCGCCGGCGTGAAGCCGCACGGCGGCCTCTACCACGCGGCGGCCTCGGACGACGCGACGGCGGCGGCGGTTGCCGCCGCGGTGCGGGCCGTCTCCCCGGACCTCGTCGTCGTCTCGTCTCCCGGCTCGAAGCTGATCGCGGCGGCCCGCGCCTCGGGGATGCGCGGCGCGGCCGAGGGATTCGCGGACCGGGGGTACGAGGCCGACGGCTCGCTCGTCGGCCGCGGGACGGAGGGGGCGCTCCTGACCGATCCCGCGGCGGCCGCCGCCCAGGCGCTCTCGATCGCGACCCGCGCCGCCGTCACGGCGCGGGGCGGAACCCCGGTTCCCGTCGCCGCCGAGACGATCTGCCTCCACGGCGACACGCCCGGCGCCCCGGCGATCGCGAAGGCGGTCCGCGCGGCCCTCGAGAACGCCGGTTTCGCCCTCCGGAGCCTTTCGCCGCCATCCACTAAACTAGGCTCGTGACGGGAGATCGCACGGCCACCGTCGGCCCCGCCCTGGCGGCCGAGCACGGGATCAGCGCCGAGGAGTTCGAGCGGATCCGGAAGATCCTCGGCCGCGAGCCGAACCTGACCGAGCTCGGGATCTACTCGGCGCTCTGGAGCGAGCACTGCTCCTACAAGTCGTCGCGGGTCTTCCTGAAGGGCTTTCCGACGACGGGTCCCCGCGTCCTCCAGGGGCCGGGGGAAAACGCCGGCGCCGTCGACATCGGGGACGGCCTCGCCGTCGTCTTCAAGATGGAGTCGCACAACCACCCGTCCTTCATCGAGCCGTACCAGGGCGCGGCGACCGGCGTCGGGGGGATCCTGCGGGACGTCTTCACGATGGGCGCGCGCCCCATCGCCATCCTCGACCCGCTCTTCTTCGGCGATCCCGCCGCTTCGCGGATGCACGACCTGATCGACGGCGTCGTCCGCGGGATCGGCGGTTACGGTAACTGCATCGGCGTCCCGACCGTCGGAGGCATGACCTTCTTCCACCCGGCCTACAACAAGAACATCCTCGTGAACGCGATGGCGGTCGGCCTCGTCAAGCACGAGCGGATCTTCCGCGCGAAGGCCTCGGGGCCGGGAAACCCGGTCCTCTACGTCGGCTCGCGAACCGGGCGCGACGGGATCCACGGCGCGTCGATGGCGTCGGACGTCTTCGACGACCAGAAGTCCCAGCGGCGACCGACGGTCCAGGTCGGCGACCCGTTCGTCGAGAAGCTCCTGCTCGAGGCGGTTCTCGAGGTCCTCGCCGGGGACGACGTCGTGGCGATCCAGGACATGGGGGCCGCGGGGCTGACCTCCTCGACTTTCGAGATGTGCTCGCGCGGCGGTGTCGGCATGAGGCTCGACCTCTCGAAGGTGCCGGTCCGCGAGACGGGGATGACCCCGTACGAGCTGATGCTCTCCGAGTCGCAGGAGCGGATGGTCCTCGTGGCCCGGAAGGGGCGCGAGGAGGAAGTGGCCCGGGTCTTCCGGCGCTGGGGGGTCGAAGCCGTCGTCTTCGGCGAGGTGATCCGCGAGCCGCGGATGCAGCTCGTCTTCGGCGGCGAGCTCGTCACGGACCTCGAGATCGGCCCGCTCGTCCACGACGCCCCCGTCTACCAGCGCCCCTACTCGGTGCCGGTCGCGTCGCCCGAGACGCCCGTCTCGGTGCCGCTCGAGGCGATCCCGGACGACGGCGCGGCCCTCCGGTCGCTCCTCTCGTCGCCGAACCTCTCGGCAAAGGGGTGGATCTGGCGCCAGTACGACCACACGGTCCGGACGAACACCGTGGCGGGTCCCGGCGGCGACGCCGCCGTCCTCCGCGTCCCCGGCACCGGGAAGGGGCTCGCCGTCACGACGGACGTGAACCCGCGTTACTGCCTCGCCGACCCGCGGCGCGGCGCCGCCCACGCGGTCGCCGAGGCGGCCCTGAACCTCGCCTGCACGGGCGCCCGGCCCCTCGCGATCACCGACTGCCTCAACTACGGCAACCCCGAACGCCCCGAGGTGCTGGGCCAGTTCGCCGCCGGCATCCGCGGGCTGACGGAAGCCTGCCGCGCCCTCGAGGTCCCCGTCGTCTCGGGGAACGTCTCGCTCTACAACGAGACCGACGGGCGTTCGATCCTCCCGACGCCGACGGTCGGGATGGTGGGCCTCCTCGAGGACGTCCAGCGGGTCGTGCCGGCCGCGTTCACCACGCCGGGCCACGTGGTGGCCCTCTTCGGGACGACGCGCGACGAGCTGGGGGCGAGCGAGTACCTCGCGCACCTCCTCGGAAGGGACGAGGGGCCCTGCCCGGTCCTCGATCTCGCCGCGGTCCGCGCGCTCGTGGCCCTCCTCGTCGAGCTTTCGGAGGACGGCGTCCTCGCCTCGGCGCACGACGTGGCGGAGGGGGGGGTGGCGGTCGCGGCGGCCGAAGCCTGCTTCGGCCCGAGGACGCTCGGCGCGGACCTGAACGCGACGACGTCCCTCTCCTCGTCGCGGTTCCTCTTTTCGCAGTCGGCGGCGCGCGTTCTCGCCTCCTTCGAGGCGGGGCGCGAGGTGACGATCCTCTCGGCCTCACGGCGCCACGGCATCCCGACGGCGCTCGTGGGGCGGGTCACCGCCGCCCCGCGCCTGAAGCTCTCGGTGAACGGGAACATCGCGATCGACCTCCCGGTGCCGGACCTCCGGGCGGCCCACGAGGAGTCGTTCGGAAAGCTCATGGAGGGGTCGGCATGAGGGTCCGTCTGCCGTCTGGCCGGGCTCGCGCTCGGCCTCGCTCTCGCGGCGCCCGCCGCCGCCGACGCCCTGAAGCCCGGCGCGGTCGCGCCCGACTTCACCCTCCCCGCGGCCGGCGACGGGAAGCCGGTCTCGCTGAAGGGGCTCCTGGCCGCGAACAAGGCCGTGGCGGTGATCTTCGTCGCGACGAAGTGCCCCGTCTCGAACGCCTACAACGGCCGGATGGCCGCGATCGCGAAGGAGTACGCAGGGAAGGGCATCGCGGTCGTGGGGATCAACAGCAACGCGACGGAGCCGGCGCCCGAGGTCGCGGCGCACGCCGCGAAGAACGGCCTCGACTTCCCGATCCTGAAGGACCCGGGGAACAAGGTCGCCGACGCCTGGGGCGCGACGCGGACGCCCGAGGTCTTCCTCCTCGATCCGAAGGGCGTCGTCCTGTATCACGGGAGAATCGACGAGAGCCAGGACGACCCGAAGGCCGTCCAGTCGCCCGACCTCCGGAACGCCCTCGACGCGATCCTCGCCGGAAAGCCCGTGCCGAAGGCGGAGACGAAGGCCTTCGGCTGCACGATCAAGCGCGCTTGAGAGGCGCGGCCGGGCTCCTCGCGCCGGCGGTGCTGGCCCTCTCGCTCGCTCCCGCGGCGGCAGGCGAGCCGGTCAAGCTCGTCAAGCCCGAGCAGTACCTCTCGCGCGTCGTCGCGCCGAAAAAGGGCCGGGTCCTCCTCGTCAATTTCTGGGCGACGTGGTGCGACCCGTGCCGCGAGGAGATGCCCGCGCTCGCCGCCGCCGCGAAGGGCTTCCCGTCCCGCGACGTGGCGGTCCTCCTCGTCGCGACCGACTCGCAAAAGACGGCCCCCGCCGTGCCGAAGTTCCTGTCGCAGCTTCGGGTGCCGTTCGTCTGCTGGCAGACGAAGAGCCGCGATCCGCAGCTCTTCATCGACGCCGTCGACCGGAACTGGGACGGCTCGCTTCCGTACACGCTCGTCTACGACCGGACGGGCTTGGTCGTCGCAAAGCTGGCCGGCCAGCAGACCGAGGCGTCCTTCTCCGAGGCCCTGCGGAAGGCGCTCGGGGGGCCGCGGTAGGCGCCCGCATGGCGCGGGCTCCGCGGCGGCGGGCGACGACGGTCCCGATCGCGACCCGCCGCTTCAAGGTGCACGTCCGGGACCTCGGGCGCACTCCGGAGCGGCGCGACTCGTTCACCGCCTTCTGGGACTCACTCCCGCATCTTCTCGCCGCCGACTCGATCCGCGCGGTCGTCCGGGCGATCGCGTCGGCCCGGCGGAAGGGAAAGCCGGTCGTCTTCGGGTTCGGCGCGCACGTCATCAAGACCGGCGTCTCCCCGGCGCTGCTCGCCCTGATGCGCGAGGGATTCGTGACCGCGCTCGCGACGAACGGGGCGAGCGGGATCCACGACTTCGAGCTGGCCTTCCGGGGCGCGACCTCGGAGGACGTCGGCGCCGTCCTCGCGGACGGCGAGTTCGGGATGAGCCGCGAGACCGGCGTCGGCATCTTCCGGGCGCTCCGCGCCGGTCGGCCGAAGGGATGGGGCTACGGCCGGAGCCTCGGCGAGGCGATCCTCCGGAGCCGGCTTCCGTACCGGCATCTTTCGCTCTTCGCAGCGGCGGCGGAGTTGAAGCTGCCGCTGACGGTCCACGTGGCCCTGGGGACCGACACGCTCGCCCAGCACCCCGGGATGGACGGCGCGCTCGTCGGGGAGCTCTCGATGCGCGACTTCCGGACGTTTCAGGGCGCCGTGGCTCAACTCGGGGACGGGGGAGTCTTCCTGAACGTCGGCTCTTCGGTCATCCTTCCCGAGGTGTTCCTCAAGGCGCTCTCCCTTTCGCGCAATCTCGGCCATGACGTCCGGAACTTCACGACGGCCGACCTCGACATGATCCGGCACTACCGCCCGGGCGAGAACGTCCTGAAGCGGCCGGTCCTGTCGGGCGGCGCGTCGTACGCGATCACGGGCCACCACGAGATCATCGTCCCGCTCCTCGCTCAGGCCCTCCTCCTCGGGCTGGGGGACCGCGCGTGACGCCGCGGGAGCTCGCGGCGATTTGTCTCGGGGAGGATCGATCTCCCCGAGCCCCTCTGGAGCGCGGCTCGTGACGCCGCGGGAGCTCGCCGCGCTGGCCGATGCCGCGTCGAGCGTGACGGTCGCCGTCGTCGGGGACCTGATGCTCGACGAAACCTGGACCGGGGTCGTCTCGCGCGTCGCGCCGGAAGCGCCGGTGCCCCTCCTGAATCTCGCCGCGATGAGCCGCCGCGCCGGCGGAGCCGGAAACGTCGTCGAGAATCTCGTCGCGCTCGGCGCGAAGCCGATCGCGCTCGGCGCCGTGGGGCCGGGCGAGGAGGGGGCGTGGCTGGCCCGCCGCCTGACGACCCTTCCCGGGGGGCGGGGGACGGTCGTGGTCGACCCCCGCCGGACGACGCCCGTGAAGCGGCGGATGGTCGCCGACGGGCGCCAGCTGCTCCGCGTCGACGAGGAGATCGCGGCGCGGACTGTCGGCGGACGCCGAGCGGGAGCTCCTCGCGGCCGGGCGCCGGGCGATCGAGGAGGCCGACGTCCTCCTCGTCTCGGACTATGCGAAGGGGACGCTGACGCCGGCCCTCCTCGGAGGGCTCCTCGCCGCGGCGGCGACGCGGGGGATTCCGGCGCTCGTCGACCCGAAGGGGCGCGACTACGGCCGGTACCGCGGCGCCACGGTCGTGACGCCGAATCGGATGGAGCTGGAGACGGTGACGGGCGAGCCGGCCCCGGACGTTGCCGCCGTGGCGGCGCTCGGGGCGCGCCTGCGCGACGAGCTGGAGCTCGGCGCGCTCCTCGTGAAGCTCTCCGGGGAGGGGATGCTCCTCCTCCCGCGGGGCGGCGAGCCGCGCCGGATCCGGGCCCGGGCGCGGGAGGTCTTCGACGTCACGGGGGCCGGCGACACCGTCCTCGCGGCGCTCGGCGTCGCGCTCGGCGCGGGACAGGGGCTCGAGGCCGCCGCGGAAATCGCGAACCGCGCGGCTGGCTGCGCGGTGGCGCGGGTCGGGACGGCGCCGGTCCACTGGGCCGACCTCCTGGACGGCCTCGTCGCGGCCCCCGAGGAGAAGCTCCTGGACCGGACGCACCTGTCGGCGGTTTGCGCCACGCTCCGTCGAGCTCATCGGAAAGTCGTCTTCACGAACGGATGCTTCGACCTCCTCCACCCGGGGCACGTCCATCTCCTCACCGAGGCGCGCCGGCTCGGGGACATCCTCGTCGTCGGGCTGAACAGCGACGCGTCGGTCCGGAGGCTGAAGGGCGAGGGGCGGCCGATCCTCCTTGCGCGCGACCGCGCGCAGGTCCTCGGCGGCCTCGACGCCGTCGACTTCGTCGTCGTCTTCGACGAGGAGACGCCGGCGGCGCTCATCGAGGCGGTCCGCCCGGACGTACTCGTGAAGGGGGGCGACTACACGGAGGCGACCGTCGTCGGCGCGCCGTTCGTGAGGTCGTACGGCGGACGCGTGGCGCTGGTGCCGCTCGTGGCCGGCAACTCGACGAGCGCCGTCGTCTCGCGGCTGAAGGCCGACGTGTGATGCGCGAGTACTTCGGAACGCTCGCCTCGCTCGCTGCGGGCGCCGAGAGGTCGATCGGCGAGGCCGTCCGGAAGGCCGCGGCGCTCGTCGCCGACGCGGCGCTCTCGGGCCGGACGACGCTCGTCTTCGGGAACGGCGGGAGCGCCACGCAGGCGCAGCACTTCGCCGCCGAGCTCGTCGTCCGCTACGAGAAGGAGCGGCGCGCCCTGCCCGGACTCGCCCTCGCCGCGGACGTCTCGCTCCTGACCGCCTGCGCCAACGACTACGACTTCTCGCAGGTCTTCGCCCGCCAGGTCGAGGCGCTCGGGCGGCCCGGAGACGTCGCCGTCGGCCTCTCGACCTCGGGGGCGAGCCCGAACGTCCTGAAGGCGCTCTCGGCCGCGAGGGGACGGAAGCTCTCGACGATCCTGATGACGGGGGAGCGCGGCCGGGAAGAAGCGGCCCGGTGGGACGTCGGCCTCGTCGTCCCGACCTCGGTGACGGCCCACGTCCAGGAGCTCCACCTCGCCGCGATCCACCTGATCTGTCGGCACGTCGACGCGGAGCTCCTGCGGCGCGGATGAACGGTGCGCTCGGTGGAACCTCCTGAAGACCTTCCTGGCGATCGCCTTCCTCGCTCTCCTCGTCGACCGCGCGTTCCCGGAGATCCCGCTCGCGGTCCTGTCGCACGAGAACGTCCCGCCGCCCGACCCGCTCGCCGAGCCCGTGCAGCGGACCGGGAGCGGCCGGGAACCGTGGACCGAGACGCACCGGGGGCACGAGTTCACGCTCACGCCCCGCGCGACGTACGACGTGTCGGCGCGGGTGGCGAGCACCGAGCGCTACTGGCAGGGCCCGGCGGGGGCCCTCTCGCCGTGGGACTTCGTCCTGACGTGGGGCGAGGTGACGCGGGAGCCCTACCTGACGAAGGTCGGCTACGTCCAGACCGGCCGCTTCTACAACTGGTCGACGAGCGACGGCGAGCTGGACCTCGCGTACATCGTCTCGCATTCGGCGAACACCCACCTGATTCCCGGCTCGGCGCGGATCGCCGCCGTCCTCAGGAGGGTCCGGCGCGGCGACGTGATCCGCCTCGAGGGGGACCTCGTCGACGTCGCGGAGCCCCGCAGGCTTCGCCTGGAAGACGAGCCTCCTGAGGACCGACGCGGGCGACGGCGGCTGCGAGCTGATGGTCGTGCGCGCCGCGACGGTCGGAACGCGCCGGTACGAATGACTCGACCGGGAGAGAACGCCATGAGCAGCACGACGTCGCCGGCCGCCGCCTCCGGGCCCCTCCTCGCCGCCCGGCGGGAAGGGCGCGACTTCCTCCTCGAGCACGAGGTCTACGCGGTCCTCGCGGCGCTCGGCTTCGCGGTGCCGCGCCACGCCTACTGGGCGGGCGAGCCGGGCGCGGCGCTTCCGGCCGACGTCCGGACGCTCCTCCCCGCCTGCACCGGCGGCTGCCTCGTCAAGATCGTCTCGCCCGGCCTCCTCCACAAGTCCGAGGCGGGAGGTGTCGCGGTGTCGGCGGCCGACGGACCCTCGCTGCTCGGCGCCGCCCGGCGGACGTGGGACGAGGTGGGATCGCGCGTCCCGGACGCCCCGCGCCTCGGCCTCCTCGTGATCGAGAAGCTGCCGCTCGCGCCCCCTTCGCCGGCGTCCGAGACGCTCGTCTCCGTGAAGCAGGATCCGGCGTTCGGGCCCGTCCTCGTTCTCGGGCTCGGCGGCGTCCTGACGGAGTGGTACGGCGACCTCGCCGGAGGCGGCTCGACCGTCATCGTCGAGCCCGGACGAGTCAGGGACGGCCTCGCGCGCGCGGCCGCGCGAATGCCCGCGCTCGCGCTCCTCTTCCGGACGAGCCGCCTCCACGCGAGGCCGCCGCTCGACCTCGACGCCGTGGCCGCGAAGCTCGAGGCGCTGGGCCGGCTCGCGCGCGTCCACGCCCCGGACGCGGCCGGCGAGGTCACGCTCGAGGAGCTGGAGGTCAATCCGCTCCTCCTCGCGTCGGACGGGCGGTGGGTCGCGGCCGACGGGAAGGCGCGCCTCTCCGGGCGGAGCGTGACGAGGAGGTCGCGGCCGATCGGGAAGATCCGGAAGCTGCTCGAGCCGGCGAGCGCAGCCGTCTTCGGCGCCTCGACGACCGCGATGAACCCCGGCCGGATCATCCTCCGAAACCTCAAGGCCTCCGAGGGCCTGGCCTACGGAAAACTCTGGGCCGTCCACCCGAAGGCCCCGGCCGTGGACGGCGTCCCGTGCGTGACGAGGGCGGCCGGCCTTCCCGAGACGGTCGATCTCGCCGTGATCGCGATTCCCGCGGAAGGGGCGCGCGACGCCGTGAAGGACCTCTGCGCGACCGGGAAGGCGGCCTCCATCATCCTGATCCCGGGAGGATTCGCGGAGACGGGACAGAGCGCCCTCGACGACGAGATCCGGAGCGCGCTCGTGGAGAGCCGGTCGCGCGAGGACATGGGACCGGTCCTCGTGGGCGGGAACTGCCTCGGAATCGTCTCGAAGCACCGGTACAACACCTTCTTCGTGCCGTACTACAAGCTGCCCTTCCACGATGCCCCCGGCGACCGGCTCGTCGCGATCAGTCAGAGCGGGGCCTACCTCGTCTCGCTCACGAGCAATCTCGACGGGATCGTCTTCCCGAAGGCGTCCATCTCCTTCGGCAACCAGATGGACCTGACCGTCTCGGACTTCCTCGAGTACTTCGAAGGGGAGGCGGACGTCTCCATCCTCGCCTGCTACGTCGAGGGGTTCCAGCCGCTCGACGGGGAGCGCTTCGTCCGGATCGCGCGGAGGCTGCGCGAGAAGGGCAAGCGGGTCATCGCCTTCAAGGGGGGGAAGACACCGCTGGGGGCGAAGGCGACCCAGAGCCACACGGCCTCTCTCGCCGGCGACTACGCCGTCGCGCGGTCGCTGATGGAGCAGGCCGGGGTCGTCGTCGCCGAGACGCTCGACATGTTCGAGGACTACGTGAAGATCTTCACGATGCTCGCCGGCCGTGAGGTCGCGGGACGCCGGGCCGCGGTCCTCTCGAATGCCGGCTTCGAATGCGCCTCCGTTCTCGACGGGCTGTTCGGCCTGACGGCCGCCTCGCTGTCCGGGGAGACGAAGCGGCGCCTCGCCGCCTGTCTGCCCGCCGTCGCCCACGCGGACAACCCGGTGGATGCGACGCCGATGGCCGAGACGCCGAGATTCGTCGAGGCGGCCGAGGCGCTTCTCGACGACCCGGGCGTCGACGCGCTCATCGTGTCGCCGGTCCCCGTCACGCCCGCTCTCGACAACCTCGCGCCGGACCTCGTCGGAACGCATACCGAGAACATCCATGCGCCCGGATCGCTCCCGCAGGAGCTGCTGCGTCTCTTCCGGAAGACGCGGAAGCCGGTCGTCGTCAACGTCGACTCCGGCCGGCTTTACGACGACTTCGTCGCCGTCCTCCAGCGCGGCGGGATTCCGGTCTACCGGAAGATCGACCGGGCCTCGCGCGCCCTCTCCGCCTTCGCGACGCTCTGAGCGGGAAGGAGTTCAGAGCACCGACGCCGCCGCCGCGAAGACGGTGTCGACGCCGAGCCCCGCCATGCAGCGGTGGTCGATCGGGCAGACGTCGTACCGGCAGGGCGCGCAGGCGGTCCTGCGGCGTGCGATCGCGATCCGCGCGGGCGAGCCGTCGCCGCGCGGGCCGTCCCACGGCCGCGTCGCGTCCGGGATCGGTCGGGCCGAAGACGACGACGGTCGGCGTCCCGGCCGCGCCGGCGAGGTGCGCGAGGCCCGAGTCGTTGCCGACGAAGAGGGCCGCGTGGGAGAGGATGCCGAGCGCCTCGGGGAGAGAGCTCTTTCCCGAGAGGTCCACGACGCGCGCCCGCCGGGTCCGCGCCGCCGCCTCGGCGTTCACCGCCGCCTCCCCGGCGCTCCCCAGGAGGACGACCGACGAGCCGGCGCTCGTCGGCGAGCCGGTCGAACGTCTCGGCGAAGAGCGCGAGGTCCCACCGCTTGGCGGCGTCGGCGAACGAGGCGACGTGCGCGGCGACGAACGGCGTCCGGTTCCAGCCCGCGCGCGCGAAGGACGGCGAGGCCGGCGTCGCGCTCGGCCTTCCCGACGCTCCACGACGCGTCGGGCCGTTCCGGCAGGGCGGCGCCCGCGGCCTCGCGCGAGGAGCAGGTGCTTCCAGACCTGGTGGCGCCCGCGATGGAGGCGCGGCGGCAGCGCGCGGGAGAGGAGGAGGCTCCGCGCGTCGGCCGCCCAGCCGATCCGCTCGGGAATCCCGGCCTGGAAGGCGGTCCAGGCGGTCCCGAAGCTCTCGGGGAAGAGGAGGGCCCGGTCGAACGACTTCGCCTTCAGCTCGGCGGCGAGCCGCTGTCGTCCCGCCGCCCCGGCGTGGGCGCCGCGCGGGTCTTCGACGAGCACCTCGTCGACCTCGGGGAGGAGCCGGTAGAGGTCGGCCACCCAGGGCCGGGCGAGGACGGCGAGATGGTCGCGCGCGGAACGAGGCCCGGAGGGCGCGGAACGCGGGGAGGGACATCGCGACGTCGCCGACCCAGTTCGTGGCCCGGAGGAGGGTCCTCATGCGCGCTCCAGGATGGACTCGAGCCGCGAGAGCGTCCGCTCGATCGTCCATTCGGCGGCCGCGGCGCGGCCTCCCGCGGTGTAGCAGGCGCGCTCCCCGGGGTGGAGGAGGAGGCGGGCGATCTCGGCGGCCCAGGCCGCGGGGTCGAGCGTCGGGAGAAGCGCCCCCGCCGTCCCGTTCTGGCAGAGCTCGCGCGGCCCCGGCAGGTCGTGGACGAGGACCGGGCAGCCCGCCGCCATCGCCTCCATCAGCGTCATCGACGCGCCCTCGCTCTGCGAAGGGAGGCAGGAGGAGATGGGACGCCGCGAGCCGGTCGGGGACGTCGCGCACTTCGCCTGCGAAGAGGCAGCGGGTGGCGAGGCCGCGGGCCGCGGCGTCGGCCTCGGCGTCCGCTCGCCGCGGTCCGTCGCCGAGGAAGAGCAGCGTGGCGTCGAGGCCGCGCGCGACGAGCCGGTCGAGCGCCGCGATGGCGACGTCCTGTCCCTTCAGGCCGTCGAACGCGCCGACATGGACGAGCCGGTACGGAGGAGCCGCCGGCTCGGGCCGGTCGAGGAAGGCGCGCGGCGGGAGGCCGTCCGGGAGGACGGTGATCTTCGCGTCCTCGATCCCGGCCTGCCGAAGCGAGGCTGCGACGCCTTCCGAGACCGCGACGTAGCGGCGCGGGACGCGGTACTTGAGCCGGGAGAGGAGGCCGACGGCCGGGCGGAAAGCTGACCCGCCGGTGGACGACGAGCGGCGTCTTCGGGGAGACGCCGCTCCAGACGGCGGCGCCGTGTCCCCGGGCGTCGGAGGCCCAGACGACGTCGGGCGCCACGCGGCGGGACTCCCTGGAGAACGGAGAGCAGGAGCCCGGGCGCCGCCTCGAATCCCGCCGCGGCTCTCGACCACGCGGGCGCCCCCGCCGGCCCCGCCCTGCATCTCTCGCGCGAGGGCCGACTCCCGCCGCGCGACCAGCGTCACGGCATGGCCCCGCGCCGCGAGGCCGGCGCAGACGAGCGCCGTCTGGGTCTGTCCCCCGCGCCACGCGGCGCCGAGGTCGAGGGCGAGGATTCTCACGTCGGCCGGACGAGAAGGATAGCCTCGTCGGCTAATCTCGTTCCGTGGGCGTGCCCCTCTCGGTCGTGATCCTGGCGAAGGACGAGCGGGACCGGCTGCCGGCCGCGCTCGAGTCGGTGGGCTGGGCCGACGAGGTGCTCGTGGCCGACACGGGCTCGACCGACGGGACGCCGGACCTCGCCCGGGCGAGGGGAGCGCGCGTGGCGGAGATCCCGTGGGAGGGCTATGCGGCGTCGCGCCGGCGGGCGCTGGCGCTCGCCGTCCCACGACTGGGTCTTCTTCCTGGACGCGGACGAGCGGGTCCCGGAGGCGCTTCGCGACGAGATTCGGGGCGCCCTCGACGACGCCGGCCGATCCGGCTCGCGGGGCTCTCGATGCCGCGCCTCTCGACTCTTCTCGGGCGGCCCGTTCGCCACGGCGCGTGGTATCCCGACGTCCAGTTCCGGATCGGGCGGCGCTCGAAGGGATTCCGCGTCACCGGCGGGAGGGTGCACGAGTCGTTCGAGGCCGATGGCGTCGTCCGGCGTCTCCGCGACGCCGCTCCGCCACGACCCGTACCGGGACCTCTCCGACGCGCTTCGGAAGGCGTCGCTCTACGCCCGGCTCGCGGCGGCCGACCGCGCCGGCGCGCGGCGAGCGCGCGGGCGTCGCGGCGATCGCGGTCCGGCCCGCTTTCGAGTTCGTCCGGAGCTACATCGTCAAGCGAGGCTTCCTCGACGGCGCGACCGGCGTCGCGGTTGCCTTCCTGCACGGGTGGTACTACTTTCTGCGCGCGGCGTTCCTCTTCGAGGAGGAGCGGCGCGCGGCCGGAACCGAAGCGGAGGGCGGATGAAGAGACGACGGGGCGTATCGACATCGCGAATGCGCTGGCGCTGGCCGCCGCGATCGGCGCTGCCGGGCGCGTGCGGCCGGAGCGGGAAGCCGGCGGCTCCCAGGGCGGGGCGCTCCTGCCGCGGGCCCGGCGGGGACCGGCCGCCGGACCGCCCGGGAGCCTCGGCCGCGAAGCGAAGGAGGGCGAGGCGAAGGTCGGCGACGTCGTCCGGGAGTCGACAGGAGCGGCAGCCCGCGAGGTCGAGCGCGGCAAGCGGCTGTCCGGCCCGACGCCGACGCCCCGGGCCGGGCAGCGGCAGCGTCCGCGCTACTGAGCCGTCGTTGAGGCGCACGAACGCGCCTTGCCGCGATCGCGCGCGGAGGTCGTTTGCTGCCGCGCCTGCCCGCGCCTCGTCGCATGGCGGGAGGAGTCCGCGGCGCGTCCGCCCCGGCGGTTCCGGGGCGAGAGCTACTGGGCGCGTCCGGTGCCGGGCTTCGGCGACCCCGCGGCCCGGCTCCTGATCGTCGGCCTCGCGCCGGCCGCGCACGGCGGGAACCGGACGGGGCGCGTCTTCACCGGCGACTCCTCCGGCGATTTTCTCTTCGCGGCGCTCCACCGGGCGGGCCTCTCGAACCAGCGCTCTGTCCGTGTCGCGGAACGACGGGCTGGCGCTCCGCGGCGCTTACATCGCCGCCGCCGTTCGCTGCGCCCCGCCGGACAACCGCCCGACGCCCGCCGAGTTCGCGCGGTGCCGGCCGTTTCTCGTCCGCGAGATCGAGGCCCTTCCGCGCCTCGCGGCGATCCTCGCGCTCGGCGCCCTCGCGTGGCGCGCGGCGCTCGCCGCGCTCCGAGACGCGGGGGCGATGATTCCCCGTCCGCTGCCCGCCGTTCTCGCACGGCGCCGCGGGCGCCCCTTGCCGAGGGCGTCGTCCTCCACGGCTCGTACCACGTCAGCCGGCAGAACACGAACACCGGGCGGCTGACGCCGGCGATGCTCGACGCCGTCCTAATGCGGATCGGTCGGGAGCTCGGCTGACGCGGGCCGGCGCCGGCCCCACATCAGGATCCGCTTGAAGGTGAAGAGGAACGGCGTTCCCCCCTGGACCTCGCGGAGGAGGAGCTCGGCGTAGCGGGCCAGGAACTCCTCGTAGAGCGCCGGCTCGAGCCGCTCCCGGTAGGCGTTCAGGAGGGTCCCCTTCACCCAGTCGACGACGTCCTCGGGCGCCCCCAGCTCGTGCGTGTAGACCTGAAGGCGGACGTGCAGGTCGCGGAAGCCGGACCCCCAGAGGAGCGAGGCGTAGCGCTCCGGGCGGAGGACGGACGGAGCGCATGACGAAGCCCTCGAGCGCGGTCCGGAACGGCTCCTCGCCCGCCACCCGCGCGGCCACGGTGTGCGACGGCTGGTCGTCGTTCGCCGGGACCTGGATCGCGATCTGCCCGCCCGGGACCACGAGCCGGGCGACGTGCGGGAGGAGCGTCCGGTGGTCGGGGAGCCAGTGGAGCGCGGCATTCGAGAAGAGGAGGTCGACCGGGGACTGCGGGTCGTAGTCGGCGAGGTCGCTCCGGACGAACGAGAGGCCCGGCGCCTCGAAGGCCGCGGCACTTCTCGAGCATCGAGGCGGAGCTGTCGACGCCGACCGTCTCGCGCGCGGCGAGCGTCGCGTGCAGCTCCCGCGTCCGTTCGCCGGTGCCGCAGCCGAGATCGACGACGCGCATCGCCGGCTGTCGGCTGGACGAGCCCGACGAGGTCCGAGAAGGCCTGTCCCCGCTCCTTCCGGAACAGCTCGTACTGCTCGGGATCCCAGACGTCGACGGCCATCGGGCGTTTATTCTGCGCCCGACGGCCGCAGGCGGCGACTACCGCGACATCGGCACGTACTCCCCGTCGCCGGTCCGCTGGCCCGGCGCGCCGCCGTCGTTCACGACGCCGTAAGCGATCCAGGGGGCCGAGCCTGCCATTCGCGTGACCTTGACCCAGCCGTTGGCAACCCCTTTGCTCGCGAGGAAGTTCCCGTACTGGTACCACTTCCCGGGATTCAGCGTCTTCGTCTCGGGTGTTCCGGCAGCCGCGCCGCCGGCACCCGCGTCGTAAACCTGGAGCGAAAGGGTGACGGGGCCGTCCGAGTCCTGGCCGGCGTTCACGACGGCGACGTTCGAGCGGTTGTCCTGGTCGGCGCGGAGGCCGTATATCCAGGCCGAGGCCGTGGCTTCCTGTCCCGCGTAGACGCCCGGGGTGAAGAGACCGTACTGCCCGCCCGCAGGCGACTGGGCCGCGGTCCGGGCACCGATGAAGACCTGATCCAGGATTCCACCCAAGACGAGAGCGCGGACCGAACCGGCGTAGCTGCCCTGCCCTTGGGCACCGATGGGGACGCCCAGCCTCCTGAAGAAGTCCACGGCGCCGGGAATGATCAGCTGCTCGCCGGGCCGCAGGGCGAGCGGGACCGTCCCCTGCAATGACCCGTCGCCGGGCGTGAGGGATTCGGTGTAGCTGAGGAGGAACGTGACGGCGCTCGGGCTTCTGTTGGAGACGACCATTTCGCTCAGGAACGAAGCGCTTTCGACGATGGCGGGAAGCGTGATGGCGGGCGGGAGGAACGGCTTGACGAAGCCTGCGGCGGGTGGGAGGTACGACCCGTCATTCGTCGTCTGGTCATTGATGACGCCATAGGTGCCGAAGCTGCCCGTGGAGGAGGTTCTTTCAACGGTCGCCCAGCCGTTCACGTAGCCTGCGCCCCCGAGGATTCCCGTGTACTGGCGCCAGCCCCCGGAGGGGAGCGTGATGCCGGGGTCGACGACGGAGCTGTCCGCCGATCCGTCGCCGGCGAAGGCCGTGACCTTGAGTGTGACGGGGTCCGAGCCCGTGTTGAAGACGGCCACGTTGGAGCGGTCGGATTCGCTCTGGCGCAGGCCGTAGATCGTCGCCGACGTCGTCAGACCGTCGGAGGAGAGCAGGCCCGAGTAGGCGAGCCCCGCGGCACCGACGGGCTGGGGAACGGCCGTGGCGGTCGTCGTCCGGGCGGTGACGGCCACGGCATCCACCGAAGAGATGTTTCCAAACTGGACGGCCAGCGTTCCAAGCTGCGAGCCGGACGTCGGGAGGGAAAGACCGCGGGTCCGGAGGTAAGCGATGGTGTCGGGGATGGCGAGCTGGCCACCGGGGGCGAGGGTGTCGAAGACGGTGCCGGAGCCAGCTCCCAGAGAGGCCGTGTAGGTGAAGGCCAGGTCAGCGGCGGACGTCCCGCTGTTGGTCAGCGTCGTCTCGGTCGTGAAGTGGGCCGGCGTCGCTCCGGCGTTCGAGACGACATCGAGGACGACGGGAATCAGGCGGATCGCCGTGCCGGTGCCGGCGGCGTAGGAGTAGGCCCCGGTCATCGTGGCGGTGCCGCCGTCGGCGTTCGTGACGGTGACGGGGACGGAGCCGGCGCTCGGCGAGAAAGGGGAGAGGACGGTCAGGGACGTGTCGCTCAGGACGCGGACGCCCCCGGCGACGGCGCTGCCGAACGTCACGGTCGCCTCCGGCCGAAAGCCCGAACCCTTAACCGTCACGGAAGTCCCGCCGGCCGTGGGGCCGGACGAGGGGCTCGCGAAGGCGATCGAGGGTGTCGACCGCGGCAGGACGGTCAGATCGCTCGACGAGGTCGCGCTGCCGATCGGCGTCGTCACGTTGATGCGGCCCGTCTCTGCGCCCGGCGGCACCTGGAAGACGATGACGGTGTCGGTGACGGCGAGAATGGATGCGACGACATTCCCGATCCTGACCGTCGTCTCCGGGGCGGTCTCCACCCCCGGAGGCGGGGGAAGGGGGACGAGCCCGCCGGCACAGGCGGGATGAAACCCAGACCGGTGTCGATCACCCAGTCGCCCACCTGCACAGACGTCGGGTAGAAGCTGCCGATGACGGGCTTGGTGACCGGCGCGATATGGAGCGGAAACAGGAGGGACCCTCCTCCGCGCGACGGATTGGTCACCGTGACAATGTAGTTGCCCGGAAGCGTGATCGGATCGACCAGCGAGACCATTCGATTCGTATTGATGACGACGGTCCTGACCCTGAGCCGCGCCGTCGCCGTGGTCTGGCCCGGCGCGGGGCTCTCCGGTCCGTCGATCCGAATGGACGTGTCGGGGAAGAAAACCTCGTCCGGGCTGCTGAACCCCAGGGCGAGCATCGACTTGGACGCGGTCGTGGAGGTCGGCGTCATCCGGACGTCGCCGGATGGCGGCACGGCAGGGGCCGCTCGCATGACAAGAATCGCGGCGGCGACCCCGCCCGCCGCGAGCCGGAGGACCGATGACCTGTCTTTCATACACGCCTCCCGGCCGTTTTCGCGGTCAGGACCGAGTTGTCCGGGGTTGTTCCATTGAGACCAAGTCTCGGGCGAAACCTACACCCGGCAAGGGAGGCGTGTCCAGGGGAGACCTCGGGCGGATCCGCCTCGCGGCGGCCGAATGCCGCCGTCATCGGTGCGGCAGCGGCGCCCGGGCGCGATAGAATCCCGTCGTGGAGGGGGCCCGGTCGGAAGCGTTGGAGGACAAGTTCCACGACGAGTGCGGCGTGTTCGGGATCTACGGGCACGCCGACGCCGCGAACATCACGTATCTGGGCCTCTACGCGATGCAGCACCGCGGGCAGGAGTCGGCGGGCATCGCGTCGTGGAACGGCACGCGGACCCTCGTCGAGAAGGGGATGGGCTACGTCGCCGACCTCTTCGACGAGGGGCGACTCGCCCGGCTGCCGGGGCGCGTGGCGATCGGCCACGTGCGGTACTCGACGACGGGGGAGTCGCTCCTCTCGAACGCGCAGCCGATCGTCTACAACACGAACAAGGGGCCGCTCGCCATCGCGCACAACGGGAACCTCGTCAACGCCGACGAGATCCGCCGCGAGCTGGAGCAGGACGGATCGATCTTCACGACCTCGTCCGACACCGAGGTCATCCTCCACCTGATGGCCCGCTCGCGGACCGACAACGTCGTCTCCGCGCTCCGGGAGGCCGTGGCGCGCGTCCGGGGCGCCTACTCGGTCGTCCTCCTTGCGAAGGACCGCGTGATCGCGTTCCGCGACCCGCAGGGGATCCGGCCGCTGACGCTGGGGAGGCTGGGCGAGGCCTTCGTCGTCGCCTCGGAGACGTGCGCGTTCGACCTGATCGACGCCGAGACGATCCGCGACGTGGAGCCCGGCGAGATCGTCGTCCTCGACGCCGGCGGCATGGCGTCCGCGTCGTTCGCGATGGGGCAGCGGACCGCGTTCTGCATCTTCGAGCACGTCTACTTCGCCCGCCCCGACTCCCACGTCTTCGGGCGCTGGGTGGCGGATTCGCGGCGCGCGTTCGGGCGCCGCCTCGCGCGCGAGTACCCGGTCCCGGCCGACGTCGTCGTGGCGGTGCCCGGACTCCGGGAACTTCGCCGCGCTCGGTTACGCCGAGGAGAGCGGCATCCCGTTCGGCATCGGGCTCGTCAGGAATCACTACGTCGGGCGGACGTTCATCGAGCCGAAGCAGTCGATCCGCCACTTCGGCGTCAAGGTGAAGCTCAACGCCGTCCGCTCGGTCGTCGGGGGGAAGCGCGTCATCCTCGTCGACGATTCGATCGTCCGCGGCACGACGTCGAAGAAGATCGTGAAGATGCTGAAGGCCGCGGGCGCGACCGAGGTCCACATGCGGATCTCCTCGCCGCCGACGCGCAATCCGTGCCACTACGGGATCGACACGCCGCGCCGCAAGGAGCTGATCGCGGCGACCCACGACCTCGCGGAGACGCAGAAGTTCATCGAGGCCGACTCGCTCGGGTACCTCTCGCTCGAAGGGATGTTCGCGGCGTTCGGGAAGGGCGAGGACGAGGCCTGCGCCGCCTGCTTCTCGGGGCGGTACCCGGTGCCGCTCAGCGTTCCCGACCCGCAGCAGGACCTCTTCGTCCCGGAGGGGGCGGCCGCGGAGGACGTTCCGGAGGCGGCGGCCTTCGCGATGCGGACCGGAGCCTCCTCGAACCGCTCGTGAGCGGGCGGCCGGAGGAGCCGGCCGGCCTCGAGTTCCGGCCCGACGGATCCTCCACGCGCCTCCGGCTCCGGGTCGCGGCGGGCGCTTCCCGGTCCCGCGTCGCGGGCGCGCACGGCGGTGCGCTGAAGCTCTCGGTGCGGACCGCGCCGGAGCGGGGACGGGCGAACCGGGAGGTCCTCGAGCTCGTGGCGGCCCGCTTCGGCCTCGCCGCTCGGGACGTCGAGATCGTGGCCGGGGAGACCTCTCCGGACAAGGTCGTCCGGCTCCCCCTCGCGCCGGACGAGGCGGCGCGGCGGTGGGCTTTGCGACACGACCGGCTGAGCGCCGGCCCGCCCCCCCGGGAATTGCAGCAACGTCCCCCTTGACATTTATTTTAGTAATTACTAAATTAATGGCGTGCACGGGATGGAGACCACCCTCGCGGCTCTCGCGGCCCTCGGCACCCCCCGGAGGCGCGAGATCCTGCGGCTTGTCTGGACGGACGAGCGGACGGCGGGCGCGATCCACGAGGCGCTGCCGGACGTCACCTTCGGAGCCGTTTCGCAGCACCTTTCCGTCCTGCGGGACGCCGGCCTCGTCTCCTGCCGCGCCGAGGGGCGCCGGCGGCTCTACCGCGCCCGGCGGCGCGCCCTCGGTCCGATGCGCGGCCCGCTCGAGGCCCACTGGGCCGACGCGCTCTACCGCCTGAAGGTCCTCGCCGAGCTCGAGAAGGCCCGCCGCGGCCCTCGCGCCGGTTTTCGCACGCATAGGAGGCGCCGATGAGCCCCGCCGTACACCCCCTCGAGACGACCGTCGAGCGGACCATCCTGATCCTCGCAGAGAGGGACACGGTCTTCCGTTACTTCACGGACCCCGAGCGTTTCGCCGCCTGGTGGGGCGCGGGTTCCTCGATCGAGGGGCGGGTCGGCGGGAAGATGCGGATCCGCTACCCGAACGGCGAGACGGCCTCCGGCGAGGTCCTCGAGATCGTCCCCGGCCAGTTCATCGCGTTCTCGTACGGCTACGACACCCCCGGGAAGCCGATCCCGCCGGGAGGCTCCCGGGTGACGGTCGCGCTCCAGGGGCGCCGCGGCGGAACGCTCGTCACGCTCCGGCACGAGGTTTCCGACGTCAAGACGCGCGACGCGCACGTCGCCGGGTGGCGGCACCAGATGGCGGTCTTCTCGACGGTCGTCGCGAACGAGCAGCACGCGGGCCTCGCGACGGTTCTGGACCGCTGGTTCGCCGCCTGGAACGCGCGGTCGCCGGAGGAGCTGCGCGCGGCGCTCGATGCGTCGGTCACGGACGACGTGGAGTTTCGGGACGCGTTCGGGGCCCTCTTCGATCGCGCCGAGCTCGAGGCGCATCTCGCGCTCGTCCCCGTCTACATGCCCGGATTGACGATGAAGCGGGTTGGCGAGCCGCGCCAGTGCCAGGGATGGGGACTCGTGGACTGGCGGGCCGAGGGGCCGGACGGCGCCGCGAAAGCGCGCGGGACGAACGTCTTCACGCTCGCCCCCGACGGCCGGCTCGCCCGCGTGACCGGCCTCTGGGCCGCCGGCTGAGCCGGCCCGACGGACGCTCCGCCGATCGGCTAGGATGCGCCCGCGATGACGGGCGATCCGAAACCGACGTCCTACGCCGCCGCCGGCGTCGACATCGACGCGAAGATGGCCGCGGTCGCACGGGCGAAGGAGGCGATCCGCTCGACCTTCACGAAGGGCGTCGTCGGCGACGTGGGCGGCTTCGGCGGCCTCTACCGGCCGGACTTTTCCGGAATGTCGGACCCGCTCCTCGTCGCCTCGACCGACGGCGTGGGAACGAAGTTGAAGGTCGCGATTGCGGCGGGGGTCCACGACACCGTCGGGCAGGACCTCGTCAACCACTGCGTCAACGACATCCTCGTCCAGGGCGCTCGTCCGCTCTTCTTCCTCGACTACATCGCGCTCGGGAGGATGGACGCCGGCGTCGTCGGCCGCATCCTCGAGGGCTTCGCGAAAGCCTGCCGCGAGAACGGCTGCGCGCTCC
>CAWGDR010000007.1:122500-523131 GCA_963821435.1 uncultured Acidobacteriota bacterium
GTCTACCAGGACCCCCACGAGTCGGGGCGCCGGCTCGTCCTCCACTACGCCGACCTGAACGACGCCTCGTCCCTGAACCACGTTCTCCGGATCGTCGAGCCGCACGAGATCTACAACCTCGGCGCCCAGAGCCACGTGAAGGTCTCGTTCGACGTCCCCGAGTACACGGCGGAGGTCACGGCCGTCGGCGCCACCCGCCTCCTCGAGGCGATCCGCGAGGTCGGCCTCCGGCCCCGCTTCTACCAGGCCTCGTCGTCCGAGATGTTCGGCAAGGCGGTGGAGTCGCCGCAGCGGGAGACGACGCCGTTCTACCCTCGGAGCCCCTACGGCGTCGCGAAGGTCTACGCCTACTGGATCACGGTCAACTTCCGCGAGTCGTACGGCCTCCACGCCTCGAACGGGATCCTCTTCAACCACGAGTCTCCGCGGCGCGGCGAGACGTTCGTGACGCGGAAGATCACGCGCGCGGTCGGGCGGATCGTCCACGGCCTCCAGGAGACGGTCTGGCTCGGCAACCTCGACGCGCGGCGGGACTGGGGCTTCGCGGGCGACTTCGTCGACGCGATGTGGCGGATGCTCCAGCAGGACTCGCCGGACGACTACGTCGTCGCGACCGGGGAGACGCACTCGGTGCGGGAGTTCTGCGAGCGGGCCTTCGCGCGCGCGGGCGTGACGCTCGAATGGCGCGGCGCCGGGGCCTCGGAGACCGGCGTCGACGCGAGGACCGGCGCCGTCCGCGTCGCCGTCGACCCCCGCTACTTCCGCCCGGCCGAGGTGGACCTCCTCCTCGGGGACGCCTCGAAGGCGAAGCGACAGCTCGGGTGGAGCCCGCGGCGTCGGCTTCGACGGCCTCGTCGACATGATGGTCGCCGCCGACCTCGAGAAGGCGCGGCAGGAAGCGGCGGAACGCGCTCGGCGCTAGGCGCCGATCGGGGTCAGGCGGCGCGGGCTCCCGCGGCCAGCGCGACGGTGCCGCGGAACGCGGGGAGATCGCTCTCGATCGTGACCGCCGGCCGGCCGGCGGAGCGGAGAATCTCCCTCGGCCGGACGGAGCCCGGGACGACCGGGAGGTTCGCGGTCACCCGCTTCTCGTCGAACGCGAGCCAGCGGGGCGGCAGGAGGACGCCGTCGGTCTCGGCGACGGCGCGCAGCGTGTCGGCGGCGAGGTGCGTCAGGAGCTCCCGCTCGTCGTTGCCGGAGGCCTGGATCGGCACGAAGACGGCTTCGGTCCGGCGCCGGACGGGGTCGGCGGCTCCCCGCCGTACGAGGCGTCGAGAAGCGCGGTGAGGAGGTCCTTGACGAGCTCCTCGCGGCTGCCGGCCGCGAGGGCGATGGCGAGTTGGTCGGAAGAACGGCTGAGGTTGTAGGACACGTCCGATTCTCCTTGCGCCGACGATCTTACTCGTCGCCCTGCTAGCCTTCGCGAGCGTGAGCGACCTCGGCGACCGCCTGCAGCAGCGGATCCGGGCCGAAGGCCCGCTCCGGTTCGACCTCTTCCAGGAGGCCGCGCTCTACGATCCGGACGGGGGCTACTACGAGCGGCCCGGCCGCGTCGGGCGGGAGGGAGACTTCGTGACCGGCGCGTCGTGGGATCCGGCGTTCGGGCGGACGATGGCGCGGGTCGCGCGGCGGCTGCGGGAAGAAGAGAAAGAAAGAGGAGGAGATTCCTGCGAAACGGGAAGGGGGCGCGACGGACGGGCTACGCGTTTCGAAGGGCGCGCCGACGTCCTCGACGTCGTGGACGTCGGAGCCGGGGAAGGGGAGCTGCTTTCGGCAGCCGACGCGGCGCTCGCGGGCGTGGGGCGTCCGCGAGGAGTTTCGGCTCACGGGCGTCGAGCGCTCTGCCGTCCGCCGCGAGCGAGCCCTCCGGAACTGCCCCGGCGCCACATGGCTTTCTTCACTCGAAGAAATCTCTTCTCCGGTCTCCGGCCTCGATCGTCGCCTACGAGCTGTTCGATGCGCTGCCGGTGAGGGCGCTTCTCTTCGATGGTGAAAAGCTGCTGGAGCGCGTCGTGACGGTGGGGCCGGGCGAGCGAGGGCGTTCGCGTGGGGCCTCGCCGACTGCGCGGACGGCGCCGAGTTGCTCGAGCGGTTCCGCGCGCGGGGCATTCACCTTCGAAGAAATCAGAAGCTCGAAATCCGCTCCGGCGCGGCAGGTCTCGCGTCGTGCGCTCGCCTCGCGCGCTTTCCTCGGGCCTCCTCCTCGTCTTCGACTACGGCGCGCCCGCGCGGGCTCTCTACGGGCCGGTCCGGACGGAGGGGACGCTCGAGGCGTTTCGCGCGCACGACGTCACGCGCGACGTCCTGTCGGACCCGGGGAGCCGCGACATCACGGCGTGGGTCGACTTCACCGAGATCGGCGACGCGCTGCTCGGAGGCCGGGCTCGAGGTCCAGCCCGTCGGCTCGCAGGCGCGCTTCCTCGCGGCGGCGGGGCTCGCCGACGAGCTCGCCCGCGACGCTCGAGCGCCCGAAAGCCCGGAGCGCTTCGCCGAGCGGAACCGCCTCGCGAAGCTGCTCGCGCCGGGCGGAATGGGCGAGCCGATCCGCGTCCTCACGGCCTCGCGCGGGACCGCTCTGGGCGCGGCTCTGACGCGCTGGCCCGATCCGCCTATGATGCCAGTCGAATCATTGACTTCACCCCCCCTGAAAACCAGAATCCCGCGCAGTGATGAGGCTGAGGGCAGCCGGAAACGGCTCACTCATGCACTTTGGGGGAATGTGTGTCTGACACGCCCGACATGGCGGCGTATCTGCCGGTTCTCTACTTCGCCCTGGTGGCCGGTGCGATCCCGGTCCTCGGGCTCGCTCATCATGGCGCTCTTCCGCCCGTCGCACCCGAACCCGACGAAGCTCTCGCCGTACGAGTGCGGCATCGCGGCCCCGACCGAGGCCTTCGACCACCGGTTCTCGGTCCGCTACTACCTGATCGCCGTCCTCTTCGTCGTCTTCGACGTGGAGACGGTCTTCCTCTTCCCGTGGGCCGTCATGTACGACAAGCTCCTGCTGTTCGGCCTCGTCGAGATGGTCGTCTTCCTCTACATCCTCGTCGTCGGGTACGTCTACGTCTGGAAGCGGGGGGCGCTCTCGTGGGCCTGATCGAGAACTCGCTCCCCGAGAACGTCCTGACGACCTCGATCGACGCCGTCATCAACTGGGGCCGCAAGAACTCGCTCTGGCCGATGCAGTTCGGCCTCGCCTGCTGCGCGATCGAGATGATGGCGGTCGTCGACAGCCGGCACGACATGGCGCGTTTCGGCGCCGAGGTCTTCCGCGGCTCGCCGCGCCAGTCCGACCTGATGCTCGTGGCCGGCACCGTCACCGAGAAGATGGCGCCGATCATCAAGCGCCTCTACGACCAGATGGCGGACCCGAAGTACGTCATCGCGATGGGCTCCTGCGCCACGTGCGGCGGCCCGTACCGCACGCTACGCGGTCACGCAGGGCGTCGACCGGATCATCCCGGTCGACGTCTACGTCCCCGGCTGCCCGCCGCGGCCCGAGGCCCTTCTCTACGGGCTCATGGAGCTGCAGAAGAAGATCGAGAAGATGAAGAACCTGAGAAAGAGCTCGTAGGGAGGGCGCGTTGGCCGACGAACCGATCAAACCGCCCCCCGCGCCCCGGGCGACGACGGCAAGCCGCCCGCCCCGGCGCCCCCGGCGCGCCGAAGCCGGCCGCCCCGGCGGCCGCGAAGCCCGGCCGCGCCGCCGAAGCCGAAGGGCCCCGTCGCGACCGACGCCTCGGCGCAGCCGGTCGTCGCCCGCCTGAAGGAGGCGGTCCCCGACGCCGTCCTCTCCGCGAAGGAGCTGGTCGGGCAGGTGACGGTCGAGGTCGCCGCTCGACGAAGATCGTCGACGTCTGCCGCCACCTGAAGGAGAAAGAGGCGTTCACCTATCTCGTCGACCTGACGGCGGTCGACTGGAAGGAGCGGCAGCCCCGCTTCGACGTGGTCTACTGGCTCCACTCCTTCGAGAAGGACAACTTCCGGATCCGCCTCCGCGCCGGCGTCGCCGACGGCGAGGCCTGTCCGACGGTCTCGGGCGTCTGGCTCACGGCGAACTGGATGGAGCGCGAGGTCTTCGACCTCTTCGGCATCACCTTCTCCGGCCATCCCGACCTCCGCCGGATCCTGACGTGGGACGGCTTCCAGGGCCATCCGCTCCGGAAGGACTTCCCGGTCGAGGGAATCGACACCGGCGCCGCAATCTACCCCGACCGGTACCCGGACGGCGGCGGCCCCGCGCCCGACGACAGCAATCGGAAAGTCGTCTCGTGAGCGACGAACGCGCCGGCACCGCCGCGCAAGGTCTCCGAGGCGGGCCCGCCGATGCTCGGGCTCCGCGAGATGGAGCTCAATTTCGGGCCCCAGCACCCCTCCACTCACGGCGTCCTCCGCCTCGTCCTGAAGGTCGACGGCGAGCGGATCGTCTCCGCGCGCCCCGACATCGGCTACCTCCACCGCGGCACCGAGAAGCTCTTCGAGACCGAGACCTACCCGATGGTCGTCCCGCACACGGACCGGCTCGACTACGTGGCGGCGGCGACCAACAACCACGCCTACTGCCTCGCGGTCGAGAAGCTCCTCGGCCTCGAGCTGCCGAAGCGGGCGCAGTACATCCGCGTCCTCCTCGACGAGATGCAGCGGATCTCCTCGCACGTCCTCTGGCTGGCGACCGCGGCGATCGACCTCGGCGCGATCACGCCGTTCTTCTACACGTTCCGCGACCGCGAGGTGATCCTCGACCTCTTCGAGGACTACTGCGGCGCCCGCCTGACGCTGAACTGCATGAAGATCGGCGGCCTCCCGGAGGACCTCCCGCCGGGCTGGGTCGAGCGCGTCCGCGACGTTCGCGGAGCAGCTCGAGGCGCGGTACGACGAGTACGAGGACCTCCTGACCGAGAACCGGATCTGGAAGCAGCGGACGATCGGCGTCGGCATCCTCACCGCCGAGCAGTGCATCGAGTGGGGCGTCACCGGGCCGCCGCTCCGTGGCGCCGGCTTCAAGTGGGATATCCGGCGCGCGATCCCGTACGAGTGCTACCCGGAGCTCGACTTCGAGATCCCGACCTTCCCGAACGCCGACACGTACGACCGGTACCGCGTCCGGATCGCCGAGCTCCGCCAGAGCCGCCGCATCGTCCTCCAGTGCTGCGACTGGCTCCTGAAGAACCCCGAGGGGGAGATCCGCGCCAAGGCGCCGCGCGTCATCAAGCCGGTCGTCGGCGACGTCTACGCGGCCGTCGAGGCGCCGAAGGGAGAGCTCGGCTTCTACCTCGTCTCGAACGGGGGGAACAAGCCCTACCGCCTGCGGATCCGCCCGCCGTCGCTTCATCAACCTCCAGGCGCTTCCCGAGATGGCGAAGGGGCACCTCGTGTCGGACCTCGTCGCGATCATCGGCACGATCGACATCGTGCTGGGCGAGGTCGACCGCTGATGAGCGACGCGATCCTCTACAACCTCGTGATCCCGGCCGTGAAGGCCGTGATCGTCGTCGTCGCGATCGCGACCGCCGCCGGCATCCTGACGCTCGTCGAGCGGCGGGTCCTGGCGCAGTTCCAGATCCGGAAGGGGCCGAACCGGGTCGGATGGAACGGCGCCCTCCAGTGGGTGGCGGACGTCGTCAAGCTCCTCTTCAAGGAGGACGTCGTCCCGGCTCACGCCGAGAGGTTCATCCACTTCCTCGCCCCCGTCCTCGATGATGACCCCGGCCCTGATGGTTTACGCGTTCATCCCGTGGGGCCCCGAGACGACGTTCCGCGTGCCGGGCCTCGGGACGATCCGCACCGGCCTCTACGCGACGGACGTCAACGTCAGCCTCCTGCTCCTCGTCGCCATCACGTCGGTCGGCGTCTACGGGATCATCCTCGGCGGCTGGGCCTCGAACTCGAAGTACGCGCTCCTCGGCGGCCTCCGCTCGGCCGCGCAGCTGATCAGCTACGAGGTGCCGATGGGGTTCGCGGTCGTCTCGGCGGTCCTGATGTCGCGCTCGCTCTCGCTCGTCGAGATCGTCGAACGCCAGAAGGAAGCCCACCTCTGGTTCGTCTTTCCCGGACTGATCGCCTTCTTCCTCTACTTCGTCTCGGGCGTCGCCGAGACGAACCGGATCCCGTTCGACCTGCCCGAGGCCGAGAGCGAGCTCGTGGCGGGCTTCCACACGGAGTACTCGGGGTTCCGTTGGGCGATCTTCTTCCTCTCCGAGTACGCCAACATGGTCACGATTTCCTCGGTCGCCACGGTCCTCTTCTTCGGCGGATGGCTCCGGCCGTTCCCGAACGCCTCCTGGCTGTCGTTCCTCGACCTCGTGCCGCCGCTCGTCTGGTTCGTCCTGAAGGTCTCCGGCTTCCTCTTCGTCTACATGTGGTTCCGCGGCACGTTCCCGCGGTACCGCTTCGACCAGCTCATGGCGCTCGGGTGGAAGTGGCTCATCCCGCTCTCGATCGTCAACGTCCTCGTCGTCGCCGTCGCCGCGCTCTGGAAGACGCCCGGGCTGAAGGTCCTCTCGGTCCTGCTCTGGGGCTTCTTCGGCGCCGCGCTCTTCCTGGCAACGCGCGCGCGGCGGAAACCGGCGGTGAGCCCGGCCGCCGTGGGGGTGCGCTGATGGGCTTCTGGGACAAGGTCCTCCTCCTCGACATCTTCGACGGCCTCTGGGTGACGGCGAAGCACTTCCTCCGTCCGGCGGACACCGTCGAGTACCCCGAGGCGCGCCGCGAGCCGAGCGACCGCTTCCGCGGGATGTTCAAGCTCGACGAGGAGCGCTGCATCAAGTGCACGCTCTGCGCGATCGAGTGCCCGATCGCCATCATCTTCATCGACTGGCACAACGAGAAGAACGAGCAGGGGAAGAACGAGAAGGTCCTCGACCGATTCGACGTCGACCTGAAGCGCTGCATGTTCTGCGGGCTTTGCGAGGACGCCTGCCCGACGAACCCGAAGTCGATCTGGCTGAAGACGAAGTCGTACGAGCTGGGCGCCTACGAGCGGAACGAGGCGCTCTACCTCGACATCGAGAACCTGACGACCTGGGACATCAAGCAGGGGCTGACCCTCCCGCCGGCGCCCGGGGAGCCGAAGAAGAAGGAAGAGAGGGAGAAAGAGGAGAAGCCCGCGTGAACGCCCCCGTCTTCCTCTTCTGGTTCCTGGCGGCGCTCGTCGTCGTCGGCGCGATCGGCGTCGTCGTCATGCGCCAGCCGGTCCACTCGGCCCTCTTCCTCCTCCTGTCGTTCGTCGCCGTCGCGGGGCTCTTCGTCCTCGCGCACGGCGAGTTTCTCGCCGCCGTGCAGATCCTCGTCTACGCCGGCGGCATCATGGTGCTCTTCCTCTTCACGATCATGCTCGTGAACGTCCGCCGGCAGGAGAAGGAGCGCTACATCCACCGGCAGGCGGGGATCGCGATCCTCGTCGGGCTCGCGCTCTACGCCCTCCTCGGCGGGGCTCCTCCTCGGAGAGGTCCGGACGATGGCCGCGCACGACCTCGGCCAGGCGGCCGACCCCGTCCGGCTGGCGTCGACCGTCGTCGACGGCGTCGCGGTCGCCGGGAACAGCCAGGCGGTCGGGTGGTCGCTCTACCGGGACTACTTCCTGCCGTTCGAGATCGCGTCGGTCTTCCTGCTCGTGGGGATGATCGGAGCGGTCGTGCTCGGCAAGCGGACGATGGAGAAAGTGGACTGATGGTCCCGCTGACGCACTACCTCGGCCTCTCGCTCCTCCTCTTTTCCCTCGGCATCGTCGGGGTCCTGGTCCGGCGGAACCTCCTCACGGTGCTGATGTCGATCGAGCTGATGCTGAACGCGGTGAACCTGAACCTGATGGCGTTCTCGCGGCAGCTCGGCGACCTGAACGGACAGATCTTCGCCGTCTTCGTCATCGCGGTGGCGGCGGGGGAGGCGGCGATCGGCCTCGCCATCATCATCTCGCTCTACCGCCTGAAGAACTCGGTGAACCTGGACGACGCCGCGGAGATGAAGGGCTAGATGCGCGCGACCTCGCTCCTCCCCTGGATTCCGCTCTTCCCGCTCGCGGGGTTCGTGATCAACGGCCTCGTCTACCTCGCTCTCCCACTCGAAGCTCGGCGGCAAGGACTCTCCGAAAGGTCCCCACGGCGGTCATGGTCCCTCCGGTTCCCACGACTCTGGCCATGACGCGGGCCACGGCGCCGGGCATGGTGTGCACGGCGGGCACGGCGGGCACGTTCACATCCCGTTCGCCGCGCTCCATTCCGTCGTCGGCCCGATCGCCTGCGGCCTCTCGTTCGTGACGGCGATGCTCGCGATCTTCGCCTGGTGGGGCGAGACGCACGGCGAGGCCCCGATGGTCGCGACGCTCTGGTCGTGGCTCCCGATGGGCGACAACCCGACCTGGTTCGGCGCGAAGGCGATCGCCGTCGACGTCGCGTTCCGGATCGACCCGCTGACGGCGCTGATGCTCGGGTTCGTCACGTTCGTCGGCACGCTCATCCACGTCTACTCGGTCGGCTACATGGGGCACGACCCGGGCTACGGGCGCTATCTTCGCCTACCTGAACCTCTTCATGTTCGCGATGCTGACGCTGGTCCTCGGCGCGAACCTCCCGATCCTCTTCGTCGGGTGGGAGGGCGTCGGCCTCTGCTCGTACCTCCTGATCGGGTACTTCTACGACAAGGACTTCGCGGCCGACGCCGGCAAGAAGGCGTTCGTCATGAACCGGATCGGCGACTTCGGCTTCATGCTCGGCATCTTCGGCTGCTTCGCCCTCTTCGGGACGGCCGACTTCGACGCCATGTTCGCGGCCGCCGCGAAGGACCCGGGCCTTTACGCGGCCGGGGGCCTCATGACGGCGGTGGCGGTCGCCCTCTTCGTCGGCGCCTGCGGGAAGAGCGCGCAGATTCCCCTCTACGTCTGGCTGCCGGACGCCATGGCGGGACCGACGCCCGTCTCCGCGCTGATCCACGCGGCGACGATGGTCACCGCCGGCGTCTACATGGTCGCCCGCTGCAACGTCTTCTACAAGATCTCCCACGTCTGGGCGACGAAGACCCTCGGCGAGGGCGCCACGCTCTGGGGGCTCCTGACGCACGACGCCGCGTTCCTCGTCGCCGTCGTCGGCTGCACGACCGCGTTCGTGGCGGCGACGATCGGCCTCGCGCAGAACGACATCAAGAAGGTCCTCGCCTACTCGACGGTCTCGCAGCTCGGCTACATGTTCCTCGGCTGCGGCGTCCTGGCCTTCGGGAGCGGCATCTTCCACGTCTTCACGCACGCCTGGTTCAAGGCCTGCCTCTTCCTCGGCTCCGGCTCCGTCATCCACGCGCTCGGCGGCGAGCAGGACATGACGAGGATGGGGGGCCTCAGGAAGCTGATCCCGCACACGTTCGTCACGATGTTCGTCGCCACCCTCGCCATCGCGGGCGTGCCGGGCCTCGCGGGCTTCTTCTCGAAGGACGCGATCCTCGGCGAGACCTTCTTCGCGGGGCACCCTTTCCTCTGGGGCTTCGCCGCCCTCACCGCGGGCATGACGGCTTTCTACATGTTCCGGCTGATCCGGATGACGTTCTACGGGACGTTCCGGGGAAGCCAGGAGCAGCTCCGGGCCGTCCACGAGTCGCCCGCGACGATGACGATCCCGCTCTGGATCCTCGCCCTCGGCTCGGTGGTCGTCGGCTGGTTCGGGATCCCGGCCTTCATCCTCGGCACCCCGCACGCCTTCGAGCGGTTCCTGGAGCCCTCCTTCCCGCACCTCTCGCACGACTGGACCCCGGTCGCCCACGAGGCCTCGCACGCGCTGGAGTGGGGGCTGATGGGGGCCTCGGTCGCGATCGCTTTCCTCGGGATCGCGCTCGCGTGGTCGTTCTACGGCGGGAAGTACCCGTTCGCGAAGCCGGAGAAGGTCGCGGGGGCGCTGCCGAGGTTGTACCGCTGGGTCCGCGACAAGTACTACGTCGACGAGTTCTACGAGAAGGTCTTCGTGGAAGGGCTCGGGAAGCGCTTCGGGCGGTTCCTGTGGGAAGTCGACGCGCGCGTCGTGGACGGCGTCGGCGTGAACGGCACCGCCTGGCTGACGGTCCGGCTCTCCCAGCTCTCCTCCTGGTTCGACCTCCGGGCGGTCGACGGCGCCGTGAACGGCGTCGCGGACACGCTTCAGGCCGCGTGGCGCGGGCAGAGGCGCCTGCAGAGCGGCCGGACCGAGAACTACGCGCTCACGATGGCCGTCGGCGTCTTCGGCGCCGTCTGCCTCTGGATCATCCTGAAATGAGCAAGGACGCGGCATGAACGGACTCCTCTCGCTGTTGATCTTCTTTCCCGTCGCCGGGGCGCTCCTCCTTCTCTTCTTCCCGCGGGAGAAGACGAAGGCGATCATGTGGGCCACGACGGCGATCTCCGGGCTCGAGTTCGCTCTCTCGATCCCGCTCTGGACGGAGCCGGGCTTCCGCGCCTCGGGAGACTTCCTCTTCCGCGAGTCGGCCGACTGGATCCCGTCGCTCGGCGCGAAGTACTCCCTGGGCGTCGACGGCATCGCGGCGCTGCTCATCCTCCTGACGACGCTCCTGACCTTCATCTCGGTCTACTCGTCGTTCACGGCGGTCACGAAGAGGCAGAAGGAGTACTACGCGTTCCTCCTCCTCCTCGAGGCCGGGATGGTCGGCGTCTTCTGCGCCCTCGACTTCTTCCTCTTCTACGTCTTCTGGGAAGTCATGCTCGTCCCGATGTACTTCCTGATCGGCGTCTGGGGAGGCCCGCGGAAGCTCTACGCCGCGATCAAGTTCTTCCTCTACACCCTCTTCGGCTCGGTGGTCATGCTGCTCGCGATCATCGGCCTCTACTTCTTCAACACGACGGGGCTCCTCTGGTGGCCGGGGCTCGGCAACGCGCCGACGTTCGACATCGTCCATTTCCACGCGATCGCGTCCCAGATCCCGGTCGACCTCCAGATCTGGCTCTTCTGGGCCTTCTTCCTCGGCTTCGCGATCAAGGTGCCGATGTTCCCGTTCCACACGTGGCTGCCCGACGCCCACGTCGAGGCGCCGACCGCGGGCTCGGTCATCCTGGCGGGCGTCCTCCTGAAGATGGGGACGTACGGCTTCCTCCGCTTCTCGCTCCCGATCTGCCCGGACGCCTCGCGCACCTTCTGGGTCCAGACGACGGTCGTCGTCCTCTCGATCATCGGCATCGTCTACGGATCGATGGTCGCGATGGTCCAGCCGGACATGAAGAAGCTGGTGGCCTACTCCTCGGTCGCCCACCTCGGCTTCTGCATGCTCGGCTTCTTCGCGCTGAACGCGGCGGGCCTGCAGGGCGGCATCCTGCAGTCGATCAACCACGGCCTCTCGACGGGCGGGCTCTTCCTTCTCGTCGGCATCGTCTACGAGCGGCGGCACACCCGGATGATCTCGGACTACGGCGGCCTCTCGGCCGTCATGCCGATCTACGCGACGCTCTTCATGATCATCCTGCTCGCCTCGATCGGCCTGCCCGCTCCTGAACGGCTTCATCGGCGAGTTCACGATCCTGACCGGCGCCTTCCTCGCGAACTGGCGGTGGGCGGTCTGGGCCTGCCTCGGCATCGTCCTCGGCGCCGCGTACATGCTCTGGCTCTACCAGCGCGTCTTCTTCGGCGAGATCAAGCACGACGAGAACAAGGCGCTCGAGGACGTGAACGTCCGCGAGATCCTGACGCTCGCGCCGCTCGTCGTCTTCTGCCTCTGGATCGGCGTCTACCCGAAGCCGTTCTTCGCGATGACGGCGAAGTCGACCGAGAAGATCGTGGCCGCGGTCAGCGCGCCGCGGCCGGCCCCGCCCGCCGAGAAGGTCGCGGCCCGCGTCGTCCGCCGTCCCGGCGGCTCCGGCCGCGCTCGTGCCGGCGGCGGCCGCGGGGAAGTAGCCCGTGGGCACCTTTCCCTATCCGGCCGGGGCGCTCTGGACGATCCTGCCCGAGCTCTTCCTGACGCAGGCGGCCCTCGCCCTGCTGCTCCTCTCCGCGGCGACGAAGCGGGAGTCGGAGCGCCTCGTGGCGCGCCTCTCGCCTCGTCGCCCTCGCCGTCACGGGCGCGCTCCTCTTCGTGGCGGCGGCGATGTCGGCGCCCGCTGCCCGCACCCGGCCTTCGCGGGAATGCTGACGCTCGACCGCTTCGGCATCTTCTTCAAGGTCCTGATCCTCGTGGCCTGCGCGGTGACGATCCTCTTCTCGCTCCGGTTCGTCGGCCGGTCGCCCTACCCGTCGGGCGAGTACTACGGCCTGATCCTCTTCTCGGCCGTCGGCATGCTCTTCATGGTCTCGGGGACGCACCTCGTCTCGATCTACATCTCGCTCGAGACGATGGCGCTCTCGCAGTACGTCCTCGCGGGCTACTTCAAGCGCGAGCCGAAGTCGCTCGAGGCGGCCGCGAAGTACTTCATCCTCGGGGCCTTCTCGTCGGGGGTCCTCCTCTACGGCCTCTCCCTCGTCTACGGCTCGGCCGGAACGCTTTCGCTCGCGGGGGTCGCGCAGGCCTTCGCCGCGCCGGCGCGGCCGGTCTTCCTCCTGGTCGGGGTGATCCTCGTGGCGTGCGGCCTCCTCTTCAAGGTGGCCTCGGCGCCGTTCCACGTCTGGGCGCCCGACGTCTACGAAGGGGCGCCCACGCCGGTCGCCGCGTTCTTCGCCGTCGGCCCCAAGCTCGCGGCCTACGCGATCTTCGCCCGGATCTTCTTCGTCGGGTTCGGGCCGGGCGTGCAACGACTGGGCGCCGGTGATCGCGGCGTCGGCGGCGCTGACCATGATCGTCGGAAACGTCGGCGCGCTCCTTCAGAACAACGTCAAGCGCCTGCTCGGGTACTCCTCGATCGGGCACGCGGGTTACGCGCTTCTCGGCCTTCTCGCTTACAAGACCGATTACGGGCTCTGGGCGATCCTCGTCTACCTCGTCGCGTACAGCCTCATGACGCTTGGCGCGTTCGGCCTCGTCATCCTCCTCGAGTCGAAGGGCTATGCCGGGGAGAGCGTGGACGACTTCAACGGCCTCGCGCGGAAGAACCCGCTCCTCGCCGCGACGATGCTCGTCTTCCTCCTCTCGCTGACCGGGATCCCCCCCACGGCGGGGTTCATCGGGAAGTACTTCCTCTTCAGCGCGGCGATGAAGGCGGGCTGGTTCTGGCTGACGGTTCTCGCGGTCGTGATGTCGGCGGTCTCGCTCTTCTACTACTTCCGGATCGTCCGCGCGATGTACCTGACCGACGGGGAGGGGACCCTCCACTGGCGCGAGGAGCCCGCGGTGAGCGCGGCGATCGCGGTCTGCCTCGCGGGAACGCTCGTCATGGGCGTCCTGCCGCAGCCGTTCGTCCGGATCGCGCAGACCTGCCTCCTCCGCTGAGGCGTACTCTCGGGCCGTGGCGGACCGGGGCTATTCGCGGTTCCTCGGAGACGTGCTCTCCTACGGGTGGGTCCTTCCCGCCTCGATCGCGGCCGGCGCCGGCCTCGGCTGGCTCCTCGACCGGTGGATCCGGCTTTTTCCGGTCCTGACGGTCGTCGGCGGCCTCCTCGGCTTCGCGGGCGGCGTCCTGCAGCTCTGGCGGGAGACGAACGCCCTGTCGGCGAAGACGGACCGCCCCGACGAGGAACCGCGCGACCGCGGTCCGGCTCCGCCGTGAGCGGCCCGGAGGCGCCCGGCCCCGTCGGGGGCGTTCCGCTCCGCGGATTCCTCCGGAGAGGCGTCGCGATCGCGCTCCTGGGCGGCTCGGCGCTCGCCGCGACGGGGCGATTCCGGGGCGCGCTCGCCTTGACTCTCGGAGCCGCTGTCAGTATCGTCGGCGCGCTTTGGCTGGCCGATCTCGTGGCGCGATTTCGCGCGTTCCCGGGCGCGCCCGCCGACGGGTTCGATTGGAAATTCGCGTTCGGTTCGGTTCTCCGCTACGCGCTGGCCGGCGTCGTTCTGTTCGGGACGGTCACGTCGTTGCCAGACGAGGTTCCCTGGTTGCTCGCCGGAGTCACGGTTCCGGTCCTGGCCGCGATGGCGGACGGGTTCCGGGGCGCCGGGGGTCGGGAAACGGAGCCCCGCGGCCGGACGCGTGACGACGTGAACGGCCGCTGAATAAGAAAGACGATCGACGAGGGAGATAGCAACCGGACATGCACGGAAGATCGATCCTCTTCGGGCCCCTGAACGCGCTCCTGACGAAGCTCTTCGGGGACGTCGCGAACGGCCCCGCGTGGTGGCGGGACGGCGTCACGGTCGCCGGCTTCCACATCGAAGGCGTCGCCCCGCGGGGCGAGGACGGCGCGCTGATCGGGTGGATTCCCGACCACATCTGCATGGCGTTCCTCGTCTTCGCGATCTGCGCGGTCGTCTTCCCGATCCTCGCCCGCGGCTGGCGGAAGGACACGCCGGGCGCCGCCCAGAACGTCGTCGAGGTCTTCGTCGACTTCATCCGCGGCGAGCTGAAGCAGAACATCTCGCATCACCCCGACAAGTACCTGCCCATCGTCGGGGGGTTCTTCTTCTTCATCGCCATCGCGAACATGTTCGGCTGGTTCTTCTTCCTGCAGACGCCGACCGCGAACCTCAACGTCACGTTCGCGCTCTCGATCTCCTGCTTCGTCTTCTTCAACGCGGCGGGGATCAAGGCGCACGGCGTCCTCGGTTACCTCAAGACGTTTCTCGGTCCCGTCCTCGTGATGGCGCCGCTCCTCTTCGTCATCGAGATGATCGGGAACTTCGCCCGCGGGCTTTCGCTGGCGATGCGTCTCTTCGGGAACATCTTCGGCGAGCACATGGCCAAGGACATCTTCTCGGGCCTGATGCCGATCCTCGTCCCCTGGCCGATCCAGGCCCTGAGCCTCCTGGTCGCCTTCCTCCAGGCCTACGTCTTCGCCCTGCTCACCGCCGTCTACCTCGGGGGCGCCACGTCCCACGAAGGTCATTAATGATCCCGGGGGTTTCTCGATCCCCCCGGGCCCCCCACGAAGTGAAACAGCTACTCGCTCAGGCTGAACCGCACATCCCGAAAGGAGTTCCGGACATGATCAAGAAGCTCTCGACCGCGGCGGCGCTGCTCGTCGCCGCCCTCCTCGTTCCCGGCGTCGCCCTGGCCGCGGAGGAGGCCGCGAAGGCCCCAACCGGCGGCAGCGCCTGGGGTCACTTCTCGGCCGCGATCGCCATCGGCCTCGCGGCGGCGTTCGGCGCCCTCGCGCAGGGCCGCGCGGCGGCCGCCGCCTGCGACGGCATCGCGCGCAACCCGGGCGCGACCGGCCAGATCCGCGGCATGGCGTTCCTGGCGCTCGTCCTGATCGAGTCGCTCGTCATCTACGCGCTCGTCATCGCGTTCGTCGTCCAGGGCAAGTAGGGGGGCGCGGGAGGCCCGGAAGGGCCCCCCGCCCTCGAATTCCCCGTCTTCGGAGGCCCCGTGAATCCGGGGCTTTCTGATTTTTCAGCGCTCCGCGGGGGGCGTGAGCGTCTTCTCGAAGAGCATCGTCTCCCGCGGCCGTCCCGAGACGACGACGGGCGCGAGCTCGACGACCCGGAAGCCGTGCATCCAGTAGAGGTGCGGTGTGGCGGCGCCGAGCGCGAACGACCGCGCCCGGAGCCGGACGAGGCGCCGCTCGCGGCACGTTTCGACCCCGCGTGCGAGGAGCTCCCGGCCGATTCCCTGGCCCCGGAACGGCCCCTCGACGACGAGCCACGCGAAGAGGACGCTCGCGGCGGGAGCGGGGGCGTCGTGGAGGACGAGGAGCGTTCCGACCGTCTTTCCGCCGGCTTCCGCGGTGAGGAGGAGGTCCCGCGACTCGTCGAATTCCCAGCGGGCGGCCTCCGCGTCGGCCGCGATCCGGTCCGCGAGCTGGAGGTCGAACTCCTCCCGGAAGACGCGCTCGACGAGGCGCTCGGATTCCGGCACCTCGGACGGCCCCCGCTGGCGGTACTCGACGGGCGGAAGCGGCGTCACATCCTCTCCGGAACCGGCACGCCGAGGACGTCGAGCACGTCGGCGAGCGTGTCGGACAGGAACTGGAGGGCGGCTCGGCGGGCCCGCCGGCTCTCCTCGGTGGGCGCCTGCAGGATCGGGTGCGTGTGGTAAAGGTGGTGGAACGAGGCGGCCACGGCGAGCGCGTGCCGGACGAGGAGCGAGACCTCCAGCGTCTCGGCCACCTTCTCGAGCGTCTCCGGCGTCCGGCCGCAGGTGCGGACGACGTCCCAGAGGCCGTCGTCGAGGTGTTCGGGGGCGAGGGCCGCGACCGCCGCGCGCTCCTCCGCCCCGAGGCGGCCCGGCAGCCCCTGCTCCTCGAGCTTCCGGAAGATGCTGGACGAGCGGACGGCGGCGTACTGGAGGTAGGGCCCCGTGTCCCCCTCGAAGGCGAGCGCGTCGTCGAAGTCGAATGCGATCACCTTGTTCCGGGAGAACCGCGTCATGTAGACGCGGAGCGCGCCGACGGCGATCGCCTCGACGCGCGAGAGGTCCGGCGCGTCCGCCGGGTTGCGGGAGACGATCGCGTCGCGCGCCTTCTCGGCGAGCCGGTCGAGGAGGTCGTCGGCCTTGACGCCGAGGCCCTTTCGCCCCGACATCTCCACGAAGGCGCGGTCGCGGTCGTCGCCCTCGAGCTCGACGCCGAGCGCCTCGGCCGAGGCGGGCGTCAGCGCCACCATCTCGTACGCGAAGTGGATCGAGCGCGCGGCGGCCTCGGCGAAGCCCGCCCGCCGGACGCCCTTCCTTCACGACCTTCTGGAGGTAGGCCTGCCGGACGTCGATCGACGTTGATGACGGTCTCGGCGTGGCCGAAGCGGCCTTTCGCGGCCGGATCGGCTCCTTCCGGGTCGTGGCGGGTCCGGTAGAGCGGCGAGACGCCGTCCGAGGCGTGGAACTCGGGATGTCCGTCCATGTCGCGGTACGGGACCTTCTCGTACTCGAAGTCGGCGTCGAGGAGCCCGAGCTTCCAGAGCTGGTAGGCGATGTCCTTCCCGGTGTACGTGACCGTCCCGTTCGAGCGGACGAGGACCTTGTCGGCGTCCTCCATTCCCTCGAACTCCGCCGCCCCCTCGAGCCGCATCACCCAGCAGCCGGCGTTTTTCCCGGCGGCCTCCAGCTCGGCGGCCCCGACGCCCTTCAGGAGCTCGAACGCCTTCGCCCAGAAGCGGCGGCCGAGGATGTCGCTCTCGCGCGGGAGGAGGTCGTAGGCGACGCCGACGCGCCCCATCGTCAGGAGGTGGCAGCGGACGACAGCCTCGGCGAGGCGCGCGGCGAGGGCCGCCGTGGCCCGTCCGTCTTCGTCGAGCGGCGCGCCGAGCGCCGCGGACTCGATGGCGTGGAGCGTCGCGCGGCGCTTCCCGTCGAGCGCCGGATCGGCGGCGTAGCTCCGGCCGACGAGGGCATAGAGGTCCCAGCAGAGGTCGCCGAGGCGCCGCGGCGGGACGCCGGGGGCGTCGTCCGGGAACGCGGCGAGGATCTCGCGGATCTCCTCCGCCAGCTCCTTCGCCCGCGCGGGCTCGGCCAGCTCGCCGGGGTGCTCGAGGCCGACGACCACGTCCGCGACCTGGACGCCGGTGTCGTCGAGGTAGTTCTGGACCTCGACGCGCCGGGAGAGCCGCCGGAAGTTCCGGACGAGGACGTCGCCGAGGACGGCGTTCCGCAGGTGGCCGATGTGCGCCGCCTTGTTCGGGTTGATGTTCGTGTGCTCGACGATGATCTTCGGCCCGGCCGGGGCCGGCGGCGCCGCCGGCTCGAGGAGGCGCGAGAGCGTCTCGGCGCGCCGCAGGAAGACGTTCAGGTAGCCGCCCCCCTCCACCGAGACGCGCGCGACGACGGCGGGCAGCTCGAGGGCCGGCGCCAGCTCCTCGGCGATCTTCCGCGGGGGCCGCTTCAGCCGTCTTCGCGAGCTCGAACGCGACGGGGCAGGCCACGTCGCCGAGCTCGACCTTCGGGGGCGTTTCGAGGACGAGGCGGGGCGGGTCGGCGTCGAAGAGGCGCCGGCAGGCCGCCCCGATCGACCGCTCGAGCTCCTGTTTCAGTCCGGGAAGCACGCGCGGATTCTCGCACGCCGCCATCGGCGCGCTTCCGCCGCGTGAGACGGCGCCGGAGCCGCGCTTCCTACCGCGCGATCTCGAGGCCTTTCGCGGAAGGCGAGAGGGAGATCGACTGCGGGAGGAAGAGCCCGTCGAGCCAGACGACGCGCTGGCGCGCGAGCGCCTTCGAGAGCTGCGAGATCGCCTTCTTCAGCTTTCCGTCCGACGAGACGTCGAGCTCGCCGGCCGCGACCTTCGCCGAGGAGCCGTCCTTCGAGACGCGCCAGACGAAGAGCGGGACGTTGAGCGTCCGGAGATAGCGGCGCGCGACGTCCCACGCCGGGTCCGAGAGGTCGCGCCCTTCCGAGAGGATCCAGACGGCGGCGCGGCGCCGCCCGTTCTGCACGGCGACGGTGCCGGCCATGGCGGCCACGTCCTTCAGGTTCGCGGCGTCCCGGGGCGGCTGGTCGACCCGGGCGAGCCGGAACGCGTAGAGGAGCCCGCCGTCGGAGTGGTCGAAAGGCCCGACGGCCGAGAAGACCTGGTAGCCCGTCTCGTCGTAGCGGGTCGCGGCCGGAAGGGCGAAGAACGAGTTCACGTCCTTCGGCAGCTCGTACGCGAGCCGCGCGAGGCCGGCCGCTCCGTAGACGGAGACGCCCCAGTCGCTCGACTCGCGCTCGGCGAGGAGGCGGTCGAGCGCGGGCTCCGCTTCCGGGTCGGGGACGAAGACGACGTCGGCCGGCCCCTCCTCGACGGCCACGACGCCGGTCGGCTTCCCGCCCCGGACGAACCAGCCCGCGAGCGCCTCCGGCCCGGGCGTCTTCTTCCCCGTCACGACGACCGGGATCGACGTCAGCTCGGCCGACGTGAAGTTCCGGCCCTGTCCCCCGACGAAGGCCTGCGCCACGGCGGTGACGTTCCGGCCGAAGCCGAGCTCGGCGCGAAGGATGTGGAGGCTGCCGGGCTCGGCCGCCGGGAGCTCGAACCGGAAGGGGTCCGGCGGCGTCAGCTTCTCGTTGTCCCACGCGAGGCGGACGCTCGAAGGCTTCGTCGCGAACGCGCAGACCCAGGTGATCCGGGCGACGCGCTTCCCTCCCGGCGCCTCCTCGAGCGCGATCGACGCGACCGCGAGGGCGCGCGGCAGGTTCACCCGCTGGCGCGCCGTCCCGGCCGGCTTCCCTTCGGCGTCGAACGCCGCCGCCTCGAGGTCGTGCGGGACGAGCTCCCGGCCGAAGTCGACGGTCGCGCGTCCACGGGGGGCGCGGTGACGCGGGCGACGGCGGCGCCGTCGAGTCGGAGCTCCACGGCGGCCACCGAGGGCCCGGCCGAGAGCGCGACGCTTCTCGGACCCGGTGACGAGCCCGAGGAAGAACGTCAGGAAGGCGATGTCCACGTCCGGTCCCCGTTCCGGCCGCGCCCGCGTCATTTCTTCGGAGCGGCGGGCAGCGTCACGATCGCGAAGCCGGCGTCCTTCCCGACCTCGTCGAGGACGCCGACGGAGATGCGGGCCTCCGGGCTGCTCGCCGGGACGTCCACCTCGTACGTGAAGTGGGCGGCCTGGCCCGCTCGAGGTCGGCCGTCGCGATGTCGAAGGACTTCGGGGGATTCGTGATCTCGGTGAAGTTCCCCTTCGGGCCGACGGACGCGACGAAGACCGAGAACGAGCCGGACGCGCCCTGGGCGTTCGGCAGGAGGGCGAGCGGCTTGATCGGGACCTGCACGTCGAGCGGGATCCGGAAGCTCCCGTCCGGCGCGGGCGCCGGCGCCTTCGCGACAGCCTTGATCGGCAGCCGGGAGGACTTGTCGGGGCTGAAGAGGTTCGAGAGGACGCGGTCCATCATCCGCTCCGCGGCGGTCCGCGCGACGACGGCGCTCCGGACCCTCACCGTGAGGTCGCGGTTCTTCACCTTCACGGCGACGGCCGCGGTGCGCTTCGCGGGGCCCTCCGGAGGGGCGTAGCCGATCGAGTAGTAGGACGAGAGGTCCGTCGCGACGCGGTCGGCGAACTCGCGGACCTCGCCCGTGCCGCTCATCGCGACGCCGCCCGTCCGCCCCGAGACGAGGAGGAGCGCCTCCATCTCGTTGCTCTCGACGAGCTGCTCGCGCCCGCCCAGCGTCGGCGCGTTGGAGGTCGCCGGGTTGTAGACCGCGGAGTCGGCGGCCGAGGACGTCACCGTCTCCCACCCGACGGGGAAGAGCGCGTAGATCGTGACGCCGTGGGCGTTCGCCGTCTCCGTCACGGCCTCGATGAGGCTCTTCGCGTCGAACTCGCGCGCGTTCGGATTGACAGAGTCGCCCGGCTTCGCGCGCTTGTCGAGGAAGAACTCGAGGCCCGCGTACCGCCCGAACCGGTGGGACGCGAAGACGAGGATCTTCCGCCCCTCCATGCCGCCGAGCGTCGCGATCAGCCCCTTCAGGGCGGAGGCCTTTCCAGTCATGTCGCCGTAAGCCTGGGAGGCGGCGAACCGGTTCTCGGCCGGCGGACCGATGTCCCCCGGCCCCACGGCCGGACCTCGGGCCCGGCCGCCGATCCCGAGCGGCAGCGAGGACTCTGTCGAGGGAAGCGAACCAGGCGTTCTCGCTGGCGACCTGCTCGAGCGTCGCGCTCTCCTCCGCGACCCGCGAGCTCCCTTCGCGATGTCGTCGAGGCTCCGGCCGAGCGCCGCGAGGTCGCCGGTGAAGGGGACGATGGTGCTGATCGAGCGGTTCCACGTGACGATCATCGCGTCGTCGCCCGGGCCGAGCTCGCGGACGAGGAGCTTCTTCAGGGAGTCGAAGAGGACCGCCCGCTTCGCCGCGTCGAAGATCTGGAGCTTGTCGAAGAAGAGGACGATGTGGCGGGGGAGGCGCGGCTCGCCGGCGGGCGCCGCGGCGTCGGCCGGGACGGGCGCCGGGCGCCCGCCGGCGCCGGCCGGCGCCGGCTCGCGCACCTCGCGGAAGTTCGTGATCGCGACCGGCTTCCTGTCGAGCAGGATCTCGAAGTCCTTCTGTGCGAGGCCCGTGACCGGCTTCCCGTTCTTGTCGGTGACGACGACGTCGAGGTTCACGATCGTGAGCTCGACCGCGCCGGTGACGCGCGGCAGCTCCGGTGGTTTCTGGCCTCGCGCGCGGTCCCCCCGGCCGAGAGTAGAGCGAGCAGGAGGGCCATCGACAGGGGCTTACCGATCCGCATCGCGACCTCCGTCCGGCGCCGGCGCCGCCGATCACTCTAATCCCGGGCGCGGCGATGCGCCAGACGGGGCGCAACGTAACATCGGGCGCCATGAGCGGCTCCGTGACGCGGAGCGTCACCGTCGAGGTCCCGCGCGACCGCGCGTTCGACGCGTTCGTCGAAGTGCGCGACGTCCTGAACTGGCTCGCGGACGGCGCCGTCATCGGGCGCCGCGCCGGCGGAAACTGGGGGCTCGGCTGGTACGCCGACCCGACTCGGACGCGGGATATCACTCCATCGGCGTGATCGAGTCGTTCGAGCCGCCGTCCCGCCTCGTGGTTTGCCGGCTCGTCTTCACGACGCCCGAGGGCGACGTTTTCGGCCCGATGCGCCTCTCCGTGGCGCTCGACGAGGCGGCCGAGGGGACATTCGTCACCGTCACGCAGGACGGGCTCGGAGAGGGGGCCGCTTGGGACGACTACCGGAACCAGCTCGGACCGGGCTGGGAACGGATGCTCGCCGACCTGAAGGGCTGGCTGGAGGAGGGACGGAAGCTCCCCGGGCGGTGACCGCCGTCAATTCAATTTTCCGGATTCAGAAACCGATCCACGCGGACCGCAGAATCCTCTCGGCTTTTTTGATCTCCATTTGAAATGAAACACTTGCATCAGACTTGTTTCGGTCTTTACGCGCCGCAAAGGCGGCAGTAGGCTTGCAACAGACATCGGCGAGGTAAATGTGCGAAATGGGTTTTTCGAACGCGATTTTCACGTGTTGGTCACCGCAACCCGTGCGTTCATCCACATCTCCGCTCAGGCGGATCATCCGGAAAGGAGACGGAAACCTAATGAGTAGAAGTCGAATTACATGGCTTTGCGTGGTTCTGGCACTCGTGCTCGGAACCGGCGCGGCCTTCTCCCAGGGGCTGCCGACCGGAAGCATCTCCGGGCGCATCATGAACGAGGGGCAGGGGTTGCCCGGCGTTTCGGTGACGGCGAAGTCCCCGAACCTGCAGGGCGTCCGAACGACGGTCACGTCCGTCAACGGGGACTACTACTTCGCCAACCTCCCCCCTGGCCCGTACACCGTCCGGATGGAGCTCTCGGGCTTCCAGGCCCACGAGGAGCAGGTCCGGGTCGGCGCCTCGCAGGCAGGTCACCGTCAACGCCGCGATGAGCCTGAAGTCGGTCGAGGCGGCGACGACGGTCGTCGCACGCTCCGAGCAGGTCTCGACGAGCGCCGCGGACTCCTCGACCTACACGTCCGAGACGATGAACAAGCTGCCGGTCGCGCGGACGCTGCTCTCCGCGGTGGCCCTCGCGCCCGGCGTGAACCAGAACGGGCCGAACGGCGCCATCACGATCTCGGGGGCGAGCTCCTTCGAGAACGTCATCATGGTCAACGGCGCGAACGTCCAGGACAACATCCGCGAGACGCCGAACAACCTCTTCATCGAGGACGCCATCCAGGAGACGACGACGACGTCGTCCGGCGTCTCCGCCGAGTTCGGCCGGTTCACCGGCGGCGTCGTGAACACGATCACGAAGTCGGGCGGCAACAACTTCTCCGGGTCGTTCCGCGCCACGCTGAACAACGACACCTGGCGCGAGCTGACGCCGTATCCGGCGGACACCTACTCGCACGCCGGCACGCTCCCGACCTACGAGGCGACGCTCGGCGGGCCGTTCTGGAAGGACCACATCTGGTTCTTCGGCGCCTTCCGGTCGGCCTCGACGTCGTTCACCGGGACGACGGCCGCCCCGACCCTGCATCTCCTTCGACCGCGGCCAGAGCGAGAAGCGGTACGAGGGAAAGCTGACGATCTCCCCGGTCCAGAACCAGACGATCACGGGCTCGTACCTCAAGATCTCGAACACCCAGACGGGGTACTACTTCACGCCGCTGCCGATCCTCGACATGGCGAGCGTTTATGACCGGCAGCTCCCGAACGACTTCTGGATCGTCAACTACAACGGCGTCCTCACCGAGTCCCTCTTCCTCGAGGGCCAGTACTCGCAGAAGCACTTCACGTTCGTGAACTCGGGCGGCACCGACACCTCGCTGATCGGCGGGACGGTCGCTGCAGTCGTTCGCTCCGTTCGGCTTCTACCACTCGCCGATCTTCTGCGCGGTCTGCCCCGGCGCCGAAGAGAAGCGCGACAACTGGGAAGGCTTCGGCAAGCTGAACTGGTTCCTCTCCACGAAGGGCCTCGGCTCGCACAACATGGTCATCGGGTTCGACATGTTCGACGGCTCCCGGACGTCGAACAACTGGCAGTCGGGCTCGAGCTACTTCGTCAACGGCAACTCGGTCATCTACGAGGGCGGCAAGCTCTACCCGGTCTTCGACGAGGGGACCTACCTCGGCTACTACCCGATCTTCGCGGTGGCGCAGCCGAGCTCCGTCAAGACGACGTCGGCCTTCTTCAACGACACCTGGAAGCTGAGCGACAACTTCTCGTTCAACCTCGGCGTCCGCTACGACAAGAACAACGCCAAGGACAGCCTCGGCGCAGGTGACGTCGGACGACAGCAAGTGGAGCCCCCGCCTCGCCGCGATCTGGGATCCGACGGGGAAGGGGACCTTCCGCGTCAACGCTTCGTACGCCGTCTACGTCGCCGCTCCGGCCGAGACGCAGGTCGGCGCCGGCTCGGCCGCCGGCTCTCCGGCGTACTTCGGCTACTACTACAACGGGCCCCGCGATCAACACGGGCGGGCCGCCCGTACCTGACCCAGAACCAGGCGATCCAGGCCGTCTTCAACTGGTTCGGGATCACGGGCGTCAACCAGTTCCCGATCGCAGGGCAACACGGTCCCCGACGTCTTCGTCGGCGTCCCGGGCCTCAACCGGAAGGTCATCCCGACAGGCCTCGTCTCGCCGAACACGACCGAATGGGCGGTCGGCGTCGGCGGCATCGGCCGGGCGGCGCTTCACCTACCGGGTCGAGGGCGTCTACCGGAATTACAGCGACTTCTACGCCCTCTACACGAACATGTCGACCGGCCAGGTCACCGACACCCAGTACACGGGCAACACCTACGACATCGGCTTCGTGGGCAACGGCACAGGACCCGATGACGCGGAAGTACTACGGCCTCCACACGAACATGCAGTGGCGGCCCTTCGACTCCCTGAACGTCGGCGCGTCGTGGACCTGGTCCCACACCTACGGCAACACGCTGACGGAGAACACGGGCTCGGGCCCGATCAGCGTCAACCTCTTCAGCTACCCGGAGTACCACGACAACGCGTGGTACGCGCCTGAAGGGAACCTGCCGCAGGACCAGCGCCACCGCGCCCGCGTCTTCGGCTCGTGGGACATCCCCTTCCCGAAGGCGTTGGGGCACCTCTCCCTCGGCTTCCTCTACCGCCTCGACACGGGCCTCGGCTACTGCGGCTGCCGGACCGGCACCGGGTGCGAGCGCCGTGCAAACCCGGGCGTACGTCACGAACCCCGGATACAGCCAGCCCCCTTCGAGCGTGGCCTACTTCTACACGGCCCGCGACGCCTTCCGGACCCCCACGCTGAGCGCGCTCGACCTCTCCCTCAACTACGGGATCAACATCGGGCCGGTCGAGATCTTCGTCCAGCCGCAGGTCATCAACGTCTTCAACCAAGGCGGTCGTCATCTCGAACGACCCGAGCCTCCTCGCCCAGGGCGTGAACACCGCGACCAACCGTCGGCGAACTACGCCCGGTTCAACCCCTTCACGACCGTTCCCCGTCCAGGGGCCGGCCGGGTCGGGCGCGAACTGGAACTACGCGTCGAACTTCGGCTACGCCGCTCGGGGTCTCGGCCTTCGAGACCCCGTTCACGTTCCGGGTCTCGATGGGGATCCGCTTCTAGCTCTCTTTCCCTTCCGTTTCGAAGCCCCGGCCTCGCGCCGGGGCTTTTCTTTTATAGTCGCCGGATGCGACGCCCGGCCTTCCTCCTCCTGATCGCCCTCGCGAGCCTGCCGGCCTGCCGCCGCGGAGGGAACGCGACGTCGCCCGTCCCGGCCCCGACGTTTCCCAGGGCGCCGGTGATCCTGGTCTCGATCGACACGCTCCGCTCGGACCACCTGCCGTTCTACGGCTACGCCGGGGTCTCCGCGCCGGCCCTCTCGGAGTTCCGGAAGGAGGCGGTCCTCTTCTCGCGGGCGTTCACGCACGTCCCGCTGACCCTCCCGGCGCACGTCTCGCTCTTCACGGGGGTCCTCCCGGCGGTCCACGGCGTCCACGACAACCTCGGCTACCGGCTGAAGCCCGACGTCCCGACGCTCGCGGAGCTGCTCAGGAAGGCGGGCTACCGGACGGGCGGCGCCATCTCGGCCGTCGTCCTGAACTCGGGGACGGGCGCGGGACGCGGCTTCGACTTTTTCGAGGACAGCCTCGAGCCGACCACCTCCGCGCAGGCCCAGAGCCGCGTCCAGCGGCCCGGGCCCGAGACGGCCGCCCTGCTCCAGGGGTGGCTGGGAAAGCCGTCGGACGCGCCGCCGTTCGCGTTCCTCCACCTCTACGAGCCGCACGCGCCGTACGAACCGCCCGAGCCGTTCCGGTCGCGGCACCCCGACAACCCGTACGACGGGGAGATCGAGGCGGCGGACGCGGTCGTCGGCCGCTTCTTCGCCTTCCTTCGCGAGAAGGGGCTGTACGACCGGGCGCTCGTGATCGTCCTGTCCGACCACGGCGAGAGCCTCGGCGAGCACGGCGAGGACGAGCACGGCGTCTTCCTCTACCGGAACGTCCTTCAGGTCCCGCTCCTCGTGAAGCTCCCGAAGGGCGCGGCCGGCGTCCCGTTCGCCGGGAAGACCGTCGAGCGCCCCGGTCGAGCTGATCGACCTCTTCTGCCACCGTTGGCCGGGCTCTCGCTCTTCCGGGTTTCCCGGAGCATCCCGGCACGGTGTCCCTCGTCGACCTCGCGGCCGGGTCTGCCGGCTCCCGAGAGGCGGATCTACGCGGAGACCTTCTTCCCGCGCGTCCGTTTCGGCTGGAGCGACCTCTTCTCGCTCACCGACGGCCGGTGGCACTACATCGAGGCGCCCCGGTCCGAGTTCTACGAGATGGAGAAGGACCCGGGCGAGGCCGCAAACCTGATCGACGGAAAGCCGGGGCCGTTCCGCTCGATGAAGATCGAGATGGAAAAGCAGAAGGCCACTTTCGTCAATCCGAGCGCGGTCGACGAGGAGGACAAGAAGAAGCTGCAGGCGCTCGGCTACCTCAGCTCGGGGGCGACGGCGGGTTCCGGGCCACTCCCGGACCCGAAGGACGAGATCGGCCTCATCCACACGCTGAACGAAGCGATGGCCCACGTGAGGGCCGGGGAGCCGGGCCGCGCCCTTCCGGTCTTCAAGGCGCTTCTCGACCAGAACCCGCGGATGGCGGACGTCTGGGAGCTCTACTCCGAGGCGCTCAAGGAGTCCGACCGCCTGCCGGAGGCGCTCGCGGCGAAGAAGCGGATGGTGGAGCTGGCGCCGCCGGGGGCGACGCACGCCCTGCTCGCCGTGGCGAACCTCTGCCTCGAGATGGGGCTGCCCGACGAGGCTCTCCGGAACGCGCTCCTCGCCCGCGAGCGGGGAGACCTCTCGGCGGACGAGCTGCTGGCCCGGGTCTACTACACGAGGAAGGACCTCCCGGCGGCCGAGGCGGCGGCGCGTCGCGCGATGGCGTACGGGAGGACACGGAAGCGCGCCCACGTCATCATGGCCCGCATCGAGGTCCAGAAGGGGAGCCTCGCGAACGCCCTCGAGCTCGTCGACCAGGCGGCCGTCCTCTATGGAAGCGAGGGGGTACCGGACGGCTTCCATCTCCTCCGCGGCGACATCCTCGCGCGGATGGACCGCCTCCCGGAGGCCGAGGCCGAGATGCGCGAGGAGATCAGGCTGCACCCGCGGGCGATCGCTCCGCGCATCTCGCTCGCGCTCGTTCTCGCGTCGAGGGGCCGGATGGCCGAGGCGCGCCGGACGGTCGTCGAGACGGCGGCGAACAATCCGCGGCTCGACGCCTTCGTGAAGGGAGCCGCCGCGCTCGACTATTTCGGGGACCGCGCCGGGGCGGCCGCGCTGAGACGCCAGGGGCACGCGCTCTTCCCGAACGACCCCCGGCTGAAATCGGGCTCCTGAGCCGATTTTTCCGCCTCGGAGCCGGATGTCCGGCGGTAAAATCGAAAATTGGCCGCTCCGGCGCGCCCAATCCTGAAGATCGGGGGTTCCGTCCCATGAAGGCCCTCACCCGTTTGGCGGCGATCGCCGTCCTTTCCACGCTCGTCGCCCTCCCCGCCCTCGCCGCCGTGGAGACGCACAAGGACTGGGACAAGAGTCCCGAGTTCGTCTTTCTCGCCACGGACCAGGAAAAGAACGCCTGGAGGTCGGTGTCGAGCGACGCGGATGCCGAGAAGTTCATCGCCCTCTTCTGGGCGAAGCGGGATCCGGACCTGAAGACGCCGGCGAACGAGTACAAAGTCCGGTTCGAGCAGCTCGTCGCGGCGGCCGACAAGGCGTTTGTGACCGCCAAGGTCCGCGGCGCCATGACGGAACGGGGCAAGGCGCTCGTCCTGATCGGACAGCCGAAGAAGATCAACCGCAAGGACGTGACGGTCGAGGCGCCGCCGCTGGCCGAGGGCCAGACCGAGAGCCTGATCGCGAGGGCCCAGCGGGACCCGGGCACTTACCGGACCATCCAGTGGACCTTCGTCTACGAGAAGGAGCAACTGGCCCCCTGGACCGGCATGAAGAACTTCGACGCCGTCTTCGAGGTGGACGAGGGGCGGGCGAAGGAGTCGATCTCGAACGAGGGGAAGGTCATCGCGCTCGAGAAGAAGGCGGCCGAGGTCGCCCTCGTCAATCCCGACCTGAAGGAAGCTCCCGTCTACAAGACCAAGGACCAGGTCGACGCCCAGCAGAAGGCCGCGGCGGCGGCCGGCGCCGAGGCGCTGAAGGGGTCGGCGCTGACGCCGGCGGTCCGGACCGAGCTGGAGGCCCTCCTCGCGAAGCCCGACGGAGGGCCGGTCGCCGTCCTGCCGATCGCGTTCCGCGACGGCGCGACGCGGCTGATGGTCCAGCTCGACGTCCCCGCCGCGACGGTTCCGGCTCCGGAAGGGGCGAAGCTCGCGGTGCTCGCCCGGTCGAAGGACGGGAAGGACGCCGCCCGGCTCGAAGAGGCGGCCGGCCTCGCGAAGTCGAAGGGGGACCTCTACACGAACCGGGCGCTGATCGTGGAGCCCGGCGAGTTCGACGTCGCCGTGGCCCTTCTCGACGCGTCGGGAGCGGTCCTCGCCTCCGGGCGGCGTTCGGCCACGGTGCCGGCGCTCCCGAAGGAGTTCGCCGCGTCGCCGATGATCCTCGCGTACAACGACCTCGAGGCGGACGGCAAGAAGGCCGACGACCCGTTCGTCTTCTCGGGACGGCGCTTCATCGTCAAGCCGGAGGCGAAGTTCGACGCGAAGGACGGCTTCCTCTACGCGGTCCGCGTCTACAACCCGTCGGTCGACCCCGCCACGAAGACGATGTTCGTGAAGCGGTCGCTGAAGATCAAGCCGAAGAACTCGCCGGCCGTCGACGTGCCGAGCAGCCCGGACCAGCCGACGCCCGTGCCGGAGATGAAGGAACAGGGCGCCATCGTCCTCGACCTCGCCGGCGCCATCGTCGACGAGAACCTCGGGGACTACTTCCGGTCCGGGGACTTCGAGCTGATCTTCGTCGTCGAGGACGTCGTCGCGAAGAAGACGCTCCGGATCGCGACGCCCTTCAACCTCTCCGGGACCCTGAAGCCGGCCGCGGCGGCGGCGAAGCCCGCGGCCGCCCCGGCGCCGAAGAAATAACCGCCGCTACTCGATCCGCACGTTCGCCGACCCGATTCCGATCCGGTTCGTCGCCACGTCCCGCACGGTGGCGACGAACCGCTGGTTGCCGGTCCGGCTCTTCGCCTCGCCTGTGAAGACGTAGAACGGGACCTTCTCCGGGTTCCACGCGGCCGCGTCGATCGAGATCAGCCGACGCTGCACGACCGGCGTCGAGCGGTCGCCGTTGTCCTCTGCGGCGGCGAACGAGAAGTCGATCTCGGCCTTCCGCGTGCCGCCGTCGTCCCGGAAGGCGAGAGCGGTGACGGGGATCCGCACCTCGAACGGCGACACCCGCCGCCCCGAGCCCGCGGGCTTCGCGGGCCCGATCGAGAGCTCGACCGGGAATTCGCCCTGCACGTCGGGCGTGAGGAGCGCCATCTCGGTCCGGTCGAGCAGGGCCTGCCCCGGGGGCTTCGGGACGAAGGTCCGCCGCGTCCGGACGGTCACGCCCGGCCGCCGCGCCGTGACGTCGATACGGTGTTCGTCCTTCTTCGGCAGGCTCGAGAGCGTGACCCCGATCGAGTAGAAGCTGCCCGCCTCGCGCGCGATCTGGTCGACCGCTCCCTTGAAGCTGTTGCGGTTCTCGTAGATCTGTCCCCCGGTCTCCCCGGCGAAACCCGCCATCCCCTCGCGCCGGTTCGCGTCGGTGAAGAAGCGGTTGACCGGGATCACCGCCGAATCCGCGGCGTCGAGGTCGAGGGTGAGGCCGCGGGCGTCGACCGCGTAGATCGTGATGCCGGCGGCGTTCGCCTCCCGGACCGTCTTCCCGAAGTCGGGCGTGACGGTGTAGTCGAACTGCTGGAGCCGGCCCACCGGAACCGCCTGGGCGAAGCTCTGGCCGGGGCGCATCTCGAAGCCGCTCGAGACGTAGAGGAAGATTCGCTTGCCCGAGCGGGCCGCGAGCGCGGAGAGCGCGCGCCGGACGTCCTCCAGCATCGCCTTCTCCCGTCCGAACGACTCCTGGGACCAGTTGTGGACCGCGCTCGCCCGCCCCCCCTGCGTTCGAGCCGAAACGGCGTCCCGCCGGTACTGCTGGAAGTCCTGTTCCCACTTCAGCCCGTTCGGCGGGACCTTCGCGAGGCGGGCGAGGCCGTCGAGGAGGGCCTCTTTCGAGCTCGTGAACGGCGTGAGGACGCGCGTCGTTCCCCGGTTGTAGCAGTAGACCGCCGCCTGGTCCGAGGGGGCGAGGCGCGTGACGAGATCGCGCGCCCCTTCGACGGCCCGGGGGACGTCGTCGGGCAGCATGTGCTCGTCGTCGAAGAAGAGGACGAACTGGCGGGCGAGGTATCGGTCGCCCGTCGAGGCCTTGTAGCTGTCGAGAATCAGGTCCGGTGACGCGTTCTGGAGGTCGGGCCCGATGAGCTGGCCGGACTCCACCTTCGTGAAGTAGTCGATCGGCACCAGCTTCCCGTCCACCTTCACCGTGAAGTCGTCCTTCGTCAGGTCGTTCACGAACCGGCCGTCCTTCGTCGCGACGACGTCCAGATCGAGGACCGTCACCTCGACGGCCGCACGGACGCCCGGGGCCGCCGGAGGCGGCGTCTGCGGGCGCGCGTCGCGTCCGGCGGCGAGAGCCGTGGAGACGAGGAGGACGGGGAAGAGTCGCGAGAAACGTCCGGGCATCGGGCAACCTCGAGGGGGATCTCAGCCCGGGAGAATCTCCCGGAGCCGGGTCGTGTCGCGGGCGATCAGCTGGGGAAGCGCCGGGTCGACGTTCAGGGCGGCGTAGCGGTCGGCGAGAGCCGGGTCCTCGCTCGTCCACTCGGGGCCGACGTGCTCGCTCGGGATCAGCTGCTTGGCGAAGAAGATCAGGTGCTCGGAAGCGGTGCTGCCGGTCGCGACGCGTCCGGTCGAGCCGAGCACTTCCTCGTGCCCCAAGGGCAGGTTCAGCTTGCGGGCGAGAACCCGTCCGAAGACGGAGCGGAAGCGACCGAGCGCCGCGGCCCGGAGGGCCCCGGGCGGGAACGGGACATGCAGCAGGAGCTTCAGGAGCTCGAAGCTCCCGAGCGGCTCGACGAGGCCCATCGCGTAGGCGGCCTCGGGCGAAAGGTCCTGCGTGGGGGCGAGGTGCGAGGCCGCCACGGCGGTGGAGAGCGCCGCGCGCCGGATGATCTGCTCGAGGCGCTCGCCGGACGCCAGCTTCGGCGTCGCCGGATCCGCGAGGAGGCCCGCGAGGCGGCGGAGCGCCTCCGGCCCGACGGCAGCCGCGGCCTCGACCGCCGAACCGATGACGCGACGCCGGTCCGGCCGAAGCGCGTTGGCGAGGTAGAGGAGGTCGGTCGTGAAGAAGGGGTCGAGCGCGGAGATCTGGACGATCCGGTCGGGATCGCCCCCCTCCGCAAGCGCCGTCCGGAGGAGGACCGCCACGTCGTCGTAGACGGGGTAGAGGCGGGCCGGCTCGAGGAGGCGGCCGTGGACTCTCCGGGCGAAGGCGTTGAAGGCGGCGAACGCGTCCCGGATCGTGGCGAGCGACGGCGACTCGCCGGGGAGGGACTCGACGAGGCTCCAGAAATCCGTCGCCAGGGCCTCGGGCTCGAACTCGCGCTCCCAGAGGGCCCCCGCTTCGTGGGCGGCCGACGAGTCCGCGAGGCTCCGGGCCGTCTCGTCGAGGCTCTTGACGCCGTGGAAGGCCAGGACCTGCCCGCGGAGCGACAGGTGGATCCGGATCAGGTCCTCGATCCTGAAGGCCGGGTCGAAGTCGAAGGAGGCGTTCGTCCAGCGGAAGAGATCCAGGAGGATCTCGATGGCGAGGGCCTCGACCGCCTCGCTCAGCTTCTCGCGCGACAGGAGCTTCCGCTCCAGGATCAGGCGGGTCAGGTTCCGGCCGGCGGCGAAGCTCTCGGCCAGGAGCTCGTAGACAGTTTTCTCGGGCAGGATGAGGCGTTTCGCGAGGAAGACGCCGAGCCGCTCCCCGGGGCGCGACGAGGAGACGAAGACGATCGCCCCTTCCTTAAGGTCGATCGTCCGGACGACGTCCCCCCGCCGGAGCGTAACGCGGCCCGAGAGCGCGTTGATCTCCAGCCACTGAAGGAGGTCGGCGAGCGAAAAGGTATCGAGATTCCCGGTGAGCGTTTTCGACACGTCGATTCCGGGGCCAAGTTTGACACGACCGGGCCCGGTCCGTGCCTTAGCATTCGGTCATGAGCGGCAAGGCGAACGAGACGACCTCTTCCGGCCTCCCCGTGAAACCCGTCTACGGACCGGGCGACGTCCCGCCCGACTGGGCGGTGGGCGCGCCGGGGCAACCGCCGTTCACGCGGGGCGTTCTCCCGGGCGGGTACCGGACGAAGCTCTGGACGATGCGTCAGTACGCCGGGTTCTCCACGGCCCGCGACTCGAACGAGAGGTACCGCTTCCTCCTCGCGCGCGGGCAGACGGGCCTCTCGGTGGCGTTCGACCTGCCGACGCAGATCGGGTTCGACTCCGACCACCCGCTCGCGCGGGGAGAGGTGGGAAAGGTCGGCGTGCCGATTTCCTCGATCGAGGACATGGAGACGCTCCTCGACGGCATTCCCCTCGACACCGTCTCCATCTCGATGACGATCAACGCGACGGCCTCGATTCTCCTTGCCCTGCTGCTCGCCGTCGCGAAGCGGCGCGGGACTCCCTGGACGACGCTCTCCGGGACGATCCAGAACGACATCCTCAAGGAGTACGCGGCCCGCGGCACCTACGCCTTCCCGCCGAAGCCCTCGATGCGGCTCATCACGGACATCTTCGGCTTCTGCACGGAGAACGTCCCGCGCTGGAACACGATTTCCGTCTCCGGCTACCACATCAGGGAGGCCGGTTCGACGGCCGTCCAGGAAGTGGCGTTCACGCTGGCGGACGGCCTCGAGTACCTCCGGGCGGCGCGGGAGGCCGGACTCGCCCCGGCCGCGATCGCCCCGCGGCTCACCTTCTTCTTCAACGTCCACAACGACTTCCTGGAGGAGGTCGCGAAGTTCCGCGCGGCCAGGACCCTCTGGGCGCGCCTCGTCGCCGAGCGCTTCGGAATCACCGACCCCCGGGGCCAGGCGCTTCGGTTCCACACCCAGACGGCGGGCTCGACGCTGACGGCCCAGCAGCCGGACGTCAACGTCGTCCGGGTGGCGATCCAGGCGCTCGCGGCGGTCCTCGGCGGGACCCAGTCCCTCCATACGAACGGGCGGGACGAGGCACTCGCCCTGCCGACGGAGGAGTCGGCGCTCCTTGCCCTCCGGACCCAGCAGGTCGTCGCCCACGAGACGGGCGTCGCCCGGGTGGCGGACCCGCTCGGGGGGTCGTGGGCCGTCGAGGCCCTGACGGCGCAGATCGTGGAGGCGGCCTCGGACCTGATCCGCCGGATCGACGAGATGGGGGGAGCGCTCGCGGCGATCGAGGAGGGCTTCTACCAGCGCGAGATCCAGGACGCCGCCTACCGGGCCCAGCGGGCCATCGAGGAGAAAGAGCAGATCGTGGTCGGTGTCAACGAATTCACCGTCGCCGAAGAGCGGCCCATCCCGACCCTGACGGTCGATCCGTCGGTGGAAGTCGAGCAGGTGGAGCGGCTTTCGGCTCTCAGGTCGCGCCGGGACCCGGCCGGGACGGCTCGCCTCCGGGGCGATCTCGTCGCAGCGGCCCGGGACGGCCGAAACCTCCTGCCCCGATCGTGGAGGCCGTCGCGGGTTCCGTGACGCTCGGCGAGATCGTGGAATCCCTGAAGACGGTCTTCGGCGACTACCGGGACGCCTCCGGCGCCTGAATTCCGCTCCCTTGCAGGACCCGAAAACCGGGCCGTTTTCGGCGGGTTTTCGGGGTCCGAAGTGATGAAACCCGCTCCCTGAGCCGCTTTGCCATTGTGCATATCGAAGAAACCCGCTCGGAATGCGGCTTCTTGCCGCCTTCATTCGGGTCGACATTTTCAAGTCATTGCAAGAAAAACACTTATGAAGCTGCACAGGATCTCGTGCAAACCGGTGTTGAGGCCGCGTGAATGCGGGGTTTTAGGGTTTTGGACAGCGAATCACACAGGGCAATTCACAGAATCGCTGAGGAAATCACCCGTGCGAGCGATTCAGCTGCCGGCGGCCCCGGGCGGGACGTCGTCGGCCCCGAACGGCAGCCTTCCCTCGGAGGAGGCGATTCCGGCCTCGAAACAGCGGCGGCAGCGCGCCTCGTAGAGCCCCGCGGCGCCGACGACGACCCGTTCGGTCGACTCGACGAGCCGCTGCGTCCGGCTGGCCGGCGAACCGCAGCGGACGCAGATCGCCCGGGTCTTCATGACGTCCTCGGCCTCGGCCATCAGGGCGGGCATCGGGTCGAAGGGCTTCCCGAGGTAGTCCTGGTCCAGCCCGGCCACGATGACCCGTTTCCCGAGGTCGGCGAGGCGGGTGACGACCTCGACGATGCCGGCGTCGAAGAACTGCGCCTCGTCGATGCCGACCACCTCGGTCCGGGCGTCGGTCCCGCTCATGACGGCGGCCGAGCTCTCGACCGCGAGGGCGGTCAGGCGCAGCCCGCCGTGGGAGACGACCTCGACCTCCGAAAAGCGGTCGTCGAGCTTCGGCTTGAAGACCTGCACCCTCCGGCGGGCGATCTTGGCGCGGGTCAGCCGGCGGATCAGCTCCTCCGATTTCCCGGAGAACATCGAGCCGCAGATCACCTCGATCGAGCCGAGCGGCCCCGGATTCACGCGACGCCCCGCTTCGGACAGAGGTCGGCGAGCGGGCAGTCGCCGCACCGGGGCTTCCTCGACGCGCAGACGCTCCGGCCATGCAGGATGAGGGCGTGGCCGATCCAGATCCAGCGGTCGCGCGGGATCAGCCCGTTGAGGTCCCGCTCCACCTTCTCGGGGTCCACGTGGGGCGACCAGCCGAGCCGCCGGGCGAGGCGCCCGACGTGCGTGTCGACGACCACTCCGTCCGGAGCCCCGAAGGCGTTTCCGAGGACGACGTTCGCGGTCTTCCGGCCGACGCCCGGAAGCGCGTTGAGCTCGGCCATCGTCCGGGGAACCTCGCCGCCGTGCTTCGCGACGATCGCCCGCGCGGCTCCGCGAACCGATCGTCCCTTCGCGTTGAAGAACCCGGTCGACCGGATCAGCTTCTCGATCGCTCCGCGCGGGGCGCTCGCGAGCGCGGGGGCGTCGGGAAAGCGCGCGAAGAGCGGGGGCGTCACCTTGTTCACGCGCTCGTCCGTGCACTGGGCGGAGAGAATCGTCGAGACGAGGAGCTCGAGCGGCGACTCATGCCGGAGGGAGCATCCGGCGTCCGGGTAGGCAGCCTCGAGGCGCGCGAGCGTCTCGGGGACGGGTGCGGGCGGCGCTTTCGGAGCTCGCGACGCCGTCGCGGCCTTCGTCGGTCGGGCCATGGGCGCCGAGGATACAAGGACCGCCGCCGGAATGCCCTCCTCGGCGCTTGCGCGGCGGTCCGAGGCAGGATATGAAGCGCGCGCGTGCGGCTCCGACCGGCGACGATCGCGATCCTTTCCGGAGGGCTGCTCGCCTTCCTCCTCTCGTCCCCGGCGACGTCCCAGCGGGCCGCCGGGACGGTCACGGTCACGTTCCTCGAGACGTCGGACGTGCACGGCAACCTCCTGCCGTGGGACTACCTCAGGAACCGCCCGTCGGACGTCGGTCTCGCGCGCGTCGCCACGCGGGTCGCCGCCGTCCGGAGGGAGACTCCGAACGTCGTCCTCCTCGACGGAGGCGACACGATCGAAGGGGCGCCGCCGGAGTACCTCCAGGCCCGCCGCGCGAGGTTCGCGGGCCTCCTCGCGAAGGAGGGGGCTCCCGACGCCGACCCGATGATGCGAGCGATGAGCGCCATGGGCTACGACGCCATGGCGGTCGGGAACCACGAGTTCAACTTCGGCCTCGAGGTGCTCGCGAAGGCGAGGAAGGACGCGTCGTTTCCGTGGCTCTCGGCGAACACGCGGGTCTCCCGGGACGGCTCGGCCGCCTTCGGTGAATATCTCGTGAAGACGGTCGGCGGGATCCGCGTCGGGATCCTGGGGCTGACGACGCCGAACATCCCGCACTGGGAGCCCGAGCCGAACCGGCCGGGGCTCTCGTGGGAGGACCCGGTCGCGGCCGCGAAGAGGCTCGTGCCGGTTCTCCGCGGGAAGGAGCGGTGCGATGCCGTCGTCGTTCTCATTCACAGCGGCCTCGAGGCCGACCCGGCGACGGGCGTGGCGGACGGGACCGGGGACGAGAACCGGGTCGTGGCGCTGGCCAGGGAGGTGCCCGGCATCGACCTCATCCTGGCGGGCCACTCGCACCGGCGGATTCCGCTGACGCGGGTGGCGGGCGTCCCCGTGATCCAGCCCGGGCGCTGGGGAGAATGGCTGGCCCGGGTCGACGTCACGTTCGAGAAGGCGGGATCCCGATGGCACGTCGCGGACGTCCGGGGAACCCTCCTGCCGTCGGACGAATCCGTGGCGCCGGACGCGGCCGTCGCCGCCATCGCCGCGCCGTTCGACCGGGCGGCGCGCCGCTGGCTCGACGAGACCGTCGCCGACGCGGTCGAGCCGTTTCCCGCCGCGCGCGCACGGCTCGAGGACACGCCCCTTCTCGACCTCGTGAACGACGTGCAGCTCCGGGCGACGGGGGCGGACCTCTCGATGACGTCGCTGCTCCCCGGGGGGCGCTACGAAGGGCTTCCGAAGGGGCGCGTGACGGTCCGGGACGTCTTCGCCCTCTACCCTACGAGAACCAGCTGGTCGTCGTCGAGATCGACGGCGCCCAGCTGAAGGCGTGCCTCGAGCGCGCGGCGGAGTATTTCGGGGGAGCGTCGTTCGAGGACGGGAGGCTCGTCCTCACGCCGGCTCCGAACATGATTCCCTACAACTTCGACGTCGTGCAGGGAGCGGCCTACCGCCTCGACCCGTTCGCGCCCGTCGGAGGGCGCGTGAAGGAGCTCTCCGTTCCGGGGCCGGCCGGTCGGGCCGGCCGACCGGTTCACGCTGGCGGTCAACTCGTACCGCGCCCAGGGGGGCGGCGGCTATTCGGCGCTCCGGAACGCGAAGGTCGTGAAGGTGGTGCCCGTGGAGATCCGGGATCTCCTCGTCGAAGGCTGCGCCAGATCGGAACGCTCGTCCCGGCCACCGACCAGAACTGGCGCGTCGCGCCCGACGCCGTCTGGGCGAAGCCGGTGCCGCGCCCGACGGCGCCTCCGGGTCGCCTGACAGCTCCTACTTCTTCACGAAGTCCCAGGAACGGGCTGATGTTGAAGCCGATGTGGATGTTCAGGCTCGTGGCGCCGCCGTTCAGGCCGCCGGGGATCAGGAGGTTCATGGCCGTCGGGAGCGCGTTCCCGATCCAGAGCTGGAACCGGTGGTGATAGAGGGCCTTCTCGAGCCCGAACGACCACTGGTAGACCGTGTTCGGCACGTAGTCCTTCTTCGGGATGAACTCCCCGAATGCCCAGAAGGAATCCGTGATCCGGACCTGCATCTGGACCGGGACGTTCCAGATGTCGGTGGCGTACTTGTTCCGCTGGACGTACGCCGGCGCGACGCCGACCGTGACCCGGTCGGCGATCGTCGCGTTGACGAGGAGCTGACCGAATCCGCTCGACATCTTCTCGGTGTAGAAGGCGGTGTCCCAGTTGAGGCCCGCCCGGAGGCCGACGGCGACGGGGAGGGACGCCGTCGGGCGGATCAGCGTCCATCTTCAGCGCTGAACTCGTAGTCGTAGTTGATGTTCTGCCATGCGACCTGGACGGCGAGGTTCTTGAGGAAGACGTAGTCCATGCCGAGCCAGACCACCGAACCGCCGCCGAGTCCCCAGAGGCCTCCCGGACCGGCACCCGGGCCTCCTCGAGGAACCGGTGCATGAAGACCGCCTCGAAGACGCCGCGGTCGTTCGTGAGCGCGGTCTGCGTCTCCTGGAAGCGGTTCCCGAGGCCGGTTGCGACCCCGTCGACGCCCTCCTGCGCGCGGGCCGGACGGGCCGGGACGAGAAAGAGGGGAACGAGAAGCGCGGAGGCGAGGACGGGGCGGAGACGGAGGTTCATGGGGCGCTCCTTCCTCGTTGAGACGCCGTCTCAATCGACGGCGGGAGGGATGATAGCTCCGCGACCGGCGATTACCGGGTGGCGGTCACCGGCGTGAGCGGGTCCGCGTCTCCCGAGGCGACATCCTTGCGGACGAGCGTCGCGAAGAGCGGCCCGTCCGGGGCGACGTCGAGGCGCCCGAGGGCGGCCGGATCGCCCGGCGATCGCCTGCCAGACCGAGGGAACGGATTCGCGTCCCGTGCGGCGCGACGACGAACGTCGCCGTTCCGGCGGCGGTGCCGTCGGCGTTCCAAAGGCTGACGGCGGCCGTTGACCGCCGCGTCGCCCGGGTTCACGAGGAGGAGGTCGTTCGTGGCCACGTCCGCCGGCTCCGAGGCGGAGACGAAGACGCCCCGGAGGGTCGGGGGAATGGCGTCTCCCGGCGGGCGCCCGGCGACGCCGTACCCGTATGTCCCGCCGGCCGCCGCCTGCGCGTGGACCCGCGCGAAAGCGGAGACGGCGCTGTCCGCCGAGACCTCGAGCGTTCCGTAGAGGCCGATCCCGAGCGGAGCGAGGACGTCGGTCAGCGTCACGACCTGCCCGGGCGGGACCGACGCCGGCGGAAGCGGGCTGCGACGGCGCCGCGGCGTCGGTCTGCGTCGCGGCGCGGAACGCGAGCGTCACCGCCGCCGTGGACGAGCCGGCGTTGAAGAGCTGGAGGTCCGTGCCCCCGGTTGCCCCGAGGGCGCGGCCTCCGCGCCAGACGGCGGGGACCGTAGAGAGCGAAACGTCGGCGCTCTTCGGCCCGAACGCCGGGAGCCCCGTCGGGTCTCCCGTGGTCGAGTCGTAACGAAACGCCGAACGGCAGGATCTTCCCGGTGGTGAGGCTGAAGGCGACCCGGCCGCCAGTCGACCGGCGATTCGTCGCGAACGCGTCCCAGATCGTCTCGCCCTGGATCTGGTAGCCGGCTGGCCAGTCGTAACGGGTACGTTCGCAGGTTCTGATCCGCCCGCGCTGACGATCGACATCGTCCCGGTCGGCCGCTTCGAGAACGAGCAGGCCCGCGACCATCGGCTGCGAGGCAGGCGTCGGGAGGCGTGAAGAGGAATCCCGTTTCACCCGGGCCGAGCGTGGCGTCGACCCTCACGCCGTTCGCGGAATAGCCATACGTCCCGCCGGCCGGCGCGGGCGTGGACGTCCGGGCGGTGACGGCGAGGTCCGGCGTTCCGGCGGCGCTGATCAGCCAGAGCGCCCCGACGTTTCCCGGCGCGTTCATCGTGCCGCCGATGACATCGGCCTCCGCGACGAGAGCGTTCGCCGGAATGCTCAGGCCGGCGGCCGGGGAGAAGCCGGCGATCCACCCGGTCGGCAGGAGGCGCTGGGAGCCGGAGAGGCTCGGGGTCGCGCCGGTCGAGTCGGGCGTCGCGCGGTTCCACGCGACGAGGCCGGTCGTGTAGCTCCTCCCGCCCGGCCCGGCGCCGTGCGCGCCGTCGGCACGTACAGGTCGGAGTCGAAGTACCGGAGCGGAGGCTGCAGGGTTCCGATGGCGCCTCCCGCTCCGTAATAGAACTTGCCGAGCCTCTCGTCGACGGCGATCCCCCAGAGGGCGAAGGTGCCGGCGGCCGGCATCTGGGCGAAGGGACCGGCGGTGAGTCCGGTGACGGCGGTGACGGCGCCGCTCTCGATCGTCGTGTCCGACGGGACGAGGGTCGTCGGGATCGGAACGGCCGTGAAGGTGCTCACGACCGTCGTGTAGTCGACGGGCGCGATCGTGTAGACCGCGTTCGGCTCGAAGCCGGTCGGGTCGAAGACGCCGATCTGGCCGAGAGCCTGCTCGCCGTAGAGGATTCGTCCCCGGTACGGGACGATGTCGTACGGGAAGGATCCGACCGCGAGGTCCCAGACCTTGAGTTCGCCGGTCGTCTCGTCGAACCGCCCGAGCTGCCCCGAGGCCCAGAAGGAGATCCAGAGGCCGCCGTCGGGGCCGCGGATGATCTTCGACGGCGCGAGCGGCGCGATCGTGTCCGCCGTGGGAGGCGTCGAAGGGATGGTCCAGCGTGTCGCCGTGACGCCGTCCGGCGCGTACCGGACGACGGCGGGGTAAAGGAAGTCGCAGGCGAAGAGGGTCCCGTCCGGGTCCATCACGGGATAGGCGAGGGACGTGGCGGGCCCGCGGTAGTAGGTGAACTGACCGGTCGCCGGGTCGAACTTCGCGAGGAGGCCGTCGGTCTCGGGGAGCCAGAAGGACCCATCGGGCCTCTTCACGAGGGCGGTGGGGCGGCGGGCGGCGTCGGGCCACTGCGTCAGGACGTTCGTCACCGGGTCGAAGTGCGTCACGTTGAAGCCGCCCAGCTCCGTGATCCAGAACGTCCCGTCGGCGTCGGCGACGAACGAGCTGGGCGCCGCGTTGGCCGGCATCGGCCAGCGTGTGACCGTCTTCCCGTCGGGAGAGAGGCGGGCAACGACGTTTTCGCTCGCGGATCCGGACCAGACCGATCCGTCCGGGGTCACGATGATGTTGGCGGCGTCGTACCGCCCGCCGCTCGGAATCGTGAAGATCGCCTGGGACGCCGGGACGAACGCGCTCGAGAGGTTGGGCGTGGGGGTCGGCGTGGGGGTCTGGGCGGCGGCCCGAAAAGACGCCATCAACACGACCGCCGGGAGGACTCGGCGGAGAATATTTCACGGACACGGGCGGGATTGTAGCCGCTTGAAGAGGAGTGGTCTCTGGCACCATATTGTCCGGGATGCAAGAGTCCGGCCTTTCCCGGCGGCTTCGAACCATGACGGTGCCCGGGGAGCTTCAGTTTCCCGAGAAAGGGAAGCTCCGGTGCGTCGCCTGCGGGCACCGGTGTCTCATCGGCGAGGGCCAGGCCGGGGTCTGCCGCGTCCGATTCGTCGAGGATGGGGTTCTCCATGTTCCCTTCGGCTACTTCGGGGCGCTGAACGTCGATCCGATCGAGAAGAAGCCGTTCTTCCACGTCACGCCCGGTGCGACGGCGCTCTCGTTCGGGATGCTCGGCTGCGATTACAAATGCCCTTACTGCCAGAACTGGGAGATCAGCCAGGTCCACCGCGACGCCGCGAGCGACGAGGTCGCCGAGCCGCGTCCGGCATCTCCCTGAAGGGCTGGTCGGGATCGCCCTCGCCACCGGCGCGACGATGGTGACGTCCACGTACAACGAGCCCCTCATCACGTCGGAGTGGGCGGTCGCCGTCTTCCGGCGGGCCCGCGCCGCCGGGCTGATGACGAGCTACGTCTCCAACGGAAACGGAACGCCGGAAGTCCTCGACTACCTCCTTCCCTGGATCGACGCCTACAAGGTCGACCTGAAGGGGATGAGGGAGGAGGGGTACCGGAAGGTGGGGGGCCGCCTCGAGCCGGTCCTCGAGACGATCCGCGGTCTCGTCGCGCGGGGCCTCTGGGTCGAGGTCGTCACGCTCGTGATTCCCGGCTGGAACGACTCGGACGAGGAGCTCTCCGACGCGGCCCGATTCCTCGCCTCGGTCTCGCCCGACATTCCGTGGCACGTCACGGCCTACCACGACGACTACAAATGAACGGCCGGGGCGGGACTCCTGCCGCGAGCCTCCTGCAGAGCCTCCGAGATCGGCCGGCGGGAGGGCCTCCGCTACGTCTACGCGGGCAACCTTCCGGGTCGCGTCGGCGACGGGGAGGACACGCGGTGCCCGGGCTGCGGAGCCGCCGTCGTCGAGCGGCGGGGTTTTCAGGTCGTCGCGAACCGGCTCGGCCGGGGCGGGGCTTGCCCCTCCTGCGGGATACGCCTGCCCGGGCTCTGGGAACCGACCGGTCGCGCCGCCGTTGACGCCGCGGCCGGTTTGGCCTTAGGATCGGTTCCGGCGACAGGTGGCCGTTGAGCTGACGGACGAGACATTCGTCGGCGCCGGTCGAGACAGAGAGAAGAGACGTCGGCCCGCCGCCCACGTCGCCGGACGATCCCGGGACCCGTCGATGCGGCGCATGACTGGACGCCGCCCTGACGGACCCGATCGGGCCGAGGCATTCTGCCGGCTCCAGGACGAGCCGGCGCCGGAGGACACTTTGGACGAGAGGGACCCGAAAAATCTTGCCGGGACCGTGCGCGACGCGGTCGCGGCCGGGGCCGCCGACGCCGTCGAGGAATTCGACGGCGAAGGCCCGGACGACGACGGGCCTGACGAGGGGACCGGCGAGGCCGTCCCCGGGGGGGCCGAGGGGGCGCCGCTCCCGGGCGGAGAGCCCTTCCGCCGGCGCCGCCGGCGCCGGCGGCGCCGGGGCCGCAGCCGTTTCGGCGCTCCCGGAACCACCGACGCCCCGCCCGCTCCGGGCGACACGGCGGTCGCGGACGCGCCGCGACGAGACGCGTTCCCCCAGAACGTCCCTTCGACCGTCGTCAAGGGGATCCTGAAGCTCCACGGAGACCACTCCGGCCTTCTCGTCTCCCCCCGGGAGTTCTACGCCGAGCGCGGCGACCCGTTCCTGCCGAAGCACCTGATCGAGGCTGAAGATCTCGAGGAAGGGCTCCTGATCGAGGCGGAAGCGGTCGCGCGCGGCCCGAAAGGGCCGATGATCCAGCGGATCCTCTCGGTCGAAGGGCTGGAGCCGGCCGCGTATCGCTCGAAGTACGTCCAGTTCCACAAGGGGATCTCGGTCGACCCGGACCGCCGGCTCCGGATGGAGACGGCGCCGGACGAGGTCTCGGGGCGCGTCCTCGACCTCGTCGTTCCGATCGGCCGGGGACAGCGGTGCCTCATCGTGGCCCCGCCGAAGGCCGGGAAGACGTTTCTCCTGAAGACGATGGCGAACGCCATCGCCAAGAACGACCCGGACGTGGTTCTCTTCATGCTCCTCGTGGACGAGCGGCCCGAGGAAGTCACCGACATGCAGCGCTCGATCACGGGCGAGGTCGTCGCGTCCCCGTCGGACCTGAACGCCGCCCACCACATCGCCGTGTCGGAGCTGACGTTCGAGCGCGCCAAGCGCCTCGTCGAGATCGGCAAGGACGTCGTCATCTTCTGCGACTCCATCACGCGGATGAGCCGCGCCTACAACAACGAGCAGCGGGGCAGCGGCAAGATCCTCTCCGGCGGCATCGACGCGCGGACGATGGAGAAGCCGCGGCGCTTCTTCGGCGGCGCGCGCAACCACGAGGACGGCGGCTCGCTGACCATCGTCGCGACCTGCCTCATCGACACCGGCAGCCGGATGGACGACGTCATCTTCGAGGAGTTCAAGGGGACCGGAAACAGCGAGATCATCCTGGACCGGGGCCTCTTCGAGCGCCGGATCTTCCCGTGCATCAACATTCCGGCGTCGGGAACTCGGAAGGAAGAGAAGCTCTACGACGCCGACGAGCTGCCGAAGATCCACAAGCTGCGCCGGGCCCTCGCCTCGGTCAAGCCGGTCGACGCGATGGAGCTGCTCCTCTCCAAGCTGACGAAGCACCGGGCGAACAAGGAGTTCCTGAAGTCGATCCTCTGAGAAAAGGGGCGGCCTCAGGCCGCGTCGGGCATGTAGAAGTCGGTCAGCTTCCGCATGACGGCGCGCGGCTCCTCGACGTGGAAGAAGCGCGAGAGGCCCGGGAACGCGGTGAGCGTCGCTCCGGGGATCCGCCGTGCGATCTCGGTCGCGCACGTGAGCCTCTCGGCCTTGTCCCGGTCGCCGACGAAGACGGCCGTCCTCGCCTGAATCGTTCCCAGGCGCTCGAACTGGGTAGGGCCCGCGTGCGCCGGCCGCCCGAGCGACGAGCCCGAGGCCTTCGCGCGCCGGTAGACGTCGGCAATCCGGTCGAAGACGCCGTCGCGCTCCCGCGCCACGTCGAAACCGGGACGTCAGGAACTTCTCCTCGATCGCGCGCGCCGGGTCGGCGGCGAAGGCCTTCAGGAACGCGGCCCGGGCGCCGACGGCCTCGGCGCTCCACGGAAAGCCCTCGACGGTCGGGGAGAGGAGGCAGAGTGACAGCGTCCGGTCGGGGTGGGCGAGCGCGAAGGCGATCGCGAGGTCCGCGCCGTCGTCGTGCCCGAGGACCTGCACGGCGCCGGCCGAGAACCAGTCGAGGAGGGCTTTCAGGTCCATGACCTCGTCGGCCAGGGGAACGGGCCCCGGCGCGAGCCCGGAGCGGCCGTGCCCGCGCCGGTCGAACCGGAGGGCGCGAAAGCCCGACGACAGGCCGGTCGCCGGCACCTCGAGGAGGTCGGCGTCCGCGAACGAGCCGTGCAACAGGACGACGAGGTCGCCGTCCCCCGCGACCTCGTAGTAGAGCCTCTGGCCGTTCACCCCCGCGTAGGGCACGTCGTCACCTCACGTCGTTCCGGCGGCGTGCGACCGCGCTTTCCGCCGGCGCCGCCGCCTCTTTCCGGCGCCGGGGACGAAGGCCGCCACCTCGAGAAATCCCCCCTCGGGCGCCTCGAGCCCGAACGCCTCGCGGGTCCAGAAGTCAGGATCGGAGGTCGCGGCCGCGTCCGCCCCAGGCGCTTCCCCGTCCGGCGGAAGGGAGGCGGGCGCGGGGCCGTCCCGCGCGCCGGCGGGCGCGGCCGCGGCCTCCTCCACCACCACGGCGACCGGCGCGGGAGCCGGCTCGGATCCCGCGGGTGGCGTCGTCGGAACGGGACGCGGGCCGGCGGGATGTGCCGCCTTCGGGCGGGGCGGCGGCGCCGGCGCCGGCTCCCGGTCGTCATCGGGAGGAAGGTGCCGGGGGCTGCCCGACTGTCCGCCCCCCGAGAGGACGCGGGCCGGCCTCGGCGCGTCCCAGACGAAGAGGCCGGGAGCGGGATGCTCGGTCGGGATCTTCATCCCGATCAGTCGCTCGATGGCGTCGAGCGAAAAGACGTAGTTCTCGTCCGCGAGCGAGATGGCCTTCCCCGCCTGGCCCGCGCGTGCCGTCCGGCCGATCCGGTGGACGTAGTCCTCCGGGTCCTGCGGCAGGTCGACGTTCACGACGTGGGTGACCCCTTCGATGTGGAGGCCCCGGGACGCCACGTCGGTCGCGACGAGGAGAGGGAGCTTCCCGCCCTTGAAGTCCGCCAGGATCTTGAGGCGGCGGGCCTGTGGGAGATCGCCGGTGATCGCCGCGATCCGGAACCCGTGGCGCTCGAGCGAGGAAACGAGTCGCTCGGCGAACCGCTTCGTGTTGACGAAGAGCATGACGCGGGCCTCGCCGAGCGCCATTTCCCGTTTCAGAAGGCCGGTCAAGAGCGGGATCTTTTCCCGGGATCCGACGTGGTAGAGCGCCTGGGTGACACGGTCGGCCGTGATTTGCTCGGGCCGGATCTCGATCTTCTCCGCGTCGTTCATGTGCTCCCAGGCCAGCTCCATGACGCGGACGGAGAGCGTCGCGGAGAAGAGCATGGAGTGGCGCCGCTGCGGCGGCGGACAGCGGCGGAGGATTCGGCGGAGGTCGACGATGAAGCCCATGTCGAAGAGGCGGTCGGCCTCGTCGATGACGAGCTCCTCGACGCTCCTGAACGACGTGGCCCCCTGCTGCTCGTAGTCGAGGAGCCGGCCCGGCGTTCCGATGAGGACGTCGCACCCCGCCCGGAGCTGGTCGCGCTGCTTGCCGTAGTCGATGCCGCCGAAGACGAGGACGATGCGGGGCTTCACGAAATGGCCGAGCGCGACCGCGTCGTCGCGGATCTGGACGGCCAGCTCGCGCGTCGGCGCCACGACGAGCGCGCGCGGCGGGTCGCCCGGCCCGGCGTCCGGGGAGCGGCTGCGAGGCGCGTGAAGGCCGAGATCAGGAACGCGGCCGTCTTTCCCGTCCCGGTCTGCGCCTGCGCGGCAACGTCCTTCCCCGAAAGGAGAAGCCGGAGCGTGGCGGCCTGGACGGGCGTCGCCCTCACGAACCCGCAGGCGGCGATGCCGGCGCGGACGGCGTGGGGGAGCGGAAGGTCGGCGAAGTAGACGTCCGAGAGGTGGTCCTCGAACGCCCGGGGGCGGGGCCCATGTCGGCTCATTGTAGCGTCCGGCGAGCCGGAATGCGCCGCGTATACTCGCGCGCGCCGTGGCCCTGAAGGAGTTGACGAAGAGGGTCTTCCTCGGGAAGAGCCGCGATCCTCTCGATCCCCACGTCTTCCATCAGCTGTCGCTGGTCGGCCTTCCTGGCCTGGGTGGGCCTCGGGGCGGACGGCCTGTCGTCGTCGGCCTACGGCCCCGAAGAGGCCTTCGTCGCTCTCGGAAATCACCGGCACCTGGCCGTCTTCCTGGCGTCGGCGACGGCGATCACCGTCTTCTCATCTCGGCGTCCTATTCGCAGATCATCGAGCTCTTCCCGTCGGGCGGCGGCGGCTATCTCGTCGCCACGCGCCTCCTCGGAGAGGGGGCGGGCCTCGTCTCGGGCGCCGCGCTCGTCGTCGACTACGTCCTGACGATCTCGATCTCCGGTCGCGGCCGGCGTGGCGGCCCTCGCGTCGCTGACGGCGGGCGTATCGCCACCGCGCCAGCTGGCGCTTCGCGGTGCTCATCGGCGTCGTGCTGATCGTGCTGAATCTCCGCGGCGTGAAGGAGTCGGTCCAGGTCCTCCTGCCGATCTTCCTTGTCTTCCTCGTGACCCACGCCGGCCTCATCGCGTTCGGGATCGGCCGCCACGTCGGCGCGATACCCGAGGTGGCCGCGGACGACGGCGCGCGAGAGGCAGGGGGACGTTGGCGAGCTCTCGGCCTTGGGGGACGCTCGCCCTCCTCCTGAAGGCGTTCTCACTGGGCGGCGGCACCTACACGGGCATCGAGGCGGTCTCGAACGGCCTGCCGGTCCTCCGCGAGCCGCGCGTGAAGACCGGCAAGCAGGACGATGACCTACATGGCCGTCTCGCTGTCGTTCGTCGCCGGCGGGCTGATCCTCTGCTACCTCCTCGCCGAGGGTGAACCGGCAGCCGAGGGCAGACGCTGAACGCGGTCCTCTTCAGGAAGCTCGCGGCCGAGATCTTCGGGCCGGGCGCGGGCGCCGGGCATTCGTCCTCCTCTGCGCTCGTCTGCGGAAGGCGCGCTCCTGTTCGTGGCGGCGCAGGCGGGCTTCCTCGACGGGCCGCGGGTGCTGGCCAACATGGCGATCGACTCGTGGGTGCCGCATCGGTTCAGCCTCCTGTCCGAGCGACTCGTGACCCAGAACGGCATCCTCGCTGATGGGGCTCTCGGCCATCGGAATGCTGCTCTACGCGGGCGGCTGGGTGGACGTCCTCGTCATCATGTACTCGATCAACGTCTTCCTGACCTTCACGCTCTCCCAGCTCGGGATGTGCGTCCACTGGTGGCAGGTGCGGCAAGAGGAGGCGCCTGGGCCCGACGGCTCGCCCTCAACGGCGTCGGGCTCCTCCTGACCTCGACGATCCTGGTCGTGACCGTGACGATGAAGTTCGGGGAAGGGGGCTGGATGACGGTCGTGATCACCGGGCCGTCGTCCTGCTCTGCGTCATCATCCAACGGCACTACACCTCCGTCAGCCTCCTGATGAAGCGGGCGGACGACGTCCTGACGACGCTTCCGAAATACAAGGGGCCGGACGTCTCGGGCGTGACCGCGAAGTCCGAGCCCGTCAGCCGGAACACCCCGACGGCGGTTTTCCTCGTGTCGGGGTTCAACGGTCTCGGCATCCACTCCCTCCTGCAGGTGCAGAAGTACTTTCCCAGGTACTTCAAGAACGCGGTCTTCCTCTCGGTCGGTGTCGTCGACTCGCAAAGTTCAAGGGCGTCGACGAGATCGAGAACCTGAAGAAGGAGACCGAGCGGGACCTGAACCGGTACGTGGAGTTTGCCCGGGGGCTCGGGATGCACGCCGAACATCACTACTCCGTCGGCATCGACCTCCTGGACGAGATCGTGGAGCTCTGCAAAGAGGTGAAGCAGCGCTACGACCGGCCGATCTTCTTCGCCTCGAAGCTGATCTTCCCCGACGAGAACATGGCGAACCGGCTGCTGCACAACCAGACGCCGTTCGCCGTGCAGCGCCGCCTCCAGTTCGAGGGGCTCCAGACGGTCATCCTGCCGATCCAGGTCAGCGTGTAGGCGTGCCGCCGCGGGAGCCCGCTCCGACGCCGGCCCGCTTCGCGCCCGCCGGCCGTTCCTCTCGGGCCTTCTGCTCTGCGGGGCGATTCTCGCGGCGACGGCGGACGAGCGCGTCTACGGGCTCCTCATCGACGGCCGCATCATGGTCCGGACGGCCGTCTCGATGGCGACGCTCGGCGAGATCGGGATCGCCCGCGGACAGGCCGTCGGGATCGACCGGCCGGCCGGCGACAGCGTCTCGCGGTACGGGATGGGGCCCTCGATCGTCCTCACGCTTCCGGTCCTCCTCGCCGCGGCCGTGGCGCGGCTCTTCAGCCCCGGCGCCACGCAGACGCTGTTCGTCCTCTCGCAGCTCCTCCTGATCCTCGGCGCGGCGGCGGCGGCGGGCTCGCTGGCGCGGGCCTGGGGCGGCGACCCCGTCGCGGCGCGGCGCGCGATCTTCGCGACGGCCCTCGCGTCGCCGCTCTTCGCCTACGCGGGCTCGGATTTCTCGGAGCCCCTGCAGGCCGCTCTCGCGGGGGCCGCCTTCGCCGCGGCCGCCTGGGCCGTCAGGCCCGGGGCGCCGGCGCGCCGAGCCCTCGCGCTCTCGGCGGCGGCCGGCGCGGCGGCCGGCTTCGCCCTCGTCACGAAGTCGCTCCTGATCGTCCTCGTGGCCATCGTCCTCGGCCTCCTCGCCGCCGGGGCGCGAGGCGGGGCGGGCGAAGCGCGTCGCCGCGGCGGTCCTCGGCTGGCTCCCGTTCTTCGCCCTCTGGCTGGCCTTCGAGATCGTCCGGTTCGGCCGGCCGTTCGCGTCCTATCAGGGCGAGCGCTTCAACCACCCGCCTCTCGACGGCCTGCTGCGCCTCACCATCGGCCCGAACAAGGGGCTGCTCCTCTACTTCCCGCTCGTCGTCCTCTCGATGCTCGGTGCCGTGTCGCTCGGGAAGCGGAGCCGGTCGGTGGCCGCTCTCGGCGGCGGGTTCGTCGCCTTCGTTCTCGTGACGGCGTCGGCCTGGTGGGCCTGGGACGGAACGTTCGGCTGGGGGCCGCGGCTGCTCCTCCCCGCGATCCCGGTCCTCGCCGCCCTCGCCGCCCTCGGCGCCGCCGGTTTGCCGCCGCTCGCTTTCCGGCTCCTCTTCGGCCTCGGCGTCGCGGTGAACGCGATCGGCGTCCTGCAGCCCGACGTCGACTCGATGGCCTACCTCGGCATCGTGGGGCCGAGGGAGCTCTCTCCGGAGGAGGCGAGCCGGTACCCGCCGTTCACGTACGACCGGAACCCGGCGACGGGCGGCGGATGGCTCGACTACCAGTTCCGGGTGGCGTCCGAGGCGGCGCTCTCGCCGCTCCGCGTCGCGCCGTGGCTGCTTCTCCAGCGTCTCCGGGGCGGGGACGTTCTCGCGCGACTCCAGTCGCCCCCCTGGGACACGGCCCGTCCGGGGCTCGGCGTCTGGAAACGGCCCGAGCAGGCGATCCCGGCGGCGAACCTCGCCCACCTCACGCGCCCCTTCGCCTGGCCCCACGTCGGCATGTCACTCTTCAGGAAGAAGAGCGACGTCTACTGGGCGCTTGCCTGGGTCGAGGGAATCCTGGATCAGGCGCTGCGGGCTCAGGACATGGGTCGGGGAGACCGCGCGGTCGAATTCGGCGAGAGGCTCTTCGAGGTCCTCCCGAACCCCCAGTCCGCGGTCGTTCTCGCGGAGAGCTACCGGATCGCCGGCCGGCGGGAGACCCTCCAGGCGTTCGCGAGGAAGATCGAAGGGCGGCGGCCGGTCGACCCGCGCCTCGGGATCGTTCTCGCCCTCTTCGCCCGCGACGTCGGCGACGAGGCGTCGGCACGCGAGCTCGTCGCGGGCGTCGCCAGAGTCGACCCGCGCCCGGAGTTCCGCCGGCTTCTCGAGACGCCGCCCGCCGAGTGGCCCTCGACGCTGCGCGACGTGACCGGCGAGAATCGCAAGCCTCGCGCCTGAACCGCGGGACGGATTAATCTCCCGAGGCCATGCCCGGACTTGCGCTCGTCGCCGCTCTCGTCATTTCGGCCTCCTCGGCTTCCCGGCCCGTGCTGGAGGCGCTCCGGCCGTCTCTCGAGAAGGCCGCGGGCGGAACCGTCGAAATCCGGTACGGCGCGACCGGCGTCCTCGCCCGCGCGATCGAGAAGGGAAGCGGGGCCGACCTCTTCGTCTCGGGCGACGAGGCGACGGCGCGCCGGCTCGCCGCGGACGGATTTCTCGAATCGGGGAGCCTCGCCCGCTGCGGGCGGGGAGCCCTCGCGGCCGTCTCCGCGAAATCCGCGGGCTTCCCTCTGCCGCGCCGCTTCGACGGGGCGACGGCCGTCGCCTTCGCGCGCCTCCCGTTCCGCCGCCTCTCGATCCCGTCCTCGCGGACGTCGCCCTACGGCGGCGCCGTCGAAGAGGTCCTCCAGGCAACGCGGATCTACGCCGCGGTGAAGGAGAGGCTCCTGCCGGCCGAGAGCTCCGGGCAGGCGCTGGAGCTCGTCGTTTCCGGGCAGGCCGAGGCGGGCCTCGTCCCGCTCTCCCTCGCGAAGGCGTCGGGCCTTCCGTTCTCGGAGGTGGACGGCACGCTCTTCGAGCCTCTCTTCGGCGCCGCGGGCGTCGTCTCCGGCTCGCCGCGGAGGGAGGCGGCGCATCGCGTCCTGGATGTCCTCGTCGCACCCGCCTCCCGCGACGCGTGGCGGGAGGCCGGATTCGCCTTCCCCTGACCCCGGCGCTCAGGGTTTACGATCCGCGCGTGCCGGAAGCCGTGCCGGAGAGCCCCGCCCCGTCCTTCCGCGTCGTCTCGCCGGCTACGGGGAAGCTCCTCGCCGAGCTGCCCGACGAAGGGGAGGCGGGCGTGGCGCGGGCCGTCGAGTCCGCGGGCCGGCGGCTCCCGTCTGGGCGGCCCTGCCGTTCCGCGGGCGCGCCGAGGCGCTGAAGCGCTGGCGCGACGCCATTCTCGACGACCCCGAGCTCGTGCCGACGCTCGTCGCCGAGAGCGGCAAGCCGCGCCAGGAAGCCGAGGGAATCGAGATCCTCTACCTGTGCGAACTGATCCGCTTCACGATCCGGGCCGCGCGGGAGGCTCTCGCGCGAGGAGACGCGGCATCCGCTTCTCTTCGTCACGAAGAAGACCCGCCTCGTCCGGCGGCCGCTCGGCGTCGTGGGCGTCATCGGACCCTGGAACTTTCCGATCCTGAACAACGCCGCCGACGCCGTGGCGCCGCTCCTCGCCGGGAACGCGGTCGTCCTGAAGCCGTCCGAGGTGACGCCGCTGACGTCGGTTCGCCTCGCCGAGCTCTGGCGGCAGGCGGGAAACCCGCCGGACGTCTTCCAGGTGGTGACGGGGCGCGGCGCCGCCGGGGCGGCGCTCGTCGAGCGGGTGGACGGGATCATGTTCACGGGCTCGGTCGCGACCGGGCGGAAGGTGGCGGCGCGGGCGGGGGAGCGGCTCGTCCCGTGCGTGACGGAGCTCGGCGGGAAGTCCCCCTTCATCGTCCTCGCGGGAGCCCCGCTCGAGCGGGCGGCCGAGGCGGCGGCCTGGTCCAGCTTCATGCACAGCGGTCAGGCCTGCATCCGGACGGAGCGGATCTACGTCGTGGAGGCGGTGGCCGACCGCTTCGAGGAGCTCCTCGCCGTGCGCGTGCAGGCTCTCCGCCAGAGGCCGCCCGACGGCTCCGCGGGGATGGCGCACGACCTCGGCGTCGGTCACGTTCGCGCGCCAGATCGAGGTCGTGGAACGCCACGTCGCCGACGCGCTCGCAAAAGGGGCGCGGCTCGCGTCGGGGGGAAACGGCGCGGTGACCTCGAGCGGGAACTACTTCGAGCCGACGCTCCTGCTCGGCGCGACGCAGGATATGGCCGTGATGCGCGAGGAGACCTTCGGCCCGCTCGTCGGCGTCATGCGCGTGAAGGACGCGGAGGAGGCCCTCCGCTTCGCGAACGACTCCCACCTCGGCCTGAACGCGACCGTCTTCGGGCCCCCGCCGAGGCGCGGGCGTTCGCCCGGCGTCTGGAGTCCGGGCAGGTGATCGTGAACGACGTCCTCGTCAACTACATCGTCGTCGAGGCGCCGCTCGGCGGCTGGAAGGAGAGCGGGATCGGCGTCCGGCACGGCGTGGAGGGGATCCGGCAGTGGACCCGGACCCAGGCGATCACCGTCCGGCGCCCGCTCCTCGCCCCGGTCGATCGCCTGATCTCGAGGCTGCTGGCTTTCCCGTACGACCCGCGGGTGCTGTCGGTCCTGCGCCGGGCGATGCGCCTTCTCTACCGTCGGGGTCTCGCCGAGAAGCTGCGCGCACCGCGCTGACGCGCCGGTCGAGCCTTCGCCCGTACAATCCGGCCGATGAAGACGACTCTCGCCGCGGCGGCGGCGCTGGCCCTCCTTTCCGCCGTTTCCGCCGCTGTCCCAGGAGACCCGGACGCCGGCGCCGAAGCCCGCGCCGACGCGCGGCGCCGGCGTGTCGGTCAAGGCCGGCGCCGAGGCGCCCAAGGGCGCGAAGCCCGCCGAGGTGGTCGACGTCCGCGCCCTCTCCGAGAACCCGGACGACCCGTTCCTGCTGGAGCGCCTCGGCATCGGCGCGGCCCAGGCGAACGACCTCGGCCGCGCCCGCACGTTCTTCGAGAGGGCCTGGAAGCTCGGCCAGCTGCCGACGGCGGCCTTCAACCTCGCCTGCGTCGACGTGAGGGAAAAGAAGTTCGACGCCGCCTGGAGCCGAGCTCGACCGGGCCGTCGCGGCCGGCTTCGACGACGAGCTCTCGCTCACGAAGGACCCGGATCTCGCGCCGATCCGCGACCAGGCCCGGTTCAGGACGATTCTGGACGGGACGAGGCGGAACCGCGCTGGCGGGGACGCCGCCGTCGTGAAGGAGGGGATCTTCATCGCGCCGAAGGGCGCCGCGCGTCGCGATCCTCGTTCTCCTTCACGACGCGGGTTCCTCGCCGATGACGGTCGCCGCTCCGTTCGTCGCCGACGCCGGCCGGCGGGGCCTCTTCCTGGCCGTCCCCCGGGGCCCGGGGAAATCGGCGACGAAGCGATTCGGCTGGGGCTCGGCCGAGCGGGCCGCGGCGGCCGTGGACGCGGCGATGGCGGAGGCGAGGAAGCGGCCCGGGAACGCGAACCTGCCCCTCCTCCTGGTCGGCGCCGGCCGCGGCGGGACGGAGGCCTTCACGATCGCCGCGCGGAAGGCTCCGGGACAGGTCGCCGGCGTCGGCTCGATTGGCGGTCCGTTCGACTCGGCCGCCTCCCGGAACGAAAAGGGACAGGCGCCGGGGCTCCGCGGCGCGCGGCTCTTCCTCGGCGTCCCGCGCGACACGTCCCCCGCCCGGATGACGGCCTTCAGCCGGGGCGCCGAGGAGCTCCGGAAGATGGGCTTCGCCCCCGTCGTCGCGGACTGGCCCGGCGCCGGCGACACTTTCCCGAAGGACGTCCCGAAGGCCGTCGCCGACACGCTGGGCGCGCTCGGCGTGGCGCCCGCCCCCTGAGATGGCGGTCGACTTCTACCGGCACTCCCTCGGCGAGGATGAGAAGAGGGCGGTTGCCGCCGTCCTCGACTCGCTCTTCCTGACGACGGGACAGCGCGTCTTCGAGTTCGAGAAGGCGTTCGAGGAGTTCCTCGGCGTCCCCGCCGCCGTCTGCACGGCGCACGGCACGGCCTCGCTCCACCTCGCGATGCTCGCCGCCGGCGTCGGGCGCGGCGACGAGGTCGTGACGACGCCGATGACGTTCCTCTCCTCGTCGAACGCGATCCTCTACGCCGGCGGTACGCCGGTCTTCGTCGACGTCGACCCGGCGACGGCGAACATCGACCCGGCGGCGGTCGAGGCCGCGGTGACGCCCCGGACGAAGGCGATCGTCGCGGTGGACCTCTACGGCCTCCTCGCCGACATGAAGGCGCTCCGCGGGATCGCTGACCGGCACGGCCTCGTCCTCGTCGAGGACGCGGCGCACTGCGTCGAGGGGCGGCGGGACGGCGTGGGGCCCGGGCAGCTCGCTGACTTCGCCTGCTTCAGCTTCTACGCGACGAAGAACCTGACGTGCGGGGAGGGGGGCGCACTCACGGCGCGGGACGCCGCGAAGAAGAACCTTCTCCGCCAGCTCGGCTCCCACGGGATGTCGAAGAACGCCGCCGAGCGCTACGCCGGCCGGTACCAGCACTGGGACATGGAGCGGCTCGGGTTCAAGTACAACCTCTCCGACGTGAACGCGTCGATGCTGGTCTCGCAGCTCCCGAAGCTCGCGGCGACGTCTCGCGAGGCGGGAGGCGATCTGCCGGCGCTACGAGGAGGCGTTCCGTGCGACGGCGGGGGTTTCGTTCCCGACCGTGCCGCCCGGGGCGGTCTCGGCGCGGCATCTCTTCACGATCTGGGTCGACCCGGCGAAGAGGGACGCGATCCTCGCCTCGATCCAGGCGCGGAAGGTGGGCGTCGCCGTGAACTACCGCGCCGTCCACCTGACGTCGTACTACACGGAGCGGTTCGGCTTCCGGCGCGGGATGTTCCCGGTCGCCGAGCGGATCGGCGACTCGACGATCACGATCCCGCTCTGGCCCGCCATGACGGACGCGCAGGTGGACGAGGTGATCGGGGCCGTTCGTGCCGCGGTGGCGGAGAACCGCTGAGGGGTCAGGCCCGCCCGGAGAACTCCACGATCTTGAGGAGATCGTTGCCCGCGTCGGGATCGATGAGAAGAACGGGCTCACCGAAGGGCGTCGGCACGTCGAAGGACTCGGTGGCGGATCGCCCCGAGACCGGGACCGTCACGTCGGCCGTCTGTCCGTTCCCCATGTAGAGGCGGACGGTGAGCGGGAAGCCGTACCAGCGGGAGTCATCCGGCCCGGCCTCGGGGTGGACCACGTCGTGCGCCTGCGTCTGGTTGACGGTGATCGTGACCCGGGATCCGTCCGCGTTGTTCGTGAACGTCACCCGGAGGACCGGACGGAACGGCGTCTCGAGCCACTGGTCGAAGAAGTACTTCAGGCTCCGCCCCGAGAGCTCCTCGTAGAGCGCGCGGAGGTCGCCGCGCGTCGCGGTGCCCCACTGGTGGCGGACGAGCCACCGCTTCAGGCCGTCGAAGAAGACGTCGTCCCCGACGGTCCGGCGGAGCATGTGGAGCGCCCACGCCCCTTTCAGGTAGACCGCGTTCGTGAAGGCGAACGGGTTGGCGGGATCGGCCACGACGGTCTTGCCGAGACTGCCGTCGTAGAGGCGGTCGTCGCGCCTCTTCATCGCCTCGCCGGGCGCCGTCCCCTGCGCCTTTTCCTGGTAGAGCACCTCGCAGTAGGTGGCGAACCCCTCGTTCAGCCAGATGTCGTCCCAGGTCCGCATCGTCACGGCGTCCCCCCACCACTGGTGCGCGAGCTCGTGGGCGAAGAGGAGCGTCACGTCCCACTTCGGGTCCCGAGGGGGACCGCGCCGATCGCGGTCATCGTCGGATGCTCCATCCCGCCCCCGAAGTGCGAGGCGGCGATGCCGTACTTCGTGTCGGCGAAGGGGTACTCGCCGAACAGGGGGGCGAAGACGCCGATCTGGTTTCCGAGGATCGCGAGCTTCTGCCGGGAGAGCGCCTCGGCCTCCGGCATGACGTACGAGAGGAGCGGCATCGTCCGGCCGTCGAGGCGGACGTAGGAGCCCTCGACCGCCACGAAGTTCGCGACGGCGAGGGAGACGAGGTACGTCGGAATCGGCTGCGGCAGGCGCCACGTGAAGGTCCGCCGCCCGTCCGGCTCGTCGGCCGTGGTGAGGAGCCCGCTCGAGACCGCGACCATCCCCGGCGGGACGGTGATGTGGACCGTCACCTCCGCCTTGTCGCGGGGATCGTCGATGCACGGGAAGATGTCGCGGGCGCCGAAGGGCTCGGAGACGTTCCCCGCGGCCGGGCTCCCGTTGTGCGACCAGAAGGTCAGGGCCCCCCCGGACGGGGGATGCCGCGGAAGGCGACGGCGAGCGTCGTCCGTCCCTCGGCCCGGAGCGGCGGGTCGAGGGGGAGGACGAGCTTCGCGCCCCCCCGGGAAACCGGGACGACCGGTCGGCCGTCGCGGCTCGTCTCGGTCAGCTCGTAGCCGTCGAAGAAGTCGAGCGCGATCTGGGGCGTTCGGGGGGCGACCCCGGAGACGCGGAGGACGGCGCGCCCCTCGAGAAAGATGTTCGCCGGGTCGAGCGAGAAGGAGAGGTCGTAGCTGAGGACGTCGTAGCCGCGGAGAGCTCCCTCGACCGAGGGGGGCAGCGAACCGACGGGGCCCCGCTCCACCGCCGCGAGCGCTGCGCCAGCCGCTTGGCGCGCCCTTCCTCGTGCTCGAAGAGACGCCGCTGGGGCAGGTCGGCGGGGTCCGGCGTCTCCCGCCACGCCGCCACGGCGGTGGCGGCGGCGAGGAAAGCGCGAGAGCCGGCCGGGTTCTCATAGGGCCCGCCAATGGTATCCCCGCGGTCGATGCGTGCGCCGAGCGCGATGCCGTCCCGCCAGCCTCCGGTCAGGACGAGGGTCCCGTCGGCCCCGGCGTCGCGCGCGAGATCGGCGAGGTCGGCGTCCAGCGCCGCCATCGTCCGGTGGTGCCCGAGCGGAAGCTGCGGGATCGCCTTCGGCCAGCGCGTGATCCAGTGCCGTTCGGGATCCGCGGTCAGGAACGGGTGGAGCTGCCGGACCTCGCGGAGGGCGAGCGCGACGAGCTCCGCGTCGGGAAGGGAGGCGGCCTCCGGGTCGAGCGCGCCGCCGAGGAACGACGTCGTGAGCGCGGCTCCCGACGGCGCGCGCCCCGGTGAAGAGGGAGGCCGGGTAGAGGACGCCGAGCGACCGGATCCTCTCGGTCCGGGGAACGAGGGCCCCGAAGCCCTGCGGCGACCGAGTCGGGTGACCCGGGGCGGAAGGCGAAGACGACCGTCGAGACCGGCGCGGACGGGATCGCCGCGACGAGATGGCGCGAGCGGGGGAGTTTCCCGTCGAGCAGGGCCGCGCGTCGCCTGCGCATCGAGCGTCGAGACGACGACGTCGGCGTCGAACGCCCGGCCATCCGCGGTCCGGACGGTCCAGCGGCGGCCCGGAGCGTTCTGCCTCGGCCCTTCGATCGCCGTGGCGGCCGCGTCCGTCTCGATCCTCGCGCCGCGCCTCGGTGAGCTTCATCGACAGAGCCTCGACCATCTGGAAGAGGCCTCGCGTGAGGTTCAGCGTCCGGGGCGCGAAACCGGGGCGGCTTCGTCCCGTCGGGGTTCCGCTTGAAGGAAAAGCCCCCCTTCAGGAAGTCAGTGATCACGCTTCCCGAACGCCCTTCCGCCTCCCAGAGATGGGGAAAGGCGCTCCGGACGGAGAGTGACTTCGGGTCTCCGGCGTAGACGCCGGAGACCATCGGCCCGGCGCCGTACGTCGCCGCGTCCTCGCCGAAGCGGCGGACGAAGAAATCGTGGACGCTCTCGTCCTCGAGGGAATCGGGGCGCCGGGGGACGCGCCATTCGCCGAGGAGCCGGAGCTTCCCGGACGTCGAGAGCGCCTCGTTGAAGATCCCCTTCGGTCCGGGGACGATCGCGCGGGGCCGGCCGCCCCGGACGATCCAGCGCGGAGCGGCGGGTCCGCGAGGACGACGTCGCCTCTCGAGACCGAGGTCCCGGAGGAGGCGCTCCGCGGCGGCGGTCGTCCGGATCGTGTTCGGGCCCGCCTCGACGACGAAGCCGTCGTCGCGAATCGTCCGGATCGAGCCGCCAAGGCGGGCGGACGCCTCCAGAACGGTCGTCTCGCCGGGCGTTGCCCGGCGGAAGGCGGCCGTGAGGCCGGCGATCCCGCCGCCGAGGACGACGACCCGTCCGCTCACGCCGCTCTTCTCGCCCGGCCGAGCGTCGCGGTCACGATCGCCGCCAGCGCGTGGATGAACTCCGGGTGGTCGTTGAGGCCGTCGGTGACGACGTAGTGCGGGATGCCGAGCCGCGCCGCCTCGCCGCCGAAGAGGAGGCGGCACTCGAAGAGCGTCTCGACGTGGTCGGAGACGAACGCGACGGGGACGACGACGACCTGGCGGACGCCTTCCTTCGCGAGCTCTCCGAGCACGTCCGGCGTCGAAGGACCGAGCCAGGCGACGGGCCCCACCTTCGACTGGTAGCCGAGGCGGGACCGGAAGCGGTGCCGAGCGCGCTCGTCGATCGCCTTCACCGTACGCCTCGACCTGCGACGGATAAGGGTCCTTCTCCTTCTCGACGGTGGCGACCGGGAGCGAGTGGGCGGAATAGAGGAGGACGGTCTTCGACGGGTCGGGAGTCGGGAAGCGTCGCGTGCGCGGCGCGGATCCGGTCGGCGTGCGCGGCGACGAAGCGCGGCTCGTCGATACCAGGCGTCCGGCGCGTCGAGGCGCTCGGGGCTCCAGCGCATCCGTCGCGAGCGCCTTCTCACGCGGGCGAAGGAGCCCCGCGTCGTCGTCACGGAGTACTGCGGGTAGAGGGGGAGGACGACGAGGCGCGTCGCCCCCGCCGCGCGGAGCTCGGCGAGGGCGGCCTCGACGTCGGGCGCCGAGCAGGTCATCCCGACGCGGACGACCGCGGGCGTCCCGGCCGCGAGGAGCTCGGCCTCGAGGAGGCGCGCCTGCGTCGCCGACCACCGCCGGATGGGCGACCATCCGATCCGCTCGTAGGTCTCCGCGGACTTCGGCGCCCGCGTGACGGCGATCAGGAAGGCGACGAGCTGGCGGAAGGGAGCCGGGATCGAGAGGATCTCGGGGTCGGCGAAGAGCTCGTAGAGGAAGGGCCGCAGCTCCTCGCGCCTTTCCGGCCCGCCGAGCTGGACGAGGAGGACTCCCGACCGGTCGGCCATGGCTAGAGGGTCCTGGAGAAGATCTTCGGCGCGTCGTCGGACTTCTTCTCGAGGTAGGCGTCGAAGAGCATCGCCACGTTCCGGATGAAGATCCGCCCCATCGTGGTCACGCGGATCTCCTCGTCGTTCGTCACGACCATCCCGTCGGCGACGAGTCCGGGGAGCTTCGCCATGGCGCTCGCGAAGGTCTCGTCGAAGGACTTCAGGCCGAACTCCTTCTCGATCTCGCGCTTCTTGACGACGCAGTGGCAGAGCAGGCGCGTGATGACCTCGCGCCGGAGGACGTCGTCCGCCGTCAGGCGCCAGCCACGGATCGTCGAGAAGCGGCCTTCGTCCGTCGCCGCGTGGTATTCGGCGTAGTCCTTCGTGTTCTGGACGTAGCTGTCGTCGACCGACCCGATCGACGAGATGCCGAGGCCGTAGAGGTCGCACCCGGCGCGCGTCGTGTAGCCCTGGAAGTTGCGGTGGAGGGTCCGGTCGTTCTGGGCCTTGACGATCTCGTCGTGCGGCAGGGCGAAGTGGTCCATGCCGATGTAGACGTACCCCGCCTTCACGAACCGCTCGATCCCCGAGACGAAGATCGCGAACTTCTCCGTCCCCTCCGGCAGGTGGGCCGCGAGAACGCGCTGCGGCTTCTTCAGCCACGGCACGTGCGCGTACGAGTACATCGCGACGCGGTCGGGGTGGAGCGTGATGATCTGCTCGACGCTCTCCTCGAAGCCGGCGCGCCGCTGTCCGGGAAGGCCGTAGATCATGTCGAGGTTGACGGAGTGGTAGCCGAGCGTCGCGCGCGGCGTCGACGAGGCCCTTCGTCAGGTCGAAGGGCTGAACGCGGTTCACGAGCTCCTGGACCTCCGGGATCGAAGTCCTGAACGCCCATCGACACGCGGTTGAAGCCCCGCTTCCGGAGCACCGCGAGGTGCTCCGGCGTCGTGACGCGCGGGTCGACCTCGACCGAGACCTCGGCGTCCTTCGCCGGCGGGAAGGCCTCGAGAAGGTGCTGCGCGAGGCGGTCCGCCTGCGCCGGAGTCAGGTAGGTCGGCGTCCCGCCGCCCCAGTGGACCTGCTCGATCGGGCGGCCGCGGGCGATCTTCGTCGCGAGGTGGTCGATCTCCCGGTGCAGGTCGGCGAGGTACCCCTCGATCTCCTCGCGCCCCTCGCCCTTCCGGTCCGGCTTCGGGACGATCTTCATGAAGCAGCCGCAGAACCAGCACTGCTCGTCGCAGAAGGGGAGGTGGACGTAGAGCGAGACGGGGCGTCCCGCGGCGTTCGCCCGGACGCAGGCCGCCTCGTACTCGGCCGCACGGACCGAGTCGCTCCACTCGGGGGCGGTCGGATAGGAGGTGTACCGCGGCCCCTGGACGTTGTACTTGTCCAGAAGCTCCGTCGTCATCGGGATCGTCTCTCCGCGAAGGCGGATGGGGATCGCACTCATAGAGGCTGTCTCGCGGCCGCGACGAAGGCGGCGACGTTCTCGGGGGGCGTCGGCGGAAGGACGCCGTGCCCGAGGTTGAGGATGTGCCCGACCGGGCCGGCGGCCCTCCGGGCGGCGAGCGCCGCGGCGGTGACGGCTTCGGGGCTGCCGAGGAGGACGCCGGGGTCGACGTTTCCCTGCAGCGCCTTTCCGCCGCTCCGCGCGCGCGCCTCGTCGAGCGGGAGCTTCCAGTCGACCGAGATCACGTCGACGGGCATCCGGGCGAAGGAGTCGATCAGGTGGGACGAGCCGGAGGCGAAGAGGACGACCGGGACCTGGCCCCGCCGCGGCAGGTGCGAGAGGAGCCGCTCCGTGGCGGGACGGGCGAAGCGGTCGAAGTCGGCGCGGGACAGCTCGCCGGCCCAGGAGTCGAAGACCTGGACGACGTCGGCTCCCGCCTCGACCTGGGCCGCGAGGTACTTCCCGCAGGCGTCGGCGAGCCGGTTCAGCAGCTCCTCGAGGACCTTCGGCTCGCGGTGCATCAGCGCCTTGGCGTTCACGAAGGACTTCGACGAGCCCCCCTCGACCGCGTACGTCGCGAGGGTCCACGGGGCCCCGCAGAAGCCGATCGTCGCGGCCTGGTCGTGGATGTCCCGCTTCAGGCCGCGGTGGATTTCCATGACGAACGCCGTCTCGACGTTCGGGTCGAAGTCGCGGAGCTTCGCGACGTCGGCGGCCGTCCGGACCGGCTCCGGCAACTGCGGCCCTCCCTCGTCGAGGCGGACCTCGATCCCCATCGGCGGGAGGGGGATGAGGATGTCGGAGAAGAAGACGACGCCGTCCATGCCGAAGCGGCGGAACGGCTGCAGCGTCACCTCGATGGCCGCCGGGACGTCGCGGCAGAGCTCGAGGAATTTCAGCCTCTTCCGGACCTCGCGGTACTCCGGCAGGTAGCGCCCGGCCTGCCGCATGAGCCAGACGGGCGGGCGGTCGACCGGGCGGCCGAACGCCGCGTCGACGAACCGCCTCCGCGACGGAAGATTCCTGGGATCGGCCCCCACGAGGCGAGGTTATCAGGAGATCCCGGCTTCCGGCGCTGCCGGTCGGCGCGTCCCTATAATCGCCGGCTGTGACGTCCGCGCCCCCTGTCGCCGGCTCCTTCGCCTCGGTCCTCGGAGTCGGAGCCCTCCTCCTCTACGTCCTCTCGGCGACGCTTTACGTCCTGAACCTCTACCGCCCGTCCGTTTCGGCCGGCCGCCTCGCGACGCTGTCGGCCGCCCTCGGCGCGGCCCTGAACTTCGCGGCGCTCTACGCGCGGTCCGTCGGAGCTCCACAGCGTCCCGTACCGCGACCTGATGGGGTCGATGAAGCTCTTCGGCTTCTTCCTCGCCGCCCTGAACGTCATCCTCGAGCTCCGGCACAAGGACCGTTCGCTCGGGCCGTTCCTGATGCCCGCGGCGCTCGCGTTCATGGTCCTCGCGCTCCTTGAGACGCCGGTCGCGAAGGAGCCCTCCGCGGTCTTCCGCGGCTCCGTCTTCGCGCTGCACGTCACCCTGAACATGCTCTCGTACGCCGCCTTCGCGGTCGCCTGTGCGCTCTCGCTCCTCTACCTCTCCGTCGGCCGGGCCCTGAAGAGCCGGGCCGGAAAGACGCTGGCGGGACCGACCTCCCGCCTCCCGACGCTCGGCTACCTCGAGCGGGCGACGAGAACGTCGCTCGGCGTCGGCGTCGTGACGCTCGTCGTCGGCCTCGCCTGCGGCTTCTACTGGGCGTCGCAGGTCTGGAGCGGGCAGGGGCTCCGCTGGGGGCTCGACCCGAAGGTCTGGATGGCGGTCGGGACGCTGGTCTTCTACCTCGTCGTCTTCGTCCGCGCGCGGCGCGGCGCGGCCCCCGTCACGACGGCGCGCCTCTCCGTCATCGGGTTCCTCCTCGTCCTCTTCTCCTACACCGCGGTCAACCTCCTCGTGAGCCGGCTCCACGTCTTCGCATGAAGTTCGGGGGGTGCGTCGTCCGTCTTCACGATTCCGGGGTGCCTGGTTCGCACCCCCCGAGCCCCCCCGCATGAACCTCGTTTTCGTCGGGTGGAATCACCAGGGGACGCCGCTCGACGTGCGGGAGCGGATCGCCTTCACGCCCGAGCGGGCGAAGGAGGCGATGCAGCGGCTCTTCTCCGAGAAGATCCTGACCGAGGGGGCCATCGTCGCCACCTGCAACCGCTCCGAGGTCTACGGTCTCACGGACCGCGAGGACGACCTCGATGCGCTCGCGGCGTTCTTCTCGCGGTTCCACCAGGTCGACGACGCCGTCCTCCGGAAGTCCGCGCTCGTCGGCCGCGGGGACGAGACGGTGCGGCACCTCTTCCGCGTGGCGGCGGGCCTCGACTCGATGGTCCTCGGCGAGGCGCAGATCCTCGGCCAGATCCGGGACGCGCACAGGCTCGCGGCCGAGGCGGGGGCAACCCACGCCGTCACGAACCGGCTCTTCATGTCCGCGATCGAGTGCGGACGGAGGGTGCGGAACGAGACGGCTTTGGGCCTGCGGCCGACGTCGGTCCCGGGCATCGCCCTCCTCCTCGTAGGGCGCATCTTCGAGGAGCTGCCGGGGCGGCGGGTCCTCGTCGTCGGCGCGGGCGAGACGGCCGAGCTGACGGCGCGCCTGCTCGTGGAGAATGGCGCGACCGACCTCCGCGTCACGAACCGGTCGCCCGAGAAGGCGGCGGCCCTCGCGGCGTCGGTCGGCGGGTCCGCCATCCCCTGGGAGCAGCGCGTGGCCGCCGCGGCCGACTCCGACCTGATCCTCTCGGCGACCGGCTCTCCCGAGCCCGTCCTCGGCGCGAGGGCGCTCGCGGCGGCGCGGCAGAAGGCGCGGCGGCGCGGCCCGCTCCTGATCCTCGACCTCGCGGTGCCGCGCGACGTCGAGGTCGAGGTCGACGAGCTGTCGGACGTTTACCGCTACGACGTCGACGCGCTGAACGAGCTGGCCGCCCAGAACACCCAGGCCCGCCGGGCCGAGGTGCCGAAGGCGGAGGCCGTCGTCGAGGAGGCGGTCGGCAAGTTCCGGGACTGGATGAGCGGACTGACCCACGTGGAGGTCCTGAAGGGGCTCCGTGCCCGGCTCGACGCGATCCGCCGGCAGGAGCTCGAAAGCTACAGGGGAAAGGTCGTCGCCCTCGGGCCCGACGCCGAGAGGCTCGTCGACCGGCTGACCGACTCGATCGTCGCGAAGATCCTCCACCACCCGACGCTCGGCCTGAAGGAGGGGGACGCGTCGGAGCGGCTCGAGAAGGCGGCGGCGGTCAAGTCCCTCTTCAAGCTCGACCCGCCGGAGAACTCATGACCGCACCGCTCCGCATGGGGACGCGCGCGAGCTCCCTCGCCCGCGCCCAGTCGTCCGCCGCCGCCGCCGACCTGACGCGCGCGACCGGCCTTCCGGTCGAGGTCGTCCTCGTGAGGACGCAGGGCGACCAGCTCTCGACCGAGGGGAAGGCCCCTCCCGGAGGGGACGAGGCGGGTGTCTTCACGCGCGCCCTCGACGACGCGCTGCGGAAGGGGGAGATCGACTTCGCCGTCCACTCCCTAAAGGACGTCCCGACGGAGCCGTCGGCCGACCTTTTCCTCGCGGCGGTCCCGCGCCGCGCCGACGTCCGCGACGCCTTAGTCGTCGCCCGCCGGCTGTCCTCCTCGGGGGTCGCGACGCTCCAGGCCCTTCCGAAGGACGCCCGCGTCGCCACGTCGAGCCCGCGACGGGTCGCGCAGATTCGCCGCCTCCGCCCCGACCTCGCCGCGGTGGCGATGGCGGGCAACGTCGACACGCGGCTCGCGCGTCTCGAAGAGGGGCGGGCCGAGGCGCTCCTCCTCGCCTGCGCGGGGCTCGACCGGCTCTCGAGGGGCGGCGTCATCTCCCGCCGCCTGCCGCCCGAGGAGCTCCTCCCGGCGCCGGCGCAGGGGGCGCTGGCGATGGTCTGCCGGGCGGACGACGTCCGGGTGCTCCGGGCGCTCGCGACGCAGGACGACTTCGCCGCGCACGCCACGGCCCAAGCGGAACGTTCGCTCCTCCGCCATCTCCGGGGCGGCTGCCGGGCCCCCGTCGGCGCGCTGGCGGTCCTCGAGGGGAGGCGTCTCGTCCTCCGGGGACGCGTCCTCTCGCTCGACGGAAGCGAATGTCTCGAGGACGAGGCCTCCGGCCCCGCGGCCACCGTCGCCGACGCGGTCGCCGTCGGAGAAGCCCTCGCCGGGAGGCTCCTCGCGCTCGGCGCCACGCGGCTCGTCGACGCGGCGCGGGCGGCGGGGCTGTGACGAACAGGAGACGATGAAGAGGATCCTGGTCCTCCGGTCGGGCGGGGCCCAGCTTCCCCGGGCGGCCGAGGGCGCTCCGGACGTCGTCCTCCTCGCGACGCACGAGGTCGCCCCCGTCGAGGGGGGCGTCGGTGCGGCGCTCGCGTTCGAGGCGCGCGGCGCGACGGCGATCGTCTCCTCGAAGGTGACCGTCGAGGTCCTCCGAACGCCGCGCGGCGGCGAGTTCTGGCGGCGCCCGTTCGCGCTCGTCCTCGCGGTCGGGGAGGAAACGGCCCGCGAGCTCCGGGGCGCGGGGGCCGCGGCGCCGATCGTTCCCGCCACGCCGGGCGCTTCCGGCGTCCTCGAGCACCTGAAGGGGAAGAAGGCCCTGGGCCTCAGGATCCTCTGGCCGCGCGGCGCCGACGCCGACGCGGCCCCCGTGGAGGAGCTCCGCGCGCGCGGAGCCGACATCGCGGCGCCGGTCGTCTACGAGAAGCGCCCGCGGAGCCTCGCCGACGACGCGGCGGCGGCGTCGCTGGCGGCCTTTTCGGCCGGCGGTTTCGGGGCCGTGGCGGTCGGCTCGATGGCCGCCCTCGACGTCTTCCTCGCCGCGCTCGGCAGCCCCGCTCCCGCCGATCTCCCCCAAGTAAGATGGGGCGTCCTCGGGCCCGAAACGGCGCGCGCGTTCGAAGCCCGCGGCCTTCCCGCGCCGGCCGTCCCCGGGCGCGCGCGCCTCTCGGACCTGATCGACCGCCTGCGACACGACATCGGGAGTCACACGACATGAGCTTTCCCCTCCATCGTTACCGCCGCCTCCGCCTGACCGAGTCGCTTCGCGAGATCGTCAGGGAAACGGCCCTCTCGCCGTCGGACTTCATCGCGCCCCTCTTCGTCGTCCCGGGGAGAGGGGTCCGGCAGCCCGTCCCCTCGATGCCGGGGGTGGACCGGACGTCCGCCGACCTCGCCGGAAAGGAGGCGAAGGAGCTCTTCGCGCTCGGCGTGAAGTCGGTGATCCTCTTCGGCATCCCGGACCGGAAGGACGCCCGCGGCACGTCGTCGACCGACCCCGAGGGGCCGGTCTGCCAGGCCGTGAAGGCGATCAAGGCCGAAAGCGCCGGGACGGTCGTCATGACCGACATCTGCCTCTGCGAGTACACCGACCACGGGCACTGCGGCGTCCTGAAGGGGGAATACGTCGAGAACGACCCGACGCTCGAGATCCTCGCCGACGAGGCTCTCGCGCATGCGAAGGCGGGCGCGGACGTCGTGGCGCCCTCCGACATGATGGACGGGCGCGTCGGTGCGATCCGGAGGAAGCTGGACACGAACGGCTTCCTGAACGTCCCGATCCTCGCCTACGCCGCCAAGTACGCCTCCGGCTTCTACGGTCCGTTCCGCGAGGCGGCCGAGTCGACGCCCTCGTTCGGCGACCGGCGCGCCTACCAGATGGACCCCGCGAACGTCCGCGAGGCGGTGAAGGAAGTCCTGTCGGACATCGACGAGGGGGCCGACCTCGTGATGGTGAAACCCGCCATGGCGTATCTCGACGTCGTCCGGGCCGTCAAGGAGGCCACGCACGTCCCGGTCGCGGCGTACAACGTCTCGGGTGAGTACGCCATGGTGAAGGCGGCCGAGCGGAACGGCTGGATCGACGGCAAGCGGGTGACGCTGGAGATCCTGACCTCCATCCGGCGCGCGGGGGCGGACCTGATCCTGACCTACCACGCGAAGGAGGCCGCGACGTGGCTGGCGTGAGGAAGCGCCGCTTCGTCACGACCCAGTCCGACCGGCTCTTCGAAAAAGCCAAGACGCTCCTCCCCGGCGGCGTCGACTCCCCGGTCCGCTCGTTCGCGGCCGTCGGCGGGAATCCGTTCTTCGTGAAGAAGGCGTCGGGGGCCGTGATCGTCGACGCCGACGGGAACCGGTACGTCGACTACGTCATGTCGTACGGGCCGCTGATCCTCGGCCACGGCGCGAAGGCGGTGCTGTCGGCGGTAAGGAAGGCCCTTCCGCGCGGGACGTCTTACGGCGCGCCGACGCGGGCCGAGGTGGAGCTGGCCGAGCGGGTCGTCCGGGCCGTCCCCTCGATCGAGAAGGTCCGGTTCGTCTCCTCGGGGACGGAAGCGACGATGTCGGCCATCCGGCTCGCCCGCGCGGCCACCGGCCGGGACCTCGTCCTGAAGTTCGCCGGCTGTTACCACGGCCATGCCGACTCGTTCCTCGTCCAGGCGGGCTCGGCGGTCGCGACGCTCGGCATCCCCGGGTCGCCGGGCGTCCCCGCCGCGCTCGCGAACCTCACCGTGACCGCCGCCTACAACGACCTCGACTCCGTGAAGCGGCTTTTCGCCGCCCACCCGAAGCGGATCGCCGTCATCGCGGTGGAGCCCGTCGCCGCGAACATGGGCGTCGTCCTCCCGAAGCCCGGGTTCCTCGCGGGGCTCCGCGAGATCGCCGACCGGGACGGGGCGCTCCTCCTCTTCGACGAGGTGATCTCGGGCTTCCGCCTCGCGAGGGGCGGGGCGCAGGAGATCTACGGCGTGAGGCCGGACCTGACCTGCCTCGGGAAGATCATCGGCGGCGGTCTCCCGGTCGGCGCCTACGGGGGGCGGCGGGATCTGATGTCGCAGGTCGCCCCCGACGGCCCGGTCTACCAGGCGGGGACGCTCTCCGGAAACCCGCTCGCGATGGCGGCGGGGAAGGCGATGCTCGACTCGCTCACGCCGGCGGTCTACGCGAAGCTGGAGCGGACCGGATCCGACCTCGAGCGCGGGATGCGGCGCGTCGCGGAGGAGCTCGGCGTGTCGAAGCGGACGACGGTCAACCGGATCGGCTCGATCCTGACCCTCTTCTTCACGGCCGGCCCCGTCGAGAACTTCGACGACGCGAAGCGCTCCGACCTCGCCCGCTTCCGGACCTGGTTCCACGCGATGCGCCGGCACGGCGTCTTCCTGGCTCCCGCCCAGTTCGAGGCGATGTTCGTCTCCACGGCCCACGGCCCGAGGGAGACCGCGGCCACGCTCACGGCCCACCGGGCGGCGCTCGTCGAGGCCTTCGGCCTCGGGAAGGGCTGAGGCGAAGGCATCATTCCGGCGCCGGCGGGGGAGCGGTAGCGTTCCCCCGTCGTGAGCCGGATCTCGATGGCGTCCGGGATCGGCGTTGGAGCCCTCCTCGGGCTGGCGGTGGGGATCGGCGTCTACACGTTCGTCTACGCCCGCGGCACTTCGTACATGACGAACGACCCCGAGGCGTGCCGGAACTGCCACGTGATGACCGAGCAGTTCGACGGCTGGGTCAAGTCGAGCCACCGCGCCGTCGCCGTCTGCAACGACTGCCACACGCCGCCCGGCTTCGCCGGGAAGTACGGCACGAAGGCGATGAACGGCTTCTGGCACTCCTTCTTCTTCACGTCGGGCCGCTTCCCGGACCCCATTCAGATCACGGGGCGCAACCGCGCCGTCACCGAGGAGGCCTGCCGCCACTGCCACCGGGAGATCGTCGCCGCCATCGACGCCGGCCACCCGGCGGACGACGGCGTCTCCTGTATCGACTGCCACCGATCCGTCGGACATCTCCACTGAGGACCCATCGAGGAACGCCATGACCGAGCCCGCCGCCCCCTCCCGCCGCCCCGTCGTCATCGCCGCGATCCTGTCGGCCCTCGTCGCGGCCGGCGCCGTGGCGCTCCTGATGAACATCTTCGAGAAGAAGCAGGAGGCGAAGAACCCGTTCTTCCGCGTCGTCGCCCTGGACGACACGGTCGACGACCCGGCCACGTGGGGAAAGAACTTCCCGCTCCAGTTCGACGCCTACAAGAGGACGGTCGACATGGTGCGGACCCGCTACGGCGGGAGCGAGGCGCTGCCCCACACGCCGACCCAGGCCGACCCCCGCTCCGTCGTGGCGGAGTCGAAGCTCGAGGAGGACCCGCGCCTGAAGGTCCTCTGGGCGGGCTACGCCTTCGCGAAGGACTTCCGGGAGGACCGCGGGCACGCCTACATGCTCGAGGACCAGACCTTCACCGAGCGCCAGCAGGTCGTGAAGCAGCCCGGCGCCTGCATGCAGTGCCACGCCTCGGTCTACGTCCCGATGAAGAAGCTGGGGAACGGCGACGTCACGGCGGGATTCGAGAAGATGAACGTGATGCCGTACTTCGAGGCGCGGAAGCTCGTGTCCCACCCGGTCGCCTGCATCGACTGCCACCAGCCCGAGACCATGCAGCTCCGCGTCACCCGCCCGGCGTTCATGGAGGGGATCCGCGCGCTCAAGGCGTCGCAGGGGATTCCGGACTACGACCCGAACACGATGGCGACGCGGCAGGAGATGCGCTCGTACGTCTGCGGCCAGTGCCACGTGGAGTACTACTTCAAGGGCCCCGAAAAGCGCCTCACGTTCCCGTGGTCGAAGGGGGTCAAGGTCGAGGAGATCGTGGCCTACTACGACGAGGTCAAGTTCAAGGACTGGACGCACGCCGAGACCGGCGCGCCGGTCCTGAAGGCCCAGCACCCGGAGTTCGAGATGTGGAGCCAGGGCATTCATGCGCGCTCGGGGGTCGCCTGCGCCGACTGCCACATGCCCTACACGCGGATCGGCGCGCTCAAGATCAGCGACCACCACGTCCGGAGCCCGCTCCTGAACATCAACCACGCCTGCCAGACCTGCCACCGCTGGACGGAGACGGAGCTGAAGGCCCGCGTCGAGGAGATCCAGAACCGCTTCTTCCGGATGCGAAACCAGGCGATGGACGCGCTGATGGACCTGATCGGCGACATCCGGAAGGCGAAGGGGGCGGGGAAGAGCGACGCCGAGCTGGCCGAGGCGCAGGACTTCCAGCGCCGGGCCCAGTTCTACCTCGACTTCGTCGAGGCGGAGAACTCGACCGGCTTCCACGCTCCGGGCGAATCGCTCCGGATCGCGGGCGAGTCGGTCGACTTCTCCCGCCGGGGGCAGCTCGCGCTGCTCCGCGCCGGCGGCGCGTCCGTGAATACGGCTGCCCCGGCGCCCCCTCCCGGGACAAAGCCCGAACCCGCCGCGCCCGCGAAGAAGGCCGAACGGGCCGCCGGGGCCGTGTCGGTGGCCGTCGCGGCGAAGTAACACCCCGCGACCGGGCGTTCCGGAAGGCGTATCGTCTCCGGGGACGACGTCCGGCCGGGGGGATGCATGCCGGTTTTTCGAATCTTCTTCCTCGTCGCGGCGCTCTCGTCGGCGGCGTGCGCGAGCGTGCAGGTCCACGGCGTCGTACGCGACGAACAGGGGCAGCCCGTTCCGAACGCGGTGGCGACGGTGCGCGACGCCGCCACGGGCGCCGCCGTCGTCACCGGCGTCTCCAACGCGAACGGCTGTCTCGACCTCTTCGAGCTCGTCAAGGGCCAACAGAAGTCCTTCACGCTCCAAGTCGAGGCGCCGGACTACCGGGAGGTCCACTTCTCGTTCCCCCGGCGGGAGGAGCCGACGCTTCTCGTCACCCTGACGGCGGCCGCGGGCGCGGCGGAGAGCACGGTCCGGCCGATCCCGTGGGACGAGCAGGCGGCGACGTACAGGCTCTACTGCGTTCAGGCCGGACCTCCCGCCGCCGGGATGATCGGCGTCCGGTAGCCGTGCCACGCCGGAATCCGGGGGCGACGATCCGCGCGTAGGACGTCAGGACGAACAGGAGGTCACCGCGATGAAGATCGGGATCCTCGGGTCGGGTGTCGTGGCGCAGACGCTCGCGGCGGGCTTCGTGAAGCACGGTCACGATGCGATGCTCGGGACGCGTGACGCCGGGAAGCTGGCGGAGTGGTCGGCGAAGAACCGGAACGTCAAGGTCGGTGGCGTCGCCGAGGCCGCCCGCTTCGGCGAGGCGGTCGTCCTCGCCGTGAAGGGGACGGCGGCCGCCGAGGTGCTCCGCGCCGCCGGGCCGGCGAACCTCGCGGGGAAGACGGTGATCGACGCGACGAACCCTATCGCCGAGGCCCCCCCCGACGAGGGCGTCCTCCGCTTCTTCACGGATCTCGACGAGTCGCTCATGGAGAAGCTCCAGCGTGCCTTCCCCGAGGCGCGCCTCGTCAAGGCATTCAGCTCGGTCGGCGCTGCGCTGATGGTCGATCCGCAGCTCCCGGGCGGAAAGCCGACGATGTTCGTCTGCGGGAACGACGACGGTGCGAAGAAGACGGTCCGCGGCTTCCTCGACCAGTTCGGCTGGGAGACGGCGGATATGGGGAAGGCCGCCGCCGCGCGCGCCATCGAGCCTCTCTGCATCCTCTGGTGCATCCCAGGCTTCCGCGAGAACGACTGGACCCACGCCTTCAAGCTGCTGCGGCAGGGGTGAGGCTGCCGGAAGCCATGGCAAGGGGACGCTTGAGCCGTCCACCTTTCTTCTATGTTTCCGCGCGGGTCAAGCCGGCGCCACGAGAGGAAGGCGGGGGAAGTAGGTCCGGTATCGAGTGGCGTCGCGGGTGACGAGCGTGAGGCCCTCGATGAGGGCGTGGGCACCGATGTAGAAGTCCGGGAGCGTCGAGGATCGGGTCCCGCCGCGACGCCGGTAGCGAAGAAAGCACTTCCCCGCGAGGAACGCCGCCTCCCACGGCAGGGGCCGTCGCTGGAAGACTGACGGGTCGAGCGCGTCGTCCAGCTCCTCGATCCGGTCGAAGCCGATCGAGACCTCGGCATAGATGAGCGGATTGATGACGAGCGGACCTTCGCCCGCGCTCCTTGCGAGCGCGTCGGACGACCACGTGAGCCAATTTCGATCCTCCGTCAGGACGTCCAGCAGGACGTTGCTGTCGACTAGGTAGCCCGGCACGCGCTAGCCCCGAGTCAGCGCCAGGATCTGGTCGGTCGTCAGGCGGGAGCGGCTGCGCCCCTTCAGGCGGGCCACCACCGCAGCGCCCCTGCGGGAGGCCCCCGGGGCCTTTCGGAGCCTCACGGCGTTTCCGGCCACCTCGAAAACGACCTCGGTGTCCGGGAGGAGGCCGAGGCGCTCCCGGATCTCGAGCGGAATCGTGACTTGCCCCTTGGATGTGATACGCATCGAAGCCTCCGTAAGAATCTTACCATTCCAACTCCTACCCAACTTTCGCCGCGACATGGGCCCGGCGCGCGCTTTCGGAGTCGCCGGCGGGTCGGGGTATCGTCGTCGGGTTCCGGAAGGAGGCTCCATGGCGAGGTGGCGGATCGCGCTCGGGCTGGTCGTCGGCGTTTTCTTCCTCGCGAGCGCCGCGGCCCACTCGCTCCTTGGCTGGAAGGAGCTCGGCGCGGGGCTGTCGAAGGTGTCGGCCCCACGGGATCTCGCGACCGGTCTCGCGCTGGGTTGGCACTTCGGAGGCGCCGCCATGGTGGCCTTCGGCGTGATCGTCCTCTCGCTCTTCCTCGAGGCCCGGAGGAGCCCCGCGGTCTCGCTCCGGCCGGCGCTCGTGATCGGCGTGGTCTACGTCGTCTTCGGGGACGCCGCGTTCTTCCTCGGCGGGTTCAACCCGTTCTTCTTCGTCACCTTCGTCCTCCCCGGCCTTGGTCTCGTCGCCGCCTCCTGGAAGTAGGTGGCGGCTTCCCGGAGATCGGAGGGCCGGAACCGGATTAGAATCGGGGCGCTCTTGTTGGGGGGAGGAGATGCCGCGACGGCCGGCGAAAGGGGAAGCGCCTGCGACGTTTCGGACGGATGGAAATGTCGCCGTCCACGTTCCCGACCTGGACGGGGCGCTGGCGTTCTACGGCGGCGTCCTCGGCTTTCCCGTGATCGAGCGGACGCCGGAGCTCGTCGTCTTCGAGACGGGGTCCTTCCGGCTCTTCGTGAAGCGGGGCGGCCGAAAGGCCCGCGGGTTCATCCCCGCCCTCGAGGTCCCGGATTGTCGGCGCGCCCGGACGTACCTGAAGAGGGCCGGCTGCCGCATCGTCCACGAGTGGCCGAGCGGCAAGGCGGCCTACTTCCGGGATCCCTTCGGGCTCGTCCTCGACATCACCGAGCGGAATCCGTCCGAGAGGCCGGACGGTCGGCCGGCGCCGCCGCTTCGGGGGCCGGTCCGGCGCCGGCCCCGACGTCCGAGCGGAACGAGTCATTGACGGCACCGGAGCTCGAGGGCGAGACGCGATCTCGGCTGTCGAGCTAGACTCCCGCCGCGAAGGGGGCGCCATGGATCTTGCGGCTCCTCTGGTCCTTCTCCTCGTCGCGTCCGTCGTGATGTCCCGGGCCCCCGTGGACGATGAAAAGGCCTTGCGCGACCTCTGGGGGCGTTTCGAACGGGCCTTCAACGCGTTCGACGCCGCGAAGGTCGCCGACCTTTACGCGCCCGACGCGGATCGCGTCAACGCGGGGGGGGAATGGGCCCGCGGCCGCACCGAGATCCGGAGACAGTACGAGACGGAGCTCGAGCGCCGGCGGGCGGACCCGTCGGTCCGGCCGTTCAAGCCGACGATCCACCTGCGGTTCCTCCGGACCGACGTCGCCATGATCGACGGCGAGTGGAACTGGATGCGCTCGGGGCGGAGCGTCCGCGGACAGTTCACGGTCGTCGCCCTGAAGGAAAAAGGGCGGTGGTGGATCTCGTCCGGACGCGTGCGCGCGCTCCTTTCCCTCGCGTCGGCCCGCCGATCGCTGCGCCGGGCTCCGACGGGAGCCTGATCTCGTGCCGCTTCCGGACAAGGGGCGGCCCATGAGGAGGATTTGATGGTCCCCGTTCTCTCGCTCTGGCTCCCGATCCTCGTCGCAGCCGTTCTCGTCTTCATCGCCAGCTCGCTCGTCCACATGGTGCTTCCGTTCCACCGGAACGACTACAAGACGCTGCCGGACGAGGACGGCGTCATGGACGCGCTCCGGAAATTCGACATCCCGCCGGGGGATTACCTCTTCCCGTGCGTGCGAAACCCGAAGGAGATGAAGGACCCCGCCTTCATCGAGAAGAGGAAGAAGGGACCGGTCGCCATGATGACCGTCATGCCGAGCGGTGAGGTGTCGATGGGTCCGCCGCTCGCCCAGTGGTTTGTCTACTGCGTCGTCGTCGGGATCTTCGCGGCCTACGTCGCGGGGAGGGCCCTCCACCCCGGCGCGCACTACCTCGCGGTCTTCCGCTTCGCGGGGGTCACGGCGTTCGTCGGCTACGGCCTCGCGCTCTGGCAGCACACGATCTGGTACAAGCGCTCCTTTACGACCACGCTCCGGTTGACGGTCGACGCTCTCGTCTTCGGTCTGCTGACGGCCGGCGCCTTCGGATGGCTCTGGCCGCGGTGAGATCGGGCGGTTCCTGAAAGGAATTCTCGAAGGGAGAACAAATGGCTGAGAAGAAGATCATTGCCGTCGTCGGCGCGACGGGGGCCCAGGGGGGCGGCCTCGTCCGCGCGATCCAGGGCGACCCGGAAAGCGGGTTCGTCGCGCGCGCCGTCACGAGAAACCCGTCGTCGGAGAAGGCGAAGGAGCTCGAGATGCTGGGAGCCGAGGTCGTCGCGGCGGACGTCGACGACGCCGCGAGCCTCGAGAAAGCGTTCCGCGGCGCGCACGGCGCCTACTGCGTGACCTTCTTCTGGGAGCACTTCTCGCCCGAGAAGGAGATCGCCGAGGCCGCCGCCATGGCGAAGGCGGCGAAGAAACGGGCGTCTCCCATGCCATCTGGTCGACGTTCGAGGACACCCGGAAGTGGGTGCCGCTGTCGGACGACCGGATGCCGACTCTTCTGGGGAAGTACAAGGTCCCCCACTTCGACGCGAAAGCGGAGGCGAACGGCTTCTTCACGGCGGCCGGCGTCCCGACGACGTTTCTCCTGACGTCGTTCTACTGGGAGAACTTCATCTACTTCGGGTCCGGGCCGAAGAAAGGCCCGGACGGGGTCCTCGCGCTCACGCTCCCCATGGGGGACAAGAAGCTCCCGAGCATCGCGACGGAGGACATCGGCCGGTGCGCGCTCGGCCTCTTCCTTAGGGGGAGCGAGTTCGTCGGGAAGACGGTCGGCATCGCGGGCGGCCATCCGACCGGAGCGCAGATAGCGGCCGCCATGACGAAGGCGTTCGGGCGCGAGGTCCGGTACGACTCGGTGACTCCGGAGGTCTACCGCGGCTTCGGCTTCCCGGGCGCCGAGGACCTCGGGAACATGTTCCAGTTCAAGCGTGACTTCAACGAATACTATTGCGGCGCGCGGAGCCTCGAGTTCTCGCGGTCGCTCAACCCGCGCCTCCAGACGTTCGACGCCTGGCTCGCCGCGAACGCCTCGCGCATCCCACTCGAGTAAGTCGCCGGCCACGGCCGGCGCCGCTCACGTCCCGAGATCGAGGGCCGGGTCGAACCGGTCCCAGAGCCTCGCCAGGAACGAGACGCCGAGGGCCGCCGCGGCGAAGAGCGGGAGCGCGGCCGCGAGTCCGGCGAACGGGAGGGTCCAGAGGCCGAGCGTCTTCCAGAGGAGGAAGACGAGGAGCGCGACGAGCAGGCCCGAGGGGACGAGGGCGACCGCCAGGACGAGCAGCGTCGACAGCGCCGCCACCATCCGGATCCCGACGTGTTCCAGCCCGGCGGAGGTCCGAGGGCCCGGCGGAAACCAGGAGGGAAACGCCAGCGTCGCGCCGTTCTGGAGGACGAGGGCGGCAGCCGCGAGAGCCGGGAGAAAGACGGCGGCTCCGAGCGCCACGGGGACGAGCGCGCCCACGCGGAAGAGGCCGCCGAAGGCGTCGGCCCCGGCTCCGCCCGTGGCGAACGCCCGCGCGGAACGGCCCGCGGCGAGCGCCAGGGCCAGGAAGAGCCCGGACCACGTGAAGAGGACCGAGAGGAGGAAGGGGGCCAAGAGCTCGCCGGCCACGAGCCGCGGCGGAGGAAGCGGCCAGAGCTTCAGGGTCGCCGCGTCCGCGAGGTCTGCGCGGAGGTCGTTCCGGAACCCGAGCGTCATCGTCGTCGCGAGGGCCGCCGTCACGACGAGAATCACGAACGCCGCTGTCGCGAAGGCGGCGTCGGCCCCCGGCCGCGAAACGGTGAGCGCGCCGAGGAAGAGCGCGGCGCCGGCTCCGGCGACGCCGAGAATCGTCGTCCGTAGCGGGCTTCGATTCCAGGTGATCAGGTTCTTCCAGAGGATCGCCGACCTCCGGGCGGCCGGTGGGCGCGAGCGGGAACGGGAGGCGCCGGCGCCGGGCGGCGGAGGGGAGGCCCTCCGACCGCCCCGCCTTCCGTCGGGCCCGGATTTCGGCGCGGCGCGCGGCGTGCTCGAGGGTCGCTTCCTCGTAGCGGACGTTCTTCCGGACGACCCAGAGGTAGAGGAAGCCGAGAACGCAGAGGGCCGCGGGAAGGGCCCGGAGGAAGCGTGCCCCGTCCGGCGCGAGGACCGGCTCCAGGACGGCGCGGAACGGCGCGAGGACCCACCAGGGGACGCGTCCGATCGGCCCGGCCAGGAAGGCGCCCTGGAACGCGACGAGGCTCGGTCCCCGCGGGCCGGGGACGGCGGCGGCACGCGCGGCCGCGAACAGAAGCGTGCCGACGACCGCCGGAGGCGAGGGCGAGCGAGGCGACCGCCGCGGCCGTCTTCTTCGCCCGCCGGCGGGCGGGCGGCTCTTCCTCCCAGGCCGCCTTCGTGAAGCCGACCGCGAGAAGGTGGAGATGCGACGCGGCCAGCAGGATCCACGTGCGCGAGCGCCGTCCGGATCGCCTCGGCCGGGCGTTCCCCGCCTCGAGAGGAGCGTGATGAAGAGCGCGGCGCCGAGGAGGCCGATCTGCGGCCGGATCAGGGCGAAGTGGACGACCGAGCGGCGCGGGAGCGGCCCGGAGAAGAGGAACTGCGCCTCGCCCTCGCCGAGCGACAGGGCCGACGAGCCCTTCTTGAAGGTCCAGGCGAGGCCCGCCGCGACCAGGAGCCCGGCGGCGGCGAGGCAGCGGTATGACGGCGAGGAACTCGGCCGAGACGCCCTGCGGGCCGCGCCGGGAGGCGGCGTCCCCGCCCGGGCCTGAAGCAGGACGAGCCCGAAGTAGGCGAGCCCGACGGCCAGCCCGACGAGGTAGCGCGGCTCCTGCAGGCGGCCGATCCGGCGGCGGACGCCGGTTCGCGAGCGAGCGCGTCGCGAGGAAGGCGAAGGCCGCGAGCGGGGAGGGGGCCGTGCTCAGGCGCCGGTCTCCGTGACCTTGAGGAAGACGTCCTCGAGCGACGCGTCGCTTCCGCCGGCGGCTCGGACCTCCTCGAGCGTCCCCGCGAGGACGGCGCGGCCCCGGGCCAGGATCAGGACCCGGTCGCAGATCTCCTCGACGAGCGGCAGGAGGTGGGAGGAGACGATGACGGCCGCGCCGGCGCGCGCGCGGGCCACGATCGTCTGCTTCATCCGGCGGATCCCGCCCGGGTCGATCCCGGTCAGCGGCTCGTCGAAGACGAGGACGCCCGGCTCGTGCAGGAGGCCGCAGGCGATCAGGAGCTTCTGCTTCATCCCGCGCGAGAGCTCCGCCGGCAGGGCGTTCTCCTTGCCGGTCAGCTCCAGCTCCCCGAGGAGGGCCGCCGCCCGCGCCCCGGCGTCGGCGACGCCGTAAAGCCGGGCGGTGAAGGCGAGGTGGTCGGCGACGGTGAGGGACTCGAAGAGCCGCGGCTCGTCGGGCATGAACGCGAGGCGCCGCTTCGCCTCGACCGGCTCCTTCGCGAGGTCGAAGCCGGCGATCTCGATCCGCCCCGCCGTCGGCGGGAGGATGCCGGCGAGACAGCGGAGCGTCGTCGTCTTGCCGGCGCCGTTCGGGCCGACGAGGCCCAGGACCTGGCCGGGCGCGACCTCGAAGCCGAGCCCGTCGACGGCGGTGACCTCCCGGTAAGCCTTGACGAGCCCTTCGACGCGGATCACGGGCGGGAGTTTAGACTCGACGCGATGCCCCGCCTCCAGTTGACGACCGCCGGCGAGTCGCACGGGCCGAAGCTGACCGCGATCCTCTCCGGCCTCCCGGCCGGGCTCGTCGTCGATCCGGCCGCCGTCGACTTCGACCTCGCGCGCCGGCAGCACGGCTACGGCCGGGGCGGCCGGATGAAGATCGAGCGGGACTCCGCGCGTCTTCACCGGAGGCCTCCGCGGCGGCGAGACGCTCGGCGGGCCTGTCGCGTTCGAGATCGTGAACCTCGACCACGGCGTCTGGGCGTCGGCCATGGGGCCGCTCGCGCTCGACGTCGAGGCGGCGCGGAAGCGGCGGGTCGCGTCGCCGCGCCCGGGGCACGCCGACCTCGCGGGCGGGCTCAAGTACGGGCGGCGCGACCTCCGCGACGTCCTCGAGCGGGCGAGCGCGCGCGAGTCGGCGGCGCGCGTCGCCGCGGGCGCCCTCTGCCGGCAGCTCCTTTCGGCGTTCGGCGTCACGGTCCGGAGCGGCGTCCTGTCGGTGGGAGAGGTCCGGGCCCCGGAGCCGGAAGGGGGATTCTCGTTCCGGGACCTCGAGCGGGTCGACGAAACGTCGCCGTTCCGGTGCGTCGACCGGAGCATCGAAGCCGCGATGACGGCGGCCGTCGACGCGGCCGCGAAGGCGGGCGACACGCTGGGCGGCACGGTCCTGGTCGGGGCGAGGGGAGTCCCGGCGGGGCTCGGCTCGCACGTCTCGTGGGACGTGAAGCTGGACGGCCGGCTCGCGCGGGCGCTGATGTCGATCCCGTCGGTGAAGGCGGTCTCGCTCGGCGAGGGGGTCGCGAACGCCTCGCGCCCCGGATCGTCGTCCCACGATCCGATCGCCTGGGAGAAGGGGCGCGGCTTCTACCGGACCTCGAACCGGGCGGGAGGCGTCGAGGGGGGGATCACGAACGGCGAGGACGTGCTCGCCACCGTTTACCTGAAGCCGATCTCGACGCTCCGCGAGGGGCTTCCCTCCGTCGACGTCGACACGAAGGCGCCCCACCGCGCGCAGTACGAGCGCTCCGACGTGACGGCGGTCCCCGCCGGAGGCGTCATCGGCGAGGCGATGCTGGCGTTCGTCCTCGCGGACGCGCTGCTCGAGAAGACGGGCGGCGACTCGCTGGCCGAGGCGCGGCGGAACTTCGACGGCTTCGTGGCGGCCCAGCGGGAGTTCTGAGCGTGGAGCTCTCCCGGGAGTTCCTGGACCGGGAATTCCCGTCCCGGACACTGGGGATCCAGTTCAACCACGCGGCGGTCTGCCCGCTCCCCGCGCGCGCGGCGCAGGCGCTGGCCGCCTACGCCGGGAAGCTCTCGGGACGCGCCTCCCTCGGCTGGCGGGAGTGGGGCGCCGAGGCGGATGTCCTTGCGCGCTGCGGCGGCAGCGCTGATCGGCGCGGACGAGTCGGTCGGCGGCGCGCGGTCGGTCTCGATCGTCCCGAACACGACCTGGGGGCTGAACCTCGTCGCGCAGGGGCTCGACTCTCGGCCCCGGCGACTCGATCGTCACGACCGCGAGCGAGTTTCCCGCGAACCTGACGCCGTGGCTCGCGCTCGAGCGGCACGGCGTCGAGGTGAGGCGGCTCGCGACGCGGGACGGCGCCTTCACGGCGGAAGAGCTGGCGGCCGCCTGCGAGTGCCCGGACGAAGCTCGTCTCGCGTCTCCCTCGTCTCGTTCCACACCGGCTTTCGCGCTCCGGTCGAAGCCGATCGGCGCCCTCTGCCGGGAGCGCGGCATCGCGTTCGGCCTCGACGCGATCCAGGGCGTCGGGGCGATCCCGGTGGACGTCGCCCGCTGGGGCATCGACTTCCTCTCGGCGGACGGGCACAAGTGGATGCTCGGGCCGGAGGGGTGCGGCATCCTCTTCACGCGGCCGGCGTTTCGGGAGCGGCTCGCCGCCCCGGCGGGCTGGACGAACCTGAGGGCAACAGAGGCGGGGACTTCCGGGTGGGAGCCGCCCCGAGTTCGCCGTCCGACGCGACGAAGTTCGAGGTCGGCGCCCTCCCGACGCCGGGCGTCTACGCGCTCCGTGCGTCGGCCGACCTGCTCCTCTCCCTCGGCCTCGACCTGATCGGGCGCCGCAACGCCCGGACGCTCGCGGTCCTCGTCGAGGGGCTTCCGAAGCTCGGCTTCTCGCCGGTCCTCTTCGGCGGCCCGCCGCACGCGGGGATCCTCGCCGCGCGGCCGCCTGCGGGAAAGGACGCCCGCTACTTCGCGAAACGGCTCGCCGACGCGGACATCGCCGTCTCGGCGCGCGAGGGCTTCCTCCGTCTCTCGCCCCACGTCGGGAACGACGAGGAGGAAGCGGCGAGGGTTCTCGCCGCGATCGCGAATGCCTGAGGCCGCCGCGGCGGCGGCCCACGCAGTCGCGACGGGGCTCCTCCTCTGCGGCCTCGCGGCGACGTTCCTTCCTCCGCGGCGCGCCACCGCCGGGGCCCTTCTCTTCGCTCTCCTCGTCGCGGCTTCGCCCTCGGGTCTGCTCCTCCTCGGAAGCCGGTCCGACGCGTCCGCGCTCGGCCTCGGACTCGCGCTTCCCCTCGTCGGCCTCGCGCCGTCGCTGTGGGTCGCCATGGCGGCGTTCGGCGGCCGCGGCACTGGCGCTCTCCGGGCTGGATGGGGGCGGGTGGATCCTGCTGCTCGTCCTTGCCCGGCGCGCTCCTCGCGGCCCGGGCGGCCGGGCCGGGGGCGGCCCGCGCAGGCGCGCTCCTCCTCGCGGCGTCCGGCGTCGCGGTCTTCGCGCTCTCGTGGAACGGATCGATCGGAGGCCCGCGGATGGACAACCCGTCGACGGCGTTTCTCTTCCCGTTCGCCCGCGGTTCCGGCCGGCGGCCTTCGCGGAAGCGGTGCGCGCCGGCTGGGCGCGCGCCCTCCGGCTCGCCCGCGGCGAGGATCTCCTCGGCCGGGCGTCGAGCCGGCCTCCGGACGGCCTGTTTCGGTTCGCGAAGGATCTGGGAGGCGCTCGCGCCGTTCCTTTCGACGCTCGCGCTCGGAGGGGCGCTGTCGCTTTCGGCGATGACGTTTCTCAGGCCGCGAGGCCGCCGGGCGCCCGCCCGGCCCTCTTCGCCGCGGCGCTTCTCTGTCTCGCCTACGTTCTCGATCTCCTCGTGAACGGCTTCCGCGGGGTGTCGCGTCGGCCGGCGCGGGGCGCGTCGCGCGCCCTGCCGCTCGTCGCCCTCGCGCTCTGTCGCTCTCGGCGCGCGGGCCCGGGCGGCTCGATGATCGCGGTCTTCGCGCTCGCTCTCGTTCTCCGAGTCGGCGCGATCGCTGCGGTCGGGTTCACGTCGACGAGCTTCGGCGACGCCGAGGCCTACATGAGGACCGCCGAGATCGTCCTCGAGACGCGCGCCTATCCGGACCGCGCGGAAGCGCTCCCGGTCTTCCGCGCGCCGGGCTACCCGGTCTTCCTGATCGTCTCGACGCTCGGCCACCCCCGGGCCGTCGCTGCCGACAAGCTCTGGAACGCCCTCCTCGGCGCCGTGACCGCCGTCCTCCTCGCCCGCCTCGCGGGACGGATCTCGGGATCGCGGCGCGTGGCGCTGACGGCGGGCGTGCTCGCGGCCGTGAACCCGGCCTTCGTCTACCTCGCCACGGACGTCCAGAGCGAGAACCTCGACGATCCTCCTGCTCGTCCTCTTCGCCGGGGAGCTTCTCTCGGCGGCGGATCGGGCTCGCTCCGGAGCGCGCTCGCGGCCGGTGCGCTCCTCGGCTTCGCGGCGCTGACGCGGCCGGTCTGCCTCTCGCTCGCGCCGTTCCTGGCGGCGCCGCTATTCGGGCAGCAGCTTCACGCCGGGCGACGTCTCGAGCGGGCGCGGCCGCGTTGGCCTCGTGCTCGCCCTCGCGCCCTGGTCCGCTCGGAACGCCCCCGGTTTGGCGCGCTGATGCCGGTCAGCGACCAATTCGGCGTCTGCTCTGGTTGGGCAACGGCGACTTGAATGCCGCGTACTACCGCCTGAGGACACCGGCGGAGTATCGTGGCCTTCATGTCGCGGTTCCAGGCCGAGGTGGCCCCGGGCCGAATCGGCGCCATCGCGAAGGCGCACGTCAAACCCGGCCGACCGCTCACGCGCCTACGTCGAGGATTCCCTCGCCTGGATGAAGTCGCACCCGCGCGACGCAGCGGTGCTGATGGCGGACAAGGCGCTCGACTGGCTGCGCCCCTGGGCGAACCCGCTCGTCTGGCCGCGCCGCGTCGTCGTCGCAACGGGTGTGTGGTACGGCGCGCTGTTCCTTCTTGCGGTTCTGGGACTCGCTGCGACGCGGCCCGGAGGACTCGTCGCGTTCGCTCTCGCCTATCTCGCCGTGTCGATGTTCGTGCACGTCGCCATCATCGTCGTGCTGCGCTACCGGATGGTGTTCTGGGACCCGCTCCTGGTCGTTTTCGCTTCGGTCGCGCTCGTCGAAGTCTCCGACCGTGCCCTCAGCGGAGGAAAGCGGGAAGAGCCGTCGCCGTCGGCGCGACAGGCCGGTTCGCCAGCTCCACCGCCGTGATCCAGTCGACGTCGAGGATGTAGAGGCGGGGGTCGAGCGGGAGGAAGCCCTCCGCCGTCCGGCGGCGCACCTCGTAGTGAAGGCGCGGCGCCGGCGCGAAGCCGCTCGTGCCGACGCGTCCGACGAGCTCGCCCCTTCTCACCCGCATCCCGCGCGGGAGGGCTCCTTTCGCGAGGTGGCCGAAAACGGTCCGCATGCTGTCGTCGTGGGCGAGGACGACGAGGTTGCCGAGGCGCCGCCAGGCCGCGTCGCTTGTTTTCGGTGCGGGCCCGGACCAGACGACGGTGCCCGATCCGGGCGCGAGGACGGGAAGGCCCGCGGGCGCCGCGAGGAGAAGCCCCGGGAAGAACTCGTCGCGGTGCGTCACGTCGGAAGGCCCGGGAGCCGAAGAGGGTGAGCGGCACGCGCCGCGGACGGCTCGACGGGAGAGCGGGAGGGGAGCCGGAGCGGATTGGGTCTTCCACCGGGGCCGGGGAGCGATGCGAGCCGCTGGCGGTAGAGCTCGGAGACGCGGAGGCGGCGGGCGAACGCCATGACGGCCGCCTCCACCGCCGCGGGCTCCGTCGGGGCGCCCGCGGCCGCCGCCATCGGGAAGCCGGACGGCGGGGCGACTCCCGCCACGAGACCGACGCGCGCGAGGAAGAGCTCGTCCGTGGCGAGCCGCCGCGAGAGCTTCTCGGAGCGGCGCCCGACCGTCGCGAACGCCTCGGCGCCGCGCTTGGCCGTCTCGCGCAGCGCCAGCCGGTCCACGGAGCGGACGAGGTCCGAGAGGAGGGCGGGCGCGCCGAGGAGGCCGGTGAAGGCGGAGGTCCCCGCGCCGACGACGAGCGCCGCGATCAGGGCCCCGGCGGCGGGGGCGATCCGCACGACGCGCGTCTTTCGCTTCGCGTCGCCGGGATGGAACCGGAGCTCGGTCATGGCGCGAGGCGGCCCGACCTCGATCCCGAGCCGGCGCGAGTCCTCGGCGCGGGAGGGGCCGGAACGTCTCCGACACCTCGATGCGGAGGACTCCCGGTCCCTCGGCGGCACCTCGAGCCGCTTCCAGCCCGACGCGGAAAGCGCGACGCGGCCGAGAGGCCGGTCGTTCCAGAACACCGCGAGGGACACGCCCCGGAGGTCGGGCCGGGCGTTCCGGACGGGGAGCGCGAGCGTGCGGCGGACGCCCGGCAGTCCCGGGGATTCGCCAGGCGGCCGCGCGTCCCGTCCAGCGGAACGGACGGCCCGACGGCTCCTGCTCCACGCCGAAGAGGCCGGCGGTCTCCGCGTAACGGAACGCGTCGTCGGGCGGTCCGCGACGCGAAGCCCTGCGTGGAGCGCGCCGCCCGCGAGGACCACGAGCGCGCCGGCGAGGACGACGGGGACGAGGCCCGCGAGGAGCCGTGCCGTCCGCCCGTCGGGCCGGAGCGGCAGCCGCGCCGACAGGATGCCGACGAATGCCGCGATCTCGGGGTAGAGGAGGTGGGAGCCGAAAAGGAAGACGACGAGGAGGCCGATGAGCGCGGCGGCGGCCCCCGCGACCGGAAGGGCGGACTCCGGCGACGGGTCGGCGAGCGAGAGGGCGCGCCCGGCCGCGCGGAGGATCGCGAGCATCAGGAGCGCGAAGAGGAGGCCGCCGGCGAGCCCCGACTCGGCGAGGACGCCGAGGTAGAGCGACGGCGGATGGTCGCTCCACGTCACCGGCGTCCCGAGCTCGGCGGCGACGTTCGGGAAGACCGACGCGAAGCCGCCGACGCCGAAGCCGGCCAGCGGGCGCTCTCGGAACATCGACCACGCGGCCTCGTAGAGGAGGAACCGCTCCGGCGTTCCTTCCTCGGGCGTCGGCGTGCGTCCGAGCGTCGTCTCGATCCGCGCGAGGAGTGCCGACCGGACGGCGCCGCGGTTCGGCCAGGAGAGCGCGGCCGCGAGGGCGAGCGCCCCGACGATCGTGAGCGCGCCGAGGGACGTGGCGATCCGCCACCTCCGCCCCTGGCGGGCGCCGGCGGCGAGCCGCATGGCGCCCCAGAGCAGGAAGATCGCCGCCGACGTCAGCGCGCCGATGAGGCCGGCCCGCGAGCCGGCGTCCGCGACCACGAGGATCAGGAGCGGCACGCCGAGCGCCGCGACGATCCGGACGGCCGCCCCGCCGCTCATCGCGCGCGCGAGGAGCGGCGCGAGGAGGAGGGCGGCGGCCACGCCCGCCGCCGACGGGTCGGTGAAGAGGCTCTGGGACCGGCCCCACTGCTCCCACCGCGCGGCGCGCCAGCCGGGGAGGAGGCCCGTCTTCTGGAGGAGCGCCGCGCCGCCCGCCAGGAGGGCGGCCGCGACGAGCGACGCCTCGATCGCCCGGCGGCCGGCCGCGTCCCGCCCGACGTCGGCGGCGGCGCGGTGAAAGCCCGCGGCGACGAACAGCGAGGCGAGGGCGGCCACGATCGCGGGGTAGGCCTGCGCGGCGTCCTGCCCGAGGACGTTGACGGCGCGCGGCGGAGGGACGTCCCGAAGCAGGAGGTACCCGGTGCGGAGCCCGACGATCGTCGTGGCCGCCGAGACGAGCGAGGCGGCGGCGACGCCGCGCCACGCGGCGAGGAGCGGAGCGGTCCGTTCCGGAACGTCCAACTCGTAGATCCGCTTCAGGCTCGAGCCGGCGAAGTAGCCGGCCAGGACGACCGGTGCCGCCCACGCCGGCTCCGGCGCGCCGAACGCCAGCGCCGATGCGCCGGCGGCGGCCGTGGCAAGCACGGCGGCGACGAAGGCCGCGCGCCGCGAGGCGAGCGCTCCCGCGAAGAGGAGCACGGCCCCCGCGACGAGCGCCGTCCGGTAAGCCGGAATCTGCGGGAGAAGGAGCGGCACGAGGAACGCCGCGGCAGCGATCCAGGAGAGCGCGCCCCAGAGGCCGGCGAGCGGAGAGGGCCGGGCCATCAGCGCGGGGGAGCGAGAAGGGGCGAGGCCGCCTGCACGGAGAGGATGCGGCGGTCGTCGCCCGCCGTCGTGGCGGGACAGAACGAGAAGGAGCTTCGGATCTCGCAGGCGGCATCCGGCCTGCCGCCTCCCGGAGGCGGAGCGATCAGGAGGATCGGTCCAGGTTTCCGGCGGCAGCGTGAGCGAGGCCCACGGCCCGCCGTCGATGCGGGCGGCGACGGAGACCGGGACGCCGGAGGCCCGGCCCGCCTTCAGCCGGAGCCGGAAGGGCCGCTCCCGTCGGGCCGGACGGCGTTCACGAGAGCCGCCGGCCCGAGCCAGCGGACGGCGTTCGGCCCCTCGCCGGGGCGCCACGAGCCGTATCCGTACCGCCCCGCCTCGCGTCCCGGCGAGAGGAGCAGCCTCGGGACGCCCCAGACGACAAGGAGCGCCGCCGCGGCGAGGAGCGGGAGGGAGCCCGGCCGGGGGTCCGCGTCGGCGGGCGGCGTCGGGAGCAGCGCCGCGTGTCCCCAGAAGAGAAGCTGCATCTCGGGGAGGAGCCAGGGGTGCGACGTCAGGCCGCAGAAAAGGAACGCGCCGAGCCCGAACGCGAGCCCGGCGGCCGGCGCGTCGCTCTCGGCGGCGCGCCGACCGTCCCGGACGAGCCTCGGGACGAGCATCGCGAACGGCAGGAGGAGGAGGCCGCCGCCCACGAGCGCCATTCTCGTCGAGGCACTGGAGCGGCTAGTCGTGGACGTTCTCGGCCTCGATCGGCAGGTCCGCCGGGCGGTACTCGGAGAAGCGGGCGGGGACGCGACCCGGGCCGACGCCCGCGAGCGGATGGGCCTCGAGCATCGCGAGGCCGGCCTGCCAGAAGCCGACCCGTCCGGCCGTCAGCGCGAGCCGGACGGCGGCGGGGTCCCCGAGAGAGGCGACCCGGCCGCGGAGAATCGATCCCGTCCGGCCGGGGAAGAGCGTCACGAGCGCGCCGGCGGCGAGGAGCGCCGCCGCGGCGCCGAGGAGGAGGGGGCGGAACCGCGCGGGGTCGCGGCGGCGAAGGCCCCGCGGCGACCACGGCGAGGTAGAGGAGCCCGGAGGCGGCGGCGCCGATCCACGCCGTGCGGGACCCCGACAGGAGGAGGCCGACGAAGAGGAGCGCGGCGAGGGCGAGGCCGGGGATCCGCCTCGCGCCGCGCGCGGCGAGCGCCGCGCCGGCGGCCGGAAAGAGGAGGAGGGCAAAGTAGGCCCCGGCGGAGTTGTAGTCCGAGAGCGTCGCCACGACGCGCTTCATCTGCGACGTCGTCTCGTAGAACGCGGCGGGCCAGAGCTTGAGGCCCGAGAGCCGCCTCGAGGACGGCGTAGGCGGCCACGAGGAAGCCGCCGCCGAGCGAGACCCGGAGGACGGCCTCGGCGCCGTACCGCGCCGCCGCGCGCTTCAGCGCGAGGAACGCGAAGAGCGCCGTCGCGTGAACGAGGGCGGCGCGGAGCGGAGCGGCCGCGTGGTCGCCGTCGAGGCCGAAGAAGTTGCGCGTGAAGTCCCGCAACGCGCCGGGGAGGAGGGGCGCCGGGAGCGCGGCGAGCGTGGCCGCGATTCCGCCGACGGCCGCCGCCAGCGCGGCCAGGGCGAGCGGCGCGACGAGCGGGTCGCGGGGCCTTCCGGGTGCCGGGCGCGTGGCGAGCCCTCCGGCGGCCGCCGCGAGGAGCGCCATCTCGGCCGGGGCGATCCACGGCCCTTGAAGGAGGGTGCCGAGGATCGGCAGGAGAGGGACCGCCGCGAGAAGCGCAACGGCCGCGGCCGCCGGACGCCGGGCCGCGAGGAGGAAGACGGCGGCCAGCGGGAGGGTGACGGCCCACGGCGTCCTCTGGAAGGAGAGGTTCGCCGCGAGAATCGCCAGGAAGAGGAGGAGCGACGCGCCGGCGAGCCGCAGGACGAGCCGGAGGGGTTCCCGCGGCAGGTCGCCTTCGGGGGTCAGACCCGGACCTCCTCCTGGAGCGGGGCGTAGGAGAGCGCGCCGGCGGCCCGGGCGCGGATCGCTTCGATCGCGGCGGAGGCGGCCGAGAGCGTGGTCAGGCAGGGGATGTCGCGCTCGAGCGCGGTCCTCCGGATCGCGACCTCGTCGTAGAACGACTCCTTGCCGAGCGGCGTGTTGACGATGAGGTCCACCTCGCCGTTGATCATCCGGTCGACGATGTTCGGCCGCCCCTCGTTCACCTTCAGGACGACCGTCGCCTCGAGGCCTCCGGCGCGGAGGGCCGCGGCGGTGCCCGACGAGGCGAGGAGTCGGAAACCGAGCGAGCCGAGCTCCCGCGCGATCGGCAGGATCGCCTCCTTGTCGCCGTCGTGGACCGAGAGGAACGCCGTCCCCTTTTCGGGAAGGCGGATACCGGCGCCGAGCGCCGCCTTCAGGAATGCGAGGCCGAAGCTCCGGTCGTGTCCCATCACCTCGCCGGTCGAGCGCATCTCCGGCCCGAGGATCGTGTCGACTCCCTCGAACTTCCGGAACGGAAAGACGGGCGCTTTGATAGAGAAGCCGGCCAGCGGCGGCTCCTCGGTGAGCCCCACGTCGCGCAGGCTCTCGCCGAGGCAAAGCCGTGTGGCGAGCCGGGCGAAGGGGACGCCGGTCGCTTTCGCGACGAACGGCACCGTCCGCGAAGCGCGGGGGTTCACCTCGAGGACGAAGAGCTGGCCCTCCTTGATGGCGTACTGGACGTTCATCAGGCCGACGACCCGGAGCGCCTTTCCGAGCCGGGCCGTCGCGTCCCGGATCTCGCCGAGCGCGGCGCGCGGGACGCGCCGGTAGGGAGGGAGGACGGCGTAGGAGTCGCCGGAGTGGATGCCGGCCTCCTCGATGTGCTGCATGACGCCCGCGACGACGACGTCCGTGCCGTCCCCGAGGGCGTCGACGTCGAGCTCGAAGGCGTCCTCGAGGAACCGGTCGATCAGGACCGGGCTGTCGGGAAACGCCCCGAGCGCCTCCTCGAGGTACGACTCGAGCACCGTGTCGTCGTACGCGATCCTCATGGCGCGGCCGCCGAGGACGTAGCTCGGGCGGACGAGGAGAGGGAAGCCGAGGGCCCGCCCCGCCTTCAGCCCCTCGGCGGCCGAACGGGCCGCCGCCCAGGGCGGGGCCTGGAGCCCGACGTCGGCGAGGAGGCCGCCGAAGCGCTCGCGGTCCTCGGCCCGGTCGATCGCCTCGGGCGAGGTGCCGAGGATCCGCACCCCCGCCTTCTCGAGCGGCCTCGCGAGCTTCAGCGGGGTCTGGCCGCCGAACTGGACGAGGACGCCGAGCGGCTTCTCGCGCGCGACGACCGCGAGGACGTCCTCGATCGTGAGGGGCTCGAAGTAGAGCCGGTCCGACGTGTCGTAGTCGGTCGAGACCGTCTCCGGGTTGCAGTTGATCATCACCGACTCGTAGCCGGCCTCGGAGATCGCCTCGGCGGCGTGCGTGCAGCAGTAGTCGAACTCCAGCCCCTGCCCGATCCGGTTCGGGCCCGAGCCGAGGACGATGACCTTGCGGTTGCCGCTCGGGTCGGCCTCGTCCTCCGTCTCGTAGCAGGAGTAGAGGTAGGGGGTCATCGACTCGAACTCGGCGGCGCAGGTGTCGACGCGGTTGAAGACGGGCGAGACGCCGGCGCTCTCGCGCGCCCGGCGGACCGACTCGGGCGCGGTGCCCGTCAGCCGGCCGAGATCCTCGTCCGAGAGCCCGTGGCGCTTCGCCTCGCGGAGGAGCGCCGGGTCGGCGAGCGTCTTCTTTCCGGCGGCTCTCACCTCGTTCTCGACGGCGATCACCTCGAGGAAGCGGTCGAGAAACCACGGGTCGATGCCGGTCGCGTCGTACACGGCCGCCACGGACACCCCGGACCGGAGCGCGTTCAGGACCGCGACGAGCCGTTCGGGGCGCGGCACGCGGAGGGCGTCCGGCTTCGGCGCGGCCGGCGGCGCGTCGTCGACCCAGCCGGTCCGCCCGGTCTCGAGGGAGCGGAGTGCCTTGCCGAACGACTCGTGAAAGGTCCGGCCGAGCGCCATCACCTCGCCGACCGACTTCATCTGGACGCCGAGGCTCGTGGAGGCCCCCGGGAACTTCTCGAAGGCGAAGCGGGGAATCTTGACGACGACGTAGTCGAGGGTCGGCTCGAAGGAGGCCGGCGTCTTCTTCGTGATGTCGTTCGGGATCTCGTCCAGCCGGAAGCCGACGGCGAGGAGCGCCGCGATCTTCGCGATCGGGAAGCCCGTCGCCTTCGAGGCGAGAGCCGAGGAGCGCGAGACGCGCGGGTTCATCTCGATGACGATCCGGCGCCCGGTCTTCGGCTCGACCGCGAACTGGATGTTCGAACCGCCCGTCGCGACGCCGACCGCGCGGATCACCTTCCGCGCGTCGTCGCGCATCGCCTGGTACTCGACGTCCGAGAGCGTCATCTGCGGGGCGATCGTGACCGAGTCGCCCGTGTGGACCCCCATCGGGTCGAGGTTCTCGATCGAGCAGACGACGACGAACGTGTCGGCCGCGTCGCGCATCACCTCGAGCTCGAACTCCTTCCAGCCGAGGACCGACTCCTCGACGAGGACCTCGTGGACCGGGGAGAGCGCGAGGCCGCGTTTCACGATGGCCTCGAAGTCGTCGGCGTTGAACGCGATGCCGCCCCCCGTCCCGCCGAGCGTGAACGAGGGTCGAATGACGACCGGGTACCCGAACGGCTTCGCGACCGTTCGTGCCTCCTCGAGGTTCTTCGCGAGGCCCGAGCGGAGGACCTCGACGCCGACATCCTCCATCGCCTTCTTGAAGAGGAGGCGGTCCTCGCCGAGCTTCACCGACCGGATGGACGCCCCGAGCGCCTCGACGCCGTGTTTCGCGAGGACGCCCGCCTCGTCGAGGGCCACGGCCAGGTTCAGCGCCGTCTGCCCGCCGACCGTCGGCAGGAGCGCGTCCGGCTTCTCGCGGGCGATGATCGCGGCGACCGTGTCGACGTCGAGCGGCTCGATGTACGTCGCGTCGGCGAACTCCGGGTCGGTCATGATCGTGGCGGGGTTCGAGTTGACGAGAACGACGCGGTACCCCTGCTCGCGCAGGGCGCGGCACGCCTGGGTCCCGGAGTAGTCGAACTCGCACGCCTGTCCGATGACGATCGGGCCCGACCCGAGGACGAGGATCGAGGAGAGATCGGTGCGCTTCGGCATGGCCGGCGGGAGTTTACGGGAAGCGGCACCACCCGAGGCCGCGGGACGCGCGGCCGGCGTCACCCGCTGCCGGGTCGGTCCGACATCGAGGCGAGCACCTGGGAGAGGAGGTCGCCGGCGTCGGCGGGGACCCGTCCCTGAGGCGTCATCGTGTCGACGAGTGTCGGGAGCATCGACGAGAGCCCCGAGAGGGCGTCTCCCTGCGAGAGGCCGAGCGTCCCGGCCAGGTCCGCGAGGGAGCCGCCTCCGAGAGCGTTCCGGAGCTCGTCGGCCGAGACCGGGAGGTTCTCGCCCGTCCCGACCCACGACGCGGCGCGGTCTCCGAGCCCGGCCTGCTGGAGTTTCGCGAGGAGCCCCTCGAGCCCGCCGTTTTCCTGGACGAGCTGGAGCGCCATCTTCAGGAGAGGGCTTTCGCAGGTGGCGCCGCCGCCGCCCAGGCTTCCGAGGATTCCGTCGAGAAGGCCCATGTCTTCCTCCTTCGCGCGTCGAGGTCAGAAGTTCCGCGCGTAGACGTAGGTGAACGGGACGACCCTGCAGTTCTTCACGGCCGGCGTGAAGGTCATCCGCATCAGCTCGGACGTCGCCTTCTCGGCCAGCTCCGGCGAGCCGGACGGGTTCTCGGTCACCGTCACGGCCGTCACTTTCCCCCTGGCGTCGACGGACCCCTCCACGACGACGCGCCCCTTCGGCCCGGTCCCGCCTTCGATCCGGAGCGGCGGCTGCGTCAGGACGACGGGCGGGCGGTCGGCCGGGCAGGGAGCGTTCTTCGCGAGGAGGTCCCTCCGGATCCACCCGACCCGGGTGTCCTTCAGCTTCACGAGGACCCAGCCGTCCCTCTCCTCGATTCCCGTCACCTTTTCTCCCTTCCCGAGCCGGGCGAGGACGGAGGTCTTCGTCGACGGGCTCTCGCGGAGCTGCGTCTTCGAGTTCTTCACGACGTAGGGAACCGGCTCGGCCGGCGCCGCCGCCGGAGCGGGCTCGGGCGCGGGCTCCGGAGCCGGGGCCGGCGGGGGAGGGGGCGGCGCCGACGCGCAGCGAACGAGCAGGGCGGCCCCGACGATGGCCGCCGCCGTCGTGCCGGACCGCGGCCGTCTCACTTCGAGGCGGCCGCCGGGGCGGCGATCGTCCTCGTGAGGAAGGCGTAGAGGTCGGCCGCCTCCTCGATCTGCTTCGTGGTCGGCTTCCCCGCCCCGTGGCCGGCCTTCGTCTCGATCCGGATCAGGACGGGGGCGTCGCCGCCCTGCGCGGCCTGGAGCGCCGCCGCGTACTTGAACGAGTGCGCCGGGACGACGCGGTCGTCGTGGTCGGCCGTCGTGACGAGGACCGCGGGATACGCCGCGCCCTTCCGGATGTTGTGGAGCGGCGAGTAGGCGTAGATCCAGGAGAACGCCTTCGGGTCGTCCGGCGAGCCGTAGTCCGAGACCCACGCCCAGCCGATCGTGAACTTGTGGAAGCGGAGCATGTCCATCACGCCGACCGCGGCCACGGCCGCGCCGAAGAGCTCCGGGCGCTGGTTCAGGACCGCGCCGACCAGGAGGCCGCCGTTCGAGCCTCCGTAGATCGCGAGGCGCTTCGGCGACGTGATGTCGTGGGACACGAGCCACTCGGCGGCGGCGACGAAGTCGTCGAAGACGTTCTGCTTCTTCGCCATCGTCCCGGCCCGGTGCCAGTCGTCGCCGTACTCGCCGCCGCCGCGGATCGACGGCTGGGCGTAAACGCCGCCACTCTCGAGCCACGGGATCCGGCTGACCGAGAAGGCCGGACCGAGCGGAACGTTGAAGCCGCCGTAGCCGTAGAGGAGCGTCGGGTTTCCGCCGTCCCGCTTCAGCCCCTTCCGGTGGACGAGGAACATCGGGATCCTCGTCCCGTCCTTGCCCGCGTAGAAGACCCGCGACGTCTCGAAGGCCGACGGGTCGAAGTCGACCTTCGGCCGGCGGAAGACCTCGCTCTTCCCGGTGGCGAAGTCGTACCGGTAAGATCGTCGTCGGGGTGGTGAACGACGTGAAGGCGTAGAAGGTCTCGGTGTCGGTCCGCTTTCCGCCGAAGCCGTCGACGATGCCGAGCGCCGGAAGGGCGATCTCCTTCTCGAACGTCCCGGCGAGGGAGAAGACCCTCGCGTCGCTCGCGGCGTCCTTCAGGTACTCGACGACGATCCGGTTCGCGAGAAGCTGCACGCCCGCGACGACGGCGTCCGACTGCGGCACGACGTCCCTTAGAACGGGCTTCGCCTTCGGGTCGGTCGCGAGCGCCTTCTCGAAGGCCGCGAGGTCGACCGTCACGACCCGCCCGCGCGGGGCGTTCCGGTCGGTCGAAACGTAGAAGACGGTCCCGACGTTGTCGATCACCTGGTAGCGCGCGTCGAAGTCGTCGAAGAGCTTCACGAACGGCGCGTCCGGGACCGAGAGGTCGCGGACGTAGACGCGGTTCCGGGTCTCCGTCCCTTTCCAGATGCTGACGACGAGGTACCTCCCGTCGTCGGTGACGGCGGGGCCGAAGCCGAGCTCGGGGTCGTCGGGGCGCTCGTAGACGAGCGGGTCCTCCGACTGCGGCGTCCCGAGGCGGTGGAAGTAGAGCTTCTGGTTCTTGACGACAGCCTCGAGCTCGGTGCCGGCCTTCGGCGCGTCGTAATCGGGCGTAGTAGAAGCCGGCGGCGTCCTTCGTCCAGGCGGCGCCCGAGAACTTGACCCACTTCACGAGGTCGCCGGTCTCCTTCCCGCTCGCGACGTCGAGGACGCGCCACTCGTTCCAGTCGGAACCGGCGGAGGCGAGGCCGAACGCCAGCTTCTTCCCGTCGCGGGAGACCGACCAGCCCGTCAGGGCGACCGTACCGTCCTGGCTCAGGCCGTTCGGGTCGAGGAGGACGCGAGGGGTGCCGTCCAGCCGGTCGAGGACGTAGAGGACGTCCTGGTTCTGGAGGCCGTCGTTCCGCGTGAAGAAGTAGAAGCCCCCCTCCCGGAACGGCGCCCCCCAGCGCTCGTAGTTCCAGAGTTTCGTCAGGCGCTCGCGGATCGCGCGCCGTTCGGGGACCCCCTCGAGCCACGCTTCGGTCAGCCGGTTCTCCGCCTCGATCCAGGCGCGCGTCTCGGGAGCGTCCGGGTTCTCGAGCGGCCGGTACGGGTCGGCGATCTTCTTCCCGTGGTAGTCGTCGACCTGGTTCGAGGTCGGCGCGGCGGGATAGGCGGCTCTCGCGGGGGCCGCCGCTTTCTCGGCGGCGCCCGCCAGCTGGGCGGCGCCGACGAGGAGGGCGACGGAGAGCCCGAGCAGCGCGTCGGGGAGCCAGGGGGACGTCATAGGGTCGCGATCCTAGCCTGTCCGCTGGACGGGTACCATTGGGACGACATGGCCCGTCGTCTGTCGGTCCACAAGTTCGGGGGAACCTCGCTCGGCGACGCCGGAAGGATCCTCCGCGCCGCCGATCTCCTGAAAGTCGCCTCCCGCCGCGGGCCGGTCGTCGCGGTCGCCTCGGCCATGGGAGGCGTCACCGACCAGCTCCTCGCCGCCGCCCGGGACGCCGAGGGGGGACGCCTCGCCGCGGCGAAGCGGGCCGTCGAGGCGCTCCGCGGCCGCCACGAGGAGGCTGCGCGGGCCCTCTCGAGGGCGACCGGCGGCCGCGTCTCCTTCGACGCCCGTCCGCTCGCCGAGCTCGAGACGGCGCTCTCCGGGGTGGCGCTCCTTCGGGAGCGGTCGGCGCGGATCACCGACCTCATCTCGTCCTTCGGCGAGCGGCTCTCGGCACCCCTCGTCGCGGCGGCGCTCTCCGCGCGTGGCGTCCCGGCCGTCGCCGTCGACGCGCGGCGGATGCTCGTGACCGACGACCGGCACGGCGCCGCGACCTGCGACCGGAAGCGGAGCGACCCGCGCGTGCGGCGCCTTCTCGGCCCCCTTCTCAAGAGGGGCCTCGTGCCGGTCGTGACGGGGTTCGTCGCACGGAGCGCCCGGGGCGAGACGACGACGCTCGGCCGCTCGGGCTCGGACACGACGGCGGCGCTCCTCGGTGCCGCGCTTTCGGCGCGCGAGGTCGTCATCTGGACCGACGTGGACGGCGTCCTCTCGGCGGACCCGAGGGTCGTCCGCCGGGCAAGGCTCCTGCCGCGGCTCTCGTACCGGGAGGCGGCGGAGATGACCTACTTCGGCGCCAAGGTGCTCCACTTCCCGGCCGTCATCCCCGCCATCGCCGCGGGGATCCCGCTCGTCATAAGGAACTCCTTCCGGCCCGAGGGGAAGGGGACGACGATCGCGGCGCGCGGGGCCGGGGGCGAAGGGATCCGGGCCGTCACGGCCATCTCCGGGCTCTGCCTCCTCTCGCTGGACGGGAAGGGGATGACCGGCATCCCGGGGATCGCGGCACGCGTCTTCGGAGCGACGGCGCGCCTCGGCGTCTCGGTCGTGATGTTCTCCCAGGCCTCCTCGGAGCAGAACATCGCGCTCGTGGTGCCGGAAGGGGATCGCGCGCGGACCGTCGCCGCGCTGGAGCAGGAGTTCCGGTACGAGCGGCTCACCGGCTCCATCGACGCCGTCACGGCGCGGGCGCCCGTCGCGGTCGTGGCGGCCGTGGGCGACGGGATGCGCGGGACCCCGGGCATCGCCGCGAAGGTCTTCGGCGCCGTCGCCCGGGCGCATGTGAACGTCGAGGCGATCGCCCAGGGGTCGTCGGAATGCAACATCTCCTTTGCGGTCGACGAGAGGGACCGCGTCGACGCCGTGAGGGCTCTCCACAAGGTCGCCGGGTGAAGACCGTCCGCGTCTTCGCCCCGGCCTCGGTCGCCAACCTCGGCGTCGGCTTCGACGCCCTCGGCGCCGCGCTGGACGGCCCTGGCGACGTCGTGACGGCGCGCCTCGTGGAGAAGCCGGGAGTCCGGATCGTCGCCGTCGCCGGGGACGGGGGGCGGCTGCCCCGCGAGGCCCGGAAGAACACCGCGGGCGTCGCCGCCGAGGCGGTGCTCGAGGAATTCGCGGGGCGCGGACGCTTCGGCCTCGAGATCTGCCTCGAGAAGGGGCTTCCCCTTTCGAGCGGCCTCGGCTCGTCGGCCGCGTCGGCCGCGGCCGGCGCCTACGCCACCGCGCTCCTCCTAGGGATCCGCGACAAGCGCTCCCTCCTCCGGGCGGTGCTCGTCGCCGAGCACGCGGCCGACGGCGGATGGCACGGGGACAACGCGTTCGCCTCTCTCCTCGGCGGCGTCGTCCTCGTCCCGTCGAGCGACCCGGCCGGCCCGCTCGCCCCGCTCTCCCTCCGCTCGCCCGCCGCGCTCCGGCTCGTCCTCGTCCACCCGGCGCTGGAGGTGGCGACGCGCGCGGCCCGCCGGATCCTCCCGAGGCGGGTGCCGCTCGCGACCCACGTCGCCCACGCCGCCGCCTTTGCGGGCCTCGTCGCGGCGCTCGCCGCCGGCGACCTGCGCGCGGCCGGCCGCTTCGTCGGCTCGGACAGGATCGTCGAGCCGGTCCGGGCCCGGCTCATCCGGGGGTATCCGGAGGCCCGCGCGGCGATGGAGGCCGCCGGGGCGTTCGGCGTGGCGATCGCGGGCGCGGGCCCCTCGCTGATGGCCGTCGCGTCTGCGGGCCCGGCGGCGGTGCGCGTCGCACGGGCCGCGGAAGCCGCCTTCCGGCAGGCGGGCGTCGTCGCGCGGGCGGCCGTTTACCGGATCGACCGCCGCGGGGCCCGGGCGCTCCGCGCGGGCCGGAGGGGAAGATAGGCCGATGGCGGAGCGGAAGTCCGGGGAGCTCGTTCCCTCCTTCGCCTTCGAGATGCTCCGCAAGGTCCTGCGGGACCTCCCCGCGGGCATCCTCCTCGTCGGGCCCGACGGCAAGATCCGGCTCGTCAACAAGACCGCGGCGAACCTCCTCGCCCGCCCTGAGCGTGACCTCGTCGGCACCAACATCTTCGAGGACGACTGGACGCCCCTCCGCGAGGACGGGACGCCCTACGGCCGCGGGGAGTCGCCCCTCATCCGCGCGCTGACGCTGAAGCTGCCGGTCCGGAACGTCGTCATCGGCGTCCCGGGGTCCGGCGAGCCGACGTGGCTCCTGATGAACGCCGAGCCGGAGCTGACGCCGGAGGGGGAGCTGACGCAGGTCATCTGCAGCTTCCTCGACGTGACCGAGGGGCGCCGCGCCGAAGAGGAGATCGAGCATCTCGCGTACCACGACTCGCTCACGGGTCTCCCGAACCGGCTCCTCTTCGCGGACCGGATTGAGGTGGCGCTCTCGAAGGCGCGCTACTCCCGGGAGCCGCTCATGGTCCTCGTCGTCGACGTCGACCGCTTCAAGATGATCAACGACAGCCTCGACCACCGCGCGGGCGACACCCTTCTCCAGCAGCTCGGCGCGCGCCTGCGCAAGGGCGTCCAGGACGGCGACACGGTCGCCCGGCTCGGCGGGGACCAGTTCCTCGTCCTGATGCCGCGGATCGGCTCGACGTCCGCGATCCCGTCCATCGCCGAGAGGATCCTCGACGTCGTGCGGCGCCCATTCCACATCGAGGGGCGGGAGCTCTTCGTCACGGCGTCCATCGGCATCAGCCTCTTCCCGGACGACGGCGACGACGTCGCGACGCTTCTGCAGTGTGCCGACACGGCGATGAACCGGGTCAAGCGCGAGGGGCGGGACGGCTACACGCTCTACCGCCCCGACATGAACGCCCGGGCGCGCGAGCGGATGAAGCTGGAGACGAGCCTCCGGCGGGCGCTGGAGCGGACGGAGTTCCTCCTCCACTACCAGCCCCAGATCGATCTCGCGACCGACCGGATCGTCGGGGCGGAGGCGCTGCTCCGGTGGCGCCGCGGCGACATGGCGGTCGTTCCCCCGTCCGACTTCATCTCGATCCTCGAGGAGACGGGGCTCATCGTCACGATCGGCGAGTGGGTCCTTCGGACGGCCTGCGCCCAGCTCCGCGAGTGGCACCAAGCGGGCTTCCCGGACCTCCGCCTCGCCGTCAACCTCTCGGCCCGGCAGTTCCAGCACGCGGCGCTCGTCGATCGGGTCCGGGCGATCCTGAAGGAAACGCGGGTGCCGGCGAAGGCGCTCCTCCTCGAGATCACGGAGAGCGTCGCGATGGAGCGGGCGCAGGGGAGCCTCGCGAAGCTCGCCGAGCTGAAGGAGCTGGGGGTCCAGCTCGCCCTCGACGACTTCGGGACCGGCTACTCGTCCCTCGCCTACCTCAAGCGCTTCCCGATCGACGTCCTGAAGATCGACCAGAGCTTCGTCCGCGGCGTCGAGTTCGACCCCAAGGACGCCGCGCTCGGGATCACCTCGATCGACCTCGCCCACGGCCTGAACCTCCGCGTCATCGCGGAGGGGGTCGAGACCCAGGGGCAACGCGACTTCCTGACGAAGCACGGCTGCGACGAGATCCAGGGCTTCCTCGTCAGCCGCCCGCTGACGGCCGAGGGGTTCCGGCGGAAGCTGGGATGAGCGGCTTGGCGGCCCTCTCCGCCTTCCGCTGCGTCGCGTGCGGGACGCGGTACCCGATCCGGGAGGTCCGGACCTCGTGCGACGCCTGCGGCGCGCTCCTCGACGTCGTCCCCGACCTCGCCTCCTTCGGCCGCTCGGGCGCGGCGTGGCGCGACCTCTTCGAGGCGCGGCGGACGGCGCCCCTCGTCCCGGAGACGCCGGCCCGGGAGCGGAGCGGTGTCTGGCGGTTCCGCGAGCATGTCTTTCCCGCGCTTCCGGAGGGGGAGATCGTCTCGAAGCCCGAGGGGGCGACGCGCCTCTACGCCCCCGCGGCGCTCGGCGAGGCGCTCGGCCTGCCGCACCTCCGCGTCAAGCACGAGGGGGAGAACCCGACGCTCTCCTTCAAGGACCGCGGGATGACGGTCGGCGTCTCGTGGGCTCGGCACCTCGGCCTCACCGACGTCGCCTGCGCCTCGACCGGCGACACGTCGGCTGCGCTCGCGGCCTACGCCGCCGAGGTGCCGGGGATGCGGGCGATCGTCCTCCTCCCGGACGCGAAGATCACCGGGGAGCAGCTCTCCCAGGCGCTCCACTACGGCGCGACGACGCTCGGCCTCGCGACCGATTTCGACGGCTGCATGCGCCTCGTCGCCGAGCTGACGGCGGCGCGGCCGATCTACCTTCTGAACTCGAAGAACCCGGTCCGGATCGAGGGGCAGAAGACGATCGGCTGGGAGTCGATCCAGGACCTCGGCTGGCGCGTCCCGGACTGGTTCGTCGTCCCCGTCGGGAACGCGGGAAACCTCTCGGCGATCGGGAAGGGGCTCCGGGAGTGGCTGGACCTCGGCGTCATCGACAGGAAGCCGCGCCTCGCCGGGATTCAGGCCGCGGCGGCCGATCCGTTCTTCCAGTCGTATGAGACGGGCTTCACGAAGCGGGTCACGCGCGTCGCGGGGGAGACGGCCGCCTCCGCGATCCGGATCGGGGCGCCCGTGTCGCACCCGAAGGCCGAGCGGGAGATCCGCTTCTTCGACGGCGTCGTCGCCCGCGTGACCGAGCCGGAGCTCCTCGACGCCGGCGCCCTCGCGAACCGGAGGGGCCTCGCCCTCTGCCCGAACTCGGCGGTCGCCCTTGCCGGCGCGGCGAAGCTGCGCGCGGAAGGCGTCATCAAGAAGGACGACCTCGTCGTCGTCATCGCCACCGCCCACGCCCTCAAGTTCTCGGGCTCTGCCGCCGCGTATCACGAGGGAAAGAATCGCTTCTCGAACCCCCCTCGCCGCCTCCCGGCGACGCTGGACGCGGTCCTCGAAGCGCTCGGCTAGGGGCGCCGGGATCTCAGCTGGCCGTGACCCCAATGCACTCGACTGAATCCTCATTTTTAGCCAAGACGCTCAAGATGGGTACGAAACGGTGAGACTCCGCTCAGCGCTCCTCCTCCTTTCCGTTTCCGCGATCGCGGGCCTTTTTCCCGCGAGAGCGCTCGGAACGACGACCGTCGTCAATCCCGCCAGCGCGTGGTGCAGTGTGGTCAACGCCGCGGCGCCGGGCGACACCATCGTCTTCGCAGCGGGAACCTATACCGGAACGTGTTCGATTTCGGCCTCGGGCTCGGCGGACGCTCCCATCACCCTGCGCTCGCTCAGCCCGGCACCCGGCGACCGGGCGGTCTTCGCCTATCCGGGGACGAGCAGCAACATCATCGACGTCTACGGCTCATATCTCGTCTTCCGCTGGCTGAGCTTCGGACCGACGGCGGCCGGCGCCGGCGTGAACCCTTTCAAGCTGCGCAGTAGCATGCAGGGTGTCGTCGTCGACCAGAACGTCTTCCACGACACGGACATCGCCGTCGCGGCCAATTCCCCGGGCAGCCTCTACCAGAACATCTCGATCACGAACAACGTCCTCACCGACATGCAATCGACCGGGCTCTACTTCGGCTGCCACGACGGCACGTCCTGCCACGCCCTGAACATCCTGATCCAGGGGAACGTCATTGACAAGGTGCAACCGGGCGACGGCGTGGGCTACGGGCTCCAGATCAAACTGAACTCCTACGGGACGATCCTCGAGAACACGATCTACGACCCGCAGGGGCCGGGCATTGACGTCTACGGCTCCAACCGCGGCGACCCCGCCAGCGTCGTGGAGCGCAACTATGTCGATGGCTCCCGGAGTGACGCGGGGATCAACATCAGTGGCGGCCCCGCGATCGTGCGCAACAACATCGTCGTCGGCAACCAATACAACGGCATCTGGGCCCAGGACTACGGCGGCCGCGGCCTGCAGCGAAACGTCTGGATCGTCGAGAACACCGTCCTCACGAACCAGACCGGAGGCATCAAGGTCAGCAACTGGCAGGCGGGGGCGGGCAACGTCCTGGCCTACAACGCCATCGCCCCCTCGAGCGGCAATCCCGCACTGACGCCGGCTTCACCCATCGCCGACACCCTCGTCGGAAACATCTCCTGCAGCCCGGCCACGAGCTGCTTTACGCAGCCCAGCACGGCGCCCTACGACCTATGGCCGGTGTCTGGCGGACCGCTCATCGGGGCGGCGGGGAGCGGCGCGCAGACATGGCGCGTGGCCGAAGATTTCATGTGCGCGCCGCGCGGAGGCGCGGCCGACGTGGGGGCGATGCAGCGGACCTCTTCCGGCGGCGGACCCCCGATCGGCGGCGGGGCGCCGCGGCCGCCCTGCGTCGGCCTGAAGTTCCACACGCTGACACCGTGCAGGGTCATCGACACGCGCAGTGCGAACGGCCCTCTCGGCGGCCCGGCCCTGCAGCCGGGCGCCACCCGGCTCTTCACCGTGTCGTCCGTCTGCGGCATCCCCGCTATCGCCGTAGCCGTCTCGGTGAACATCACGGTCGTGGCTGGGGCCTCCGGCTACTTCACGCTTTATTCCGGGAACGGAATCAACCCCGGAACGAGCAGCCTAAACTTCTCGGCCGGCCTGGTCCGGGCCAACAATGCGATCCTGCTGCTCTCGACGGATCGAATCGGCGGGATCAACGTCCTGAACGCTTCCGCCGGTTCGAACCACTTCATCCTAGACGTCAATGGCTACTTCAGGTGAGAGGTCCTCAGCCGCCCGGCCGCATCGGCGTTCGCCGCTTTCTTCGAGGAAAGCCGTGAGATCGCCTATTCGAAGAAGCCGTTCACGTCGAGAATGACATCGGTGCCCGAAGTCGAAAGGCACCTGATCGAAATGCTCCCGTCGAACCCGAGGCTGATGACCCCGTTGTTGGCCCGCGTTACCCCGGCCCTGAAAACGAGGGAGTCGGAGGCGGACGGAGGATCGCCCCCCGCGTAGGCCTGGAGGCTTCCATCCGCTCCGACGTTCGTGACGGTCACGTTCGCGGCGATCGCGCGAGCCGAGGACGGGATGTTGCAGATGTTCGCGACCGGGAAGGTGCGGATGGCGCCCGGCACCAGCGGCGGTGCACCAGAGGGCCCCGCGGGCATCCGGGTGTCGAGGACCCGGCACGGCGTCACGATGAAGAAACGCTCGCCGTGCGTTGGTACCGTCGACATGACGACCTCGCCGATCCCGTCCCCCGAGGTGAACCACAGATTGCCGTCCGGACCGGCGGCGATGCCCTGGCCCCAGTAGGGAGCGAATTCGGTAATGACGCCTGATGGGGTGATCCGGCCGAGAAAGGTGAGGACCTTCCCGGGACTGAATCGATTTCCGAAATACCAGAGGTTGCCGTCGGGTCCGCTTGCGATGCCGGGATTCGCTCCGAACGGACTGACAGGAGGTGGAAACGGAAATGCGGTTATGCCCCCTGAAGGCGTAATGCGGCCGATCGCCGGCGAAGAACCCGTGAACCAGAGGTTGCCGTCGGGGCCGGCCGTGATGGCATAAGGCCCCGCGAGATTCGGCGGCAGTGAGAACTCGGCGACGACGCCTTCGGTCGTGATTCGCCCGATCTTTCCGGGGAGGTTGGGGTAAAGGAAATTTCGCTCGACGAACCAGAGATTGGCGTCGGGGCCTGCCGTGATTCCCGTGCAACCGTCTCCCATCTCCGTCGACGCCGGGAATTCGGTGATGGTTCCCCCGGGGGTAATCCGGCAGACCCTGGGGCCGCCGAACGTGAACCACAGATTGCCGTCGGCGCCAGCCGCGATGGAATCCAGTTGATAGGGCGGACCCGCGAACTCCGTGACGACACCCGCGGGAGTGATCCTGCCCACGTTGTGACCAAGCCGTTCTGTGAACCAAAGGTTTCCGTCCGGACCCGCGACGATGCCCCAGGGGCCGCTGTTTGCCGTCGGTATCGGGAACTCCGTGATGACCCCAGCGGGCGTGATTCGCCCGATCTGATTGGCTTGGTACTCCGTGAACCAGAGATTCCCGTCAGGCCCGAGCGTGATCCCTTGTGGACCGCTGAATTGAGCGGGGACCGGGAAGTCGTTCACCGTCATCGCGCTGGCCGGCTCGGCGGCGTGCAGCGCGATGGAGAGCCCTGAGACGACGAGGAGTCGCGAGGAGGAGCGACAGGCGGGCAGCGTCAAGAAGGACCCCGCGGGGCCGCGTGCCCGTCAGGCGCCGGCCGGCGCGTCGGGGGCGCTGCGGATGAGCATGAGGGTCGAGGTGCCGATCTCGAACTCGCTCCGGTTGTCGAGGTCCTCGCGCGAGATCCGCAGGTCGCCGATCCACGTCCCGTTCGTCGAGTTCAGGTCGACGAGGACGACCTTGTCGTCGGTCACCTCGAGCGCCGCGTGCTGGCGGGAGCACTGGATGTCGCCGACGACGATGTCGGCGTTCGCCCGACCGATGACGACGCGCGGCTTCGTGATGTCGAAGATCTTCCCCGCATCGGGCCCGGAGATGCAGGCGAGCGAGTAGCGGAACGCCGTCGGAAGCCGGAGCCGCCGCTCGGCGGCGATCGACTCGGGGATGCCGACCTTGTCGGTCGTCCGCGCGGGGTGGCTGCCGCTCGGCGGCGGCGCGGTGGCGTCGGGGGCGGTAGCGCCGGCGAGCGGGCTCGCCGCCAGCACGTCCTGCATCGCCATCGCGCGGGCCGGCGCGCCCGGCATCTGGCGCTTGCGCTTCGAGGCCTCCGTGAGGGCGGTCTCGTCGAGGGCGAAATCGTCCGGGCCGGGGATCCGTCCCTTTCCGGACTCGTTGACCGACTTGCCGCCCGGCGGGGGCTGCACCACGGAGCCCGGGGACGGGTTCCGGATCTCGAAGACGTTCGAGCAGCGCGTGCACTTGATCTTCTTCGTCAGGGCCCCGGCGAAACGGTTGTCGTCGTAGTTGTACCGGGCCTGACACGAGGGGCACTGGATGATCAACGGCTTCTCCCGCGACAGAAGCGAACGAGGGCGCCCCCATTAGAACGCGAGACGGCCCGGTTCTTCAAGCCGGGCTCGCCCCCGCGGCCCGGGCCCAGAGGCGCGGCACCGCCTCGAGGAGCCGGTCGACGTCCTCCTCGCGGGTCGTCCGGCCGAACGAGAATCGGAGGGTCGACCGGACGTCCCCCGGGGAGAGGCCGGTCGCGAGGAGAACGGCGCTCGGCTTCGTCGTCCCGGCCGCGCAGGCCGAGCCCGACGAGGCGGCGATCCCCTCGAGGTCGAGCGCGGCGAGGAGGATCTCTCCCTCGGCGCCGGGCAGGACGGCCGATGTGACCGTTGGCAGCCGGACGGTCTGGGGCCCCGCCCCGTTCACGGAGATTCCGGGGATGGCCGCGCGGAGGCCGGCCTCGAACCGGTCCCGCAGCGCGCGAAGACGGCCGGCTTCCGCCTCGAGGCGGGAAGCTCCGAGGCGGGCCGCCGCTCCGAGGCCGACGAGCGCCGCGACGTTCTCGGTTCCCGCCCGCCGCCCCGTCTCCTGTCCTCCGCCGAGCTCCTGCGGCACGACGCGGACACCCTTCCGGACGAAGAGGGCCCCGGCCCCCTTGGGCCCTCCGAACTTGTGCCCGGTGAGCGACAGGAGGTCGACGCCGAGGAGGCCGACGTCGACCGGGATCTTCCCGACGGCCTGGACCGCGTCGGAGTGGACGAGGGCGCCCGCGCTCCGGACCCTTTCGGCCAGGGCCGGGAACCGGGCGTTCACGACGCCGGTCTCGTTGTTCGCGAGGATCGCGGAGACGAGAGCCGTCCCGGGGCCGCAGGCGGCCTCGACTCCGTCCGGGAGCGGCAGGCCCGAGGAATCGACCGGAAGCTCGAGTGCCTCGAAGCCGAGCAGGACGAGCGAGCGGGCGGCCTCCCGGACGGCGGGGTGTTCGGTCCTCGTGACGGCGACCCGGCGCCGCGCAGGATCGGCCTCCCGGGCCGCGAGGGAGCCGCCCCGGACCGCCAGGTTGTCCGCCTCCGTCCCGCCCGACGTGAAGACGATCTCCCCGGGGGACGCCCCGATCAGGCGAGCGACGCCCGCCCGCGCCTCTTCGACCGCTTTCCGGGCCGCCCGTCCGGCCGAGTGGACGGACGAGGCGTTCGCGGAGAAGGCGAGCCAAGGCGCCATCGCGTCCAGCACCTCGGGCGCCACCGGCGTGGTGGCGTGGTGGTCGGCGTAGAGCAACTCCCTTCGACTCAGGACGATGCGGCCTCCGGGCCGGATTCTAGAAGGGAAACCCCCGCGGGGATCACTCCGTATTGAGATCAGGTCGCGAATGTGACGAAAGGTCTGGAATCGCCCTTGCGTTCGAGAAAGAATTGAAAGGCCCCCGGGGGCCCCTGGCATGACGAGAAGCGCCCCGGCGTTCCGCATGGGACCCTGCGGGGTAGCCGTATTGGCGGCTGCCCTTGCCGGGGGCGCGTTCGCCGCCCCTTCGCCGAAAGCGACCCCGGTACCTGCGGGGGCCGCCGCCCCTCCCGCCGCCCCGCCGGAGGATCCCGAGACCGCTCGCCTCCGGCGGGAAGCGATGGTCTTCTTCGGCAGGACGGACGACGACCGGACCATCGTCTACGTCCGTTCCGGCGTCCCCGACGGCCGGCAGGTCGTCCACTGCCCGGAGCTCTTCCGCGAGGTCGAGGTCTGGACCTACCTTGACCATCCGAAGCTCGGGAAGAACGCCCGGATGGTCTTCTATCCCGAGCCCGGCACGGGTGCGTACCGCTACTGGATGTTCCTGGACGGCGAGGCGCATCTCTTCGCGCCCGAGGTCCGGACGACCTTCGAGGCCCTCGACCCCGCGAAGAGCTCCTGCCCCGACGCCGCGCTGCTGAAGGCCGCGGTCGAGGCGGTCACGGCCCGCCAGAAGGACCCCGTGGGAGGGCTGGAGGAGCGCGCGGCCGTGGCGATGGTCCGGGAGGCGCGAACGGTCGCGGCCGCGAATCCCGACGCGCCGGCGCCGGCCCAGCTCCTCTCGAACAAGCCGCTCACGGGGAAGGAGCGGAAGCAGGCGATGGCGGAGCTGCCGGAGAAGTACCGGCAGTTCCTCGAGGACGTCGATCCGATCATCACCGACCTCGAGCGCGACACGCTCCTGCGCCTGAAAACCGACTATCAGCGGGATCACTTCGTCGAGGAGTTCTGGAAACGCCGTTCTTTCTCGCCCGACGGCCTCCGGATCCCGATCCGCGACATCTGGGAGCTCCGCGTCCAGCAGGCGCGGCAGCTCTTCCGGAACCTCCAGAGCGACCGGGCGCGCATCTTCCTCGTGAACGGACCCCCGGACGGTGTCCAGAAGGTGGACTGCCAGGACATCTACTGGCCGATCCAGGTCTGGTACTACGAGCGGATCGAGCGGCTGCGCCTCTCGAAGGTCTACCTCCTCTTCTACCAGCAGTTCGGCGTCGGCGACTACAAGCTCTGGACGCCGACCGACGGCGCGCAGGCCCTGATCCCGGGAAACATGGCGGGCGTCGGCGTGGGGGCCGGCCGGCGGGTGGACGTGACACGCTGCGGCGACTACCGGGACGTCCAGCGGGCGCTCGCGACCTCGTCGGCGATGTTCGGAACGCTCGGATCGTCGATGAAGATGCTCGACGACCTGAGCTCCGGAGAGAAGCCGGGCTCGGTGGAGGGGGTCGACGCGATCCTCCAGATGACGACGGACGTCCCGCCCGACGCGACACCTCTGCTGGTGCAGCGGACGGTCCGGTTCCCCGAGATGTTCGGCAACAAGATGCGCGTGGAGCTGGCGATGCTCCTCGAGCGGGAGGCGCTGACGACGAAGAAGATGGGCGAGGAGACGTTCCTCGACATCGACGTCGTCGGCGAGATCGTCAAGGGCGACCGCCTCATCGACAACTTCCGGTACCGGTTCGACTTTCCGGCCTCGTCGGTGTCGGGGCCGTTCCTGCCCCTGACGATCGAGCGGGATCTCTACCCGGGCGAGTACAAGATCAAGGTGAAGGTGGCCGACGCGAACCGGAACGCGGCCGGCCTGATCGCCGAGACGCTCAAGGTCCCCGACGTGCCGGATCTCGGCCTGACCGCCGAGGAGAAGGCCGCGCGGGAAGCGGGCCGCCAGGCCGTCGCGCGGCTCGTGGCCGAGGGGGGCGGGCCGAAGGGTGCGCTGCTGCTCCTCCCGATCGCGCGGGAGTTCGCCACCGGCCTGATCCGGTTCGAGACGCGCGTCTCCTCGCCCGACGTCGCCTACACCGAGTTCTGGCTCGACAACCGGAAGATCACGACGGACCGCAAGGCGCCGTTCGAGGCCGACCTGGATCTCGGCACCCTCCCGCGCAAGCACGCCGTCAAGGTGGTCGGCTTCTCGAGGGACGGGAAGGAGATCGCCACCGACGAGCTGATCCTGAACGAGGGGCGCGAGGCGTTCCGCGTCCGGATCGGGTCGCCGGAGAAGGGGGCCCGCCTCGAGGGGGCGACCCGCGTCGTCGCGGACGTCGCCGTCCCGGAGACGAAGAAGCTCAAGCAGGTCGAGATCTACGTGAACGAGAAGCGGGCGGCCACGCTCTACCAGGAGCCGTTCCAGCAGGTCGTCGAGATCCCGAAGTCCCAGGACCTCGGCTTCGTCCGGGTCGTCGCGACGCTGGCGGACGGGACGACCGCCGAGGACCTCCGCTACTACAACGCCCCGAAGTACCTCTCGGAGGAGACCGTCCAGGCCGTCGAGCTCTTCACGACGGTCCTCTCGAAGAACAAGCCGGTCACCGGCCTCACGAAAGAGGCTTTCTCGATCTTCGAGGACGGGGTCCCCCAGCCGGTGGAGGGATTCGAGGTCGTCACGAACCTGCCGCTCTCGCTCGGGATCGCGATCGACACGTCGGGCTCGATGGAGGAGTCGATGACCGACGCCGAGCGCGCCGCCGTCGGGTTCCTGAAGGAGGTCATGACGCCGCGCGACCGCTGCTTCCTCGTCAACTTCGACAACGAGCCGCAGCTCGTCTCGCGCTTCACGACGGACCGCGACAAGATCGCGCAGGCGCTGGCCGGAATGCGGGCGCAGGGCTCGACCGCCCTCTGGGACGCCATCGTCTACGGCCTCTACCAGTACCAGGGAGTCCGGGGACGGAAGGCCTACGTCATCCTGACCGACGGCGAGGACCGCTCGTCGAAGTTTCCCTTCGAGGCGGCGCTCGACTACGCGAAGAAGTCGGGGGTGGCGCTCTACTTCATCGGCCTCAGGATCCCCGGCTCGCAGCTCGAGGTCCGCCACAAGCTCGGGAAGCTCGCCCGGGAGACGGGCGGCGCCGTCTACTACGTCGCCGCGGCCGCGAACCTCTCCCGGATCTACGCCGAGATCAACGAGGAGCTCCGGAGCCAGTACCTCCTGACCTACCTTCCGCAGAACAAGACGCCGGGCAACCAGTGGCGGAAGATCGAGGTGAAGGTGACCCCGTCGAACCTCGTCGCCCGGACGATCAGCGGGTATTACCCTTGAGCGACGGCCGCCAGCGCCTCCTCCGGCGGGAGCGGGCGGCTGAAGAGGAACCCCTGGGCGATCCGGCAGCCCCGGGAGCGGAGGAAGGCGACCTGCTCCTCGCGCTCCACCCCCTCGGCCACGACGCGGAGGGAGAGCCCGCGCGCCATCTCGACGATCGCGGTGACGAGCGCCTCGTCGGCGGGGCTTCCCGGGACCTGCGCCATGAAGGACCGGTCGATCTTCAGCGCGTCGAGGGCGAAGCTCTTCAGATAGGCGAGCGAGGAGTGCCCGACGCCGAAGTCGTCGAGGACGACGGCGACGCCGAGCGCGCGGAGCTGCCGGAGCGTGTCGAGCGTCAGCTCCAGGTTGCTCATCGCCACGCTCTCGGTGATCTCGAGCTCGAGGAGCGACGCCGGGAATCCGGAGCCGGACAGGGCGTCCTCGACGGAGCGGACGAGCGCCCCGCCGACGAACTGGCGCGGGGAGAGGTTCACGCCGATCCGGATGCCGCGCCCGGCCGCCTCGTTGAGGCGGGCGCCGAACCGGCAGGCCGCGCGGAGCACCCAGTGCCCGATCGGGACGATGAGCCGGGTGTCCTCCGCGACCGGGATGAACGCGGCGGGGGGAACGAGGCCGCGCTCCGGGTGCTGCCACCTGACGAGCGCCTCGAGCCCGACGACCTCGCCGGTCTCGAAGTCGACCTGCGGCTGGTAATGGAGCCGGAGCTCGTCCAGCTCGATCGCGTGGCGAAGGCCCGAGCCCATCGCCGCCCGCTCCTTCACCGCGGCGTTGAGCGCCGGCGTGCAGAACTGAAAGTTGTTCCGCCCGAGCTCTTTCGCCCGGTAGAGGGCGTTGTCCGCGTTCTTCAGGAGGGTCGCGGCGTCGTCACCGTCCTCCGGCGCGAGCGCGATGCCGACGCTCGTCGTCACCCAGATCCGGTGGCCGTCGACCGGGAACGGCTCGGCGAAGGCGTCGAGGATCTTCTGCGCGACGACGGCGACGTGCTCCTTCGGCAGGTCGGAGAGGAGGAGGACGAACTCGTCGCCGCCGACCCGGGCGACCGTGTCCCCGGCGCGGCTCGACGCGCGGAGGCGCTCGCCGGCCGCCCGGAGGAGCCGGTCGCCCGCCACGTGGCCGAGGGAGTCGTTCACAGGCTTGAAACGGTCGATGTCGAGGTAGAGGACGGCGAGGGAGCCGTGCCCCCGCTTCACGCGCGCGAGGGCGAGCTCCAGGTGGTCCGAGAGGAGCCGGCGGTTCGGAAGGCCCGTGAGGATGTCGTGGTACGCCTGATGCTCGATCTGCTCCTCGGCCCGGACGCGCTCCGTGACGTCCCGGAAGCTCCAGACGCGGCCGACCGCCCGGCCTTCGAGCCGCTGAGGGACGGAGTAGCGCTCGAAGACGCGGCCGTCGGCGAGCTTCAGGACGTCGAAGCTCTCGGCGTCGGGCGTCGCGTAGAGCTCCCGGACCTTCGCGAGGAACGCCGCCGGGTCGGCCAGCCTCGCCGACGCGGCGGCGAGAAGCCGTTCGTCGTCGCGGCCGGCGAGGAGGTCGGCCGGGACGTCCCAGAGCTGGGCGAATCGCCGGTTGAACGAGGTGACCCGTCCGCCGGGGTCGACGACGAGGATGCCGTCCGCGGTCGATTCGAGCGTCGACTCGAGGAGGGAGACCGAGCGGACGAGGTCGGCCTCGGCCTTCCGCCGCCGGAGCGCGGCCTCGACGTGTCGCCCCACGGCCAGGAGCAGCGACAGCTCCCGCTCGCCGAAGCGCGTCTCCCGGCTGTAGCTCTGGACGACGATGGCCCCGAAGGCGTCCGGTCCGGCGGTCAGCGGGACGCCGATCCAGTCGAGCGACGGGGCGCCGATCAGCTCCACCTCCCCGTCGCGGAGGAGCTGCTCGAACTTCTCCGGGCTCGCGAGGACGGGGGAGCCGGTCCGGATGACGTATTCCGTCAGGCCGCGGCCGAACGGCTTCGGGGCCGGCGTCGGGTCGAACTCGTCGACGAAGTAGGGGAAATGGAGGAGGCCCGTCTCGTCGTTGCGGAGCGCGATGTAGAAGTTCTTCGTCTCGATCAGCGCCGCAACGGTCTCGTGCACCGCCGGAAGAAGGACGGGAGATCGGCTGCGGCGCTCGCGGCCGCCCCGATCCGGTCCAGCGCCTGCGAGAGGACCGCCGCGCGCTGCCGATCGAGGGCGTGGGCGAGGATCTCCCCGAAGAGGGGGAGGGCGGCGACCATCTCGGGAGGCCAGGCGTCCTCGCGGCCGGTGCGAGGCGACCGCCAGGATGCCGATCGGCTCCGAACCGGCCCGCAGCGGGACGACGGCGATCGACGTCGCGTCCGCGGCGATGGCGCGCTCGCCGAGGGCTTCGGCGGGGAGGTCGGCCGGCCGCGGGGCGTACGCCGTGTCGCCGGTGCGCCCGTGCTCGAGCGACCAGCCGAAGTCCCGCGCGGAGAGCGGCCCGACCGGTGAGGGGGCAGCGCCCTCCGCGGTCCACTCGGCACGCCGCACGACGCGGTGCCCGTCTTCCGAGAGGACCCAGAGCGCCACGCGGTCGGCGTCGAGAAGCGCCGCGAGCCTCTCGAGGCGCCTTCCGCACCTCCGCGGCCAGCCCCGCGGCCGGCGCGCGGACGAACGCGCCCGCCACCGAGAGGAGGAGCTGCTCGAACGCCGCCCGGCTGCCGGAGCGCCTCCTCGGCGTGGCGCAGGTCGGTGACGTCCTGCGAGCTTCCGAGGCATCCCACGACCTCGCCGGACGGGGCTCGAAGCGGGACGACGCGTGAGAGGAAGAGCCGGTCCTCGAACTCGGTCTCGTACGAGACGGTCTCGCCGCCGAGCGCGCGCGTCGAGGCCGCGATCGGCGGGAAGGCGGGGTCGTCGGTGCCGAAGAACTCGAAGAGCGAGCGCCCGACCACCTCGTCGGCCTTCAGACCGAGGGCGGCGAGCCCGGCGCCGACCGAGGAGGTGAAGCGGAGATCCCGGTCGAGCGTCCAGGCGATCGTCGGGCTCGCCTCCAGCATGAGGCGGAGGCGAAGCTCGGCCGCTCCCGGCACGGCCGGCGCCCGCTCTCGCGGAGGCGATCCGAAAGGGTCGGCCGACATCGGGATGTTCCATTGTCTCTCGCGCGCCCCGTCCACGGCCAGACCTCCGGGTGACCGGATATCCTGAGGCCGTGCGTCGGCTGATCCTCGCGTCCGCATCCCCGCGACGGAAGGAGATCCTCGCGGGCCTCGGCTATCCATTCGAGACGCGGCCGGCGGAGGTGGAGGAGGTCGTCCGCCAGGGCGAAAGCGCCTTCGACGCGGCGGAGCGGCTCGCGCGCGAGAAGGCGGCCGCGGTCTCGGGGGCCGAGGCGGACGCCCTCGTCGTGGCGGCCGACACGCTCGTCGTCCTGGACGGGGAGGCGCTCGGAAAGCCCCGGGACCGCGCCGAGGCCGAGGCGATGCTCCGTCGCCTTCGGGGCCGGCGGCACCAGGTCGTGACGGGAGTCGCCGTCGCGTCGGACGGCCGGACCTTCTCGGGACGCGAGACGACGACGGTCGTCTTCGGGTCGATGAGCGACGCGGAGGTCCGGGCGTACGCGGCGACCGGCGAGCCCGACGACAAGGCCGGCGCCTACGCGGTCCAGGGGATCGGGGGCCTCTTCGTCGAGCGCGTGGAGGGGAGCCCCTCGAACGTGGTGGGGCTTCCGGTGCGTCTCCTCGCGCGCCTCCTCGCGGAGGCGGGGCTCAGCTGGCCTGCGGGGAGCTGAAGGCCGGGCGCTCGCCCGAGGGAGCCCGCGCGGCCTGTCGGGCCGCCTGCAGGACAGCCGCGAACTCCAGGTCCTCCTCGAGCATCGCGGCGCCGACGCGGATCTTGAGCGGGAAGGGGGCGGGCCCTTTCCCGTCGCGCCACGGGCGGAAGAGGGTCCCGAAGAGCCGGATCTTCTGCCGGCAGGCTTCGATGTCGGCGGCGACGAGGAGCGCCACGAACTCGTCCTCGGCCCAGCGGCAGAGGAGGTCGGTGGCGCGGAGGTTCGCCTGCAGCGTCGACGCGGCCGACGAGAGGAGCGCCGTCGCCCCGGCGGGCCCGGCGGTGGCCGTCAGCTCGTCCCACTCGAGGAGGAGGAACGAGAGGACCGAGAGGACGTGGCCGTGGCGCTTCGCGTGCTCGAGCTCGCGGTTGATGATCTCGTCGAAGAACTCGCGCGTGTAGACGCCGGTTTCGGGGTCCCGGATCTGCGCCCAGCTGGCCATGGTTTCGCGGATTGTAGGCCGGGGCGGGCGCGGCGGCGAGGCGGCTTCCGGTCAGGCCCCGGCTTTAGGTACTCTCGCGGCATGGCGATCTCCCGCCCGGTAACGCTCGCCGCGTTCGTCGACGCCGCGCGCGGCGCCAGCCCGGCCGACCTCGTCCTCCGGAACGGGCGCGTCGTGAACGTCCTGACCGGGGAGATCCACGGGGGGACGATCGGCGTCAAGGGTGACCGGATCCTCGGCTTCGGGGAGTACCGCGCCGCCCGCCCCGAGGACGAGATCGACCTCCGGGGCGCCTACGTGGCGCCGGCCCTCTGGGACGCCCACCTCCACGTCGAATCGACGATGACGACGCCGTCCACGTTCGTCCGGCTCGCGGCCGCCCGGGGAACGGCGGCGGTCGTCACCGACCCGCACGAGATCGCGAACGTCCGCGGCGTCGACGGGATCCGCGCCTTCCAGCGGGCCTCCGACTCTCTGCCGGTCGACGTCTTCATCATGCTCCCGTCCTGCGTGCCGTCGACGCACCTCGAGACCTCCGGCGCCTCGCTCGGGCCGGACGACCTGGAGCCGCTCTACGGCCTCCCGCGCGTGACCGGCCTCGCCGAGATGATGAACGTCCCGGGCTTTCTCTTCGGGGACCCCGGCGTCCGCGGGAAGGTGGAGGCGGCCCGCCGGCGGCGGGTCCCGATCGACGGCCACTCGCCCCTCCTCACGGGTCTCGACCTGAACGCCTACGTCGGGGCCGGCATGAAGTCCGACCACGAGTGCCTGTCGCGGTCCGAGGCGCTCGAGAAGGTCCGGATCGGGATGTCGATCTGGATCCGCGAGGGAACGGCCGCGAAGAACCTGGACGACCTCCTCCCGCTCGTGACGGCGCAGAATTCCGAGCGCTTCGCCTTCGCGACCGACGACCGCCACCCCTGGGACCTCCTCGCCCACGGCCACGTCGACCACCACGTCCGGCGCGCCATCGCGCTCGGCCTCGACCCGGTTCTCGCGCTCCGCCTCGCCTCCTGGTCGTGCGCCCGGCACTACGGCTTCGACGACCGCGGAGCCCTGGCGCCCGGCTTCCGGGCCGACCTCTTGACGTTCGAGCGGCTGGAGGACTTCCGCCCCGATCTCGTCGTCCTCGGCGGCCTCCCGGTGGCCCGGGGAGGCGTGCTCCTCTCGGACGTTTCGTCCTTCCGGATGGACGAGGGGCCGGGCTTCCGCGTCGCGGGCTTCGACCGGACCCGGCTCCGCGTGCCGGTCCCGGAGGGCGCCTCGCTCCGCGTCATCGACGTCACCGCAGGCTCCCTCGCGACAGGCGCTTCGATCGAGCCGGCGCTCGTGCGGGGTGGGTCGGCCGAGGCCGACCCGTCCCGGGACCTCCTCAAGCTGGCGGTCGTCGAGCGCCACCGGGGAACCGGAAACGTCGGAGTCGCGTTCGCCAGGGGCTTCGGCCTCAAGCGGGGGGCGATCGCCTCCTCCGTCGCCCACGACTCGCACAACGTCGTCGTCCTCGGCGCCGACGACGCGTCGATGGAGACGGCCGTCCGCCGGATCGAGACCCTCGGCGGCGGCGTCGTCATCGCGCGACGGCGCCGAGGTGCTGGCCGAGGTGGCGCTCCCCGTGGCCGGGCTGATGTCGAACGCGCCGATCGGCGAGGTCGACGCCGCCGAGCGGAGCGCGAACGCGGCGGCCCGCGCGCTCGGGACGACCATGGACCATCCGTTCATGACGCTCGCGTTCCTCGCCCTGCCGGTCATTCCCGAAGCTGAAGCTGACCGACAAGGGGCTCGTCGACGTCGCGAAGTTCGACTTCGTCGGCCTGGTGGCGTGACGCCTTGATCGTCGACTGCGCGGTTTACGTGAACGGGGTCCGGCGGCAGGGGGAGCTGGCGATCGCCGACGCGCTCGAGGCGTCCCGCGAGGACGGGAACTTCGTCTGGATCGGCCTGCACGAGCCGACGGCCGCCGAGTTCGAGGCGGTGAAGAGAGAGTTCCAGCTCCACGAGCTGGCGGTCGAGGACGCCATCAAGGCGCACCAGCGCCCGAAGCTCGAGGTCTACGACGACATCCTCTTCGTCGTCCTGAAGACGGCCTGGTACGAGGAGGACCTGGAGGAGGTCCACCTCGGCGAGATCCTTCTCTTCCTCGGGGACTCCTTCGTCGTGACGGTCCGGCACGGCCCCGCGAGCGGGCTCGCGGAGGTGCGCCGGCGCCTCGAGGGCGACCCGACCCTGCTCAAGTGCGGCCCGGGGGCGGTCCTCTACGCGATCCTCGACCGGATCGTCGACGACTACAAGCCGGTGATCCACGGCCTCGAGAACGACATCTCCGAGGTGGAGGGCGAGGTCTTCTCCGCGGCCCGGACGAACCCGGCCGAGCGGATCTACTTCCTGAAGCGCGAGGCCCTCGAGTTCCACCAGGCCGTTTCACCGCTCCTCACCCCCGTCGACCGCCTCGCGCGCGGGGGGTACGACCAGATCCACGAGGACATCCGCCCCTACTTCCGCGACATCCACGACCACCTGCTCCGGACGGTCGACACCCTCGTCGGCTTCCGCGACCTCCTGACGAGCGTCCTCGACGCGAACCTGACGCAGGTGAACGTCCGGCAGAACGAGGACATGAGGAAGATCTCGGCCTGGGTCGCCATCCTCGCCGTTCCGACGATGATCGCGGGGATCTACGGGATGAACTTCGAGCACATGCCCGAGATCAAGTACCGGTACGGCTACTACATCATCCTCGGCGTGATGCTCGTCGCCTGCGGGACCCTCTACCGGCAGTTCAAGAAGTCGGGCTGGCTGTAAGGAGCGGCGGCGTGGCGGAAGCCGTGTCGCCGACCGCGGCGGCCCGGCACAGCTCGAGATTCTGCGCGAGCGTCTCCACGATCTCCGGGTCGAGTCTTCCCCCTTCTGCCAACTCCCTGAGCACCTTCAGGGCAGGATCCGCGGCGAGCGCGGGCCGGTACGGACGCCTCTGCAACAGCGCCTGAAAGGTGTCCGCGACCGCGAGCGCCCGGGCTGGGAACGGAATCTCGAGGCCGCGCCTGCGGAACGGATGGCCTCTCCCGGAAAGCGACTCGTGGAGAAAGGAGGCCCAGATGGCGAGGGTCCGGAACGGGCGGAGCCGCCTCAGCATCTGATACGTCTCGAAGCTATGCCGCGAGATCGTCGAGAACTCTCCGGCGTCGAGCGGCGCCTTCTTCTCCAGGACCTCGCCGGAAATGCGCAGCATTCCGAGGTCATGCAGCAGGCCCGCAATCTCGAGCTGGTCGCAGACGTCGTTCGACATGCCGAGGAGACCCCCGAGAATCCGGGCCAGCCGGGCGACGCCGAGCGAGTGCTGCGCGGTGAAGGGACTCTTGGCGTCGACGATTCGCGCGAAGATGGCGGCGAGGTGCCGGAGGTGCCGGGCGTCGGTCCTCTCGGGCCGAGCGGCCTGCACCATCTCCTCGACGTACCGCTCGACGTGACGCGGCTCCAGCGAGAGCCAGAAGGTCTCCGAGGTCGAGGCTTCCAGGAAGGCGCCGACCAGCTCAGGGGAGAAGTGGCTCTTCGAGCGCCGCGCGATGCCGTTGCGCACGGCGCCGCGGGCCAGGAGGATGTCGCCCTGTCCGAAGGCGAGGCAGAGAGCATCGGTCCGGTGGGCCAGGAAGACGGCGTTGGCCAGAAGGGCGATCTCCGGCTCGGTCTGGTCGCGGGCGGCCGAGTCCCAGCGGTCGTGATGGTGAAGAACGATCGATGCCGTGGGGCGGAACGGCGGGAATCCGAAGAGAAGCTCGTGTCCGGCCAGACAATGCTCCGCCGATTCCTGCCAATCGAAAACCCCGGTGATCTTCCGGAAGACCTGGTTCGAGGCGACGCCGCTGTCGTGGAGGAGGGCGGAGAGGAAAAGGCGGTCGAGGGCGGCGGCGGAGAGCCCGGCGGCCTTGCCGACCTCCGTCGCCATGAATGCGACCCGCTTCCCGTGCCCGGCGTCCTCGATGCCCACGAGGTTGAGAGCGTCCGACAGAGCGATGGCGACTTCGGTGAGGTTGAGGGCGATCCCCTCTTCGGCAAGACGGGGCCGGGGGGAACCAGCGGGACCGGCAGTCGAGCTGGCTCTCGCAGACGGGTCTGACTCGGGGCTGGCGACTGCGGGCGAGTCCATCGGAACCCCCTCGCGCGGGAAGTCTGTCCCGGCCGGCCCCGGAATGCCAGCTTTTTTTGCAGGCAACGGCGACGGAGTCTCTTTTGCAGGCCCGGAGGGCCATGCGATCTCTCCCGAATGCGTCCCGGTTTGCCGGCGCGTCAGCCGCGGCGGCGCAGGTGCTTCAGGGTGGCGAGCGAGGCCTCGAGCCGGGTCCGCTGTTCGGCCGTCAGGGCCGCCTTGACGTCGGCCATCAGCGCGTCGAACTGGTCCTTCGCATCGGCGCGGTCCTCCTTCAGCTTGAGGAACGCCGCGCCGACGGTCGCCGGGTCGGGGGTCGTGGCGTTCGCGGCGTCGTGCAGCGCCTTCGCGTCGGCCCGCATCTCCGTCCGGAGCGCCTCGAAGCCCGCCTTCTTAGCCTCGAAGATCCCCCTGACCTTCGTCTTCTGGTCGTCCGTCAGGTCGAGCGTCGAGAGCGCCGTCCGGAGCGCCCGGACGATCTGTCCCCCGCGCCCGCCTCCCGGCCCCGCCACCGGGCCGGGTTCGGCCGTCGGCCCGGGGCCGAACTGGGCGTAGGCCCCCGTCGCCAGGAGGAGCGCCACGGAGCCCGCCACGAGTCCGAGAACCGGGCTTCTGCCGTTGATTCTGTTCATCTTCTTCCCTCTCCGAGCCCCCTCGTCCCTCCCGAAAGGGCCCCGTTCCGCCGGATGAGACGGCGGCCGGAGCCCCGGCGTTTACAGGGAGGCGGGGGTTCTCAGATCGGCCCGCCGAGGAGGACGACGTCGCCTGTCGGGCTCGCCGTCCCGCCCTTCGGCTCGATCGAGACGGCGAACTTCTCGGGGCGGCGCCCGAGCGACTCCTGCCGGGAGAGGACGAAGACGGTCGTGCCATCCGGCGCGGCCTGGAAGACCCCCGCCGGCTGAGGCTGCCCGTCGACGAAGGCCCAGAGCTCGTAGCTCTTCTCGAGCGGGAGGGGCGGGAGGCCCGTCACGTAGAGGATTCCCTGCTTCGTGTCGGGGTGCCAGACGAGGCGGGCGCTCGCGGACGGGTTCGAGGCGAGGCCTCGGAGGAGCGAGACCTGGACCCGGGGGTCCTTCAGCCAGGCCGTCTCCCGCTCCTGCTCCTTCAGGAGGGAGGCGAGGCTCGACTTCTCGTTCTGCAGGAGGGCGATCTCGTTCCGCGCCGTCGTCAGGAGGAACCCGAGGACGGCCGCGAGGAGGAGCGACGCCGCGATCGCGCCGACCCAGCTCGTCCCGTGGCGGGGAAGGGGCGGCGGGAACGCGGCGAACTCCACGCTCGGCTTCACCGTCTCGATCCGCTTCATCACCCGCTCCTTCAACTCCGGCGGGAGGGGCTGCGGGGGGGACGCGTAGGGGAGGAGCGCGGCGGCGCTCCGCCACGCCTCCAGCTCCGCGTCGAGGGTCTCGGAGCCCTCGGCGAGCTGCTCCTCGAGGCGCTTGCGCGCCTCGCCCTGGAGCGCCCCGAGCGCGTAGAGGGGAAGGTCTTCGGCGAACCGGTCGTCAGCCATCGGCCTTCTCCCCGAGGAAGAGCGCGTGCAGCTTGGCGAGCCCCGAGCGGGCGCGGCCCTTGACCGTCCCGAGCGGCTCCCCGATCCGCTCGGCGATTTCCTCCTGCGGTCAGCCCTTCGAAGTAGGCGAGGGTCAGCACCGTCCGCTCCTTCACCGACAGGCGTCCCATCTGCCGCGCGACGAGCCGGGAGAGCTGGCTCTGCGCCGCCGGGTCGCCGCCCGGCGCCGGGAGCTCCGGAAGCTCCTCGGCGCTCGCGAGGCGCTGCTCCACCGAGCGGCGGCTCCGCCACCGGTCGAGGGCGCGGCTCCGGGCGATCGTGAAGAGCCACGTCTTGATCGACCCCCGGGCCGCGTCGAACCGGTGGGCGTCCTTCCAGACCTGGACGAAGACGTCCTGAAGCACCTCCTCGGCGTCGCCCGCATCTCTCAGGATACGGGCGCAGAAGCTGAAGAGGACGGGCGCCCACCGGTCGTAGAAGGCGGAAAACGCCTCCCTGTCCCTCTTGAGGATCCGGCCGAAGAGTTCCGCATCCGTGTCCATGGGGCGAATCTGTCGGGATTCAGACTGCACGGGAGCAGCCGCCATTGTCAACGGGAAGGACGGCGAAATTGATTCGCGGGGCTCTCGCTCTTCGTTCGCAGGTCGCGGCCGTTGACGTGCGGGGCACGGGCGAGCCGTCGGCCTGAAAGCGCGCGTTCGAGCGGGCGAAAGATCGGTCTCGGATCAGCTTGAGGTCGGCGCAACGGCTGATGCAATCGCACCATGGCTTGGGTACCTATGTGACCCTACTTCTTATTAATATTGGTGGTTCGACCGGGTAGGTAATTTGAGGACGAGCAGGTCGGTTTTCCATCGGACGATGCGCGCTGAAGCACATTCCATTTTCGAGAGGATCGTCCCTCTGGTCTTCTTCTGCGCGATCGCGATTGCGACCGGCCCAATTCAGGCCCAGTCGTACACGGTGCTCTATCCCTTCGCGTCCGGGTACCAGTCTCCACGAGGTCTGGTCCAGGCGAGCGACGGGAACTTCTACGGCACGGAGGGCCCGGGCGGGGCTAACGGCCTCGGCAGCGTCTTCAAGGTCACGCCAGCGGGGACTCTGACGACAATCCATTCTTTCTCGGGGAGCGACGGAGAGAACCCGTACGGGACCCTCGTGCAGGGAACCGATGGGAGCTTCTACGGGACGACGTACAAGGGCGGCGCGGGCGGTATCGGGACGATCTTCAGGATCACTTCGTCTGGGACGCTGACGACGCTCTATTCGTTCGGGGGGAGCGACGGGGCGAGACCGTACGCCGGCCTCGTGCAGGGAACGGACGGGAACTTCTACGGGACGACGAATTCCGGCGGCGCGAGCGACAACGGAGCGGTCTTCAAGATCACCCCAGCGGGGGCGCTGACGACGATCTACTCGTTCAAGGGGAGCGACGGGGCGAATCCATACGCAGGCCTCGCACAGGGAACTGACGGGAACTTCTACGGGACGACGACTTACGGCGGCGAGGCGAGCGACTACGGCACGGTCTTCAAGATCACCCCGGCCGGGGCGCTGACGACGCTCTACACGTTCGGGTGGGGCGAAGGGGCGTACCCGGACGCGGGCCTCGTGCAGGGAACCGACGGGAACTTCTACGGAACGACGCCTCGGGCGGCGGGAATGGTTTCGGCACGGTCTTCAAGATCACTCCGGCGGGGACACTGACGACACTCTACTCGTTCGAGGGGAGCGACGGGGCGAATCCGTACGCAGGCCTCGTGCAGGGGACCGACGGGAACTTCTATGGGACGACTCAGGGCGGCGGGAATGGTTTCGGCACGGTCTTCAGGATCACGCCGGCGGGGGCACTGACGACGCTCTACTCGTTCGAGGGGAGCGACGGGGCGAATCTGTACTCAGGCCTCGTGCAGGGAACCGACGGGAACTTCTACGGGACGACGAATTCCGGCGGCGCGATCGGTGGCGGCACGGTTTTCCAGATCACGCCGGCGGGAGTGCTCTCGACGCTCTACTCCTTCTCCAGCTCGACGAGCGACGGGCGGGGTACACGGGCCGGCCTCGTGCAGGCGACCGACGGGAGCTTCTACGGGACGACGCCTAACGGCGGTGCGAGCGACTACGGCACGGTCTTCAAGATCACGGCGGGGGCGATGCTGACAACACTCCATTCGTTCTCGGAGAGCGACGGGCAAGACCCGTCCGCCGGCCTCGTGCTGGGAACCGACGGGAACTTCTACGGGACGACGTTTATCGGCGGCGCGATCGGCTTTGGAACGGTCTTCCGGATCACCCCGGTGGGGGTGCTGACGACACTCTACTCGTTCGGGTACGGCGACGGGGCGGACCCGTCCGCCGTCCTCGTCCAGGGAACGGACGGGAATTTCTACGGGACGACTGTCGCCGGCGGCGCGAGCGGAAAGGGCACGGTCTTCAAGATCACGGCGGGGGGGACGCTGACAACACTACATTCGTTCTCGGGGAGCGACGGGCGCATACCCGGCGGCCAGCCTCTCGAGGGAACCGGCGGTTACTTCTACGGGACGACTGTTGCCGGCGGCGCGAGCGACTCCGGCACGGTCTTCAGGATCACGCCGGTGGGGGCGCTGACGACGCTCTACTCGTTCGAGGGGTACAGCGATGGGACGGGTCCGTACGCCGCCCTCGTGCTAGGCACCGACGGGAACTTCTATGGGACGACAAATCGGGCCGGAGCGAGCGACTATGGCACGGTCTTCAAGATCACGCCGGCCGGGGCGCTGACGACACTACATTCGTTCTCGGGAGGCGACGGGCGATACCCGTACGCCAGCCTTGTCGAGGGAACGGGCGGAAACTTCTACGGGACGACGTCTGAAGGCGGCACGAGCGACAACGGCACGATCTTTAAGATCACGCCGGGGGGGATGCTCACGACGCTCCACTCGTTTAATAACAGCGATGGCGCGATTCCGTACGCAGGTCTCCTCCAGGCGACCGACGGGAACTTCTACGGGACCGCGCCCGTGGGAGGGCCTCGTGATGGCGGCGTCGTCTTCCGTCTGACGCCGGGCGCAGGGACCCGCGCCTACGGTGACCGGAGTCTCTCCAGCGAGCGGGCCCGTCTCGGGCGGGACCGTCGTGGCGATCTCGGGGACGGACTTCCAGCCTGGCGCCACCGTGAGCCTCGGCGGTGCGGCGGCTACCAGCGTCACCTATCTCTCGGCGACGACGCTTTTCGCCTTCACGCCCATTCATGTGGCCGGAGCCGTGACCGTCACCGTGACGAACCCCGACCTTCAGGCGGGGAGCCTGGCGTCGGCGTTCACGTATATGTGTATTTGGTCCCCGATGGCATTCAACGGAGGGGCCTACTGCGTCGGGGAGACGATCTCGATCTGGACGCCGCTGGTTTTCGGTGCGACGTATTCCTGGACCGGTCCGAACGGCTTCACCTCTTCGGAGCAGAACCCCACGATTCCCAGTGCGACAGCGACCAACGCGGGGACCTACAGCGTCACCGTCACCGTCGCTGGATGCATCTCGGTTCCCGGAACGACAGAGGTCGTCGTCGGTCCGTCGCCGCCCGTCATCACGGCACCTGTCACGGTGGGCCAGGGCTCTCCGAACCGTCTCGCGGGCGTCGTGACTCATGCCGGCTCGACGTACGCATGGACCATCACGAACGGTACGATCACGGCCGGTCAGGGGACGAGCCAGGTCGCCTTTACGGCGGGGGCGGCAGGGACGCCGCTCACGCTGTCGGTGGCGGAGACGAACGGGTCAGGGTGCACGAGCGCGCCCGCGACGGCGACGGTCACCGTGGCTCCGCCGGGGTCGGCGGTTCTCTTCTATACCGTTGCCCCCTGTCGGCAGCTCGATACGCGTACCGGCTCGGGGACGCCGATTGCGGCGGGTGGGACGCAGACGGTCGTCATGACGGGCACGCCGTGCGGGATCCCGGCGACGGCGAAGGCGGTCTCGGTGAACCTGACGGTGACGGAGCCGACGGCGCCTGGATACCTGACTATCTACCCGGCGGACGGGACGCAGCCGCTGATCTCGAACGTCAACTTCACGGCGGGGCAGACTCGGGCAAACAACGCGCAATTGCGCCTGTCGACGGACGGGGCAGGTGCGGTGAAGGTCTTCAACGGTTCGCTTGGGACGGTCCACGTCATCCTCGACGTGAACGGCTACTTCCAGTAGCTCGCGTCCGCGTCCCGGCCCCGCCACGACCGTCAATTCGCGACCGCAAGGCGGCGTGAGTGGGTTGGGGATGGCGGCGGGGCTTGCTGATCCGGCGCCGGTCCCCATTTGACGCGCCCTCCTCCCCCCGCTACCTTCGTGGCGCCGGGGCGCCCGACGCGCTCCCGCGGAGCACCGATGACACGACGCAAAACGGCCGCCGCCCCCGGCGGACAGCCCCCGCTCCCCTTCGACGCGGAGATCGCGCTTCCGGAGGAGGTCCGGCAGGCGGTACCTCAACTACGCGCTCTCGGTCATCACGTCGCGCGCGCTCCCGGACGTCCGCGACGGCCTGAAGCCGGTCCAGCGCCGGATCCTCTTCTCGATGTTCCAGAACCTCCACCTGACCCCGGACGCCAAATTCAAGAAGTCGGCGTCGGTGGTGGGCGACGTCATCGGCAAGTACCACCCCCACGGCGACGTGGCGATCTACGACGCCCTCGTCCGGATGGCCCAGCCCTTCACGCTCCGCGCGCCGCTCGTCGACGGCCACGGCAACTTCGGGTCGCTGGACGGCGACGCGGCGGCGGCCTACCGGTACACCGAAGCGCGGCTCCGACCGCTCGCGATCGAGCTCCTCTCGGAGATCCGGAAGGGGACGGTCGACTGGCGCCCGAACTTCGACGGCGTCCACTCCGAGCCGATCGTCCTCCCGGCCCGCTTCCCGAATCTCCTCGTGAACGGCGCGACGGGAATCGCCGTCGGCATGGCGACCGTCGATTCCGCCGCACAACCCGGTCGAGGTGCTCGACGCCGCCATCGCCGCGATCGACGACCCCGACGCCGACCCCCTGAAGACGATCAGGGGCCCCGACTTCCCGACGGGAGGCGTCCTCCTCGGCGGGAAGCGCGAGCTCCGCGGCGATCTACGAGAGCGGGCAGGGGACGCTGAAGCTCCGCGGCGACTACGAGGTCGAGGAGGGGGCGCGCGGCGCGAGGACGATCGTCGTCACGTCGATCCCGTACGGGCAGGAGAAGGCGAACCTCGTGGCCCGGATCGCGGACGTCATCATCGAGCGGAAGCTCGCCGCCCTCGTCGACGTCCGCGACGAGTCGACGGACGACGTCCGGATCGTCCTCGAGATCAAGCGGGACGCCGACCCGGCGCTCGTCATGACCTACCTCTACCGCCACACGCCGCTCGAGACGACGGTGCCGGTGAACCTCACCTGCCTCGTCCCGACGGCCCAGCCCGACGTCGCGCGAGCCGCAGCGGCTCTCCCTGAAGGCGGTCCTCCGCCACTTCCTCGACTTCCGCTTCGACACGGTGAGGCGCCGCTTCGAGTTCGACCTCGAGGAGCTCCGGAGGCGGATCCACCTCCTCGAGGGGTTCGTCATCATCTACGACGCGCTCGACGAGGCGATCCGGATCATCCGGAAGTCGGACGGAAAGGCCGACGCCGCCGGAGAAGCTGATGAAGCGCTTCGGCCTCGACGAGGAGCAGGCCGACGCCGTCCTCGAGACGAAGCTCTACAAGCTGGCCCGGCTCGAGATCGACGCGATCCGCGAGGAGCTCGCGGAAAAGAAGGCCGAGGCGGCCCGGATCGAGGCGATCCTGAAGTCGAAGGCGAAGCTCTGGGGCGTCGTCCAGCGCGAGCTCGGTGGAGCTCCGGGGGACGCTCGAGAAGGAGAAGCGCCGGACGCAGGTGACGGCCTCGGCCGAGGAGCCCGAATACGACGCCGAGGCGTTCATCCAGCACGAGGAGACGGTCGCGGTCGTCTCGGCCGACGGCTGGCTGAAGCGCCTCCGCGAGCTGAAGGACCCGGCGGGGACGCGCCTCCGCGAAGGGGACTCGGTCCTCGCCGTCATGCAGGGCTCGACGAAGGAGCCGGGGGTCCTCTTCTCGAACCGCGGCACGGCGTACGTCCTCCGGCTGAACGACGTCCCGCCCTCCACCGGCTACGGCGAGCCGGTCCAGAAGCTCTTCAAGTTCGGCGACGGCGAGCGGGTCGTCGCGGCGCTCTCGCTCGACCCGCGGATCACGCCGCCGAAGGGGGCCGGCGCTCTCGCGGCGACGCGGAAGGGGTTCGTCTTCCGGTTCGACCTCGACGCCTTCCGGGAGCCGACGACGCGCGCCGGACGGCGGTTCGGGCGGCCGCCCGAGGGGGACGAGATCCTCTTCGTCGGGGTCGTCTCGAAGAAGGACGTCGTCGCGATGGCCTCCGAGCAGGGGCGCGCGATCCTCTTCGCCGCCGACGAGGTGCCGGTCCTCGCGGGCCCGGGAAAGGGGGTCATCGGCCTGAAGCTCTCGCCGGGCGACCGCGTCGTCGGCGCGGCGCTCTTCGGCGCGGACGAGGCGCGCGCCACGCTGACGCTCGTCAACTCGAAGGGGACGGAGCACACCGTGACGAAGCGGTACGACGTCGTCTCCCGGGGCGGCCGGGGCTTCCATCTCATCAAGCGCGACCGGCTCGTCCGGGCCCTCCCGCCCGCGGTCGCCCTCGTCGACCTCGGTTGAGACCGCCTCGCAACGCGCTAACATCGGGTCCGGAGGAGTCCGCATGAGGATCGACCCCGTTCGCCCCCGTCCTGGCGCTCGGCGCCGCCCTCGCGGCCCCGGCGGCGGTCGAGCTGCCGCGCCCGAGCCCCGGGGCCTCGGTGTCGGAGAAGATCGGGACGGCGAAGGCGACCGTGGCCTACCACCGGCCGGCCGTCCAGGGGCGCGAGGTCTGGGGCGCGCTCGTCCCGTACGGAGAGGTCTGGCGACTCGGCGCCAACGACGCCACCACGCTCGAGATCACGGAGGACGCAAGGGTCGCAGGGCAGCCGCTCAAAGCCGGGACCTACGCCCTCTTCGCGATTCCGGGGAAGGCGTCCTGGACGATCGTCGTGAACGCCGAACCTAAGCAGTGGGGCGCCTATTTCCGCGACCCGAAGAAGGACGTGCTCTCCTTCCCGGTGACGCCCGAGGCGCGGACCCCACCAGGAGTGGCTGGAGTTCCGCTTCCTGCCGGCCTCCCGGTCGGCGCGTCCGCCTCGAGATGGCATGGGAGAAGCTCCGCGTCGCCTTCCCGCTCGAGTTCGACGTGAACGGGATCGTCTGGAAGAAGCTCGACGCGGCGCGGGCGGCGGCCGGCCCCAAGGAGTGGGTCGACTTCTACCAGTCGGCGCGCTTCGCCCGCGACACGGGGGAGCGCCGCGGCGAGGCGATGGGGTGGCTGGACGAGGCGAGGAGCCGCGGAGACAGCTTCTGGATGGACGAGCTGAAGGGGGACCTCCTCGCCGACGAGGGAAGATACGCCCAGGCGATCCCGTACCTCGAGAAGGCGATAGAGGCGTCGAAGAAGGCCGGCGCTCCGGACGCGTGGCGCGCCGGCGCGCAGACGAAGCTCGCCCTCTGGCAGGGAAAGGCGAAGGGCTGATGGACGTCGTCCTCGCCGAGAAGTACGGCTTCTGCGCCGGCGTCCGCGTGGCGGACAAGCTCGTCCGGATCGCCGCGGCCAAGAAGCAGACGGGCGCGATCCTCGGGCAGGTCGTCCACAACGAGAGCGTCGAGGCCGAGATGGCCCGACTCGGATTCCCGACCGTCCACTCGCTCGCGGATGCGAAGACCCACGAAAACCGGATCGTCTTCTCGGCGCACGGCGTCGCGCCGTCCGTCCGGGCGGAAGCGGCCGCCCTCGGCCTCAAGGCGATCGACACGACGTGCAAGTTCGTGACCGACATCCACACCGAGATCGCGCGGGCGCTCGCCGACGGCTGGTTCATCGCGATCATGGGGCAGCGGACCCACCGGGAGGTCGTCGGCTACACGAAGGACCTCGACCCGTCGACCTACGAGGTCTTCTACGACCTCGCGGACGTGAGGGCGTTCGACTGGTCGAAGGCGAAGAAGGTCCGGATCGTCTTCCAGACGACGCTGAACTCGGACAGCTTCGCCGAGCACGTCGAGGAGATCCGCCGGAGGGTCGCCGAGGCCCGCGTCGCGGACACGATCTGCTACGCCACGAAGGAGAACCAGGTGGCGCTCCGGGCCCTCTGCAACGACCCGACGATCGACGCGATCGTCGTCATCGGTGGCCGCTTCAGCAAGAACACGAAGGAGCTGGCGAAGATCGCCGAGAGCTTCAAGCCGACGCTCCTGATCGGCACGGCGTCCGACCTCGATCCGGAGAAGCTGGCGGGCGTCCGAAGGGTCGGCGTGACCGCCGGCGCGTCGACGCCCGACTACGACGTCGAGGCGGTCCTCGAGAAGCTCCGGACCTACTGAAGACGGAACCGCCCGCCGGCGGAGCGGCGGGCGGCGCAGGCGGAACGGCGGCGCGGGCTACTTCGAGTTCTTGTCGCCGGGGTTCGTGCCGGCCTTGATCTCGTCGATGTTCTTGACGCCGTCGCCGTCGCTGTCCTTCTGCTCGATCTTCCCGAGGTCGATCTTCTTCGCCGGGTCCTTCGGGTCGATCGTCGACTTGACGTCGATCCCGTAGGGGTTCGACTCGTGATCGTCCTTCTTGGGAAGGGGCTTCACGTGGCAGGTGGAGCACTTGCCGAGCTTCGCCTTGGAGTCCGGGTACTTCTCGTTGAACGTCTTCATGTTGTCCATCGTGGCGAGAAGGGTGCCGGTGGCGAGCAGAGCGGTGAGGAGCAGGGCGACGGCGGCGTGGCTCTTCTTCATGGGGGCCTCTCTTTCTGTCGTGGCGGGCGGTTCAGCGGCGGCGGTGCGGGACGCCGAGGACCGCGTCCGCGGTCTCGAGCGCCTCGCGCTCGACGTCCCGGCAGACGATCGAGCAGATCTTCTTCAGCGTCGGGTCGGCGATGGCGTAGACGGTCCGGGTCCCGTCCTTCCTCCGGCTCACGAGGCCGGCGGCGTGGAGCAGGGCGAGGTGCTTCGAGACGTTCGCCTGCGTGCCGCCGACGTGCTCGAGGATCTCGCCGACGGAGGCGGCGGAGCCGAAGAGCCGCTCGAGGACCCTCAGGCGCGTCGGCTCGCCGAGGGCCCGGAACCGCGCGGCCACCTTCTCCCGCGCGGCCTCGGAGAGCTCGAGATGGTTCTCCATCGCCATATGGTCACTATGGACTTGTAGGCATGCGAGGTCAATCGCCCGGGCGGCGAGGCTCACCCCGCCTGCTCCCTGAGCCCCAGCTTCCGGAGAATCCCCATCATCGGGCACCACTTCGAGAATCCGGACTGCAGGAGGTTCGCGCCGACGAAGGCGGTGAAGAGGAAGAAGCCCGGGTGAAAGAAGTATCCCAGAGCGACGGAGATCAGGATGAACAGGCCGGCGATGGCGCGGAGGGCGTCGTTGACGGTCATGACTCTTCTCCTTCGATGTCGGCGGTGCCGACGGTTTTCAGGTACATGTAATAGAGGAGCGGGATCACGATCAGCGTGAGGGCCGTCGAGACGAGGACGCCGGAGATGAGGGCGACGGCGAGGCCCTGAAAGATCGGGTCGAGAAGGATGACGCCGCCGCCCGCCACGAGGGCGAGGGCCGTCAGGACGATCGGCCGGAACCGGACGGCCCCGGCCTTCATGACGGCGTCCTCGAGTGTCTCCCCGGCGCGGAGCTCCAGGTTGACGAAGTCGACGAGGAGGATGGAGTTCCTGACGATGATGCCGGCGAGCGCGATGAACCCGATCATCGAGGTCGCCGTGAAAAAGACGCCGAAAAGGCCGTGCGCCGGCAGGATGCCGATGAGCGTCAGCGGGATCGGCGCCATGATGACGAGCGGCGTCACGAAGGAGCGGAACCACCCCACCACGAGGACGTAGATCAGGACGAGGACGGCCGCGAATGCGACCCCCATGTCGCGGAAGACCTCGTAGGTGATGTGCCACTCGCCGTCCCATTTCATGGCGTAGGCGTTGCTATCGGCCGGGAGGCTCGTCGAGAGGACCTCGAGCGACGCGCCGTCGGGCTGCTTCAGGGCGGCGATCTTCTGCCTCATGTCGAGGATGCCGTAGACCGGCGCCTCGGCCACCCCCGCCATCTCGGCGAGGACGTACGTCACGGGCTGGAGGTTCTTGTGGTAGACGAACCTCTCGCGGACGTCGTTCCGGACGGTGACAAGCTCCCGGAGAGGGACGAGCTTTCCCGAGGCCGACGGGACGGTGACGGAGAGGAGGCCCGACAGGCTCGAGCGCTGCGTCCGGTCGAGCCGGAGGACGATCGGGACGGGGGAGCGGGCGCGGTCGTCGTGCAGGAGGCCGGCCTCCGCCCCGTCGAGGCCGATTCGCAGGGTCTTCACGACGACCTCGGGCGTGACGCCGGAGATCATCGCCTTCTCGCGGTCGATCACGAGCTCGGCCCGCGGCGCCGGAGCCTGGACGAGCCAGTCCGTGTCGACGACCCCGGGCGTCGACTCGAAGATCGCGCGGACCTGCTTCGCGAGCGCGACCCGCTCGGCGGGGTCGGGCCCGTAGATCTCGGCGACCAACGTGGAGAGGACCGGCGGCCCCGGGGGGACCTCCGTCACCTTGACGTTCGCGCCGAGGCGGCGTGCGGGGTCCTGGAGCTTCACCCGGACGTCCTTGGCGATCGTGTGGCTGTCGCGGGAGCGTTCGTCCTTCGGGCGGAGGTTGACCTGCAGGTCGGCCACGAGCGGCCCCGAGCGGAGGAAGTAGTGCCGGACGAGGCCATTGAAGTTGAACGGGGCCGACGTCCCGGCGTAGACCTCGATGTCGGTGACTTCCGGAATTCCGTGGACGATTCCCGCGAGCACCCGCGCGGCGGCGGCCGTCGCTTCGAGCGTCGTCCCCTCCGGCATGTCGACGACGACCTGCAACTCGCTCTTGTTGTCATACGGGAGCATCTTGACCTTCACCCCCCGGACGACGAAGAGACCGCAGGAGAGAAGGAGCAGCGCGACGACGGCGCCGAGGAGCGTCCACCGGCGCGAGGCCTTCGCGAGAAGCGGGGCGAAGAGGCGGCGGTAGAAGCGGTCGAGGCGGCCCTCGGCGGCCGTTTCGGCGTCGGGGGACGGGAGGGTTCGCTTCAGGTGCTCCTCCGCGTACCTCCGGAAGAGCCGGAACGTCAGCCACGGCGAGACGACGAAGGCGACGAGGAGCGAGAAGACCATGGCCGCCGAGGCGTTGACCGGGATCGGCCGCATGTACGGTCCCATGAGGCCGGAGACGAACGCGAGCGGCAGGAGGGCGGCCACGACCGCGAACGTCGCGAGGATCGTCGGGTTCCCGACCTCGTCGACGGCGTAAACGGTCGCGAGGCGCGGCTCGCCCCACCCGAGCTCGTAGTGGCGGTGGATGTTCTCGACGACGACGATCGCGTCGTCGACGAGGATGCCGATGGCGAAGATCAGGGCGAAGAGCGTCACCCGGTTCAGCGTGTAGCCGAAGAGGTACGAGGAGAAGAGCGTCAGGGCGAGCGTCGCGGGCACCGCGACGAGGACGACGACCGCCTCGCGCCGGCCCAGGAAGACGGCCATCAGGAGGACGACCGACAGTGTTGCGAGCCCGACGTGGAAGATCAGCTCCGAGGACTTCTCGTTCGCCGTCCGTCCGTAATCGCGCGTCTTCGTGACCCGGACGTTCGAGGGGATGACGGGCCCCTTCAACGAGGCGAAGCGCTGGTCGAGGTCTCGGACCAGCTCGACGGCGTTCGTCCCCGGCTTCTTCGCGACGGCGATCGTCACCGCGGGCGCGTCGACGCCCTTCGTCAGCATCCAGGCGTATTCGGAGGCCTCCTCGGGTCCGTCGGCCACGCTCGCGACGTCCCTCAGGTAGACCGGCTTTCCCGAGAAGGCGCCGACGACGGCCGAGCCGACGTCCTCCGCGCGGCGGAAGAGCGAACCGACCTCGACGAGCGTCTCCGTGTTTCCTGTGGAGAAGCTCCCGGCGGGGAGCCGCCAGTTGAGGCCCGAGAGCGCCTGGAACGCCTGGACGAGCGAGAGGTTGTACGCCGCGAGCCGGTCCCGGTCGAACGTGACGCGGACGACGCGGCGCTGCCCCCCGAGCACCGTCACCTGCGCGACGTGCGGGTGCCGGGTCAGCCGGGACTTCAGCTCGTCGGCCACCTGCCGGAGCGCGACCGGGGAGACGTCGTTCGACCAGAGGGTCCAGGCGGCGACCGGGACGTCGTCGATCGAGCGTGGAGCGACGGCCGGCGGGAGGGCGCCGGGCGGGAGCGAAGGCGCGAGCTCGCCGAGCTTCGCCTGGACGCGGACGACGGCCTGGTCGGGGTCGGTGCCGACGAGGAAGCGGACGATGATCATCCCGCCCGACGGCTGCGAGATGGAGTAGACGTACTCCACGTTCGGGATCTCGTAGAGCGCCTTCTCCACCGGCGAGACGACACGCCGCTCGACCTCTTCGGGCGAGGCGCCCGGCATCCCGACGAGGACGTCGATCATCGGGACCTTGATCTGGGGCTCCTCCTCGCGCGGCGTGATCAGGATCGAGAAGGCGCCGAGGAGGAGGGACGCCACGACGAGGAGCGGCGTCAGCTTCGACTCCAGGAAGGCCTTCGCGAGCCGCCCCGAGGCGCCGAGCGGGCGCCGCGTCATCTTCAGCCGCAGCGCCTCGCGCCGCACGTCCCGCGGAGGGCCCGCGGGCGGAGGCAGGCTCACTTCGAGGCCTCGGCCACCGGCAAGCCGTCGGCCGGAAGGACTTTCAGCCCCACGAGGACGGTCTCGCCGCCCGCGAGGCCCGAGAGGACTTCGACGCGTCCGTCGTGCGCCGCGCCGGTCGTCACCGCGCGGGAGCGGGACTTCCCGTCGGCATCGCGGACTGCGACCATGGAGACGCCGCCGGACACGAGGATCGCGCCCGCTGGAACGAGGACCGCCCGACGCTTCCCGGCCTCGAGAGCCGCCCGCCCGGTGAGGCCCGCGGCGACGGGCGCTCCCGACAGTTCGATCTTGGCGGTGAACGAGTGGCTGGCCGGGTCGGCCCCTGGAGACACCTCGGCGACGACGCCGGTCAGGGGGGCGGCGACGCCGTCGACCCGGACGGCGATCTTCTGCCCGGCCTTGAGGCCCGTGGCGACGGCGGCGGACGCGGGGACGGAGACGACCAGCCGGCGGCCAGCCGCCGACTCGACCGTCACGAGCGGGCGGCCGGGCGCCGCGAAGTCGCCCGGCTCCACCATTCGCGCCGCGACCCGGCCCGGAAACGGCGCCACGACCCGGGACTCCTTCGCGACGGAGGAGGCGGCCTCGACGGCCCCCTCGCCCTGCTGGACGGCCCCCTTCGCCTGCTCGTACTGCATCCGGGCCATATCCACCTCGAGCTCCGACGCGGACCCGCTCTTCGCCAGCGCCCGGAAGCGCTGGTCGTTCCGCTCGGCGAGGGCGAGGGCGCCGCGGGCCTGCGCGAGGGCCCCGCGGGCCTGCGCCTCCTGCCCCTTCGCCGTCTCGGGGTCGATCTCGACGAGGACGTCGCCGGCCTTCACGAGGTCCCCCACCTTCACCGGCACCGACACGACGTTCGCCATGACCCGGCTTCCGATCGCCGCCGTCGAGTCGGCGGTGACGGTGCCGTAGAGCTCGACGAGGTCGGGAACCTCGACGGCCTCGGCCTTCGCGGTCGCGGCCGTGACCGCGGTGGGAGGGGTTTCCTTCGCTTCGTGCTTCCCGCCGCAGCCGGCGGCGAGCGCGGCGCCGAGCGCCACGCCGAGCGCGGCCGCGAGGGCGGGGTTCTTCCTTCCGATCCTCATCCGTTCCTCCATGGTCGTCAGGGAAGGACGCTCTCAGGGCGCCGGCCCGCGCGGACGGCGAGCCGCAGGACGGCCGCTTGCGCCTCGGCACGCGCCACCAGCTCCCGCGTCTCGGCCTCGCGGCGGGACGCCGTGACGTCGAGCAGGTCGAGCATCTTCACGACGCCCGACCGGAATCTCTCGTCCACGATCCGCTCGGCCTCGCGCGCGGCGGCGAGCGCCTTCAGCGCCGTCGCGTGCCGCGCCCGGGCGGTCAGGGCCTCCTCGTACGACTGCCGCACCTCGAGGCGGACGCCTTCGCCGAACCGGGCCAGCTCCTCGCGGCCGGCGCGGGCCTCCTCGCGGGCCGCGAGGGCGGCGGCCTTGTCGCTCCCCCCCTGGAAGAGGTTCCAGGTCGCGACGGCCAGGATCGAGCCCGAGGTGCCGCTCGACCCGAAGGCGTGGTCGCCGTAGAGCTCGCCGCGCGCCACGAACGCCACCTTCGGCCAGAGCGGAGCCTTCCGGATCTTCTCCTCCACCTCGCCCGCCGCCAGCAGCTTCCCGGCGGCGAGGAGATCGGGACGGTCGGCCGCCGTCGCCAGCCAGGCGTCGATCGGTCCCTCGATCGGTCGCGGCTCGGCGAGCGGTGCCAGGGTCCACGCGTCGCCACCCGGCGCGCCGAGGCGGAAGGCGAGGCTGGCGTTGGCGACGCGGACGCGGCCGCGCGCCTCCTCGAGGAGGTCCTCGACGCGCGCGAGCTCGACCTCCGCCCGGAGGAGCTCGGACCTGACCAGCATCCCCTGCTCGACATAGTTCCGCGCGAGGTCGACGTGGGCCGCGACGGTCTCGCGCGCCTTCGACAGGAGCCCGGCGTACTCCTCGGCCTGCGCCACCATGACGTACGCCTCGGCCGCGGAAAGGGCCGCGCCGTTGCCGGCTCCGTCGGCGGTCCGCGCCGCGGCCTCCGAGGCGAGCGTCGCCTGCTGGACGCGCCCCGACAGCTCGCCGCCGGTGAAGATCGGAAGCGCGATCTCGGCCCGCGTGATCCCGGCGTTGATCGGCGCCGGGCTGTTCGGGTCGCTCTGGACGAAGTCCGGGAACGAGAACGTGCCCTGGTTCAGCTTCAGCGCGAAGACCTCGGCCGGGTTGTTCGTCCGCGTCCAGAGGGCCGTCAGGTTGAGCGAGGGGAGGCGGAAACCTTTCGCCTGCGAGGTGCGCGCCTCGGCCGCCTGCTGGCGCGCCCGGGCGGCGACGACTTCGCGGGCGCTCTCACGCGCCCGTTGCATCGCGCCGGCGAGGGTCAGGGCCTCCTCGGCGGCGAGCGCGCGGGGGGCGGCGAGCGCGGCCAGGAGGGCCAGAGCCAGGGAGGGACGGTTCGGTCGCATCGGGCCTCCGCGGGAGTTCATCCTCAAGCAGAGGCAACTATAGCTATATAGTTATAAATGTCAAGCGACTGGATCCGGGTCGCCGAGGACCTCCGAGAGCCTCCGGACCACCTCGGCACCCGCCTCCCCGGAGTACGGGGCGGCGTGGAAGGCGGCGAGGTCGAGCGGCGGGTAGAAGCGGAGGCGGCACTTCTTGAAGAGCTTCCCGGGGAGCTGCTTGTGGAGGAGGAGCTTCCGGAAGCCGTCGACGCGGACCGGAACGGCCGTGGCGCCCGTTCGGTGGAGAAGCTGCGCGACCCCCTTCCGGAGAGGCGCGCCCGGCTGGGTCGTGCCGGCGGGGAAGTGGAGAAGCCAGCCTTCGCGGATCGCCTGCTCCACGCGGGCGACGCCCTCCAGGTCGACGGGCCGCTTCACGTCACGCCCCTCCTCGCGGAAGCTCCTTCGGAAGGTGACGCCCCCCGCCTTCGTGAAGAGCATCGTCAGGAGGTTCTTCTTCATCGTCTCCTCGGCGGCCGAGAAGCGGAGCATCGGGTCCTCGAGGTCGAAGCCGTGCCGGATGTAGACGAGGTCGAAGAAGGCGACCGCTTCCATGAAGTAGGTCTGGTGGTTGGAAAGGAAGACCACGTTCCTGTGCGGCAGCGTGTCGAGGATCTCGTCCCCCTCGGCCTGCACCTGGTTGAAGAGCCGGAAGTAGGGAAGCGAGAACCCGAGGCCCGCGCCCAGGATGAGACCGTGGCGGAGCCACCGGTCCGCGACCACCTTCAGGGAGTTCATCGATGGTCGAATTCTAGGGGAGGCTGGCCGGTTGGGGTACAGTCCCCGCGCCCATGGAGCCCCGGATGAACGGAATCGCTCCCGCCTTCCTCGCGGCCCTCCTTCTCGCCTTCCCGCTCGCCGCGGCGTCGCCCGCCGCGAAGGCCGTGGAGGTCGACCTCTCGGTCGCGACGAAACCCTGGAAGGGCGACCTCGACGGGATGCTCCGGCGCCGGATCATCCGGGCGCTCGTCCCCTACTCGCAGACGTTCTACTTTGTCGTCAACGGGACGCCCCGGGGGATCGCGTACGAATCGCTGAAGGCTTTCGAGGAGTTCGTCAACAGGAGGCACCCGCCGAAGCAGAAGCACCTCGGGGCCCGCGTCGTCTTCCTCCCGGTCCCGCGGGACGAGATCCTCACCCGCCTCGAGCAGGGGTTCGGGGACGTCGCCGTCGCGGGGCTCGCGGTCACTTCGGAGCGCCGCGAGAAGGTCGACTTCTCGCTGCCGACCGCGGGGGGCATCGACGAGATCGTGGTGACGGGACCGGAGTCGCCCATCCTCGCGTCGCTCGCCGACCTCGCGGGCCGGGACGTCTTCGTCCGGAGGTCGTCGAGCGCCTGGGAGCACCTGCAGCAACTGAACGACAGGTTCCGAAAGGAGGGAAAGAAGCCGGTCGGCCTGCGGGCCGCGCCCGAGGACCTCGAGGAGGAAGACATTCTCGAGATGCTGGACGCCGGGCTGATTCCGGCCTCCGTCATGTACGACTTCGTCCCGAAGCTCTGGGCCCACATCTACACGCGGGCCCGGGCCCACCCCGGAGCGGTGCTGCACGCCGACGACGAGTTCGCGTGGGCGCTCCGGAAGGGGAGCCCGCAGTTCCGGGAGATCGTGGACGAGTTCCTCCGAGCGCACGGGAAGGGCACCGCGTTCGGGAACACGCTGCTCCAGCGCTACATGGAGAGTGACAGGATGGTCCGGAACGCGACGTCCGTCGCCGAGCGGGACAAGTTCGACCGGACGATCGAGCTCTTCCGGAAGTACGGCGACCGGTACGGGATCGACTACCTCCTCATGGTCTCGCAGGGGTACCAGGAGTCCGGCCTCGACCAGAACGTGAAGAGCCGCGTCGGCGCGATCGGCGTCATGCAGCTGATGCCCGCGACCGGCAGGCAGATGAAGGTCGGCGACATCCGCGAGCTCGAGCCGAACATCCATGCGGGCGTGAAGTACGTCCGCTTCATGATGGACCAGTACTGGGCGGGCGAGCCGATGGACGCGCTGAACAAGGTGCTCTTCTCGTTCGCGTCGTACAACGCGGGCCCGGGACGGATCCAGGAGCTGCGCCGGATCGCGAGGAAGAAGGGGCTGAATCCGGACGTCTGGGCCGCGAACGTCCAGCTCGTTGCCGCCGAAAGGATCGGGATGGAGACGGTCACCTACGTTTCGAACATCTACAAGTACTACGTCGCCTACAAGCTCCTCCTCGAACTGCAAGACGAGAGGAAGAAGGAGCTGGAGGCGTTCGAGAAGGCGAAGGGCGGGGGGCGGAACTGAGCGGGAGGGTTCGCGCGGTCTCCGGCGGCCTGGCCCTCCTCTGCCTGGCGGGCACCTTCGTCGACGCCTTGCCGGCGGCCGTGTCGCGATCGCTGGAGGCGCTCGGTTCCGCTCGTCACCACGTCGGGGAGGACCTTCTCGAGGCCCGGCGCCGCGTTCTGAAGCCGGCCTACGCCGACGGAATCGCGCGGATCGCGGAGGCCTTGCCCCGGGACGCCGCGTACATCCTCGTCCAGATGGGGCCCAGTGACGCCCGCTACTGGGTCCGCTACGATCTTCTTCCGCGCCGGCCCGTCTGGGGCGGCGTGCCGGGAGAGGAGGGCCCCGACCCTTCGGTCTTCTCGCTGCCTCCTGAAACGCCCGTCGTTCTCTGCTCGACGGCGTCGGAGGCGCCGGTCCTCGCCCGCTGGAGCGAGATCCGGCCGCGGCTCGAGAGCCCGCCGTGAACCGGCGCGGTCGCGGGGGCTGACGGTGCTCGCCGAAAGGCTCATGACGAGCCTCGGAGGAGCCCTCCTCTTCCTCGCGGCCGGGCTCGGCATCGTCTCCGCGTTCCCGGGCCTCCGGCGGCGCCCGCTGGCCGCGCGGCTCGGCTTCGCCTGGCTCTTCGGAGTCCTCGCCGTGGGCGGTGGCGCCTGGATCGCGGCCCACTTCTTGGGCGTCCTGCTTCGCCGAACGCTCTTTCTGTCGTTGGTTCTCGGCAGCGTGGCGCTCGGAATCTGGAGCCGACGAAAGGAGGGCGCGCCCGTTCTCCGGACGACCTTCCCTTCGCGGATCGTCTTCTTCGGCCTCTTCGTCTGCGGGTTCGTGACGCTGGGTCTTCTCTCGACGGGGCTCACGAATCCCCTGAACGACTGGGATGGCCGCCAGCACTGGCTCGCGGCGGCCCGGATCGTCCGGGCCGAGGCGACCGTCGACGCGCGGGTCCTGCGCGAGAGACAGTGGTACGTCTCGCATCCGCGGTATCCGATCCTGGAGCCGCTCGCCGTCGTGGCGGAACAGGAAATCTTCGACGCGGGCGAAGACGATCGGGCCGCGCGCCCGTTCTACCTCGCGTTCTATCCGGTCTGGCTCCTGCTCGTTTTTCACTTCGCAAGGCGCCGGGCGGGTCCGACGGCGGCCGCCCTCGCCGCTCTCGCGGCGGCCCTTCCCTTCATGACGACCTTCGAGCTGTGGGGCGGCCCGACGTCGGCCTACAACGACATGCCGCTCGCCTGTTTTCTGGGAGCGGGCTTCCTGCTCCTCCTCGAGCGGGACCGCCGGACGTCGGCGGGCCTCGCCGCGGGCCTCTTCCTCGCCGGCGCGGTCCTGACGAAGAACGAAGGGGCGCCCTTCGCCCTCGCGGCGCTCGGCGCCACCGCCCTGCTCGAAACCCACGTCGTCCTCTGCGCCCGCCGCCGCGGCCGGGCGCCCGCCCGGACGCGCATTCGCGCGCTCCTCGCCGCGGCACTCCCGGTCGCTGCCGCGCTCGCGCTCCTCGCCTCCTGGCGCTCGGGGATCGAGAACCGCTTCGACGAGGGCTACCAGGCGTCGGTGCCGGCCCTCGTCGACGGCTTCCGCTCTTCGCTCGCGCTCTGGGGGCCCGAGATCCCGAAGGAGATGGTCCGCAATGACAAATGGGGTTTTTTCTGGTGGGTCGTCCCGATCGTCTTCGCCGCCGGGAGCCGCGGGCTCCGGAGGGGCCCCTCGGGGACGGTGGTGCTCTTCCTCGGCGGCGCGGCGGCGGTGATCTTCGCCGCCTACTCGGTCGGCTGGGCAGGGCACGCGGACGTCCTCGCGCGCGCCACCTGGAACCGCTTCCTGATCCAGATGTCGCTCCCCGGCCTCCTTCTCTACGCCCTGGCGCTTCGGGAGTGCCTGCGGAGCGCGTCGGAGCTCGGGTTCCATCGTGAACCCAGAGCCGCCGCGTCTACGCCCTCTTCGGCGTCCCTCTGACGGACTCGTACCGGGCGATCAGGGCTTCGGGAGGGACGCTCCCGATGATCTCGCCGATGACGTCGAGCGGGACGTCGTCGAGGCGCTTGAAGCGGAGGCACGACTTGCCCATGTCGAGCTTCTTTCCCGACTTCCGGTAGTGCTCCTTCAGCTTCTTCAGGAGCGCGGCGTCCTGGGTGACGCACATCAGGTAGAGGGCGTAGAAGTGCTTCTGGGCGGCGAGGGCGGCCAGGCCGAGCGGCTGGCCGTTGTAGGTCACGGGATAGCGGCTGAGCGGAATCTCCCAGCAGATCATTCCAAAGTTCATCGACTCGACGTAGCCCTTCGGGAGGTGCTTCCTCACCGTGTCGCGGACGGCCGACACGACGGCGCTCCGCTCCTTCGGCAGGCTCTTCAGGTACGCCTCGACGGTCTTCGCGGCGCTCGAGACCATTACGACTTCCCAGCGGCCTGGGAATTGTGGATCTCGATCCCCCAGCGGACCATGTCCGTCGCGATCGGCTTTCCCCCGACGCGGCGGACCATCGAGGCGATCTGCCCGCGGTGATAAGTCTGGTGGTTCACGACGTGCCGGACGACGATCTCGAACGGGGAGCTCTTCACCTCGCCGGCGAGGTTCTTCCACGAGAAGGGGCGCTCGAGCTTTTCGCGGGTCAGGCTCTTCAGGTGATTCCGGTGCTTTTCCTGCGCGGCGAGGAGGACGCGGACGGCGTCCTCCAGCTTCGGAAGGTCCGCCTCCTTTGGCAGGGCGAGGGCGTCCTTCCCGGCGAAACGCTCCGCCCAGGCGTCGGTCGCCCCGGCGATGTGGACGAAGGTGGCGCGGAGGCTGGGCCAGCTCCCGCCGAGGTCCCGGACGTAGTCGGCCTCGGGGAGCGCCCGGAGCGACGCGATGGTCTTCTCGTTCGCCCACTCGTTGTACTCGTAGAGTCCGAGAAGTTCGATCACTTCTCCAAATCCTCCACGATGTGATGTGTGAGCGTCCCGAGGCCGTCGATCGTCAGGCTGACCGAGTCGCCCGGCTTCAGCCACTGGTTCTGCGTCACCTTCGAGCCGTTCAGCTCCAGGAAGCAGCCGGTCCCGACCGTTCCCGAGCCGATCACCTCGCCGGGCACGAGCTGGACGCCGTCGGCGGCGCGCTGGACGATCTGCGCGAAGGTCCAGTTCATCTGCGACACGTCCCCGCGGCTCACCTCGAGGCCGTTCACCTCGGCGGTCATCGCCGCCTCGATCACGTTCCCGCGCGCGCTCTTCACGAGCCGGCCGTCCGCCACGAGCTCGTCCTTCGTCACGAGCCACGGCCCGAGGCCGGTCGCGAAGTCCTTCCCCTTTGCGGGGCCGAGGTTCAGCTTCATCTCCTCCGTCTGGAGGGCGCGGGCCGAGAAGTCGTTCATGACGCCGTAGCCGAAGATCGCGGCGTCGGCCTCCTCGAGCGTCGGGTTCGTCACCGTCTTCCCGATGACGCAGAACGCCTCCAGCTCGAAGTCCAGCTGCTCGAGGCGCCGGCGGCCGACCCGCAGCTCCCCCGGGCCGATGACCGAGAGGTGGTTTCCGAAGTAGAAGACGGGGAACTGGTCGAACTCCGGGATCATCCCGAGCCCGCGGTTCCGGCGGGCCGTCTCGACGTGCTGCCGGAAGGCGTAGGCGTCCCGGAGCGAGACGGGCTTCGGCAACGGCGCCTGGAGCTCGACGCGGCGCGGGTCGTGGAGAGCCGCGCCCGGCAGCTCGGCCGCCATCGAGAGGAGGGCCCCGATGTGCGGCATGTGGACGTCCGGCTGCTGCAGGACGTCGAGCATCGTGACGCCCGAGAGGCGCGGCTCGACCTTGGCGAAGTCGAGGATCCGCCCGCTCTCCAGAACCGCTCCGATCCGGCCCCGCTTCGACAGGATCCCGGAGGCCGATGCGTCGCTCCCGGTCGGGCGGAAGGTGAGGAGCTTCACCGGCGTCTTTATACGCCAGAACGGGCGCGATGCGGGAGCCGGGTGCCGCGATAACATCGCGCCGAGGTGTGCTCATGAGGCTCCGCCGGCCCGCCGCGGCTCTCGCCGCCCTCCTTGTCCTCTCGACCGTGGCCGACGCCGAGACGAAAGAGACGCCGCTCACGAAGAGCGAGGAGCGGGCGAAGTTCCACCCCGACGCCGCCGCCGTGCCGGTGGCGGCGCGGCTCAGGGGGTGGGAGGAGCGGGTGGCCCGGGAAAAGGCCTCTCCCCTCGCCGGCCTGAAGTTCAGGAACGTCGGCCCCGAGCTGCAGGGGGGGCGGATCGTCGCGATCGGGTTCCCGGCCGGGCAGCCCGACACGCTCCTCGTCGCCTACGCGTCGGGAGGCCTCTTCCGGAGCGACAACCGGGGAGGCAGCTGGACACCCCTCTTCGACGACCAGTCGGCGATGACGATCGGGGCCTTCGCCCTCGGGGACCCGGACGGAAGGGTGATCTGGGTCGGGACGGGGGAGGCAAATTCCAGCCGGACCTCCTACGCGGGGACGGGGATCTTCAAGTCGACGGACGGCGGGAAGAGCTGGACGAACACCGGGCTTCACGACTCCCACCACGTCGGGAAGATCGTCGTCGACGCGAAGGACCCGGACACGGTCTGGGTCGCGGCGATGGGGCCCCTCTACACGACCGGCGGGGACCGGGGAATCTACCGGACGACGGACGGCGGCCGCAGCTGGACCCGGACCCTCTACGTGGACGCGCGGACGGGGGCGATCGACGTCGTCCAGGACACGGCCCGGCCGGACGTTCTCTACGCCGCGACCTGGGAGCGGGACCGGAAGGCGTGGAACTTCCTCGAGTCGGGGAGCGGCAGCGGCGTCTGGAAATCGACCGACCGCGGCACGACCTGGAAGCGGCTCGGGGGAGGGTTCCCACAGGGAGACGCCGTCGGGCGGATCGGCCTCGCCCTCTCCCGGGCGAAGCCCGACCGGGTCTACGCCGTCGTCGACGACCAGGCGCGTCGCCCCGCCGGCGAGGCGCCCGACGAGGAGGTCCCCCCCGGCGAGCTGACGCCGCGGCGGCTGAAGGCGCTCTCGGCCGAGCAGTTCACGAAGCTCGACCCCGCGGTGGTCCAGCGCTTCCTCGCGGCGAACGACTTCCCGAAGAAGCTGAAGGCGAAGGCGCTGATCCGGGACGTGAAGGCCGGCAAGGTCACCATCGCCGACCTCGTCGCCTACGTGAAGGACGCGAACCGGGACCTCTTCGAGACGCCGATCGAGGGGTCGGAGGTCTGGCGCTCCGACGACGGGGGCGCGACCTGGCGGAAGCCGCACGCGCGGCGGCTCGAGAAGATCTACTACAGCTACGGCTACTACTTCGGAAACGTCTTCGTCGCGCCCGACGACGCGGACCGGGTCTACTTCGGCGGCGTCCCGATGCTGATGTCGACGGACGGCGGGGCAACGTGGAAGGGGATCGACCGGCAGGGGGTCCACGTCGACTACCACGCGCTCTCATTCGGCCCCGGCAACTCGAAACACGTCGCGATGGGGAGCGACGGCGGCCTCTACCTCTCGTTCGACGCCGGCCTCACCTGGACGAAGATGAACAACCTCCCGGTCGGGCAGTTCACGGCGATCGCCGTCGACGACGCCGATCCGTACAACGTCGTCGGCGGGCTGCAGGACAACGGAACGATGCGCGGCCCGTCGAACTACGTCGCCGGCGCGATGGACCCCGCCGCGTGGCGGACGATTGGCGGCGGCGACGGGAGCATGGTGCAGGTCGACCCGAAGGACCGGAACGTCGTCTACACCGCGTTCCAGTTCGGCTTCGCGCAGCGGCAGAACCTGAAGACGGGCGACCGGACGCGGGTCCGCCCGCGCCCCGAGCTGAAGGAGGGGCCGCTCCGCTATAACTGGGTGACCCCGTTCCTCCTCTCGCCCCACTCGCGGGAGATCCTCTGGTACGGCGCGAACCGTCTCTACCGCTCCTTCGACCGGGGCGACACCTTCACGGCCGTGAGCCCCGACCTGACCTCGAACCGGGAGCAGGGCGACGTCCCCTGGGGGACGGCCACGGCGATCGCCGAGTCGCCGAAGACGTTCGGCGTCGTCTGGGTCGGGACCGACGAAGGGAAGGTCTGGCGGACGAAGGACGCCGGCGCGAGCTGGACGGAGGTCTCGAAGGGGCTCGCGAAGGACCGCTGGGTCACGCGCGTCGTCGCGTCCTCGTTCGACGAGGGGACCGTCTACGTGACGCAGAGCGGCTATCGGAACGACGACTGGAACGCGTACGTCTTCCGCTCGACCGACTTCGGCGCCACCTGGACGTCCCTCGCGAAGGGGCTCCCCGCCGAGCCGGTCAACGTGATCCGGGAGGACCCGAAGGCGAAGCACCTCCTCTACCTCGGCACCGACACGGGCGCCTGGGCGTCCCTCGACCGGGGGGAGAGCTGGACGCCGCTCACGGGAGGCCTGCCGCACGTGGCGGTCCACGATCTCGCCGTCCAGCCGCGCGAGGGGGACCTCGTCCTCGGGACCCACGGGCGGAGCATGTTCGTGGCCGAAGCCGCCCCGCTCCGGAAGCTGACGGACGAGGTCCGGACGAAGGAACTCGTCGCCTTCCCGGTGAAGAGCGTCCCCTGGGACCGGCGGCGGGGGTACGGGGAGCACCCGTGGATCACCTGGAGGCACGTCCCTCCCGTCTCGCGGGTCGCCTGGTGGGCCTCGCCGCCCGCGGCCGGCCCGGCCACGGTCGTCGTGAAGGACGCGTACGGCAACGTCTGGAAGGAGGCGTCCGCGGTCTCCGTCGCCGGCCTGAACGTCTTCGAGTACGACCTGACCGCCGACCCGGCGCGGGCCGACGCCGCCGAGGCCGACCTCAGGAGGCGGCTCGAGGAGAAGGCGAAGGCTCAGGAGGAGATCGACCAGAGATTCTCTTCGAAGGAGAAGAAAGAGGGCCCCGAGGGCGAGAGGCGGGAGGACGAACCGGACGACGGTGACGGTTCCGATGCGAGCGCGGGGGCGCCGGCTTCGAAACCCGTTCCGCCCGACCTCGTCGCGGCTCTCGCCGATCCGTACCATTCGACGCGGACCCGCTACCTCCCTCCGGGGACCTACACGGTCGAGATCGCCTCGGCGGGGAAGACCGCCACGACGAAGCTCGAGGTGAAGAAGCCGAAGGTCGAGAGCCTCCCGGACGACGAGGACTGAGACCGCCAGGCCCGCTTGATCTCGCCGTCCTGGTTTTGCGGCGGACGCTGGTTCCCCATATCGTCCGTCCATGCCGCTCGAGGAATACCGGAAGAAGCGCCGGTTCGACGTCACTCGGGAGCCCGCTGGGGCGAAAGCAAGAAAGGACCGAGCGAAGAGCCTCGCGTATGTCATCCAGAAGCATCGGGCGACGGCGCTCCACTACGACTTCAGGCTCGAGTGGAACGGAGTCCTCCTCTCGTGGGCCGTCCCGAAGGGACCGTCTCTCGATCCGTCCGTCAAGCGGATGGCGGCACACGTCGAGGACCACCCGCTCGAGTACGCGACGTTCGAGGGGATCATCCCGGCGGGCGAGTACGGCGGCGGAACCGTGATGGTCTGGGACCGGGGGACCTGGACGCCGGAATCGCCCGACGTCGACGCGGCGATGAAGAAGGGCGACCTGAAATTCAAGCTCGACGGCGAAAAGCTGAAGGGCTCGTGGGTCCTCGTGCGCACGAGAGGCTGGGGCGGCTCGTCTAAGCCCTCGTGGCTCCTCATCAAGCACCGCGACAAGTACGCTTCGGGCGAGGACGTCGCCGAGACGCGCCCGCGCTCCGTCGTCTCGAAGAGGCTCCTCGCCCAGATCGCGATCGACGAGGGCGGCGATGTCGCGAAGGCCTCGACCGGAGACCCGGTCGCCGAGGTCAAGAAGCTGCTCAAGAAGCCCGGGCGCCTCACGCGAAAAAAGAAAGGACGCTCTGGTCCTGGCCGCCGAGTTGAGACATAATCTCGCCTGCTTCCTTAGCGGAATGAGAACGAAACCCTGATCGGAACGCGTCTCGCGAATCGGTACGAAATCCTCGCCGAGCTGGGCCGGGGCGGGATGGGTGTCGTCTACCGCGCGAAGGACCCGGTTCTGAACCGGGATGTCGCCGTCAAGCTCATCCCCCCCGGCAACCTCACGAAGGACGCCGAGGAGCGGTTCCAGCGCGAGGCCCAGATCGTGGCGCAGATGGACCACCCGGCCATCGTCCCGATCCACGACCTCGGCAGCCACGAGGGCTCGCTCTTCTTCGTCATGCCGGTCCTTCCGAACACGAACCTGCGGCAGCTCCTCCGGGAGGGCTCGCTCCGGCTCGGAGACGTCCTCGACATCGGCACGCAGGTCGCCGAGGCGCTCGACTACAGCCACGCCCGCGGCATCGTCCACCGGGACATCAAGCCCGAGAACATCATGACGTCGCGCGACGACGCGGGACACGTCCGGGCCCGCGTGATGGACTTCGGCCTCGCGCTCGCGACGAGCGAGGACCGGCTCACGAAGACGGGGACGCTCGTCGGAACGGTCGCCTACTTCAGCCCGGAGCAGGTGACGTCCCGGACGTTCGACGGCCGGACCGACATCTACGCGCTCGGCACCGTTCTCTACGAGTGCCTCGCCGGCGAGCCGCCGTTCGCGGGCGAGGTCCAGTCCGTCCTCTACCGGATCGTCCACGAGCTGCCGCAGCCTCTCCGGTCGCTCGGCGCCGACGTGAGCGAGGAGCTGGAGGCCGCCGTCTTCCAGTGCCTCGCGAAGGACCCCGAGAAGCGGCCGAAGCGCGCGGGACACCTCGCCGAGGCCCTCCGGCGGTACCGGGGGAAGCTCCGCGAGGAGGAGTTCGGGCGGTCCGTCGTCTTCACGGCGAGCCGGATGCTGCCGCGCCCGGCCGTGGCGGCGCCCTTCATCGGGCGCGAGAAGGAGATGGCCGAGCTGCAGCGCCGGCTCCACGCCGCCGTCGCGGGGGAGTGCGAGTTCGTCGTCCTCGCCGGCGAGCCCGGCATCGGGAAGAGCCGCCTCGTGGACGAGCTCAAGAACCTCGCGCGCGCGCGGAAGATCCGGGTCCTGGCGGGGCGTTTCGTCGAGCACGATCGCGCCTTCGCGCACCAGGGCTTCTGCGAGCTGATCCAGGACTACTTCCGGTCGAAGGACACGGGCCTCTCGGAGACCTCCCGGCCCGACTTCTCCGACCTCGCGGGCGACCTCCTCGCGCTCTTTCCCGGTCCTCTCCGAGATCGGCGAGCTGCGCGCCGCCGCGAGCGGCGACTCGGGGGCGGCCCGGGCGGGCGACGCGCGGAAGGCCGAGGACAAGACCGCGATCTTCGAGCTCATCGCCCGCACCCTCACGCGGATCGCCAGCGGCAGGCCCCTGTTCCTCGCCCTCGAGGAGCTGCACGGAGCGCAGCTTTCGATCGAGGCGCTCCAGTACGTCGCGCGGCGCCTCGGCCCGACGCCGACGCTCATCGTCGGGACCTACCGGCAGACGGAGGTCGACAAGGGGCATCCCCTCGTGAAGATGCTGGAGTCGTTCCGGGGCGACCCCCGATTTGCGGCGATGACGCTCGGGCCGCTGACGCCCTCCGAGCACCGGGCCCTCGTGGAGCTCGCGGCGGGAGGCGGCAAGCTTTCGGACGACCTCGCGGCGCGTCTCCTCGCGGCCACGGAGGGGAACCCCCTCTTCACGAAGGAGCTCGTCCGGTCGCTCCTGGACTCGGGCGGCATCGCCCGGGACGATTCGGGCGGGCTGAACCTCTCGGGAGCGACGGGCATCTCCTCGGACGCCCTGCCGGAGACGATCCAGCAGGCCGTGGAGGCGCGGATCGAGCGACTGCCCGAGGAGCTGCGCGACGTCCTTCAGGTCGCCTCGGTTCTCGGGAAGAGCTTCGAGTTCAAGGACCTGGAGCTCCTCTCGGAGAACGCGAAGGGCCTCGACGAGGCGATCGACAGGCTCGTGAAGGAAGGCCTCCTCGAGGAGGAGCGCGAGTCGCGCGGCGACCGGCTCGCCTTCGCGAGCGGCATCGTGCGCGACGTCCTCTACGGAGCGCTCATGCGGCGGAGGCGCCGGTCGCTCCACCGGACGTACGCCGATCTCCTCGAGAAGCGCCATCAGGGTCGCCTGGACCGCGTCTACCCCGAGCTCGTCCACCACTTCTCGGAGGGGGACGTCCCCGCGAAAGCCGTGGAGTACAGCCTGAAGCTGGCGAAGAAATCCCTCGACGCCTTCAGCCCGGAGGAGGCGGCGCGCGTCGCGAAGACCGCGCTCGACTACCTCGGGGACGAGGAATGGGAGGGCGACAAGGCGCTCGAAGGCGACGCGCGTCTCCTCCTCGCCCAGGCGTCGCGGATGTCGGGCCACACCGACGCCGCGCTTCGCGAGGCCGAGGCGGCCGGGAAGATCTTCGAGCGCGAGAAGCTGCCGTCTCGCGTCATCGAGGTGATCCTGTTCGCCGCCGACACGGCCTGGAACGGGCGGAAGGTCGACGAAGCGCGACGGCTCGTGGAGCGCGGCATCGAATCGGCGGCCGCCGCGCAGGACACGGTGCACCTGCCGAAGCTCCTCTCCCTCGCCGCGACGGTCGCGAACCTCCGGGGGGACTACGCGCGCGCCGCTGCCTACGGCGCCCAGCTGGATCGGCTCAGCGGCGGGGAAACACGCCGGACGGACGTCATCGCCTCCGGCGGCCGGCTCGTCGTCGCGATGTCCAGCCCCGTCGCCGCCACCGAGCCCGCCACGAGCCGCCTCGTGGAGGAGACGGAGGTCCTCTCGACCGCCTTCGAGTCGCTGCTCGCGACGGACGCCGACGGCGCCCTCGTCCCCGCGCTCGCCGAGGAGTGGTCCCTCGCCGACGGGGGGCGTTCCGCGCGGCTCCGGTTGCGGCGGGGCGCCTGCTTCTCGGACGGGACGCCCGTGACCGCCGCGGCCGCCAAGGCCTCGCTCGAGAGGGCGATCCGCCTCCGCCCGGACGGGATTCCGGCGGCGCTCGCCGCCGTCCGCGGCGCCGAGGAGCATCGGAAGGGCGAAAGTCCCCGAGGTTCCCGGAATCCGGGCCGCGGCCGACGACCGGCTGGAGTTCGATTTCGTCGAGCCGCTTCCGGTATTTCCCGCGCTGCTCACCGACATGACCACCGCCATCGCGCGGGCCGTGCCCGGCGGCGACGGCGGCGAGACCGTGATCGGCACGGGCCCCTTCGTCGTGGCGCGCCGCTCGGCCGACCGGATCATCCTCGAGCGGAACCCGCACTACGGAAAGGAGCCGGCGCGGCTGGAGTCCGTCGAGTTCCGGACGGGGATGAGCGCCTCGGCGATCACCTCGGGCGTCCGCTCGGGAGAGATCGAGCTGGCCCGGGACCTTTCGCCGCGGGACCTCGAGGCGATCCTCCGGGAGCCGCGCTTTCGAGCGGGCCTCGTCGAGACGCCGAAGAAAGGGACCTACTTCGCGCTCTTCAATTCGAAGAGCCCCCTCGGCGGGAACGCCGCCCTCCGGCGCGCGCTCGCCGGCGTCACCCGCAGCCAGGACTTCGTCTGGGCCGCTCTCGGAAGGTTCGCCGTCCCCGCGACCGGCATCCTGCCGCCCGGGATCCTCGGGCACGACGCCGGCCGGCGCCGCCCGCTCCTGCCCCGGGAGGAGGCGCTCGCCCTCCTTTCGAAGGCCGGCCTCGAGGCGCCGATCCGGCTCACCGCGGCCGTCCACCCGATCCTGCAGGACCGGCACCGGGCGCTCACGGCCGCGCTCTTCGCGATCTGGAAGGAGCTCGGCGTCGAGATCTCGATCGTGACGACCGACATGAAGTCGTACCTCGAGGCGCGGGCGAAGGCGGCGGCGGACCTTCTCGTCTCGCGCTGGATGGCCGACTACGAGGACCCGGACGACTTCACGTTCAACCTCTTCAACTCGGGCGTCGGGTACTTCCGCTCCTTCTTCTCCTCCGGGGAGACCGACCGGCTCGCCGACGAAGCGCGGATGGAGAGCCGCCCGGCGATCCGCGAAGGCCTCTACCGGAAGTTCGAGGGGATCCTCCTCGACGAGCCGGTCCTGATCCCGCTCTTCCACGAGGTCGACTACCGGATCGCAGGCCCGGGCGTGCGCGGCCTCGCGCTCCGGAGCAGCGCTCCGTTCATCAACTACGCCGAGATCGGGAAGTCGGAGGCGCCCTCGGCCCCCGCCGCGCACGAGTGGGGCGGCGGCGTCGTCCAGGTGCCGGTCGGTGGCTCGCTGCCCGACATCGATCCCGCTTCGATGGCCATCCAGGAGCAGGCCGAGACGATCCCCCTCGTCTTCGAGACGCTGACGCGGGATATCGAAGGAGGGCGCGTCGTCCCGTGGCTCGCCTCGGAGGTGACTCCCGAGGACGGCGGGGCCCGCTTCCGGTTCCGCCTAAGGCGGGGCGTGCGGTTCCACGACGGCCGTGCGCTCTCCGCCCGCGACGTCCGCTACTCGTTCGAGCGGCTGCTCCAGCGGGAGTCGACCGGCAGCCGGTTCCTCCTCGCGCCGATCCGGGGCGCCCAGAGCCTCCTCGACGGCAAGGCCTCGGATCTCGAGGGATTCCACATCGTCTCCCCCTCGGAGTTCGTCATCGAGCTGGAAAAGCCGCTGGCGTTCTTCCCCGTCCTCGTATCGTGGCCGGGAGCCGGCATCGTGCCGGAGGGGACCGGAGTCGATTGGGGAGAGCTGGAGGAAGGGGTCCATCGGTACGGGGCCCTACCGCATCACGGGATTCGAGCCGGGGAAGAGGCTGGAGCTCGAGAGGAATCCCGCCTACTGGCGCGAGGGCTACCCGAAGAACGAGGGAATCGTCTTCCGGTTCGGCGTCCCCCCGGAGGAGATCCGCTCGGAATTCCTCGCCGGCCGGTTCTCCCTCGCGTCGGATCTCCTTCCCACGGATGCCGAATCGCTGCGCCAGGACCCGCGCTTCCGGCCGACGTATCGCGAGAGCCCGAGCCTCGTGACCTACCTCGTGGCCTTCAACGTGAACAAGGGGGTCTTCGCCGAAGCGCGGGCGCGGCGGGCGGTCGCCCAGGGGATCGACGTGGCCGGCATCGTCCGCCGAGCGCTCGGCCGGCACGCGATCCCGGCCAACGGCCTCATCCCGCCGGGACTCGTCGGCTACGTCTCGAAGCCGCGGAGCGTGTCGAGAGCTGCGGAGCACGTCTCGGGCGCGCACACGGTCTCGCGCGAGACGGTCGAGGTCACGGCGGTCGCGAACCCGATCATGTTCGGGGAGTTCGGCGCGCTCACGAAGGACCTCACGCAGGCGTTCCGCGAGATGGGGTACTCCATCCGCGTGCAGAACAAGACGATCGGGGAGTTCCTGGCTGCGCAGAAGGAGGCGCCGACGGACATCACGATCGGGCGCTGGGTGGCCGACTACCCGGACGCCGACACGTTCGTGCAGGGCGTCCTCCACTCGCGCGAGGGGGTCTACGGCCGTTACTGCGGAATTCCCGAGATCGACGCCCTCACCGAGCGGGGCCGGGGCGAGGTCGACCCGCGGGCGCGCGAATCGATCTACAGGGAGATCGAGGAGGTCATCGCGCGGGAAGCCCTCCTGATCCCGCTCTTCCACGAGCAGGTCTACCGTTTCGCGCGCCCGGAAGTCGACGGCCTCGCGGTCGGTTTCGGATCGTCGATCGTCCAGTACGAGAATCTCTCGATCCGGGGCTAGGAAGCCGCGGGCCGGCGTCCGGCCCCACGAGTGTCCTATCCTGATTCCATGCCCCGTCCCGTCCTGACGGACCGCCTCGAAGCCGGGTCCGCCGGCCGGGTGGTCCTCCTGTCGGCGACCGGCAAGGGGTGGCGGGCCCGGAAGAGCGCGACGCGGGATTCGGCCGAGATCCCCGGCACGGCGGTCCGCTGGGAGGAGGGGCTCTTCGAGGTGATCGAGGCGGTCCCGATCCGAGGAGGCGAGGTCCGGTACGAGCTGGCCGGCGTGGGACGATCGGCACTCGGCGCGGGACGTCCAGACGTACGACGAGGCGAACGAACGGCACCGGATGGAGGCCAAACGGCGGGACCGGCGCCGGGAGGATCAGTTCGCGCTCGTCGTACTCCTCTCGCCGCTCCTCGGCCACCTTCCGTCGGAGCTGCAGCAGAAGATCGAGGACGAGACGGCGTTCCCCGCCCCGCGGCTCACCCTCGTCTCGGCGATTCCGCTCGCCCTCTTCGGCGTCGTCGCGCTCCTCAGCCTCCTCGTCGGCGCCGTCGGCGGCGGTGATTTCATCCCCTCGTGGCTCGCGCTCGCCGGCGTTCTTCTCCTCTTCGAGTCCGCGACCCGCATCTCGATCGCCGTCGGCCAGGGGCGCCCGATCGGCTCCCTCGCGGGCGAGGCGTTGACGGCCGTCGTCGGCGCGATCCGCCGCCGGCTGCTCGGCGCATCTTCCTGAGACGGAGTCGCAGCAGCTCGGGCAGAATGCCGGCATGGTGAGCCCTCCCAACCGCCTCGCGAAGGAGTCGTCTCCGTACCTCCGCCAGCACGCGCTGAACCCGGTCGACTGGTACCCGTGGGGCGAGGAGGCGTTCGCGAAGGCGAAACGGGAGGACAGGCCGGTCTTCCTCTCCATCGGCTACTCCTCATGCCACTGGTGCCACGTCATGGAGCGGGAGAGCTTCGAGAACGAGGAGATCGCGCGCGTCCTGAACGAGCGGTACGTCTCGATCAAGGTCGACCGCGAGGAGCGCCCCGACGTCGACGACGTCTACATGACCTGCGTCCAGCTGACATCGGGGCGGGGGGGATGGCCGCTCTCGGCGTTCCTCCTCCCCGACGGTCGGCCGTTCTTCGGCGGGACCTATTTCCCGCCCGACGACCGGCACGGGCGGCCGGGCTTCCGGACGTCTTCTCGAGCGGCTCGCCGACACGTTCCGCTCGCGGCGCGCCGACGTCGAGGAGATCGCGGGCCGGCTCGCGGCCGACATCGACGCGAGCCAGCGCCTCACCTCCGGCCGCGAACCGGAGCCGCTCGGCCCGGAGGCGGCCGGCGCCCTGTCCGAGGCCCTGGCGTCGTCGTTCGACCCGGTCCACGGCGGCTTCTCCGGGGCGCCGAAGTTCCCGCCGCACCTCGCGATCGCCTGGTGGCTCCGCCGCGCCGCGGCCGGCGACGGCGACGCGGCCGGACGGGCGGCGAAGACGCTCGAGGCGATGGCGCTCGGCGGCGTCCACGACCACCTCGGCGGCGGCTTCCACCGCTATTCCACCGACGAGCGGTGGCTCCTTCCGCACTTCGAGGAGATGCTGACCGACAACGCCCAGCTCCTCGGGCTCTACGCCGAGGCTTGGGCCGCCACGGGGCGCGACCTCTTCGGCAGGACCGCCCGCGGCATCGGCGACTACCTCCTCCGCGAGATGCGCGGCCCGGAAGGGGGCTTCTACGCGGCGACCGATGCGGATTCGGAAGGGGAGGAGGGGAAATACTTCGTCTGGACGGCGGACGAGATCCGCGACGTTCTCGGCGAGGGCGACGCCGCGCTGAATTCTGCGAATGGTACGGGGTCAGGCCGAGGGGTAACTTCATCGACGAGAGCTCGGGCACGCGCCACGGCGGCGAACATCCTCCATCTTTCGAAGGAACCCGCGCCGGAGGTCGGAGGCGCGCCTCGCGCCCATGCGAGAGGCGCTGCGGGCGGCTCGTTCCCGCCGCGTCGCCCCCGCCCTCGACGACAAGCGCGTCGCGGGGTGGGTCGCCCTCGCCGTCTCGGGCTTCGCGCGGGCCGGCCGCCTCCTCGGCGAGCCGCGCTACCTCGAGGCCGCGCGCGTGAGCGCGCGGTTCCTGCTGGAAGTCGCGCGCCTGTCGGATGGCGTCCTTGCCAGGACCTGGAAGGACGGGGAGGCGAAGATCCCGGCGTTTCTCGAGGACGAGGCCACCCTCGCCCACGCCCTTCTCGACCTCGTGGAATCGGAGAAGGGGGAGCGGGCGGAGCGCTTCCTCGCCGACGCGACGGCCTGCGTCGTCGGCTTCGCCCGGTTCCGGCGGGCGGAAGGACCGGGCCTCGCCTTCACCGGAGAGGGGCACGAGGCGCTTCTGACGCGCGGGCGCGACCTTTTCGACAAGGCGATCCCGTCGGCCTCGGGCGCGGCGGCGTGGGCGCAGGCGCGCCTCGCGCGGAGGTCCGCGAACGCCGCGCTCGCGCGCGAGGCGGCCGAGGCCCTCTCCGAGGTCTCGTGGCTCCTCCGCCGCTCGCCGCACGGCACCGAGTCGTGGCACCTCGCGCTCGTCGAGCTGCTCGCGTTCGACGGCGAGCATCCCGAGGCGGGCGTCGGCGATCTCCTCGCGCTTCGGGGGGACGGTGGACCGGTCGAACAGGTCCGAAGAGGACCATTCTTCGAAGGTGAATGGGGCCGGGGCCGGGGGGGCGGCGGAGCGCGGCGAGGAGCACCTCGTCGCGGAGTCCCCCGAAGGCGCGCTCCGGGTGTCTTACCCTTCCAAGCACCGGCGCGAAGCGCGGAACGGCGACGCGCCTCGCGCTGACGCTGCGCGTCGCGGAGGGCTGGCACCTGCAAGGACCCGACGGCTTGCGCGTTGAACCATCGGCGCACACCAGGGAATTCATCTTCGAAGAAGTCTCCCTGCCGGCGCCTTCACGCCTGCCCGATCGACGCGCGACGACGAGACGGGCTGGCAGGGAACCTTCGAAGCAACTCTTTCTTTCTCCGTCTCCCCGGAGGCGGCCGCCGGGAAGAGAGAGATCGCGGTGCGCGTCGCGCACCGCGCCTGCGGCGAGGGGATCTGCCGCCCCGAGGCCGCGCTCTTGCTCTCGATCCCGGTCGAGGTCTCCTGAGCTACCGGATCCGCGTCCAGGCGATCCGCGTCAGCTCCCAGCAGTTGTCCGTGTAGGCATCCTCGAGGGGGATCGGCTCGAACACGACGTTGACGGACCAGGTCTCGGCCCGCGGGTAGGCTTCCAGGATCGCCTCGCGGAGGGGCGGGACGTCGTGGGCGTAGACGCGCCGGGAAGTCGGCGGGTCGAGGCCGTTTCGGAGGAAGAACGAGCCGTAGTTGAAGAGGGCGGTCTCGGACCCGCTGGCGGGGACGCTCCCGGAGACGAGGACGAGCGCGTCCGGCCCGACGCCCACGTCGGCGGCGTGACGGAGCGGCGCGAGGGTGTGCCCGTGGTAGGCGCGCGCGAGGCGCTTCGCGAAGAGGGGAAGCCGGAAGCCGAGCGGGGGAATCGCGAGGAGGACGGCCGCGGCGGCGGCCGCCGCCGGCGCGAGGCGCGCGGCGCCCCGGCGCGACAGCCAGCGGCCCGCGATCCCCGCGAGGTGGAGAAGGCCGCGGGCGACGAGGAGCGACAGTGCCGCGAGCGCCTCGAACGCGTAGCGCGGGCCGGAGTGGTTGATGTCGTAGTACGCGTACGCCGAGTGCCCGGCGACGAGGAGGGCGGCGCAGGACGCGAGGAGCCCGTCCCCCGTCCGCCGGACGCGCGGGAGGAGGAGGGCCGCGAGCGGGAGGAGGTCGCCGAACGGCCATCCCCACGTCGAGGCGTTCAGGTCGTGGAAGTACCAGGAGAGCCGCTTCGGCAGGAGGGCGAGCGGCGAGAGCGGCTGGGCGGCCTCGTCCCGGAACCCCTCTCCCGGGTTGTAGACCTGGTACCCGAGCTGGAACGGATCGCCGAAGAGGATCCGGTTGTACGCGAGGAACGCGGCGGCGAGAGGGAGGAAGCCGGCGGCGAGAAAGAACAGCGCGCGCGGCGCGAGCCCCGCGCGGTGCCGCTTCCAGAGGCACCACGCGACGGCGGGCGCGAGGAAGAGGATCGCCGTGAGCGGCCGGACCATGACGGCGAAGCCGCCGAGGGCGCCCGCGGCGGCGAGCGGGAGCGCCCGTCCGGACCCCGCCCCCTCGACGAGCGCCACGAGGCACCAGGTGCAGACGGCGAGCGCCGGCACGTGCGACATGAAGCTCGCCCCCATCAGGAGCGCGAACGGCGAGATCGCGAGGAGCGCCGCGCCGGCGAGGCCGGTCGGCCCGCCGTAGAGGGCCCTCCCGAGGCGGTAGACACCGAAGACGGCGAGGCCGAGGAGGAGCGGGTTCACGAGCCAGGGCGCGCCGAGGAGCCAGCCGGGGGCGAGGAGGAGCGGGAAGCCGGGCGGGTACTTCGAGCACCACCGGTCGCTCGTCACGATGACCTGCTGGGCGGCGAACGCCTCGCCGACCGGAGGGGGCGGGAGGTAGAGCCGCCCCGAGGCGAGGATCCGTCCCTCGAAGGCGTACGAGATGGCGTCCGAGACGTGCGGGATCCCCTCGAAGACGCGCTGCGAGAGGAACGCGGCGAGGGCCGCGGCGAAGAGCGCGACGCCGGCCGCCGCGAGGGCGGGCCGCGGCGTCATCCGCCCGACGGCCGCGTGTAGCTCTCCGGCCGGCGGTCCTTGAGGGCCGTGAAGCGGGAGCGGGCGTCGGCGACCACGCGGGGGTCGACGTCGACGAGGAGGACGGTCTCGATCTCGGCGGCCGAGGCGAGCGTCTCTCCCCACGGGGAGATCGCCGCCGAGTCGCCGGCGTAGTGGAGGTCGCCGCCGTCGCCGACGCGGTTGACGCCGAGGACGTAGGCGAGGTTCTCGATCGCCCGGGCCCGGAGGAGCGTCTGCCAGTGGGCGCGCCGCCGCTCCGGCCAGTTGGCGATGACGACATAGAGGTCCGTCCCGGACGCCGCGAGGCGGAACGGCTCGGGGAAGCGGAGGTCGTAGCAGACCTGCGGCGTGAGGCGCGCCCCGGCGACCTCCCAGGTCGGGACGCCCGTCCCGCCCGCGAAGACCTTCTCCTCGCCGGCGAGCGAGAAGGGGTGGATCTTCGAGTAGCGGCGGATCGTCGCCGTCGGGCGTCACGAGGAGGGCGTTGTTGACGGGGAGGGGCGAGCCCGTCTCCGCCACGCCCGCGAGGAGGTGCATCGAGAGGCCGCGCGCCGTCCCGAGGAGCCAGCGCTCCGTCGGGCCGCCGGGAGGCTGGGCGATCTTCGCGGCGTCCATCGAGAAACCGGTCGCGAACATCTCCGGGAGGATCGCGAGGTCGGCCCCGGCGTCGGCCGCGCGCTTCAGGTGCCGCGCCGCGGTCGCGTGGTTCGCGGACCAGTCCTCCCACGCGAGGTTCATCTGGATCAGGGCGGCGCGCATGGGCGGATTATGGATTCGTTTCGGGGAACGGGCGCGCGGGTGCTAGCCTTTCCGGCCTCATGGGCGAGACCCTCTTCCGGAAGGTCTGGGACCTGCACGCGGTCAGGAAGCTGCCGACGGGGCAGACGCAGCTCTTCATCGGGCTGCACCTCGTCCACGAGGTGACGAGCCCGCAGGCCTTCGAGATGATCCGGAGACAGAAGGGGCGCGTCCCCTTCCCGGACCGGACGGTCGCGACCGTGGACCACATCGTCCCGACCGACGACACGGCCCGCCCCTTCCGCGACGCGATGGCCGAGGAGATGCTCGCCGCGCTCGAGAGGAACTGCCGCGAATTCGGTATCCCGCTCTTCCCGCTCGGCGACGAGGCGCAGGGGATCGTCCACGTCATCGGGCCGGAGCTGGGGCTGACGCAGCCGGGGATGACGATCGCCTGCGGCGACAGCCACACCTCGACGCACGGCGCGTTCGGCGCGCTCGCGTTCGGGATCGGGACGTCGCAGGTCCGGGACGTCCTCGCCTCGCAGACGCTCGCGCTCGAGCCTCTCAAGGTCCGGCGGATCGAGGTCGCGGGGGCGCTCGGGCCGGGCGTCTACGCCAAGGACGTCATCCTCGAGGTCCTCGGCCGCCTCGGCGTGAAGGCGGGAGCGGGCTTCGCCTACGAGTACGGCGGCGCCGCCGTCGACGCGATGTCGATGGAGGAGCGGCTGACGCTCTGCAACATGTCGATCGAGGGGGGCGCGCGCGCCGGCTACGTCAACCCCGACCGGACGACGTTCGACTACCTCCGCGGCCGGCGCTTCTCCCCGAAGGGCGAGGCGTTCGAGCGGGCCGAGCGCTGGTGGGCGTCGCTGGCCTCCGACCCCGGCGCGCCGTACGACGACGTCGTCCGGTTCGACGCGGGCGCGATCGAGCCGAAGGTGACGTGGGGGATCAACCCGGGCCAGGTGGTCGGGCGTCTCGGAGCGGGTCCCGACGCGTCGCGGACGCCGCGCCGGAGAGCGCGCGTCGCGGATCGCCGAGGCGCTCGAGTACATGGGCTTCTCGGGGGGCCGAGCCGATGCGCGGCACGCGGTCGACGTCGCCTTCATCGGCTCCTGCACGAACGGCCGCCTCTCGGACCTTCGCGAGGCGGGGCGCGTCGTGAAGGGGCGGCGCGTGGCGGACGGGGTCAAGGCGCTCGTCGTCCCCGGCTCGAACGCCGTCCGGGCCGCCGCGGAAAAGGAAGGGCTCGACGAGATCTTCCGGGAGGCCGGGTTCGAGTGGCGCGGCGCCGGCTGCTCGATGTGCCTCGCGATGAACCCCGACCGGCTGGAGGGGCGGCAGGTCTGCGCGTCGTCGTCGAACCGGAACTTCAAGGGGCGGCAGGGGAGCCCGACGGGCCGGACGCTCCTGATGAGCCCGGCGATGGTGGCCGCGGCCGCGATCGCGGGCGAGGTCACCGACGTCAGGGCGCTGCTCGGGTGACGAGATGAGCGCGATCACCCGCATCGAGGGGACGGGCGCTCCCGCTCCCGGGCGACGACGTCGACACCGACCGGATCATCCCGGCGCGGTTCCTCGTCTCGGTGACGTTCGAAGGGCTCGAGAAGCACGTCTTCGAGGACGACCGGGCCGCCCGGGCGAGGTCCGCGTCGCCCCACCCGTTCGACGTCCCGGCGCATGCCGGCGCCTCGATTCTCCTCGTGAACCGGAACTTCGGCTGCGGCTCCTCGCGCGAGCACGCGCCCCAGGCGATCCAGCGGCGGGGGATCAGGGCCATCATCGGGGAGTCGTTCTCGGAGATCTTCTTCGGGAACTCGGTGGCGATCGGCCTGCCCTGCGTCGTGGCGTCGCCCGCGCGACGTCCGGACGCTGCAGGAGACCGCGGCGCGCGAGCCCGGGACGGTTTTCGTCCTCGATCTCGCCGCCAGGACCGTGACGGCGGCCGGGATTCGCGTCGAGCGTCTTCCTTCCCGAAGCCGTCCGGGGCGCGTTCCTGACCGGCCAGTGGGACGCGACGGGACTCCTCCTCGAGCGTTACGAGGAGGTCGAGGCGGTCGCGAAAAGGCTTCCCTACGTGCGCGGATTCGAGGCCGGCTGACGCCGGGGTTCAACGCCTGCGGAACGGCCCGCAGGGTGCGAGGTCCCGGACGATCGCGCCGCCGGGGAGGAGCGACTCCGAGATGACGGCGCCCTCGTCCCAGACGGCGAGGGTGGCGCCGAGATCTCCGGACCAGGCGGCGCCCTCAACCAAATGCACGCTCTCGTACGTCGTGAGAATCGACCTCGGCGAGATGAGGCCGCCCGGAGAGCACGTGGCGAAGGCAACTCCGAATTGGTGGGCGGCGGGCGCGGCCTGGTGCGTCCATGCGAGCCGGAGAACCTCGCCCTCGTAGGAGCCGAAGAGGCCGTAGTCGAGCGCCGTCGCGCCGGGATCGGAAACGAGAATCCCGTCGGGCGACCAGAGGTGCCGGCCGTCGGGACCAAGGCGAAAGAGCCGGAGCCTGTTGTGCGAGTCGTTCACGAGCTCGAAGACGGCCACGAAGGCTCCGCCGTCGCCGCTCGCGATCGTCTGGTCGTGCTGCTGCGGGCCCGGGGCGGCCGTCACGACCGCGCCGGACCCCCAGAGAAGCTCTCCCGCCTCCGAGACGCGCTGGGCCACCACGTCCAGCGCCGGGTCGTCCGCAACCCAGTCGTTGAACGCGAGGACGGCGCCTCCGCTCCCGTCCGTCACGACCTGGAAGAACTTGAATGTGTACCCGTTGTCGGGCGCGAGCCGCGTCGAGCGGATGACCTTCGGCGCGGGTCCCCAGAGCCTCCGACCGTCCGGGCCGAAGTGCTGGCCCTCCATGAGCATCGGTCCGACGGCCGACCCGTCGATCTCCCGCTGGTTGCGCCAGAAGAGGAGCAAGCCGCCCGCTCCGTCGCTGACCCCGCGCGGAACGACGCGGAGCTCGTCGTTGCCGCCGTCGGCGGCCGAGGCGCCCGCGTTCGACCAGAGACGCTGGCCCGTGCCGTCGAACCGCTGGCAGCGGATGTCGAGACGCGGGCCCACCCCGAAAAACTGGAAACAGACGAAGACGTCTCCGACCGCGTCGGCGACGAGGTGAGGGTAGAGGGCGTACTGGCCGAACGACCGGTCCACGGCGGCGATTCCTTCTCCAGGCCACAGGGGCCGGCCCTCGACGTCGAACCGCTGGACGATCGACGTCGTCTGCCGGCCGCGAAGGCGACGTACGCGCCGGACGTCGCGTGTGGCGCGATCACGGCGTCCTCGTAGGTCCCGCTCCCGCCCGTGATCTCGCGGCCTCCCTCCGGGGTCAGAGGTTCTCCGGCCCGATCCAGCCAGTGAAGGCGGACGCCGGACCGGGGCCCGACCTGGACCCAGACATCCGCGAAACCGCCCCCCTTAAGCGCCGCGACGGGCTGCTGCAGCTGGGAGAAGTGGCCGGTGGCCCCCGAGCCGCGCGAGAGGGACCGATCCGCTCGACGGGCAGTCGTCTCCAGGAGTCTCGGGTGCCGCGCGGACCGGGGTCGCGATCCGAGTGTCCGCGACTCCGCCCGAGGCCGCAGCCGCCCGAGCGCCGGTCGTCAGCAGGAGGCCGGCAACGGCCCAGCGCCCGGTATGCACGAGCCGGCGCATCGCGAGAATTCTAGGTTACCCGGCGGATCCTCCGACGGCCGGGGCGCCCGGATGTCGCGGCGCGAGGAAATTGCCGTACGTGTCAGGTTTTTTGTCCGGGTGATTTGATTATTGACACGGCCCCCCGAAGTCCGTAGGGTTCGCTTTCAAATGTTGGCCCGCACGCTGAGTTCCGCGAGCACGCTCCTTTCGGCGGTGAACGTCCGCCGGCTCGCCGGGCTCCTGGGCCTGCTCCTGGTCGTCATCGTCGACGTCCTCGTCCTTAGCGGCGGGGTGCGGGCGACCTAGACGACAAAACGTCAAGGAACAAAAGCCCCGCACCCCGCAAGGGTCGCGGGGCTTTTTCTTTTTGGTGGCAGAAAGGGAGGTCGAAAGGGTGTTCAGCGACGTCGTGAAGAAGGGCCCCGCACGCGCTCCGGCGCGGGCGATGCTCCGGGCGACCGGGCTGACCGGGGCCGACATCGAGCGTCCGCTCGTGGCGGTGGCGAACACCTGGACCGAGGTGACCCCCTGCAACCTCCACCTCCGCCGTCTCGCGGCGAAGGTGAAGGAGGGGATCCGGGCGGCCGGCGGGACGCCGATCGAGTTCAACACGATCGCGATCTCGGACGGGATCTCGATGGGAACCGACGGGATGCGGGCCTCTCTCATCTCGCGGGAGGTGGTGGCCGACTCGATCGAGCTCTTCGTCCTCGGCCACTCGCTCGACGCCGTCGTCGCCATCTCGGGCTGCGACAAGACGATCCCCGGTACCGTCATGGCGCTCGCCCGGCTCGAACGTCCCCTCGCTCGCGCTCTACGGCGGGTCGATCCAGCCGGGGCAGGTTCAGGGGCACGACATCACGATCCAGGACGTCTTCGAGGCGGTCGGCTCGTACGGCGCCGGGAAGATGGGCGCAGCGGAGCTCCAGGAGATCGAGGAGCGGGCCTGCCCGGGCGCCGGGGCCTGCGGCGGCCAGTTCACCGCGAACACGATGGCGACGGCTCTCGCGTTCCTCGGCATCTCGCCGATGGGGGCGAACGACGTTCCGGCCACCGACCCGCGGAAGGACGACGTCGCCTTCGCCTGCGGCGCGCTCGTGATGGAGCTCCTCGCGAAGAACCTGAGGCCGCGGAAGATCCTGACCCGGCAGGCTTTCGAGAACGCGATCGCGTCGGTCGCGGCGACGGGCGGCTCCACGAACGCCGTTCTTCACCTCCTCGCGATCGCGCGCGAGGCCGGCGTCCCGCTCTCGATCGACGACTTCGACGCGATCTCCAGCCGGACGCCGATTCTCGCCGACCTGAAGCCGGGGGGGCGCTTCACGGCCGTCGACCTCGAGCGGGCGGGGGGGTCCGGCTCGTCGCGAAGCGCCTCGCCGACGCCGGAATACTGAAGGACGAGATCACCGTGACCGGCCGGACGCTCTTCGCCGAGGCGAACGACGCGGCGGAGGCTCCCGGGCAGGAGGTCGTCCGGCCGCTCGGAAACCCGATCAAGCCGACCGGCGGCCTCGCGATCCTCCGCGGCTCGCTCGCCCCCGAGGGGTGCGTCGCGAAGCTGGTCGGGCACGACCGGACTCTCGCACCGCGGCCCGGCGCGCGTCTTCGACGGCGAGGTCGCGGCGTTCGAGGCGGTGCAGGCGCAGCGGATCAAGGCGGGCGACGTCGTCGTCATCCGGTACGAGGGGCCGAAGGGCGCCCCCGGCATGCCCGAGATGCTCGGCGTGACGGCCGCCCTCGTCGGGCAGGGGCTCGGCGGCTCCGTCGCGCTCGTCACCGACGGACGCTTCAGCGGCGCCACGCACGGCTTCATGGTCGGCCACGTCTCGCCCGAGGCGGCGGCCGGAGGCCCGATCGCGCTCGTCGAGGAGGGGGACCTGATCACGCTCGACGTCAAGGCCCGCCGCCTCGACGTTGCGGCGCCGCTCGACGATCGCCGCGCGAAATACCGCCCGCACGCGCCGCGCGCGACGGGCGGCGCCCTCGCCAAATACGCCCGGCTCGTCTCGTCCGCCTCGGACGGGGCGGTGACGGGCTTCCGAACGGAAGGGGTCTCCGCATGAGCTCCGCGATCCGGACCGACGCCTCGCCCCGCCCCCGCGCCAAGGCCGCCCGCCTCTTCGTGGACGAACTGGTCCGAAGCAGGGGGTCACGCACGTCTTCGGGCACCCGGGAGGGGCCGCGCTTCCCCTCTACGACGCGCTCTTCGGCACGCCGGGGATCCGGCACCTCCTGATGCGGCACGAGCAGGGGGGCGCGCACGCGGCCGAAGGGTTCGCGCGAGCCACCGGGCGCCCGGGCGTCTGCCTTGCGACCTCGGGACCGGGGGCCACGAACCTGATCACGGGCCTCGCCGACGCGATGATGGACTCGACGCCGGTCGTGGCGCTGACGGCGCAGGTCCCGACCCACCTGATCGGGCGGGACGGCTTCCAGGAGGCCGACATCTTCGGCCTCACGCAGCCCGTCACGAAGCACAACTGGATCGTCCGCGACGCCGACGACGTCGTGCCGACGCTCCGCGACGCGTTCCGGATCGCCGTCTCGGGGCGCCCTGGCCCCGTCCTCGTCGACGTTCCCCGCGACTTCATGCAGGCGGAGATCGAGGCGCCGGACGACGAGCCGGAGCCGCCGCACAGGAAGCACCGGCCCGACCCGGCCGCGCTCCGCCACGCCGCGCTCGCCATCTCGAACGCCCGCCGCCCGATCCTCTACGTCGGCGGCGGCGTCATCTCCTCGGGCGCCTCCGAGGAGGTCCGCCGCCTCGCGAAGAAGGCGCGGATCCCGGTCACGACGACGCTCATGGGGAAGGGGGCCTTCCCGGAGACCGACCCGCAGTCGCTCGGGATGCTCGGGATGCACGGGACCGCCTACGCGAACCACGCGATGCACGAGTGCGACCTGATCATCGGCGTCGGCGTCCGGTTCGACGACCGCGTCACGCTGAAGCTCGCGACGTGGGCGCCGCACGCCCGCGTCGTCCACGTCGACATCGACGAGTCCGAGATCGGCAAGAACCGGAAGGCCGACTACCCGCTCGCGGGCGACGCCCGGACCGTCCTGCATGCGCTCCTGCCGCTCGTCGGCGCCCCCGACACGACCGCCTGGTGGGCGCGGATCGAGGAGCTCAAGCGGGCGTTCCCGCTCCGCTTCCGGCAGGGAGACGGCCCGATCCTGCCGCAGTACGCCGTCGACCGGCTCTGGCGGATGACGCGCGACCTTCGCCCGATCCTGACGACCGACGTCGGCCAGCACCAGATGTGGGCCGCGCAGTACTGGAAGTGCGACGAGCCGCGGACGTTCATCACGTCGGGCGGCCTCGGGACGATGGGCTTCGGCCTCCCGGCGGCGATCGGCGCCCAGTGCGCGGATGCCGGACCGGCTCGTGATCAACCTCAACGGCGACGGGAGCTTCCAGCAGACGATGCAGGCGCTGATCACGGCGTCGGAGGAGCGCCTCCCGATCAAGATCGTCCTCCTCGACAACAAGAACCTCGGGATGGTCCGCCAGTGGCAGGAGCTCTTCTACGAGAAGCGCTACTTCTCCGTGGCCCTCGCGAACCCCGACTTCGTGAAGCTCGCGGAGGCGATGGGGGCGAGAGGCCTTCTCGGCGAAGAGCCCGGAGGAGCTGGACGCGGCTTACGCGGGCGCCCTCGCCGTCACGGACGGCCCCGCCTTCGTCCACGTCACGGTCGACCCGGCGGAGAACTGCTACCCGATGTGGCCGGCCGGGCAGTCGATCGACGCGATGATCGCCGAGGACCCGCGGCACGCCTCCGAAGGGGGGGCTTGAAATGCGCCGAACGCTGATCGCCCACGTCGAGAACGTGCCGGGCCTCCTGGCTCGCGTCGACGGTCTCTTCCGCCGGCACTCTATCCCCGTCGAGAGCCTCTTCTTCGAGGCCACGGCGACGCCCCCCCGGCTGACGATCACCGCCCGGGCGTCGGCCGAGGCCGCCGCCCTCGTCGTCAAGCAGATGCGCCGCTTCGAGGACGTCCGGGACGTCCAGGAGGCGGTGCACGACTCCACCCACGAAACGGTCGCGCGCCTCAAGTCCGTGAGCTGAACCCGAACCGAAGGAGAAAGAGATGGCCAAGATCTACTACGACGCCGACGCCGACGTCTCCCGCCTGAAGGGGCGGACGGTGGCCGTCATCGGATACGGCAGCCAGGGACACGCCCATGCCCAGAACCTCCGCGACAGCGGGGTGGCGGTCGTCGTGGGCCTCCACGACACCTCGACGTCGGCCGCGCGCGCGAAGGCCGACGGCTTCACGGTCCTCCCGGTCGACGAGGCCGCGCGCCGCGCGGACCTCGTCATGATCCTGACGCCGGACACAGGGCAAAAGAAGCTCTACGAGCTGGCGATCGCGCCCTCGATGAAGAAGGGGAAGACGCTCCTCTTCGCCCACGGCTTCAACATCCGATTCGGCCAGATCGTCCCGCCCCCCGAGGTCGACGTCGCCATGGTCGCCCCGAAGGCGCCGGGCCACCGGGTCCGCGAGCTCTTCAAGGAGGGGGAGGGGACGCCGGCGCTCGTCGCCGTCGACCAGAACGCGAGCGGCCACGCCCGCGAGGACGCCCTGGCCTACGCGCGCGCCCTCGGCTGCACGCGGGCGGGGGTCCTCGAGACGACGTTCGCGGAGGAGACGGAGACCGACCTCTTCGGCGAGCAGGCCGTCCTCTGCGGCGGCGCGGCCGCCCTCGTGAAGGCCGGGTTCGAGACGCTCGTGGAGGCCGGGTACCAGCCCGAGGTCGCGTACTTCGAATGCATGCACGAGTTGAAGCTGATCGTCGACCTGATGTACCGCGGCGGCCTGAACTACATGCGCTACTCCATCAGCGACACGGCGGAGTACGGCGACTACACCGCCGGGCCGCGGATCGTCCCGGAGGCGACGCGGACCGAGATGCGCCGGATCCTCGGGGAGATCCAGGAAGGCGCCTTCGCCGAGAAGTGGATCGCGGAGAACGCCGCGGGGCGGCCCTGGTTCGAGAGGCAGCGCGAGACCGAGCGCGAGCACCCGATCGAGAAGGTCGGGCGCGAGCTCCGGGAGCGGATGCCGTTCCTTCACCCCGTCAGCATCGATCGGGTGGCCTGAGATGGACGCGCACGTCTCCCGCGTCACCATCTTCGACACGACCCTGCGCGACGGCGAGCAGGCCCCCGGCTACTCGCTCCGCCACGAGCAGAAGCTCCGCCTCGCGAGGAAGCTGGACGAGCTGGGCGTCGACGTCGTCGAGGCCGGCTTCCCGATCGCCTCCGCCGACGACTTCGAGGCGGTCCGCGACATCGCCCGCGAGGTGAAGCGCCCGACCGTCGCCGCGCTCGCCCGGTGCCGCCCCGAGGACATCGAGCGGGCCGGTGCCGCGCTCGAGGGCGCCGCCCGTCCCCGGATGCACGTCTTCATCGCCACGTCGGACCTCCACCTTTCCCGGAAGCTCGGCATCTCCCGCGAGCAGGCGGTCGAGGCCGCCGTCAAGGGGATCGCGAGCGCGCGGCGCTTCGCCGACGACGTCGAGTTCTCGGCCGAGGACGCGACGCGGAGCGACCCGGAGTTCCTCGGGGCGATCGCCGCGGCGGCGGCGGAGGCCGGGGCGACGACGATCAACCTCCCCGACACCGTCGGCTACTCCATGCCGGACGAGATCCGCGCGATGTTCCGGTCGATCCGCGAGCGGCTCCCGGAGGGAAAGCCGGTCGTCCTCTCGGCCCACTGTCACGACGACCTCGGCCTCGCGGTCGCGAATTCGCTCGCGGCGATCGAGGGGGGCGCGCGGCAGGTCGAGTGCACGGTGAACGGCATCGGCGAGCGGGCGGGGAACGCGTCGCTCGAAGAGCTCGTCATGGCGCTCCGCGTCCGGGCAGACCGGATGCCCTTCCGGACGGGCATCGACACGCCGGTCCTCTTCGCCGCGAGCCAGCTCCTGGCCGAGCTGACCGGCGAGCCGGTCCAGGCGAACAAGGCGATCGTGGGACGGAACGCCTTCGCCCACGAGGCGGGCATCCACCAGGACGGCCTCCTGAAGGACCGGCGGACCTACGAGATCATGCGGGCCGAGGACGTCGGGAGGCCGAGCACGACGCTGGTCCTCGGAAAGCACTCGGGCCGGCACGCGCTGAAGGCCCGGTGCGAGTCGCTCGGGATCCAGCTCTCGCGCCTCGAGCTGGACGAGCTCTACCGCCGGATGATCAGGCGGACCGAATCGCGGAAGGTCATTTCCGACACCGACCTCCGCGAGATGACGCTCGAGATGCGGGTGGCCGAGGCGCGGGAGAAAGCCGCCGCGAAGCGCTCGTCGTCGTGGGAGCCGGCGCCACACCTCGACGAGGCGGGCTACGGGTTCGGGGTCTGAGTGGGGAGACGCGCGCGCGTCGTCGTCCTGCCGGGAGACGGCATCGGCCCCGAGGTCGCGGCCTCGGCGGCGCGCGTCCTTTCGGCCGTGGCGAAACGCTTCGGCCACACCTTCGACTTCGAAGAGCGGGCGATCGGCGCGGCGGCCCTCCGGTCGGACGGCACCCCGCTCCCCGCGAAGACCCTCGACGCGTGCCTCGCGTCGGACGCCGTCTTCCTCGCCGCGGTCGGGGACCCGGCGTTCGACGCACAACCGCCGGAGCGGCGCCCCGAGGCGGGGCTCCTCGCCCTCCGGAAGGGGCTCGGCGTCTTCGCGAACCTGCGCCCCGCGCGATTCCTGCCGGGGCTCAACGGCGCGGGACCGCTCAAGCCGGAAATCGCCCGCGGCCTCGACCTCCTCATCGTCCGCGAGCTGACGGGAGGCCTCTACTACGGCACGCCGCGGCGGCTCGACCTCGCGGAGGGGCGGGCCGTCAACACGCTCCCGTACACGACGGCGGAGATCGAGCGGGTCGCCGAGGTGGCCTTCCGGCTCGCCCGCGGCCGCCGGAAGCGCGTCACCTCCGTCGACAAGTCGAACGTCCTCGAGACGTCGCAGCTCTGGAGGGCGGTCGTGACCGACGTCGGCCGGCGCTACCCCGACGTGACGCTGGAGCACCAGCTCGTCGACTCCTGCGCCATGAGCCTCGTCCTGACCCCGGGCCGCTACGACGTCCTCGTCATGGAGAACCTCTTCGGCGACATCCTGTCGGACGAGTGCGGCGCCCTCGTCGGCTCGCTGGGGCTCCTCCCGTCGGCGAGCCTCGGCAACGGCCCCGGCCTCTTCGAGCCGGTGCACGGCTCCGCCCCGCCCCTCGCGGGGAAGGGAGCCGCAAACCCCATCGGCGCGATCCTCTCGGCCGCGCTCCTGCTCCGGCACGGCCTCTCGCTCCTCGACGAGGCCGCCGCCGTCGAGCGGGCGGTCGGGGCCGCCCTCGCCTCCGGCGCCCGGACGGCCGACCTCGCGCCGGCCGGGAGCGCCGGAGCTCTCTCGACGACCGCCATGACCGACGCCATCGTCCGCGCCTTCGAAACCGCAGCCTGAGGGGGGCCCCATGGGACTCGAGACGAAATCGATCTGGATGAACGGCAAGCTCGTGGACGCCGCGCAAGCGACGGTCCCGTTCCTGACGCCCGGCTTTCACTACGGGATCGGCGTCTTCGAGGGGATCCGCTGCTACGCCACCGCGGACGGCCCGGCCGTCTTCCGTCTCGAGGAGCACCTGAAGCGGCTGATCGACTCGGCGGCCTGCCTCGGCTTCCAGTCGCTCCCGTACACGCTCGAGGAGCTGACGGAGGCGGTCGACGAGACGATTCTCCGGAACGGGTACGACGAGTGCTACATCCGGCCGCTCATCTGGCTTGAGGACGGCGGGTGGAACCTGAACATCGACGGCGGGAAGCCGGGCGTCGGCATCGCCGTCTGGCCCTGGAAGAACTACCTCGGCGCCGAGGCGCTCCAGAAGGGGGTCCGGGCGAACGTCTCGTCCTACACGCGCCACCATCCGAACGTCACCGCGACCAAGGCGAAGGTCTCCGGGAACTACGTGAACAGCTTTCTCGCGAAGACCGAGTCGGTGAGGCTCGGCTTCGACGAGGCGATCCTCCTCGACCCGCAGGGGTACGTGTCCGAGTGCACCGGGGCGAACCTCTTCCTCGTCCGCGGCGGGAAGATCGTGACGCCTCCCGACGCGCCGGTCCTGGAAGGGATCACGCGGGACTCCATCGTCACGCTGGCCGGGGACCTCGGCTACGAGGTCGTCGAGCGCCCCGTCTCCCGCGACCAGCTCTACATCGCCGACGAGGTCTTCGTCTGCGGCACGGCCGCCGAGTGCATCGCCCTCCGCGAGATCGACTTCCGGGCGATCGGCGCGGGGACGGCGGGACCGGTGACCCGCGCCCTGCAGAAGGCCTACCACGCCGCGGTCCTCGGCAAGCACGAGCGGTCGGCCGGCTGGTGCCACCCGGTCCGCGCCGCCGCGCGGCCGAAGGTGGCGGCGCGCTTCGGGCGCCGCGGCTGACGCCTTGGGGAGGGACTACCTCGAGAGGATCCTCAGGGCGCGCGTCTACGACGTGGCGATCGAGTCGCCGCTCGAGGCCGCTCCGAACCTCTCGCGCCGCACGGGGAACCAGGTCCTTCTGAAGCGGGAAGACCTGCAGCCGGTCTTTTCGTTCAAGCTGCGCGGCGCCTACAACCGGATGGTCCGGCTCTCGCCGGCCGCCCTCCGGCGGGGCGTCGTGGCGGCCTCGGCCGGGAACCACGCCCAGGGGGTGGCGCTCGCCGCCCAGCGCCTCGGCTGCGCGGCGACGATCGTCATGCCCGTCACGACGCCCCGCATCAAGGTCGAGGCCGTGGCGGCGCGCGGCGCGCGGGTCGTCCTCTCGGGCGACTCCTACGACGATGCCTACGCCGAAGCGAAGCGCCTCGCGCGGAAGGGGAGCCGGACGTTCGTCCACCCGTACGACGATCCCGACGTCATCGCGGGGCAGGGGACGGTCGGCCTCGAGATCCTCCGGCAGCGGCCGTCCGGCGTCGACGCGATCTTCGTCGCGGTCGGCGGCGGCGGGCTGATCGCCGGGATCGCGGCCTACGTGAAGCGGCTGCAGCCGCGGATCCGGGTGATCGGCGTCGAGCCGGTCGACGCGGACGCGATGCGCCGGTCGCTCGCGGCCGGACGTCGGGTGACGCTCCCGCAAGTCGGCCTCTTCGCCGACGGCGTCGCGGTCCGCAAGGTGGGGAAGGAGACGTTCCGGCTCTGCCGGAAGCTCGTCGACGAAGTGATCGTCGTGGACACGGACGCCATCTGCGCGGCGATCAAGGACGTCTTCGAGGAGACCCGCTCGATCCTCGAGCCGGCCGGGGCGCTTCCGGTCGCCGGATTGAAGGCGTGGGCCGAGCGAGGACGCCACCGGGGGCGGACGATCGTGGCCGTGACGAGCGGCGCCAACATGAACTTCGACCGCCTGCGCCACGTGGCGGAGCGGGCGGAGCTCGGCGAGCGGCGCGAGGCGATCCTCGCGGTGACGATCCCCGAGCGTCCCGGGAGCTTCCGGGAGTTCTGCGCCGTCATCGGGCCGCGGAACGTGACCGAGTTCAACTACCGCTACGCCGACTCGGTCGACGCGCACGTCTTCGTGGGGCTGGAGGTCCGGAGCGCGGGGGAGACCGCGGAGATCCTGAAGCGGCTGAAGGCCCGGGGACTCCCGGCGCTCGATTTTTCCGACAACGAGATGGCGAAGCTGCATGTGCGCCACCTCGTCGGCGGACACGCCCCGCAGGCGCACGACGAGCGGCTCTACCGGTTCGAGTTCCCGGAGCGTCCCGGCGCGCTCCTGACCTTTCTCTCGAAGATGCGGAGCGACTGGAACATCAGCCTCTTCCACTACCGGAACCACGGGGCCGACTACGGGCGCGTCCTCGCGGGAATCCAGGTGCCGCGCCGCGACGACGCGAAGTTCCGCCGCTTCCTGACGGACCTCGGCTACCGCCACTGGGACGAGAGCGCGAACCCGGCCTACCGGCTCTTCCTCGCCTGAGGCCGCTCAGGCTTCTGCGGAAGCGGCGTCCCGCTTGACGAGCACGGCGGCGAGCTTTCGTCTCGGGAGGGGACGCTCTTTCTCGAGAAGTCCGACGCGCTCCGCGGCGGCGAGGGTCGCGGCAAACGCCTCTCGCGACACGTGGCCGCGCGGCTCCATGAGGAAGAGGGCGCCGCCAGGCCTGAGTGCTCGCGCGATCTGCCCGAGGAAACGGTCGTCGTCGCCGACCTCGTGGATCGTGTGAATCGCCACGGCGAGGTCGATCCGCTCCTTCCATCGTTCGATTCCGAGGTCGTCCGCGGCGCAGACCCCCGCCTCGATCCGGTCGAGAAGCCTCGCCCGGGCGGCCCGGCGGCGCAGTCCCTCGATCATCCGCGGCTGCACGTCGACGCAGACCACCCTTCCCTCCGGCCCGACGAGCCGGGCGAGCGGAAGGCTGAAGAAACCCATCCCGCAGCCCGGCTCGAGGACGGTCATTCCGGGCCGGACGTGCGGCTCGAGAAGGCGTTCCGGGGATTCGAAGAGCCTCCGGACGGGTGAGGCGAGGAGAGGGCCGAGCCACCACGGGCAGACGTGGCCCGCCCTCGCGGCGGGCCCCGATCCGGACCCGCCGACCGGTGCGGGATGCGGCTTACTCAGGCGCCGGCCTTCTTCCCGCAGGTGTTGATACCGAGCAGGGTGTAGGGGGGACACCATCCGCTGACGGCAGTGGCGAGCGGGAGAATGCCGAGGAGCCCCCAGGAGCTCCTTGGCCCCAAGACGACGAGGCTCAGGACGAAGAGGCCGACGAGGCCCCGGACGACCCGCTCGACCGGATGGATGTTCACCTCAAACATGGGAAATCCCCTTTCATTGAACCGGATGCTATCTCGCCGCCGTCCGGCGCCGGACCGTTGACCCCGTCCCGGCGCTCCCGGATGATCGCGTCCCTTGGCTTCCGTCTGCCTGGCGGTTCTCGTCGTCGCGGTCGCCGCGCTCGGCCCCGCGCCTGTCTTCGTCCGCCGACTTCGCCTGCGGCCCGCGGAGACGCTCGTCGCGTCCGTCGGTCTCTCGCTCCTCGCCCTGTACGCCGTTTCGTGGGCGATCTACCTCGCGGACGTTCCGGCCGGGGCGCACCTCGCCGTGGCGGCGGGGATCCTCGTCCTTTCCGCGGCCTCCTTCCGGACGTTGAAGGCCCTCGTGTCGTCTCGCGAGGTCCGCCGGATCCTCGCGGCCTGGGGGTCTACTCGCTCTACGCCGTCGCTCTCCTGGCCCTCGTGCGGAGCCACTCGGGCGGGGGATGGGCCGGGGACTGGTACGAGCATTACGAGCGGGCCCTGTTCTTCCTCGGCCGCGGGCCCCTCGACGTGAAGTTCATCGGCGAGTGGACGCTGAGCGCCAGGCCGCCGCTGATGAACCTCCTCGAGGGGCACGTCCTCGCCGTGGCCGGGGAGTCCTATCCCGCCTACCAGGTCGCCTCGACGCTCTTCTCCGCCCTGCTGATCCTCCCCGTCCTGCTTCTCGCCCGGCAGTTCACGAGACGGCCGGGACGGATCGCCGTGGTGCTGGCTCTCTTTCTCCTGAACCCGATGCTCGTGGAGAACGCGACGTACAGCTGGACGAAGCCGTTCGCCGCGTTCTACGCCGTCGCCGGCGTCGGCTTCTACGCGGCGGGGATGACGCTCCGCTCCCGGACGCGCGTCGTGCTCGGCTTCCTCTTCGCCGCGGCCGGAACCCTCGCCCACTATTCGGCGGCGCCTTACCTCCTCTTCCTGGCGGGTTGGGAGGCGATCCGGGCGTGGCGCGGCGGCGCGCCCCAGAGGCGGGAGCTCCTGACGGCGGCCGGCGCCGCCGGCTTCGTTCTGGCGAGCTGGTTCGCGTGGTCCCTGACCGTCTTCGGGCCCGCCGGCACCGGGAGCGGCACGCCGACGGCGGTTTACGCGGAGTCGCTCTCGGCCGCGGGACTGGTCCTGAACTCGCTGAAGAACGTCTGGGCCACGATCGTCCCGCACGTCTTCCGTTCGCTGGACCGGAGCTCGATCGGACAGGCGAGCGCCCTGGGGGCGCTGCGCGACGGCGCCTTTCTCGTCTACCAGACGAATCTCGTCTTCGGGATGGGGGCGTGCGGCGCTCTCCTCGCGCTCTGGCCGCGCCGCAGCGAGCGGTTCCGGGCGTTCTGGCTCGCCTTCGTCGGCGTCACCGCCGTTGCCGGGATCGCCGTCGCCACCGAGAAGCCGGGCTTCGGCGTCGCGCACCTCTGCCTTCAGGGGCTGCTCGCCGCCGGACTCGCGCGGGCGGCGGCGCGGCGGGACCTCCTCCCGGCCGGCGTCCGGCTCGCCGCGGCCCTTCTCGGTGCGATCGACTTCGCGCTGGGAATCGCGCTCACCTTCTGGCTTCAGGCGATTCCCCTCGGCGACGTGAGCGCGTTTCCGGTCGACTGGCCGACACGGACGCCGGGGGGCCTCAGCTGGGCCGCCTACTCGAACGCCCTCGCCAAGGAGACCTACGGAACGGTCTACCTGGGCGACCTCCTGTCGGGAGCCCGGCTCGCCGTCGCCGCGGGAGTCCTCGCCCTCGCGGGGTGGGCCGTCGTCAGGCTCGCTCGAAGACCGTCGCGATCCCCTGGCCGAGGCCGATACACATCGTCGCGACGCCCGTCGTCAGGTTCTTCTGCGCCATCTGGTGAAGAAGGGTCGTCGAGATCCGGGCCCCCGAGCAGCCGAGCGGGTGGCCGAGGGCGATCGCGCCGCCGTTCGCGTTCACCTTCGCGTCCATGACGTCGAGAAGCCCCAGGTCCTTGACGCACGGGAGCGACTGGGCGGCGAACGCCTCGTTCAGTTCGAAGAGCTGGACGTCCTCGATCTTCATCTTCGCCCGCGCGAGCGCCTTCCGGACGGCGGGAACGGGGCCGTACCCCATGATCGACGGGTCGACGCCGACCGAGGCCATCCCCTTCACCTTCGCCATCGGCTGAAGGCCCAGCGACCTCGCGCGCTCGGCCGACATGACGAGCATCGCGGAGGCGCCGTCCGAGACGGCCGACGCGTTCCCCGCGGTGACCGTCCCGTTCTTCGGGTCGAAGGCCGGCTTCAGCTTCGAGAGGGCGTCGAGCGTCGTGTCGGCCCGGATCACCTCGTCGTGGGCGAAGACCTTCGGCGCCCCCTTCTCGTCGTGCCCCGCCATCGGGACGATCTCGGCGGCGAAGCGCCCGGAGCTCTGCGCGGCGTGCGCCTTCTGGTGGGAGCGGAGGGCGAACCGGTCCTGCATCTCCCGCCCGATCCCGTGCAGGCGGGCGAGCATCTCGGCCGTGATCCCCATGTTCATGGCGCCCTTCGCCACGCGCTTGCTCATCGCCGGGTTGACGTCGATCCCGTGCGTCATCGGGACGTGCCCCATGTGCTCGACGCCGCCGACGACGAAGAGGTCCCCCTGCTCGGCCATGATGGCGAGCGTCGCCGCGTGGAGCGCCTGCATCGACGAGCCGCAGAGGCGGTTGATCGTCTGGGCGGGGACCTCCTTCGGGATCGAGGTCATCAGGGCGGCGAAGCGCCCGATGTTGTAGACCTGTTCGAGGGTCTGCTGGACGCAGCCCCAGATGACGTCCTCGATCTCGGCCGGGTTCACCTTCGGGTTCCGGTCGAGGAGCGCCTGGATGACCGCGGCCGAGAGGTTCTCGGCGCGGACGTTGCGGAACATTCCCCCCTTGGAGCGGCCCATCGGGGTGCGGACGGCGTCGACGACGACGGCTTCTCTCATCGGATCACTCTCCGGCGTGGAAGGGCTTCCCCTTCCGGGCGAGGTCGCGTAGCTGGGCGGTCGGCTCGTAGAGCTTCCCGAGCGCGGCGTGCTTCTCTGCGGCCGCGAGGAGGGCCGGGGCACCGAGGGCGTCGGCCCACCGGAAGATGCCGCCCCGGAAGGGAGGGAAGCCGAGGCCGTAGAGGAGGGCGAGGTCCACCTCGACGGGCGACGTGACGATCCCGTCCTCGAGGCAGCGCGAGGACTCGAGGAGCATCGGGAGCATCATCCTCTCGACGATCTCCTCGTCGGAGACGGCCGCCCGGCCCTTGACGAGCGGGGCGAGGAGGGCGGCGGCGTCGGGATCCGGGCCCTTCTTCGGCGGGCCCTTCTTCTCGGGCTTGTAGACGTAGAACCCCTTTCCGTTCTTCTGGCCGAGGCGCCCCGCCTCGAACATCGCCTCGCTGGGCGACTTTCCGGCGTGGCCCATCCGGTCGGGGTAGCTGGCCGCCATCACCTTGTCGGCGTGGACCGCGGTGTCGATCCCGACGACGTCCAGGAGGAAGGCCGGCCCCATCGGCCAGCCCCACCTCTCCATCACCCGGTCGATCCGCGGGAAGTCGACGCCGTCCTCGACGAGCTTCGTGAAGCCGGCGAAGTAGGGGAAGAGGACCCGGTTGACGAGGAACCCGGCGCAGTCGTTCACGACGACGGGCGTCTTTCCCATCGCCTGCGCGTAGGCGACCGCGGTCGCGACCGTCTCATCGGACGACTTCGCCCCCCGGATCACCTCCACGAGGGGCATCTTCGGCACCGGGTTGAAGAAGTGCATCCCGCAGAAGTCCTCGGGGCGCTTCAGGCCTTCGGCGAGGCGCGTGATCGAGATCGTCGAGGTATTGCTGGCGAGGACCGCGCCGGGCTTCAGGACCGCCTCCACCTCGGCGAGGACCGCTTTCTTCACCGTCTCGTTCTCGACGACCGCCTCCACGACGAAGTCGACCTCCCCGAAGTCTCCGTAGGAAAGCGTCGGGCGGATTCGACCCAGCGTCTCGGCCATCTTCGACGGCGTCAGCTTCCCGCGGGAGACCTGCTTCTCGAGGAGCTTGCCCGCCTCCTGAAGCCCGAGCTCGATCGCCTTCGGGTTGATGTCCTTCATCAGGATCGGGATCCGCTTCGACGCCGACTGATAGGCGATGCCGCCCCCCATGATTCCGGCGCCGAGGACGGCGGCGCTCTCCACCTTTCGCGCCACCTTCGAGGCCTTCTTGGCGACCTTCTTGATCATCTGGTCGGCGAGAAAGATGCTGACGAGCGCGGCGGCGACCGGGCCCCGTGCGATCCGGACGAACGCCTCGGTCTCGATCGGGAGCGCCCCGTCCCGCCCCTTCCACGCCCCCTTCTCGATCGACTCGATGGCGGCGACCGGGGCGGGGTAGTTCGGGCCGGCCTTCCCCCCGACGAACGCCTTCGACGACTCGAAGACCATCGCCGCCTCGATCTCGTCGAGCTCGAGCGGACCGGTCTTCTCGGCGCGGCGCTTCCTCCAGTCGAGTCGGCCGGCCGCGGCGTCGCGGAGGACCCCGAGCGCCGCCTCGCGGAGGTCCCCTTTCGCCACGGCGCCGTCCACCGCGCCGATCTTCAGGGCGTCCGCGGCGGACCACGGCTCGCCCGAGGCGATCCACTCGATCGCGTTGTCCGCTCCGGCGAGGCGCGACAGCCGGACGGTGCCGCCCCAGCCCGGGAAGATCCCGAGCTTCGTCTCGGGGAAGCCGACCCTCGCGTCGTCGGCCATCAGCCGGTAGCTGGCGGCGAGGCAGATCTCGAATCCGCCGCCGAGGGCGAAGCCGTTGATCGCGGCGACGCTCGGCGCGTCGAGGTCCTCGAGGTCGGAGAAGGTCCGGTTGACGCCGGCGATCCACGCCGTCATCTCCTCGGCCGGCCGCTTGAAGTGGCCGAGGAACTCCATGACGTCGGCGCCGACGATGAAGACCTCCTTGCCGCTCGTCAGAAGGACACCCTTGAGCTCTTTTTCGGCCTTCAGGAGGTCGACGGCTTCCCGGAGCTCCTTCAGCGTCAGGGCGTTGAACTTGTTGACCGAGTCCCCCTCGAGGTCGAACCGGAGCTCGACGAATCCGTCGTCCAGGGGGAGACACTGGATCGCCTTGCCGGCGTATTTCATGCGCATGCTCTCCGGCCTCGATCCTATACCGAAAAATGAGCCGCGGCTCATCGCCCCGCGTCCGCGGTTCCGGACGGTCACCTCCGGCAGGGAACTTGCGTTTTCCGGGGTGGACTGCCGAATCGCCAACCGAAGGAGCCTGGATGCGCTCTCGATCCCGTCGCCGGGCGGCCCTCTCCGCCGCGTCGCTTCTCTTCGCGTTTGCGGTGGGGGCGCGACTCCGCGCCGGGACGGCACCGCCTCCGCGCACCGGTTTCTCCGGGAGCTGGGGGCTGACCGAGCAGACGGTCAGCGACCCGGCGGCGGCCGCTGACAATCCGCTCGAAGCTCTCGGCGACGCCCGCCGGATCGTCGTCGTCGACGACGGAACGCGGGTGGAAATCACCTACCCCTCGGGGCGGAAGCGCGTCGTGATCACCGACGGCGAGGAGCGCGAGCAGGACGACGGCGACGGCCCGTCGAAGGTCATGGCGAGGCGGAAGAGCGCGCCGGAGCGGGTCCTCGTCACGTCCAAGTGGTCTGCCGGGCACAGCCTGAAGGAGACGTGGGAGCTCTTGGCATCACCGCGCCGGCTCGTCGTCGCAGGGAAGGTCGACGGCCGCCACACGCTCTCCTACCGCCGCGTCTTCGAGCCGGTGCCGGATCTCCCGCCCACGCCGACCCCGGCGCCGACCGCAGCCTCGGCTCCCGCGGCGCCGCCGGGTCCGGCGTCCGCGCCTCCCTCGGCGCCCGGCGTCCGGCCCGAGTGCTCGCTCCGGCCGGCGAGCGGTCTTTCTCCCTCGGAGCTCAAGCGGCTCGTGAAGGTCAGCTCTCGCGGAAGCCCAGCGACGGGCCGTCGCGTCCGCCGCGCCGCAGCGGGTCACGTCGGTGATGTCGTCCGACCCCGAAGTGAACGAGGGCTGCCTCGTCTGGCCGCTCGACCTCCGGATCGAGGGGAAGTCCGGCGTCCTCGAGGTCCTGATCGACGCGGGCGACGGCAAGGTCCTCTCGTCGACGTTCGAGGGCTCGAACTAGCGCGACGCGACGCGGACGGGCGGCTCGGCCTGCGTATGATCCCGCGATGCCGGACGACGAACGGAGGGGGGAGGCGGCGTCGCCCGTGTCGTGGACGATCGATCCGGCCGTTTCCCGGGCGTCGACGCTCCCGGCCGAGGTCTACTCCGACCCGCGCTGGCTGAACCTCGCGCGCGAGAGGGTCTTCGCCCGAACGTGGCACCTGATCGGCGACGCCGACCAGCTCCGGGAGCCGGGGCAGTGTCTTCCGGTGACGCTCCTGCCGGGCTACCTCGACGAGCCGCTCCTCCTGACGCGCGGATCAGGACGGCGGGATCCACCTCCTCTCCAACGTCTGCACGCACCGGGGGGCGATCGTCTGCGACGGGGCGGCGGTGCAGGCTTCTCTCCGGTGCCGCTATCACGGCCGCCGCTTCGGTCTCGACGGGCGGTTTCTCTCGATGCCCGGGTTCGAAGGCGCGGAGGAATTCCCGTCGCCGGCGGACGACCTTCCGAAGGTCGGCCTTCGCCACCTTCGGAAAGCTGCTCTTCGCCGTCGCTCGACGCCGGCCTTTCCCTTCGAGGAGCTCATCGCCGAGATGACGGCGCGTGTGGGTTGGCTGCCGATCGGCGACGCGGTCCTCGACCCGTCCCGTTCGCGGGACTACTACGTTCCGGCGAACTGGGCGCTCTACTGCGACAACTACCTCGAAGGGCTCCACATTCCGTTCGTCCACGCCGCGCTCCTCGAAGCCCTCGATTTCGGCGGATACCGGACGGAGGTCCACCGCTGGTCGAGCCTCCAGGTCGGCGCGGCCCCAGACGGCGCCGCGGCGTTCGACCTTCCGGCATCCTCGCCGGACCACGGCCGGCGGATCGCCGCCTACTACTGGTGGCTCTTCCCCGCGACGATGGTCAACGTCTACCCGTGGGGCCTGTCGATCAACCTCGTGCAGCCCCTCGCGGTCGACCGGACGCGCGTGGCCTACCGGGCGTACGTCTGGGATCCGGGCCTCCTCGGACGGGGGGCGAGCGCCGACCTCGACCGCGTGGAGCGCGAGGACGAGGCCGTCGTTGCGAGCGTCCAGCGGGGGGTTCGCTCGCGGCTCTACCGGCGCGGCCGCTATTCGCCGAAGCACGAGCCCGGCGTCCACCACTTCCACCGGCTCCTGACCCGCTTCCTCGCGGCCGGATGACGGCACCCGGGGAGGGGAGCGCCCGCCTCGAGCGGCGGCTCGGGGCGTGGGACGGGGCGCTCCTGACGGTAGGCTCCGTCGTCGGGACGGGAATCTTCCTGACGACCGGCGACATCGCGAGGGCGCTTCCGCACCCGGGCCTCGTCCTCCTCGTCTGGCTGCTCGGGGGGCTCTTCACACTCGCCGGCGCCTTGAGTTATGCCGAGCTGGGGGTCCTCTTCCCGCGGGCCGGGGGGATCTACCACTTCCTGAAGGAAGCCTTCGGCCCGTTCGCGGGGTTTCTCTACGGCTGGACCTCCTTCACCGTCATCATGTCCGGCGGGATTGCGGCAATCGCCGTCGGGTTCGGGGAGTACCTCGGCGCGTTCGTCCCGTTCTTCGCCGGCGGGCGATCCCTGGTCGAGGTTCCGCTCGGCTCCATCGTCTTTCGAGTGGAGGGGCCGCAGGTCGCGGCCGCGATCGCGATCCTGTTCCTCACGCTCCTCAACCACGCGGGCCTCCGCGAGGGGGTGGTCGTTCAGAACCTCCTGACCCTGGTCAAGGGCGGCGCGCTCCTCGTTCTCGCCCTCCTGGGCCTCGCGGGAACCGAGTCCGTCCTGGGCGCGGTGACGGCTCCGGTCGGCCTTTCCCCCCGGGCGCTCCTCGCCGGCCTCGCGGGCGCGATGGTCGCGGCCCTCTGGACGTACGACGGGTGGTACGCGCTGACGCTCTCGGCCGGAGAGGTACGCCGGCCCGCGCGCGACCTCCCCCTCGGCCTCATCGGGGGAACGGCGGGCGTCGTCGTCCTCTACCTTCTCGTGAACCTGGCGTACGTCCGGGCGCTTCCGATGGCCCGGCTCGCCGGGACGTCACGCGTGGGCGAGGCGGCCGCCGAGGCTCTCCTCGGACCCGCCGGCGGCCGGCTCGTCGCCGGGCTGATCGCGGTCTCGATGCTCGGCTGCCTCGCCGCGACGATCTTCTACGCCTCGCGCCTCTACGTCCCGATGGCCGAGGACGGAGTCTTCTTCGAGGCCGCGGGGCGCGTCGACGCGGCCCGGCACACGCCGACCGGCGCGCTCTGGATGCAGGGGGTCTGGAGCGCGCTCCTCGCGGTGTCGGGCGGCTACCGGGCCCTCTACACGTGGGTGACGTTCGCCGCGGTCCTCTTCCACGTCGCGACCTGCTCGGCCCTTTTCGTCCTCCGGCGGACCCGTCCGGACGCCGAGCGGCCCTACCGGACGTGGGGCTATCCCGTCGTCCCGGCGGCGTTCCTCCTCGCCTCGATCGCCCTCACCGTGGCCACGCTCGTGCAGAGCCCGGTGGAGTCGGGCCTGGGCCTGATCGTCGTGGCCTCGGGCGTCCCCCCGTGGCTCTGGTGGCGCCGGAGGAAGGGCGTCCGGCCCGGCGGCGCTTGACACTCCAAGACGCGACGCTCGATAGTCGTCGGAAGAGAGGCTGGGTGACGCCTTGTACGCCGAGATGAAAGAGGCGGTCGTCCTCGGAGACGCGGCCCGGGCGAGGCGGCTGGCCGAAGGCGTCCTCCTCGGCGACGGCGACCTCGTCGCGGCGATCGAACAGGGCTTCGCCGCTGGAATCCGACGGGTGGGCGATCTGTGGGAGGAGGGGGAATACTTCCTCCCCGAGCTCGTCCAGGGTGCCGAGGCCATGAAGGCCGCCATGGCGGTTCTCCAGCCCGCGCTCCGGAAACGCCATGGCGGGGCGGCCTCGAAGGGCCGGGTGGTCATCGGAACGGTTCAGGGAGACCTTCACGACATCGGAAAGACGCTCGTCGCGACGCTTCTCGCGGCCGGGGGTTTCGAGGTGGACGACCTCGGCAGCGACGTGCCCGTCGACCGCTTCCTCGCACGGGCGAAGGAGAACGGCGCCGACATCATCGCGGCCTCGGCGCTCCTGACCACCACGATGCCGGCCCAGCGAGCGATCGCCGCGGCCATCCCGTCCCTCGGGCTCGCCCCGCGGCCCCGGCTTCTCGTCGGCGGCTCGCCGACCACGGCGGCCTGGGCGGCGGAGATCGGCGCGGCCTGGGCGGAGAACGCGCTTCGCGCCGTCGCCGTCGCCGAAGCGCTGATGGGCGCCGCCAGGAGCGCCTGATCCGGTTCCGGGATCGAGGAGCCGCATGAACGCCTTCGCCGAGCGACTGCGCCGCCGCCAGACGACCCTGCTGGACGGGGGTCTCGGCAGCCTGCTCATCTCCCGGGGGCTCCCCGGCGGTGCGGCGCCCGAGTCGTGGGTCCTGTCGCGGCCCGCGGAGATCCGGCGCGCGCACGCCGACTACGTCGCCGCCGGGAGCGACGCCGTCCACGCGGCGACCTTCGGGGCGAACGCCATCCGCCTCGCGCGGTTCGCCCTCGCCGACCGGTGCGAGGAGATCAATGCCGAAGCGGTCCGGCAGGCCCGGGAGTCCGGCGCACGCTTCGTCCTCGCGGACGTCGGTCCGACGGGCGAGTATCTCCCGCCGGTCGGAACGGGCGACCCGCGGCTCTGGAAGGAAGCGTTCCTTCGGCAGGGGAGGGCCCTGGCCGCCGCCGCGCCGGACGCCCTCCACGTCGAGACGATGACGGACCTTCGCGAGGCCCTCCTCGCACTGGAGGCGCTGAAAGAGGCCGCTCCTTCGATTCCCGTCCTGGTGTCGCTGACGTTCGAGCGGAAGAAGCGGGGTTTCTTCACGATCATGGGCGATCCTCTGGCCGCCTCGCTTCGGGCGCTCGCCGGCGCGGGGGCCGCCGCCGTCGGCGCGAACTGCACGCTCGCCAGCGCCGACATGCGCCGGCTCGCCGAGGAGGCCCGGGACGCGGTGGATCTGCCGCTCGTCATCCAGCCCAACGCCGGGTCGCCGGAGAGCCGGGAGGGCTCGGTCTTCTACTCGCAGCCGCCCGAGGCCTTCGCCGACGACATGGCCCTGGTCGCCTCCCTCGGCATCGAGCTGGTCGGCGGTTGTTGCGGAACGGATCCGCGTTTCATCCGGGCGCTCGGAAACCGACTCGTGCCGGCGGGACCTCGAGCGTGACCGGAACGCGTGCGGACGCGCCGAGCGCCGGCCACACCCTCCGCGGGGTCGCCCGTGATCGTCTCCCGCCTCCGGCTCTCCATCCGGGAGAGCGACGTCCTCCACTTTCTCGGCTACCCGGCCGGCCGGCGTCCTCCGGCGCGGCTCGAGCCCCTCCTCGAGGAGACCCTTCGCGAGGCGAGACGGCTGGCGGCGGCGCGCGGCGCCTTCCGGACGATTCCGGTCTCGTCGGCCGCCGAGGTCGGGTTGACGTCCGAGGACGCCGACGGGCTCGTTCTCGGCCTCGTCACCGCGGGAGGCGGGATCGAGCGACGCGTCACGGAGCTCCTCGGCCGGGGAGAAGCGGCCCGGGCCCTTCTGCTGGATGCCGCCGGGAGCGCCGCCGCGGAAGAGGCCGCCCACCGCCTGAGCGCCCGAGTCGTCGGCGGAAAGACGGGCGCGGAGGCCGACGTCGGCTGCCGGGTCAGTCCCGGGTACGGCCGCTGGCCCCTTTCCGCGCAGGAAGCACTCTTCGCGCGCCTCCCTCACGACGCGGTCGGAGTCTCGCTGACGCCTTCGATGATGATGGTCCCGCGAAAGTCGATCTCCTTCGCCCTCTGGATCGGCGCGCGAGGCGCGCCGAGCTCCGGGCTCTCGGGATGCGACACGTGCGGCCTTCCCCAGTGCCGCTACCGCCGGCCCGCCGCGGCGGGAGCTCCGCGTTCTTCCCGCGAGGTGACGCGCTGATGGCATCGCCCGTGAGGCCCACCGTGCCCTGCTCTCTACCGAGGAGGTGGAGAGGATCGTGGACGAGGCCCTCGGCGTCCTCTCCCGGACAGGTGTTCTCGTCGAGAACGAGGACGGCGCGTGGCTCTTCTCTCGGGCGCGGGAGCCGCGGAGACGGGAGGCCGCTTCCGGATTCCCGAGGCCGTGGTCCGCGGCGCGCTCGCGACGGTCCCACCCCGCATCCAGCTCTTCGACCGGGAGGGCGCTCCCGCGATGGACCTCGGCGGAAACCGGGTCCACTTCGATCCCGGCTCCGCGGCCATCCATCTCTTCGACGCCGAGACGGGCCGCCGCCGCGCGATCGGGACCCGCGACGTCGTCCGGTTCGCCCGCCTCGTCGACGGCCTGCCGAACTACGCCGCCCAGTCGACGGCCCTGACGCCGGGGGACGTTCCCGGCGAGGTGGCGGACCGGTACCGGCTCTACCTGATCCTCGGGAACGCCGTGAAGCCGGTCGTCACCGGCACGTTCCGGAAGGACGGTTTCGCCCCCATGCGCGAGATGCTCCTCGCCGTGCGCGGGGGAGACGCGGAGCTGAGGCGTCGCCCCCTCGCCATCTTCGACTGCTGCCCGAGCCCTCCCTTGAAGTGGAGCGACCTGACCTGCCAGGCGCTCGTCGACTGCGCCCGCTCGGGGATTCCCGCCGAGCTCGTCTCGATGCCGATGGCCGGCGCGACCTCGCCGGTCACCCTCCGCGAGGCGGTCCTCCAGCAGTGCGCGGAGAACCTGAGCGGCGTCGTGATCCACCAGCTGGCGTCTCCCGGCTCGCCGCTGATCTGGGGCGGCTCGCCCGCCGCCGTCGACATGCGCCACGGCACGACCCCGATGGGCGCCATGGAGACGATGATGATCAACCTCGCGGTCGTCGCAGGTGGGAAAGCGGCTCGGCCTTCCCACGCACGCCTACATGGGGCTGTCGGACTCGAAGTGCCCCGACTATCAGGCGGGGCTCGAAACCGGGGCCGGGGCGATCCTCGCGGCGCTGGCCGGCATCAACGTCGTCTCGGGCCCCGGAATGCTCGACTTCGAGATCTGCCAGTCGTTCGAGAAGCTCCTCCTCGATCACGATGCCTGCGGCATGGCGCTGCGACTCGTCCGGGGGATCGAGCGCCGGGAAGGGGACGCCGGGGCGCTGATCCGGCAGGTCGTCGAATCCGCCGAGTTCTTCTCGAACGCCCACACGCGGCAGCACTGGCGGGAGGAGCTGACCGTCCCTTCGCCCGCGGTGGCCCGGGACACCTACGGGGACTGGGAGGCCCGCGGCGCTCCGCGGGCGGACGAGGTGGCCGCGAAGGAGGTCGAGCGCCGGCTCTCGAAGTCGCCGCCCGTCCCTCCGCCGGCCGACGTGGTCCGCGCCCTCGACGAGATCATGCGGCGCGAGGCCCGGGCCGCCGGCCTCCCGGAGCTGCCCGCCGCCGAGAGGGGCTCGGGACTGCGGGCGTAGACTTTCGCCGGGAAGCCGGACAGGCTGACCCGACGAGGTGAAATCATGGCGGACAGCGTCTACAAGATCATCGAGCTCGTCGGAACGAGCAAGGATTCGTGGGAGAAGGCCGCGGCGTCGGCCGTCGCGCTGGCCTCCAGGAGCCTGCGCGACCTCCGGATCGCCGAGGTCTGCCAACTCGACATGCAGGTGGAGAACGGGAAGGTCAAGGCCTACCGGGCGAAGGTGAAGGTCTCCTTCAAGTACACGCCCGGGAAGTGAACCCGTCGCCGTTGCCAACGATCGACTGAACGGCATCGGCGGCTGCCCCGTCGGCTTCCAGGCGGCGGTGACGCCGCTCACACTGCAAAAAACTCCTATCCTCGCGGGGCCCGGATCTTGCGAGTCGTCGCCGGCATGCGTACTTCGTGGAAGGACCGCACGACCCGGGCGGCGCGGATGATGGCGGCGATCGCGATGCTTGGGCGCGGGATCCCGGGCCGCCGCCCAGAGTACCGGCGAGCAGGTCGACTTCGATCGGCCCGAGGCCTGGGCCCTGAAATACTTCGCCGCCGTGACCACGTTCACGCCGCTGGGACCGCCCGAGGTGAGGCGACCCGGATCGGTCGACCTCGGCCTCGAGGCCGGCTGGGTCCCGTACCTGAGCGTAGAGCGAGCGGCGCGTCGGCTTCGACGGGACGAAGGTCGAGGACCTGAACAAGACGCCCATTTACGGCCGGCTGAGGCTGGCCGTCGGCCTCCCCGGCGGGATCACCGCCGACCTCGGCTGGATTCCGCCGATCGAGATCAACGGGGCGAAGCCGAACTTCTTCGACGCGGCCCTCGAAGGCCGTTCTTCCAGCAGGGGGCGTGGATGCTCGGCCTGCGTGTCTACGGCCAGCTCGGCTACTCCAGGGGCGACTTCACGTGTCCGGCGGACGTCGCCTCCCAGCCGCCCGGGTCTCCGGGGAACCCGTACGAATGCAACGAGCCCTCGAACGACATGGCCAGGCTGAACGACATCGGCGGGGCCCTGACCGGCGGCGTGAGGCTGGGGGCCGCGGCGATCCACTTCGCCGGGGGCGGGACCTACAACGCCCTCCAGTTCCAGACCCATGCGCTGACGTCCGGAGTTCCCGACAACACCCTTCTCAAGACGCATGGCTGGACGGGATGGGTGGCGGCCGGCGTCGGCTTCTCTCCCTGTGAGCGGTTGACGCTGTCCGTCGAGGCGTTCTACAGCCCGCTCTGGGTCAAGCGGCCTCCGTCGCAGGAATCCCAGAACGACGGTCTCTTCAACGTCCGGGGGCTCCTGAAGTACCGGCTCTTCTAGTCGCCCGACGCCTGTCCGGCGGCGCGGCGCCGGACTGCGTCGCGATCTCGAACTCGACCGTGACCTCGTTCTTCACTTTCACCGTGCCGCCCGCGATGCTGATCGGCTCGATGCCGAAGGCCCGCTGGCTGACGGTGGCCGAGCCGGTGAACCGCCCCTTCGCCTGGGTCACGTCGAACGACACCGGCTCGCTCTTGCCGTGAAGCGACAAGGTCCCCTCGACGCGCCAGCGCCCCTCGGCGAGCGCCTTCACGGCCGTCGACTTGAAGCGGATCTCCGCGAACCGGGCCGTGTCGAGCACCTCCGGCCCCAGCATCTTCTCCTGGACCTCGGCCCGTTTCGAGGGCTTAGTTGGGATCGAGCACGGTCATCCGGCGCGCGTCGACGGCCAGCTCCACCTTCGGCGGGGATTCCTCCACCGACCCGGACGCGACGGGCGCCCGGATGACGTGGTTGTCCCCGAGGGCCGAAAGAAGGCCCGAGCTGAAGACCTTCACCGTGATCGACGAATTCCCCGGGTCGATCGCGAGCGTCTCGGCGGAGGCGGCGCGGCCGGCGGCCGCCGAGAGAAGCGAGAGAAGCAGGATGGCAAGGACCCTTCGCGCCAGAACCCCATTGCCCTTCTTTACACACATCGCACCCCGGGGAGCATTCAAGAAGCGCGCCGTCCCTTCATCGTCCGCAGCCCGCGGCGGAGCAGCCTCGAAGAAGCGCGGGCACGTCCCCTACTGCCGACGTCTTCCGGAAGCGGAAGACCGCGACGCCCACGATGAGGACGGTGTAGACGACGAGGGCGGCGACGGGCCGCCAGAGGTCGGCGAAGTCCGCGCCCCGGAGGACGATGCCGCGGATGATCTCGATGAAGTAGCGGGCCGGGATCAGGTACGTCACGAGCCTGGAAGATCTCCGGCATCCCGTCGATCGGGAAGATGTAGCCGGAGAGGAAGACGAACGGGAGCATGAAGAAGAAGGACATCTGCATCGCCTGCATCTGCGTCTTCGCGACCGTCGAGACGAGCATCCCGAGGCCCAGGACCGCGGCGATGAAGACGAGGCCCGACGCGTAAAGGCCCGCGAGGCTTCCGGCGATCGGGACGTCGAAGACGAATCGCATCAGGAGGACGACGAGCGTCAGCTGGAAGAGGCCGATCGACGAGGTACGGCAGGATCTTGCCGAGGATCAGCTCGAGGCGGGTGAAGGGGGTGACCTGCAGCTGCTCGAGCGTCCCGCGCTCGCGCTCGCGGACGATCGCCATGGCCGTGAACTGGATCAAGGTGAACGTCAGGAGGATGGCGATGAGCCCCGGGACGATGAACGTCGACGTCCGGAGGTCCGGGTTGTACCAGGCGCGGAGGCGGAGGTCGACCGGGAGTGCCCCGGCCCGCCAGCCGGCGCGCGGCGCGAGGGTCGACGAGGGAGAGCTGCGTCGCCACGCCGCCCGCGACCCCGATCGCCTGGTTCGAGACGATCGTGTCCGAGGCGTTGACGACGAGGAGCGCCTCGGCCGTCCGGCCGCTCCGCCGGTTCTTCCCGTAGTCCCGGTCGACGACGAGCGCCACCGAGGCGCTCGCGTCGTCCAGCGCGCGCCGCAGCTCGTCGAAGGAGCCGACGGACGCCGAGGATCCGGAAATAGCCGCTCGCGGCCAGCTTCGCGACGAGCTCCCGGCTCTCGAAGGAACGGTCTTCGTCGAGGACGACCGTCTTCAGGTGCTTGACGTCGTAGTCGATCGCGAAACCGAAGATGAGCGTCTGGATGACGGGGATCAGGACGATCATCCGGAGCGTCACGCGGTCGCGCGAAAGCTGGAGGAACTCCTTCCGGACGAGGGCGAGGAGGCGCCTCACGCGGCCCTCTTCCGGAACTTCAGCGCGGCGGCGCCGACGATGAGGACGGCGTAGAGCAGGAGGAGCGCCACGGGCCGCCAGAGGTCGAGGAGGCTCGCGCCGCGGAGGACGATGCCGCGGATCACCTCGATGAAGTAGCGGGCCGGAACGAGGAAGGTGAGCGAGCTGGAAGAAGCGCGGCATCCCGTCGATCGGGAAGACGTATCCCGACAGGAAGACGAACGGGAGCATGAAGAAGAAGGAGAGCTGGATCGCCTGCATCTGGGTCTTCGCCACCGTCGAGACGAGCATCCCGAGGCCGAGGACGGCGAAGATGAAGACGACCCCGACGGCGTAGAGGGCGGCGACGCTCCCGGCGATCTCGATGTCGAAGACGAAGCGCATCAGCCCCGTCACGAGCGACAGCTGGAAAAGGCCGATGATCAGGAACGGCAGGATCTTCCCGACGATGAGGCCGAGCCGCGAGACGGGGGAGAGCTGGAGCTGCTCGAGCGTGCCGCGCTCCTTTTCGCGGACGATCGCGACGGCGGTGAACGGGATCAGGGTGAACGTGAGGATCAGGGCGAGGAGCCCCGGGATGACGAACGTGGCCGTCCGGAGGTCGGGGTTGTACCAGGCCCGGACGCGCAGGTCGACGGGCGGCGCCGTACCGGACCATCTGGCCCGCTTCAGCAGGATCGCGCCGGAGAGCTGGCGGGTCACGCCGGACGCCACCGCCATCGCCTGGCCGGAGACCACGTTGTCCGAGGCGTTGACGACGAGGAGGGCGCGCGCGGGCGTTCCCCGCCGGAGGTCCTTCTCGAAGTCGCGGTCGATGACGAGGCCGACGGCGGCCCGGTCCGCGTCGAGGTCGCGCCCCATCTCCTCCATCGACGAGGCGGACCGGACGATCCGGAAGTAATCGCTGGCCGTCAGCTTCGCGACGAGCTCCCGGCTCGCGGCGGAGCGGCTCTCGTCCACGACGACCGTGCGGAGCCGCTTCACGTCGAAGTTGATCGCGTAGCCGAAGAGGAGCGTCTGGAAGATCGGGATGAAGACGATGAGCCTCACGGTGATCGGGTCGCGCCGGAGGTGGACGAACTCCTTCCAGACGAGGGTCAGGAGGCGCTTCACGCGGCCGCCCCCGCCCGCGCTTCCGCCCGCTGGCGCGCCAGCGAGACGAAGACGTCCTCGAGGGAGGGTTCCGCGGGCTCCGGCGTTCCGGTCCCGCCGGAGGAGGCCCATCACGGCGGTCCCGGCCCCGCGGCGCGCCACGGCCCTGAGCCGCGTGCCGAAAAGATAGGCGTCCTCGAGCGAGGGGTCGCCGCGGACCCGGGCGAGGGCGGCGAAGGGCTCGGCGCCGGCCGCCACCTCGAAGAGGCGGCCGGTCAGCCCTTCCTTCAGGTCGGTCGGCGTCCCCTCGGCGATCAGCTCGCCCTCCAGGAGGAAGGCGAGGCGGTCGCACTGCTCGGCCTCGTCCATGTAGTGCGTCGTGACGAGAACCGTCATCCCGCGCGCGGCCGCGAGCTCGTAGATCAGGCCCCAGAAGACCCGCCGCCCCCTCGGGTCGACGCCCCCCGTCGGCTCGTCGAGGAAGAGGAGCTCCGGCTCGTGCAGGAGCGACGCGGCGAGCGCCACGCGCTGGCGCCATCCTGTCGAGAGGGTCTCGGTCAGCTTCCCGCGGAGGCGATCGAAGCCGAGCCGGGAGGCCAGCTCGTCGACCCGGTCCGCGAGCCGGCCGTTCGGGAGGCCGTACGCCGCGCCGAAAAAGCGGAGGTTCTCCTCCACGGTGAGGTCGAGGTAGAGGGAGAACTTCTGGCTCATGTAGCCGAGGCGCGACTTCCAGCGGTCGGTGTCGCGGACGACGTCCAGCCCGCCGAGGCCCGTCACGCTGCCCGACGTCGGCGCGAGGAGGCCCGTCAGCATCCGGATCGTGGTCGACTTCCCCGAGCCGTTCGGGCCGAGGAAGCCGAACACCTTCCCGCGCGGGATCTCGAAGTTGACGCCGTTCACGGCGGTGAAGTCGCCGAAGCGGCGCGTCAGGGAGCGGACGGTGACGGCGGCGTCGCTCACGCGGCCCCCGTCGGAGGTCTCTCTTCATCCACAAGGACGAAGACATCCTCGAGGGAGGGAGAGATGGCGCGGATGTCGTCGGCGCCGACGAGACCCTCGAGGGCTCTCTTGATTTCCCCCTCGAAGGAACTCCCGGTCTCCTCCTTCCCCCTCGCGTGCAATCGCGTTCCGAAGAGCGAAACGTCGTCCACGGCCGGCAGCTTCGCGAGGAGCTCGCGGGCGGCGAGGCGGTCGGCCGTGCGGATCTCCACGAGCGGGCGGCGGTAGAGGGCCAGGATATCGTCGCGCGTCCCGACCGCGGCGAGGCGCCCCCGGTCGAGGAAGCCGATCCGCGTCGCGTACTCGGCCTCGTCCATGTACGGCGTCGACACGGCGATCGTCAGGCCGTCCGCGTGGAGCTGGTTCAGGAGGAGCCAGAACTCGCGCCGCGAAACGGGGTCGACGCCGGTCGTCGGCTCGTCGAGGAGCAGGAGGTCGGGCCGCGTCAGGAGCGCCGCGACGAGGGAGAGCTTCTGCTTCATCCCGCCCGAGAGCGCGCCCGCGAGGCGGCGCCCCACTCCCGAGAGACCGACCCGCGAGAGGAGAGAGGCCGCGCGCTCCTGCGCCTCGCCGTCCGGGATCGCGTACATCCGGGAACGGAGGAGGAGGTTCTCGTCCACCGAGAGGTCCTCGTAGAGCGAGAAGCGCTGGGGCACCATGCCGAGCGTCCGGCCCTTCTCGACGCCGACGGTGCCGCTCGTCGGCGCGAGGAGGCCGGCGACGCAGCGGAAGAACGTCGTCTTCCCGGCGCCGTCGGGCCCGATCAGGGCGAAGAGCTCCCCACGCGCGACGGAGAGGTCGATGCCGTCGAGCGCCGTCACGGCGGCGAAGCGCCGCGTGAGGGCCTTCGCCTCGATCATCTCGCCGGCGACGCGGCGGTGACGGCGACGTCGGCGGGCTGCCCGGGGACGAGCGGTTCGTTCCAGCCGCCGTCGAGGTCGACCTTGGCCGCGTAGACGAGGTTCACCCGCTCGCGCCGCGTCTCCACCGGCTTCGGCGTGAACTCGGCGTCGGGGGAGATCTCGGTCACCCGGGCGGGGAAGCGGCGGCCCGGGAAGGCGTCGACCGTCACCTCGGCGGCCTGGCCCGGCCGAACGCGGCCCATCTGCGTCTCGGGGACGAATGTCCGGACGTAGAGGCGGTTCGCGAAGGCGAGCGTCAGCGCCGGCTGGGACGGGCCGAGCAGGAGCCCCGGCTCGGCCATCCGGTGGAGGACGACGCCGTCGGCCGGCGCCCGGATCTCGCTCTCCTTCGCGACGGATTCGGACTGTTTGAGGACGCTTTTCGCCCGGTCGACGTCGAAGCGCGCCTGCTCGGTCTGGTACTTCCGGAAGCCCTCCTGGAGGAGTTTCAGCTTTTCTTCGCTCATCCTGAGGTTGGCCTGCGCGCGTTCCAGCGTGGTGCGCGCCACGTCGACGTCGCGCGGAGTTCCGACTTTCTTCGAAAGAAGGACCTGCTGGCGCTCGAGCTCCGGCTTCGCGAGCTCGACGGCGGCCTTTCGATCGGCGACTTCCTCCTCGGCGGCTCGAAGCTCGGCGTCCCGGCTTCCGAGCTTCAGGTCCTCGAAGCGTGCCGTCGCGGACTGAACGCTCTGCTTGTCCCGCTCGACGGCGATCGTCGTCTCGCCCAGGTCGAGCCTCACGAGGACGTCGCCGGCCTTCACGCGGTCCCCTTCGCGGACGAGCACCTCGACGACCCGCCCGGCTACCTTCGGCGCGAGGTCGACGAGCGGCGCCTCGAGGCGGCCGTTCAGGCGGACGACGTTCGGGTCCTCCTTCCGGCCGCACGCCGGGGCGAAGAGGGCGAGGGCGAGCGGGAGGGCGAGGCGTCTCATGGCGTCAGGCCTGCGGCTTCACGAGGAGCCCCGAGACGCTCACCTCGCGCGCGGGGGCGCGGGAGCCGGCCGGCGCCGGAAGAGCCGGGCGACGGCCTGCTGGACATCGTCGAAGAGGGAATAGGCGACGGGCGTCGCGAGGAGCGTCAGGAGGAGCGCCATCGTCTGGCCGCCCGCGATGACCGAGCCGATCGCCCGGTTCGTCCCGGCGCCGGGGCCGGAGGAGACGACGAGGGGGAGCATCCCGGCGACGAACGCGAGCGTCGTCATCAGGATCGGGCGGAGCCGCTCGCGGCTCGCCTCGACGATCGCCTCGTCGCGGTCCCTCCCGCGCTCGCGGAGCTGGTTGGCGAACTCCACCTGGAGGATGCCGTTCTTCTTCACGACGCCGAAGAGGACGAGGATGCCGAGCGACGTGAAGATGTTGACCGACTGCCCGAAGACGAGGATCGCGAGGAGGGCGAACGGCACGGTCAGGGGGAGCGCCACGAGGATCGTGATCGGGTGGAGCCAGCTCTCGAACTGGGCGGCGAGGATCAGGTACATGAAGATGAACGAGAGGCCGAAGGCCAGCAGGAAGTTCTGCCCGGCGCGCCCCTGCTCCTTCGACCGGCCGATGAAGCGGGTCGTGTAGGCCGGGTCCAGGTTCATCGCCTTCGTCTCCTTGACCAGGACGTCGATCGCATTCTGCGACGAATAGCCCGGGAGCATGTTGGCGAAGATGGTGACCTGCCGCCGCCGGTTCAGCCGGTTGATCTCGGAGGGCCCGGTGCCGGGCCGGGCCGAGGTGACGTCGTCGAGCGGGACGCCGCCGAGGCGGTCCGACGGCACGTTGAAGCGGCGGAGCGTCGACCGGTCGGTCCGGTCCTCCGGGCGCGCCTGCAGCCAGACGTCGTACTGCTCCCCGCCGTCGTCGAAGGAGCTCGCCTTCTCGCCGCCGACGAGGATCCGGAGCGTGTCGGCCACGTCGGCCACGGAGACGCCGAGGTCCGAGGCCTTCGAGCGGGCGACCGTGACGCCGATCTCGGGCTTTCCGAAGATGAGGGAGGAGTCGACGTCCACGATCCCGGGCACCTTCTCGAGCTTCTTCTGGAGCGCGTCGGAGATCCCGGCGAGCCGCTTCAGGTCCGGCCCGTTGATGACGAACATGATCTCGGTGTTCTTGACGCCGCCCGAGAACGCGTTCACGTAGCTGACGTCCGTCCGGAGCTTCTCGTCCGCGTACGTCGGCAGGACCTTCGTCCGGACGAGGTTCATGATCGCCGTCTGGCTCTCCTTCCGCTTCTCGACGCCCACGAGCTTCACGTAGACGCTTCCGACGTTCGCCGTCCGCTTCGCGTCGCCGGCCACGGTGGTCAGCGTCGAGACGACCCCGGGGAGCTTCTGGATGTCGCGGGCCATCCGCGTGCCGAGGAGGCCCGTCGCCTCGAGGGACGTCCCCTCGGGGGCGCGGAAGTTCACCTCGAACTGCGACTCGTCGTCGTAGGGGAGGAAGTTCTTCGGCACCTTCATGAAGAGCGGGACGACCGAGGCCAGGGCCAGCCCGCAGACGAGGACGATGGCCCAGCGGTGCGCCATCGACCAGCGGAGCATCGCGACGTAGGCCGCGTCGACGAAGCGGTAGAAGCCGCGCCCCTTCGAGCCGCCCCCCTCGGCCTTCTTCGGGTCGCGCTTCAGGACGCGGGCGGAGAGCATGGGCGTCAGGGAAAACGAGACGAGGAGCGAGACGAGGATGGCGAAGGCCATCGTCAGGCCGAAGGAGTTCATGAACCGGCCGACGATGCCGCCCATGAAGGCGACCGGGAGGAAGACGGCCACGAGCGAGAGCGTCGTGGCGAGGACCGCGAGGCCGATCTCCTTCGTCGCGTCGATGGCGGCCTGAAACGGCGCGACCTTCTTCTCCTCGATGAACCGGAAGATGTTCTCGAGGACGACGATCGCGTCGTCGATGACGATGCCGACGGCGAGGGTCAGCGCGAGGAGCGTCAGGACGTTCAGCGTGAAGCCCATCGCGTACATGAGCGCGTAGGTCGACACGATCGAAGTCGGGATCGCCACGGCCGCTATGAGAGTGGACCGGAGGTTCCCGAGGAAGAGGAGGACGACGAGGGCCGCGAGGAATCCTCCGAGGAGGAGGTGCTCCTGCACCGTCCGGACGGCGGCGAGAATGAACTGCGACTGGTCACGGACGATCTCGAAGGAGTAGCCGGCGGGGAGCTGCGGGGCGAGCTCGGCGAGGCGCCCCTTGACCCGGTCGACGACCTCGATCGTGTTCGTTCCGGACTGCTTCCTCACGGAGAGGACGACCGTCGGGACGCCGTCCTTGGCGGCGACCGTCTTCGCGTCCTCGACGCCGTCCTCGATCGAGGCCACGTCGCCGATCCGGACGGGCAGGCCGTTCTTCTCGGCGATGACGACCGCCTCCAGCTCCTTCGGGTGGACGACGCGCCCGTAGACGCGGACGGTGGCCTCGTTCGCGCCCGCCTTGAGCGTCCCGCCCGGGATCTTCACGTTCTGGGTCTGGAGCGTCTTCCGGACGTCGACGGCCGAGAGGCCGTACGCCTTCAGCCTCTCGGCGTCGAGGAGGACGTTGATGCGGCGCGAGCGGCCGCCGAGGATCGTGACCTGCCCGACGCCGTCGATCGACTCGATCTGCCGCCGGAAGACCTTGTCGGCGAACTGGGTCGTCTCGCGGAGCGACCGCTTCCCGGTGAGGGCGACGCTCAGGATCGGCGTGGCGTCGGGGTCGAGCTTCTCGACGACCGGCGGGTCGATTCCCTTCGGCAGGTCGCCGAGAACGCGGCTCACCTTGTCCCGCACCTCCTGCGCGGCGACGTCGACGTTCTTCTCGAGGATGAACGTCACGAGGATCTGCGAGATCCCCTCGGCGGACGTCGACTGGAGCTCGTCGATGCCCGCGATCGTGTTGACCGACTCCTCGATCTTGTCGGTGATCTCGGTCTCCACCTCCTCGGGCGCCGCGCCGTCCAGGCGGGTCAGGACGCTGATCGTGGGGAAGTCGACCTTCGGATAGCGGTCGGTGCCGAGGCGGCTGTAGCCGACGCCGCCGACCACGAGGAGCGTCAGGATGAGGACCGATGCGAAGACGGGCCGGCGGACGCAGAGGCGGGCGAGAGCCTGCATGGAGGTTCCTTTCCCCGCCCCGTCAGCGGGCCACGGCGAGGCCGTCGGTGAGGCGGCGGTCCGGGGAGACGACGACGCGCTCGCCCGCGGAGAGGCCCGACCGGACCTCCACGAGGTCGCCGCGCGTCTCGCCCAGGGCGACGAGGCGCTCCGAGACGTGGTCGGGCCCGAGGACGAACGTGCGCGAGACGCCGGCCTCGGTCAGAACGGCGGCCCGCGGCGCGAGGAGCGTCGGGACCGTCGTCGGCAGCTCGATCTCCGCCGTCACGAAGAGGCCGGGTTTCAGGAGGCGGCCCGGGTTCGGGACGAGCGCCTCGACGACGAGCGTCCGGGCCTCGGAGCGGAGCGAGGGTCCGATGTAGGCGATGCGCCCCTCGAACGGACGGTCGGGGAAGGTCTGGACGGAGAGCCGGACGACCTGTCCGGGCTTGACGGCACCGACCGCGGACTCGGGGATCGAGAGCTCGGCACGGAGCGGCTCGATCTTCACGAGCCCCGCGACCGGCTGCCCGCGCTTGACGAAGGCCCCTTCCGAGACCTTCTTCTCGGTCACGAGGCCCGCGAACGGGGCGCGGATCGTGCAGTCCTGGAACCCCTTCTCGGCGAGCGTGAGGGAAGCCTGCGCGAGGTCGAGGTCGATCCCCTTCCGCTGGTCCTCGGCCCTGGCGACGACCTGCTTCTCGCGGAGCTCGGCGTAGCGGGCCACTTCGGCCTTCGCCCAGGCGACGTTCGCCTTCGCCTGCTCGAGCGTGGCCTTCGCCTCGCGGTCGTCGAGCTCGGCGAGGACGGCACCCTTGCCGACGAACGCGCCCCGCTCGACGAAGACGCGGGCGACACGGCCGTCCCGTTCGGCCGCGACGTCGGCGGCCTCGTCGGCGACGAGCGCGCCGGTCACCGCGAGCGTGCGGGGAAGGGTCCGCATTTCGACCGGGGCCGCGTTGACGCGGATCGGATCCGGCGTCGGCGCGGCCTGCGCGGCGGCGCCCCGGGCCTTCGAGCAGCCGGCCGAGGCCGCGAGCGCCGCCGCGAGCGGCAGCAGCAGGAGCGGGGAGACGGCGATCCGGGACGGGCGGGACGCGGGGGTCGGGTTCACCGGGAGCCTCCTTCGGTCCGGATCGCGGCGGCGTCTCCGGTCAGGACGATGTGGCGGTCTTCGAGGAGCGTTCCGACGGAGCGGTCGAGGGCCGTCAGCGCGATCCGGTAGTCGGTCAGGGCCTGCGTCTCCGTGAACTCGGCCCGCGCCAGCTCGTTCTGGCGGGTCAGGACGAAGAAGTTCGTCGAGAGGCCGACGGCGAACCGCTCGGTCTCGGCCCGGAGCTGGATCTCGGCGGCGGACCGGCCGGCGCGCGCCGCCTCGAGCCGCTGCGCGGCCGTTTCGAGCGTGAGGGCGGCGTTCCGGACCTCGATGGCGACGCGCTGCCTCGTCTGGTCGTAGCGGGTCGTCAGCTGGCGCTTCTGGGCCTCGGCGATGACGGCGTCCGCCTTCGCGGTCCGGTTGCCGATCGGCAGGGCCAGCGCAAGCCCGACGAAGGCGTCGGGGAACTCGTTGCTCCCGATCGTCCCGAACGAGCGGCCGAGGCCGCCGACGAGCGGTTCCGGGACGATGATCGGGGCCCCGCCGAACGAGAGGATGTTCGGGTTCGCCGTGCCGGCGAGGCCGCGCCGGCCGTACGACGCCACGAGGTCGAGCTGCGGCTTGATCCGGTCCTTTGCGGCCTCGATTTCGACGTCCTGCCGGGCGACGAGGAGCGAGGCGTCCTGGAGCTCGGGGCGGCGCTGCTCCGCCTCGGCGAGAGCGGCGGGGAGGTCGACGCTCCGCCTCGGCGCCTCGGGCGGGTCGACCGGGTCGAGGTTGTCGTTCCAGAGCGGGTCCGCCGCATCCGACAGGATCAGGCTCTTCAGCAGGAAGCCGGCCTGTTTCTCGAACTCCTCGGCGGAGAAGAGCTCCCCCTTGCGCCGCTCCACCTCGGCGACCGGCTGCGCCAGGTCCGACTCGGGAAGGACGCCCGCCTGGATCCGGGCCTCGGTGTCGGCCTTCTGGGAGTCGGCGAGGCCGACGCTCTTCCGGGCGACGGCGACGGTGCGCCGCGCCGCCACGAGCGACCAGTAGGTGCGTTCGACGGCCGCGACGGCGTCGGAGACCGTCCGCCTGAGGGAGGCGACGGAGCGGTCCTTGTCCAGCTTCGCGATCCTGATGGCGCGCCGCGCCGGGTCGATCGAGAGCCCCTGGAGGAGCGGCTGCCGCAGGTCGATCGAGAAGCCGGTGGCGTAGGACGGCGTCAGGAGCGCGAACTGGCTCAGGGCGGTGTCCCGCCAGAGGAGGCCCGAGACCGACACGGTGCCGCCGGTCGGGAGGAGCTGGGAAAGAGAGATCGCGGACGTCAGGTTCGTGTAGGTGGGGCCGAGGTCGGGGGAGATCGCGCCCGAGAGCGCGGAGTTCAAGGCGTCGGTGTGGTCGCGGTACCGCGCGTCGAGCCTGAAGTTCGGGTCGTAGGAGCCGTCCGCCCGCGTGAGCGTCGCCCCGGCGATCTGGAACGACTGCTGCTCAATGGCGATGTCGTGGTTCTTCTTCAGCGCGAGCGCCGTCGCGTCGAAGAGCGTGATGGGCCTGTCGGTGGCGGCCCCGGGAAACGCGAGAGCGATCGCGAGCGCGGCGGCCGGGAGAGAGGCGCGCCTCACGACGTCCTCCGGTCGAAGGGGGTCGGGTACGAGCCGCTTCGAAGGCTCGCCTTCTGGAGGCGCGGGTCGAGCGCCTCGGCCACCCGGTCGAAGACCGACGCGTCGGTCGCGACGAGCGCGGCGACCTCGGAACGGGTCAGCTCGACCCCGTTCGCGTTCAATTCCTGGAGGGCTTTTGGGGGATCGGCCTGGAAGAGCCGGCGGAACTCTTCGTCCGTCGCGAGTCTCCCGATGATCAGTTCGACGTTTTTCTGTGACATGGCATCTCCGTGCCCCCTTGTGCGGCTCTCTACACACCCCATGCCAATGAACTTCAGCCTCGAAATATTCAGTTGATCATATTGAACGTGAAGAACTTAGTTGATGTATCCCAGCGACTTGAAGCGATTTCGCCCGAGGTCATGACTGTCTAATTTTCTACAGTACTGAGTGTACGGATCCAATCGGCGGCGTCAGATCGAGCGCTTAGTACATCTGGACCATCGGGGCCGCCGAGGTTCTTCCGTAAGCTCGATCCAGCCCGATCCCAAGGAGGACTTGATGCACTGCACGCGCTGCGGCCAGCCGGTCGTGCCCGGGAGCGCGTTCTGCGCGGGATGCGGAAACCGGGTCGAAGCCCCCCCGCCCGGCGCCGTGCTCCGCCGGCCCGGCATCGTCTCCGTCCTCGCCGTGCTGCAGGTCGGCGGCGGCGCTTTCTCCCTTCTCGCGGCGGTCCTTCTCGTCCTGGCGACCGGAAGGGGCGAGGAGCGGACGTTCGGTCTCGTTCTGAGCGCCCTGCTCGGCGTCGTCGGACTCCTTCAGGTCTCCTGCGGGTTCGGGCTCTGGAACCTCCGGTCGTGGGGGCGGGTGCTCCAGATGATCCTCGCCGGTTTCGGACTCCTCGCCGTACCGCTTGGCACCGTCATCTCCATCCTGATCCTCGTCTATCTGTCGAAGCCGGGGATGAAGGTCCTCTTCTCCGAGAAGCACCCGAACCAGCTGACACCCGCGGAGACCGCCGCGGCCTGGGAGGCGACCCGCGGGGGAGGCGCGGGCGTCGTCGTCGCGATCGTCCTCGGGGTGTTCGCCGGCATCGCGATGTTGGGGATCATCGCGGCGATCGCGATCCCGAACTTCCTGAACGCCGTGCAGCGGGCGAAGCAGAAGCGGACGATGAGCGAGATGACCGAGATCGCCACGCTCCTGGAAGACCGCTATCGGGAAAGGAAGGAGCTTCCGGAGGTCCGCTCGATGGAGGAGTTCGTCGGCGTCTTCGGCGCGGCCGGAGAGCGCCTGCGGCGGGACGGCTGGAACAACGAGTTCCGGATCGTCGTCACCCCGGAGGGATACACGGTGGCGAGCGCGGGGAAGGACGGCGCCTTCGCCGAGAAAAACGTCGAAGCCTACAAGCCCGCCCGGACGGTCGACTTCAACGCGGACATCGTAATGAAGGACGGCGAGTGGGTCGCGGTGCCCGAGGGACTGCGGCGCTAGGCGCGGCGGCTCACGCCCCGGCCAGCCGGTCCATGGCAGCGGCCAGCTCGAAGTCGAGCGCCGTCAGGCCCCCTGCGTCGTGCGTCGAGAGCTCCACCGTGACGCGATTCCAGACGTTCGACCAGTCCGGATGGTGGTCCAGCTTCTCGGCGGCGAGCGCGGCGCGGGCCATGAAGCCGAACGCCCCGGAGAAGTCGGCGAACTTGAACTCGCGCCGGAGCTTCCCGGCGGCGAGCGCCCAGCCCGGGAGCGAGGCGAGGCGCTTCTGGATCTCGGCGTCGGAGAGGCGTGTCGGGCGCGTCATGAGAACGATTCTCTACCGAACCTCCATTTCGCGCGAGGACGACGACGGACGTAAGGTGTCCCGGAGCAGGAGACCGGCATGAAATGGCTGAAGGCTCTCGGCGCGGCCGCTGCGGCGGTCGCGGTGGGGCTGGTGATCTGGCTCGTCGTCGGGAACGACGTCGCGAACCGGCGCGAGATCGAGGTGATGCAGGCCTGGGCGCAAGCGCCCGGCTCGTTCGCAGCGTTCCTGGCCCGGTATCCCTTCGAGGAAACGAACGAGGCGGCGCACCGTCTCGAAGCGGCCGCCGACCCCCTGGGTCTCGACCTGAGGCCGCCAGCGAGGCCGCTGGACGGGTCCGGAGACCGATTCGTCGAAGAAGGCAAGCCAGGAAAGGCAGCTCATCGGCGGCTATGTCGACCTCGAGCTGTCGAGGCCGTCCGCGACGGTGGAGCCCCCGTCGCCGGAGGCCGCGGCCGTTCTCGACCGGATGGCCCCGCATCTGGGCGCGGTGGAGCGGGCGCTGGCCGGGGGAGAGCCCCGGTGGCGGATGGACGTCGCCCGCGGATTCGACGCGCCGATCCCGAAACTTGCTCGGACAGATCCGCCTTCAGAAGAGTCCTTCTTGCGTCAGCTCTTCGCGAGGCCTCGCGGAAGAACATCGCCGTGGCGGAGGCACTCCTCGAGGCCTCCTGGGCTTTGAACGTCCCGCTGCGCGCACAGGCCGGAGCTGATCTCGAAACTCATCGCGATGGCGGTCACGCGGATTCAGGCGGGAGTCCTGCGGAAAGTCCGGTGAGTCCGGGCGTCTGGATCCGATCGGCTCTCGAGGTACAAACCGCGGGGCGATGATGATCGACGCGCTCCAGGCGGAACCTGGATGACCCACGGAGCGACTACTGGGCCGTGCACGTCCGACTCCGGGAGGACCGGTTCGACCCGGCCGTCCTTCGTCGCCCGCGTCGTACTCGGTCCCGTGTACCGGATCCAGGTCGCGCGCCTGCTCGAAAACTGGCGGCAGATCGTTCTTGCTGCCAAGCGGAGTCCTGTCTCGGACGGCGACGGCCAAGCCGACTTTCCCGCCGCGAGGGAGACACGGAGCTTTGCGGACATTCTGACCGCAATGGCGATGCCCAACGTGCTGGAGGCGTGGAAGCGCGCCAATCGTCTGACGGTCGAGCTCGAGCTGACGCGGAAGATCCTCGAAGCTCAGGCTGCCCGGGGATCGTCGAAGACATGGCCCCGGACCGTCGAGGGGATCGAGACGTCGGCCCTCGAGGACGCCCGGTGGATCTACACCGGGACGCCCGACGGCCGCGCCTCGATCGAGCTCTCGCGGCCGCTCGACTGGGGGAAAACGATGGGCCTCGTCCTTCCGACCCGTTGGAGTTCGGCCGACTGAAGAAGAGCTTCCGTCCCTCTCTACAATAGAGGCGATGCGGATCGCGGTCGCGATGTCGGGAGGGGTGGATTCCTCGGTTGCCGCGCTCCTCCTCGCGCGGGAGGGGGCGGAGGCGATCGGGCTGTCGATGCACCTCTGGGACCACGACCGGGACGGGACCGGCGCGGCCGAGGGGCGCTGCTGCACGGCCGACGACCTCTCCACGGCGCGCCGCGCGGCCGAGACGATCGGCATCCCGCACTACGTCCTGAATCTCGAGGATCGTTTTGCGGAAGCCGTCGTGAAGCCGTTCATGACGAGCTACCTCGCCGGGGAGACGCCGATTCCCTGTACCGCCTGCAACACGGAGCTGAAGTTCAAGACGCTTCTCGAGCGGGCGGAGGCGCTCGGCTGCGAGGCCGTCGCCACGGGGCACTACGCGCGGATCGAGACCGACCCCGCGACCGGCGAGGTGCGCCTTCTGAAGGCGCGCGACCTCTCGCGCGACCAGTCGTATTTCCTCTACGACCTGACGCAGGCGCAGCTCGCCCGCGCCCGCTTCCCGCTCGGCGAGCTCCTGAAGACCGACGTCCGCGGGATCGCGCGCGAGGCCGGCCTCCCGAACTGGGACAAGCCCGACTCGCAGGAGATCTGCTTCGTCCCGAAGGGCGGTCCGGAGGTGTTCATCCGGAAGGAGGCCGCAGCGTTCGGCCTCTCGCTTCCGTCGCTCCCCGGGGCGCAGCCGGGTCCGATCAGCGACGAGGCGGGTAACGTCCTCGCGTCGCACGAGGGGACGTTTCCCTTCACGGTCGGGCAGAGGCGGGGCCTGGGAGTCGTCGCGAAGGAGCCGCTCTACGTCCTCGAGGTCCGGCCGGCGGAGGCCCGCGTCGTCGTCGGGCCCGGAGAGAGGCTTCTGTCGCGGACGGTCCCGCTCGCGCGCGTCCATCTCCTCTCGCAGGTGGCGGCAGCGGACGATCCGCGTCCTCGCGAGGGTCCGTTCGCGCCACGCGGAGCAGCCGGCCGTCCTCGAGCTACTTCCGGGCGAACGCGGACGACTCGTCTTCGATGAACCGGTCCGCGCGCCGGCCCCGGGGCAGTCCGCCGTCTTCTTCGACCCCGCGCGGCCCGAGCGCCTCCTCGGCGGCGCCGTCATCGCGAGAACCCCCGGGAGGTGAAACAGCACGGTTTCCGCCGTCCCCCTTGACTTTCGACGAACTTACGTCTAACTTACGTGCATGGGGGATATTGACATGAAGGCGGCTGCACCGAGGAAGACGCCAGATCGGTGCCAACTCTCGCGAAGATTCGCTGAACCCGCTTCGATTCGCGCGACCGCTGATCGCGCCGGGGCTCGGCGGCCGGCGTGTCTTCACCCTTCTCATTCCCGATGCGTGCCGATACGCCTGCTCCTTCTGCCCGATGGCGGGGGAGCGGACGCTGCCGAACCCGCTTCGGACCACGCAGGGGCTCGCGAGGGTCTTCATGACGGCATTCCGGCGCGGGCTCTGCGACGGCCTCTTCCTGATGGCCGGGGTGCCACGGAACCCGGTCCGGGCGACGGCGCGGATGATCGAGCTCCTGGAGGCGCTCCGGGTTCACCACGGCTTCCGGGGGTACATCCACGTCAAGGCCGTGCCGGGCGCGGAGGCAGGCCAGATGCAGCATCTCGTCAGGCTGGCCGACCGGGTTTCCTCGCACCTCGAACCGGCCTGCGGACGCGCATTGCTGGAAAATCCTACCGGGATGCGGGCGCGGGGACTGGAGCTCTTTTCAAGCCCCGAGAAGGCCGAGGCGGAGCTGCGCGCGGCGGCCCGGGAATCGGCCCGGCGGGCTCCGGAGCTCCTGCCGGCTCCGGGAATCGCCGAGCCGACGCGGCGTCAGCTGAGTCTCTTTATATCGTCAAGTAGTTCTATTCCAATGGGTTCTGGCTGAGACGGCGACTCGATTCGGCCTTCCGAACGGGCGCCGCCGGGGCTTTCCAGGCCCGATTCAGAGCCGCGGGACGGTTCGCGGTGTCTCGTTGGCGTGCTAGAATTTAGGGTTGCGTATGGCGAAGACGACATCCTCCGCCGTCCCGATACTCCTCAAAGAGATCCGAACCGCTCTCGAGGCGAAGGCCGACGAGCGAACGCGTCTCTCTTCGGTCGCGGCCCAGCCGAAGACCCCGTTGAAGGCGCTCGGCGTCAAACCGTCCCTTCTTCGTTCGGTCGCGCGCGACGTCGGACAAAAAACGAAACCTCCGGTCGACTACGCGACCGCGCTCGCGCTGCTCGACGCGGCCGCCTCGAGGAAGGTCCGCGAGGAGATCCTGGTCGCGATCGAGATCCTGGAGCGCTTCCGCCGCGAGTTCGGCGCGTCCATCTTTCCGCACCTCGAGAGGTGGGGCTCCGCCGCGGAAGACCTCGAGGTGGCCGAGGCGCTCGGGATCCGGATCGCCGCGCCCGCGCTCGCGAGGGAGCCGGGGAAGATGGGCCTCGTGAAGAAGTGGGCGCGGCTGAAGAGCGTGGGGAAGCGGCGCCTCGCCGTGCTGGCGGCTTCGGGCCTCGTCACGGACGGACGCCGGGAGGCGTCGCTCGTCCTCGACATGTGCGAGCACCTGCTCCACGAGGACAACCCGGCGCTCGTCTCCGCCGTGGCGGGCCTGCTGCGCGACACGACCAAGGTGGACGCGAAGGCGGTCCAGGACTTTCTCTTCCGCCGCTCGATCGACGGGAACCCGGAGATCCTGCGCGCCGGCTCGGAGAATCTCGACGCCGCCCGCCGTGCCGCGCTGATCGCCAAGCTCGAGGCGCAGGCCGGGATTCCCGCGTCGCTCGCCGCCGCCGAACGCTAGGACGAGAGCAGCAGCTTCTCCCCGCTCGCGATCTCCTGTCCGGTCAGGGTGCGGACGAACGGGTGCGAGCGCCATCTTTGCCGGCGCTCTTCCGCGCCGAGGCGCGTCATCGCACGGACCTCCGACTCGAACCGCGCGAGGGACTTCTCGTTCATCTCGGCGAGCCTCGCCGCGAGCCGCTTGAACCCGGCCTTCTCGTCGGGTGTGAACCCGCGGATGCGGCGCCAGCGCGCCTCGAGGGCCTGCCGCTCGGCGAACGGGCGGGCCGCAAACGCCGACTCGAGCTTCATCCAACGGGCGCGTTCCTCCGGGGAGGCGGCTCTCCAGTCCGCGAGCCGGTCGGCCTCGGCCGCGTCGCTCTCCCGCACGGGCGAGGCGGCCGCGCCCGGCGCGGCGGGCCCGATCTCGGCCGGGAAGAGGGGCGCGAGGCGCGACAGCGTCTCGACGTAGCCGAGGAACTCGACGTTCTTGAGGGCCAGGATCCGGAGGCGCTCCTCGTCGCCGAGCGGACCGGTCTCGAGCGCGATCGGCGTCGACCGGACGGCGAGGATTTCCGGGGGGCGCGCGTCCGGGGCGGCGCGCGTCGCGGACCGGAGAGGCGCGGGCGCGGAGGGCGCGGGCGCCGGAGCCGGCGACTTCCGGATCAGGAGGCCGGCGAGGACGAGCCCGAGAACGACGGCCGCCGCGCCGACAAGGCGGCGGGAGGCCAGGCGGGCGAGGAGCCGGGCCGTCGCGGTTTCGCGCTCCATCCGGGCGCGGACCCTCTGGTCGAAGTCGGGCGGGGGCTCGGAGTCGGGGGCGACGCGGAGCAGCTTCTCGATGGCGGCGAAATCGCGCGCGAGCGACCGGCAGGCCGCGCACTCCTGCAGGTGCTCGACGACAGGCGCGTGGCCACCCTGCGCCCCGGAAGACGGGTCGACGATCCTCTCGCGGAGTTCCTGGCAGTTCACGGCTGCGCCTCGTCCCGGTGAGGACCCGGGCCTTCGCCCTCCGGCGCCGCGCCGTCCTCGTCGTGAGGGTGCAGGAGCGGTTGCAGGGAGGCGGCGAGCGCCTCGAAGGCCCGCACGAGCCTCCGCCGCACCTCCCCGTCGGACGTCCCGAGCGCCTCGGCGACGACGGGAAGCGGCTGTCTCGCGACGCGGGCGAGCAGGAACGCCGCCCGATCGCCGGGAGGGAGCGCGGCGACCGCGGCGCGCTGGATCGCGATCTGCGCGGCCGCCGATTCCCTGAGTCGGGCGGCGGGAATCGTGAGAACACCGGCCGCAGGAAGCCGCGAGGCCTCCTTCGCGACGAATCCCCAGAGCCTCGCCGGAAACGACGTCTTCGGGTCGTACCGGGGAGCCGACCGGAAGAGCGCCTCGAAGACCGCGGCCGCCGCGTCGCCTGCCGGCGTCGGGTCGAGCATCCGTTCGAGGACGGTGTATACGGGCCGCCGCCACCGATCGAGGAGGCGCCGCTCGGCCGCAGCGTCACCGGCGGCGACGAGGAGCAGGTCGCCGGTGTCGGGAAGCGGAGCGGTTCCGGTGAGCGGTCGTGCCACCCGCCTGCCATTCTAGAAGACGGGGGGCCGCAGCCGGCGTGACCTGGGTTACTCCGGCTTCGAGCGCTCGAATCGCTGGATGATCCAGAGCTGCACGGCCTCGGGCCCCTTCGCGCCGATCGCGGCCATCTCGCCTTCCTTGAGGACCTCGTCGATGCTCCCCCGGGGCCCGAAGATGACGATCGCCGGGAGGGGCGCCATCGGGTCGACGCCGAGGCGCGCGGGGATGGCGGCGTTGGCATTTCCAGGGGTGACGTCGATGAAGGCCGGCACGAACTGCTTCAGGAGCTGCGACAGGAACTTCGGCTCGAAGATCGCGGTGTTGACGTTGCGGCACGGCTTGCAGTCGTTCGTCCCGAGGACGAGGAGCATCCGGCGGTTCGACTGGTCGCAGACTCCCCTGTAGTGCGCGATCGTCAGGTCGCCGTCGGCCTCGGGGTCGAAGATCGGAAGGGAATCGGCCGCCGGCGGGGTCGGCGTGGCCTTCGGCGCGGCCGGCTTCTTCTGGGGCGGCGCCGCCGATGCGGCTCCGCCGGCGAGGAGGGCGATCGACAGGGCGAGCGTCAGCGTTCGGGTCATCGGGTCTCTTTCCTTCTTCGCCGGCGCCGCCGGGGCGGCTCCTCCGGCGGGCTCTCAGTTCGGGCCCACCGGCGCGAGCACGTCGGCCCGCGGGGCCTCGAAGTCGGTCCGGATCGGGCCGAAGGTCTTCTCGTAGAGCGCGACGTTCTGGGCGAGGGCGTTCAGCAGCTGCTTGGCGTGGATGGGGGTCGTGAGGACGCGGGAGAGGACGCGGACATCGGTTCGGCCGGGCACGGCACGCCCGAAGTCGAAGACGAACTCCGCCGGGTTGTGGATGATGTTCGCGAAATTCACGTAGACGCCGTTCGCCACCGTGTCGTCGATGGAAAACTGGAGCGTGGGCGCCGCGGGCGCGTCGGGCTTGGGGGACTGGTCGGTCACGATGACACCTCTCGGCCGCACGTCGCGGCCGCCCGCAAAGGACGCGCCAGTATAGTGGACACCATGCGCGCGCCCGCCCGCACGGCCGCCTTCGCCGCCGCTCTCGCCGCGGCCTTCGCCGTCCTCCCGTCCGCCCGCGCCGAGTCGCCGGCCTCCGCCGGGTCTCTGGCAGACGCCGACCGGCTCTGGTCCGAGCGCGCGCTCGATTCCAAGGGGGGCGAGGCCTCCGCCCCGCGGGCCACGGCGCTGGTCGCCGCGTGCCGGAAGGCGGTCGAGCTCGACCCCGGTTCACTCGAGCCCCGCTGGCGGCTGATGCGCGCGCTCTACTTCCAGGGCGAGCACGCGACGGCGGACGCCGCGGAGAAGAAGATGGTCTTCGACGAGGGAAAGAAGGCGGGCGAGGCCTCGCTGGAGATCGTCCGGCAGGCGGTCGCGAAGGCGACGGGCCGCAAGACCGCGGGCGAGACGCCGGTCCAGCTCGCGCCGGACGCGCGGGGAATCCCGGGCATCGTCCCGACCTTCCTCTGGGCGGGAGTCGACTGGGGCAAGTGGGCGCTCGTCTTCGGGAAGACCGCGGCGGCCCGGCAGGGCGCCGCCGCGAAGATCCGGGACTACGCGGCCGCCGTGGTGCTGCTCGACCCGTCGTTCGAGTTCGGCGCCGGTTATCGGGTCCTGGGCCGGCTCCATCACCAGACGCCCGCGATTCCGTTCGTCACGATGTGGGCGTCGCGCGACGAGGCCCTGAAGGACATCCGCCTCGCGTGCGCCGCGGGGCCGAACCACTTCTACAACCGGCTCTACCTCGCCGAGGCAATGTGGGACTACGAGAAGCAGAAGCGGCCCGAGGCGCGGAAGATGCTCGAGGAGCTCGTCGCCGCTACCCCCTCTCAGGATTACCTCGTCGAGGACCGGCGCGCGCAGGAGGACGCCGCTGCGCTCCTCGCGGCCTGGCCGAAATGACGCGCGGCGGGGGCGGCTAGAATTCCGTCATGAAGAACGTCTCCCGCCCGCCGCGACCCCCCCGGACACGCTTCGCCGAACGGCTGCGCGCGGCGATGGACCGGATCGTCGAAACGGCCGAGACCCGGCCGCTCCTGTCCGCGGTCGACGCGCCGCCCCGGCCGCAGAAACGCGAGATCGTGGAGACCCTCCGGATGCTGCAGGAGGTCGTCTTCCCGGGCTACTACGGCCACGCCGTTCTCTACCGCGCGAACCTCGAGAATCACCTCGGCGACGTCCTCTTCCGGATCTACCTCAAGCTCTCCGGCGAGATCGAGAAGGCGCGCGCGCATCTCTCCGACCCCGGAGTCCCGTGCGAGACGGCTCGGGAGATCACGATCGCCCTCTTCGAGCAGCTCCCCGAGATCGGCGACCGGCTGGCGGAGGACGTCCAGGCGGCGTTCGACGGCGACCCGGCCGCCACGGGGCACGAGGAGATCGTCCTCGCCTATCCCGGGCTCGAGGCGGTCTTCACCTACCGGATCGCCCACGCGCTCCAGCTCCTCGGCGTGCCGCTGATCCCGAGGATCATGACCGAATACGCGCACGAGGTGACCGGGATCGACATCCACCCGGGCGCCCGGATCGGCCGGAACTTCTTCATCGACCACGGGACCGGGACGGTCATCGGCGAGACGACCGACATCGGGGACCGCGTGAAGCTCTATCAGGGCGTCACGCTCGGCGCGCTCTCCTTTCCGAAGAACGAGAAGGGGGAGCTGATCCGCGGCAAGAAGCGCCATCCGACGGTCGAGGACGACGTCGTCATCTACGCCGGGGCGACGATCCTCGGGGGCGAGACCGTGATCGGGAAGGGGAGCGTGATCGGAGGGAGCGTCTGGCTCACGTCTTCCGTGCCGCCGGGGATGCGCGTCGTCCTGGAGGGGTCGCAGCTCCGCGTCGAGCCGCGGGCGCCCGCGCGCACGCGCGCGCTGACCGCGGGCGACGCTCGCCAGCCTCCGGACGCGTTCGCGCGAGACGGCCCGCGCCTCGTCGAGGAGGGTCGCCACCGTCTTCCCGGTTCCGGGCACGACGCGCCGCGGCGCGAGAAGGGCGAGCGGCTCGAGGACGAAGAGGCGCTTCGTCATCCGGGGGTGGGGAATCGTGAGCGCCGCGGACGCGACGCGGACGCGTGCCGTAGAGGAGCAGGTCGAGGTCGAGGGGGCGCGGCGCGTTCCGCGGTCCGGGTCGCCGGCCCGCCGCGCGCTCCAGCTCCTTCAGGCGCGCGAGCAGGGCCCGGGGCGAGAGGCGCGTCGTTCCGACGAGGACCGCGTTGACGGAAGTCGGGCTGGGGCGGGCCGCCGACGGGGGACGTCCGGAAGAGCGGGGAGAGGCGGCGGCCGGCGACGTCCGTCGCGAGGCGGCGCGCGGCCTCGCGGAGGCTCGCGGCGGGGCGTCCGACGATTGGCGCCGAGCCCGATCGCGACGAAGACGGCGCGGGACCGAGCGGCCTCAGTACTCTTCGTCGTCGGTCTCGGGGCCTTCGAGGCCCGTCGTCGCTTCGCCGAGCGGCAGCTCTTCCTCGTCGTCGAGGCGCTTGAGGTTCGGGTCCTCCGCCTTCGGCGTGTGCTCCCCTCCTCCTCGTCGCGCGAGCGCTCGAACATCTCCGGATCCGCGAACTCGTCGCGCTTGGCGCGGCGGGCCGCCTGCAGCATCACGGGGGAAGTGGGCTGCGGCGGCGCTTCCTTCTGGTCGGCGCCGCACTTCGGGCAGAGGACCGGCGTTTTTCGGAGGTCGTAGAACTTGGTCCCGCACTTGAAGCAGGAATGTTTCAGTCCCAGGTCGGGCATCGCTCCCCCAAAAAAGGCGGGCGGAACATAGCATCCAGGTTGCGGAGGGTCAACGACTTGCCCCGGGCTAGACTCCTCCCGCCGATGCTGGGCTTCTCGGTTCTCCGGACGGGACGGCGCCTCGGCCGCGCGCCGGGGACGGCTGGTCCTGGATCACGGCTCCGTCGAGACCCCGGCGTTCATGCCGGTCGGCACCGCCGGGACCGTCAAGGCGGTCCGGTGGGAGGACGTCTCGAAGGCGGGAGCGGAGATCGTCCTCGCGAACACCTATCACCTGATGCTCCGGCCGGGCGGCGACGCCGTGCGGAGGCTCGGCGGGCTCCACCGCTTCACGGGCTGGACCGGCCCGATCCTGACCGACTCCGGCGGGTTCCAGGTGATGTCCCTGGCCGCGAACCGGAAGCTGTCGGAGGAGGGGGTCGCGTTCCGGAGCCACCTCGACGGGACGGCGTTCCTCCTGACGCCCGAGCGCGCGATGGAGCTCCAGGCCCGCGACTTCGGCGTCGACGTCGCGATGGTCCTCGACGAGTGCACGCCTCACCCGGCGACCCTCGAGGAGGCGCGTGTCTCGATGGAGCGGACCCACCGGTGGGCGCCGCGTTCGCTGTCGCGGTTCCGCGAGACCGCCGGGGACGGAGGACGCGGCGCGCTCTTCGGCATCGTCCAGGGCGGGACTGCACGAGGAGCTCCGCGCGGAGAGCGTCGCCGCGCTCTCCGCGATGCCGTTCGACGGCCTCGCCTGCGGCGGGCTCTCGGTCGGCGAGCCGAAGGAGCGAGATGCGCCGGCTCGTGGCCTTCACCGGCCCGCAGCTCCCGGCCGAGCGGCCCCGCTACCTCATGGGGGTCGGGCGGCCCGACGACCTCGTTCACGCCGTCGCGCACGGTTTCGACCTGTTCGACTGCGTCCTCCCGACGCGGGCGGCACGGCACGGGCTTCTCTACACGTCCGAGGGGACACTCACGATCAAGCAGGCGCGCTACCGCGAGGACGGCGGGCCCCCCGACCCGCCTGCGGCTGCCCGACCTGCCGCTCCTGCTCGCGGGCCTACCTGCGGCACCTCTTCGTCTCGCGGGGAGCCGACGGCCGCCACGCTCCTGACGGTCCACAACCTGACCTCGATCCTTGACTTGATGCGCCGAATCCGTGACGCTCTCGAGAAGAACACGTTCGGGGCGGTCGCCGCCGAAACGGCGGAACGCGCCCGGACCGACGACCGAAAGGACGCCCGATGACTCTCGCTTTCCTCCAGCAGGCCGCCTCGCCCGCAGGTCCTCTCCAGGGCCTCGCGAGCTTTCTGCCGATCATCCTCGTCTTCGTCATCTTCTACTTCGTCCTCCTCGCGCCGATGCGGAAGCAGCAGAAGAAGACGAAGGAGATGCTCGCGCATTTGAAGAAGGACGACCGCGTCGTGACCTCCGGCGGCATCTTCGGGACCGTCGCCCAGGTCGAGGACAGCGTCGTCTGGGTGAAGATCGCCGACACCGTCAAGGTGAAGATGGCGAAGAGCGCCATCACCGCCGTCGTCGAGGACGGCGAGACCCCGAAAGAACCGGCCGCCTGACGGCGCGACCCGCCCCTCGAGGGGGAGGAGAACGGATACGGCCTCATCGCCGATCGTCATCCTGCAGACGTCGGACTGGCACGTCGGCTCGGCGCTGACCGGGCGTGGGCTGTCCTGGCCCGCGGAGCTCCGCGCGCGGCGCCGCGACGAGATCGACGGCGCGCCGGAGCGCGCGGTCCGGGCGGCGCGCGAGGCCGGGGCGGACGCGCTCGTCGTGCCGGGAGATCTCTGGGACGCGGAGAGCGCTCCGCCCGCGTCGATCCACCGCCTCCTCGATGCGCTCGCCTCTTTCTCGCCGCGCCCCGTCTTCGTCGCGCCCGGAAACCACGACTTCGCCGGGCGAGGGGGCTTCTACGACCCGCCGGTCCTCGCCGCCCTCGGCATGAGGGCCTGGCCCGAGAACGTCGTCGTCTTCCGGGAGCCGGGGTGGACGCTGGCTCCTTTCCCGGGGCGGGAGGATGCGGCCGTCGTCGGCCGCGCGTTCCTCTCGGCCGCCGCGGTGACGGACCGGCCGCTCGCCCCACCTCCCTCCCGGCCCGCGGTCCCCCACGCGCTGCTCCTCCTCCACGGATCGCTCGAGACCTATCCGGGGGCCGACGCGCCGCGGGGCGCGAAGGCGACGGCGCCTTTCTCGCGGCGCGAGCTGCTGGACGCGGGCTTCTCGTGGGCCGCGCTCGGCCACCACCATCACCTGCACGTCGTCGCGGACGAAGCCGGCGGGCCGCGAGGCGCATATGCCGGCTGCCCGACCGGGCGCGGCCTCGACGAGACGGGACTGCCGCGTCTTCCTTAAGGTCACCCTCCGCGACGGCGAGCCGGCGTCGGTCGAGACGGTGCCGGCGGACGCGAGGACCGTCCACGACCTGGAGGTCGACGCGGCCGACCTCGACGCCGCGGCGCTCCTCGCGAAGGCGGACGCCCTCTTCGCCCGTCAAGGGAGTCGAGTCGCCGGACGTCGTCCGCGTGACGCTCCACGGCTCCCAGCCGTTCGGCGCGCAGCCGCCGGCGGCGCTCGAGCCCCTCGCCGCGCGTGTGGCGCACCTCGTCGTCCGGGACCGGACCTCGCCGCCCGTCCCGGCGGCGGAGGGATCCGGGACTGCCGACCGCCGAAGGGCGATTCCTCTCGGAGCTCCGGAGCCGCCTCGACTCCGCCCCCGACGAGGCGTCCCGCCGTGTGGCGGAGCTCGCGCTCCGGCTCGGGCGCGACGCCCTCTCCGGGCGCCCCGTCCGGCCGCCGGACGCGGAGCGGACGTGAGGATCGAGCGGGTCCGGATCGACGGATTCGGAGCGCTCTCCCGCGTCGACCTCGCCTGGCCGGAGGACCGGCTGCTCCTCGTCGTCGACCAGAACGAGACCGGGAAGACGACGCTCTGCGAGGCGGTCGTCGACCGCGCTTTACGGCCTGCCCCGGGGGCGCGGCCAGGCGCCGCGGCTCCGCGAGATGCGCCGGCCGCGGAACGGCGCGCCGCTCCGCGTGGGCCTCGACCTCTCCGCGGCGGGCCGGCGCTTCTCCGTCGACCGGGATCTCGACGCCGGGACGGTCCGGATCGTCGACCGCGACCGGGGGCTCGACGTCACCCGCGAGTTCCTCCGCCCCGGCGGGCGCGACGCGTTCGGCGAGACGGTGACCGGCGGCCTCACCGAGGCGCTCTTCCGCGCGTCGGCGTACGTCTCCCAGAACGTGCTCGACCGCGACAGCCTCGACTCGTCGCTCACGGTCGAGCTCGCGCGGATCGCCGACTCGGGAGGCGGCGAGGCGTCGGTCGTCCGGGCGCTCGGGCTCCTCGAGGCGGCCCGCAAGGAGATGCTCGACGCGACGACCGGGAGCACGGTGTCGGTCGAGACCGAGATCGTGCGCCTCTCGCGGAAGCTGGAGACGCTGCGCGCCGAGCGGGCGGAGCTGGCGGGCTTCCGGGACGCGGCGGCCGAGGCGTCGGCGCGCCTCGCGGCCAGGACGCGCGCCCGCGACGCCGCGCGGCGCCGCGCTCAGCTCGCGGACGTCGCGGTCGTCGAGGCGGAGCGGCCGGACGCTCGCCCGCAGGCTCGCGGCGCTGACGGCGGCGCGCGAGGCCCTCCGGGCGGCCGAGGCCGAGGCGGCCGCGCTGGCGCGGGACGCCGAGCTCTTCGGCCCGGAGGCCCTCGCGGAGATCGACGGCCTGAGGGAGCGGCGCGGCGCCCGGCCCCAGGCCCTCGCGCGAGGCCCGCAGCGCGCTCGGCGCCGCCCGGGCGGAGGGCGAGCGGGCCGAGCGGGAGCGCCTGCGGACCTTCGGCGAGGCGCTGCGCCTCTCCGACGAGGAGCGCCGCCGGGCACGGACGCTCCTCGAGGGGTCGATCGAGGCCGCCGAGGAACGGGCCGCCGCCGAGACGACGCTCGCGGCCCAGTGGGAGGAGCTCCGGAAGGAGGGCCTCGCCGACGACCTCGCGAAGCTGGAGGCTCTTCCGCCGCGCGGAGCGGAGCTTCGTCGGCGGCCGCGGACGACGAGCGGGCGTCCCGCGAGCTGGAGGGCGTGAAGCTCGACCGGAAGGTCGCCGACGCCGCGGCGCTCGTCTCGATCATCGCGGGCGAGCGGCGGGAGCGCGTGACGCGCGGCGCGGGCGCTCGTCGTCGTCGCGGGGGTCCTCGCTCCGGTGCGTCGCTCGTCCTCGCGCTGACGAAGGCGTCGTTCGCGATGACGCGTCGCCGCCGGCGTCTTCGCTGCTCGCCCTCGGCGTCTTCGGCGGCGTGGCCTGGGTCAGCGGCTCCCAGCACCGCCTCGCCGAGCAGGCGCGCGCGCGCGACGACGAGACGTCCCACCGGCAGAAGGCCGCCGAGGTGCGGCGGCGGCTCTCGGATCTCCGGCAGCGGCTCGAGCGGACGGCGCGCGCGCGCCGGGTTCCCCGACGCCTCCTCGCTCCTGCGGGCCCACCGGCGGCTGCGGGCCGCCGACGAGCGCCGCCGGGCGCTCCTGTCGCGGACGGCCCAGCGGGACGCGGCGGGCGACCGGGTGGCCCAGCTCTCCGCGGAGCTCGCCCCGCTCGCCGCCGCCCTCGGACTCCCGGAGGGGCGCCCGCAGGAGTCGGCCCCTTCCCCGGACGAGGCCCGACGTGCTCTCGCGCTCCTTGCGGAGCTCGAGACCCGGCTCGAGGAGGAGCGGACGGCGGCCGCGGTCCGCGCCCGTGAGGAGGAGCGGCTCGCCCGCGAGGGAGCGGACCTCGCGCGCCCTCGAGGACCGGCTCCGCGCCGCCTTCGCGCGGGCGGGAGCGCCGCCCGGCCTCGCCGTCGCGGAGGCGTTCGCGTTCGTCGAGGCGGGCCGGCGGCGTGCGGCGCGGCGGAAGGAGCTCCTCGAGGTGGAGCTTCCCGCCCGGCGCGAGGCGGTGCGCGACGAGGAGATCGCGGAGCTGACGGAGCGGATCGCCGCGCTCTCGTCGGAGGTCCGGGCGAGGCTCGCGGGCCTCGGCGCTCGACGAGACGGCGCTGCCGGAAGCGCCGGCGCCCGAGGCGGCGCGCCGAGCGGCCGCGGAGGCGCACGCCGCTCCTCGAGGCGGCCGAAGGCGGGTGCCTGGCCGCAGAGCGGGAGCTCGGAGCCGCGGCCCGGCAGGGGGGCGAGAGGGCCCGTGCCTGCGAGGAGGCTCTCGACGAGGCCGAGGCGTTTCTCGGGCGCGCGACGCTCTTCCGCGACGCGCTCGACCTCGCCCACCGGACGCTGGCCGCGGCGGCCGCGGCCGTCTATGGCGATTTCCGGCGCGGGCTCTCGCGCGGCGTCCCGGGCGATCCTCGAGAGCTGGCGCGTCCCGTACGAGGCGCTCGAGTTCGCCGACGACCTGTCGCTGACGGCCGTTGCGCGCGGCGGCCGCGTGGCGACGAAGGGGGAGATCCAGGGCGCCCTCTCGACCGGGGCACGCGAGCAGCTGCACCTCACGGCGCGGCTCGCGGTCCTTCGCTACCTCGGAACGGGAGCGGAGGGCGTGCCGCTGCTCCTCGACGACCCGCTGACCGGCGCCGACGACGAGCGTTTCGTCTCGGTCATGCGGTTTCTCGCCTCGAACGTCCTCGCGGAGCGGCCCGTCCTGCTCGTTTCCTGCCACGGCTGGCGGCACGAGAAGCTGCTCGAGGCGCTCCCCCCGGACGTGAGCGGGCGGCTGGCCCGCGTGTCGTTGGCGCCCTTCTCGTCGAAGGCGGGCGGTCCCGGCAGGGCCGGCGTCCGGGAGCGCCGACGGGACCGGTCCGGCGGACTGACGGGCCGGTTGCCCGGGGCGGGCTCCTCCCGTAGACTCCGCCGGTTCGCCCGGGTGACCCGGGCGCGATCCCGCGGTTTCAGGTAAAGCGTCGTGCGGCGTCCCGTTGCCGCCGCCGTTCTCTCCCCGGACCGCATCCGGAGGTTTCGTCCGTGCAAAAGCCCGTCGGATGGCGCGTGGCCCTGACGCTCGCCGTCTTCGTAGGATCCATCGTCGCGTACTGGTGGCGCGGCCACGAGGCGCTCAAGGTCAACCCGGCGGCGCCGCCGAACCCGACGCTGGGCGACGTCCTCCGGAACGGCCTGAAACTGGGGCTGGACCTCCGCGGAGGCATTCACCTCGTCATGCAGGTCAAGACCTCGGACGCGCTCCGCGTCGAGGCGCAGGACGCGCTCGAGCACGTCAAGGACGAGGCCGGAAAGCGCGGGCGTCGCCCTGACGCCCGCCGGTCCCGCCGACGCCTCGGGATTCGTCCTCGCGCTGAACGAGAAGAGCGAGCCGGCGAAGCTCCGCGACCTCCTGAAGACGGCGCTTCCCCCGAACGCGTGGGACGTCTCCGAGCGCGGGCGCGAGTGGAAGGTCTCCCTGAAGGACGGCGAGCGGATGGCCATCGAGGACCAGGCGGTGCGGCAGGCCGTCGAGACCGTGCGGAACCGCGTCGACGCGCTCGGCGTGGCCGAGCCCTTCATCGGCCGCCAGGGGACGGACCGGATCCTGATCCAGCTTCCGGGCGTCGACGACCCGGGCCGCGTGAAGGAGATCATCGGGACGACCGGCCTCCTCGAGCTGAAGCTCGTGGACGACAAGGGCGGGCCGTACGCGAAGGCCGAGGATGCCACCGCCTCCTATGGCGGCGCGATTCCGAGCGAGCTCGTCGTCGTGGAGGGCTTCAGCGAGGACACCGAGGCCCGGACCCGCACGCCGGTCTACTACGTCCTGAAGCGGGCGTCGGTGGTCACGGGCCGCGACCTGAAGAACGCCCGCGTCAGCCGCGACAAGTTCAACCAGCCCGCGGTCGAGTTCTTCCTGAACGCGGCCGGGGCGGTCAAGTTCGGCGACGCGACCGGCCGGAACGTCGGCAAGCACCTCGCGATCGTTCTCGACAACCGGGTCCAGTCGGCCCCGGTCATCAACAGCCGGATCGACTCGAACGGGATCATCGAGGGGAACTTCACCCAGGAAAAGGCCGACGCGCTCACGCTCGTCCTGAAGTCGGGCGCGCTCCCGGCGGAGATGATCATCCTCGAGGAGCGGACCGTCGGGCCGTCGCTCGGCCTCGACTCGATCAGGAAGGGCGTCCTCGCCTCGATCGTCGGGATGTTCCTCGTCTTCGTCGCGACGATCTTCTACTACCATCTCGCCGGCGTGAACGCCGTCGTCGCGCTGATCTTGAACGCGATCATCCTGCTCGGGGCGATGGCGTGGCTGAACGCGACGCTGACCCTCCCCGGCATCGCCGGCTTCATCCTGACGATCGGCATGGCCGTCGACTCGAACGTCCTGATCTTCGAGCGGATCCGCGAGGAGATGGACAACGGCAAGGCGCCGCGGGCCGCGATCGACCTCGGCTTCAAGCGGGCCTTCGGCACGATCATCGACACCCACGTCACCACGATCTCGGCCGCGGCGTTCCTCTTCCAGTTCGGCACGGGGCCCGTGAGGGGCTTCGCCGTCACGCTGGTCATCGGCCTCGCGGCCTCGATGTTCACCGCGGTCTTCGTCTCCCACCTCCTCTTCGACCTCGATCTACGGGTCGAAGCCGAAGGTCGAGACGATCTCCATCTGACGGGAAGGACTAGGACCCGTGCGTCTCTTCAAGAACACCCACATCGACTTCCTCGGCGTCAAGTGGATCTGCATCGGGGTCTCGATCGCCCTTTCGCTCATCGGCCTCGTCTCGCTCCTCCTCAAGGGGGGACCGCGGCTCGGCATCGACTTCACGGGCGGCGCGCAGATCGTCTACGCGTTCAGCCAGAAGCCCGACGAGAACCAGATCCGGTCGATCGTCGAGTCGGCGGGCGTCAAGATCGACTCCGTCCAGCGCTTCGACAAGGCCGAGAAGAACGAGGTGCTCCTCCGGATCCCGATGGAGAAGAAGGAAGGGCGCGACGTTTCCCGCGAGGTGACGGCTGCCCTCCAGAAGGCCCTCTTCCCGAAGGGGACGGAACCCGGCGCCTTCGACCTGAACCTGAACGGGCAGGACGTCCTCCTCGCCAAGCTCCTCGCGGACGACCCGGAGAAGTTCGCCGCACGCCCGTCCGTCGACCCGAAGACGGAGTACACGCGGATCGCGCAGGCGATCATCGCGAGGCGGTCGGAGGCGACCCTCTTCCGGACGATCGACGGGGCGGCCTCGCTCGCCGGGCGTCCCGGCCGCGACCGCCGCCTGGCTGAAGGAGAAGGCCGTCGTCGGCCCCTTCACCCAGCTCAACGCCGAGAACGTCGGGCCCCAGGTCGGAAAGGACCTCCGCGAGAAGGGGACGTGGGCCATCGTCCTTTCCTGGGCGGCCATGCTCGCCTACGTCGGCATCCGCTTCCGGTCCTTCTCGTTCGGGACGGCGGCCGTCGTCGCGCTGATGCACGACACGTGGGTCACGCTCGGGCTCTGTTCGATCCTGAACGTCGAGATCTCGCTGACCGTCGTCGCCGCGTTCCTGACGCTGATCGGCTACTCGATGAACGACACCGTCGTCGTCTACGACCGGATCCGCGAGAATCTCCAGAAGACGCGGAAGAAGCCGCTCGCCGAGCTCGTCAACGAGTCGATCAACCAGACGCTCTCCCGGACCATCCTCACCTCGGTCCTGACGTTCATCGTCGTCATCGTCCTCTTCTTCATCGGGGGCGAAGTTCTGCGGCCCTTCTCGTTCGTCATGATGGTCGGCATCATCATCGGGACCTACTCCTCGATCTTCATCGCGGCGCCGCTCGTCATCGTCTGGGAAGAGTGGAAGCAGAAGCGGGCGGCCCGAAAGCCGGCGCCCGCCCCGACCGCGCCGTCGGGCAAGAAGGCCGCGGCCGCAAAGGCCCGCTAGCCGGAGGCGGGGGGGGTCCCGGTCTCGCTGCCGAAGACGCCCTCCCAGCGCGCGACGACGACCGCCGCGACGCAGTTTCCGACCAGGTTGATCGACGTCCGCGCCATGTCCATCAGCTCGTCGACCGCGAGGATCATCGCGACGCCCGCCTCGCCCGGCAGCCCGAACGAGGCGCAGCCGGCCGCGATGATGACGAGCGACGCCCGCGGCACCGCGGCGACGCCCTTCGTCGTCAGCATGAAGGTGAGGAGCATCGCGACCTGCTCGACGAGGGTCAGGTCGCGCCCGGCGGCCTGGGCGATCGTGAGCGTCGCGAGGACGATGTAGAGCGTCGAGCCGTCGAGGTTGAAGCTGTAGCCGGCCGGGAGGACGAAGCCGGCGACGCTCTTCGGGACGCCGAACTCCACGATCCGCTCGAGAGCGCGCGGGAGCGCGGCCTCGGAGGACGCGGTCGAAAAGGCGATCAGGAACGGCTCGCGGACCGCCCGGAAGAACTTCAGGATCGGAACCCGCGCGAGCTTCAGGGCCGGGATCAGGACGACGAGCGCGAAGACGACGAGCGCGCCGTAGAGGGAGCCGACGAGCTTCGTGTAGCTCCCGAGGACCTCGATGCCGTGGTGCGAGACCGCGCCGGCCATCGCCCCGAAGACGCCGAGCGGCGTCAGGCGACATGACGTAGTCGGTCAGCTGGAAGAGGACGGCCACCGACGACTCGAAGAAGCTGATGAAGGGGCCGGCCTTCGCGCCGACGTGCGCCGCGGCGACGCCGAGGAGCGTCGCGAAGATGACGATCTGCAGGATGTCCTGCCGGACCATGGCGTCGAAGAGGTTCGACGGGAAGAGGTGGAGGAGCGTCTCGACCGCGGTCTTCGGCTTCGCGAGCGCCTCGCCGGACGGCGGGAGGTGCAGGCCGATCCCGGGCTTGACGACGTGGGCGAAGACGAGGCCGATGACGAGGGCGATCGTCGTGGCGACCTCGAAGTAGATGAGGGCCTTCACGCCCATCCGCCCGACGGCCTTGATGTCGCCCGTCTTCCCGATGCCGAGCACGATCGTGGAGAGGATGAGCGGGACGACGAGGAGCTTGATCAGGTTGATGAACGACTTCGAGAGGAACCGGAACGTCTCGTAGGCGGCCGGGTACCTCTCGGCGGGGAGGAAGTGGCCGAGGACGACGCCGAGGATCAGCGCGTAGAAGATGAAGGCGGTCGACGAGAGCCAGCCGGACCGCCGCCGGGCCGGGGCGTCCGTCATGCCGCCGGGGTCCGGCGCGCGGCCCCGCGGGCCTTCCACGCCTCCCACGCGAGGGGAAGCGTCGAGATCAGGATGATGGCGATGATGACGAGCGAGAAGTTCTGCCTCGACGACCGGGATGTTCCCGAAGAAGTACCCGGCGAAGACGCAGAGCGCGACCCACGCCACGCCGCCGATGACGTTGTAGGCGAGGAAGACGGGGTAGTTCATCGACCCGACGCCCGCGACGAACGGGGCGAAGGTCCGGATGATCGGCACGAAGCGGGCGAGGATGATCGTCTTCCGGCCGTGCTTCTCGTAGAACGCCTCGGTCTTCCGGAGGTGCTCCTGCTTCAGGAAGCGAACGGAGCCGGTGAACGCCTTCGGGCCGATCTTCTTCCCGATCCAGTAGTTCGCGGTGTCGCCGAGGACGGCGGCCGCGGAGAGGAGCCCGAAGAGGACCCACGGCGAGAGCGAGCCGAGCGCCGCGAACGTCCCCGCCGCGAAGAGGAGCGAGTCGCCCGGGAGGAATGGCGTCACGACGAGCCCCGTCTCGAGGAAGACGATCAGGAAGAGGATCAGGTAGGTGCCGGTCCCGTATTCCCGGAGGATCTCGGCGAGGTGCTTGTCGAGGTGCAGAAACAGGTCCACCAGCTGCTTCACGAGATCCATCTGGCCCTCTTCCGCCGGAGATTAACCGGAAAGCCCCGGAGCCGGGATAATGGGAGCCGTGCCGAGGTTCGAAGACATCCTCGAGAAAGTGGAGAGCTACCACCCGAAGGTGGACGAGGAGCTGCTCCGCCGGGCGTACGTCGTCTCGGCGCACGCCCATCGGAACCAGCTCCGGTCCTCGGGCGAGCCGTACCTCGTCCACCCGCTGAACGTCGCGATGATCCTCGCGGAGATGCGGCTCGACGAGGTCTCGATCGCAACGGGACTTCTCCACGACGTCCTCGAGGACACCGAGATGACGAAGGAGCGGCTCAGGGAGCTGTTCGGGCCGGACGTCGCGCACCTCGTCGACGGGGTCACGAAGATCGGCCGCTACGCCTTCACGTCGCGCGAGGCCCAGCAGGCGGAGACGTTCCGCAAGATGCTCCTCGCGATGACCGACGACCTCCGGGTCATCCTCGTCAAGCTCGCGGACCGGCTCCACAACATGCGGACGCTCGAGCATCTCCCGGACGAGAAGAGGCGGGCGATCTCCGCCGAGACGATGGAGATCTACGCGCCGCTCGCGAACCGGCTCGGCATGGGCAAGGTGAAGGGGGAGCTCGAGGACCTCTCCTTCCGTTTCCTCTACCCCGACGAGTGGGCCACCCTGAACGGCGCGGTGGACGAGCGGCTGAAGGCGTCGTCGGCGGCCGTCGAGAAGATCCGGCGCGAGCTCCTCGAGAAGATCCGGGCGGCGGGCCTCGAGGCCGAGGTGACGGGGCGCGTCAAGCGGACCTGGTCGATCCGCCAGAAGCTCTCCCGGCAGCAGATCCCGCTCGACCAGCTCTACGACATCCTGGCGTTCCGCGTCCTCGTCGACACGATCCCGGCCTGCTACAGCGTCCTCGGCATCGTCCACCAGGCCTGGCGCCCCCTCCCGGGGCGGATCAAGGACTACATCGCGATGCCGAAGCCGAACTTCTACCAGTCGCTCCACACGACGCTCGTCCCGGAGAAAGCGCCGCCGTTCGAGATCCAGATCCGGACGCGGGAGATGGACCTGATCGCCGAGAACGGCATCGCGGCGCACTGGAAGTACAAGGAGGGGAAGCTCGACCCCCGCGCGGACGAGGCCTCGATCGGCATGGTGCGGCAGCTCCTCGAGACGACGAAGGAGATCTCCGACCCGCGCGAGTTCCTCTCGGCGCTCCGGATCGACCTCTACCCGGACGACGTCTATACGTTCTCGCCGAAGGGGGCCGTCTTCTCGTTCCCGCGCGGGCGCGACGCCGATCGACTTCGCCTACCGGATCCACACCGACGTCGGGCACCGCTGCGTCGGGGCGCGCGTCAACGGGCGGCTCGTCCCGCTCAAGACGGCGCTCGCGAACGGCGACATCGTCGAGGTCCTGACGTCCCCGTCGGCACAGCCTTCCCGCGACTGGCTCGGCTTCGCCGCGACGAGCCGCGCGAAGAACAAGATCCGCGCCTTCATCCACGGGGCCGAGAAGGAGAAGTCGATCGAGATCGGGCGCCGGCTCCTCGACCGCGAGCTGAAGAAGTTCAAGAAGAGCCTGCCGCGACTCCTCGAGGCGAAGGCGTTCGACGGCTTCCTCGCCGACTTCGGCGTCTCGAAGGTCGAGGACCTGATGGCCGACGTCGGCTACGGGAAGGTCGCGCCGAAGCTCGTCGTCTCCCGCCTGGTGCCGCCCGACGCGGCCGAGACGCCGGAAGGAGCCCCGTCGCGGGTCACGACGCTCCGGAACGCCGTCCGGCGCGTCCTGCCGTTCGGGCCGACGGCCGGGATCCGCGTGAAGGGGGAGAACGACCTTCTCGCGACGCTCGCCGAGTGCTGCCGCCCCGTCCCCGGGGACGAGATCGTCGGCTACGTCACGCGCGGACGCGGGGTCTCCGTCCACGGGACCGCCTGCCCGAACGTCCGGAACCTCCTCTTCGACCCCGCCCGCGAGATCGAGGTCGAGTGGCACAGCGCGAAGGACTCGTCCTTCACCGTGGACCTCGAGATCCGGACCGAGGACCGCCCGGGAATGCTCGCGAGGATCACGCAGGTGATCTCGGCGGCGAACTCGAACATCCGGGCGATCGAGGCGCGGACCTCCCGCGACGGGACGGCGACGATCGAGGGGAGCGTGACGACCCGGGACCGCCGCCACCTGGAGAAGCTCCTCGTGACGCTCCGGGCGCTACCCGGCGTCACCGAGGTCCGGCGCCGGTTCAACCTCTCGGGGGTCGGAGGCGGGCTGAAACGAATCGGGGGAACCCGGCGGCCGGATTCCCCCATCCCCCGCCGCGCCCTGGAAGGGTCCCGACGCGAGGCCGGGCTACCGAACGACCTTGGTGACCTTGCCGCTGCGCAGGCAGCGTGTACAGACGTTCAACCGCTTCGAGCCGCCCGGGGTCGCCGTCCGGACGTTCTTGAGGTTCGGGCGGAAACGGCGGTTCGAAACGTTGTGCGCGTGGCTGATCCGGTGGCCGGCCACCGAGGTCTTCCCGCAGATGTCGCAGCCGTGGGCCATGGTGATCCTTTTTCGCCCTTCCCGGCGACGGGCGCGTGGATTATACCGTTTCACCCTCGACGGCGCAAGCGAAATCGTGAAAACCGAAGGTACTTGACAGGTGGCGGGGGGGAAGCGGGAAAATAAGGCTCGGAACTCTGCCTATAGAAATCTGGTCCCCCGCGTCGTCGTTTCAGGAGGGGAGGGTAGCCGAACCGTGTTGTTCCGGAAGCCCAAGAACCTGATCGGACTCGACATCGGCTCTTCCGCCGTCAAGCTGGTGGAGCTCCGTGAAGGCAAAGAGGGAACCTACCAGCTCGTGAAGGCGGGTCTCGAGACCCTCTCGCCCGAAGCGATCGTGGACGGCTCGATCATGGACTCGTCCCTGGTCGTCGAGACGATCTCGCGCCTCATGGCCGCAACCGGGGTCAAGGGGCAGAACGTCGCCGTCTCCGTCTCCGGGCACTCCGTCATCGTCAAGAAGATCCTCCTCCCGACGATGCCCGAGGAGGAGCTCTCCGAGTCGATCCGGTGGGAGGCCGAGCAGTACGTCCCGTTCGACATCAACGACGTCTACCTCGACTACGTCGTCCTCGACCCGGGCGCCGTCGGGGAGACGATGGCCGTCCTCCTCGTGGCGGCCAAGAAGGAGAAGGTGGACGACTTCAAGAACGTCGTGACGCAGGCGGGGCGGATCCCGTCCCTCGTCGACGTCGACGTCTTCGCCCTCCAGAACTGCTACGAGGTGAACTACGGCCTCGACCCCGGGCGGGTCGTGGCGCTCGTGAACGTCGGCGCCTCGGTCATGAACGTGAACATCGTCGCCCAGGGCCAGACGGTCTTCTGGCGGGACATCACGTTCGGCGGCAACCAGTTCACCGACGCCCTGCAGAAGGCCTATTCCCTCAACTTCGAGCAGGCCGAGTCGCTCAAGAAGGGCGAGCCGGTCGCCGGGCAGACGACCCAGTCCATCCAGCCGGTCCTGACCGGGGTCTCGGAGGACGTCGCCGCCGAGCTGCAGAAGACGATCGACTTCTTCCAGGCCACGTCGGGCTCCGACCGGGTCGACTCGATCATGCTCTCCGGGGGCAGCTCGAAGGTCACCCACCTCGACGAGGTCCTGAAGGAGAAGTTCACGCTTCCGGTCGAGCCACTCAACCCGTTCCGGTCGATCTTCACCGATGACCGCGCCGTGGACGCGGCCTGGCTCTCGGAGCACTCCCCCTCTCTCGCCGTCGCCGTGGGGCTCGGCGTGAGGCGGATCGGCGAGTAGCGAGACGCGCCATGATCCGAATCAACCTTCTCGCCGAAGCCAAGCCGGTCAAGAAGAAGAGGGGCGTCGCCGCCTTCGGAAGCGGCGGACGCCTCAACACGGTCCTGATCGGCGCGGCGCTCGGCATCGCGGTCCTCGCCGGCCTGATCCATTACTTCATCCTGTCGACGGCCATCAAGGCCCAGCAGGAGAAGATCCGCGTCGCCCAGGTCGAGGTGACGCGGCTCGAAACCGTCCTGAAAGAGGTCAGGGATTTCGAACAGAAGAAGGCGCGGCTCCAGAAGAAGGTCGACCTGATCAACACGCTCAAGCAGAACCAGCGGGGCCCGGTCCGCCTGATGGACGAGGTCTCCAAGGCTCTCCCCGACCTCGTCTGGCTCGAGAAGCTGGACTACCGGGGAACTCGATCTCGATCGATGGAAAGGCCTTCAATCCGCCGGCCGTGGCGAACTTCCTCGAGAACCTGAAGCGGGTCCCGTCGTTCCAGGAGCCGAAGGTGGAGTTCGCGGCCTGCGGCGGCGCGGGAGGCGCCCAGCTCTACTGCTTCAAGATCTCGTTCGTCTTCTCGACGCTCGACAAGACACAGCCCGACGCCTCGGCGCCGAAGGCTCCGGGGACGCCGGCGGTCCCGGGCAAGGCGGCGGGCGCGCCGGCGCCCGGCGCCGGCGCCGGGGAATGTGAGGACGCCATGGCCATCGACCTGAAGCAGCTCGAAGGCAAGCCGTGGTACTACGGACTCGGGCTCGGCGTCGTCCTCGGCGGGCTCCTCTACCTCGCCGCCTACTTCTACCTCCCGAACTTCAGCGAGATGAAGCAGCAGCTCGAGGCGAAGCGGGCCGAGCTCACCCAGCTGAACGAGAAGATCGCCCAGGGGCGCGCGGCCGAGCGCCGGTTGCCGCAGCTCCGCGAGGAGGTCCGCCGCACGGAGCTCGACCTGCAGCGGCTGCTCCAGGTCCTGCCGACGACGCGGAACGCCGAGGAGCTCATCAAGCGCTTCGAGGCGCTCGCGCGGCAGGGCGACTTCTTCCTGAAGAAGTTCCAGCCCAAGGAGTACGTCACCAAGGACTTCTACGCCGAGTGGCCGATCGAGATCCAGATCGACGGTACGTACCACAACCTCGCGCTCTTCTTCGACAAGATGGCGCGGTTCTCGCGGATCATCAACGTCGAGGACCTCGTCATGACCGGAATCCCCTCCACGGCCGGGGGAAGACGCTCGGCGGCGAACTTCACGTCGAAGACGTTCATCTACCTGGGAGACCAGGAGCCGGCCGCCCCTCCGCCGGGGAAGCCGAAGCCGAAGGCCGCGCCGGGCGGAAGAAGGAAGCAGGGATCGACGGATGAGGCCGCTCTTCTTCTTCTCGTCGGTGTTCCTCCTCGCGGTCGCCCCCGCCGCGCTCGGGCAGCCGAAGGGGGCTCCGCCCGCGACGCCCACGCCGGCGGCCGAGCCGCGCGAAGCCCGCCGACGCCGAGGCCGCCCCGGCCTACACCTACGAGGTGGGGGGCCGGCGGGACCCGTTCCGCTCGCTCCTCGTCCGCAACACCATCGACCGCGACCGCATCCGGCCTCCCGGCCTGGCCGGCGTGATGGTGGACGAGATCGAGCTCCAGGGAACGGTCCGGACGAAGGGCGGATGGCTCGCCATGGTCCGCGCCGCCGACAACCGCTCGTACCTGCTCCGGAAGGGCCAGACGCTCTTCGACGGCGAGGTCATCGAGATCACCGCCATCGAGGTCACCTTCCGGCAGAACGTCAACGACCCGACGAATCCGAAGCCTTTCCGCGAGGTGACCAAGTCGCTGGGTCTCCAGAGGAAACGGTGACGAGGGAATGCCTGATGACGCGCACCGATAGGTCGTCCCGGGCCTCGCATTCCGGGGGAGGAAGCATGCTGCGTACTCGATGGGGCCTCCCAGCCCGACTCCCGGTCCTGGTCGCGCTTCTCGGACTGACGGTCGCCTGTGCGACGCAGCCCGCCGCCGAAACGGCGGCCGGCGCCGCCGGGAGCGGGCCCGCCGTCCTGACCGGTGCCGCGCTCCTCACGGACGGTGAGGCACCGCGGCTTCTCCTCTCCGGTTCGGGACGCCTCGCGCCCACGGTCTTCAGCCGCGACGGCCACCTGAAGGTCGTCGTCGATCTGCCCGACACCGTCGCCTCGGCCGGCCTCGAGCCGCCCCGCGCCGACGGGACGGTCCTTTCGAAGGTCGAGATGCGGTCCTTCACCGAGCTCGGCAAGCCGCATGTCCAGTTCGAGCTGACGTCCCGGGCCGCGGTCGATCCCGAGGATCGGCGGCGAGCCGGGCTCGACCGCGATGGCGATCGTCCTCGACCGGACGACGGCCCTGGCGTCGTCCGCTTCGGCGCCCCCGAGGCGCCGGTCGAAGTGAAGCTCCCGGAGGCCCCGGCCGTGACGGCCGTGGCGATCCCCGCGGCCCCGGTGGCGAGCGCTCCGGCGGCCGCCGCCCGCGGCGCCTGTCGCTCCACGCGGCGTCGATGTCGTCGGCTCCGCCGGCCGGCGCGGTGCCCGTTCCGGAGAAGCACGCGGCGACCGGGAAGCCGGCGACGCGCCTTTCCGCCGTCGGGCTCAAGCCGGGAACGGGCGGCACGATGGTGACCCTGGCCGGCGACGGATCGTTCGCGTACGAGACGTTCCGCCTCGGGAACCCGCCGCGGTTCGTCATCGACCTGCCGGGCGTCGTGAACGGCGTCGGGAAGAAGGCCCAGGACGTCCATTCCGCGACGCTCACGCGCGTGCGGGTGTCGCAGTTCCGCGGCGGACCGGACCCCGTGACGCGGGTGGTCTTCGACCTCGCCTCGGCGGCTGAGGAGCCGTCGGTCGCCTCCGCTCCGAGCGGCCTTCGGGTTACGTTCCGGTCGCCCGCGTCGCGCGAGGCGGCCCAGCCCGTCCTCGCCCCGACGACCGCTGCGCCGCGCCGTCGACCCCGTTCCGGCGGCCGCGTCGTACGAAAAGCACGAAGTCGAGGACCCGGCCGAGAAGGTCGTCCCGGCTTCAGCTCCGGCCGCCCGTCGCGGAGGCCGCCGCGCCGGCGACGGTTCCGGCTGCGCGCCCTGTCCCGGTCTTCGCGGCGCCCGAGCCGGTCGCGGTCGTCGCGGCGTCACCGGCGCCCGCCGCGGTCCACGAGACGCCCGAGGCGCCTCCCGCGCCGGCGCAGGCTGCGCCGGTAGCCACGACGCCGCCGGCGACCGCGCTGCCGCCGGCCCCCGCGCGCGCCGCTCCGGCCCCGGCTCCGCCGGCGGTCGCACAGGCGGCGCCGCAGCTCGTCGCGTCGTCGTCCGAGGTCCGGGAGGTCAAGCCCGTTCCGCCCCCGGCGGCGCCCCCGCCCGCGAAGAAGCGGGCGACGAACGAGGACAGGGCCCTCATCGAGGCGGCCGAGGCGCTCCTCAACCAGCAGGACGCCGCGGGCCGGGGGAAGGAGCTCCAGAGTTCCTTCGAGACGAAGACCCTCGGCGCCGGAGACAAGCAGTACACCGGCGAGCCGATCACGCTCAACCTCAAGGACGCCGACATCAAGGACACCCTCCAGCGCTTCAGCGAGCTGACGCAGCTGAACATCGTCCTCGACCCGGACGTCCGCGGCACCGTGACCGTGAGCCTTCAGGACATCCCGTGGGACCAGGCGCTCGAGCTCATCCTGAAGATCAACCAGCTCGGCTACGTCCTCGAGGGAAACGTCATGCGGATCGCCTCGACCGCCAAGCTCGCGCAGGAAGAGGCGGGCCGGATGGCGTTCCTCAGGGCCCAGGACCAGAACCGCCCGCTGAAGACGGTCCTGCAGCGCGTCTCCTACGCGAGCGCCGACGCGGTCGCGGCGGTCGCCCGGAAGGTGATGTCGTCCCGCGGCGACATCTACGTCGACGGGCGCTCCAACACGCTCATCATCAAGGAGCTCCCCGACTACCTGCCGACGCGTCCTCGACCTGATCAAGAACCTCGACGCCCCGAACCCGCAGGTCATGATCGAGACGCGGATCATCGAGGCGACGCGGACCTTCTCACAGGATCTCGGCATCGTCTGGGGATTCCAGGCGAATTCCGCCGCCGCCACGGGCAACACGACCGGGCTCGTCTTCCCGAACAACGGATCCATCGCGGGCCTCGTCGCGCTGCCGAGCGGCGCGCCGACGGTCCTGTCGCTCGCCGCGGCGAACGTGCTCGACACGTTCAAGCTCAACGCCCAGATCCATGCCGCCGAGGCGCGGGGACTCGTGAAGGTCATCTCGACGCCGAAAGTCCAGACCCAGACGGGCGAGCAGGCGCTCGATCCAGTCCGGCTTCCAGATTCCGGTGCAGACGACCGTCAACAACACGACGACCGTCCTTTACATCAACGCGACGCTCCGCCTCGACGTGACGCCGCACATCACGACCGAGGGGACGATCATCATGGACGTCACGGTCCAGAAGCGGGAGCCGGCCGTCGGCATCAATATCTCGGGCGGTCAGAACATCCCGCTCACGACGCGCGATGCGAAGACGCGCCTGATGGTCCGCGACGGGGGGACGGCGGTCATCGGCGGCATCTTCAAGCTGACGACGAACGACGGTCAGTCGATGATCCCGGGCCTCTGGAAGATCCCCGTTCTCGGCAACCTGTTCCGGAGCCGGACGAAGCGGGAAGACACCGACGAGCTGATGATCTTCATCACGCCGCGGATCATGAGGTAGAAGAGGTGGCCCGCATGAAGAAGACCTCTCGTTTCCCCGCGCTCGTCCTCGTCTTCGCGGCGCTGGCGGGCGGCTGTTCGACGAACACGCAGGGCGACGACCCGTCGCCGGTCTACCTGACCTGCGGATTCACGCTCCTGCCCGCAGTCAAGTGCGTCAACGACGGCACGCTCCTCCAGTTCCAGACCACGACGCTGGAGAGCCACCTGAAGGGGGCGGCGACACAGGGCAGCGCCGGCTTCATGGATACGCAGGTGGAGTCCTACACGATCGTCTGGACCCGGATCGACGGCGGCAAGACCGCCTCGGCGACGGAGACCTTCGGGGGCAACGTCAACGTGCCGGCCGGCGGCCAATCGACGCTCAACAACTACCCCTTCATGAGCATTTCCGCGCTCCAGCTCCCCCCCTGAACCAGCTTTTCCCGTACAACGGCGGCGTGGACCGCGAGACGGGCAAGTCGGAGATCCGGCAGGCCGGCACGGTGACCTGGTACGGGCACACGATGTCGGGACAGCCGGTCACGTCGGTCCCGGCGGTTTTCGACATGACGTTCATCTACTGCGTGTCCACGGGTCGAATCGAAATCTCCCGGACCCATTGAGCCGGCGCGCCCGATGTTTGGAAACGATGGACCGTACCCTGGGAGGCTGACGAGGTGAAAACCATGCGCCGAATCCTGAGTCCCTTCGCCGCGTCCGCGGCGGGGCTGGCCCTGCTGCTCTCCGGCTGTTCCGGGGAGTCGCCGACGGCCCCGAAGATCGCTCCGACTCCGCCGCCCGCGACCTGCAACGTCGTCGTGTCGCTCCCGGCCGGGCCGATCGACACGTTCGGCGGCACCGCCGTCGTGATCCGCGCCACGGTGACGAAGGGCGGCGCTGGCGGTTCCCGACGGCACGTCGGTGACCTTCACGACCGATTTCGGCTTCTTCGTGGAGACCGGCCAGCCGTCGGTCTGCGAAGACGACTTCCGGCGGCGCGGCCGACGTGTCGCCCGGCTCGCTGACTGTCGGGACCGCGAACGTCCGCGCGACGTTCGAGTGCGGATCGGCGTCGGTCCAGATCAATTTCCTGCAGACCCCCACGTCGGGGCCGTTCATCTCGTCGGTCGAGCCGAGCGTCGGGCTCCGCGAAGGGGGGCGAGACCGTCGATCCTGAACGGCGGCCGCTTCGGAACCGACATGGCGACGACGAGCGTTTCGTTCGGCGGCGTTCCGCGCGTCGGTCAGAGACGGTGACGGACACGCAGATCACCGTCCTCGACGCCGTCGCGGACCCTGGCGGATCCGACCAAGCCGGAGACCGTCGACGTCTCCGTGACGGTGGCCGGCACCACGGTCGTCAAGTCCAAGGCGTTCACCTACTTCGGGATCGACCCGAACAAGCGGGTCTTCGTCTCGTCCGTGTCGCCGAACACCGGATCCCCTGCGGGCGGCGAGCAGGTGACCGTGCTCGGCGGCAACTTCGGGACGTCGGTCGCGACGACCCGCGTGACGTTCTGCGGCCTCCCCGCCACGATCATCTCGCAGACCGACTCGCAGATCGTCGTGTCGACGCCGAAGAAGGACCTGACGGCCGGCGCGGCGTCGGTGACCTGCGACGTCTCCGTCACGATCGATCTCGGCCTCGTCTCGCAGCAGTCGGCGGTCCTTCCCCGGGCGTTCACCTACACGCTGCAGCGCGCTCGAGCCGGTCATCTACTCCATCTCGCCGAAGGTGGGCCCGAACGACGCGTCGACCCGCGTCACGATCTTCGGCACCGGCTTCCAGTTCCCGCTGCAGGTCTTCATGACCGGCGGCGGCTGCGGCGCCCAGCGGATCGAGGGGACGATCCTCGAACCCGATCACGCTGACGAACGTCGTCTTCGGAACGCCCGCGCGCGATCGGCCCGTACTCGTGCCTCTCCAACTCGCTCGTGGACGTCGAGGTCCTCAACCCGACGACCGGCAAGAAGGCGAGCTGCCCGGCGTGCTTCCGCTACTACGGCTGCCCGACCGTCACCGGCGCCTCGCCGTCCCTGATCCCGTACGACCAGACCACGCTCGTGACGGTCAGCGGCAACAACTTCGAGGAGCCGGTCGAGGCGCACCTTCCAGCCGACGAGCCCGTCGGGCGGCGCCGTCCGCGTCAACGTGACGTCGGTCGCCGCGGGCAGCGTCATCGTCCAGATGCCGCCGCTCAACCAGATCCTCCAGACCGGCAGCGGCCTGACGAACTGCCAGAACGTCGTCGGGACGCTGACCCTGACGTCGACGGCCCTCACCTGCCTGCCGGTGACGACGACGCTGACGTACCGTGTCGACCCGCCGTCGATCACGAGCGCGTCGCCGACGAACCTGAACCAGGACGGCTCGCCCTTCCCGGCGATCGGCGCGCCGGCGACGATCACGGTCCTCGGGACCAACTTCGTCGACCCGGTCACCGTCGAGATCACGAAGGGCGGTGCCGGGGTCGCGACGGTGAACAACGCCGTCGTCTCGAACAGCGGCACGCTGACGTTCCCGGCTCCGGCCCTCGCCGACTCCCTGATGAACCGCCAGAACTGCCATAGCGGCGGGGCGGTGATCGGCAGCAAGATGGTGCCGACGTCGTTCGGCATCCGGATCCGCAGCCAGCGGACCGGCTGCTCGGCCGAGCTGCCGGCGATCCTCGTCTACAACCCGATCAACGGGGCCTGCACGGCGGGCCTCGCCATCACCACGGCGTCGCTTCCGCTTCGCGACGGTGTGCCAGGCGTACAACGCGACCGTCATCGCGGGCGGCGGGGTCCCGCCGTACTTCTTCAGCCAGAGCGGGCTGCCGGCGGGCTTCTCGCTGAATACCTCGACCGGCCAGATCACCTCGACCGGACCTCTCCTGTCGACGGGCCCGGTGGGAGGCCCGGTGACCGCGAACGTGACGATCACGGTGACCGACAACGCCGCCGACGTCCGTGAGCCAGACCTACCCGCTCACGATCCTCGACCCCGACGGCCCGTTCGGCATCTCGGGCTCGGCGACCGGAACCTTGCCGGGCGGCGTGACGCCCGGGACGGTCGGACCCTACACGATCAGCCCGGTCACCCCGGCCGGGTTCACGCCGGTGACATGGACGGTCGTCTCGATCCTCCCGAGCCCGGGCGGGTTCCTCCTGAACGACCCATCCGGCATCTTCATGACGCCCGGAACCGGCGGCTCCAGCTCGATCAGCTTCCCGGGAGGCGTGACGGGCGGCACCGTCTACACGGTCGTCATCGGCGCGGCCGACACGCCGATCTGCGGCGGGCCGACGCACCAGGCGAACTTCACGATCGCCGTCACGAAGCCCTGACCCGGTCCCGTCTCACGTCGTTCGGGCCGCCCGCCGGGCGGCCCGAACTTTCTCGGGCCGTTTGACTTAGACTTCAGAGTTCCGATGGCATTCTTCGGCAGCTCGCCGCCCCCGACCTCCCGCCTGGAGGAACTGAAGCGGATCCTGCAGCGGGATCCGACGTCGCGGCAGTTCCTCGCCCTCGCGGAGGAGTACCGGCGGCACGGAAAGCTCCGCGACGCGATCATCACGCTCGAGCGCGGCCTCGCGCTCCACTCGACGGCCGTCGCCGCCCACGTCGCGCTCGGCCGGATCTACCAGCAGCTGGACCGCTTCGACGACTCGATCCGGTCGTTCACGAATGCCCTCCGGATCGACCGCGAGAATCTCGTCGCGATCCGCCAGCTGGCCGAGGTCCACCTGACCCGCGGCGACCGGCTGGAGGCTCTCAAGCGGCTGAAGCTCTACCGGGGGCTGAACCCCGGCGACAGGGACGTCGACGAGCTGATCCTGAGGCTGGAGAGCGAGCTGGCGCCGCCCCCGGAGCGCTTCCCGTCCGGCGCGCGGACGTACCGCGACGCGGGGACCGCCCCCGTCCGGCCCGCCACGCCCTCTCCGTACGGGAGCAGCTCCCGGTCCGGCGTCTTCGCGGCTCCGAGGCCGACCCCCGCGCCGGCGCCGGAGCCCGCCCGCGAGCCCGCGTACCGGCCTCCGCCCTCCCTCGCCCCCGAGCCGTTTCTCGAGACCCCCGCCGAGCCCGGCCTGGGAGCTGCCCGTCGCCGCGCCAAGGGGAGGCCGGGGCGGCGCCCCCGGACGCCATCCGTCCGGACGAAGGGGCGTTCGGCTCGGAGGAGCCGGTCTTCGAAACCGAGCTGACGGCCCTCGCCGGAGCCGCCGGCTTCCGGAACGGAGCCGCCGCTTCCGGACGAGCCGCCGCCCGTGGTCGAGGCCGCCCGGCGCCGGATCCCGAGCCCCTGTCGACGCTCGAGCCCTTCACGATGCCGATGGCGATCCTCGTTCCGTCGCGCCCGGCGGAGGAGATCCCCGTCCGGGAAACGCTCTCGGGAGAGATGTCGCCGCCGGTGTTCGACGCCGATTCGCCCACCGCCCCTCTCGTGACGGAGACGCTCGCCGAGCTCTACCGTTCGCAGGGCTACACCGTCGACGCCGGCGAGGTCTACCGGACGCTGGCGGCGTCGACGCCGGACGCCGGGGCGGCCCGCGAGCTCGAGGAGAAGGCGGAGGAGATGGCCCGGGAGGCGGAAGGGCCACGGGCGCGCCTCCGGAGCTTCCTCTCGCGCCTCCCCGCCCGGCGCCCGGTCACGATCGACGAGCTGTCGGTCGCGCTCAACGACGTCGTGCTCGGCATCCCGGGCCTGGCCGTCGCGGCGCTGACGGATCGGGAGGGGCTTGCCGTCGTCACGCGCGGGCTCGTCGCAGAACGGCGGCGCCACGGAGATCCTCGTCGCGGAGCTGACGTCGTTCTTCCGGAGCGTCGGGCGGAGCGGAGCCGAGATCGGCGGCGGGCCCCTCAAGTCCCTGTCGCTCGTGACCGAGAAGGGGACCGCGGTCCTCTCCCGCGTCTCGGCCGACTACGCGCTCATCCTGCAGGCCGAGCCCGGCGCCGCCGTCGGCGAGGTGCGCTGGGCGGCGGCGCGCGCAGCGGACCGCCTGCGCCCGGCGCTCGGCTGACGCGGCCGAGAGAGAAAGGACCCATGAACGTCAAGGAAATCAAGGAGCTGGTCGATCTCGTCGCCCGCCGGGGCCTCGCCGGCCTCGAAGTGGAGCGCGCCGGCTTCCGCCTGCGGATCGAGGGCCCGACGCGCCTCGCCGCCGTCGCCCGGCGGGCGCGGCGGTGGCGGCGGCGGAATCCTCGGACCTCGCCGAGCTGGCGCCCGCCGCTCCCGCCGCGGCGCCGGCCCTCGCGGCGCCGCTGCCGGCCGGCCCCCCGGGCTCGGGGAGCGGGAGGGCTTCCACGTCCTGACCTCGCCGATCGTCGGCACCTTCTACCGCGCGCCGAATCCGGACGCGGAGCCGTTCGTGAAGCTCGGCGACGAAGTCGAGAAGGGGAAGACGCTCTGCATCGTCGAGGCGATGAAGCTGATGAACGAGATCGAGGCGGACGTCGTCGGGTACGATCGTGGCGATCTACCCGCAGAACGGCCAGCCGGTCGAGTTCGGCGAGAAGCTCTTCGCGATCCAGCCCCGCTGAAGCGCTGGATCCCGATGTTCCAGAAAATCCTCATCGCCAACCGCGGCGAGATCGCCCTCCGGATCATCGCGGCGTGCAAGGAGCTCGGCATCGCGACGGTCGCCGTCCACTCGGAGGCCGACCGCGACGCGCTCCACGTGCAGGCGGCGAACGAGTCGGTCTGCATCGGGCCGGCCGCGCGCCGCCGGCTCCTACCTGAACATCGCCTCGCTCGTCGCGGCCGCGGAGATCACGGGCGCCGACGCGGTCCACCCGGGCTACGGCTTCCTCGCCGAGAACGCCCACTTCGCCGAGATCCTCGGGGACGTGGGGCTCGCCTGGATCGGCCCGTCGCCGGAGGCGATCCGGCTGATGGGCGACAAGTCCGTGGCGAAGGCGACCGTCGAGCCGCGCGGGCGTGCCGACGGTGCCCGGCTCGCCGGGCCGCTGGCGTCGATCGAGGACGCGCTGACCCTCGCCGGGCGGATCGGCTACCCGGTCCTCCTGAAGGCCGTCGCGGGGGGCGGCGGGCGCGGCATGCGCGTCGCCCAGAACGACAAGGAGCTGGCGGCGGCGTTCGAGCTCGCGACCCGACGAGGCCGAGCGGGCGTTCGGCAACGGGAGCGTCTACCTCGAGAAGTACCTCGCCGAGCCCCGGCACATCGAGATCCAGATCTTCGGCGACAGCCACGGGCGCGTCGTCCACCTCGGCGAGCGCGAGTGCTCGCTCCAGCGGCGCCACCAGAAGATCCTCGAGGAGTCGCCGTCGCTGGCGCTGACGCCGGCGCTCCGGGACCAGATGGGGGAGGCGGCCGTGCAGGCCGCGAAGGCCGTCGACTACGTCGGACGCCGGGACGATCGAGTTCCTGCTCGACGACGACGGCTCCTTCTACTTCATGGAGATGAACACCCGGATCCAGGTGGAGCACCCGGTGACCGAGATGGTGACCGGCTTCGACCTCGTGAAGGAGCAGATCCGCGTGGCGGCCGGCGAGCCCCTCAGCTTCGGCGAGGCGCACCGCGGGTCGGGCTTCTCGGCGCGCGGGCACGCCATCGAGTTCCGGGTCAACGCCGAGGACCCGCGCGACCTTCGCGCCGTCGCCGGGCACGATCACGACGCTCCACCTGCCCGGGCGGCCCGGGCGTCCGCGTCGACACGGCGGCCTACGCGGGCTGGAAGATCCCGCCCTACTACGACTCGCTCATCGCCAAGCTCATCGTCCACGGCCGCGACCGCGAGGAAGCGATCATGCGCGGCAAGCGCGCCCTGGAGCTCTTCATCGTGGAGGGCGTCAAGACCACGATTCCGCTCCACCGGCGCCTTCTCGACGACCCCGACTTCCGGGCGGGGCGGTTCTCGACGAAGTGGCTGGAGCGATGGCTGACGAAGGAGACGGGGGACTGACGTCGGGCGACGCGCAGCGCGTCTATCTCGTCGGGTTCATGGGAAGCGGCAAGACGACCGTCGGCCGGCGCCTCGCGGCGAGGCTCGACGTGCCGTTCGTCGACCTGGACGCGGCGTACGAGGCGATGGCCGGCGAGACCGTCCGCGTCGACGTTCGAGACGCGGGGGGAGGCCTTCTTCCGGGAGCGGGAGGCGGAGCTTCTGAGGGGGACGGCGGCTCTCCCGGCGGCCGTCGTCGCGCTCGGCGGCGGGACGATCACCTTCCCCGAGAACGCCGCGTTCGTGAAGCGGCACGGGGTCTCGGTCTTCCTCGACGTCCCGTTCGAGGTTCTGGCCGAGCGGCTGGCGGGGAAGTCGGCCGACCGCCCCCTCTTCCGGACGCCCGTCGAGGCGCGGCTTCTTCTGGAGGCGAGGCTCCCTTTCTATAGAATGGCGGATTGGGCGGTTTCCGTGAACGGAGAGATGACGGTCGACGAGGTCGCTGCGCGCGTCGAGGCGATCCTCCGCCCTCCGGCGGTCGGGGCCGGCGGGAAAGGGTGACGTGCGCTACCTGATCGTCTCCGACCTCCACTCGAACGACGAGGCGTTCTCCGCCGTCCTGTCCCGCGTCAAGCGGAAGCGGTTCGACCGCGTCATCTGCCTCGGCGACTTCGTCGGCTACGCCGCCGACCCGAACAAGGTGCTGGACCGGTTCCGCCACCTGCCGAAGACGACCTTCTCGATCCGCGGGAACCACGACAAGGTCGTCAGCGGCGCCGACCCGGGCGAGCTCTTCAACCCGCCCGCCCTCTACGCGGCCCGGTGGACGACGAACCGGCTCTCGAAGCCGAACCTCGAGTTCCTGAAGCGCCTCCCGCCGGCCCGACCATCGTGGACGACCTCTTCGTCGTCTGCCACGGCTCGCCGCTCGACGAGGACGCCTACATCTTCTCGGACTTCGACGCCTCGATGAACTTCATCCAGATGGACCGGATGGCCGCGGGGATCGAGGTCTGCTTCTTCGGGCACAGCCACATCCCGTCGGTCTTCACGCTCGAGATGGACGGCATCCGCGTCGAGGCGATCCGGGGCGCCCGCGCGAAGCTGAAGCTCGAGCCGGGGAAGCGGTACCTCGTGAACCCGGGCTCGGTGGGGCAGCCCCGCGACCGGAACCCGAAGGCCTCCTACGTGCTGTACGACACGGCCGAGGGCGTCGTCCATTTCGACCGCGTGCCCTACGACGTCGAGGCGACGCGGAGGAAGATCCTCCGGGCCGGCCTTCCGCCGGTCCTCGGCGACCGCCTCGTCATCGGGCTTTGAGGCGCGCCCGGGCCGCCACGCGTCGCTCGCCGTCCTCGCTGGCCGCGTCCTGCGCGGGAGCCGCCGCCGTCGAACGTTCCGCCGAAGGAGGCGGCCGACGAGCGGAGCGAGACGCCGCGCCCGGCTCCTCGCGGCCGAGGACACGCGGACCTTCGACCCGGCTCTCTTCGGCGGGCGCCGCCGCGTCTCCCGGATCCCGTCGCTTCGGTCGAAGGCGGCGCTCGCCGCGGGCCGGCTGAAGGACCCCGAGGCCGCGCGCGCTCCTCCCGGCGCTGCTCGGGGACCCGGATCCTTCGGTCCGGCGCTCGGCCGCCTTCGCCGCCGGCGTCTCCGGCGACCCGAAGCTGGTCGGGCCGTGGCGTCGCGGCGCTCTCGGACCCGGATCCGGCGACGGCGGCGCTGCGCGGCGGAAGCCCTCGGGAAGCTCGGCGGCGACGAGGCAACGGCGGCGCTTCTCGCCGCGCTCGGCCGGCCCGGCGTCGCCCGCACGGCCGCGGCGCAGGCTCTCTTCCGGGCGGACGATCCGAAGGTGGTGGCCGCGCTCGCGCTCGTCGCGCTCGACCCGGCGATGCCGGCGGAGTTACGCCGGGCGGCGGTCTACGCGCTTGCGCGGCGGCCGAAGAAGGAGGCCCTGCCGGCGCTCCGCGCCGAGCTCCGGACGAGAGATGGGGAACGAGGAGCCGGACGTCGTCGCGTGGTCGGCCCGGGCGCCGGCCTTCTCGGCGACGCGGAGAGCGTTCCGGACCTCGTCCGGCTCGCGGATTCCGCGAACGTCTCCGTCGCCGTCCAGTCGCTCGCTCGCCCTCGAGAAGATCCTCTCTTCGTCGAAGGACGAGGGGCTTGCGGCCGTCGGCGTCGGGCGTCGCGTCGAGGCGGTCGGACGATCCCCTGCCGGGCGTGGCCGTTGCCGCCCTCCGGCTCGAGGGCGCGCTCGGCCCGCGGCCGCTTCGCGGAGCGGTGCTCGAGGAGAATCTGTCGTCGAGGAGGATGGCGAGGGCAGACGGCCCTCGTCAGCCTGACGCGACTCGACGCCCCGGGCGACCCGGGCAGGGCCGCGAGGCGCCTCGCGGACGCGGCGGCGTCGCGCTCGCTCGAGCTGAAGCTCGGAGCGTGCGAGGCGCTGGAGTTCCTCCCGCCGGACATCGCCGAACGGGTCGGCGCGGCGCTCCTCGCGGATTCCTCCCCGCGGGTCCGTGCCGCGGCCCTTTCGTCACTCTCGAAGAAGGCGGCGCCGAACCGCGACTCGCGGATCTCGCCGCGCGGTCTGAGCGACCCCTCTCCGTCGGTCCGCGCGGCCGCGCTCGAGGCGTCCGCACCGCTCGTCGACGGGGCCGCAGCGCTCGCTGCTCCCTCCTGGAGTCGACGCCTTCGAGAAGAGCTTCCCCGGGGCCGAACCCGACGACGTCGTCACCGCGCTCGACGCGGCCGCGGCGCGGGGAGAGGCGGGGAAGCCTCTCGTCGCCGCGAGGGTCGACGACCCGGAGCCGGTCGTCCGGGACAAGGCCCGGCGCGTGATGGTCGCCACTTACGGCGCGTCGCCCGCCGAGCTTCCGGCGGATGCCGGTGAAGACGGGCCGGACGGCTGGCCGACTACCGCGCGCTCGCGAGGATGGCGGGCGGATTCGGCGCGGAGGTCACCTTCGTGACGCCCGCGGGGAGCGTTCACGGTGGAGCTCGATTTCGGGGCCGCGCCCGCGACGGCGTTCAGCTTCTACGGGCTCGCGAAGCGGGGGTTCTTCGACGGCCTCGTCCTCCACCGCGTCGTCCCCGACTTCGTCGTCCAGACCGGGGACCCCCGCGGCGACGGCATCGGGCGGGCCCGGCTACGCGATCCGCGACGAGATCAACCCGCTCCGTTACCGCCGCGGAACGGTCGGGATGGCGCTCTCGGGCGCGGACACGGGCGGCTCGCAGTGGTTCGTCGCCCTGTCCCCGCAGCCGCATCTCGACGGCGGGTACACGGTCTTCGGCCGCATCTCGTCCGGGATCGAGATCCTCGACCGGTCGGAGCAGGACGACCCGATCGTCTCCGAGTCGAGCGTCCGCGAGCGTCCGGCCACGCCGGAGGCGGGAGGCGCCCGATGAAGGTCTTCGTCGGCCAGCCGCTCCCCGAGCCGTCGACGTCGGAGCTGCTGGCCGGCGCACGAGGTCGTGATCGGGACCGGCAGCCTGCCGGCCGACGAGGTCGCCGCCCACCTCGCGGACGCGGACGCCCTGCTCCCGACGCCGCGCGAGCGGGTGACGCGCGACGTCCTCTCCCGCGCGCCGCGCCTCCGGATCGTCGCGAGCTGCTCCGTCGGGACGGACCACGTCGACCTCGCGGCCTGCCGGGAACGGGGCATCGCGGTGACGAACACGCCCGGCGTCCTGACGGAAGCGACCGCGGACCTCGCCTTCGCCCTGATCCTCGCGGTGGCGCGGAGGATGCACGAAGGGGAGGCGCTGCTCCGGTCGGGGCGCTGGGACGGCTGGAAGCCGCTGGAGCTCCTCGGGACGTCGCTCGCGGGGAAGACGCTCGGCATCTACGGCCTGGGCCGGATCGGGACGGCGCGTCGCGCGGCGGGGCGAGACCTTCGGGATGAAGACGCTGGGCGTCGTCGAGAAGGACCCGCCGGAGCGCTTCGAGGAGCTGCTCGCGGCCTCGGACGTCCTCTCGATCCACGCGCCGCTCACGCCGGCGACGCGCGGCCGGTTCTCGCGCCGCGAGCTCTTCGCGATGAAGAGGGGGGCGATCCTCGTGAACACGGCGCGGGGGCCGCTGGTCGACGAGGCGGCGCTCGTCGAGGCGCTCGAGGCGGGGCACCTTCGCGGCGCGGGGCTCGACGTCTACGAGCGGGAGCCGGCCGTCCACCCCGGCCTTCTCGGGCGGAAGGACGTCGTCCTCCTCCCGCACCTCGGGTCCGCGACGGAGGAGACGCGCCTCGCGATGGCGCGGCTCGCCTGCTCGGAGATCGCGCGGTTCTTCCGCGGCGAGCCGGTTCGCCACCCGGTCGGGTGACCGGCTCGGAGCGATTGGCGGAGCCTCCGGAAACGGGTATCGTCCGCGGGGTGATGGACGGGGAGGGGACCGGGGCCCGGCGATACGACGTCGTCGTGGTCGGCGGCGCGATCGCGGGCGCCTCGACGGCGGTCCTTCTCCGGCGCTGGTGCCCGGAGCTCTCGGTCCTCGTGGTCGAGAAGGGGAGCGCCTTCGACTGGAAGGTCGGGGAATCGACGGTCGAGATCTCGTCCTACTTCCTGACCCGCGTCCTGAAGCTCTACGACTACCTCTCCCGCGAGCAGATCGCGAAGCAGGGCTTCCGGTACTGGTTCTACAACGGGAACGTCGCGCGTCTCCGCGACGCGAGCGAGGTCGGCCCGACGCAGCTCGCCCGGACTCCGGGATTCCAGCTCGACCGGTCCCGCCTCGACGAGCACGTCCTCGGCGTCGCGCGCGCCGAGGGGGCCGACGTCTGGCGGCCGGCGAAGGTGGTCGAGATCCGGCTCCGGGAGGACACCGCCGCCGCGGAGAACATCGTCGTCGTCGAGAAGGACGGCGAAAGGAGCGAGATCGCGGCCGGGTGGGTCGTCGACGCGACCGGACGGGCGGCGATGATCGCGCGGAAGAAGGGGCTCCTGAAGCCCCTCGAGGCGCACCCGACGGCGTCCATCTGGGCGCGCTTCCGGAACGTGAAGGACCTCGACGGCAAGGAGGTCGCCGGCGTCGACCCGGCCGACCCGTTCGTCCGCCCGGTGATCGCGGCGCGCCGCCTCGCGACGAACCACTTCGTCGGCTTCGGTTACTGGGTCTGGTTCATTCCGCTCAAGGGGGGCGAGACGAGCGTCGGCCTCGTCTGGGACAAGAGGCTGATCGACCCGCGGGGGGCGAGTCCGGAAGAGAAGCTGATGAAGTTCCTGGACGGGAATCCGCTCACGAAGGAGATGCTCGAGCACGCGGAGGCCGTGCCGGGCGACACCCGTTTCTACGGGCACCTCCCGTACCTCAACGACCGGGTCGCGGGGGACGGCTGGTCCCTCGTCGGCGACGCCGCGGGTTTCCTCGACCCGTTCTACAGCCCCGGCCTCGACCAGATGGCGTTCTCCGTGTCGTGGACGCTCGAGCTGATCAAGCGCCGGAAGAAGGCGACGGCCGAGGCGTTCGCGCAGGAGCTCGAGGCCCACAATCGGCGCTTCGGCCGGTACCTGAACTACTTCTTCGGCTCGATCTACCAGGAGAAGTACTGGCTCATGGGGGACTACGACACGATGACGTCGTCGTTCCTGATGGACACCGCGCTCTACTACCTCGCCGCCGTCATCCCGGTCTACCGCTGGTCGGCCGACCGGGTCCTCGTGCCGCCGTTCTACCAGGAATTCTCCGAGGTGGCGTTCTACCCGATGCGCTTCTACCAGCGCCGCCTCGTCTCCATCGCGAAGAGGAAGCTCGCGCTCGGCATCTACGGGAACCACAACGCCGGCCGCCGGCCGGGGCTCGTCGGCTTCTCGCTCCGCTCGAGCGCCTGGGTCATGCTCGGGCACGGCCTCGTCCGATGGGTGAAGGCCGAGCTGGCGAACGCCCTGACGTACGTCGTGCGTCCCGCGCCGATGGCGGTGCGGATGCCGATCCAGGACCGGGTCGGCGACGTTCCGGGGTCGTCCGAGAGCCGCTCTCCCCAGGTTCCCGTCCGGGCGGCCTGATCGCCCGTTCGGCCCGGCGTCACCCCCACCCGCGAGATCCCTCCGTCCGAGCGCGCGTCCTCCGAGGGCGAACGGAAGGACCGACGCGGCCGCGCACCCGCCGAGGAAGAGCGCGGTCACCGCCGCGCCGCCGAGCGGCACGTGGAGGAGCGCCGACCCGAGCGCCCGCAGCTCGGCCGAGACGACGAGCGTCGAGAGGAGGGCGAGAGCGGTCGAGAGGACGAGGGAGAGGAGCCCGGCCGGCCCGAGGGCCATCGCGACGGCGCTCGGCGCGTCGTAGCGGGGGGAGAGGGCTCCCAGACCGACGTGGAGTGCGGGAATCGCGACGGCCCCGGCGAGGCCCGCCGCGAACGAGGCGGCGATCGCGCCGGAGGACGGCTTCAGGAGGACGCTCGTCGCCCCGACGAGGACGAGGGCGGCGGCGGCCGCCGGAATGACACGGACGGCGGTCCGGACGAGGAGGTGTCGACGGGGCGGGAGGGGGAGCGACCGGAGGAGAAGCGCGGCGCGCCCGTCCGCCGAGACGGCCGGCGTCCCGAAGCGGAGCGAGAGCGCCGCGACGAGGAAGAGCGCGAGACCGGTCTCCAGCCCGGCGAGAACGTCGCGCGACGAGGCGTCGCCGGCGGGCAGGAGGCGGAGATTGAGGATCTGGAGGAGGAAGACGGCGGCGAGCGAGCCGGCCTGCGCCGGCGTCGAGGCGTCCCGGAGGAGGCTGGCCGTCTCGGCGCGAAGGAGCGCCGCGCCGGGGGATCGGACGGGGCGGCCGGGTCGCCGGCTGCGGGATCCCCGCGGCCCGAGGCCTCGCGCGTCTCCTGCCAGAGCCGGAGGTGAAGCGGCGCGAGCCCTCTCGCGACGAGAACGGCGATCGCCGCCGAAGCGGCGAGCAGCAGGACGGCAGCGCCCACGCCGCGGACGTCTCCGAAGAGGGCCTGCGTCACCGCGTGGGCCCCCGCGGCGAACGGGTCGAACGGGGACCGGGCCGGGGGAACGGAGCCGAAGCGCTCGAGGAGGGCGAGGGCGGCGGCCGGTTCGAAGAGCCGCTCCGGCCGTGCCCCGCGCACCCCGAAGAGGACCGCCGAGAGGCCCAGCGCGGAGACGGCGGCCGCGAAGAGGCGGGCGCGCCGCGGCGGGACCAGCCGGACGAGAAGGAGTGCGAGGGAGCAGCCCGCGAGACCCGTCGCCAGAAGGACGGCGGCGAGGACCGCGAGGCCCGTGGATGCAGCGAGGAGCGGGCGGCGCGAGGACGCCGCGCCGACAGCCAGGACCGGCACGACGAGGAGCAGGCTCGGCGCCGACGCGGAGAGGACGGTCCGCGAGAGCTGGCGGCGGAAGAGGCGCGCGTGGGGGATCGGCAGCGGGACGAGGGCCTCGGTATCCGGCGAGAGAAAGAGCGTCGAAACGGCGGTCGTCAGGGCGCCGAGGACGAGGAGGAAGGCCGCCGAGAGGAGCCCGGCCGCGAGGAACCTCTCGACCAGGATCTCCGGGACGAGGGCCGGGAGCTGGGGGAGAGCGGCGCGCGCCGCCCGGATCCCGGACCAGGTGGCCCAGCCCGAGCCGGCCGAGAACACGAGGACCGAGGCGAGCGCCGCGGCGCCTCCCGCGAGCGCGCCGGCCCCGCCCGAGGCGAGCGAGCGGACGGCTCCCCGGAGCGAGCTCGCCGCGGCGATCCGGAAGGGGCGCCCGCCGGACGTCATCCGGCCGGACCGTCCACATGCTCGAAGAAGACCGCCGAGAGCCCGGACGCGCCGCGCTCGCCCCGCATGTCGCGGGGAGAGCCCCGGGCGACGAGCCGGCCGCCGACGAGAAGGCCGGCGTCGGACGCCAGCTCCTCGGCGACCTGGAGCTGGTGCGTCGTGAAGAGAACGGCAGCTCCCGCGGCCGCCTTCTCCCGCAGCCTCTCTGCGAGCGAGCGCTGCGCCACCGGGTCGAGCCCCACCATCGGCTCGTCCAGCACGTAGAGCGGCGGGTCGTGTAGAAACGCCTGCGCCAGGGCCACCCGCTGGCGGGTCCCGTGGGAGAGGGAGTCGTTCCTCGCGTCCGCGACCTCCCGGAGTCCCTGCAGCGCGAGCTCACCGTCGATCCTCGCCTCCAGCTCCGCGCCGGCGAGGCCGAAGACCGCCCCGACGAATCGGAGCGTCTCGCGCGGCGTCCAGCGGGGCCAGAGGAGCGGCCGGTCGGGCACGAACCCGAGCCGCTTCTTCGCGTCGAGCGGCTCCGTGGAGACGTCGAACCCGGCGACGAGCGCCCGTCCCGAGGTCGGGGCGAGGAGCCCGGTCAGGAGACCGAGCGCCGTCGTCTTCCCCGCCCCGTTCGGACCGACGAGGGCGAAGAGGGTGCCGGACGGGATCGAGAGATCGAGCGCGTCGAGGGCGAGGAGGCCGCCGTAACGCTTCGTCGCCTTTTCGAACCGGGCGGCGGGAGCGGATTCGGCCACGCGGGCCGATTCTAGCGGCCGGAGACGCGTCTCCGCTGTGGCACGATGGGGCGGTGCCCCCGAGCGCCGACCTCGACGACGCCGGCCTGATCCGGAAGATCCTCGCCGGAGACGCGCAGCTCTTCGAGGTGCTCGTGGCGCGCTACCAGACGCGCCTCTTCCGCTTCATATGCCGCTACACGCGAGAGCCCGAGGACGCGCGGGACCTGACGCAGGATGTCTTCGTCAAGGTCTACGGCGCTCTCGACTCCTACGATCCGCGGTACCGATTCTCCACGTGGCTCTTCCGGATCGCCGGCAACGCGGCGATCGACCACCTCCGAAGGCGGAAGACCCGGGCCCTGCCGCTCGAGCTGCCTGTGGACGAGGACGGTGAGGCGCGGAGCGTCGAGCCGCGGGAGGAGCGCCCGGACCCGTTCCAGGAGCTGACCCGCCAGCGCCTCCGGAACGCGATCGACCTCGCGATCGAGAAGCTCCCTGACGACTACCGGGAGCTGATCAGCCTCCGCCACTACGGCGAGCTTCCGTACGAGGAGATCGCCGAGCTGAAGGGGATGCCCCTCGGGACGGTCAAGAACAAGCTCTTCCGGGCGCGGCAGGCCCTGCGAGATCTTTTGCCGCCCGGAACCGTATAGAGGTGACGATGACGCTGAACGAGTTCGGCCGCCCGACGGAAGACCGGCCCGATCCCGCCGAGCTCCTGCGGGATCGAAAGCTGGAAGTCCTTCTGGATGAAATGGTTAGTTCCTCGCCGTCGCTGCCGCCCGGGTTCGCCTCAAGCGTCGCTTCGGCCCGGCCGTTCGCGCCGTGGGAAGTCCGCCGCGCGGCGGCATGGAGGGCGCCGGCCGCCGTCCTGGCGGGCCTTTTCGCGTCGAGTGCCGGGATCTTCCTCGCCCCGCTCGGCAACCTCGGCCCCGCGACCGCTTTCGCGGTCTGGGGGAACGTCGTGACGGCCGCGTTCGCGCGTCCTCTGGAGGCGATCCTCTCGGCGGCTCCGGCGCTGACGTCGGCCGCCGAGTCGATCCGGCAGGCCGTCTCACCGGCGGGCGCGCTGGCCTTCGGAGGCGGCGCCGCGGCCCTCGCCCTCCTGTCCGCGGCCATCCTCCGCCGTCGCCCGGCGCGCGCCGCGCGCTGACCGGCGTGGGACCGCGGGTCCACCCCGACGTGGCGCGAGTCGGCCGGCTGGCGCTCGTCGCGCTCCTTCTCGCCGGGCCGGTCGCGGCCGAGACGATTCTGGTCGGCCCCGGGGCGAGCCGGCCCGGGGACGTCGTCTCCCTCGGCCGGGACGTCGTCGTGGAAGGGAGCCTGGCGGGTTCCGTCGTGGCGACGGGAGCCCCGGCGACCGTCTCCGGCCGGGTCGGCCGGCATGTCGTCGTCCTCGGCGCGGGGGCGACCGTCCGGGGCGGCGCGCGGATCGAAGGCGACATTCTCGTCGTGGGCGGCGCGGTCACGTTCGAGGAGGGGGCGTCGGCGGAGCGTTCCGTCGGGGGAACGGTCCGGTCGATCGAGGCGCTGGAAGCGGCGTTCCTGACAGAGCTCCGGACCTCGCCCGTCCGGAACTCGGCCGTCTCGCCGCTCCTCGTCTCGTTCCGCCTCCTCCTCCTCGTCGCCTGGCTCGCCGTCGGCCTCGTCCTCCTGCGTCTCTTCCCCCGGCGCTTGCTCGCTGGGGCCGGAGGGCTCCCGGCGCATGCGGTCCTGCTCGGGGCGGTCGGCGCTTCGGCGGTGCTGGCGGCCCTCCTTCTCGCGGCCTGCCTCCTCGCCGTCCTCCCGGCGCCGGTCGGCCTCGCGCTCACGGCGGCGATCGCGGCCGGCCTCGTCCTCCTCAAGGCCTGGGGCCTCGCCGCCGTCTTCGTTGCCGTCGGCTCGCGCCTCCTGAGACGCGTCTCTCGCGGCCAGCTGCTCTTCGGCGCTCCCGCGGCGCTGGCGGCGGGGCTTCTCGCGCTCGGCCTTCCCTCCCTCGTCCCCGTCCTCGGGTCCGTCGTCTGGGGAGTGGCCTCCCTCGTCGGCATCGGCCTCTCGCTCCGCTCGCTCGCCGGCCGGGAGCGCGAGGCTCTCGTCGACCCCGGGTGGACCGCCGCGGCGTGAACCCCGTTCCAGCGCGGCGCCCCGGACGCTGATAGATTCCGGCGGCGGCCTCGAGCGGCCGCGGAACGGGAGTCGGCACCCACGATGAGCCTCGAAAGGATCGGTGTGGTCGGCGCGGGCCAGATGGGCAGCGGGATCGCCCACGTCGCCGCGCTGGCCGGGAAGTCGGTCGTCCTCGTGGACGTGACGGCGGAGCTGGTGCAGCGCGGGCGGGCCGCTGTCGAGAAGAACCTCGGCCGGCAGGTCGAGAAGGGAAAGCTGTCCGCGGAGGCGCGCGCCGCCGCGCTCGCTCGCGTCTCGACCTCCGTGGACCTCGCGCCGCTCGCCGATGCGGACCTCGTCGTCGAAGCCGTCGTCGAGAACGAGGCGGTGAAGCAGGAGCTCTTCGGCCGGCTCGACCGGCTCGCCGGGAAGGAGGCGCTCCTCGCCACGAACACCTCCTCGATCTCGGTGACGCGGCTCGCGGCGGCGACCTCGCGGCCCGGGAAGTTCGTCGGGATGCACTTCATGAACCCGGTTCCGGTGATGGCGCTCGTCGAGGTGATCCGCGGCATCGCGACCACGGACGAGACGGCGGCCGCGGTCGTCGCGCTCGCGAAGGAGATGGGAAAGACGCCGGTCGAATGCCGTGACTTTCCAGGGTTCGTCTCCAACCGGGTCCTGATGCCGATGCTGAACGAGGCGGTCTTCGCGGTCCACGAGGGCGTCGCGACCCCCGAAGCCGTCGACACGATCATGAAGCTCGGCATGAACCACCCGATGGGACCGCTGACGCTGGCCGACTTCATCGGCCTCGACACCTGCCTCTCCATCCTGCGCGTCCTCCACGACGGGCTCGGCGAGGACAAGTACCGCCCCTGCCCGCTCCTCGTGCAGATGGTCGACGCGGGATGGGTCGGGAAGAAGGCCGGCCGCGGCTTCTACCGGTACGACGGGCCGGGGGGCGAGAAGCTCTCTTGATCTGCCAGGTCTGTGGCGTCTCGAACGAGCTCGACCGCGAGTTCTGCCGGAAGTGCCAGAGCAAGCTCCTCGTCGTCTCGGGAACTCCCGAGTCGTACGAAGAGCCGACCGGCGCGGACGAGGGCGTCTCGCTGGACGAGCACCTGCTCGAGCGGGTCTCGGTCCTGGAGGAGGTCGTGAAGCGGAGCGCCGAGACGCTCCGGATGCTCCTCGACTCCGTCAACGTGCAGGAGCGGAACGGGTTCGTCGCGCAGTCGGGCCTCCTCGCCCTGAAGGACCTCCTCGAGCGGAAGGGGCTCGTCGCCGAGGAGGAGATGGTCGAGCTGTGGGAGACGCGCGTCGACCACCACATGGCCGTCCTCGAGAAGCGGGAGCGCTTCCTCGAGCGGAAGGAACGGATGGTGGGCGGCTACGCGGGAGCGCGCCGCGACCGGTTCCGGGCCCTCCTCGCCGACGCCGAGTTCGCCTTCTTCGCCCTCGATCCGGCCAAGGCGATCCGGACGCTGGAGGAGGCCTTCAAGCTCGACCGGACGAACGCGGAGCTCGCCTTCTTCCTCGGCGAGACCTACTTCAACGAGGGGGAGACCGAGCGGGCCGCGGCGATGCTCCGGCAGGTCCTCGCGAAGGAGCCGAAGCACTTCGAGGCGCTCGTCTACTCGGGCGTACTCGAGAACGACGCCGGGCGGACGGAGCGGGCGCTCGAGCTTCTGAAGTCGGCCGTCGCCGCGAAGCCCGACGCGTTCCTCCCGTACTTCGCCGTCGGCGCCCTCCTCGCCCTGCAGGGGCAGCTGACGAAGGCCGAGGCCTACCTGAAGCAGGCGCTCGAGGTCGAGGAGAACGCCCAGACCTACTCTCTCCTCGGGGTGATCGCGTACCAGCGGGGAAGGCTGAACGAGGCGATCGAGTCGCTCCAGAAGGCGGTCCGTCTCGACCCGGAGGACGAGGACGCCCTCTACCAGCTCGGCCTCTGCTACCTCGACCGCGGCTGGACACAGAAGGCGTCCGAACGGTTCCGCGCCGCGCTGGAGCTGAACCCGAACCGGATCGAGTACCAGGAGGCGAGCCGCCTCCTCCTCCCGGCCGGCTCCCGTTCGCTCCCGAAGGTGAGCGGCGAGGCGGCGCGTCTCGCGCGCCGCGGCGAGGCGGCGGCGAAGACCGACCCGCTGAAGGCGCTCGCGCTCTACCGGCGCGCCCTCGCCCTCGACCCCGAGAACCCGACCCTCCTCATCTCCTTCGCCCTCCTCTGCTCGGCCGCCGGCCGGACCTCGGAGGCCGTCGCCACGACCCGGCGCGTCCTGGCGCGCCAGCCGGGCGAGATGGTCGCGACGGCGGCCTACGCGACGCAGCTCGAGGCGCTGAAGGCCGAGGGGAAGTTCCGGGAGGGGAGCCGGGTGGCGGAGGAGATGCTCGCGGTCGTCCGGTCGAACTACGCCCGCTCGATCGCCTATTTCGAGCGGGCGACGGCGCTGGCGGAGATGGGCGAGGACCTGGACGCCGCGCTGGAGCTCGCCGACCTCGCGCTGACTCTCTCGCCGAAGGAGATGCGCCATTTCCCGCTCGCGGCCAAGGGGTGGGTCCACTACAAGCGGCGCGAGTTCGACCGGGCCGTCGAGTGCCTCCGCCGCGCGACCGAGATCGGGGAGACGTCCACCCACCTGACGCACCTGGGCCTCGCGTACCTCGCCGTCGGCGACGCGCGCGCCGCGCGGCAGGCGTTCGGCCGCGCGAAGAGGAAGAGCGTCCGGACGCTCCGAGCGCGGCGGCCTCGAGGCGAAGATGCTCGAGCAGATCCGCCGCCACCTCCAGCTCACGGAGAAGCTGGCGGGGCGGAAGCGCGCCGCCGATCCGCTGACGGCCGCCGGCTTCCTAGAAGAGCTTCGGCAGATTGATGTCGAGCTGCGCGGTCACCTTCCACTTCCCGTTGATCCCCGAGTCGTTGAACCAGACGGGACCCGCGAGAAGGCTGATGTCCTTCGTGAAAAAGTAGTAGACGCCGACGCCCCCGCCGCCGATGACGTTCTTCCCCGACGCATAGTCGCCGGCGAACACGAGACGATTGAACTCGTTCCCGTCCTTGTCCTTGGCGGGAACGAATCCCCGGTCGTACGCCACCATGAAGCCGGTGTTCTGGGACTCACCCGTGCTCGAGACCATGGTCGCGTGATTGCCCCAGTACGGGCCGACAGAAAACCGGCCGAACTCGGGGATGGTCTTTCCGAGCACGAGAAAGCCGATGTCGTAGTCGGTCCGCGACGGCCCGCTGCTTTTCGTGCCCACGTTGAAGATCCCGATCTGGAAGGCCGGCTGGCCCTTGAACAGCGAGTCCTCGCGGAGGCCGATCTTCGCGTTGAAGAACCACGGGTTGTCGGTGGCGGCGAGGTAGTCGATCCCGCATTCCACGTTCACCTTCGAAGAGAGGGCAAAGCCGACTTCGGGAAGCGTGAAGTCGGTGGGGAAGGCGCCGGCGCCGTCGGCGGTCTTGGTCGCGACCGTGAAGTAGTTGTCGATTCCCAGGTGGAAGACTCCGGGTGCCTGGATGTCCAGGGTCATGGGAGTGAAATAGGTCGTCGAAGGCGTCGCGTGGGCGAAAGCCGCCGGCAGGAGCAGGGCGATCAGGCCGGCAACACGAAGCACGGGTCGTCTCATGGTTTCTCCGTTCAGGGCTTGTTGGAGGGGCCCGTTCTCACGAAGGGGCCCCGGTCGTGGAATGCGGGCTCGGAGGCGAGGACTACGCTTTCTGTGCGACGTGGATCGGCGTGACGGCGTCGCGGTCGAGTTCGCCGGTCCGGATCCTGACGACCCTCTCGACCGGCGTGACGAAGATCTTTCCCGTCGCCGACCTCGCCCGTTCGGGCGGCCGCGACGATCGCGTCGATCGTCACGTCGACGAACGGCTCGGAGACGCCGATGTCGAATCGGATCTTGTCGTGGAATTCGTAGACGAGCGGCTGGCCGCGGTAGCTCTCGAGGACCGTCTTCTCGCCCCCGTGCCCGGAAACGCGCGTGATCGTGAGCCCTTCGACCTCGGCCTTGAAGAGCGCGGCCTTGACGGCCTCGAGCTTCTCGGGGCGGACGATGGCGGTGATCATCTTCATGGAGTCGCTCCTCTCACTTGGCGCCGGCGGGTGCGCTGCTTTCGACGAGGCCGGAGGCGACGACCTTCGCCGGCGCGCTCGCGAAGACCGGGAAATGAACCGGAGAGCCCTCGCCGGGATAGGCGGGCGCCGAGACCTCGCCGAAGTCGAGGCCCTGCATCTCTTCCTGCGGGGAGACACGCATGCCCGATGCGCGAGGTCGATGACCTTGAAGAGGGCGAAGCTGGAGCCTCCCACCCAGACGACGTTCGCGGCGATGCCGATGACCTGGGCGAGGAGCTGCTTCGCGTCGCCGTAGAGGAGGCCCGGTCACGCCGGAGGCGGCGGCGCCGTTCCAGCCGCCGCCGTACGTGCCGTCGGCAAGCAGGCCGAGCGCGATCAGACCCCCACGCGCCGTTGACGCCGTGGACGGCGATGGCGCCGACCGGGTCGTCGATCTTCAGGCGTGTTCTCGATGAAGAGCGCGGCGTAGACGACGAGGACGCCGGCGACCGCGCCGATGAGAATGGCCGAAGGCGCCGTCACGAAGGCGCAGGGCGCGGTGATCGCCACGAGGCCCGCGAGCATCCCGTTGACGGCCATCGAGAGGTCGGGCCGCCGGAACTTCCTCCACGTCGTGAGGTAGGCGAGGAAGGCGCCCGAGGCCGAGGCCAGCATCGTGTTCGTCGCGACGACGCGCGATCCGGAGGTCGGTCCCCGCGAGCGTGGAGCCGGCATTGAACCCGAACCACCCGAACGCGAGGACGAAGCAGCCCAGCACCGCCATCGGCAGGTTGTGACCGGGGATGGCCTGCGCCCGGCCCCGGACGTACTTGCCGATCCGGGGGCCGAGGACGAGCGCGCCGGTGAGGGCCATCACGCCGCCGGTCAGGTGAACGACCCCCGAGCCGGCGAAGTCGACGTAACCGTGACCGAGGCCCGGCGTACTTGCCGAGCGTCGACAGCCAGCCGCCGCCCCACGCCCAGCAGCCGAACACCGGGTAGATGAGAGCCGACGCGACGAGGCCGTAGATCGACGAAGGCGGAGAGCTTCCAGCGCTCGGCCATCGCGCCCGTCGGGATCGTGAGCGCGGTGTCCATGAAGACCATCTGGAAGAGGAAGAGTGCGAAGGCGGCCACGTCGTACGACACGCCGGTCAGGAAGAAACCGGTTCCGCCGAAGAGTCCCCATGGGTTGCCGCCGATGACCGGGCCGATCAGCTTGCTCATGCCCTCGGGCACGGTCAGCGAAGCGCCCATCGCGGCGCCCGACCCGCCCATCTGGAGCGCGAATCCGGCCACCCAGAATCCGAGGATCCCGAGGGCGTAGACCATGAAGTTCATCATCATGGTGTGTGCGGCGTTCTTGGCCCGCGTGAAGCCGGTCTCCGCGAGCGCGAATCCCGCCTGCATGAACATCACGAGGAACCCCGCGATCAGCGTCCAGACGAAGTTCAGCGAGACGCGCGTCTGCCCGACCGCCGCGCCGATCTCCTCGAGCGTGGGCTGGCCCGCGACCTTCGCGGGGACGTTCGCGATCCCCCCCGTCTTGTCGCCCGTGGCGTCGGCCAGAACGGACGACGAAACCAGGATCAGCGCGCAGAGGACCAAGCCCAGGATCAGCCGCTTCTTCATCCTTCCACCTCCTGGATGCCCGGGACCGCGTCTCCGGGTCTCGTTGTCGGCGCCCGGAGCACGAGCCGTGCCGCGCGGGCCGCGCGGGCGGAGACATCCCGGAAAGGCACTCCAGGGACAGGGGTTGTCTCTCCCGACTCGGGCGGCGAGCATACTGGAGTAAGATAACATTTTGTATTTTCTTAATATCTTAGCGACGAACTTGTGAGGACAATCGCCAAAGCTCCCGCATCCGCTCCCCGGGCCGGGTATGCCGCCGGGCGAGCGCCTCCGTAAGCCCCGCGCCTACGCGAAGCGTTGAGAGTTCCGGATCAGGCGGCCCCTTCCTTGGCGGAAAAAGGGCAGAGGCGCGGCGCCGCAGGGGACAGTGATGGACTCCATGGCTACAGAAATGTCTGGAACATCAAGTGCAACAGACGAAATTGTCGTTGCGGGATTCGGCCATCGGCGGGCCTTCACCACATCCCGACGGGCGCGACGCGTCGTAGCGCTCGGCGAAGCGCGAGGCCGGCCCAGAGCGTCTCCGGGGCCGAGGCCGCGAGCTGGATCTCCCAGTCGCCTTTCCGGTTCCGGACCTCGGAGCCGAAGAGCTTGCGGCGCTTCGTCTCGGTGAAGACCTCCCAGAAGACGGTCCCGAAGTCGAGGACCGGAGGGCGGATAGAGCCAGGCGGGGACCCGGACGCCGACCTCGATCGGGCACGTCCGCGACGCGCGTCTCGAAGAAGCCGCAGGCGGCGAGCCGCTCCCGGACGAGCGCGGCGAGCGGAGAGCGGGATCTCGGTGGCGCCCGCGCTTGACGCCGCGGCCGAGGATCAGGTCGTCGAGGGCGGCGCGCGCTCGCGTCCATGGCGGTTCAGCGGGAGGGACGGGCCGCGTCCTCGAGCGTGGCCCGGAGGCGCGGCAGGGCGGCGGCGATCTCGTGCGGGAGCGACCGCGCCGACGGAGAGGCGGAACCAGCCGGTCTCCTCTCGGAGGCCGAAGGCCTGGAAGGGGACGGCGGCGAAGCCGGCCTCCTCGAGGAGCAGCTTCCGGATCTGCTCGTTCGTCTCGAGCTTCCGTCCGCGGCAGGTCGCGCCGGCGAGGTCGAAGCGGGCCGAGAGGTAGATCGCCCCCTGCGGCTCGATCGCGTCGACCGGGAAGCCGTCCCGCTTCATCGAGAGGAGCCCGTCGGCCAGCGCGTCGAGGCGCGCCTTGAGCCCGTCCTTCATCGCCGCCTGCCACGGCCGGTAACGCTCCGGACGCGTCGAGGAGCCTCGCGGTCGCCGCCTGCTCGGCGCGCGGCGCCCAGGCGCCGACGTGCCCGAGGATGTCGGCCATCCGCCCGCGCATCGGCGGGCGGCATGACGCCCCAGCCGACGCGCAGGCCGGTCGCGCAGAACGACTTCGAGATCGCGTCGAGGAGGATCGTGTACGGCGCCACCTCGGGCACGAGGCCGACCGGCGTGACGTGCACCGCGCCGTGGAACGTCAGCATCCAGTAGACCTGGTCGTAGACGAGGAAGAGCGGCCGGCGGCCCGTCGGCGTCGCGGCGCCGGTTCTCCTCCACGACGAGCGCCGCGATCTCGGCGCAGCTCGCCGGGCGCGATGACGGTCCCCGTCGGGTTGAGCGGCGAGTTGATCGACGAGCAGCCGCGCGACGTGAAGGTGCGGCGCGAGCTGCGCGGGCGTCGGGAAGAAGTTCGACGGCCTCGTGGACCGGGATCTCGACGGCGCGGGCGCCCGAGAGCCAGGCGTAGTGGTTGTTGTTCCACGACGGGACCGGGTAGACGGCGACGTCGCCGGGGTCGAGGAGCGTCCGGTACGCGGCGTAGAGGAGCGGCCGGGCGCCCGCGGCGACGAGGACCGACTCGACGGGATAGTCGAGCCCCAGCTCGCGCGCGTAGAAGCGGACGACGGCCTCGCGGAGCGGCAGCACGCCGTCGGAGGGCGGGTAGTTCGTCTGGCCCTCGAGGAGCGCCTGCGCGCGTCCCCTCCGAGAGCTCGGGGGGAACGGGAAAGCGGGCCGGGTCGAAGTCGCCGACCGTGAGGTTGCAGATCGTCGACTCCCTTCGCCTTCAGCGCGCGGACCTCGGCGGCGATCTTCAGGATCTCGGAGCCGATCACGCCGCGCGCGAGCGACGAGAGGCCGGCGTCCGCCTTCTCCAGAGGGCCGAAGAGGGGGGCGACCTCCATGGACGGTGGAGTCTATGAGCCTCGCCCCGGACGGCGGCGGGGAGACGGAGGCCGCTCGCCGCAGATGGCCGCGTGACGATCCAGGAGGACAGAGTACGTCGTGACGACCAGGCGGCATGCCTCGCAGGCCGGGCGCGGACGGCTCTCGGAAGATGGCTGCCGCGCGCCGGCTGGATCCGCTCGTCCACGCGCGGCTCCGGCTCGGCATCCTGTCCGAGCTCGGCGACCGCGACGTCGATGACGTTCGGCGAGCTGAAGGAGCGGCTCGGCGCGACCGACGGAAATCTCTCGGTTCACGCGCGGAAGCTGGAGAACGCGGGATACATCGCGATGCGTGAAGGGATTCGACGGCCGCGAAGCCGTGCACGTGCTACCGCGTCACCGCCGACGGGCGAAAGGGCGCTGGCCCGCTATCTCGACCACGATGAAGGCCCTGCTCCGGGCGGCCCGGCGCCCCGAGCTGAGGCGGACGGGAGAGGGGATCCAGGAGCGCTGCTATCCTCCGCGGCCCTATGCGCTGGTCCCAGTCGTTTCTCGTCACGCTCCGCGAGGTCCCCGGCGACGCCGAGGTCGTCTCGCATCAGCTCCTCTACCGCGCCGGGATGATCCAGAAGCTCGCGGCGGGGATCTACTCGTACACGCCGCTCGGCTTCCGGTCGCTGAAGAAGATGATCGAGATCGTCCGCGAGGAGATGGACGCCACGGGCGCGCTGGAGGTCGACCTGCCGATCCTCCAGCCGAAGGAGCTCTGGGTCGAGTCGGGGCGCTGGGACCGCTACATCGACGACGGCATCCTCTTCCACCTGAAGGACCGGAAGGAGGGGGAGTTCGCGCTCGCGCCGACGGCCGAGGAGGCCGTCACCGACATGGTCCGGCGCTCGGTCACGTCGTGGCGGCAGCTGCCGTTCAACCTCTACCAGATCCGGACGAAGTTCCGCGACGAGATCCGCCCGCGCTTCGGCCTCCTCCGGGGCCGCGAGTTCCTGATGAAGGACGCCTACTCGTTCGACCTCGACGCGAAGGGGCTCGACGCGCATTACCGGAAGATGGACGCGGCGTACCGGAGCATCTTCCGCCGCTGCAGCCTCGAGTTCGCGGTCGTTCAGGCCGACTCGGGCGCCATCGGCGGCTCGGCCTCCGAGGAGTTCATGGTCGTCGCCGACACGGGCGAGGACGCGCTCGTCTTCTCCGAGGCGGGCGACTACGGCGCGAACATCGAGAAGGCGGTGACGGCCCGCTTCCCCGAGCCGTGGGCCGGCGAAGAGTCGAAGCCGTTCGGCGAGGCGAACGCGCCGACGCCCGGGATCATCACGTGCGAGGGCCAGGCGGAGCACCTTCGGGACGACGGCGTCGCGCATCGTCAAGACGATGATCTACGAATGCGGTCAGAGGCGAGACGGAAGGCGGGGGTCGCGGCGGTGCTGATCCGCGGCGATCTCGACATCCAGGAGGTCAAGCTTCCGAAGGCGCTCGGCGTCGAGCCACGTGAAGCTCGTCTCCGAGGAGAGGCTGTTCGACCGATCGCCGGGACGCGGCCCGGGTTCGTGGGCCCCCTCGGCCTCCTCACCTTCGAAGGAAAGCCCGTTCGCATCTGGGTCGACCGGTCGCTGGAGAACGCGCGTGAACGTCTGGTGCGGCGCCAATCGCGACGGCCTTCACCACTCGAACGTCTCGATCCGCGCGCGACGTGATGTCGCATCGGCGTTCGCCGGCGTCGTCGAGGTCGCGACGGCTCGCGAGGGGGACCCCTCTCCGACGGGGCGCGGCACGCTCCGGATCAAGCGCGGCATCGAGGTCGGGCACATCTTCAAGCTCGGGACGAAGTACTCCGAGGCGATGAAGTGCGAGGTCGCCGACCAGGCGCAGAAGAAGGTGCCGCTGACGATGGGGTGCTACGGGCTCGGCCTCGGCCGGACCGTGGCCGCCGCCATCGAGCAGAACCACGACGACGACGGCATCATCTGGCCCGTCCCGCTCGCCCCGTACGCCTGCGTCGTCGTCTCGCTCCAGCGCGACGCGGAGGTGATCGCGGCGGCCGACCGGCTCTACGAGGCGCTGAAGGCCGCGGGCGTCGAGGTCTTCTACGACGACCGGGACGAGCGCCCGGGGGTGAAGTTCAAGGACGCCGACCTGATCGGATTCCCGGTCCGCGTCGTCGTCGGCGGGAAGGCGCTCGCGAAAGGGGTCGTCGAGGTCTCCTCGCGCCGCGAGAAGGTCCGGCACGAGATCGCGCCGGAGACGGTCGTCGAGGTCGGTGAAGAAGACGCTCGCGGCGGGCGCCAGGACGCTGATCCCGTGAGCATGATCGTTCCTCAATCCTGATGCATTTGGAGGGGAGCGGGAAGCGCCGCCGCCTGCCTAGAATCCGCCTGAAAAGGGGAGTCAAATGAGTATCAGCAAGCAGGACGCCCTCGACTATCACTCGATGGGGCGGAAGGGAAAACTCGAGGTCATCGCGTCGAAGCCCTGCGCGACGCAGCGCGACCTGTCGCTCGCGTATACGCCCGGCGTGGCGGATCCCTGTCTCGAGATCGCCAGGGACCCCGAGCTCGTCTACGAGTACACGGGGAAGGGGAACCTCGTGGCGGTCGTGTCCAACGGCACCGCGGTCCTCGGCCTCGGCGACATCGGCGCGCCGGCCGGCAAGCCGGTCATGGAGGGGAAGGGGGTCCTCTTCAAGAGGTTCGCCGACGTCGACGTCTTCGACATCGAGCTCGACGAGAAGGACCCCGACATGATCGTCGAGGTCGTCGCGCGGCTCGAGCCGACGTTCGGCGGGATCAACCTCGAGGACATCAAGGCGCCCGAGTGTTTCTACATCGAGGAGAAGCTGAAGGCGCGGATGAAGATCCCGGTCTTCCACGACGACCAGCACGGCACGGCCATCATCTCGGCCGCGGCCTTCCTGAATGCCCTCGAGCTGACGAACCGGAAGCTCGATCAGGTGAAGGTCGTCTTCGCCGGCGCCGGCGCGGCGGCCATCGCCTGCGCGAACCTCTACGTCACGTACGGCGTCAAGCTCGAGAACATCCTCATGGTCGACCGGACCGGCGTCATCTATACCGGCCGGACCGAGAACATGAATCCCTACAAGGCGAAGTTCGCCCGCGACACGAAGAAACGGACCATCGCCGAGGCGCTGGACGGCGCGGACGCCTTCATCGGCGTCTCGGCCGCCAAGCTCGTGACGGGCGAGATGATCAAGAAGATGGCGAAGGACCCGATCATCTTCGCCATGGCGAATCCCGTTCCCGAGATCTCCCCCGAGGAGGCCCGCGCCGCGCGCCCCGACGTCATCATGGCGACCGGCCGGTCCGACTACCCGAATCAGGTCAACAACGTCCTCGGCTTCCCGTTCATCTTCCGCGGCGCGCTCGACTGCCGCGCCACGCAGATCAACGAGGCGATGAAGCTGGCCGCCTCCAAGGCGCTCGCGAACCTCGCGAAGGAGGACGTCCCCGACTCCGTCGCGCGCGCCTACGGCGTCGAGAGCTTCCGGTTCGGGCCGGGAGTACCTCATCCCGAAGCCGTTCGACTGGCGCGTCCTGATGTGGGTGGCTCCGGCCGTCGCCGAGGCGGCCGCCGCGACGGGCGTCGCGAAGAAGCCGATCCAGGACCTCGCCGCCTACCGCGCGAAGCTCGAGGGAATGCTCTCGCGCGCCCGCTCGTTCATGCAGGTCATCCACGAGAAGGCGAAGTCGAACCCGAAGCGGATCGTCCTGGCCGAGGGCGACCATCCGAAGATCCAGCGCGCCGCGAAGATCCTCGCCGAGGAAGGGATCGCCGAGCCGATCCTCCTCTCGCGTGGAAGAAAGGCGGAGGCGGCACTCAGAAATCTCGACGTGAAAGCTGGCGTCACGGTCATCGACCCGGAGGAGCACCCGCATTTCGAGAGCTATGTCGAGGCTTTCTGGGAGAAGCGGAAGCGGCTCGGGGTCACGAAGGAGGACGCGCAGCACATGCTCCGCGTCCGGAACTACTTCGCGGGGATGATGGTCGCGCAGGGGGACGCCGACGTCGCGCTCTCCGGCCTGACGACCTACTACCCGGAGACGATCCGGCCGGCGCTCATGACGATCGGCGTGGCGCCCGACGTCAAGAAGGTCTCCGGGCTCTACATCCTCATCCTCCAGGACCGCGTCTTCTTCTTCGCCGACACGACGGTCAACATCAACCCGACGTCCGAGGATCTCGCGGAGATCGCCATCCTGTCGGCGGAGACCGCGAAGCTCTTCAACATCAAGCCCCGTGTTGCGATGATCGCGTTCTCCAACTTCGGCTCGACGCGCTCGCCCGAGACGGACAAGGTGCGCGAGGCGGTGAAGATCGTGCACCGGCGCAGGCCGGACCTCGAGTGCGACGGCGAGATGCAGACCGACACCGCCGTCCTGCCCGAGTTCCTCAAGGAGAACTACCCGTGGACCGCGCTGACCGGCCCGCCCAACATCCTCGTCTTCCCCGAGCTGCAGAGCGCGAACGCCGCGTACAAGCTGGTCTGGAGGCTCGCGAAGGCCGAGGCCATCGGGCCGATCCTGATGGGGATGGGAAAGCCCGTCCACGTCCTCCAGCGCGGAGTCGAGGTGGCCGACATCGTCAACATGGCGGCTTTCGGCGTCGTCGACGCCCAGTCCCGCGAAGAAGGGGCCCGCCTGATTTCATAGAATCGCGGGGTGAGACTTCCCCTTTCTCGCCCCGCGTTCGTCTTTCTCCTCGCGGCGTCCACATTCCCTCTCGCCGGCCGCTCCGGTGCCGGGACGCCCCCGAAGGCGATCGGTCCCGACGGGGCCGTCTGCGAGCCGGGCGAGTCGCCGGAGTACTTCCGGCGGCGCTTCGAGTGGTACCTCGACCGCTACGGCGTCGGCGGCGTCTTCGACCCGCAGGGCCGGCTCGAGCAGGTCCGGGAGGTCTACGCCGGGTACCTGAAGGAACGGACGCGTCGGCGGACGGCCCTCGCTCCCTTCGCGCCCGGGACGTTCCGCTTCGTCGGGCCTGTGAGCGGTTCGGGGCGGCTGACCGCGGTGGAGCCCCATCCGAGCGATCCGAACACGCTCTGGGTCGGGGCGGCCGGAGGAGGCGCGTGGAAGTCGGCGGACGGAGGCGCCACCTGGCGGGCCCTCACGGACGGGCTCGGCGACCTCTCGGTCGGCGCGGTCGCCGCCGCCCCGTCGAACCTGTCGATCCTCTATCTCGGGACCGGGGAGGGGGGCTACGCGACCGACTTCATCCCCGGCATCGGGATCCTGAAGTCGGCGGACGGGGGCGACACGTGGCAGCTCCCGCCGAGCGTCGTCTCCGGGGCGGTCTACCGGCTCTCCGTCGACCCGCGGAACGCGGACGTCGTCCTCGCCTTCTGCGGCGGCAGCATCGGCGCCGGCGTCCAGCGCTCGACCGACGGCGGGTCGACCTGGACGCGGACGAGCAACCCGGCCTGGGGCGACGCGACCGACGCCGTGCGGGATCCATTGAACGCCGACCTCCTCCACGCGGTCTTCTGGAACCGGGCGGGGGAATCCTCCCGCTACGCGAGGTCGTCCGACAACGGCGCGACCTGGACCGAGGTGACGACGGGGCTGCAGGACAATCCGAAGGGGCGGATGTCGCTCGCGGCCTCGGGCGACGGACAGACGCTCTACGTCCTCGTCAGCAAGACCGCTCTCGACGGGTACGGGACGCTCGGGGTCTGGCGGTCGTCCGACGGGGGCACGACCTGGTCGAAGCGCGGCCTGACGACGAACGTCCTCGGCGCGCAGGGCTGGTACGACAACGTCGTCGCCGTCGACCCCGACAGCCCCGACACCCTCCTCCTCGCGGGAGTCAGCCTCTACCGGTCGACCGACGGCGCCCAGACGGCGACGCGCGTCGACCAGGCGGACGGCGTCCACGCCGACCACCACCAGCTCGTTTTCAAGACGTACGGCTCGACGAAGCTGGTGTTCACGGCGAACGACGGCGGGCTCTGGCGGTCGACGGACGGCGGCTCCCGCTGGCAGGCCCGGAACACCGGGCTCTCCACGAGGCAGTACTACGCGGTCGCGCTCGACCCGACCAACCCTGCCGTCTACTTCGCCGGATCGCAGGACAACGGCTCCGACCGCGTCACGTCGGGCAGCGGGGACTTCGTCCGCGTCCTCGGCGGCGACGGGTTCGAGCCGGCGGTCAACCCCGACAACCCCGCGGTCGTCTACCTGAACCTCTACGACTCCCGCCTCTACCGCTCGATCACCGGCGGGAGCACGGCGAGCGCCTTCCAGCCGGTCAACCAGCCCCTCCAGGCCGACGCCGCCACCGGAACGCTCCCGTTCCTCACGTGGGTGACGCTCGACCCGAACGGGCCGCGGACCCTCTACACGGGGACGTGGCGGTTCTGGCGGAGCGAGGACGGCGGCGAGACGTACACGCCGCTCGACGCGGCGCTCCTCAACACGAAGCTCCCGACGGCCGGCCTCGCGGTGGCGAAAGGAAAGCCGGAGCGCCTCCTCGCCGCGCAGCGGACGGCGCTCTATCTCTCGAACGACCGCGGGAAGAGCTTCACCTCGCTTTCGAACGGCCTTCCGGCCGCCACGATCCGGAGCGTCGAGATCGACCCGGGAAACCCGGACGTCTTCTTCGTCTGCTTCGGGGCCAACCAACCCAATCTCTCGGACCGCGTCTACCGCTCGACCGACGCCGGGGCCAGCTGGTCGCGCGCCGACTCCGGGCTCCCGTCCTTCGGCGTGGAGGTCGTCCGCGTCGACCCCGGTGATTCGCAGACCGCCTACGCGGGGACGCTCGTCGGCCTCTACCGTTCGCAGAACGGGGGGACGACGTGGCAGCGCTGGGGCGACGGCCTTCCGGCCGTCGCGGTCCACGACGTGAGGATCACCCCCGACGGCTCCCGGATGGTCGTGGCGACGCACGGCCGCGGGCTCTGGGCGAGCGACGGCCCCGGCGCGAATCTCCCTCCGACCGTGGCGATCTCGTCGCCGGGCGGCGACGTCGCGATCGACGCCGGCCAAAGCGTCTCGTTCGGAGGGACGGCCTCGGACCCGAACGGCGACGCGGTCTCGCTCCGCTGGGACTTCGGCGACGGCATGACCGGAGCCGGAGAGTCTCCGGGGAGCGCGACCTACCGGACCCCGGGCCTCTACCGCGCCGCGCTGGTCGGCGTCGACTCCCGGGGCGGGCGCGGCGCCGCGTTCGTCAACGTGACGGTCCGGCCCCCGAACGGAGGGTGCGCGAGCGCCGCGCCCCTCTCGCTGGTGGCGGGACAGACCGTCGTCGTCCGGTCGGGGAACGCGGGCGCTCCGAAGACCGTCGCCGGTGATCCGTCGCTTCCCTCTCCGTCGTGCATCGGCTCGGGCGAGGCGCATCTCTATCCGCTCTGGTACTCCTTCGTGGCGCCCGCCGACGGCACCGTCGACCTCGACACGGGGGGCTCGATCGGCGACACCGTCATGGCGCTTTTCCCGGGCGCCTGTTCGTCGGGAGCGGCGCCGCTCGACTGCAACGACGACGCCTCGGACACCACGGGGGGTTACTCGAAACTGTCGACGCAGAGCGTGACGAAGGGTGCGACGTACCGGATCCTCGCCGCGTCGTGGGGGACGCAGAGCGGGAGCTTCGGGTCTCCCGTCGACGCGATGAGGGTCCGGGCGCTCTTCAGGCCCTCGGCGACGGACGCCGAAGGCCCCGGGACGACGGCGCTCCTGCCCGCCGTCCTCGACGCCTTCGGGAAGAACGGGGCCCGTTTCACGAGCGACTCCGTCCTCCTGAACCGCGGCGGCATCCCGCTCGGGCTCTCGCTCGCCTGGGGCGGCCCGGTCGGCGGGGGAGGGGAGAAGGCCACCTCGCTCGTCCTCCCGGCCGGCGCGCAGCTCCGGGCGTCGGACGCCCTTGCCGAGCTCCGCCGGCAGGGAATCGCGGTCCCGCTCGCCGGCGCCGGGTCGTCGCCCGTCGGCTCCCTTACGGCTCTCGTGACGGGCGGAGAGGCGTCGGACCTCGTCCTCGCGTCGCGGACCGCGTCGCCGAATCCGAACACCGCGGTCGGCGGCTCGTTCGGGCTCTTCTCGACCGGGACGTCGTTCGAGGAGGCCGCGTCCGGCGAGGATGCGTTCGTCTTCGGCCTCCGGCAGACCGATGCCGACCGGGCGAACCTGGCGGTCGTCCACGTCCGGACGCCGCTCGCGGGCGCCGCCGCGACCCAGCCGATCACCCTCGAGGTCACGGTCTTCGACGCCGCGGGGAGGCCCGCCCCGACGACGCTCACCGCGACGCTGCAGCCGGGCGAATGGAAGCAGTTCGACGCGGTCCTCGCGCAGGCGGGGGCCGGGACCGGCACGGCCGACGGGGGCTGGGCCCGGATCCGCCGCACCGCCGGAGCCGGCCGTTTCGTGGCGTACGGGGTCGTCAACGACCAGCGGACCGCCGACGGCTCCCTCATCCGGATGACGCGCTCCGGCCGGAGCCCGGGCGACGGGACGGTGGCCGTTCCGATCGTCCTCGAGGCCAAGGGGGCCGGGACGTCGTTCTTCACGAGCGAACTGGTCCTCGGCAACACCGCGTCGGGGGGTGGCACGGTGATCGCCGAGCTCCGCTTCGCCGCGTCTCCGGCGCTCGGGGCCGGCGCCGGGTCGGGGACCGTCGTCGTCGCCGTTCCGGCCGGAGGGCAGGTCGTCCTGCCGAACTTCATCCAGTTCCTGCGCGGGCGCGGGCTCGCCATCCCCGCCGGGAACGCGGGAGGGGCGCTCTTCGTCCGGTTCCCCGGCCTTGGCGCCGGCGCCACCGTCTTTGCCGGGGCGCGCGTCTCGACGCCGAACCCCGACGCGGCGCAGGGGGGCGCGTTCGGCGTCTTCTCTCCGGGCCTTCCCGCGGGAGAGCTCTTCGACGCCTCCGCCGCCATCGCGGCCCTCCGGAAGGACGCGAGCGCCCGCGCGAACCTCGCGGTCGTGAACGCCGGGGCGGACACCATCACCCTCGCGGTGACCCTCCGGGCGGCGGCGAACGGGGCTCCGATCGGCTCGATGCTCACCCGGACTCTCGCGGCCGGCGAGTGGTACCAGTGGTCGGACGTCTTCGGAAGGGCGGGCGCCGACCCCGGCGAGGCGTGGGCGGTCGTGACGCGGAGCTCGGGGAGCGCGCCCTGGTACGCGTACGGCGTTCTGAACGACGAAAAGACCTCGGACGGGAGCCTCGTCGGCGGCGTGAAGTAGCGGTCCGTTACGATCGGCGGGTGGACCCTCTCACCGTCGCGCTCGGCGCCGCGGCCGCGGCCTCGCTGCCGCCGCTCGCCGACGCCGTCGGGCGCCGCCGCCGCGCGGCGTGGCCCGCTCCGGCGACCCCCTCCGGGAAGCGCCCGGCGCGCGTCGTCGCCTTGATCCCGGCCCGGGCCGAGGGGACGCGGATGCTCCCGCTCTGCCGGGAGCTCCGCCGGGAAGGGGAGGCCGCAGGCGTGGGCGTCGACATCTGCGTCGTTCTCGACGGCGGAGACGCCGCGGCCGAGGGAGCGCTCGCCGCCGAGGGCTTCGTGCCGCTCGTCAAGACGCCCGCGGGACCGGCGAAGGGCGCGGCGCTCGCCTTCGCGACCCGGGAGCTCGACGCGGCCGGGAGGATCGACGCGGCGGATTTCGTGCTGGTCTTCGACGCCGACATGCGTCTCGCCGACGGGTTCTTCCGGGACCTCGCGGTGCCGGAGGGGTGCGACGCGTTCCAGCTCCCCGTCCGTCCGGCGGGCGCTCCGCCGCCGGGCGCGCCGCGCGTCGAGGCGCTGTCGCTCGCGGCGGCGCTCGTCGACGACCTCGCGCGGGATCGGGAGGGTCTTCCCGTCCGCCTCCGGGGGAAGGCGATGGGCTTTTCTCCCCGCGGGTGGCGCCTCGGCCCGGCGGCCGCCCTCCGGACGACCGCGGAGGATTCCGAGGCGACGCTCGCGCTCTGCGCGGCCGGCCTCCGCGTCCGGGCGCTGCCGGCGCCGTTCGCGTTCGACGAGCCGTCGGCCGGCCCCGCGGCGATGGCGGCTTCGAGGGCGCGCTGGCTCGGCGGGCAGGCGAAGCTCCTCCTGACGGGGCTCCCGGCGCTCCTCGCGATCGCGGTGCGCAGCCCGCGCGGGGCGTTCGTCCTCGCTGCGGACGTCTTCCTCCGCCCGAGAGCTTTCGTCTGGCTCTTTCTCGTTTCGGCCGCGCTCCTCGCGGACGCGGTCCTCGTGGTCCTCGCGGTGACGTTCCGCGTCTTCGGCCCCGTCTTCACTCTCGCGGCGCTCCTCTCGGCCTCCGCCAAGGCCGCGCTCGTCAGCGAAGCCCTGGCGCTCGGCGTGCTCCGGAGCCGGATCGGCACGCCGCCCGAGGTCCCGCCGGTCACAGTCGCCGACCTCCGCGCGGCGCTCGGTGTCTGGCTTCGGGCGGCTGCGACGGCGCTTCGGTCGCCGACGCGCTGGCACCGGGCGAGGCCCGAGGCGTGAAGGCGCTCCTCGTCGTCCCGCGCCTCCCGGGGACCGGGCACACGGGGGACCGGCTCCGCGCCGACATCCATGCGGCCGCGCTCGGGCGCGCCGGATACGAGGTCGTCTTCGCGAGCGCCCCGGCGCCGGGGGTCTTCGGGAAGGGGCGGGGCCTCTTTCGGGCGATCCTGTCCGGCGAGCCCCTTCAGTCGGCGTTCTTCTCGGGGGACTGGCGACGGGCGCTGTCACGGGTGCGCGACGCCCAGTTCGTCGTCGTCCTCCTGCCGCAGCGGATGCCCGCCGTCGTGCGGACCCTCCTGCAGGGAGCGCCGGCCCTCTTCGACTACATCGACGCCCTCGGGTTCGCCGCGAAGCAGGCGGCCGCGGCGGATCCGGCGGGGTGGCGGAGGCTCTACTGGCGCTTCGATGCGCCCCGCCTCGAACGCGCCGAACGGGAGGCCGCGGGGCGCGCCGCGGTCCTCGTGGCGACGACGCCGGCCGACGCCGCGCACCTTCCGGCCGGGACCTGCGCGGTCCCGAACGGCGTCGAGATCCTGCCGCTTCCGGAACGGCCCCGGGGACCGGTCGTGGCCTTCACCGGGCGGCTGCGGTACCGTCCGAACGAGTTGGCGGTGCAGACGCTCCTGAACGAGACCTGGCCGCGTGTGCGAAAGTCCGTCCCGTCGGCCGAGCTCCGCGTCGGCGGGGCGGACGCGCCGGCGCGCCTCACCCGGCCCGGCGGCCGGGACGGCGTGACGGTCACGAGCCCGGTCCTGGACATGCCGTCCTTCCTCCGCGACGCGCGGGTCGCGGTGGTCCCGGTCGACCTCGGCACCGGGACGCCGAACAAGCTCTTCGAGGCGTTCGAGGCGGGCTGCGCGGTCGTCGCGACGCCCGCCGCTCTCGCCCGCGCCGCGGACGGGACGAGCGCTCCGCCCGGCCGGGCCGCGGCGTCGCCCGCGGAGACGGCCGCCGCGATCGTGGACTACCTGGAACGGCCCGACGCCGCGGCCGCGGACGGGAGGGCCGGACGCGCGTGGGTCGAGGCCCATGCCGACCGGAGGACGACGCTCGAGACGCTGGCGGCTCTCTACGCACGGGCGCGCGAAGGGCGGGCGTGAGACCCCGCGGGAGGAAGGCGGGAAGGACGTTCGTCCTGGCGCTCGGCGACGCGGCGACCGCCTGCGCGGCGTTTGCCCTCGTGGTCGCGATCCGGCGGAGCGTCCCGCTTCCCTTCACGGCGCAGCTCCTTCCGGAGCAGCGCGTCCCGCTCGGGCTCTTCCCGTGGCTCGTCGCCGTGGCGGCGGCGGCGCTCCTCGCCCTCGCGCTCGCCGGGACCTACGACGAGCCGGCGGCGTCGGTCCGGGAGCGCGGCGGGCTCCTCGTGTCGGCGCTTCTCGCGGCGGCGTTTCTCGTCGCCGTCTACTTCTTCGCGGGCCGCGCCCTGCCGCGTACGGTCGTCCTGATCCTCGTCCCGGTCCTCTGGCAGGCGCTCGAGCTCTGGCGAATCGTCGCGGCGAGGCTCGTGCCGATCGGCGTCAGACCCGTCATCGTCCTCGGGGACGGGGAGGACGCGGAGAGCGCCGCGGCCGCCCTCGCGTCCGGCGCCATCACCGGCCACCGGCTCCTCCTCTTCCGGAAGGACCTCGACTTCCTCCGACCGTCGCGGCGGGAGGAAGGGACGCTCCTCTCCCGCGACGGGCTCGCCGCGCTCCTCGCGGCCGAGGGGCCGGTGGATCTCGTCTTCGCCTCTTCCCGGCCGGAGGACCGGCTCGTCCTGGTCGGCCTCCTCGAGAGGAGCCTGGAGCACGATTTCGACCTCTGGATCGTGCCGGGACTGACGGATGTCGTCGCCACCCGCGTCGTCACCCGCTCACTCGGAGACCTGCCGCTCATGCCCGTCGGGACGCGGGGCGCCGGATGGGCCGCGAGGACCCTCCGGCGCACGCTCGACCTGACGCTCGGGACCGTCCTCCTCGTCCTCTCCCTTCCGTTTCTCGCGGTCGTCAGCCTCGCGGTCGTCCTCGAGAGCCGCGGGCCGGCGTGGCTTCGTCAGCGGCGGGTGGGTCTCCACGGCGTCCCGTTCGAGCTCTGGAAGGTCCGGACGATGCGCGAAAGAGCCGAAGAGGGGACCGGCCCGACACTCGCGGCGCCGGACGACGACCGGACGACGCGGGTCGGACGGCTCCTCAGGAAGACGCGGCTCGACGAGCTGCCGCAGCTCCTCCACGTCGTCGGCGGGAGGATGAGCCTGATCGGCCCGCGCCCGGAGCGGCCGGAGTTCGTGGAGGAGTTCGAGCGGCAGGTGCCGGCCTACCGCCTCCGCCACGCGCTGAAGCCGGGAATCACGGGCCTCGCGCAGGTGATGGGGGCGTACGCCACGAAGCCCGACGTGAAGCTCCGGTACGACCTCGGCTACCTCTTCCACTGGAGCCCGTTCCTCGACCTCTTCATCCTCCTCAGGACCGTCGTGACGGTCCTGAAGGCGACCGGGGTCTAGACCCTCAGAGCTTCGGCGCGAGGCCGTCGGGGAGGTCGGGGGGTCGTCCCCCCTCGCTAAGTCGCATCTCGGCGTCCCGGATCGATTCCTTCATCGCTGCGGCGTCGACCGCGGGCGGGAGCGCCCAGATGAGCCGCGGGAGGATCCAGATCGAGCGGCGCCAGAACTGGAACGCCTTCGACCGCGCCTCGGGGCTCCCCTGGGACGCGACGAGGGCGAGGTTGAAGTCGGTCTCGGCTCGCTCCTGGATCGACAGCGACTTGAGGTAGGCGAGGAAGGCGTTCTCCCAGTCGCGCTCGAGCCGGTAGCTGGAGCCCAGGGCCATCCAGCCGGTGGCGCTCCGGCTCCTGAGGTCGAGCGAGCGGCGGAGCTGGCGCCGGGCCGAGTCGTTCAACTCGGAGCGGTCGCCTCCTTCGAGGAGGCCGGCCCCGCGGAGCCGGCTCTCGCCATCCGCCTGGAGCCAGCCCGCCCGATAGCGAAGGCCGACGGCGGCCGACAGGGCGACGAGAAGAAGGACGAGGAAAGCGACGGAGGGCGCAAGCGCCCGCCGCGGGCCTGCCGGCGCTCCGGGGCCCGAGACCCGCCGGAGGGCGAGCCCGGCGACGTAGCCGAACGGGCCCGACACCACGGCGAGCCGGAGCGGGAAGCTGGCGAGCGAGAGGACCCCGAACGCCGCCAGGAGGACGACGAGATCCTCGGCGCGGACTCCGGGGCTCGCGCCCTCCGCGCGCTCCCGCCGGGCGGCGCGGACGAGGCCGGCGACGAGCGCGCGCCGCCGCGCCGAGCGCGAGGAGCGCCGCCGGAAGCCCGCACTCGGCGGCGAGGGTCAGGGGGTCGCAGTGCGCGTTCTCGAAATGGGCCGCGTCGGAAGCGTGGACGAGGTGGCGGCCGGTCCGCTCCTCGGCGCGGATCCGGGCCGGCACGAAGGCGGTCTCGAACGCGCCGGGCCCGACGCCGAGGAGCGGATGCGCGCGGACCATCTCGGCGGCCGCAAAGAACCCGATATCGCGCTGGGTCGTCGCCTTCGCGAACTGGCCCCGCGCGAGCTGGCCGACCTTCGCGACGGCGCGCCGGCCGGCTCCCGTCGCTCCGAGCGCGGCCGCGACGAGGACGAGAACGGCGGCGAACGGCTTCCACCGGCCGCGGAGGTCGAAGAGCGCGTGGAGCGCCCAGCCCGCGAGGAACGCGAGGAGCGGCGCGATGGCCTCGGCCGCGCCGAGCCCGAACAGGACGGAGGCGAGGCCGGCGGCGGCGAGGAGTCGGCTCCGGAAAGAGCCCGCCGAGGCCACCCGCATCCAGAGGATGAGCGCCGGAAAGACGAGCGCCGCGGCGACGTCCCCCGGGTTTCCGATCAGGGCCGCGGCGTGAAACCGCGGCTCGACGGCGGGGATCTCGAGGATCCGGAAGAGCCCCGCGAAGCGCTGAAGCCCCGCGAGAAGGCCCGTCAGGGCGCCGGCGATCGCGAGGAGCCCGAGCGCGCGCGGCGCGCACGCCTCGCCCGCTTTCGAGGCGCCGGCGACGGCGAGGGCGAGCGGCGCCAGGACGGCCGCCGACGTCATCGGATCGACGCGGTGGGAGTTCGCGAGGCCGGAGAGGACGGCCAGCCCGAGCACCGCGCCGAGAACCAGGACGGCGGTCCGCGGGACGGCGCCGTCGTCCGGGCGCGGCGGCGCCGCCGGCCGCCTTGGAGCGAGGCGGCGAGCAGCCCGGCGAGGGCCAGCGCCCCGCCCGCTGCCGTGGCGACGAGCTTCGAGTCACGGAGGAGCTCCGGCGAGAACGACGAGTAGAAGACGTGCGGCAGCGCGAGAGCGACGAAGACGCCGAGCGGGACGAGGAGCGCCTCGAGCCCTTCGCGCGGCGCGGCGGCGCCGGCCGTGCGGCCGGGACCCGGCGGTCGTCTCGACGGCATCGGCCGGAGGATAGCCCGGCCGCGGGCCTCAGCGCGCTGCGGGGCTTGCGCGCAGAAGCGGGAGGACCTTCAGGAGGAAGCCGCCGTGCGCATGACCGGTCAAGTCGGCCGGGCGAATCAGTCTGAGTTCCCGGCGAGGCGTCGGCGGACGGTGGACCCGGGGCAGCACGCTTTCTTTCTTCGAAGGTGAAGATGTCGACGACGTACCTCCTGTCGAGAATGGAATGGCGAAGCCGTCCGAGCGGAATGAGGGGTCCGACGTCGCGGCCGGCGGCCGGCCCCCATTCCTTTCGGAGAATCTCGGCAGCCGATACTCCCGCCGGGACCGGAAACAGGGGCGGAACGAGGTGCCCCCGGACGAGATACTCGTCCTCGACGAGGACCAGCCGGCCCTGCCGGAGCGCGAGGCCGCCCACGAAGCGGAGAGCCGTCGTCTTCCTTCTCTTCGGGGGTCGCGGGTACCGCTCGGGACGCCCCTCCCGGAGCGCGCGGCAACGGCGCCGGAGCGGGCACGCGCCGCAGCGAGGGGTGCGCGGCGAGCAGACCGTCGCCCCGAGCTCCATGACCGCCTGGTTGAAGTCGCCGGGGGCCGAGGGGTCGAGGAGCGCTTCGGCGCGTTCCCTGATCCGGGCGAGCCCTCGCGGCCCCTTCGGGTCGACCCGGAGCGCGAAAAGGCGCGAGAGGACGCGGACGACGTTGCCGTCCACGACGGCCGCGCGTTCCCCGAAGCAGATGGACGCGACGGCCGCCGCCGTGTAGGGGCCGACGCCCGGTAGCCGCCGGAGCGACGCGGCCGAATCGGGGAACGAGCCGGCGGCCGCGACAATGGCGGGCCGCGCGATGGAGATTCCGGGCGCGCGTGTAGTAGCCGAGGCCGCTCCATTCCGCAAGGACCTCCCGTTCGGACGCCCTCGCGAGCGCGCCGACGTCCGGAAAGCGGGACAGGAAGCGGCGCCAGCGCGGCGTCACCGTGGCCACGGTCGTCTGCTGGAGCATGACCTCGGAGACCCAGACGGCGTACGGGTCCTTCGTCCGCCGCCACGGGAGATCCCGGGCGCTCCGGCGGTACCAGGCGGCGAGGGCGCGGCGGATCGGCGCGACGGAGCTCGGAACGGCGCGCTCCCCGTCAGTCGAGCTGTTTCCGGAGGCGGATCAGGCCCTGGCGGATCCGGGTCTTCACCGTCCCGAGGGGCTGCTTCAGCATCGCCGCGACCTCCACGTGCGTCAGGCCCCGGAAGAAGGCCAGCTCGACGGCCTCTCTCTGGGCAGGAGGGAGCGTCGAGAGCGCCTCGCGGACGGCGTCCCGGGTCTGGCGGAACGAGGCGACCTGGTCGGGAGGCGCCTCCTCGTCGAGAGGGTCGATCTTCACGGCCGGGTCGTCGAACGAGACCGTCCTGGCTTCCCGGCGGTGCCGCGCGCGGAGGCGGTCGATGGCGCGGGACCGCGCCACGGTGAAGATCCAGGCGGGGGGCGCTCCGCGCGAGGGGTCGTAACGGTCGGCCTGCCGCCAGATCTGCCAGAAGACCTCCAGCGTGACGTCCTCGGCCTCCTCGGTGTTCTGGAGGACCTTCCAGACGAGGGAATTCACGGGCGCCGAGTACCTTCCGTAGAGAGCGTCGAGCGCGGCCGCGTCGCCTTCCCGGATCCGCTGGAGGAGCGTGAGGTCCGAGACGCCACCTTCGGGTGGCACGTCGGCCGCACGGCCGGAGGTCTCGTCTGTCCGGGACATGCCCGGCGAGATTAACAGCCCGGCCTGAAGGACGAAGAGGGCTCCACGAAGCGGACGCGAGCGAAGCGCTCGGGGACGTGGAAATCGGGCGGCGAGGCGCGAAGCGTCGCGGAAAGGGCCTGGAATCGGGTCGTCCGGCCCCGGGCGATCCTGAAGGCGTTGAGCCGGCGCTCGCCGCCGGGAGCCGGCGCGAGCCCCGAGGGCGAGAGCGAGCTCCACGGCACCTCGATCCGGCAACGCCAGCGGATCCATGCCGCGGGGAGCGCTCCCGGGGGGTCGCCCGAGACGACGACGGCGAGCCCGGCGGGGAGGCGGCCGGGAACGAGCGTCCAGGTGTCGCGGCTCCCGTCGGGGTTCCGGACCTCGGCGCCGTATCGCGCGCCGGCGGGGTTGACGACGATCTCGCGGTAGGCCGCGGGATCCTCCGGGTCGGCGACGAAGATCTCCACGCACTCGTCCTCGTAGACGGGCCCGCCGGTCGTCGACGCCACCCGGAGAGGGGGCTCCGCGTCGGCCTCGAAGAGGACGACGAGGGCGCGCGGCGAGGCGGCGAAGGCGACGACCGTCCGCGGCCCGGCGTCCGGCGAGCCGGCGACGTCGACGAGAGGAAGGCGCGCCGCCGCGGCGAGCTCCGGGTCGAGGCGCGCGTCCGGGACGAGCGGGATCCGGAGGAGCGGGAGACCGGGCGCGGCGGCAGGGCCGGGACGGGCTACGACCATTCGACCGCGAAGGCCTCGAGGGCGCGGAAGAGCGTGCGGGCGGAGGCCTGTGCGCGCTTGAGGGCCCGGGCCGCGTCGGCGCGGAGCGCGGGGAGAACCGCTCGCCCGGCGCGGCGGAGCGTCGGGGACCGGCGTCTTCCGACGCGCGCGACGATCGCGATCAGCTCGATCCGGTCGTGGGCGTCCCCGGCCGCGTCCTGGAAGCGCTGGAACGCGGGAAGCAGCTCCGGGACGCCGGGAACCAGGTGCCGGACGAACTCGAGGCTGTAACGGAGGTCCTTCGCGGCGATCCGGGCGGCGTGGAGGGACGTTTCGTCGGGAAGGCCGGAGAAGAGGAGCCGCTTCCGCTTCTTCCTTAGGCGCCGGCGGACGACCTTCGCGAGCGTCGCGTCGGCCGAGGTCACCGGGGTGGAGAAGAACGGACGCGCGAGCCGCGCGAGCTCCGCGTCGCGCAGGGAGAAGGCCCTCCGGAGGGCCGCGAGGCCGCGGTCTCCCGCGCGCCTCCGGGGCCGCCGGGCCTTCTCGCGGGGGACGATCAGCTCCGCGAGCGTCGCCGCCGGCTTCCGCCTCCTCGGGTCCCGCCGGAACCGCGTGGCGAGGAGCCCGGCCGCGACCTCGAGCGTCCTCGACGGCGAGAGGGAGCGCCGGAGGTTCCGCGCGGCGACGCGCAGCGGTTCGCCCGAGCCCGCGTCAGGGAATCCGCGCGTCAGCTTCGCCACGGCGGCGGCGCGCCGGAGCGCGACGCGGAGGTCGTGCAGCACGCTCGGGTCGTCGAGGCGGTCGGCCCGCGCGAGCACCTGCTCGATCACGGTCCGCTGGGCGCTGACCGTGGCGGCGAGGTGGGGCAAGAGCGACGGAGCGGGGACCATGGCCGGCCGTATGGTAACCGCCGGCGCTCAGGCGGATCGGTCGCCGGACGCCTCGTCGTCGTCCCGGCCCGCCCAGAGACCGAGCTCGTCCGCGTCCGCGTCGTACTCGAAGAGCTCGGCGTTCCGCCCCCAGTTGACGACGGTCTCGAGGAGCGCCGGAATGTCGTCGGCCGGGAGGTGGGTCGCGAGCATGTCGCGCACCTCCTCTCCGCGCCGGGGAGTGTCGGGCGTCTCGGCGAGGAACTTCACGACGGCGCAGAAGGTCCCGAGCGCCAGGAGCTGGCGTTTCAGGATCGGCCGCCGGCCGCGGGGCTCGGTCGTGACGTACCGGCGGCCGAGGTCTGTCAGGAGGACGCGCTGCTTCGGTGTGTCGACGAAGTCGAGGAGCTCGGCGCCCTTGACGACGGCGATCGTCTTCCCGAAGTCGTATTCGGTGATCCGGTCGAGCGCGAAGAGCTCCATCTCCCCGCCGGCGTCGAGGAGGATGTCGAGGAGGCCTTCCATCTCTCCGACCCAGACGTGGGGGAGCGGAACGACCGGCACCGCGGGCCGCCGTCCCGCGGGAGCGGGACGTGCCGGCAGCGGCTCCTCCTCCGGCAGGTGGACGCCCGCGACGGCGTCGTGGACCTTCTCGACCATCCGCTGGAACGCGGGGTCGCGCATCACGCGGGGCTGGGGAAGCGAGTTGACGATCTCGCGGCGGACGGTGCCCGGGTTCGCGCCCATGACGACGATCCGGTCGCCGAGAATGACCGCCTCCTCGATGAGGTGGGTGATGAGAAGGACCGAGGAGATGCCGGTGCCCGGATCCTCGAAGAGGCGGGCCACCTCGGAGCGGAGGAGCTCGGCCGTCAGGACGTCGAGGGCCGAGAACGGCTCGTCCATGCAGAGGAGCTCGGGCCGGCCGATGAGCGCGCGCGCGATGCCGACGCGCTGCTTCATGCCGCCCGAGAGCTCCTTCGGGTAGGCGCGGGCCGCGCCGGAAAGCCCGACGGCCGAAAGGACCTCGCGGGTCCTCTCCGTCACCTCGTCCTCCGGCAGGGAGCGTCCGTGCAGGCCGAGGCGGACGTTCTCCTCCACCGTGAGCCAGGGGAAGAGGGCGAAGTTCTGGAAGACGACCGCGGCCCCGGGGTGGATTCCCTCGAGCGGGCGGCCGTGCTGCTCGACCGTCCCGGCGGAGGGCGGGATGAGGCCGATCAGGATCCGGAGGAGGGTCGACTTCCCGCATCCGGAGGGGCCGAGGACGGCGAGCGACCTCGTTCGGGCGGACCTCGAAGTCGACGGCTTTCAGGATGACCCGCTCGCGCCCGTCCTCGTCCCGGAACGTCTTCGAGACGCTCGGCGGCGCGCGCGATCGGGGTCTGGGCGGGGGCCGGGACGGCGCTCATCGGTTGAGACTGTACTTCGTTTCGGCCAGCTTCCAGAGCCGCCGCCAGACGAAGCGGTTCAGGAGGACGAGGGCCAGCGACATCGTCAGGACGCCGGCCGCCAGCATCGGGAAGTTCGCCTCGCGCGTCGCCTTCGTGATGAGGGAGCCGAGGCCGAACGTCTCGAGGGTGCCGCCGCGAAAGCTCATCGTCTCCGCGACGATCGAGGCGTTCCAGGCCCCCCCCGCGGCCGTGACGAGGCCGGTGACGAGGAACGGGAAGATGCCCGGGAGGAAGAGGGCGCGCCAGCGGGCGAGCCCGGAGACGCCGTAGACCTCCGACACCTCGTCGAGATCGAGCGGAAGCGCGCCGGTGCCGGCGAGCACGTTGAAGAGGACGTACCACTGCGCGCCGAGGAGCATCAGGACCGCCGCGATCGCCCCGAAGGGGAGGCGGAGCGCGAGAAGGAGCCCGTGACGAGCGGGAAGATCATCGGCGCCGGGAACGACGCGACGATCTGGACGACGGGCTGGAGCCGCCGCGCGAGTGACGGGGAGCGGCCGACCAGGATCCCGACCGGGACGGTCCACGCGACCGACAGGAGCAGGGCCGCGGCCGTGCGGAGCGCCGTGGCGCCGAGCCCCGCCCCGAGCGTCAGCCACTCGGAGGAGTGGACGCGGGCGAGGAGGCGGAAGAGCGCGGCGCCGCCGGCGACGCCCGCGGCGGCGGCGGCGGCGGCGATCCCCCACGACAGGGCGGTGCGCCAGGCTGCCGAAGCGTCCGCGCCGGGCGGCGCCGCGGGCGCCGGAGCGGCCGCGCGGCGGATGGCCGCCGCTCCCGCGCGGCCCGGAGGGCGCGCCCGAGACGTCGCAGGAGCGTGGAGCGGCGGATCAGGTCGAGGACCCACGACGTCGGCGCGTCGGCGCCGGAGATGTCCCCGAGACGGAAGCGCTGCGACCAGGCGACGAGCGGCCGCCAGAGGAGCTGGTCGACGGCGACGATCATCGTCGTCATCGCCACGAGCGCCCACGCGATCGCGCGCCCGTCGCCCTTCTCGATGGCGACGGCCATGTAGGAGCCGATGCCCGGGAGGCGGAAGTCGCGGTCGCCGAGGGTGAAGGCCTCGTTCACGGTCAGGAAGAACCAGCCGCCGGCCATGGAGAGCATGGAGTTCCAGACGAGCCCGATGACCGACGCGGAGAGCTCCACGGTCCGGAACCTCCGCCACCAGCCGAATCGGTGGATCCGCGCCACCTCGTTCAGCTCGGTGGGGAGCGCCCGGACCGACCCGTAATAGGAGAACGCCATGTTCCAGACCTGCCCCGTGAAGATCATCAGGATGCAGGCCAGCTCGAGGCCGACGTTCGTCCTCGGGAAGAGAGCCACCATCCCGAGCACGAGACCGGGAAGAAAGCCGAGGACGGGGATCCCCTGTCCGATGTCGAGGAGCGGGATCAGGACCCTCTCGGCGCGGCGCGAGTGCGCGGCCGCCGTGCCGACGGCGAGCGTGAAGAGGAGCGACAGGATGTAGGCGGCGAAGCCGCGCGAGAGCGACAGGAGCGTGTAGCCGGGGAGCGCCCACGGGGAGAGGTCGATCTCGACGGCCGCCCGCATCGGCGCCTCCCAGCGCTGGGCGAGCGCGACGAGGCCGGCGAGGAGTGCCCCGAGCAGTAGGAGGAGGAGGACGTCGATCCCGAGGCGCGACAGCCGCCCGGCGCGCCGAAGCGCACGCCGCCCCTTCAGGACCGCGACCTCCGCGTCGTGTCGTCGGGGTTCGCGAGCGGGAGGTCGGGCGACGGGTGCCCGATGTGGAATCCCTGCACGCGGTCGACGCCGAGCGTGGAGACGATGTCGAGAATCTCCCGGGACTCGACCCCCTCCGCCACCGTCTTCACGCCGAGGCCCCGGCAGATCTCCGTGATGCCGCGGACGAAGACGCGGTTCTCGGGCTGGCGCGCGAGGTTCTGGACGTAGCGAGATGTCGAGCTTCAGCGACGAGACGGGGAGCTCGCGGAGGTACCGGAACGAGGAGAATCCGACGCCGAAGTCGTCGAGGGCGAAGCGGAAGCCCTCGGCCGTGAGAGCCCGGGTGAAGTTCTGGACGCGGGCGAGGTCGCGCAGGACGGCCGTCTCGGTGATCTCGAACGTCACCCGCTCGGGGCGGATCCCCTTTGCGCGGGCGAGCCGCGAGATGTCGGCGACGAGCGAGTCGTCCTCGAAGTCGAGCCCCGACAGGTTGATCGCCATCTCCAGGTTCGGCACGGTCGTCAGCCGCGCCGCCGAGAGCCGCTCGAAAGCGGCCGCGATGACGATCCGGTCGATCTGGGTGATGAAGCCGAAGCGCTCGGCGGCGTCGAGGAAGTTGTCGGGCGTCGTCAGGTGCCCCGTCGGCTCCCGGAGTCGCGCCAGGGTCTCGACGGAGACGATCCGCCCGGTCCCGACCTCGGCGACGGGCTGGAAGACGGGGACGAAGCTCCCCTCGGCGAGGGCCGTCCGGATCCGGTTCACCTGCTCGCGCATGTGCTGGATCCGGTGCGCGCTCCTTGTCGTCGGGGTCGTGCATCAGCGCGCGGGCGCCGCCGCGGCGCTTCGCCTGGTGCATGGCGAGGTCGGCCGCGCGGACGAGGTCCGCCGCGCCGCCGGCGTGGTCCGGATAGACGGAGACGCCCGCGCTCGCCGACAGCGAGAGCGGGCTTCCCTCCCAGACCGGGGCCATCTTCCCGATCATCGCGACGATCTCCTCGGCGCGCGTCACGGCTTCGCCCGCCGCCGTCGCGGGAAGGAGGAGGACGATCTCGTCGCCCCCGACCCGCGCCGCCAGCTCCGGCTGCGCGAGGTTCTCGCGGAGCGCGAGGCCGAGGGAGCGCAGGTACTCGTCGCCGGCCGCGAGGCCGTGCGTGTCGTTCAGCGACTTGAACCGGTCGAGCCCGACGTAGAGGAGGGCGAGCTGCTGCCCGGTCCGGTCGGCCTCGCCGATCTCCCGGTCGAGAACGAACCGGAAGTTGTCGCGGTTCAGAAAGCCGGTCAGGCCGTCGCGGCTCATGTGGTCCGCGAGGTCGTTGTAGAGCGACTTGAGCTTCTCGAACTCGGCCGTCTTCTCCGTCACCTCGCGGGCGACGGCGACGAATCGCCCCTTGCCCGCCTCGGGGCAGGGCCGGACGGTCACCCAGAACATCCGGTCGGGGAGGACGCCCTCTCCCGGGACGACGACCTCGATGTTGCGCATCCCGTCCGGTCGCACCGCCGCCTCGAGAAGGCGCGAGAGTCCCACCGGGTCGGTCCAGAACGGGAGGACCCGCTCGATCGCCCCTCCGTCTGCCGAAGGGCCCGGCGTCCCCTCCACGATCGCCGCGTCGTTCAAGCGACAGGATCCGGCCGTCCTCGTCGAAAAGGGCGGTCGGATCGGGCGAGCTGAGGAACAGGGACGGGATCGACTTCTTCGGGAGGATGCCGGACGCCGGGCGACGCCCCTCCTTCCCGAGGGCCGGGACGAGGCCGGACGTCGAGCGCTTCGTCGTCATCTGTTCACGCGGGCTCGCCATGGTGCGAACACCCCATTATCGCGGACGCGGGCTCCCGGCGCCATCCCCGCCGCGCGAGGCGGCCCCGGACCCGAGGGCGGCGAGCGCCGTCGCCCTCGAGCCGGTAGACCTGCCATTCCTCCATCGGGACGGCGCCCAGCTTCAGGTAGAAGCCGATCGCCGGCTCGTTCCACTTCAGGACCGACCACTCCATCCGGCCACAGCCCCGCGAGACCGCGATCTGGGCCAGCTTCGCGAGGAGCGCCCGGCCGACGCCGCGCGCCCGGAACGCGGGCTTCACGTAGAGGTCCTCGAGATAGAGCCCGGGGCGCGTCAGCCAGGTCGAGTAGTTGTGGAAGTAGAGGGCGAACCCGCAGGCGGCGCCGCCGGCGTCGGCCATCAACGCCTCGCAGAAACGCCGGGGGCCGAACAGGTGCTCGTGGAGAAGCGCCGGGTCGGCATGGCAGTCCTCGGGCTGGCGCTCGTACTCGGCCAGCTCCCGGATCAGGCCGACGATCGCAGGGACGTCTTCGGGCCGGGCCTCGCGGAGGGTGAAGGACGGAGTCACGCGATAGCCTCCTGAGACGCGATCTTACGGGGCCGGGGCCGCGAGCCGGGGAGACGGTGCTAAAACCGTCGCGTGGCGCGCCCCCGCTTCCGGACCGACGGCCTCCTGACGCGTCCGCTGATCCGGGCCCGGCTCGGCGCGGCTGTCGCCTGCGTTCCCGCGGGCGCCCGGGTCCTCGACGTCGGCTGCGGGCTGACGGACCTGGCTTCGCGGCTTCCTTCCTACGTCGGCTGCGACCGGTGGGCGGAGGTCCTCGACGAGAATCGCCGGCGGCATCCGCACGCGCGGTTCTTCGAATGGGACATCCTCGCGACGGACGCGCCGGAGAGCGTCCGGGCGGCCGGCCCGTTCGACGCGGTCCTGATGCTGGCCCTCCTCGAGCACCTCGCGGACCCGGCCGCCGCGCTCCGGCGGGCCGCGCCCCTTCTCGCCCCCGCCGGGCGGGTCGTCGTCACGACGCCGCATCCCGTCGGCCACGCTCCGCTCGAGGCCGGAGCCGCGCTCGGGCTCCTCTCGCGGCACGCGGCCGAGGAGCACGACACCCTCCTCGGGCGGGCGGAGCTCGCGGCCGCCGGGGAGGCCGCGGGGCTCTCCCTCGTCTCCTACCGGCGCTTCCTCCTCGGGCTGAACCAGCTCGCCGTCTTCGAACGGAAGGCGTGACGGGGGGACGGGCGACGCTACAATCCGGGACAACGTGGCTGTCGAGTCGTGGCGCTACCTCCTGACGGTCGAAGGCCGTGAGATCGACCTTTCGGACGGCGAGGCCACCCTGGGCCGGAGCCGTACGGCGACGGTCCGGGTCGAGCACGAGTCGGTCTCGCGCTCGCACGCCCTCCTGACGCTCCATCGGGGCGAGGTGACGATCCGCGACCTGAACTCCTCGAACGGCACCTGGATCTCGGGGAAGCGCCTCACGACCGAGACCCGTCTCCCGCACGGGGGGCGCGTCCAGCTGGGCGCGGCGGTTGTCGAGCTGAAGGTCGTCCCGCCGAACGTCCCGTCCGAAAGGACCTCGATGATGGACGCGTCGGCGCTCCCGGGCGGCGAGGCGGCTCCCGCCCCGGCCGCCACCGCCGCGCCTCCTCCTCCGGCTGCGCCGGCGCCGATCATCGACGACGACCAGGCGCTCGTTCCCGATCACGGCGAGATCGAGACCCGGGCCGACCCCGGGGAGAAGCCGATGACGGCGTCCGGCCTCTTCGGCGACATCGACCGTCAGGCGCTCGCGGCACACGGGGAAGCCGGCCTCGTCCTCGACGAGGCGCCCGCGGCGCTTCCGGCCGCGCCGCCTCCCCCGCCCCCCGCTGAAGCCGTGACGCTCCCGCCGCCCGCGCCGATCGGGCCCAGCATCGCCGACGTCCCGCTCCCGCTCGGCGGCTCTCCCTCCCCGCCCTCCGCGCGGGTCAGCGACCTCGCCGGCATGATCGACCGCCGGGCGCCCGGCGCGAGCCGGACGAACGCGGCGCCTCTCGCGGGCCTCGGCGAGCGGTTCCTGTCGGTCCTCGTCGACTCCGCGATCGTCTCGATCCTGAACGTGATCCTGATGTCCCCGGTCTTCCTGATCCTCTACTTCCGCCCCGCGCTCTCCGGGCCGCGGCCGGGCGCCGATCCGGTCCTCTCGGGAATCGCTCTCCTCTCCGCCGTCCTCCTCGCCGCCGCCGACCTCCTCTATTTCGCCGGCCTCTGGGCCCTCCGCGGGCGGACGCCCGGCCAGTCGCTCCTGAAGCTGGCCGTCGTCCGGCGCGGCGTTCCTCCGGGGGCGGGGATCGGCTGGAGCGCGGGGATCCTCCGGTTCGTCTTCTTCGTTCTCGGCACCGTGCCGCTTTACGCGGGATGGTGGATCGCGCTCTTCTCCGACGACCGGCTCGCATGGCACGACCGGGTGGCCGGCACCCGCGTCGTCCGGACCTCCTGACGGCTCAGTTCGCGAGGAGGGAGCGGAGCGCGGGGGAGAGCCACTCCTCCTCCGCCCGCCGCGAGCCGCCGCTCCGGCGGAATTCCTCGAGGCTCCGCTTCGCGCGGCCGAGGAGCGCCGCGTCCCGCCGCCCGTCGAGGAGGTAGCGCGACCCGAGGACGACGGTCGAGAGGAGAAGGGTCTGCGGCGCGTCGGGACTCCGGGCGCGCAGCCTCGCGAGGGCGCTTTCGGCGTCCGCGAGCCGCCCCGCCGCGATCGCCTCGACGACGGGCTCGAGGTCGGCGGGGTCGGGCGCCGGGCGCTCCGGGGCGGGCGTCGCGATCCGGACCGGCGGGGGCCCTCCGCGCGGAACGGCCGGCGCCGTCGGCACGGAAGTCGCCGCGGGCTCAGGGGTGGGGACGCCGGCGATCGGCGTCGGCGTCCGGGCGGCCACCTCGCGCTGGTCGAGCCTCCGGAGCCGCTCCAGGAGGTCCCCGAACTCGGGGTGCTTCTCGATGACGGAGGCCTCGCGGGACTTCCGGAAGTTCTCCCGGGCCTCCGCGTCCCGCCCGAGCTCCATGAACGCCGACGCCGAGGCCGTAGTACGGATCGTAGAGGTCGACCGAGTACCGGCTCGTGCCGAAGCGCTCCTGAGGGACCGTGTGCCCGGTGGCGAGGGCGGCGTTAAATCGTTGAATCGCGGCAAGATAGTCGCGTTTTTTCAGCGCGGCGAGTGCCAGGTCGTACTCCTTCACCGCGGCGTCGGGAGGTAGAATGCTCCCCTGTCCGAGCGCGATCCCGGAAGCGAGGAGCGCGCCGACGATCGCCCGCGCGGGTCCGGCGTGGGATCGGCGTCCCGGGAAGACACTTCACGAGAGGCTTCACGTCGTCGGATTGTAGAAGCGGAAGGGGCCGGAATTGACCTCGACTCCTGGAAGAAAGCTCGTCCTCGCGGCGCTCGCCGCGGCGTCGGCCGTGGCCATGGCCGCGGGCGCCAGGGCCGACGGCGTGGAGTGTCCGCCCGACAGGCCGAACCTGAACGGCCCGAGCAACGTCCTCGCGACCGAGAGCTATTCGATCTCGTGGTCGAGCGTTCTCGAGGGCACCACCGGGCCGGGGGACTTCTACGTCGTCGAGCGCTCGCCGGACCCGGCCTTCGGCGCCCCCGTCGAGCGGACGTCGACGACGCGGACCTCCCTCTCGTTCAGGGCGCCGGGCGCGGTCGCCGTCGCAAACGCCGTCCTCTACCACCGGGTCCTCGTTCAGAGCTCCTGTCCGACGATGGGTCCGGCCGCGATCCTCTCGAACGTCCTGAAGGTGACGTTCCGCGTCGACTGCCCGGTTCCCGAGACCGCTCCGGCGCTGAAGGTCAGCGCGGTGAACCCTCCGGCCCGCTCGACGTATGTCGTCTCCTGGACGAACTTCGGAAGCGGCTCCGCCGGACCCGGCGGGGGCTACGCGGGCCTGAAGTTCCGGCTCCGCCGGACGACGGCGGACGGCGTCCACGAGAGCCTGACGGACAGCAACTCGGCGTCGTTCGCCGACTGGCCCGGGGTCTACCGTTACGACGTGCGGGCCGAGTCGCTCTGCGGCTCGGCGGGGCCCTGGTCGCCGGCCGTGCAGGTCGTCGTCGGGTACTCGCCGACGAAGCTCGTCCTCGTCTCCGAGCCGAAGCCGATCGTCGTCGTCGGAGGACCGGCGGGCGCGGACAGCCTCGTGACCCGGTTCACCGTGAAGAACGGCGGCCTTCTGCCGGTCGGCGTCTCGGCCGCGGTCGACCTGCCGTTCCTCTCTCTCAGCCCGGCGGCTTTCGGCCTGTTGCCCGACGGAACCCGGGAAATCGCGGTCACGATGGCCCTGACGTCGAACGTCCCGGCCGGCGGCACCGGCACGGTGACGCTGCGGGCACAGGAGGCCGAACTCTCGGTCCCGATCTCGTTCTTCATCGCGGCGAACCCGGCGGCCTCGCCCGTCGCGTGGAACGACGTGGACGCCGAGGTGAACGCCCGCGGCGACTCGTTCGTCCGGTCGATCGTGAACCCGAACGCGACGCCGGCCGCGTTCCTGGCCCTCGTCCGCCAGCCGTGGGTGTCGGTCCAGTCGCTCGACGGCCAGCCGTGGCAGCGGCCGATGTCCGCCGGAGAGGTGAGGAGCGTCCGCCTTGCCATCGACCGGACGAAGCGGCGGTCGCCGATGGGCACGGAGGTCGCGACCGTCACCCTGTTCACGGCGGGCCGCCCCGAGCTTCCCGCCAACCTCGTCGTCGTGGACGACGGGCCGCCGCCTCCCTACACGGTCGGCCCTGCGGCGCCGGGAGGGCCGGGCGGAGGCGGCTCGCCGTCGGGCGCGGCGCCGCCCACCCGCATCCTCTTCCCGTCGCTGCCGAACGCCGTGGACGCGAAGGGAATCGGGCGCTTCACGTCCGACGTCTGGCTGACGAACAGCGACGCGGCACACCCCGCCGACGTCACGATGCTGATGTCGCCGGTCCTCCCTCACTACGGCCCCGGCCCCGGGGTTCCGTACGACGCCCAGATGGTCTGGCGCCTCGACCTGACGCTGGCGCCGGGCGAGACGCGCCGCTTCCGGAATCTCCTGAACCTGATGCACTACGAGGGAGCCTGCTCGGCCGAGGTGCGCTCGGGCGCGACGACCGTGAGCGCGACAGCCGTCGTCAACAACCAGCCGCTCTTCGCGGCGTCGGCCTCGCGGACGGCGCTCGCGACCGGGACGGCGCTCGTCTCCGGCTCGGCGCCCCGCACCTTCGGCTCCGAGATGCGGCCCGTGGCCCCGGGCGAAGGCGCCCGGAACGGCGACCCCGCGTTCGCCGTCTCGGGGCTGGAGTTCGACGCGAACCGGCGGACGAACCTCCTCCTCGCCGAGACGTCGGGATACGAGACGACGGTCCGCGTCCAGCTCTTCCAGTCGAACGGCGCGCCCGTGACGAAGGGGGGACTGCCCGTCGACTTCAAGCAGGTGGTGCCGGCGGGGCAGACCGTGCAGGTCAACGCCCCGGACCTCTTCGACGACGCGGCCTCGTACGCGAGCGCGTACTTCTGGGCGCTCGTCACGTTCGACTCGAGCGCCGTCGACTCCTTCGGCGTTCCGGCGGGATCGGTCGTGCCCCTCGCCACGGCGATCGACAACCGGACGCAGGACACCTCCCTCCGCGTCGGCGCGTCGACCCGTTCCCTGAACCCGGTCCTGCCGCCGGCCTTCCAGGCGTCTCCGGCCGGGCGCGCCTCTCTCTCCGTCGCGGAGCCGCAGACGACGCTGCCGTTCGACGGGGGCCCGGCGCCGCTCTTCTTCCCGGCCGCGCATGCCGTCGGCGCGCCGCTCTCGAGCGGGAACGCGCCGGTCTGGAGGACGCGGGTGACGCTGACGAACACGTCGACGGCGCCGCGGCAGGTGCGTGCTGACGTTCGTCGATCGAGAGCGGGGGACGCGATTCGCCGAGGCGAGCTTCGGGTCGCCCTGACACCGCAGGCCGTCTTCTTTCGAAGATCTCCTCGTCCAGGCTCTTCGGACGCCGGAGGCGGGCCGGGCGTTACGGCGGCGTCCGGATCGAGAACGTCAAGAACCCGGACGGGTCGTGGTTCAGCACCTGGCAGGACGTCGACGTCCAGACCGAGGTCTACACCGTCGACCCGAACGCCGACGTCGGCGCCGCTCGGGGAGTTCCGGACCGGGATGGAGGCCTACCCGTACTGGCACGGCTACTCGTCGTTCCAGTCGAATCTCGGAACGGTCTCCATGGAAGGGGCGGAGAGCTCCTCGCGCTACCGGACGAACCTGATCCTGCAGGAGGTCGGCGGCGCGTCGTGCGAGGTCTCCGTCGCGGCGTACCTTCCGGGCTCGTTCACGCCTCTCGCGCAGACGATCGTCACGCTCCAGAAGTTCGACTACTTCTCGCAGGAGCTCTTCAGGAGCGTCCTCGGCCTGAACCTGACGGAGCTGACCGACGTCAGGATCGTCGTCCGCCAGACGTCGGGCGACGGCGTCTTCCTGGCCTTCGCCTCGAAGATCAACCTCGCCACGGGAGACCCCGCCAACATCTTCCTGCGCCCCGCGCTCGCCGGCACGGGCCGGTGACGGCGTGGAGGCGCGGCGCCCCGGATTCATCGCCCACTACCGGATCCTGAAGCGGATCGGCCGCGGGGGGATGGGGATCGTCTACCAGGCGGTGGACGAGCGCGACGGCCGGCTCGTCGCCCTGAAGGTGATCCGCGACGCGGAGACGGGAGGCGCGGAGGGAGAGCGTCACACGCGCGAGGCGCGCGTCCGCTTCGACCGCGAGGCGGAGATCCTGAAGAGCCTCCTCCACGTCAACGTCGTCGCGTTCGACGAGATCGGCGAGGAGGACGGGACCCCCTGGCTCGCCATGGAGTACCTGGACGGCGTGGCGGTCACGTCTCTCGCGGGACGCCCGTGGATCGAGACGGTGCCGCTCCTGGTCCAGGCGGCGCACGGCCTCGAGTACCTCGCCTCCCGCGGCATCGTCCACCGCGACCTGTCGCCCGACAACATCCTCGTCATCGAGCGGGGCGGGGAGCGGTTCGTGAAGCTCCTCGACTTCGGCGTCGCGAAGATGTTCGACCGGACGGCAGGGCTCGACTCCCTCACGGCGACCGGTTTCTTCCTCGGCAAGGTGGCCTACGGTTCGCCCGAGCAGCTCGGCGCGCTCGGAAACGACGCGGCGCTCGACTGGCGGAGCGACGTCTACAGCCTCGGGATCATCTTCTACCAGGTCCTCTCCGGGCGGCGGCCGTTCGAGGGAAAGGCGCCCGTCGAGTACATCGCGGCGCACCTGAACAGCGAGCCTGCGCCCGTCGCCGCGCCGCCCGAGATGGCGCCGCTTCCGATGGAGCTCGTGCGGCTCGTCTCGCAGATGCTCGCGAAGCACCGCGAGGACCGCCCGGCGTCGTGGCGCGAGATCGTCGACCGACTCGTCGCCGTCCTCCGCGACGCCGGTGAGCCGGTCCGGACGCCCTCCGAGCCGCTCCCGGCGCCGCTCTTCGCGGCCGCGCCGACGACGCGGACCGCGCTCGTCTCCCACGGGGACGGCCGGGCGCCCGGCGCTCCTCCCCCTCCCCGGCGCGCGCTCGTCTGGGCGGGCGCCGCCGCCGGGCTCCTGCTGGTCGGCGGCGTCGCCTGGGAAGTCCTCCGGTCGGCCTCGGTGGCGACGCCCGGCGAGCCGGCGGCCGCTCCGCGCCGCGCGGCGAGGCCGGCGCCCCCGACGCCGGCCGCACCCGCGTCGCTTTCGGTGGCGGCGAGGGCCCCCGGTCGCCTGCAGATCTACGCCACTCCGTGGGCGCGCGTCGTCTCCATCGTCGACGTCGCGACCGGCCGCCCGCTTCCTCTCGCCGACGGCACGGCGACGCCCTGCGTCCTCGAGTCGGTCGCGCCCGGCACCTACCGCGTCCTCCTCTCCTCTCCGCCGGCCGGGCAGAAGAGCGTGGAGAAGACCGTCACCGTGGAACCGGGCGCCACCGCTCTGCTCTCGGAGGCGTTCCTCTCGACCGCGGCGCTCGTCGACTCGCTCCGGTGAGACAATCGTCGGGAGCTTCCCGAGGATGCACCTGCTGAAGACGTCCGCGACCGCGCTGCTCGCCGCCGCCTCCCTCGCCGCGTTTCCGGCCCGCGCGCAGGTCGACTCCGCGCTCCTCTCGAAGCTGTCGTTCAACCTGACGAATCCCGGCGGCAAGTCGCTCGCGATGGGGGGCGCCTTCACGGCGATCGCGGACGACACGACCGCGGCGCTCGCGAACCCCGCCGGCCTCGGGCTCCTCTCCTCGATCGAGTTCGGCATCTCGGCGAAGGGGATCGACGAGACGATCGGCCTCGTGACGGCGCAGTCGACGGCCACGGGGAGCCTCGTCGCTCCCTGGTCGCCGGTCCGGGCGAGCCAGTCGCCGTTCACGTCGAGCAGCGTCGGCGTCGAGTACGCGGGGCTCGTCGTCCCCGTCTCGCGGCGCGTCGTCCTCGCCCTGAGCTACGCCGAGAACCTCCGGTTCGCCGGGGACGCGGGAGGGGACGGCTACCCGTACATCGACTTCCGCGACAACCGCTCGGGCGGCGTCACGCGGCGCGACATCCTCTACGAGTACCGGGAGTTCGGAGCGGTCGACCTCCGGAACCGGCTGCTCGGGCTCTCCGTCGGCTACCGGCTGACGGAGCGGATCCGGCTCGGGGCGGGGCTGACGCTCAACAGGACGACGTTCGAGCTGAACGGCGACGCGCAGGGGCCGCACCGGATCGTGAACACGACCTACGTCTCGGCCGTGGCCGTCGACACGCGGACGCTCCTGATGCGGGTCGACGATTTCGGCGGCTCGAAGCCGGGCTTCATCCTCGGGCTCCACGCCGATCTGGACTCGCGCGGCGTGTCGACCGTCGGCGCCTCCTACCGGAGCGGCGCGAAGACGGACGGAACGCTCGTGATCGGGGGCGACGTCCCCGCGGCTCTCGCGGGGCAGACCTCGCGGCCGTTCACGTTCACCGTTCCGCAGGACGCGAGCGTCGGCGTCGCCGTCCGGCCCATGCCCGGTATGACGATCGCCGCCGAGGCGCAGTGGATCGACTACGGCAGCATCTTCGACCGTCAGCTTCCGATCCAGTCCTTCAGCGGCTTCGTCGGCCCGCCGCCGGGCGTCCCGGTGGAGGGAGCGCTCGCGCAGGTCTCGCCGTCGCGGAACGCCTGGGTGCCGCGAGTCGGCCTGGAGTACGTCGCGGCCGCCGGGACGACGCGCATCGCCTTTCGGGTCGGCTACCACTACGAGCCCGCGCACGGCGCGACGGCCGCGCTCGTCTTCCACGACCAAGAGGGGCAGGCTTTCTCGATGACCGACCCGCCGTTCTCGTCGGGGGTCGAGCGCGATCTTCGACGGCGGGAGCGCCGACAACCGTTTTTCGGGCGGCCTCGGCGTCACGGTCGCCCGTTCGCTCTCGATCGACCTCGCGTTCGACGTCGGCAAGACGTCGCAGCGCTTCGCCGGAAGCCTCTTCTACCGGTTCTAGGACGAAGGGCTCAGGCGGCTTCCCTCCGGGCGAGCGACGAGGCCCAGAGGCCGAGACCGGCCGCAACGGGGAGCCCGAAGAACGACGGCCAGAGCGGCACGACCCACCCTCCGACGACGACGGAGACGCCGTAGGCAAGCCGGAGGAGATGAAGCAGCGCGACAGCGAGGAAGATGGTTCCCGAAATGAGCAGGTAGGGCTTGCGGCTCATGGTGACGCTCCTTGATCTGTCCACGATACGCCCGCCGCTCCGGCCCGAACGCAGCCTGACGCATCGGGCACCCCCGTTTGGCGAGCTTCGTCTACTTGATGTAGTAGCCGGAGACCCGGAAGGCGCCGTCCTTCTCCTTCATGGGCGTGATCGTTTCGATCGCAGCGGCCTTGTTCTCGAACTGCGAGTCGAACTGGATGACGACGTATTCGCCGTCCGGGGCGCCAGGAAGGGTACGGGCGAAGGTGGCCGACTTGAGCTTCCGGGTCTTCAGCGCGCCGAGGGGCACGCGGGCGGCCTTGACGGCCTTCTCCCAGTCGGCCTTCGTGACGGCGGCCTTGAAAAGGGACGCCGCTTCGTCCCAGCTCTGGCCGTACTTGCCGCCGTCGATCAGGACGAGCCAGCTCTTGGCGGCAACCTGAGCCTGGGCGACGGCGGCGCTGTCGTCCGCCGCCGCCGGAATGCCGAGGAGGATGAACGTCGCGGCGGCACGGCACAAAGGGTCTTCATGGCGACCTCCTTACGAAACGGGCAGCTGGGGGATACGCGAAGTCAAGCTCAACGATATCGCGCTCAGCGGCGAGCGCAAGCGAGTCCGCTGCAACGCAGGGGTTAGGCGCCAGCGGCACAGCACGCCGCCCGAGAGGAGTTAGCTGCCAGATGCTGACGCGTGAAACCGCACGGTGGATATCAAGGCGTAAACGCCGACGGCCAGCCAGACGATGGAGTAAAAGCAGGCCAGTTACGTCGCTGACCGCTGAGGTTGGGCCAGTGTGGTTTCTGCAAAATACTGCGTAACCGAAACGCCCAGCTAACGACGGCTGCGGCTACAAGACAGATAAGGAGCGGCAACGGCGACTCATGATACGAGGCTACGAGCCAAGACGAGCGTAAGCGCTGCCGCCCCGGGCCCGCCAGGAGCGCAGAGACGCGACCGGGAACTGCAACTAGGAGCGTGAGCCCACCTACGACAAGCAGGTATATGGCAGACCACTACGAATACCGCGATGCCGCCTCGCAGCGTAGCGTCAGGGGTTATTTAGCAATGCGACGCCTAACGATATCGCGCTCAGCGGCGAGCGAAGCGAGGGATCTTGCTTCGGTTCAGTTGACACCGCTGTGGATAGGGGCCTGGGCTTCGAAGACGGCCGGAGGAAGGTACCCAAGCGACGAATGGAGCCGCTGCCGATTGTAGAAGCCGACGTAGTCGAGGAGAGCCGCCCGGAGGTCGGAGTCGGTCTGGAACGTCATCCCGAAGAGCCACTCGGTCTTCAGCGAATGAAAGAACGACTCCATGTGGGCGTTGTCGTTCATTTGCCGCGGGCGATTCATGCTCTGGAGGAAACCCCGGCCGGGAGAGCGCATCTCCGAGGTCGAAGGCGGCGTACTCGATTCCGCGGTCGCTGTGGAACGTGACGCCGGGAGACGGGCGGCGCCATCGCACGGCGTGAGCGAGGGCGCGCCGGGTGAGCGAAGCGTCGCGGTTGCGGCCCAGGCTCCAGCCGAGGACCCTCCGGGAGTGCCGATCCATGACGACGGCCAGGTACCGCCAGCGTCCAGCGACCCGGACGTACGTGACGTCTCCCACCCAGAGCTGGTCCGGGCCGGTCGGTCGTGACGCCGTGGATCGCGTTCGGATGGACCCGATAGAACGTTCTTCTGGCCCACCCGCGCCCGGCGGTAAAGGCGGGCCGAGCGGCCCTGGACCTGCGCCAGGCGCATCAGACGCGCGACGCGGCGTCGGCCAACCGAAACTCCTCGCACGCCCGAGTTCCCGAGTCACCCGAGGGCTGCCGTAGAGTCCTCTCGCCTTCTGGAACACCGCCAGAACCCGTTCGGTCATCGCCGCGTCAGAACACGTCCGGAGAGCTCGGACGGTCGGCTTCGCCAGGCGTAGAACCCGGCTCGCGTGACGTCGAACCTCCTGCACATCAGGCTCAGCGGGAACGCATTCCGGTTCGCCTCGAGGAACGCGAAGACGTCCCCCGTAACTCGCGGGCGAACCGGATCGCTCTTTTAGGAGTTCGTGCTCCATCTTCAGCCGCTTGTAGTCCCGCTCGACTTCCCGCAACCGCTGGAGCTCACCCACGGCTTTCACGTCCAGAGCCGGCACAGGCACCACGCAGCTCGCCGTCCGAGCCTGCTTGCGCCAGCGAGACAGCATGAACGGGTGAATGCACAGTGACTCCGCGACGTCCTGGACCAGGACTCCTGGCTGCTGGCTGAGCTGGACGGCCCGCAGCTTGAACTCCGGGCTGTAGCTTCTGACTCTCCGAGGTCCTGCTCTTCCCATCGTGACCTCTCTAGTTAGCTGAGAGTGTCAACGATACCGAAGTTCTGGCTGCCCAACGGCTGGCGGCTCAGCGGCGCCGAAGGCGTCCGCTGCAGCCGCGGGTTGGGCGACGGCCCATGCAGCGGTCGCGGCTCACTGCTTCTCAACTGGCGGAGTGGGAATAATCGCAAAGGCACCTGGAGACGCTAAGACAAAGACGCATGGAGCCTCATCTAGGCACTTGACCGCATGCTCCATATTTGCGGGTATTTCCGAATACGAACCTGGCCCGAGCTTCTTTTCCTGTGAAGCAGCGTATCGAACCATGATGGTTCCGGAGACAACGACGATACGTTCGGTCGCCGGGTGCCGGTGCGGCGGTGGAGCGAAGCCAGCTGGAAACTTGCGTAGCATTGCATGCTCGCCCGTTGCGGGGTCGCCCCAAAGCAGCACGCTTTGAACGGAGGGAAAAGTCTTGTCTGCCTTCCAGTCTAGCTCTTCATAACTCCACACTCTGGCTGATTGCGCGTGTGCGGTGGATGCTAGAGCGAAGAGTGAGACGAGGGCGGCGAGTGTCCAGGAGAAAGTGGTGCGCATGAGTGGTCTCCTTTTCTTGCAGGGTCGCCAGAATTCGTTGAAGTCAGAAGCCTGCCTCCGTCGCCCAACTAGTAGTAGACGGACGTTGACCGGGGTGCATAGGCCGAAGACTCTGTCGGTGTAGCGGGTGCGCGGGAGGACCGGTTTTCGCGGTCGGAAGTCTCTGCTCGGTCCCGCCTTCTGGCTGGCGGCCGCGCGCGGAGCGCCGCGGCGTTAGGCCGACGAAGCGTTCGGCCTAGTGCCGTCGGTGTTAGGCCGACGGGCGGGCCGTCAGAGCGCATCGAGCGGGCTCCGGACACCGCGTCCTCCTGCCTGGTTCAGGACGTGAGTGTAGATCAAGATTGGGCGGGGTCAGGTCTACGGTCTCTGATATAGGAACGCCAGTCGCCTTGAAGCAGGCGGATGGGCCAAGCATGACTTCGGTGTCGGCTCGAGAGCTTGGCTAGAATCTCGCTTCGATTCACCGATGGTCGTGATTCTGCTTCTCGCCGAGCTGGCCGCGGCGCCTTCTCCTTCGCCCGCGGCGGCACCGCCGACTCCAGCCGTCGGTTCGGCATCTGGGTCCGTGTCGGCCGCACCGAAGACGCTCGCGGACGTCGCGCGGGAGAGAAAGCTCGGGAACAAGGGCGTGGAGGGGGGAACGCTCTCGGTGGCCGGCGCGTCCGGGTCGCCCGACGGCGCGGCCGTCGGGAAACCCGCAGAGGGACCTTCTCCCGCCGCCCTGGCGAAGGCCCGAGTGCGCGCCGCCGAAGCCGAGGTCCGGGCGGCGCGGCGGGCGCTCGACGAGACGGTCCTTCGGACGGGGATGACGTCCGAGGACGCGGCCGCGAAGCGCGCGCGACTCATGCAGGCGCAGAAGGAGCTCGCCGACGCCAAGGGCGCCGCTGCGCTCTTCAAGCGCTGACGGCCGTCCGGCCGTCAGGCCAGCGTCCGGAAGTAGGCGATCGTCTCTTTGAGGCCGGGCTCGAGGAGGACCTTCGGCTCCCAGCCGAGGAGGGTGCGGGCCTTCGTGATGTCGGGGCGGCGCTGCTTCGGGTCGTCCACGGGGAGGGGGCGGCGGACGATGGGAGCGGCGGTGCCGGTGAGCTTCTTGATGGTCTCGGCGAACTGCAGGACGGTCATCTCGGACGGATTGCCGACGTTGACGGGCTCCTTGATGTCGGACATCAGGAGCCGGACGATGCCGTCGATCAGGTCGGAGACGTAGCAGAAGGAGCGGGTCTGGGAGCCGTCGCCGAAGACGGTCAGCGGCTCGTCCTTCAGAGCCTGGCCGATGAGGGAGGGGACGATCCGCCCGTCGTTCGGGCGCATCCGGGGCCCGTAGGTGTTGAAGATCCGGACGATCCGCGTGTCGATGGCGTGGAAGTCGCGGTAGGCGACGGTCATCGCCTCGGCGAAACGCTTAGCCTCGTCGTAGCAGCCGCGCGGGCCGACCGGGTTGACGTTCCCCCAGTAGCTCTCGGGCTGCGGGTGGACGAGCGGGTCACCGTAGATCTCGGAGGTCGAGGCGAGGAGGAATCGGGCTTTCTTCGCCCGGGCCAGGCCCAGGGCCTTGTGCGTCCCGAGCGCCCCGACCTTCAGCGTCTGGATCGGGATCTGGAGGTAGTCGATGGGCGAGGCGGGGGAGGCGAAGTGGAGGATCGCGTCGACGGCGCCGTCGAGGTAGATGTACTCCGTGACGTCGTGGAAGAGGAAGCGGAACTTCCGGTTCCCGGCGAGGTGGGCGATGTTCCGCTCGTGCCCCGTGACGAGGTTGTCGAGCGCGACGACCTCGTGACCGTCGGCGAGGAGCCTGTCCGAAAGGTGGCTGCCGAGAAAGCCCGCGGCTCCCGTGACGACGATCCGCACCGGCCCTAGGCCCTCCCCAGGCCGACGTAGTTCCAGCCGAGCCGCTTCATCTCGGCCGGCTCGTAGAGGTTCCGGAGGTCGACGAAGTTCTTCGCCGCCATCGTCGACCCCACCTTGTCGAGATCCAGCTTCCGGAACTGGTTCCAGTCGGTGGCGAGGACGAGCGCGTCGGCCCCCTCGAGGCAGGGGATGACGTCGTCCGCCAGCTCGAGGCCGGGCATCTCCTTCTTCGCGTTCTCCATGGCGGCGGGGTCGTAGGCGACGACGGAGGCGCCCCGGCTCTTCAGGTCGCGGATCAGCTTCAGGCTGGCGCTCTCCCGGATGTCGTCGGTCTCGGGCTTGAAGGCGATGCCGAGGACGGCGATCCTCTTTCCCTTCACGTTCCCGCAGACCTGTTCCACCTTCTCGACCATCCGGGCCTTCACGGCGTCGTTCACCTCGAGGACGGTCTCCATGAGCCGGAAGCTGTAGCCGCACTTCCTCGCGAGGTCGACGACCGCCGACGAGTCCTTCGGGAAGCAGGAGCCTCCGTAGCCCGGCCCGGGGAGGAGGAACGAGGGGGCGATCCGCTTGTCGAGCCCCATGCCTCGCGCGACGTCCTTCACGTCGGCCCCCATCCGCTCGCACATGGCCGCGATCTCGTTGATGAAGGTGATCTTCAGGGCGAGGAATCCGTTCGAGGCGTACTTGATCAGCTCGGCCGACTCGACGTCGGTCACGACGAACGGAACTCCCGCCACGAGGAGCGGCGAGTAGACGTCCTGGACGATGGCGATCGCCTCCTCGTCGCGCGAGCCGACGACGACCCGGTCGGGGCGCATGAAATCCTCGATGGCCGACCCCTCGCGCAGGAACTCGGGGTTCGAGACGACCGAGAACTTGTGCCCCTTCGGGTTCTTCCGGAGGATCTCCTCGATCTGCGCGCCGGTCCCGGTCGGCACGGTCGACTTCGTGACGACGACCTTGTAGCCGTTCATGTGGGACGCGATGGCCTCGGCGACCTCGAAGATGAAGGAGAGGTCGGGCGAGCCGTCCTCCCGCGGAGGCGTCCCCACGGCGATGAAGATGACGAGCGCCCGCTCGACCGACTCGGCGAGCTCGGTCGTGAAGCGGAGCCTCTTCGCCTTCTCGTTCTTGTGGATGATCTCCTCGAGCCCCGGCTCGTAGATGGGGGAGATCCCGTTCTTCAGGAGCGCGATCTTGGCCTCGTCCTTGTCGACGCACGTGACATCCATGCCGAAGTCGGCGAGGCAGGCGCCCGTCACGAGGCCGACATAGCCCGTCCCCACCATGCAGATGTTCATGTGACCTGGTTTCTCCTCGGCCCGCAGGAGGCGGGCCCGGGGCGCAGTTTACCGTTCCCCGCCCCGGAACGGCCGCCGGAAAAGGTCGAAGAGCTCGCGGCGCGAGACCGGTTTCGGCGGCTCCTCCGGCTCGGGTCGGCCCCAGGAGGGAGCGGTCGTCTCCCGCGAGGGTTGGGCCTCGAGGGGGGCGAGGCGGCCCTTCACGATCGACTCGCAGATGCCGTCGAGCGTGTAGGCGGGTGCCCATCCGAGCCGCTCCCGGGCCGCCTCCAGCTTCGCGATCCGCGGGTGGCCCGTCGCGGCGCTCGGAAGCGCGGTGACCACGGCTTCCTTCCCGGCCTTCCGCGCGAGGAGCGACAGGAACGTCCGGGGATTCACGGCGAGGCCGCCGCCGACGTTCAGCGTCTCCCCGACGGGCCGGAGTTTCAGGGCGAGGACGACCGCCCGGACGGCGTCGTCGACGTGGACGAAGTCGCGCCACCGCTCGTCGGGAAGGAAGGCCTCCTCCTCCGAGAGGATCGCCTCGAACGCCTCGACCGGGAAGCGCCGGGGCGGAAAGAGCGGGCCGACGACGTCGAAGAGGCGGAGGTTGACGAACGGAAGGCCCAGCTCGGAAAGCCGCCTCTCCTCGATCAGCTTCGAGGTCAGGGCGATGTCCCCCTTCGCGTCCGGCTCCTCGTCCTCCGGGGCGGGAAGGCCGGGCGCGGAACCGGGAGCGTACAGCTCGCCGGTTGAGAGGTGGACGAAGAGCCCGGTTCCCGCGGCGCGGGAGGCCCTCATGAGGGCGCCGGCGTCGGGCCGGAACGGGTCGAAGAGGGCGGCGCTGACGACCGCCGCCGGCCGGTGCCGCGCGAAGAGCTCTTCGAGGACGGCGGCGTCCGTGAGGTCGGCCCGCTCGACCGTGACCCCCGGGTGTCGCTCGAGGCGCTCCGCCCGGTGCTCCTTGACGGCGCGGCCGTCGCCGGAGTCGTCGAAGAAATCGGCGGCGACGACGCGGTCCGCCTCGTCGAGGAGCCCCTTCGCGATCGCCGACCCGAGGAGGCCGGCCCCTCCGGCCACGAGGACGAGCACGGTCAGCCGGCGGGCGTCGGGACGGGCGCCGGCATCGCCGGCGCCGCCGTCGCCGGGCCGGCGGGGGCCGGGAGGGCGGGCTTCGCGTCCTCCTTCGCCTTCGTGTCGTTGTACCGCTTCTCGATCCCCGACTTCTGCCGGTCGCGGATCAGCCAGCGGAGCGTCTTCGACTGGTTGACGCCGACGAGGATGTCGTTGATCGACTGGTAGACCGTGGGGTCGGCGATGAGCCGGCCGGCGGTGCCCTCCGTCGAGTCGAGCTTCGCCGCGACGTTCGCGAGGTGGCCCGAGAGCTTCTTCAGGTCGCCGAGGAACTCCTTCGCGAACGCCTCGTCGTTGACGAGCTGGGGCAGCGTCCCCTTCCCGTCCGAGAGCTCCTTCGAGAAGGCGGCGAAGCCGTCCGCCGTCGCCTTGAGCGCGTCGACCATCGCGAAGAACTTCTTCTTTCCCTCGGGGTCGGAGAGGAGGGCGGGGACGAGCCCCTCGCCCGACGCCGTCCCCTTCTCGATCGTCTTCGCGATCCGGTCGATGGAGGCCATCGTGGAGCGGAGCTGGGCGATCGAACTCGTCGGCGAGGCCCTTGTCCTGGACGAGGCGGCCGACGAGCCCCTTCCCGTGGCGGATGTCGGCGAGCAGGAGCCGGGTCTCCTCGAGGGCGTCGTGGAGCGACTTCGAGAGGGCCTTGCCGGTCGTCGAGTCGGTCGTGATCTCGCCGAGGAGCCCCTCGCCCTGCTCGGTCCGGCCCAGGATGTTCCGGAGCGACTTCGAGATGGCGAGAATGTTTTCCACGAGGTCGCCGCTCGACGCGAGAATCTTGTCGAACTCGGGGCTCGTGACGGCCTTGATCTCGGAGTCGGGCGGAAGGTCGGGCTTGTCCGGGGAGCCCGCCGCCACCTCGAGGTACTTGTCGCCGAGGAGGCCGATCGTCCGGATCTCGACCTTGCTGTCGGTCTTCACGAGGTGCTGATAGCGGCGCTCGATGTCAAAGACGACGGTCAGCTCATGCCCCGGCTTCTTCGGGACCTCGAGGGAGCGGACGGCGCCGACGCTCACCCCCGCGAGCCGCACCTGGCCGCCCGGCGCGAGGCCCTGGGAGCTCGGGAAGCGCGCGAAGTAGGAGGTGCGCGCCAGGAAGAAGCCGCTCTTTCCGCCCACCGTCAGGATCGCCCCGGCGAAGAGGATGATGGCGGCGAAGAAAATGATGCCGACCCGGGACTTGGTGCGGGCGTCTGCCCTCATGTCTGAGACTCCTCGGCGGCGAGGAAGCCCCGGAGGTCCGGGACGTCCGATTGCCGCGCCTCGTCGGGCGTCCCGATGAAGGCGAAGCGGCCGTTCTTCAGGAAGGCGATCCGGTCGGCGACGAAGAGGGCCGACGTGATGTCGTGCGTGACGACGACCGACGTCGTCTTCAGGCGCGTGTTCAGGTCGACGATCATCTGGTTGATCGTCGTCGACGTGACGGGGTCGAGGCCCGTCGTCGGCTCGTCGTAGAGGAGCGACGTCGGGCTCGAGCGCGACGGTCCGCGCCAGCGCGACGCGCTTCTTCATGCCGCCCGAGAGCGCCGAGGGCATGAGCCGTGCGACGTCCCGGCCGAGCTCGACGTATCCGAGGACCTCGTCGACGCGCGTCGGCCATCTTCTCCTCGGCACATGTCGGGCTTGTGCTCGCGCAGGGCGAAGGCGACGTTCTCGCCGACGGTCATCGAGTCGAAGAGCGCGCCCCCCTGGAAGAGCATCCCGACCTTCCGGCGGATCGGGCCGAGCTGCTCCTCGTCGAACCGGGAGATCTCGACGCCGTCGACGAAGACCTCGCCCGTCGTCCGGGATGGTCGAGGCCGTTCATCTGGCGGAGGAGACGGATTTGCCCGTCCCGCTGCCCCCGAGGATGACGAGCACCTCGCCGCGCATCACCTTCAGGTCGACGTCGTCGAGGACCCGCTTCGACGAGAACGCCTTCGAGACCCCCCGGAACTCGACGACCGGCAGCGAAGGGTCCTTCTCGAGGTCCTCGCGGACGAAGCGCATGACGAGGGTCTCGCTGATCGTCAATTGATCCCCCACGGAGCGACAGGAAGATCTTCGTCAGGAAGAAGTCGGTCGCGAGGACCGCGATCGAGGCGATGACGACGGTGACCGTCGTCGCCCGGCCGACGCCGTCGGCGCCGCCGGTCGCCGAGAGGCCGTTGTAGCAGGCGATGATGCCGATGAACACGGCGAAGAAGAGCGTCTTGCCGATGCCGCTGCAGTGATGTCGTCGATCTGCAGTCGCCAGCAGGACGTGGCTCGACGAAGTACGCACGACTCTGCCCGACTTCGCTCGACCCGCCATCAAGATCCCGCCGAACATCCCGACGAAGTCGGCAGCATCGTCAGGAGCGGGAGCGCCACGATCACGCGCGCCGACGCGCGGGACGACGAGCTTCTCGGACCGGGGTGGCCGCGAGCACGCGCAGGGCGTCCACCTGCTCGGTCACCGCCATCGAGCCGAGCTCGGCGGTGATGCCGGCGCCGCACGCGACCGGCGACCATGAGCGCGGTCAGGACCGGCCCCAGCTCGCGGCAGACCGAGAGGACGACGATCCGGCCGACGAAGAGCTTGCCGCCGTACGGCGACAGCGGAGTAGGCCGTCTGGACCGCGAGGACCATCCCGGTGAAGAGCAGGGTCACGTTCGTGATCGGAGACGACTGGACCCCGAGCTGTCCATCTGCCGGAAGATCTCGCCCATCTCCCACCGCTTCCGGACGTCCCGGAGGAGCTGGATCGACATGATCCCGATCCCGCCGAGGTGAAAGGTCACCTTGTCGAACCAGCGCTTCAGGCGGGGCAGCTTCCACCACGGCGTCCGCTGGATCAGCAGCGACGAAGTCGAGTAGATGCCGGAGTCCACGGGTCAATTCTACGGGGCCGCGCGGGCCGGGTCCGTTTCGTACACTCCCGGGCATGTCGGAGCCCGCGCCGCGCAGCCTGCTCGGGACCGTGTGGGGCTGGCTCGTCATCGTCTCGATGACGGTCCTTTTCGGGTCGCTCGCGGTCCTGACCTCGTGGATCCCGCCCCGCGGGCGCCTCTTCCTCGTCTGGGCCAGGGGCTGGTCGAACGCCCTGCTCGTCCTCTGCGGCATCCCGACGCGGATCGAGGTCTCGGCCCCGGCCGCGGACGTGGCCCAGGCCGTCTTCATGTCGAACCACGAGTCGCTGGTCGACATCCCGCTCCTCTTCGTCGCGATCCGGCAGGACGTGAGGTTCCTCGCGAAGCGGTCGCTCTTCTTCGTGCCGTTCCTCGGCTGGTCGATGTGGCTCGCCGGCTTCGTGCCGGTCGACCGCGAGCGGAAGGAGAAGGCCGTCGACGTCTTCGAGACGCTCGAGAAGCGGGTCCGGAAGGGGAACTCCGTCCTCGTCTTCCCCGAGGGGACGCGGTCGCGCTCCGGCGAGCTCCAGCCGTTCCGGAAGTCGGGCTTCCTGCTCGCGATGAGGACGGGGCTTCCGATCGTGCCCGTGGCGGTCTCGGGGGCCCGCGAGGTCGTCGGCGCCGACTCGCTCTGGATCCGGCGGACCCTGGCCACGATCCGGATCGGAGACCCGATTCCGACGAAGGGGGTCGTTCTGTCGGAGCGGAAGGCGCTGATGACGAGGGTCCGCGGGGAGATCCGGCGGCTCAGGGGCCGGGCCGGCTGACGCGTCCGGGCTCCCGCCGGAACCTCAGCAGCTCGGCCCCGTGCGCCTGGGCGAGCCGGCGGCCCGTGTAGCCGGCCGCGCGGAAGGCGTCGACCACGCGGGCATGCGCCGCGCAGCAGTCGTCCTCGAGATGCGTGGCGATGTAGAGGATCTCGTCGGGCGACCGCGAGAAGAAGCTCCCGAGAGCGGCGTCGAGGAACTCGGGATGGACCTCGTACCCGGTACGTCCGGGCAGCAGCGTCGTCCGGGCGCGGAGAGGCCTCGCCTCGAACCGCGTCCCGTAGTAGTCGACGGGCGCCAGGCGCATGGGCCAGCCGGCGTAGTAGGCGACGCTCCAGTTCGCGTTGGGGTAGATCAGGACGCCGACGCCCGGACGCGCCGCCCGCTCCAGCGCCTCGACGACGCGGGCGTCGTCGAACCTGGAATCGGCCAGGGGGGTGGACGCCGTGAGGACGAGCGACGCGGCGAGGAGGCCCGGGAGCGCCTCGCCGGACGGCCTCGGGAGCCGCGCCGAGTACCGTCCGACGATCCCGGCCGCGAAGGCGACGATCGGCGCGTAGGCGAAGACGGCCGTCCGGCTGCTCAGCGGATAGAGCCGGAGCGCCGCGGCGGCCAGCAGCGACGCCCAGAGCGCGGCGGCGAGGAGTGCGCCGGGCCGGGTCGATTTCCGGAGCGCGAGCGCCGCCACGCCGAGCGGCACGAGGAGTCCCATCGCCCCCCAGCCGGGCGGAAAGGCGGACTCGAGGATGCGGCGGCTGCGGGACGCGGCGAAGTCGAAGGCGCCGCGAGCGGATCCGACTGGCATGAATCCGGAGGCCCAGTAGCTCTGCAGGGTGTCGTTGCCGCGGCCTGAAAACGCGACGCTGGCGAGGGCGGCCATCACGGCGAGGAACAGCGCGAACAGCGCGGCCGCCGGGACCCGGTCGCGCTTCTCGCCGAGGGTGCGGAGGAAGGCCAGGGCCACAACGACGGACCCGACGAGCCCGGCGGGATACGAGAAAGGGGTGACGACCGCCGCGAGGAGCGCCAGCCAAGCGAGGCGGCGGAACGACGGTCGGAGCAGCGTGTCGAGCCCGAGGGCCACGAGGACGAGGCAGACGAGGGCGTCGGTCTCGAACGGCTTTCCCCGGATCGAGAAGGCCGAGAGCTCGGGGTTCAGGGCGACGAGGACGGCCGCGAGGATCCCCGCGGCCGCGCCACCGGTTTGGCGCCGGACGAGCCACGCCACGAGCGGAATCAGGCAAAGGGAGGCGGCGAACGGCAGCGCCTGGACCGAGAGCTCCGGGTCGGCGACGGCCCGGCGGACGAGGGAGAGGAGTCCGAGGAATCCGATCGGATGGTGGGGCCGGAGCGCGAGGATCTCGGAAAGGGGAGCCTCCTTCACGAGAACGCCGACCCAGGTGTCGTCGATGTAGAGCGAGCGCGGATCGAGCCCGGGCAGCCGGAGGGCGACCGCGAGCAGGACGACGGCGGCCACCGCCAGGGCGAACGCGAGGGACGCGAGGGCTGGCGGAACCGGCGTGCGCCACGGACGCCGGAACGGCGCTCGGGCCTCGGCGTCGCTCACGCCGCGAGTATGGCATCGGCCGGCTCGCTTCCGGCCTCGCGTGAAGACGCGGATAATCGGAGGCGGGGGGCGTCCGGAATGACCGGGGCGCAAGAGCTCGCGTGTTCCCGACTGGAGAGGCTGCTGGCGAAGGCCGGCGTCGCCGTCGACGGGAGCGCCCCGCACGACCTTCGCGTCCACGACGGGCGCGCGATCACCCAGATCGTCGCCGCCGGCTCGCTCGGCCTCGGCGAGAGCTTCATGGACGGGCTGGTGGTCGGTCGATCGCCTCGACGAGCTCGCCTGCCGGATCCTCCGGGCCGGACTCGACCGGACGGCCGCCGAGCCGGGACGCCTCGCGCGGAAGCTCGCGGCCTGGGTCCTTCCGCGCGGGTCGGAGGGCCCGCGCGTTCGTCATCGGCGAGCGCCACTACGACCGCGGCAACGACCTCTTCGCGTGGATGCTGGACCGCGCGGATGATCTACTCCTGCGCTTACTGGAAGGACGCGGCGACCCTCGACGAGGCCCAGGAGCGGAAGCTCGACCTCGTCTGCCGGAAGGTGGGGCTGAAGCCGGGCAGAGGGTCCTCGACATCGGCTGCGGCTGGGGCGGCTTCGCGCGCTTCGCCGCCGAGCGCTACGGCGTCGAGGTCACCGGCGTCACGGTCTCGAAGGAGCAGGTGGAGCCGGCGCGGGAGCGGGTCCGCGGCCTCCCGGTCGAGATCCGCCTCCAGGACTACCGCGAGCTCTCGGGGCGGTTCGACGCGGTCGTCTCCCTCGGGATGTTCGAGCACGTCGGCCCGCGCCACCACCGGGCCTTCTTCCGGGTCGTCGCGCCGCTGCCTCGCGGACGAAGGCCTCTTCCTGCTGCACACGATCGGCTCGTCCGAGACGACGGCCGCGCCGGACCCCTGGATCGAGACGTACATCTTCCCGGAGATCGCACCTCCCGTCGCTCTCCCAGATCGCCCGCGCGGCCGAGAGGCTCTTCGTCGTGGAGGACGTCCACAACTTCGGCGCCGTTCTACGACCGGACCCTGATGGCGTGGAACGCGAACGTCGAGGCGCACGCGGCGGACATCGCCGAGCGGTACGGCGAGCGGTTCCTCCGGATGTGGCGCTTCTATCTCCTCTCCTGTGCGGGCGTCGTTCCGGGCCCGCCAGTCAACAGCTCTACCAGCTCGTCCTCTCTCCGGGCGGCGTCCGGGGCGGCTAGGATCCCGTGCGCTGACGGCGGCCTCCGCCGGTTCTGTGCGACGATTGCGGCGGGAGGGATTCCGTGCCCACGGCCACGCTGGAGTGAACAGACCGCGCTCGACGCACTCCGCACCGTCAAGTACCCCGGCTTCTCCCGGGACATCGTCTCCTTCGGCTTCGTGAAGGACCTCGCTGTCGGCGGCGGGAAACGTCTCGTTCCGCCTCGACGATGACGGCGGACCAGCCGGCCGTCGCCGAGCAGCTCAAGGCCGACTGCGAGGCGGCGCTCCGCCGGCTTCCGGGCGTCACGAGCGTCACGATCTCCGTCCAGACTGCGCCTCCGCGCCCTCCCGTCGTGGCCGCCGGCGCGCCAATGGGCCAGGCCCCGCTCCTCACAGGAGACCCGCTTCACGATCGCCGTCGCGTCGGGAAAGGGAGGCGTCGGGAAGTCGACCGTGGCGGCGAACCTGGCCCTCGCGCTGACGAAGCTCGGCTACCAGGTCGGGCTGATGGACTCGGACATCTACGGCCCGTCGCAGCAGATGATGATGGGGATCTCCTCGCGCCCGTTCGTGAACGACGAGGAGAAGATCCTCCCGATCGAGAAGCACGGCGTCCGCGTCATGTCGATCGGCTTCCTGATGGACGTCGACACGCCCGTCATCTGGCGCGGGCCGATGATCTTCAAGGCCGTCGAGCAGTTTCTCGGCGACGTGGCGTGGGGGAAGCAGGACTTCCTCGTCATCGACCTGCCGCCCGGTACGGGCGACGCCCAGCTGACGCTCACCCAGAAAGTCCACCTCTCGGGGGCCGTCATCGTGACGACGCCACAGGACGTCGCCCTGATCGACGCGCGGAAGGGGCTGGCGATGTTCCAGAAGGTGAACGTCGACGTCCTCGGCATCATCGAGAACATGAGCTACTACGAGTGCCCGAAGTGCGGGAACCGCGAGGAGATCTTCAAGCACGGCGGCGGGAAGAGGACCGCCGAGCTCCTCGGCGTCCCGTTCCTCGGGGAGATTCCGCTCGACCCGCGCGTCGCCGTGCAGGGCGACGCGGGAACGCCGATCGTCGTGGCCGAGCCCGAGTCCGTCGTCACGAAGGCCTTCCTCGAGCTGGCCCGGCAGGTCGCGGCGTCGGTCGGGGCATGACGGCGCCGGGAGAGGGCCGCACCCCTCTCCCTCCGCGCTCCTCGTCGGGGCCGGGATCCTCGCCGGCTTCGGCCTCAGGCTCTGGCTCGCATGGGGCCCGTACGGCAACTACGACCAGACGAGCTGGGGCCTCGCCGGGGAAATCGCCGCTCGCGGGGGCAACGTCTACGCCGAGACGTCGCGCTACAACTACGGGCCGCTCTGGTTCCTGCTCCTCTCGCTCTTCCACCGGGTCGCGGAGGGCACGGGGTGGCCGCTCCACTTCGTCGTCCGCGGGTTCCTGACGCTCGCCGACGCCGGGAACGCGCTCCTCGTCGGGCTCCTCGCCCGCGAGGTCGGCGTCCGGAGCGCCCGCGCCGGAGCGCTCGTCTACGCGCTGAGCCCGGTTGCGATCCTCGTCGTCGGCTACCACGGCCAGTTCGACAACCTCGCGGCCTTGCCGCTCCTCGCGGCCGCCCTTTTGACCCTCCGCGGGGGGGACGCGCTCCGGCTGGCGCCGGTGTGGGCCCTCGCGACGCTGGCCCTCTGCCTCGAGCACCTCTGCCTCTTCTCCGTCTTCATGCTCCTCGTCTACGCGGCGGGGGGCCTCCGGGAAGGGGGCCCTCCTCATGGCGGCGTCGCTCGCGGTCTTCGGCCTCCAGTTCCTGCCGTGGCTCGAGGGGGGCGCCGCGGGGATCGTGCGCAACGTGCTCGCGGTACGCGGGGATCCCGCGGCCGTACGGCCTCACGACCGTTCTCCCGAGGGGGGTCGCGGCGGTCCTCTTCGTCGCGGTCCTCGCGGCGCTGCCGGCCCTCGCGCGCGGGACCGCTCCGGATGGGCCTCGCGCGCGCGATGGAGCTCGCGGCCGTCGCTCTCATGATCTTCATCCCGGGAACGGGAGAGGCGTACTTCGTGATTCCGGCGATCTGGGGCGCTGTCTACGCGTCCCCGGGTACTGGCTCTTCTCGGGAGTCGCGTACGTCTTTCTCCTGACCGGGCCGAACAACCTCCAGGCGATCCCGATCCCGCCGCCCTGGAACGCCGTGTGGCTCTCCCTCGTCGTGTGGGGAGTCCTCCTCGTCCGCGAGGCGCGCCGCTCCTATGGGGCCGTGGACCCCGGGGCCGCAGCGGGCGAGGAGCGGAGGAGCCTCGGCGCGAAGACGAGCGCGAGGCCGTAGAGGGCGAACGCGAGGAAGAGGGTCGCCGGCCTGCCGTTCGGCAGGTCCTCGAAGACGAGCTTCAGGCCCCCGAGCGCGAGGAGGGGCCAGACGAGCCACGACAGCTCGAGGAGGCGTGGCCTCCTTCTTCCGGCCGCGAGGAGGAGCGCGGCCGCCGCGAGGACGCCGCTCCGGATCGCCGCGACGAAGAGCTGGGTCCGCGCTTACGCCGGCGCCGAGGACGGGCAAGCGCGTGCTCGACGATGGCCCCAGCGCCGAGCGCCGCGAGGGTTCCTGCCGTGAGCGCCGGCAGACGCGTCCAGAAGGTCGAACGGTGTGCGCGAGGGGCTGTCAGCAGGAGCGTGGGCGACCGCGGCCGCCGCGAAGGCCAGGATCGCCGTCGCCGGAACGGAGCGTTTCCAGTGCCGAGGCCGGCGCCACGAAAGCGACGTAGGACGCGCCAAGGAGGCCGCCCGTTCGCCGCGGCGAGGAGAAGGTAGACGGCGGCGTGCGCCGCCGGGGTTCGCCCGGCGCCGCTGGCCGCGAAGGCCGCGGCGGCAAGACCGAGAGCGGCGAGAGGCGCGAACCGGGCACGGAAGGGAGAGCGAGTCCCACCGCAGCCGAGCGCGAGGAGGAAAGCCAGGGTCGCGTGGAGGCGCGCCACCGGGGCGACCTCCTTCCGCGCGTTCGCGAGCGCGTAAAGCGCCGCAGCGCAGGCGGCCGCGCCCGTGCCGACGGCGGTCGCCGGGAGCCCGGCCCGGGATCCGAGCCATGCGGCCGTCCCGAGGCCCGCCGCGAGCGCCGCAGGGGTCTGGATCCAGTCCAGCGCGGACGGCGCGTGTCTCCGGAGGGCCGTCCGCCAGACGGCCGCGGCGAGATACAGGGCGGCGAGGAGGAGCGCGAGGGCGACGAGGACGCCCGGCGAGAGACCCGCGTACTCGGCGGCGGACGCGCCGGGCCTCGTCGCGACGAAGCCGGCCGAAACGACGGCGAGATCGGCCGCGAGCGGCCGGGGCCAGGGGAGGCCGGTCCAGCCCCGCTCGTTCGCCGCGCCGAGAGACAGCGCGCCGACGGCGAGGAGGAGCGCGACGAAGGTCGCGACCGCATGGGTCGTCACGAGGAGTGAGAAGGCTGCGGGCAGGACGCCGAGCGACGACGAACCAGCCGGCGGCCGGGAGGTTCCGGATTGCCGAGAGGGCGAGGCCGAGCGCCGGCGAAGACGCCGAGGAGCGAGGCGGCGGAGCCGGACGAGAGGACGCCGAGCCGCGTCGCCGCTTCCCAGACGAGCGGGCAGACGACCAGCGTCGCCGTGAGCGCATCGCCGGCCGCCCGAAGGCGGTCTCCCCGGCGCGCCCCTCGCTCGGCGAGAAAGAGCCACGCGAGGGCGTACGCGAGTCCCAGCGTCACGCCGGCGCCATGAGGGAGCGCGCCGGCCTCGGTGAGCGCGCGGATGAGAAATGCTCCGCCGAGCGCGAGGACCCCGCGTCCGGCGAGGCCGATCGTCCGCGCGAGCGATTCGAAGGGCGACGTCGCGGATTCCGGCGGCGGACGCCGGCGAGCCGGCGGCCTCTCGCGCCGCGAAGCCGTCCGGCAGCGCGGCGTCGACCAGGGAGCGCGACGCATCGGGAGCGGTGTCCGTCCGGGATCGAGGCTGCAGCGGCTCGGGCGTCTCGAGGGCCGCGACGCGGGCCTCGAGCGCGCGGATCGCTCCGGCGAGCTCGTTCACTTTCGCGGTCAGATTCGTGACGGCGTCGTCCATGGTCCGGCCTTTCCGGCGCGGCGCGGCGCCGCGGATCACGCGGTCTTCGCGAGCCTCTTCGTCCCAGGGCGGGAGCAGCTTCAGGAGGGCCCAGAGAATGGCGAACGGAAGGACCAGCAGGAGGACCGCCGGCAGGAGGCCTTCCCGCGTCGCAAAGGCCATCTTGTAGGTCGTGTACCCGAGGAAGCTCTTCGAGAAGAGCTGTCCGCCGATGACGACGTTCCACCGCATCGCGAAGATTCCGATGAGCGTCAGGACGCCGGCCAGCACGAAGATCCCCTTCCGGGCCGCCTCCGTCAGCTTCACGAGCTGCGTGAAGGCCAGGAGCCCGATCGGGACGATCGTGCCGAAGACGATCTGGATCAGGACCTGCGACGTGTAGAGCCGCGTGCGGACCATGAAGTCGAGGCTCTGGAACGACTCGTCGGCCTCGTAGATCCGGTGGATCAGGTCGAGCATCTCGATCGAGAAGTCGATCAGGAAGGCGTAGAGGAGATATCGGGCGATCGTGTCGACGCACGGCATGTCGATCGCGATTCCCTTGAGGAAGCAGACCGCCATGTACATCAGGAGGACGAGCGCGATGCCCGAGACGATGGCCGAGAAGAGGAAGACGATCGGCATCACGGGGGTCGACCACCAGGGGTTCGCCTTGACCGACCCGAAGATGAAGCCGACGTATCCGTGCAGGAAGAAGGCCGACGGGATGCCGATGATCGTGATGAACCGGCCGATCTTGTCGTCGATCTTCAGCGACGCCTCGCTGATGTCGTCGACGCCGAGCGTCAGCGCCTTGTAGAGGGTCTTCTTCCACCCGGTCTCGCTCCGCGACATCAGGACGATCTCCTTCCGGTAGTCGAGCCAGATCTCGACGAAGGAGGACCGCCATCAGGTACCAGAGGTAGACGAAGCCGAACATCGCCATCGCCGACGTGGTGTGCGGCGTCAGGTACATCTCGTACGAGCGCTCGGGATGGCCGAGGTGGAGCTGCAGGGGGAGCGGCGCGACGAGGAGAAAGGCGAGCGCCGTCAGGAGCGCAAGCCGGTAGGTCGGCTTCACGGCCTGGACGTTGAAGACCCGCTCGAGCGAGGCGAGGATGAAGGCGCCCGCGACGAGGCCGGTCGTAAAGGGGTAGAGGACGATCAGGATGCTCCACTGGAGCTCGATCTCGTTGGGGTACATGTACCCCTGGACCGCGGAGATCAGGGCTTCATCCATCGTCCTACCTCACCGTCCCGTCGAGGTTGTTGTAGTAGACCTTGGCGCCAGTCGCCATGTGCGGCTTGAGGACCTGGACCATGTGCGTCCGGAGGAACTCGTGGACGGGGTCCTTCGGGTCCTTCAGGTCGACGAGCTGGCGCGCTCCGGTGGGGCAGGCCTCGCAGCAGGCGGTCGTCAGTCCCTTCGTGATCCGGTGGTAGCAGAGGTTGCACTTGTCGACCGTGTTCGTGGCGGGGTGGATGTACCGGCAGCCGTACGGGCAGGCCTGAATGCAGTAGCGGCAGCCGAGGCAGTAGGTCTTGTCCACGAGGACCGCGCCGTCGGGCGTCTCGAAGGTCGCTCCCACGGGACAGACCTGCGTGCAGGGGGAGTGCGCGCACTGGTTGCAGAGCTTCGGGACGAAGAAGCTCTTGGCGCCGTCGCCCGCCGGGTACTTCTCGGGGAAGCCGTCGTAGCCGCCGTTCGGGGAATCGACGTCGGGGTGCTCGGACCAGCCCCCCTCGACGTGGTACCGCTCGACCCAGGTCCGGAAGAAGAACGGCTCGAGGGGGACGTTGTTCTCGATCTTGTCGGCCCGGACGCAGTTGCCGCACCCGATGCACTTTCCGATGTCGATGATCATCCCCCAGTAGTGGTCGGCCATCCGGTAGGCAGGCTCGATCTCCTTGCCCGACTCGGCAGCCTCGAGGAACGCGGCGGCTGGCGCCGTGACGATCAGAAGCTTCCCGGCCGTGAGGAGGAAGTCCCGGCGGTCCGACGTCATGATTTCGGCTCCTTGTTCGGGGGCGTGCGAAGCGTGGCAGCCGTGGCAGTCGGCCGCCGTCGAAGTGCGCCTTCGGCTCGATCTGCGGGAACTTCCTGGGCTTGGCGACGTTGGCCAGGTGGCACTCGATGCAGAGCGTCTTCGGCTCCGGCTTCGAGGGCTTCATCTCCGAGGGGTCCGCGGCGTGCCGGGCGAGGGCGCCGTGGCAGGCCTCGCAGGCGACGCCGGCGTGCTTGCCCGCGCCCAGCTCCTCCTTCTTGTCGGTATGGCAGTCGCCGCAAAGGGCCCGCCCCGCGAACGAGACCGGCCGGGAACGGTTGTCCGCGAGCGCCCCGGCCCGGTAGTGCCCGTAGAGGCCGAAGCCCTTGGGGACGAAGATCGCGCGGGCGAGGACGAAGAGGACGAGGCCCGCGGCGAACAGGCCCGCCATCCGGACAAGGTGCATCTTGTCCTTGAAGAACTTCTGCATGATGGCCGACTATTAAACCGGCGATGGCCGGCTGGCCATGATCAAGCCGGCTGAGCAGGGTGATTCACCTGCATCAGGCGGCCGGCCCCCGAGGCGTCCGCGCCCTCGCGCCGAGGGCGCGGAGCGGGGTGAGAGAGTCAGCGCCGCGAGCCCGGCTTCGCGGTCGACCTGGCGGATCTTCACGAACAGGAGGATTCCGAAGATCGAGATGAACGCCGTGGCGAGCAGGAGGCCGTTCCGCCGGTAGCGGTACTCTCCCCACGTCTTAGCGGTCCCTCCTTGAGCTGGGAGACGCTCTCGGTTCGTGGCTTCGGAATTGCGCAGGAAGTCGCTCCTGTCAAATGCGTGGATGCCGAGGCGAGTCTTCCGGAGGGCGTCGTTCACCGAGCTGGCCTGGAACCGGAGCTCGTCCACGTCGAATCCCCGTCTCCGCGAGGTGGTCGATCTCCTTGCCGAGCGCCGCGGACTCGCCGGCCAGGCCGCTGATGGTCGTGTAGAAGAAGGCTGCCGTCTCGATGCACTTCGGCTGGCCGTACTTCTCGTGGCAGTCGACGCAGAGCGCTTTCGGTCCGGGCTCGAGCATCGCGTCCGTAGGGGACGTCGATGAGGTGGTTGTCGTGGCACGTTTCGCATTCGGGCCAGCCGTGCTTCTCGAACTGCCTTCTTGTGCGGGCTTCCGTCGAAGAGCGTGGCGTTCGCCGAGTGGCAGTTGCGGCAGACCTGCGAGACGTAGGCCGTCTGGGGCGGCAGTCGCCGCGTGGTTCCCGTGGCAGCCGTTGCAGGCGGGCGCCCCCTTGTCGTGCTTCTTCAGGAGGGCGTTGCCGTGGACGCTCTTCCGGTACTTCTCGAGCTGGTCGGTCGGAATCGGCGTCTTGCCGTCGTCGAGCGTGTACCCCTTCATGTACGCGGCATCCGCATGGCAACGGCCGCAGGTCGTCGGGATGTTTTCCGGGTAGACGAGCGAGGCGGGGCTGTCCGGGCCGCGGATCCCGTGGACGCCGTGGCAGCTGACGCACTGGGCGACCTTCGAGTCCTTCTTCTCGAGAACGAGCTCGCCGTGGCGGCTCGTCCGGTACTTGACGCAGCTGGTCGACGGGAGGGACGGGTTGTAGCCCCGCATGAAGTCGCTCGACGAGTGGCACCGGGCGCAGAACTCCGGGATCCAGGTGCGGTCCTTCTTGCGCGCCGTCGGACTCGGGCCAGCGCTTGTAGATCTCCGGCGACATCTCCGGTCGGTGGGCTTGCCGCCGTGGCATCCGGAGCACATGAGGCCCCTTCCGGAAGTGAACGTCGTTGACGACCTCCTGCAGGTCGAGATGGCCGTGCGGGGCGCTCCGGTCCTCGCGGATGCCGGAAGAGTGATCTCGTCCGGCAGGTCGGGATTCGGTGTGGCAGAGGACGCAGTTGTCCGAGAGGAGAAGCTCGGTCTTCCGGTCGTCGAGGTCGAGCGAGAGGAGCGTCGCGAGCTGGACGGCGGAGCCGAGGAGGCCGGACGCCGCCGCCGTGAAGAACAGCTCCTGCGCGTGGCTCGGGAGCTCGCGGAAGCGGGCCTGCGTCTTCTCGGAGCCAGGACCGGCTTCCCTTTCTCCTCGGCGAGCGAAGAGCTTCCGGAAGTCGGCCGGCCACGTCCCTTCGGCCACGTGGCGCCGGCCGGCGCCGCCGAAGCGGTCGCCGGCGGGGGCGCGCCCCTTTCTCCTCGCGCGGGCCGGAGGGAGTCGCGAGGACGGCGAGGACGAGGACGGCGCGCGGCCCCGGCCGGCGCGCCCGCCGCGGTGGCGCGGAAGAGGCCGCAGGCCCCGAGGCCTCCGGCCGCGATGCCGCCGGCGGCAAGCCAGCCGACGTGCGCGAAGCCGTTCAGGAAGGCCTGCAGCAGGACGGCCGCCGGTGAAGGCGAAGCGCCGTCTGCCGGTACCGGCACCGGCGGAACGCGCGTCACGAGCGAGGCCGAGGCGAGGGTCCAGATCGCCGCCGTCCGCGCGATGACGGCCGCGAGCGCCGGGTCCGCGGCCGGGTCCTGCCCCTTCGGGACCGTGACGCCGACGTCCCAGGCCTTGAGCGTCAGGAAGCCGAGGAAGAGGAGGCCCGCCGACGCCGAGGTCGGTGAAGAGCGGGCTCGGCTTTCCGCTTCGCCGCGTTCCGGTCGAGAAGCGGGACGAAGAACGCGATCCCCATCAGGACCGTCGAGAGGAGGAGGCAGGCCTGCGGTCCCTCCATCCCGAGGACGTGGGCGGGGAACTCCTTGAGCATCTGGTAGACCCAGAGGAAGTACCACTCCGGCTTGATCCCCGGGTAGGCCGGCTTGAGCGGATTGGCCTTGTCTCCGAGCGCCCACTCCATCCCCGGGATCCCCGGGCCGTACGGCAGAACGACCGCCAGGATCGCGAGCGACGTTCAGGCAGACGACCCAGAGGAGGACGTCCCGCAGCGCGAAGTTCGGGAAGAAGGGCATGCCCGGGCGCCGGGGCGCCGATGATCGTCGTGCCCGAGCGGCTCGGCCATCCCCTGGCGCTGGACGAAGAGGAGGTGGACGCCGATGATCCCGGCGATCACGAGCGGGAGGATGCAGACGTGGAGCGCGAAGAAGCGGTAGAGCGTCTGGACCGAGACCTCCTCGCCGCCCGCGGAGGACGCGCAGGAGCCACGGGCCGACGACCGGGACGGACTTCACCGAGTCGGTGCCGACCGCGGTCGCGAAGTAGCTCAGCTCGTTCCATGGCAGCAGGTAGCCGGAGAAGCCGAAGCCGAGGACGAGCCCGAGCATCGCGAAGCCCGTGTACCAGGTCAGCTCGCGCGGCTTCCGGTAGGCCTTCACGAAGAGGACGCTGAAGAGATGGACCAGGACCGCGAGGCTCATCAGGTGAGCCGACCAGCAGTGGATCGACCGGATCAGCCAGCCGAACGGCACGTGGCCGACGAGGTACTTCATGCTCTCGTACGAGGTCTTCTCGCCGACCTGGTAGTACATCAGGAGCAGGATTCCCGTCACGATCTGGACGATGAAGAAGAAGAGCGCGACGCCGCCGAAGTAGTACCAGACGGTCGAGTGCGCGCCGACCGGCACCTCCTTGTGGCGCAGGAACTCGACGAGACCGGAGATCTGGAATCGCTCGTCGAGCGCGTGCCAGAGCGCGGCCGAGGAGCCGTCGTGGGCGAGGCCGGACGCCGGGGTCGCGCTCACGCGCGCGCCTCCCGGTCTCGAGACCGTGATCGTCTCCCTTCAGGTCGCCGTCCACGGCGTAGGCCGCGAGCGGCCGGGGCGGCGGGCCCGGAGAGGACCCGGCCGTCGAGGGAGAACTTCCCGTTGTGGCAGGCGCACCAGATGAGGGCGTCGGCCGCGACGAACTGGACCGTGCACCCCTCGTGCGTGCACTTCGCCGAGAACGCGGCTCAGCTTCTCGTCCTTCTTCTTCAGGACGATGACCCGTTCCGAGCCGATCCGGGTGATGAGGGAGCCCATGGCCGCGAGCTCCTGCTTCTGGGCGTCCGTCAGCGTGATCTTGTTCGGCGCCGCCGGCGTCCCGGGGCGGCGTCAGGTACCGGAGGATCGGATAGACGACCGCCGCGGCCCAGGCCACGAGGCTGCTGCCCAGAAGGGCGTCGATCCAGCGCCGCCGCGAGAGCGGCTTGCCGGCGCCGTCCGGATCGAAGGTCTTCGCTCACGGGGCCTCCTGTTTTTCGGGCCGAGTCTAGCGGACGGCTCGGCCCACGTCGCATAAGATCGGGTCGCGAAATTGGGGGGGACGCATGGACGGAAGAAACCTCGTCGAGTCGCTGTTTCGCTGGATCCACGTCGCAGCCGGCATCCTCTGGATCGGCCAGCTCTGGTTCTTCAACTGGGTCAATTCGAATTTCGTGCCGACGATGGACGCGGAGACGAAGAAGAAGGTCGTCCCGGAGCTGATGCCCGGGTGCTCTACCTCTTCCGCTGGGGTGCGGCCTGGACCTGGGTCACGGGCTCCTGCTGCTCGGGCTCGTCTATCACGCGACCGGCCTGCAGTTCGCCGACCCGGGCTCGAAGAACGCCATGGCCGGGGGGATCCTGACGCTCGTGGCGCTCCTGGCCTTCGGCGTCTACGACCCGGTCATGAAGGCGATCGCGAAGCCGGAGGCCCAGGCCGCCGTCGGCTTCGTCGGGGTCGTCGTCCTCGTCTGGGCGTTCGCCGCCGTGGGCGGCTTCGGGTGGCGCGGCACGGCCATCCATCTCGGGACGACGCTCGGCACGATCATGGCGGCGAACGTCTGGATGCGGATCTGGCCGGCGCAGCGGAAGATCATCACGGCGACGAAGAACGGCGAGAAGCCGGACCCGGCGCTCGTCGCCCAGGCCGGCCTCAGGTCGAAGCACAACACGTACATGTCCGTGCCGCTCGTCTTCACGATGCTGGCGCAGCACGCCACGTGGGCCGCCGGCACCGTCTGGGCGCTCCCCGTCGTCGTCCTCGCCGGGTGGGGCTTCGTCTTCTGGATGTACCGGAAGGCGGCAACGGTCAAGGGGTTCTGATCCGGGAACCGAATCCGTTTCCGGGCGGTCGAAGGAGGGAAGAGGCCATGCGGAGACTCGCGTTCCCTTGTCGGCATTCCTCGCCTCCGGGGTCGCCGCCGGCGCGTCCGGGGCCGGCGAGTCGCCCTTCACGGCCGGCAACACGGCGTTCGCCCTCGATCTCTACCGCGAGGTGGGGAAGGGCGGGAAGAACGTCTTCTTCTCGCCCGTCAGCCTCTCCGGGACCCTCGCCATGGCGTGGGCCGGCGCCCGGGGAGAGACGGCCCGGCAGATGGCGAAGGTCCTCCGATTCCCGTCGGCCGAAAGCGAGACGATCGCCGGGTTCCGCGACTTCGGCCGGCGCGTTTCGGCGATCCAGGCGCGCGGGAAGGCGGAGCTGGCGGTCGCGAGCGCCCTCTGGCCGCGAACCGGCGAGCCGCTCCTGCCGGGCTGGGTCGAGCTCCTGAAGGGCGACTTCGGCGCGGCGCCCACGTCCGTCGACTTCGCGAGCGAGCCCGAGCGGGCGCGGGCGACGATCAACTCGTGGGTCGCCGGAAAGACGCGGGACAGGATCCGGGACCTCCTCCCCCCGGGCTCCGTCGACCGCTCCACCCGGCTCGTCCTCACGAACGCCGTCTACTTCAAGGGAAGGTGGAAGGTCCCGTTCGCGAAGGCGATGACGCGGGACGCTCCCTTCCGCGCCGCGCCGGGCCAGACGGTCTCGACCCCGTTCCTCGAGGGCTCCCCGCGGGCGGGCTACCTCGAGGTCGAGGGGATCCAGCTTCTCCAGCTGCCGTACGAGGGGGACGACCTCTCGCTCGTCGTTCTCCTCCCGCGGGAGGCCGACGGCCTCGCGGCGCTCGAGGAGTCCCTCACGGCGGCGCGCCTCGCCGAGTGGATCTCGGCGGCGGGCCGCGCGCCGGCAGGCCGTCGAGGTCCACCTGCCGCGCTTCCGGATGGAGACCGACTTCACGCTGAAGGCCGCGCTGACCTCGCTCGGGATGCCGGACGCCTTCGACCCGTCACGGGCGGATTTTTCCGCGATGAGCAGCGCCCGGCCGGGGCTCTTCATCGGCGAGGGCTTTCACAAGGCGTTCGTCGAGGTGAACGAGGAGGGAACCGAGGCGGCGGCCGCGACGGGCGTCGTCGTCATCCCCACGTCGATGCCGCCTCCCAAGCCCGTCTTCCGGGCCGACCACCCGTTCCTCTTCCTGATCCGGGACGACACGACCGGCACGGTCCTCTTCCTGGGGCGCGTCGCAGACCCGACGCGCTGAGCGCGCGACCGGCCTCCCGCGGGACGCGGCCTCAGGCCATCGACGCGGCGCGGGCGTCGCGGCCGCGCCGGAGGAGCGCGAGGAGCCCGCCCGCCATCATCACGTAGAAGCCGCCCCAGACGAGCGAGATGAGAGGCTTCGTCGTGACGTCGACCGAGAAGCTCTCGGTGGTCGGCGCCCTGACGTCGCCGGCCGGGTTGAGCCCCAGGACCTCGATCTCGAGGGAGTCGGCGCCCACGGCGCGCAGGATCCGGTAGCGCCCGGAGGTGCCGGGGATCGGCGTGTCCGGAGAGGACGTCTCGGACTGGTCGCCGGCGCCCATCGTGATGATCGACTTCGCGGTCTGGTCCAGCGGCTTTCCGCCGGGAGGGGTCACGATCATCTTCGCGTTCAGGGTCACGCGCGGCGGGTTGGCGTTCAGCTCGGAGCGGTCCATGACGATGGCCCGGAGCTGGAAGCGGACGCCGTCGGCGGCCTTCTCCTCCCCCTGCTTCAGGGGAAGGCGCGTCCCCTCGACCCTCATCGGGGAGCCCGGGTCGTAGGACTGCGGCGACAGGTAGAGGTCCATCATCGTGGTCGACTGGACGTCCGGGTTCGCCATCATCTGCTGGGTCTTCTCGTTCATGTAGAGCTTGGGGTAGGCCTTCCAGACCTTCCCCCGCGGCGAGGCGACCTCGACCTCCATCGCCTGCTTGGCACGGCGGTCGGCGAGGCGTGACCGGTCGAGCTCTTCGGGCTTCTTCACGTCGCCGTCCTCGGTGACGAAAACGGACCGGACGAAGGTCATCGTGTTCCGGCCGACCTGCATCGGCGCGCCCCGGAGGAGCGTCACCTGCTGCTTCCTTTCGTAGGCCCCGGAAATCAGGATGCCGACGAGCATGATCGAGACGCCGACGTGGGCGAGGTAACCGCCGACCGAGGCGATCGCGCGCCGCCTCACGAAGAGGATCACGCTCTCGACGTTCGCCGCGCACCCCGTGATCGCGAAGCCGATCATGAGGAGGTCCCGGGCGCCGCGGACGCCGGCGGCGAAAGCGACGCCCGCGCCGAGGAGGCCGACGGCGAAGGCGGTGAACGCCTTCCGGGCGACGTCGCGTCCCGTCTCGCCGCGCCACGAGAGAAACGGCACGAGGCCGAGGAGGAGGCCGATCAGCATGGCGACGGGGGCGTGCGTGATGTTGTAGAACTCGGTGGCCACCTGCGACGGCTTTCCGGTGACGCGCGTCAGGATCGGTGCCGAGGTGCCGAGCAGGATCACGACCGCCGAGGCGCAGATGAGCGTCACCGACAGGATGAAGAGGACGGAGCGCGAGAGGAACGCCTCCTCCTTCTCCTTTCCGGTCGCGGGGTCGATCTCCGGGGCGACCGGAATTTCCTTCCAGCGGAACGCGAGGAGCCCGAGGCCGCCGACGAGGAAGATCAGGATGATGCCGACGAGCCAGCCGGTGATGCCGAGGTCGATGAAGGAGTGGACCGAGAAATCGGCGAGGACGCCCGAGCGCGTCAGGAACGTCCCGTACAGGATGCAGCAGTAGGCGAGGATCGCGAGGATGACGTTGATCTTCCGGTGCTTCGCGCGCGCCTTCTGGAGGAACATCCCGTGGACGAGGGCGACGGTCGCGAGCCACGGCACGAGAGAGGTGTTCTCGACCGGGTCCCAGGCCCAGTACCCGCCCCAGCCGAGCGTCTTGTAGGCCCAGTATCCGCCCATCAGGATCGCGGTGCCGAGGGTCAGGAACGTGAAGAGGGCCCAGGGCATCGCGCGGACGACCCAGCCGTCCCATCGCTTCGTCCAGAGGGCCGCGATCGCGAACGCGAACGGCACGGAGAGCGACGCGAAGCCCGCGAACATGACCGGCGGGTGGATGACCATCCACGGGTCCTGGAGGAGCGGATTGAGCCCCTGCCCGTCGAACGGCACCCGCTCGAGGAATCGGAAGGGGGGCTGCTTGCAGAGGATCCCGACGATGCCGAGGAACGAGGCGAGGTAGACGACCATGACGGCCGGCTCCTGCTCCTTCGCGGTGCGCCAGACGACGAGCCCGATCAGCGCGCCCCAGAAGAGCCAGAGCATGAACGAGCCTTCCTGGCCCGCCCAGAACGTCGAGAAGAGGTAATACGACGGGAGGTCGCGGCCCGAGTACGACGCCACGTACGAGAGGCGGAAGTCGTGCGACATCAGGAGCCGCATCAGGAGGAAGGAGGCGAGCAGGATCGAGGCGGCGTAGGCCCCGTAGAGGCGCCGCCCGAACCCGACCGTGGCGTCGTAGTCGGCCGCCGGGGCGCCGGCGGCCTGCAGGCGCCAGGCCTTCACGTAGACCGCGATCGCGGCGAGGCCGAAGAACATCGCCGCCCAGATCGCGGCGGTACCGGGGGCGAAGCCGATGGCGCGGGCGGTTTCGCTCACGGCGTCAGGCCTTGTTCCCGTACTGCTTCTCGATCTCCTCGCCCTGGTACTTCGACGGGCACTTCACGAGCAGCTTCTCCGCGCGGAACCCGTCGCCCTGGTACTTCCCGATGGCCACGATGGAGACCGCGTCCTCGAAGTTGGCGGGCTTCACGTCCGTGTAGGTGACCGGGATGACGTCCTTCGACTGCGGGTCGACGAGGTTGAAGTGCAGCGTCTTCGTCGCGATGTCGTACCGGGACGTCCCCTTCTCGAGGGCGCCCATGACCTGCACGGTCCGTTTCGACGTCTTCGCCTCGCTGAACGACACGTAGGGGGTCATCGACTTCGAGAAGGTCGAGAGCCCGAGAACGAGGAAGCCGAGCAGGACGGCGGCTCCGAGCCAGTACGCTTTTTTCATGGACGGTCCTCCGGGTGGGGGCGGGCCGCCTGGGCGGCCTTGACCTTGCGGTCCAGATAGAAGAGGTAGAAGAAGAGCCCCGCCCAGATGACGAGGTTCACGGCGGCCACGTAATAGAGGGCCCCGTGAGCCGGGGCGAGGGCGCTGGGGGCGGCGGGATTCATGAACGGGCCTCCCGGAGCAGGCGCGAGACCTTCCGGTCCAGAGAGTAGAGCCAGAGGAAGAGGGCGAGGAAGGCGAGGTTCGCGGCGAAGAAGACCGTCTTGATGTCCGGGGACATCTCGATCTTCCCGCGGGAGTTGATGACGGTGTCGGGGTGGAGCGAGGCGTACATCCGGGGCACCGCGAACATCAGGAACGGCACCGTGACGAACGCCACGAGGGCGTAGGCCGCCGAGAGCGTCGCGCGCCGCTCCGGGTCCTCGATGGCGCCGCGCAGGCCGAGATAGGCGCCGTAGACGAGGAGAAGAAGCGTGATGGACGTCTGCCGCGGGTCCCAGTTCCAGTACGCGTTCCACATCACCTTGGCGAAAATGGCGCCCGACACGGTCGCCAAGACGCAAAAGACGAGCCCGAGCCGGGCGGCGGCGGCGGCCGCCTCGTCGCTCTCCGCGCGCCGCTTCTTCAGGTAGACGGCCGAGTGCCAGGCCGCGAGGAAGAAAGCCACGGTCGAAACCCACGACATGGGCACGTGGTAGAAAACGATCCGCGACGACTCCCCGACGAAATTCTCCGCCGGCCGGGCCCAGAGGAACGAGGCCCAGATGATGACGGCCATGGCGAGCCCGAGGCCGAGCTTGGCTGCGCTTTCCGCGCCGGACAACCTCACCCCCGGATGATAGACCGACCGGAGCCCCCGGCGCCCTAAAGCATTTGATCTATTGGAAAGACGTGAGTTACTCGCGCCAAACGGCGTCGAAAAGGAGGAATGCGGCCGTCGTCACGACCCCGTCGTAGGCGACGAGGAGCTTGACGAAGTCGAGCCCGGCCGAGAGCTCCGCCTCCGTCGCCGCGACCCTCGTCCCCATGACGGCGCCGACCAGGGGGGGGAGGAGGAGCGGGACGGCGAGGACGGCGAACATCGTTCCTTTCGCCGAGGCCTTCGCGACGATCGCGGCGGTGAAGGTGCACGCGGAGGCGAGCCCGACGTTTCCGAGGACGAGAAGCAGGACGAAGAGGGTCGGCCCCTCGATCCGGAACGACATCATCGCGAGGAAGAGCGGCACGACGAAGGCCGTCACGACCGAAAGCAGGGCGAGATTGGCGAGGAGCTTCCCGAGGAGAACGGCCGGCGGGGGAGCGGAGAGCCGGAGCGCCGCCGCCGTCCCCGAGTCCTCCTCCTTGACGAAGACGCGGGCGAGCCCGGTCATCGCCGAGAAGAAGAGGACGATCCAGAGGAGGACGGCGTGGACGGTGGGCCGGTCCTCCGGGGAGAGGCTGGCCGGCCCGACCGCGTAGCCGACGAGGACGAGGACGGCGAAGGCGAAGAGGAGGAGCGCGTTCGTCGAAACGCGGGTCCGCCACTCGCTCGTCAGGTCCTTGACGAAGACGGCCTTCGCGGCCACGAGGACGCCAGGGCGCCCGGGCCCCGTCACAGGGTGATCCTCTCGTCCGCCAGAGCGAGGTCTCCCGGATCGTTCGACGCGATGACGCAGAGCCCGCGGCTCCGCTGCTCCGCGACGACCCGAGCGACGACCCCCCGGCCGGCGTCGTCGAGGTTCGAGCTCGGCTCGTCGAGGAAGAGGACCGCGGGCTCGTGCAGCGTCGCGAACGCCAGCTTGACCCGCTGCCGCTGCCCCGTCGAGAGCTCGCGGATCGGATGCGACGAGATCCGGGACGGGTCGAGGCCGACGGCGGCGATCCGCTCCTCGGCCCAGCCCGGGCCGGCCGGCCGGCCGTGGAGCCGGGCGAAGAAACGGAGATTCTCGGCGGCCGTCAGCTCGGCGTAGAGCGAGAGGTCGGGCGCCACCCACCCGAGCGCCCAGGAGGCGTCCCGGGGGGGAGTCCGGACCCCGTCCCGCGCGAGGACGACCTGTCCGGAGGAGGGGCGGAGGAGACCCGCGAGCACTCTTCACGAGCGTCGTCTTGCCGCTGCCGTTCTGTCCGGCGACGGCGAGGACCCTTCCCGGCTCCACGGCGAAGGAGAGGGGGCCGACGATGCGGCGGCTCCCGAAGGAGCGGGTCAGGTTCTCGGCGACGAGCTGCACGCGACGTGGGGAGGATAGCGGAGGCGGCGTCTATCATCGGGGAGCGTGCGCGGAAAGCTCCTCGGCTTCCCGATCTTTCTCCTCGTCGGCCTGTGGCGCGCGACGCTCCGTGTCCGGGTCGACGGGAAGGAGCACTGGGACGCGGTCGTCGACGCGGGAAAGCCGGTCATCTTCGCGCTCTGGCACCAGCGGATGCTGCCACCGATCCTCTACCGGGCTGGGAGCGGCGACGTCACGATGGCCTCGAAGAGCCGCGACGGCGACGTCATCGCGGGCTTTCTCCACTTCTGGGGCTTCCGGGTCGCTCGGGGCTCCTCCTCGCGGGCAGGGGGCGAGGCGCTCGCCCAGATGATCCGGGAGATCAGGAACGGCGCGCCCGCGGCCGACCTGACCACCGACGGCCCGCGCGGGCCCGCGCGGAGGTCGAAGCCGGGCCTCCTCCTCCTGGCGTCGGCCCTGGACGCCCCGGTCCTGCCGGTCGGCGCGTCGTCCACGCGGCCGTTCTTCGTGGGCTCGTGGGACCGGTACATGGTCCCGCTTCCGTTCTCGCGCTGCGTGGTGCGGGTCGGCGCCGCGGTCCATCGGAACGGCGGCGAGAGCGACGAAGACTACCTCTCGCGCATCGACGCGGCGATCGACCGCGCCACCGACGAGGCCGACCGGCTCTGCGGCGTCGCGAACGCCCCCCGGGGACGGGAGGCGCCCCTTTCCGCCGGGCGGGAGACCGGGACGTACGAGGAATCCGATGCCTGAGCCCCTGACCGTCTCGCCCGCCGACGTCGCGGCCGCGCGCGTCCGAATCGCCTCCTACGTCCACCGGACGCCCGTCCTCACCTGCCGGTCCCTGGACGAGCGGGCGGGCGCCGCCCTCTTCTTCAAGTGCGAGACGTTCCAGAAGATCGGCGCCTTCAAGGCGCGCGGGGCCTTCTCGAGGCTCCTCCTCCTGACGCCGGAAGAGCTCCGGCGCGGGGTGGTCGCCTTCTCGTCGGGGAACCATGCGCAGGCGGTCGCCCTCGCGGCGCGGACGCTCGGGGCGCCCGCCACGATCGTCATGCCGAAGGACGCCCCGGCGCTGAAGCTCGCCGCGACGCGCGGGTACGGCGCCACCGTGCTCCTCTACGACCGCCGGGAGGAGAGCCGCGAGGCGATCGCCCGGAAGCTGATCGAGGAGACCGGCGCCGTCCTCGTGCCGCCGTTCGACGACGACGCCGTCATCGCGGGGCAGGGAACGCTCGCGCTCGAGCTCCTCGAGGAGGTGCCGGACCTCGACCTGATCGTGACCCCCTGCGGCGGCGGAGGCCTTCTCTCGGGGGTGGCGGTGGCGGCGAAAGGGGCGAGGCCCGCCGTCCGGCTCTTCGGCGTCGAGCCCGAGGCGGGCGACGACGTCCGGCAGTCGGTGGCCCGCGGGGAGCCGGTCCTGATCCCCGTCCCCGACACGATCGCGGATTCCCTCCAGACGACCCGCCCGGCCGCGCGGACGCTCCGGATCATCCGGGCGCTCGTCGAGGAGATCGTGACCGTCTCCGACGACCATCTCCGGCGCGCGATGGCGCTCCTCGCCTCGCGGATGAAGCTCGTGGTCGAGCCGGGGGGAGCGGCCGGCTTCGCGGCCGTCCTCGCCGGCCGGATCCCGCGGGCCGCGGGCGCGAAGGTCGGCGTCGTCCTCTCCGGCGGGAACGTCGATCCGGAGCTCTTCGGGAAGCTCGTCGCCGGCCTCCCGGCGTGACCGTCAGAAGTAGAAGTTGAAGCCGAGCCCGGCCTGCCAGTAGTCGGCCTTCTTCGAGAGGTTCGAAACGGCGTCGATGTCGAGGAAGACGTAACGCGCGTCGAACCGGAGCGAGAAGCGCGTCGCCACGCGCGCGTCGACTCCCGCCCCCACGTGCAGGCCGAACTTGCTCGAGCCCGTCGAGGTGACGCCGTCCGGTCCGGTGTCCGTGTCGTGGACGTAGTAGTAGCCCCCCCCGCCGAGAAGGTAGGGCTGAACCCGGGTGTTCGGGAGGAGGTAGAAGAGAAGCGAGAGCTGGACGGGAATCTCCCACACGAGGAGTTCGTGCGCCCCGTCGGCCGCCGGACCCGCGTAGCGCTCCTGACGGTACCCCGCCGCGAGCTCGACGCCGACGACGCCGGTGAGGCGCGTCAGGACGAGCGCCGACGCGAAGAACGACGAGCCCTCCGCGTCGAAGCCGCGCGAGGTCCCCGCGAGGAGGCCGACTCCCGTGCCCGGATCGGCGAAGGGCTGCGCGCCCGCGGAGCCGGCGGCGAGCAAGAGGGCGAAGACGGGGGCCCCGAGGGCCCGGACGGCGTTTTTCATCGGCGCGCGATTCCGGTTCCGAGTGTAAAGCTTCGAGTACGAGCGGGGTTCCCGCTCTCAAAGCTTTCGCGGATAATGCTTTGCTGACGTGAGACGGCGCACCTGGAAAGACGAGCTCGCGACGCTCCTGCTCGCGACCCTAGCGCAGTTCGGCCTCGTGCGGTTCATGGACTGGTCCCGCGCGAACGTGGAGACGCAGGACGTGGCCGCGAGGCTCGTGGCGAACCGCTTCTACTACGCGCCCCAGATCATGACGGTCCTCCTCGTCTACCTCGTGGCGAGGCTCGCGCGCTCCATCCTCGACCTCCGCGGGGTGCGGTTCTCCGAGTGGATCCGGTCGTCCGCCGTCCTCGTGGGGTTCGGCGCCGCCTTCATCCCGGCGGCCCATCTCGACCAGATCCTCCGGTTCTTCACGGTCGACCTCGGCGCGACGGCGCTCGAGCCGGCCGCCCTGAGCCTCGGCAACTCCCCGTTCTACCAGGCGCTCCAGCGGACCGGGACCCTCCGCTTCGTCGTCGACCTCGTCGGCCTTCTCGTCTTCCTGATCGCGCTCCGTTACGCCAAGCCCGAGCCCCCGGACGTCGTGGCGGCGAAGGACGCCGCCCGGTTCGCGGACTTCGTCCGCGCCGGCGAGCTCTTCCTGAAGGCCGGCGACGTGAAGAAGGCCCGGCAGATGTTCCGCCGCGGGAGAGCCTGGCAGCGCCTCGCGGCACTGGCGCAGCGGGACGGCAACCCGCGCGAGGCCGCCGGCCTCTACGAGAAGGCCGGGGACGCCTTCGCGTGGGAGGCCTCGCGGGCGTGGGACGCCGCGGGCGAGACCGAGCGGGCGCGCACGCTCCTGGAGTCGGCGCTCTCGGCCTCGCGCGGCGCCGGCCGATGGGACCGGGTCGCGGAGATCGCCGAGACGGTCGGCGACCAGGGGACCCTCTCCGAGGCCTGCCGGCGCCTCGCCGAGATGGAGTCGTCCGGCCCCGTCCGCGCCGCCCTCTGGAAGCGGGCCGCCGACGCCGCCCGGGCGGCGGGAAGGCCGCTCGAGGCGGCGGAGGCCTATCGCCACGCGCAGGACTTCTCGATGGCCGGGGAGATGTACCTCGAGGGCGCGCGCCCCGTGGAGGCGATCCGGGAGTTCGAGAGGAGCGGTGCCCTCGACCGGGCCGCCGCGGCCGCCGCGGCCGCGGGCGACGAGAAGGCTGCGCACGAGCTGGTGGCGCGGGAAGCGGAGAAGCGCGGCGAGGTGGCGGTCGCGGCCGAAGCGTGGCGGAAGGCCGGCCAGGTGATGCGCGCCGCGGCTCTCTTCGAAAGGGTCGGCGAGAACGCCTCGGCGGCGGCGGCCTGGAAGGAGGCGGGGCGGCTCGAGCGCGCCGCGCCGCTCTTCGAGCGCGCGGGAGAGCTGGCGAGCGCCGCCGCGACGTGGGAGGCCGCCGGGCAGCCGGAGAAAGCCGCCTCCCTCTTCCTGGGCCTCAGGGATTACGAGAGAGCCGCGGAGCTCTTCCGGCTCGCGGGGAAGCTCCCGCTCTGCGCGGCGGCGCTCCAGGCGGCCGGACGTCACGACGAGGCGGCCGCGCTCTTCGTCCGCGTCGGGCGGCGTCTCGACGCGGCCCGGAGCTACCTCCTCGGAGGCCGGCGGGACCGGGCGTGGGAGGAGGTCGTCGGCGTTCCCCGCAACGACCCGGGCGTCGTGGAGCTGTTCGACGAGCTCGCGCGGGCGCACCTGGCCGCCGACGAGGCGAAGGACGCCGTCCACGTCCTGCGCGAGGCGCTCGCCAAGAGCCCGGTGACGCCGGAGAACCTCCCGTTCTACCGGACCTATCTCAAGGCTCTGCGCGCCGCGGGGGATCCGACCGAGGCGATCGAGATGGGGCGGGTGGCGGCCGTCGATCCGTCGGTTCTCGACGGCAGTGCGATCGCGATCGCGCCCGCCCTCGTCGGCCAGGTGGAGCCGGCCGGGATGCCGCCCTCCCTGATCCAGACGCCCCCCGCCGGCGGCCGCACGGGACAGCGACGCCTCCCGCAGACGACCTCCTCGTCGACGATTCCGGCCCACGCGGCGCCGCCGCCCGTCGCCGCGCCCGCGGCTCCGCCTCCGCAGCCGGCCGTCAACGTCAACGCGTCGGGGACCTTCTCGGCGCTCGAGGCCCCGGAACAGCGCTACCAGATTCTCGCGGAGCTGGGGCGGGGCGGGATGGGCGTCGTCCACAAGGCGATGGACCGGAAGCTGGACCGCTACGTCGCCCTGAAGATCCTCCCGTGGCAGCTTCGCGGCGACGAGACGGCGATGCGCTACTTCACGCGCGAGGCGAAGTCGATCGCCGCGCTCAAGCACCCGAACGTCGTCGCCCTCTACGACTACGGCGAGGGCTTCGGCAGCCTCTACCTCGCGATGGAGTACCTCGACGGCCCGAACCTGCAGAAGCTCCTGAAGACGGAGCCCGAACGGGTCCGGAAGAACTGGCGGGACTGGTTCGTGCAGGCGGCGCGGGGCATCGCGGCGGCGCACGCGAAGGGGATCCTGCACCGGGACCTGAAGCCCGCGAACCTCCAGCTCGACGAGCACGACATCCTCCGGATCCTCGACTTCGGCCTCGCGCTCCCGCAGGCCGACGCGGGAGGAACGTCGAAGCTCGATCGGGAGCCCGGCCTTCTTTCCGCCCGAGGTGCTGCGGGGCGAGATGCCGAGCCCGGCGTCCGACGTCTATTCCCTCGGCGCCGCCTTCTACACGCTCGCGACCGGCCGCTGGCCCTACGTCGGAGACGACGTCCTCGTCGCCCGCCTCGAGCGGGACCCCGACGACCCGCGCCCCTACGCCGCCTTCCTCAACGAGGAGGAGATCGCCGTCCTGATGCGGAGCCTGGCCCGCCACCGGCCGGACCGCTACCCGGACGGCGGCGAGCTGCTGGGGGACCTCCTCGCGCTGGAAGGGTGACGGGGACCTGCCTCAGAAGCGGAACGTGATGCCCAAGAGCGTCCGGAGCTGACGAACGTCGTCATCGCGAAGCTGCTCCGCCGTCAGGAGGAGCGAGAACGCCCGGCTGAGATTGACGACGCCCGAGGCCGCGTATCGCTTGGACCGAGGCCGGCTCTGGACGACGACGCCGTCCGAGTTCGTGAGGCTGAGGACCGAGAGCGACGTCGTGTAGTCGAGCGTCAGGTAGAACCTCGGGCCGATGCTCCTGCCGATGGAGGCGTAGATCGAGTCGTAGCTGCCGGTCAAAGGCCGGTTGTACCGGTTGTCGCTCGCCGTCAGGTCGAGACCGGAGCCGAAGAGGTTGGTGACGGAGAGGCCGGCCTGGATCCTCGGGTAGTCCTCGCCAGCGCGGCTGCTCTGCTCCTGCGCGTAGCCGCCCCAGATCCGGAGGCTCGGGACCGGCATGAACGTCACGCGGCCGCCGATCGACCCGAAGAGGAAGCCGTCGAGGGCGGAGGGGGAGACGGGCCGCCCGTTCAGGATGTCCAGCGCGATCGCTCGGGTGTCGATCGAGAGGCCGTGGTGGTAGAGCCCCTGGAGCTCGATCCACGCCGCCGGCTGATAGCGGGCGTTGATGAAGTTGTAGGTCACGCGCGCTCCGCCGCCGCTGCCGGCCGGGCCGGTCGTGTCGATCTCCGCGGCCTGGTAGAGGAAGAACTCCTTCCCGATCGGGATGAAGTTCAGCATCGTGACGACGGACCGCTCCGTGACGGACTGATTCTTGATCAGGACGTAGCCGAGGACGTTCTTCCAGCCGCGCTCGCCGTCGAGGGCCACGTAGCCGCCGTACTTCTTCACGCCGTTCACGTAGCCGACCTGGTAGAGGTCCGGCTCGAGGCCGCCGAATAGGCCGACCCGGAACTGCAGCTTCTCCGACACCGCGAAGGGGCGCGCCTCGAGCTGGACGCCGCCGACGGCGCCGAGGCCGCCGAGGTCGTTCAGCCACATCTGGCCGACCCGCAGGCCGAGCCCGCCGCCCGAGATCCGTCCGCCGACCCAGGCGCTGTAGAGGCTGACGCGGTTCGTCTGGGCCTCGCTGGGATACTCCGCGCCCCGCGCGTCGAGGGCGTATTCGAATCCGCCGTCGTCGGCCGTCTTCGACACGACGTTCACGATCGCCGAGATCTCGGAGTAGCTGGAGCTCGGCCCGCCGTCGGTGCGGGTCGTCTGCATGTAGTTGCCGAAGAGCGTGATTCGGCCGTAGCCCGGGCGTCGACTGGGCCTCGGCGGGGAACGACGCGCAGGGCCGCAACGCAGAGTGACGGACGCGGCCGCAAGGGGGAGCCTTCATCCGTTGCGCCTCAGCTTCGTCCGTTCGGGTGGCACGAGTAGCAGGCCGTGGAGTTGTAGACATAGCCGGCCCGCCCCTGGTGCTGGGAGTTGGTCTGGGACTGCGAATGGCAGACCGTGCAGCTGAAGACGCGTAATTGGACGGATTCGTATGGCAGCTCGCGCAGACGCCGCCGGAGTTGCCGTGGTTCCTGGGGAACCAGGTGTGGTTGAAGACCGCCTGCGACCAGAGCGTGTCCGTGAACTTGTGGCAGGTGTCGCACGTCGTCGGGAAGCCCGCTGCGACGTGGTTCACCGGCGAGATGGCCGTCTGGTAGTCGGCCAGGTGGCAGGCCGAGCAGGGGCTCGTCGGGACGGTCAGATAGTTGTTGTTCTTGTGGCACTGGGCGCACGGGGCCGTCGTGTGAGCGCCGGCGAGCGTGAAGAAAGCGGAGTGGTTGAACGCGGACTTCTGCGACCACGTTGCGTCGGAGAACCGGTGGCAGGAGTCGCAGGCGGTCGAGAAGCCCGTGTGCGGGACCGGAGTCGTCGCGTTCTGGAAGTCGGTCATGTGGCAGGCGGAGCAGGGGTTGGTCGGGACGGTCAGGTAGTTGTTGTTCTTGTGGCACTGGGCGCAGGGCGCCGTGGTGTGAGCGCCGGCGAGGGCGAAGTACGTCGTGTGGCTGAAGGCCGACTTCTGGGACCACGTCGTGTCCGAGAACCGGTGGCAGGAGTCACAGGCGGTCGAGAAGCCCGTGTGCGGGACCGGGGAGTTCGCGCTCTGGAAGTCCGTCATGTGGCAGGCCGAGCAGGGGCTCTTCGGCACCGTCGTGTAGTTGTTGTTCACGTGGCACTGGGCGCAGGGCGCCGTGGCGTGAGCGCCGGCGAGAGGAAAGACCGAGGCGTGGTTGAACGTCGCCTGCGACCAGAGCGTGTCGGTGAACTTGTGGCAGGAGTCGCACGTGGTCGGGAAGCCGGAGGCGACGTGGTTCACCGGGGCCGTCGCCGTCTGGTAGTCCGCCATATGGCAGGCGGAGCAGGGGTTGGTCGGGACGGTCAGGTAGTTGTTGTTCTTGTGGCACTGGGCGCAGGGCGCCGTGGTGTGGGCGCCGGCGAGGGCGAAGTAGGCGCGTGTGGCTGAAGGCGGACTTCTGGGACCACGTCGTGTCCGAGAACCGGTGGCACGAGTCGCAGGCGGTCGAGAAGCCCGTGTGCGGGACCGGGGAGTTCGCGCTCTGGAAGTCCGTCATGTGGCAGGCCGAGCAGGGGCTCTTCGGCACCGTCGTGTAGTTGTTGTTCACGTGGCACTGGGCGCAGGGCGCCGTGGCGTGAGCGCCGGAGAGAGGAAAGACCGAGGCGTGGTTGAACGTCGCCTGCGACCAGAGCGTGTCGGTGAACTTGTGGCACGAGTCGCACGTGGTCGGGAAACCGGAGGCGACGTGGTTCACCGGGGCCGTCGCCGTCTGGTAGTCCGCCATATGGCAGGCGGAGCAGGGGTTCGTCGGGACGGTCAGGTAGTTGTTGTTCTTGTGGCACTGGGCGCAAGGCGCCGTGGTGTGGGCGCCGGCGAGGGCGAAGTACGTCGTGTGGCTGAAGGCGGACTTCTGGGACCACGTCGTGTCCGAGAACCGGTGGCAGGAGTCGCAGGCGGTCGAGAAGCCCGTGTGCGGGACCGGGGAGTTCGCGCTCTGGAAGTCCGCCATGTGGCAGGCCGAGCAGGGGCTCTTCGGAACCGTCGTGTAGTTGTTGTTCACGTGGCACTGGGCGCAGGGCGCGGTGGCGTGAGCGCCCGCGAGAGGAAAGACGCGAGGCGTGGTTGAACGTCGCCTGCGACCAGAGCGTGTCGGTGAACTTGTGGCACGAGTCGCACGTGGTCGGGAAACCGGAGGCGACGTGGTTCACCGGGGCCGTCGCCGTCTGGTAGTCCGCCATATGGCAGGCGGAGCAGGGGTTCGTCGGGACGGTCAGGTAGTTGTTGTTCTTGTGGCACTGGGCGCAGGGCGCCGTGGTGTGGGCGCCGGCGAGGGCGAAGTAGGGCGTGTGGCTGAAGGCGGACTTCTGGGCCCACGTCGTGTCGGAGAACCGGTGGCAGGTGTCGCAGGCGGTCGAGAAGCCCGTGTGCGGGACCGGGGACGTTCGCGCTCTGGAAGTCCGCCATGTGGCAGGCGGAGCAGGGGCTCTTCGGCACCGTCGTGAAGTTGTTGTTCTCGTGGCACGGAGTCGCAGGACGCCGTGAGGTGGGCGCCGGCCAGCGGGAAGACGGCCGCGTGCGTCGTGAACGTCCCCTGCTGCCACGTCGCGTCCGAGAACTTGTGACAGGTGTCGCAGGTCGTCGGGAAGCCGGACGGCGACATGCGGCGGGTTCTTCGAGCCCTGGAAGTCGGAGAGGTGGCAGGCGGAGCAGGGATTGGTCGGGACCGTCGTGTAGTTGCCGTTCTTGTGGCAGTTCGCGCAGGGCGTCGTGACGTGAGCCCCGGCGAGCGCGAACGAGCCCTGGTGGTTGAAGGCCGACTTCTGGGCCCACGTCGTGTCCGAGAACCGGTGGCACGTCTCGCAGGCCGTCGACAGGCCGGCGTGATTGACGGGGGTCGATGCCGACTGGTAGTCGGCCAGGTGGCAGGCGGAGCACGGGCTCTTGGGCACCGTCGTGTAGTTGTTGTTCTCGTGGCACGAGGCGCATGCCGTCGTCAGGTGCGCGCCCGCGAGCGGGAAGACCGCGGAGTGCGTTCGTGAACGTCCCCTGTTGCCACGTCGAGTCGGTGAACTTGTGGCAGGTGTCGCAGGTTGTCGGGAAGCCGGACGCGACGTGGGCCGGGTTCTTCGAGTTCTGGAAGTCGGTGTTGTGGCAGCCGACGCAGTCGCGCGGCGTCCCCTTGAAGACGCTGTTCTTGTGACAGGAGGCGCAGGCCTGCGTCGTATGGACGCCTGCGAGTCGGAAGGCTGTGTGGACGAACGTCGCACCCTTCCAGGCCGGGTCGGCGTACTTGTGACAGGTTTCGCAGGACGTGGAGAAGCCTGCCGCCACGTGCGGCGGGTTTTTCGAGGCTTGGAAATCCGCGTTATGACAGCCGACGCAGTCTCTCGGCGTTCCCTTGAAGACGCTGTTCTTGTGGCAGGTGGCTGCACGCCGTCGTGGCGTGGACGCCGGCGAGAGCGAACGACGCGTTGTGGTTGAACGTCCCCTGGTGCCACGTCGGATCCGAGAGCTTGTGGCACGAGTCGCAGGCTGTCGGGAAGCCCGCGGCGGCGTGGTTCGGATTCTGTGCCTGCTGATAGGCCGGCTGGTGGCAGGAGAGGCAGGTCGTGGAGAGGCCGCGATAGACGGCCGCGGTGTGGCATGTCGAGCAGGTCGCGGTCGGGTGCGCGCCGACGAGTGGCCAGACGGCGTGCGGGTACTTCGCCAGGCGCCAGCTCGAGTCCGTGAACTTGTGGCAGGTCTCGCAGGCGGTCCCGAATCCGGCCGCGAGCGTGGTTCGGGCTGGCGGACTTCGTGAAGTCGGCCTGGTGGCACCCGTTGCAGTCCTTCGGCGTCGCCTGGTACGACGCGATTCTTGTGGCAGGCTGCGCAGGGCTGAGTCGCGTGCACGCCGGCGAGGGGGAACGCCGCTGTGTGGTCGAAGCGCGCCGAGTGCCAGGTCGAGTCGCCCGGCCGGTGACACGACTCGCATGGCCGCGGGAAGCCTCCGGCGACGTGGTTGGGGTTCCTGGCCGACTGGTAGTCCTTCGCGTGGCACGAATTGCAGTCGGTCGGCGTGCCGGAGAAGACCTTGCTCTTGTGGCACTGGTCGCAGCGGAGGGTGCTGTGGGGGGCGTTGAGAGGGAAGCCCGTCTGGGCGGCGTGATTCCAGTTGACCGCCGTCCACGAGGTCGGCCGGTGGCAGTTCTCGCACTCGCTCCCGAGGAGCGTCCGGTAGAGGTCGTCCTGCCGGCGGATCCAGTGGCAGTCGTAGCAGCGGTTCGGCGTCCCCTTGTAGGCGCTGCTCCAGTGGCACGACGCGCACGGCGTCGCGAGGTGCTGACCTTCGAGCGGGAACGTGCCGCCCTTGTGGAACGCGCGGTTCGGGGTCTTCCAGATCCTCACGTCGTGGCACGAAGCGCAGTCGTTGCCGAGCGCGCCCTTGTGCGCGTCGTCGTGGCAGGCCGCGCAGTTGGTCGACGCGACGGTGTACGACACCGCCGTACCGCGGCCGGCGGGATAGGCTCCGTCCTTCTTCCGGTGGCACGACGCGCAGGGAGCCGAGGCGTGCTTGTCGACGAAAAACCCGGAGAGCGCCTTGTTCCGGTGGGTGTACGACTTCAGCTCGAAGGTCGACGTGGAGTGGCAGTTCTGGCAGGACGCGCCGAGCTGCCCGAGGTGGACGTCTTTGTGGCAACCGTTGCAGTCGGTCGGAAGCCCGGTCAGCCGCACCGCCGTCCCGTTCCCGGCCGGGAACGCCCCGGTCTCCTTTCTGTGGCACGTCGAGCACGCGAGCGCGTACGTGCTTGCCGGTCAGCGGGAACCGGGTCTTCGCGTGATCGAAGCAGGTTCGGCGCGTACTTCGCGGCGTCGACACCGTGGCAGGTCGCGCAGTCTTTCCCGACCTGGCCGAGATGCGGGTCCTTGTGGCAGGAGGAGCACTCGAGAGAAACGCCCCTGTAACGCCGTACCGGGACCGTTCTCCCGTTCGCGAGCGGAGTCGCCGCGGCCTTCGGATCGACCGCGTGGCACTTGTCGCAGGAGACCGTGGCGTGGCCTCCGGCGAAGAACTCCGGGAGGCGCGGGTGCTTGAACGTCGCCACCTGGAACGACGCCGCCGAGTGGCACGTCTGGCACGACGTCCCGAGCTGTCCCTTGTGGACGTCGGCGTGGCACGAAGCGCATTCCGGCCGGGCGCCGCGGAAGTCGACGCTTCGCTTCGCCGCGGCCACGCCCGGGACCGGCAGCGGCGCCCTTGTGGCACGAGGCGCAGGCAACGGCGGCGTGCTTCCCGTCGAGCGGGAACCGGGTCTTCGCCGCGTGGTCGAACGTCCCGCCCTTGAACCCGGTCTCCTTGTGGCAGCGCCGCAGTCGAGAGGCTTGAAGACGCCCTTGTGGACGTCCTGGTGGCAGTCGGCGCAGCGGGCGGACTTCAGCCGGACCTTCGTCGCCGGCTGGACGTGGCAGGTTGTGCAGGCGACCCGCGCATGGCGCCCGACCAGCGGGTACCCGGTTTTCGCGTGGTCGAACGTTCCCGGAGTCGCCGCCGGCGTTGGCGGCGTCGCTCCGCCCGCTCCACCCCCTGCAGCCGCCGCCGTCCCGCCAGCCGCGGCCGCCCCGGCAGTGGCCGCTGTCCCGGCGCCTGGCGCTGTCCCGTTGGCCTTGCCGTTGCTCGCAGGCGCCATCACCTTGAAGCTCTCGGTCGTGTGGCATGTGGCGCACGCTCCCGAGGTTCTTCGCGTGCGGATCCTTGTGGCAGTTGACGCAGGAGGCGAACTTGATGCCCTTGTATTTCTTCGAGACGTGGCACTTGTCGCACGCCGTGCGAACGTGGGCGCCCGTCAGCGGGTAGGCCGTCTTCGAGTGGTCGAAGGACTTCTGCGTCTCCTTGAACGGAACGGATCGCCGGATGGCAGGTTCCGCACGTCGTGCCCAGCTGGCCCTTGTGCGGGTCGGCGTGGCACGACGCGCAGTCCGCCTTCAAGTTGAGGAAGGATCGCGTCTTGTGGCAGGCCGCGCAGTCGATCGTCTTGTGCTTTCCGTCGAGGAGCGAACCCGGTCTCCTTCGCGTGGTCGAAGGCTTTCTTTTCGAGCGGGCGGAGGTCGGCGTCAACCCCGGCGTGCTCGACATGGCACGAAACGCAGTCGCCGCCGGCGTCGCGGTGGACGCCCTTCTTCGCGGAGATCCGCTCGGCGACCGGCTGGTGGCAGGCGAGGCACTTCTTCGGCGACACCTGCTTTCCCGGCTCGTGGCACTTCTGGCAGTTGTCGAGGCCCTCGAGCTTCGCGTGGGCCTTCGAGAGCGCGCCCGGAGAGACCAGCGAACCGAGTCCCTGCGCGGCCGCCGTCCCTTCGCAGAGCAGGGCTGCGACGAACAGGAGGCCTGCGAGTCCCGCCGCGGCGGGATCGGGTCGCCTGCTAGGTCCGGGGTTGGCCTTCTTCAGCGCGGGACCTCACTTTCGTCTCGGCGGGTGCCCGGCGAGAGTTCTCGGCGTTCCGTCGCGCGGCCGATGACGGTCTTCGGGTTTGGATCAAGGCCCTGGGCCTGGCAGCAGATGAAACGGCGGACGTTTCGCTTCTCCGCATAGACCTTCAGCGAGTACGCCTGTTGTCGTCCGGCAAGTGCCCCCCTGCTTGGCCCGGTTTTGAAGAGGTCAGCCCGGGAATCCGCTCCCCTTTTGGGGGAAGTGACCGAAGCGCTCGAATCTCACGCGTCGATCGTGCAGTCGCTTTTAGCCCAAGCGACGCAAGGATAGATGTAACCTGCGTCACGATCTTGTTTTTCTAGGGCCGGGGCCTCGCATTCCGCCTCTCCTGCGAGAAGCCGGGTCCGGCAGGTTCGGCAGACGCCGGCCCGGCAGGAAGACGGGATCTCGGCACCTGCAGCCTCGGCGGCCTCGAGGATCGACTGGCCGGGCGGCACGCGAACGGTGCGCCCCGTCTTCTCGAGCCGGAGATCGACGGGTTCCGTCGCGCCGGCGCCTCCTCTCGCCGCGTCGACGGCGGACTGGAAGGCCTCGGCCCGGACCTGCTCGTTCGGGGACCCCGAGCGAGGCCAGGAGGCGCTGCATGCCGTCGATCATCGGGAGCGGGACCGCAGATGCAGTAGACGGGCCGCGCGGGGCCGCCGGTGATCCGGAGCAGGAGGTCGACGTCGACGCGACCGCGGGTGCATGCCCGGGCCGGCGTTGCCCCGCGCGTCACCGCGAAGAACGACATGCGCCTGCGGATGGCGCGCAGCGAACTCCGTGAGCTCCGCCCTGAACGGGACGTCCTCGGGCGCCTTGACCGAGAGGACCAGCGTGACGTCCCTCCGGGGTCGGCGACGACGGCGTGCCGGAGCATGCTGATGAGCGGCGTGATGCCGACTCCTCCCGCGAGGAGGACGAGCGGCCGCCCGTCGTCCTCGTGGGTAGACGAACGGCCCGCGGGGCGGCGGACGAAAAGCGTCGAACCCCGTCGGAGCGTCGCGTGGAGGGCGCCGGAGACGGCTCCCTGCCGCTTCACCGAGATCTCGAGAAAGCCCTTCGATTCGGGAGGCGAGCAGATCGAGTAGCAGCGGACCATCGCCTTGCCGCCGACCTTGACCTGGACCGTCAGGAACTGTCCCGGCTTGAAGTCGAATCCGCGGGGACGCTCCAGGCGGAACGTCCGGATGTCGTCCGTCTGGTCCTCGACGCCGAGGACTCGGACCTCCGTGTAGCCCGGCGGCACCGGGTCGGGGGGCGGGAAGGCCCGCTCGCACGCCGCGAACCAGAGGAGGTGGCCGACGAGGAAGGCCGCGAGCGCCACGGGCGCGGGAAGGACCCACGGGAGCGCCACGAAGAGAAAGCCGGGCAGGACGACGGGGGAGAAGCGGCGCGGCGCAGCTCCGGTGCTTGCGCAGCATGGCGAGCAGCGAGGTGAGCGGTCGAGACCGCGGCGAGGACCGCCGACGGAAGCGGGTTCCAGGAGCCCGGGCGGCATCGATTCCAGCGCCCGGCCCTACTCGTCGTCGAAGATGCCCTTGGGCTTCGTCGACGGGTCGGCCTGGGCCTTCTCGAGCGCCTGCCGGAAGGTCTTCTCGAGGATCTCGCTCTTGTGCTTCTCGCGCTCGACCGTCGCCGCGAAGAGGTCCTCCGCCCGCGCCTTCCGCCGCACGTTCTCCTGGGCGGCCTCCTCCAGGGACCCGAGCTTGTTCTTGTTCGCCGCGGCCTCGTGCGACAGGACGGCCCCCGTCGCGGCGTCGACCTTCAGCGTCGCGCCGCAGTCGGGGCAGAGGACGAGGAGCGAATCGGCATCACGTCCGAGATTATGCTCTCTGGCGTGGAAGCCGCCGGAGGCTGGACGCCGGAGAGGCCGGCGAGGAGAATGCTGCCGCTGACCCTGCCTCGGTAGCTTCCACGGAGGCGCGGCGGGCGCCTCCGTATTTTTTCCGGACAGCCGGGGCCGCTCAGGAACCGTACGTTCTACGATTCCCAACCCTCCTGTCTGGACACAAATTGACGGGGCTCACACCTGTTGGAGACCCTCGTGTCGGGAGTCGGATGACCAGCTTTACACGGGATTACGCGGCCGGGACGGCGTTTCCGGCCGAGAGCAGGAGGGAAGAATGCTGAACAGAAGGGACCTGATCAAGACCGGTCTCGGAGTCGGCGCGGGCGTCGCCTTCGGGAGGTGGGGCAAGTGGGGGAGCGCGTACGCGTTCAACCAAAGCCCCGGAATTCCGCTCTTCAAGACCGCGCTTCGCGGCGTGGGCCCGGGAGGAATCCCGGTCGCGGTCCCGGGTTTCCTGGGGGCTTCACCAAGGCCCCTGTGACCGGCGTGGACCATTACAACATCGGCACGATCCAGTTCGAGGACAAGGGCGTCTGCCCGACCCTCGGCCCCACGAAGCTCTGGGGCTACGCCCCGGCGAAAGGGCTGGGCGGGTACATCAAGCCGACTCACCTGAGCGGGATCATCGTGGGCCAGAAGGGCCAGCCGATCCAGATCAACTTCCAGAATCTGCTGTTCGTCAACAAGCACATCCTGCCCGTCGACATGACCATTCCCGGCGCGAGCTTCGGAATCAACCGGACCGCCGTTCACCTGCACGGTGGTTTCGTGCCATGGATCAGCGACGGCGGCCCGTTCGACTGGTTCGACCCGTACGGGCGTCACGGCCTGAGCTTCCTGAACAACAAGACCCTGAACCCGTTCGCCCTTCCCGGTTCCGCCGAGTACTACTACCCCCTGAACCAGAGCGCCCGGTTCATGTGGTACCACGACCACGCAATCGGCATCACCCGGCTGAACGCGTATGCCGGGATAGCCTCCGGACTCATCGTTCGGGATACCTTCGAAGCAGGCCTCATCAACCAGGGCCTGCCCGACTACATCGAAGCCGGCGGCCACGAGCTCCCGATCGTCATCCAGGACAAGATCTTCGTCGGCCCGAACATCCTTGACACCGACCCGACCTGGCCGGGCCCGACGGCGCCCGGGCAGTCTCTGGTACGCCCACACCTACGATCCGGACCGGTGGGATTCGGCGCCGGGCGGCCTCCCCCTTCCGGTTCACTCGGTCATCCCCGAGTTCTTCGGCGACACGATGCTCGTCAACGGCACCGTCTTCCCGGAGGCCGAAGTTCAGGCGCGCCGGTACCGCCTGCGGATTCTCAACGCCTGCAACGCCCGGTTCCTGAACCTGCAGCTCTATGTGGCCGACGGCAGTCCGAACGGGATCACGCTTGACGTCCACGGCAAGCCGACGAACACCGCTTTCGTGAATTCGGCCACAGGGGATCCGTCATTCCTGCAAATCGGCACCGAGGGGGGATTCCTCTCGAAGCCGGTGAAGGTCCCGTCCAACCAGCCGCTGACGTTCCTCCGCGGGCTCGATCCGGAATCCGGGCAGACTCGATCCGTCGCAGGTCGAGAAGTCGCTCCTCGTGGCGCCGGCGGAGCGGCCCGACGTCATCGTCGACTTCAGCGGGTACGCCGAGCAGAGCATCATCCTCTACGGCGACGCACCTGCGCCGTTCCCGGCCGGGGACGACCGGAACGACTACTTCCCGGGCTGGAACGTCACGAACAACCCGGTCAACGGAACCACGACACCCGGCTTCGGCCCCAACAGCCGCGTCCTCATGCGGTTCAAGGTGGTCGCGGCGACTGGCCCGACCGACCTGACGCTGAATATCAACACGACGACGGACCTGACTGCCGGCATCGATCCGTTCCTGACGCCGTGGGGCGAAACGACTCCTCCTCCCGGACCCACGCGCGTCCTGACGCTGAACGAAGCCTTCGACGAATACGGCAGGCTCATCCAGATCCTAGGCGACCTGGATGCGCCCGACGGTTCGCCCTACGAAGGGGTGGCTGACCTACCTCGATCCTGACCGTCGTCCCAAGTCCCTGAAGCAAAGAGCCACCGAACAGCGGGTTGCCAGCGGCGACATTGAAGTGTGGGAGATCTACAACAGGACCGCCGACACCCACCCGATGCACTTCCACCTCGTGAACGTCCAGGTCATCAACCGGCAGCTGTTCGATCTAAACGCATTCCCCACCTTCGTCGCTGCCGGACCCGTCATCCCGCCCGAGCCGAACGAGCTGGGGTGGAAGGAGACGGTGCCGATGTATCCGGGCACGGTGACCCGGGTCATCATGAAGTTCGACCTTCCGCAGATCGTCGACAGCAAGGGGAACCCAGTCAACACGAAGGAGATCCGCGGCTTCCAGCTACCCATCAAGAACGGGCAGCCGCCCCCCAGCCCGCGGACCGGCGGCAACGAGTACGTCTGGCACTGCCACATCCTGGAGCACGAAGAGCACGACATGATGCATGCGCTGGTCGTCGGCTGACGGCCCGGGCACTCGATGGTTTTCAGGGGCCCCGCGGAGCGCGGCGGGGCCCCTCTCCTTTCGTGCCCTGAGCCATCTGGCTCATGGAATCGGGCTCGACTTCCCGCATAGTTCGAGGTCACCTTTATGAAACGGACATACGCCATCGCCGCCGTCCTCGCAGTTGCCGTCTGCCTCTTCCTCGCAGGCCTCTGGACGGGCCGCCGGTCGCCGGGCGTTGCCGCCGCGGCCGGCGGAAGGAAGGTCCTCTACTGGGTCGACCCGATGCACCCCGCGTACAAGGCCGACAAGGCCGGCATCGCCCCCGACTGCGGCATGCAGCTCGAGCCGGTCTACGCGGACGGGAGCACCGGGGACGGCAAGACCCTTCCGGCCGGCGCCGCGAAGGTGACGCCGGAGCGCCGGCAGATGATCGGCGTCAAGGTCGGCACGGTCGAGAGGGCCGGTGGAACGCGCACGATCCGGACGCTCGGCCGCGTCGCCGTGGACGAGACGCGGGTCTATCGCGTCAACGCGGCCACGGACGGCTGGATCCGCGAGGTCTCGTCGGCCACGGCCGGGAGTCACGTCAAGAAGGATCAGACGCTGGCGTCGTTTTACGCTCCCGAGTTTCTTGCGAGCCAGCAGAGCTTCATCTACGCGCTGAGCGCCCTGGACCGGTTCGAGGTGAGCGGAAAGGAGACTCCCGAACAGATCCGGTTGACGAATTACAACGTCCTTGCCGCGAGGAACGGCCTCGAGAACCTCGGGATGAGCGCGCGCCAGGTGGAGGAGCTCCGGAAGACCCGCCAGGTCGCCCAGAAGATCCACGTCGTCTCCCCGGCCGACGCGTTCGTTCTGGCACGAAACGTCAGCCTGGGGCAGCGCTTCGAGAAGGGGTCCGAGCTCTATCGCCTCAGCGACCTCTCGCACGTCTGGATCCTCGCCGACCTTTTTGAGCGGGAGGGGCAGGAGATAAAGCCCGGACAGGTCGCGAAGGTGACGCTGCCGTACCAGGGGAAGAGCCTGACGGCCCGCGTCAGCGACTTACCTCCGCAATTCGACCCGGCCACGCGGACTCTCAAACTGCGCCTCGAGACCCACAACCCGGGATTCGCCCTGCGCCCGGAGATGTTCGTCGACGTCGAGTTCACGGTCGCGTATTCCCCCACGCTCACGGTCCCGGCGGACGCCGTCCTCGACTCCGGGCTTCGGCAGACCGTCTATGTCGAGACGGAGCCGGGTGTCTTCGAGCCGCGGAAGGTGGAGACCGGCTGGAGCCTCGGCGACTCGGTCGAGATCGTGAAGGGGCTGATGCCGGGGGAGAAGATCGTCCTCTCCGGCAACTTCCTCGTCGACTCCGAGAGCCGGATGAGGGCGGCCGTGGCGGGCGTGCGCGGCGAATCGTCGAAAGATCCGGTTTGCGGCATGGACGTGGACGAGACGAAGGCGCGCGCCGCCGGCAAGACGAGCCAACACGGAGGCGCCGCCTACTATTTCTGTTCGGACGGGTGCAAGAAGGAGTTCGACGCCAACCCCGCGAAGCACACGGGCGCCTCGAAAGACGGTGGACCGGGCCATGGTTGAGCGGGTCATCGACTTCTCGGTCAAGAACAAGCTCGTCGTCTTCATTCTCGTCGCCGCGGCGTCGATCTGGGGCGTCTGGTCGATGAAGCAGGTGCCGCTCGACGCGATCCCCGACCTGACCGACACGCAGGTCATCGTCTACTCGCAGTGGGACCGCAGCCCCGACATCGTCGAGGACCAGGTCACCTACCCCATCGTGACGGCGATGCTCGGCGCGCCGAAGGTCAGGGCGGTCCGCGGCTTCTCCGACTTCGGCTACTCGTACGTCTACGTCGATCTTCGAGGACGGCACCGACATCTACTGGGCCCGGTCGCGGACGCTCGAGTACCTCTCCGGCGTGCTCCGCGGCTTCCCGCAGGGCGTGAAGACCGAGCTGGGTCCGGACGCCACCGGCCTCGGCTGGGTCTTCCAGTACGCCCTCGTCGACACTTCGGGCAAGCACAGCCTCGCCGAGCTGCGCTCCTACCAGGACTGGTACCTGCGCTACCACCTCAGGTCGGTGCCGGGCGTGGCCGAGGTGGCCCCGTCGGCGGGTTCGGGCGGCAGTACCAGGTGAACGTGGACCCGAACCGGCTGCAGGCCTACGGCATCCCGATCAGCCGGGTCGTGGAAGCGGTGCGCGGCGGCAACGCCGAGGCCGGCGGGCGCCTCATCGAGTTCGGCGGCACCGAGTACATGGTGCGCGGGCGCGGCTACGCCCGGTCGGTCCAGGACTTCGAGAACATCGTCCTCACCGCCAGCGGAGACCGGCACGCCGATCCGGTCAGGGACGTCGGGCAGGTCGCGCTCGGGCCCCGACATCCGGCGCGGCGTCACCGATCTGGACGGCGACGGGGAGGCCGTCTCGGGCATCGTCGTCATGCGGCAAGGGCAGAACGCCCTCGACGTGATCGACCGCGTCAAGGCGAAGATCAAGGAGATCGAGCCCGGGCTTCCCGAGGGGCGTGAAGATCGTCCCGATCTACGACCGCTCGGAGCTGATCCAGCCGGTCGATCGGCAACTCTGAAGTCGACGATCATCGAGGTGATCGTCACCGTCGTCGCTCGTCATCCTGCTGTTCCTCTGGCACATCCCGAGCGCGCTGATCCCCATCATCACGATTCCCGTCGCGGTCCTCATCTCGTTCATTCCGTTCCGCGCGATGGGCCTCACGGCGAACATCATGTCGCTGGGCGGGATCGCGATCGCGATCGGCGCCCTGGTGGACGCGGCGATCGTCGTCGTCGAGCAGACCCACAAGAAGCTCGAGGAGTGGGAGCGAGCGGCCGCCGCGGCGACTACCAGGACGTCGTCGTCACGGCGGTCAAGGAGGTCGCGGGCCCGAGCTTCTTCGCGCTGCTCGTGATCGCCGTCTCGTTCCTGCCGGTCCTCACGCTCGAGGCGCAGGAAGGGCGGCTCTTCAAGCCGCTCGCCTACACGAAGAACCTGGCGATGATCGTGGCGGCGGTCCTGGCGATCACGCTCGATCCCGCGCTCCGGCTGCTCCTGACGCACGTGAGGACTTCGGCTTCCGGCCCCGCGTGGCTCTGCCGGCTGGCGAACGCCGCGCTGGTGGGCCGGATCCATCCGAGGAGAAGCACCCGGTCAGCCGCTTCCTGATCCGTATCTACGAGCCCGTCGTGAGATGGTCGCTGCGCGGAAGTGGGCGGTCATCGGCGCCGCGCTGCGTCCTGGTGCTCGCCACGGTGCCGGTCTTCCGCCGGCTCGGCTCCGAGTTCATGCCGCCGCTCGACGAGGGGACGCTCTTCTACATGCCCACGACGATGCCGGGCATCTCGATCTCGGAAGCCCAGAAGCTGCTGCAGGTGACCGACCGCATCATCAAGCAGTTCCCCGAAGTGGACCGCGTGCTCGGGAAGGCGGGCCGCGCGGAGACCTCCACCGACCCGGCTCCGCTCTCGATGCTCGAAACCGTCATCACGCTGAAGCCGAAGTCGGAGTGGCGGAACGGTGCCGACCTGGTACTCCGGCTGGGCGCCGGAATGGCTGAAGGGAATCCTCCGCCGCGTCACGCCCGACCACATCTCGCAGGAGCAGCTGGTCGACCAGATGAACGAGGCGCTGAAGATCCCCGGCGTCTCGAACGCCTGGACGATGCCGATCAGGGCCCGGATCGACATGCTGACCACCGGGATCAGGACGCCGGTGGGGCTGAAGATCTCGGGGCGGACCTGAAGGTGATCGAGGAATCGGCGCGCAGGTCGAAGCGGTCCTTCCCTCCGTGCCGGGGACGCGCGGCGTCTTCGCCGAGCGGACCGGAGGCGGCTACTTCCTCGACTTCGAGTGGAATCGCGACGAGCTGGCGCGCTACGGACTGAGCGTCGAGGAGGCGCAGCAGCTCGTCCAGAACGCCATCGGGGGCGAGAACGTCACGACGACGATCGAGGGGCGGGAGCGCTACCCGGTCAACGTCCGCTACATGCGCGATTTCCGCGGCCGACCGGAATGCCCTGGAGCGCGTTCTGGTGCCGGTCGCGGGCGGGCAGAGGCAGATCCCGCTCGGGCATCTCGCCACGATGCGCGCGGCGAGCGGCCCCGCGATGATCCGGAACGAGGACGGGCTTCTGACGGGCTACGTCTACGTCGACCTCTCGGGACGAGATCCCGCCGGCTACGTGGAGGAGGCGGCGCAGCTTCTGCGCGAGAAGGTGAGGCTGCCGGCCGGATACGCCCTTTCCTGGAGCGGCCAGTAGGAGGCCATGCAGCGCGTCCGCGAGCGGCTGACGGTGGTCGTTCCCGCTGACTCTTTTCCTGATCTTCCTTCTGCTCTACATGAACACCCGCTCCGTCACGAAGACCGCCATCGTCCTCCTCGCGGTTCCGTTCTCGGCGATCGGCGCCTTCTGGTTCCTCTGGCTCCTCGGCTACAACATGAGCGTCGGCGTCTGGGTCGGGCTCATCGCGCTGCTCGGGATCGACGCGGAGACCGGCGTCTTCATGCTCCTCTACCTCGACCTCGCCTACGAGCAGGCGCGGAAGGAGGGGCGGCTCAACTCGCTTGTCGACCTGCGCGCCGCCATCGTCCAGGGCGCAGCGAAGCGGCTTCGGCCGAAGTTCATGACGGTGGCGACGACGTTCCTCGGGCTCGTCCCGATCATGTGGGCGACGGGCACCGGATCCGACGTCATGAAACGGATCGCCGCCCCGATGATCGGCGGCATCTTCACGTCGTTCCTCCTCGAGCTCATCGTCTACCCGGCGATCTACGAGATCTGGCGGTGGAACTTCGGGCTGAAACGGAAGGTGGAGCCCGTCGCGGGCCCCCTCGGAGAGGCGACCGCGTAAGGCGCTATGATGCCCCGCGTAATCCTCGGCTAACAGCTCGTGAGCGACAACGGCGCCCCCGACCCCGACGGTCCAGCTCGTGGGCGAGAAGTGCCTGTACGAGCTCATTGCCGACTCCAGCGCCGGCTGGGAGTGCCTCGAGGATCCCGACGGTCGGATGCTCTGGGTCTCCCCCTCGTGCGAGCCGATCACCGGACACTCCCCCGACGAATTCCTGAATGACCCCGACCTCCTCCTCGCCATCGTCCATCCCGAGGACCGTGCTCACTTCGAGTCGCATCGACGCGAGTGCCTGCGAAGCGACGATCGGGACGAAACCACCTTCCGGATCGTGCGCCCGGACGGAGGCGTCCGCTGGATCGGCCACCAGTGCCAGCCGCTCCGCCTCCCCGGAGGGACGTCCGTCGGCCGCCGGACCTCGAATAAGGAGATCACGAAGAGGAAGGAGGGCGAAGAGGAGCTCCTCCGGCGGAACCGGACGCTCCGGGCGCTCACCAGGACCAACCAGGCCCTGATTCGCGCCAAGGTGGAATCGGACCTCCTCGACGACATCTGCCGGATCGTCGTCGGGGATTGCGGCCACGCGATGGCCTGGATCGGGTTTGCGGAGGAGAACGAAGGCAAGTCCGTCCGTCCGGTGGCCCAGGCCGGATTCGAAAACGGCTATCTCGACACGTTGAGGATCACCTGGGCCGACACCGAGCGAGGACGCGGCCCAACGGGCACGGCGATCCGGACGGGGCGGCCCTCCACCTGCCTGAACATGCAGACCGATCCCCGCTTCGCCCCATGGCGTGAGGAGGCGCTGAAGCGCGGGTACGCGTCGTCCATCGTCCTTCCGCTCTTGGACGAGGGCAAGGCCTTCGGCGCCATCAACATCTACTCGAGGGAGCCGGGTCCCTTCCCGGAGGAGGAGACGGCGCTGCTCTCCGAGCTGGCCGCCGACCTTTCGCGTGGCATCGCGGCGATCCGCGGGCGAGCGGAACGAGAAAAGGCGGAAACGCAGCTCCGGGAGCTGAACGAGACGCTGGAGAGCCGCGTCGCCGAGCGGACGGCTGAGGCAGAGCGGCAGGCCGCGCAATTGAAAGCCCTCGCGTCCGAGCTCTCGCAGACCGAGAGGAGGGAGCGCCTCTGGCTGGCAAGCGCCCTTCACGACCACCTGCAGCAGGTCCTCGTTGCGGCGAAGCTGAATCTCGACGCTCTGCAGGCACGTGTCTCTGACGAGGCGCTCAGGTCCGACGTCCTGAAGGTCGCGCAGCTTCTGGACGCGTCCCTCGCCTGGTGCCGCTCGGTGACCGCCACCCTGAGCCCGCCCGTCCTGCAGGAGGTCGGGCTGGCCGGCGGTCTCGGCTGGCTCGCCCGCCAGATGCAGGAGCAGCAAAGCCTTCAGGTGAATCTCTCGGAGTGCGACGAATGGGTCGAGCCGGCCGATGCCGACCTGAAGGCGTTTCTGTTCGAGGCCGTCCGGGAGCTCCTCATCAACGTGGTCAAGCACGCGGACGTGCCGGCTGCGCGCGTCGAGATGCGCCGGGAGGATGGGACCTTCGAGATCCGGGTGGAGGACGAGGGAAAGGGGTTCGACCCCGGGAGACTCCGGGAGCAGGAAAAGGAGGAGGCGCACTTCGGCCTCTTCTCCATTCAGCAGCGTCTGGAGATGATGGGCGGATCGATGTCCGTGGAGAGCGCCGTCGGGCACGGGACCCGCGTCACGCTCCGGGCGCTCTGCGGACCCGCTCCCGCGAGGGCCGGGGCCGTCGCCGAGCCGCCCGCGGGCGTCATCCCCGAGGAGGGGCCGGGCCGGGTCGTGGCCCGGTCCGGCCGCGTCCGCGTCGTCATCGCGGACGACCACCGGATCTTCCGTCAGGGCTTCAGGGCGCTCCTCGCCGTGGAAGAGGCTATCGACGTCGTCGGAGAGGCGGCCGACGGCGCCGAGGCGGTGGAGCTGGCAAGGACCTTGAGGCCCGACGTGGTCGTCATGGACGTGAGCATGCCGAAGATGAACGGCGTGGAGGCGACCCGGAAGATCGTGGCGGAGCTGCCCGGCGTTCAGGTCATCGGCCTCTCCATGCACGAAGACGAGGAGATCGCCAGGTCGATGCGCGAAGCCGGCGCCGTCGGATTCGTCACGAAAGGCGGGCCGTCGGATGCCGCGATCTCGGCCATCTACGCGGCTCATCTCGGCGGGAAGAAGCCGTGACGATGAACGGACGGCAGACCGTGGAATCGACCGGCGGGAGAGCGCTCTCCCAGGAGTGGAGGCGCCCCTCCCGGCAGATTTCGCCGGTCAGGACGGCGGCGGTGAGCATCGGCGTGATCGCCGCGGCCGAGATCGTGGCGATGGTGTTCCTCCTGCCGATGAAGGGGCAGCCCTACTGGCTGCTCACCCTTCTTGACGCGGCCATCATGGTGATCGTGGCTCTCCCGGCGCTCTGGGTGCTGCTCTTCCGCCCGATGGCCCGCATGTTCGAGGAGCGGAAAGAGGCCGCGGAGAGGCTCAGGAAGCATGCGCGGGAGCTGGAGGCGCTCGCGGGCGAGAACGCCGCGCTCTTCAAGGCGGAGCAGCGGGCCCGGGAGCAGGCGGAGATCGTCCGCTTCGCGAGCCTCGCGATCACGCACTCGCTCAACCTCGAGGCGGTCTTCTCGGCGCTCCTCGACTACCTCGGCCGCAGCGTCCCGTACGACCGCGCCAAGGTGATGCTTCTCGAGAGCGAATCGCGCCTCCAGGTGCGGGCCGTGTATGTCCCGTCCGGGAAGCTCGACTTCCCCGACAAGCCCTTCGACATCTTCGAGTCCGGGTCGAACACGGCCGTTCAGGAGGTGCTGGCCTCGCAGCGGAGCCTCTGCATCGCCGACACGAGCCTCAAACCCGGTTGGGGCGCCGGGGCGCAGGGCGACGCCGAGCGTAGCTGGCTGGGCGTGCCGCTCCGGGCCGGCGGGAAAGCGTTCGGCCTCTTCACGCTGGTCAAGGGCGAGCCGGGCTATTTCACGCCGGATCGCGTCGGGTTGATCGAGGCGCTCGCGGCGCCCGCCTCGGTGGCGGTCGCGAACGCCCGGCTCTTCGACGAGGTCCGCACCGGGCGGGAGCAGCTCCAGAGCCTGTCCCGGAAGCTGGTCGACGGACAGGAGAAAGAGCGCCGGAAGGTGGCCCGCGAGCTCCACGACGAGGCCGGCCAGCTGCTCTCTTCCCTGACCCTCGGCCTCCGCCTTCTGGAGCACGAAGCCGCGCGGCCGGAGGCCGTACTCGCCCATGCCGCGGAGCTCCGGCAGATCGCCCAGGCGGCGCAGGAAGGGCTTCACCGGCTGGCCAGCGACCTCCGCCCGGCTGCTCTCGATCATCTCGGGCTGGTGCCGGCCCTGGGCCAGCTCGCCGCGAAGGTCCAGCGCCGGGACGGCAGGGACGGACCCGATATTCGGCTGGAGACGTCCGGCTTCGACGGCCGGCGCCTGTCGCCGGAGGTCGAAATCGCCTTCTACCGGATCGCGCAGGAGGCCCTGACGAACGCCCTCCGGCACTCGGGCGCCCGCCGGATCAGCCTCGTACTCAGGCGGAAGGACAACCGGATCCTGATGGTCATGGAGGACGACGGCCGCGGATTCGACGTGAACACCCTCAGGCAGTCCGACCGGCTCGGCCTCCCGGGGATCCGGGAGCGTGCCGAGATGCTCGGAGGGACCCTTCTCGTCGAGAGCAGTCCGGGCGCGGGGACGACGCTCGTGGTGGAGGCTCCGGATGTCGTTTAGGATCCTGATCGTGGACGACCACGGCGTGCTCCGCGCCGGTCTCCGCTCCCTTCTGAACGAGGAGACGAACTTTCAGGTCGTCGGAGAGGCCGGGACGAGCGACGAAGGTCTCCGCGTGGCCCTCGATCTGAAGCCCGACGTCGTCCTGATGGACCTCTCGATTCCCGGGGTGGGCGGGCTCGAGCTGACCCGCAACCTCCTCGAGAAGCTCCCCTCGACGCGGATCATCATCCTGACCGTCCACGAGGACGCCGCGCTCCTCCGCGAGGCGATGAGCTCCGGCGCCGCCGGCTACGTCGTCAAGCGGGCGGTCGAGTCGGAGCTGATCGCGGCCATTCACGCCGCCATGCGGGGCGAGGTCTACGTCCACCCGTCGATGACCCGCGGCCTCCTCGAGTTGCAGCGGTCCTCCACGCCACCCTCCCGCCGCGGCAACTCCGGCAATTCCGAGACCCTGACGAGCCGCGAGATCGACGTCGTGAAGCTCCTCGACGTCGGGATTCACGAACCGGCAGATCGCCGACCGGCTGAGCCTCTCAGTCCGGACCGTGGAGAGTCACCGCGCCCACATCCTGGGGAAGCTCGGCCTCGAAAGCCGCGCGGACCTGGTCCGCTGGGCCTCCGAGAAGAAGCTGACGACCTGACCGGCGCCGGAGGCGTCCTGCAGCCTCCGTAGTTTCTGCGGAGTCCGGGCGTCTGTATTTTCCCCGCTTCCCCGGGGCGGGCGCCGGCCCCATCTTTCCGGGAGCGCCATGTCCCGTTCGAGAGGTCGGCCCGGCACGCCCGCGACGGTGCTCGCGGCGGTCGTTCTCTTCCTTGCCTCCGCCATCGGGGGTGCCTTCCCGGCCGGCAGCTCCTGCGGCGGGAGGACGCTCTGCGTCTGCTGCGCCGTCGCCGAGGGAGATTGCAAATGCCCGCCCGACTCGCGCTGCGGATGCAACGAGGCCGTCCGGGACCTGCTGCCGCCCGATCCCCCGCCCGCGACCGGAATCGCCGCGCCGCTTCCTTCCGGGGCCCCGGCGCTCCCCGCGCCGGCCGCGCTACCGGCACCGGGGACCCGATCCCGCCCGATCGCGTCGTCTCCGGCCGCCTCGCGCCCGAGACCCCTCCGCCCGAGATCTGAGGAGCCGGTTCGACCGCGGACCCGCCGCCGCCGGCAGGCCCCGGCGGGCGAATCCGCGGCCGCAGCTTCCGACTCCGACCCGATCTCATGGAGGAGTCCCGATGCGAACCCGAATGAACCCCGCGCCCGGCCTCCTCGCGGCGGCGGTCCTCGTCTCCCTTTTCGCCGGGGTTCTCCCGGCGCTCTCCCAGCCCTCGACCGCCTCGATCACGGGGGCGGTCGTCGCCCTCGACGGCACCGGGCTGCCCGGATCCGTCGTCACCGTGACCCCGTCCGAACGGGTCCCCCGCCGTCCGCGTGGCCGCGGGGGAGCGCGGGGTCTTCCGCGTCCGGAGCCTCGCTCCGGGGACGTACCTTGTCCGGGCGGAGGCCACCGGCTTCGCGCCGGCGGCTCTTCCTCCGCTCCGCCTCGCCGCCGGAGAGTCGAAGGAGGTCACCCTGACGCTCACCCTCTCGGCCGTCCGCGAGGCGATGACGGTCGTCGGCGACTCGCCCCGCGACAGCGTGGAGGCCGCGGAGATCCGCGAGAGCCCCGCGCGCGACGTCGGGGAGGCGCTCGCCGCGACCCCCGGCGTCTGGAAGCTCAGAAAAGGCGGGATCGCGAACGAGGTCGTCGTTCGCGGCCTCCAGTCGTCCAATCTCAACGTCCTCATCGACGGCCAGCGGATCTACGGCGCCTGCCCGAGCCACATGGACCCCCCCTCGTTCCACGCGGACTTCGCCGAGGTCGACCGGATCGAGGTCGGGAAGGGCCCGTTCGACGTGAAGAACCAGGGGGGCCTCGGCGGGACCGTGAACATCGTGACGCGGCAGCCCGAATCGGGATGGCACGCCACCGCGAACTTCGCGGCGGGCTCCTCGGGCTACCTGAACCCGGCCGCGACGGTCTCCTACGGCAGCGACGGGGTCTCGGTCCTGGCGGGGTACTCGTGGCGCACCTCGGACGCGTACGTGGACGGCGCAGGGCAGCGCTTCACCCAGATCACCAACTACAAGCCGTCCGCCGTAAACGACACCGCCTTCCAGGTCGGGACGGCGTGGGGGAAGCTCCGGGTGACCCCTTTCGCCGGGCAGTCGGCGGAGATCACGTGGACGCATCAGGAGGCGAACCAGGTCTTCTATCCCGCCTTGATGATGGACAGCCCGTGGGACGACTCCGACCGCCTCGGCTTCACCTACGACGTCGCGGCGCTCGGGGGCGCCGTCTCCGGGGTGAAGCTCCTCGGGTACTACACGCAGGTGGACCACTTCATGACCGACCAGTTCCGGACCTCCGCGGGCATGGCGCCGCTCGGCTACAGCATGGCGTCGACGGCGTACTCCCGGACCCTCGGCGGGAAGCTCCAGGCGACGCTCTTCTCCGAGGTCACGGCGGGCGTCGAGGCGTACCACCGCTTCTGGGAGACGATCGGGCAGATGGCGATGATGGGGTCGTACATGACCTCGTACGGCCTGCCCGGAGCCACCTCGGAGGTCATCGGCTTCTACGCCGACTGGAAGCACCCGCTCTCGTCCACGCTGAGCCTCGTGGCGGGGGCTCGGTTCGACTGGGCCTCCGGCGGGGCGGATGCCACCAAGGTCAACACGAACCTCTACTACGCGTACAACTCGACCCGTTCCACGTCTTACTCGGATTCCTTCCCGTCGGGATTCGCCCGGCTGGTCTATAAGGCCGCGGAGGGGCTCGAGATCTCGGGCGGGGCGGGGAGCACCGTCCAGGTCGCCGAGCCGAACGAGCTCTACTACGCCGTCAGGAGGACCGGGTACGACTGGGTCGGGAATCCCGCCCTCGCCCCGAGCCGCAACAACGCCCTCGACGCCGCCGTCTCGTATCGCCGCTCCGGCTTCTACGCCGGCCTGAACCTCTTCGCGAGCCGGGTGAACGGCTTCGTCGCGCTCCACGAGCAGCCGCGGGTCAACCTGGCCGCGGGCGTCACGAACATGTCCGCCCGCTCGTACGCCAACGTCGACGCGACTCTCCTGGGCGGCGAGCTGAGCGCGGTGGCGACGCTGACCGACCGGCTCTTCCTTTCCGGGGATCTCGCCTACGTGCGGGGAAGCCAGGACCCCGACCCCGTCCTCGACATCACCTCGACGAACCTCGCCGAAATGCCCCCTCTTCGCGGCAAGGCCGGGCTCCGGTACGACACGGGGCGCTGGTGGACCGAGGTCGAGGGGGTCTTCGCCGCGGCCCAGAACCGGGTCGACACCGACCTTCAGGAGAGCCCGACCCCCGGGTGGGGGATCGCGAACCTCAGGGTCGGCGCGAACGTCGCCGGGCTCACGCTGACGGCAGGCGTGGCGAACGTCTTCGACCGCTTCTACTACGAGAGCCTCTCCTACCAGCGCGACCCGTACCGGTCCGGGGTCAGGGTCCCCGAGCCGGGGCGGACGTTCTTCGTGAACCTCGCCTGGCGCTATTGAACGGATGAGGGAACCGGCCGGGCTCCGTAGTTTCCACGGAGCCCGGCCCCTGATTCGGTGTTAACTACTGAACATCTTTCCCGCTCAAATTCCGCAGTTATCACTCTTACTTCGATCGCGAATCGGACACATCCTTTCGGCGGTTCGAATGATGTTGGCTTTCGCCTCACCCGGAGGATTTCGCTTCGTTGATGAAACGCAACGGACTGTGAGTGGAGGTATCAGATGATTCGAAGGAAGTTTCCGGTTCTCCTGACCCTGGCATCGGCGCTGCTCGCGCTGACCTGGGGCTCCGGCCAGGCCTTGGCACAAAAACCGAAGGATCCCAAGCCGAAGAACAAGGTCGAGGCGAAGAGACTCGAGCAGCAGGCCATCCGGGCGGCCGCGAAGGCGGCCCGGGCTCGCGGCCTGAAGCCGGGGATCGCTGCCCTGGCAGGCCCAGGCCTGCAGGCAGTCCAAGTACCCGACCCAGGCGGCGTGCCGCATTATTTCGGTCCCTACGGCAACTGGGCGTTCAGCCCGCTCCCGGCGGGTCCCGTCGCGACGGTCTCGGTCGTTGACGGAGGCACTGGGTACACCGCGCCTGCTGGTCACCGTCGACGATGCGTACCTCCGGCGGGACCTTCACCCCCGCCACGGTCACGGCGACGGTTGTCGAACTGGCGTCATTACCGGCTTCACGTCGGCGGCGGAGGCGCCGGGTACATGGCTCCCGTCGTCACCATCACTGACCCGACGGGCACGGGCGCCGTCGCCGACGCGATCATCGGTGGCCCGCTCACCGGCGGCATTCGCAAGTTCGTGGACACGCTTCCGGGCCTGGGGCCCGGTGGAGCAAACAACCTCGGGCAGTACATCCCGGTTGGGGTTCCCGAGCCGTGCACGTTTAGCGGTCAGGCGGCAGACTGCTACACCATCGCTTTGGTCGAGTACGCGGAGAAGATGCACTCGGACCTGCCCGCGACCAAGCTCAGGGGTTACGTGCAGTTGTCGGCAACCGGCACGATCGCGCTGCCCGGTGTCGCGATGCCTGCTGGCATGTTGGCTGTGGACAACCCCCATTACCTCGGGCCCGTCATCGTGGCGACGGGCAAGGTAGCTGGCATGGGGGCGGCGGGCGCCGCGAAGCCCGTTCGCATCACGTTCTACAACCTGCTTCCTAACAGTGCCAGCGGCGGAAATCTCCTGCTGCCGGTGGACGAGACGGTTCCCGGTTCCGGGATCGGACCCGCGCTGCCGGGCGTGGCAGGCGACAAGTACACGCAGAACCGGGCGACCATCCACCTCCACGGCAACAACACCGTCTGGATCAGCGACGGCAACACCCACCAGTGGATCACGCCGGCGAGTGAAACAACCCCGTACCCGGCGGGCGTCAGCGCGCGGAACGTGCCGGACATGGGTCCGGGTTGCGACGCGAATCTGGCGGTTCCCGGGCTTCCCGGCGATGCTGCTGCCAAGAAGAGCAGCGGGTGCATGACGTTCTTCTATACCAACGCCCAGAGCGCCCGGCTGCAGTTCTACCACGACCACGCTCACGGCATTACGCGCCTCAACGTGTACGCGGGCGAGGCGGCCGGCTACGTGGTCACCGACGCCGTCGAGACGGACCTGATCAGCGGAAGCAACAGCTCCGGGGTCTACGGGATCGACGCCGTCACCAAGCTCCCGCTCCCCGGCCCCTTTACGCCGGTCCTCCCCGGCCTCGGCATTCCCCTCGTCATCCAGGACAGGACCTTCGTGGATGCCGCGACAGTCTACGCGCAGGACCCGACGTGGAATTGGGGATCGACGCCAGGGACGGGCTTCACCGGCGATTTCTGGTACCCGCACGTCTACATGACGGTCACGAATCCGTTCGACCCGACCGGAACGAACCCCTTCGGCCGCTGGTTCTACGGGCCCTGGTTCAACCCCCCCACCCCGACGTGCGTCAACGGGGGCCCGGTGGGATGCATCGAGGTCGGCCCCGTGCCGAACCCTTACCATCAGGCTGACTGCGACCTGGTTCCCCCCGGCCCTGGCTGCACGGCGCCCTGGGAACCGCCGGTGAATCCCGGCGTGCCGAATCCCTCCATCCCGGGCGAGAGCTTCCTGGACACGATGATCGTGAACGGAACCGCGTACCCGACCGTGACGGTGCCGCCTACGGCGGTCCGGTTCCGCATCCTGGACGCCGGCAACGACCGGGCCCTGAACCTGCATCTCTACGTGGCAGCCGACAAGAACGTCCCGACACCCCGGCACCGCACTGGCACCGCGCCTTGTGCGACCGGTCGCCGGTCCGGTTGGCAACTGCACCGAAGTCAGGATGGTCCCGGTCAGTGTCGCCCCGGCAAACCAGTTCGCCGACACGCCGAGCCGGCATTCCCGATCCGACAACGGCAGGACCGTCGTGGATCCAGATCGGCACCGAGGGTGGCTTCACGCCGAAGCCGGTCGTGATCCCGCCGCAGCCGATCGGGTACAACCTCGACCCGGCCTACTTCAATTTCGGCATCGTCAACCAGCACTCGCTGTTCCTCATGCCGGCGGAGCGCGCGGACGTCATCGTTGACTTCAGCCAGCCTATGCGGGCAAGACCCTGATCCTCTACAACGACTCCCCGGCGCCCGTCCCGGCCGGAGCCGCGCCGTACGACAACTACACCGGAGACGGGAACCTGATGGATTCCGGCGGCGCGCCCAACACGCAGCCGGGCTACGGGCCCAACACCCGGACGATCATGCAGATCCAGTGGTCGACACGGCGACTGCCGCCAATCTACGTGACCTGGCGAGCCTCGAACGCCGTCTTTGCCAAGGCAGCAGGAAAGCGCGGCGTCTTCGAGGTCAGCCAGGACCCGACCATCATCCCGCAGACGGCTTACAACTCCGCCTACGACAAGACGTTCCCGACGGGTGCGTCCCAGTACATCCTCAACATCGGGGACACGCAGAAGACCTTCCAGGCGCTCGGCTACGACAGCGCCACCAACGCCTGGAACCTCCAGCCCGCCGTCACCCTCCCCTTCCAGATGAAGGCGATGCACGACGAGATGGGCGGCGTCTACGACACGGGCTTCGGCCGGATGAGCGGCATGCTCGGCCTCACGAACCCGAATTCGGCTCTGGGGTTCATCCTTCCGTTCCCGTTCTCGTCGCCGCCGACCGACGTCGTCAAGGGTTCGCTCGAATCCACCAAGATCGGGGAAATGCACGACGGCACGCAGATCTGGAGGATCTTCCACAACGGCGTGGACACCCATCCCATCCACACGCACCTGTTCACGGCCCAGGTGCTCAGCCGCGTCGGGCAGGACGGGCAGGTCGCGCCGGGAGCGTTCCCAGCCGGGCAGGCTGTTGACGCCCAGGACACGGGCTGGAAGGACACCTTCAAGGTGAATCCGCTGGAGATCACCTTCCTGGCGCTGAGGCCCACCGTTCCGACTCCGACGGAAATCCCCTTCGAGCTGCCGGACAGCGTGCGGCTGATCGATCCCACGCTGCCCGATGGAGCCACGCTTCCTCCGCCCGGGCCGGCGGGGTGGTTCGATCCGGGCGGCAACCCGATCACGGAGATCCTGAACCACACCGTCAACTTCGGCTGGGAGTACGTGTGGCACTGCCACATCCTGTCCCACGAAGAGATGGACTTCATGCACTCGCTGGTGTTTGCGGTTCCTCCGAAGCCGCCGACATTGACTGGTTTCACGTTGACCGGCCCCGTCAACAACCCGACGGTCCACCTGAACTGGACTGACAACTCCATCAAGGAGATCCGGTTCAGGGTCGAAAGGGCATCGGATGCCGCCTTCACGACGGGACTGAAGGTCTCCACCGTTCCAGCTAACACACTGACGTTCGCAGATAATAGTGTGACGAACAATACGGCCTACTGGTACAGGGTGTATGCGGTCGGCCCTGACGTCGGCGACACGCAGACGGTGAACTTCCCGACCATGTTTGCCGAATCTGTTTCCAACACGCTCCCGGTCGTGGTCGGGACCGCGACAGCGACTGTGCCAGCAAATCCAACAGCCCTGGCCGCAACCGTGCTGGCAGGGCCGCAAGTGCGCCTGAACTGGGTGGACAACGCGACCAACGAGACCGGCTTTTCGATCGAGCGCTGCACCGGAGCGGGCTGCATCAACTTCGCCCAGATCGCGCTGGCGCCGCCGAAAAACAACACGGGCGGCACGAGCTACATCGATGCGACGGTGACGCCCGGCAACACCTACTTCTACCGGGTGTTTGCGGTGAATGCGATCGGGCCGTCGGCTGCTCCGACGAACCAGACCTCCGCGGTCGTTCCCGCGGTTCCGGCGGCTCCTACCAACTTCAGAGTGAGCGTCGTGAAGGCGGGCGGCAACAACTATACGGCGACGCTGACATGGGTCGGCCGTCACCAACCCGACGAACTTCACGATCCAGCGTGCCACCAACCTCGATTTCACGACCGGCCTGACCACCTCCACGCCTGCGGCCGCGGCCAGGAGTCTCACGCAGACCGTGAAGAACAACACGACGTACTACTACCGGATCCGGGCGAACAGCAACATCTCCGGTTCCTCCGCATGGACGAACGCCCTGCCGTTCCCCATCCGGACAGGTCCCTGAGTAACTAGCTTTCCGTCGGGGGGAGGGAGCAATCCCTCCCCCCTCTTTTCTTTCTCCCATTCAGGCCGCGTTAGCGCGGTACGCAGTTCCAGGCCGCCTGGCTCATCCGGAGGCTGCACGATGACGCCGAGAGACGGCATCCTCATCCTGGACGCCGAGCAGGCCGTCATCGAAGAGGCCAACCCCTTCATCACCGAGCTCCTGGGCTATTCGCGCGACGAGCTGGTGGGTCGGGCTTTCCGCGACCTCGGCTTCGTCGGGGACAGGGCCAGGGTGGCGGCTCTCTTCGAGAAGGTCCGGCGGGACGGCTTCGTCCGCTGCGCCCGGCTGCCGATCAGGATCCGGGACGACGGCGACATTCTCGTGGAGTTCGTCGGAAACTCCTATCTCGTCGACAACAGAAAGGTGATCCAGCTGAACCTTCGCGGACTGTCAGACCGGGACGAGGAGCCGGACGCGCTGCCGCCGGAGGGCGCGGAAGTCGATCCGCACGACGTCGTGCGGACGGGACAGGCCGTGCAGCTCGAGGCTGACTCGCTGCTCGAGAAGATCACGGGCGACGCGTGCGTCTGTCTCGGCGCCGACCTGGCCGAGCTCTATCTCCACCGGCCCGAAAAGGAAGCGCTCGAGCTGGCGCACGGGGCCGGAATACGCGCCCCGGAACCCGGAGCCGGCGCGTGGCCGGGAGCGGGTGTGGCGGCGAGGGTCTGCGAATCCGGGGAGGGTCTCGTCCGCCGTGGAGGGGAGGCGCCATTCCGGAGCGCGCTCGGCGCCCCGGTCCGCTGGCGGGGCAAGCTTCTCGGCGTGCTGGCGCTCGTCGCGGAAAGGGACGGCGCCTTTTCGGAACGGGACCTCGAGCAGCTCGACCGGTACGCCGCGCAGGCCGCCCTGGCAATCGTCAACGGGCGGCTCTCGGCGGAGATCGAACAGCTCGCGGTCGTCGACGAGCTGACCGGCGTCTTCAACCGGCGGGGCCTCGTCATCCTCGGGTCGCGGGAGGTCGAACGGGCGCGGAGGCTGGGCCATCCCCTGGCCGTGCTCTTCGTCGACCTCGACCACTTCAAGTCGCTCAACGACGAGTACTCGCACGAGGTGGGAGACAAGGCGCTCAGGAGGATCAGCCGGAGAATCCACGACACCATGCGCAAGATCGACGTTGTGGCGCGCTACGGCGGGGAGGAGTTCGTCGTCCTGCTCGTCGAGACGGAGCTGGGCTCCGCTGTCGAGGTGGCCGAGCGGGTCCGGCAGGCGGTCGAGGCCACGAACCTGGCGACGGACCGTGGCACCGCGCACCTGACCGTCAGCGTCGGCGTGACCGTGCGGGGGCCGGAGACACTGGACCTCGACGCTCTCATCCGGCGCGCCGACGAAGCGATGTACGCGGCCAAGCAGGCCGGCCGGAACCGGGTCGTCGCGCTGGCGAGCTGATGAGGCGGCGCAATCGGCCGTGTCGATAGACGCGGGCTGGATCGGCTGACGACCGCGGGCTCGGACCATAGGCTATGCTCCAATCCACGTTTGTTGAATCCATCGTCCGGAAGTCCCTGCGATTCGCGCGACCTTCCGGCCCAAGCGCAGGGAGGCTTTTGTGAACCTCACCTCCATCGTTTCCGGCCTGGTCAACGCGGCTCGCAGGCTCGTGCTCGTCCTTGTCGGGTTCCTTCTCGGCCTGCCCGGCCAGGAAGCGGTTGCTCAGGCGATCTCGGAGCAGGCGGTCAAGCAGATCCAGGCCTTCGCCGCCGACAAGGAGGCGCGAACTCCGGCGCAGCGGAAGATCGGCTCGAACCTCATTTACGCAACCCGGATGAATCGTGGTCTACCGGTCGTCGCCGGGATACCGGCGGTGCAGACGGGTATCGCCGTGGACGCCGCCGGAGCGACCGTCGTCGACATCAGGGCGAACGTGGATGACGCCCTGCTCGAGAAGATTCACGAGCTCGCAGGCGAAGTGCTCAATTACTATATCCCGTTCCGGAGCATCCGGGCGCGTATGCCCCTCGCGGCGCTCGAAACGCTCGCGGCCGATTCGAAGGTCATCTTCATCGCGCCGAAGCAGGAGGCGGTGACGAACCGGGCGGCGGCGCGAGCGCTTGCCCCCCCGTCGTCGCAACGCCCGGCAACGGTGGCCGGATTCTCCGGCCGCGCCGAGCGCGTCCGGTCGCAGCTCTCCAGCGGGCCGGGCGGAGGCTCGGCACGCGAGGCGCTCGTCGTCAACACCTCTGAAGGGGTCGTGACCCATCGCGCCAATCTCGCCCGTTATACTTTCGGAGCAGCGGGCGCGGGGGTGAAGATCGGCGTCCTCTCCGACGGCGTCGACACGCTCGCCGCCCGGCAGGCGTCGGGCGACCTGCCGACCGTCACGGTCCTGCCGGGGCAGGCCGGGAGCGGAGACGAAGGGACGGCGATGCTCGAGATCGTCCACGACGTCGCCCCGGCGGCCCAGCTGTACTTCGCGACGGCCTTCAACGGCATCGAGAGCTTCGCCGCGAACATCCTTGCCCTCAGGGCTGCGGGATGCGACATCATCGTCGACGACGTTTCGTACTTCGCCGAAACGCCCTTCCAGAAAGGGCAGGCCCCCAGCGTCGTCTCGACCTACAACGCGGGAATCGTCACACAGGCCGTCAACGACGTCACCGCGGGGGGCGCGCTCTACTTCTCCTCCGCCGCGAACTCGGGCAACAAGACGGACGGCACGTCGGGAACGTGGGAGGGGGACTACGTCGACGGCGGGCCGGCCGGCGGCGTCCTCGCGGGCGCCGGCAACGTCCACAACTTCGGCGGCGGGACGCTCTACGACGCCTACACCGCGACCTCGGACTACGGCCTGCTCTTCTGGTCCGATCCGCTCGGCGCGTCGACGAACGACTACGACCTCTACGCCCTCAACGCCGCGGGGACGAGCGTCGTCGCCGCGTCCGCCGACGTGCAGGACGGCACGCAGGATCCCTGGGAGGCGTTCAGCGGCACATTCGCCGCCGGGTGTCCGCCTCGTCGTCGTGCAGTACGCGGGTGTCGGCCGCTTTCTCCATCTCGACACGGCCCGCGGCCTGATCGCCATCAACACGGCCGGGAATACGCACGGACACAACGCGCCTCCGGGCCCGAACGCCTTCGGCGTCGCGGCGACTCCCTCCGGGCCGGTCGCCTTCGGCGGCTTCCCGAACCCTGTGGGCCCGTATCCGAGTCCCTTCACGGCTTCGAACACCGTCGAGCTCTTCAGCTCCGACGGACCGCGGCGCTACTTCTTCAACCCCGACGGATCGCCGATCACGCCAGGCGACCTCTCGTCGACGGGCGGACAGCTCGTCCAGCAGCCGCTCATCACGGCCGCGGACGGCGTCTCCACGGCCGCCCCGGGCTTCAGTCCCTTCTTCGGGACCTCGGCGGCAGCTCCCCACGCCGCAGGCGATCGCCGCGCTCGTCAAGTCGGCCAAGCCCTCGCTCACGGCGACACAGATTTCGAGCATCCTGACCGGCACCGCCATCGACATCATGGCGGCGGGCGTCGACCGCGACAGCGGGTACGGCATCGCCGACGCATACGCCGCCGTCTCCGCCACGGGCGCCACGCCTGCGGCGGGCCTCTACGTCGGCACGACGACGTTGGCCGAAGGCGCCGGAAACGGCAACAGCGTCGTCGAGCCCGGCGAGTGCGCGACGCTGGCAGGTACAGCTCGAAGAACGGCTCGGCCTCGGTGAACGCCACTGCCATCTCCGCCGTCCTCGCGACGTCCACGGCGGGCGTCTTCGTCGACGTTGCCGAACGCTTCCTATGCCGACATCGCGGCACTCGGGAACGCCACGAACACCCTTCCCTTCCGCTTTTCGCTCGACACGACCGTCGCCGTGCCCTCTCACCGTCGACTTCACGCTGACGGTGATCCTCGCGGGGGGCCCGAGCCCGCAGATCATCCCCTTCCAGGTCCGCGTCACCTCGCCGCCGATCCTGGCTACGACGACCCTCGACACGACGGCGCCGGTGCTTCCGCCCGGGGCGACGGCGGCCGTGACGGGGACCCAAACCGGGCGAATCGTGCGGGACGGCGCCACCACGATCTGCGGGACGACGAAGGCGTACCCGGGCCTCCAGACGGCCACGGGCTTCCGTCGATACGACGCGTACACGTTCACGAACTGTACGGCCGCAACGAAGTGCGTCGACGTGACCGTGAACCAGAGTGGCCAGGCACTCTTCACGGTGGCGTACTCCGGGTCGTTCGACCCGGCGAACGTGGGGACGAACTATCTCGCAGATCCCGGCTCCAGCTACACGTCCATGAACTATTCGTTCGACGTGGCCGCCGGCGCGTCCTTCGTGGTCGTCGTCCACGAGGTGAATGTCGGGGGAGGGAACGGGCAGGGTTACACGCTGAACGTCGACGGCGTCTGCACGGCCTGCGGCCCCTATACGACCGTCTACTCCTGCTGCCCGGCGATCTCTCTTCCCGCGACCATCCTTTCAACCGGCACGGTCGGGTCGGCGTATCCGCCGACGGCCCTCGCGCCGACCGGCGGCGCCGCCCCGTACACCTTCATCGTCTCCGGCCTCCCCCCGGGCATGACGGTGACGCCCACCGCCACCGACGTGACGATCGGAGGCACGCCGGCGGCGTCGTTCTCCGGGACCGTCATCGTGACGGCCATCGACGCGAACGGCTGCCGGACGAACAGGGGCTACGACCTGACCGTGGTCTGCCCGGCCCTGCCGCCGCCGCCGCCGGTGATCACGGCGCCCGCGGCAGTGGTGGCCGGGACCCCGAACTGGGTCGCGAACGTCCCATTTAACTCGGGATCGACGTACGCCTGGATCATCACGAACGGCACGATCACGGCGGGGCAGGGGACGAGCCAGATCGTCTTCACGGCGGGAGCGGCGGGAACGCCGCTGACGCTGACGGTCACGGAGACCCAGGTCTCGGGCTGCGTCACCGGAGCGGGGTTCGCCTCGCTGACCGTGGCGCCAGCCCCGTCGGCGGCCAAGTTCCACACGGTGACGCCGTGCCGCCAGCTCGACACCCGAAGCGGCTCGTCCGTCGCGGCGGGCGGCACCCTGACGGTGAACGTCACCGGGGCGCCGTGCGGTATTCCCTCCAGCGCGATCTCGGTTTCGGCCAACGTGACGGCGACCCAGCAAACGGCGGTTGGTCACCTGACGGCCTATCCGGCGGACGGCATCCAGCCCAACGTCAGCACCCTCGAATTCAAGGTGGGGCAGACCCGCGCCAACAATGCTTTTCTTCTCCTCTCGAGCGACGGGTTCGGGCAGGTCAACGTCTTCAACTCATCGACGGGGACGGTCCACGTGATCGTCGACGTCAACGGATACTTCCAGTAGGGGAGACTTCTGTCGAGTTATCGAGGGGACACATTCATGGAGCTCCGACATCCCCGGGGCCGGCGCTTGCCGGAACGGGGGCGAGACGGTAGTCTCTGTGCGCTTAATTTTTCTCCCGTCCCGCCGGCGGGAGATTCATTAAGAGGGATTCAGGGAATCCATTGACTCATCAAATCAATGGAATGGCGCGCTCCGCCTTGAGCCGGCGCCTTGCTGCGATCGCGCTCGGCCTCTTCGCCGTGGCCTCGGCCCGGCCCATCTCGGCCCAGTGCACGACCATCACATCGCCGCCGACGCACATCGTCCTGCCGTCACAGCTGCCCAACCCGCAGGTCTGGGCGCTCGGCTTCTCGGACCACATCGTGGTCACGGAAAACGGCCAGAAGCTCTTCGTTCCGGCGAACTACGGCTTCGGCGTCTACAGCCTGGCGAACCCCGGCACTCCGCAGCTCCTCGGCTGGGTCGACCTCCTGCAGACGCTCGGCCCGATTCCAGACGACGGGCCGAGCTACATCTCGAGGCTCGGCGCCTCCGAGGACGGCCAGCGCGTCCTGATCAGCATCACGGGCCCGGGCTCCCCCCGCGGAGACACGCTCGTCGCGGAGCCGGGGGAGGCCTCTACACGCTCTCCGGCGACTTCAACCCGCCGCAGCTCGCGGGGGGAATCGGCCTCCAGTCGGTCGCCGGGCGGACGATCGCTTACGGAGTCCACGCGGTTACGAACCAGCTTTACGCCGCCGACGTGACCACTCTTCCGGGCTTCACGCTGACGCCCGGCTCCTCGTCCCCGTCCCTCGGCAACATCCCGAGCGGCTACGAGCCGCGCGCTTCGGGGGCGATCAACGACCTCGTCTTCACGTCGCCCTACATTGTCTTCATTCAGGGTTTCTCGGTGACGGTGATGGACGCGTCGAACCCGGGTGCCGCGCCCGGCTCCTCGAACCCGAACAACCCCTCGATCACGGCCGGAATGCCGCTCTGGACCGTGGACGTCCCGGCTTTCGGCCGCCCCGACGGGGAGCAGTTCCTGAGCGTCACGGCGCTCACCGATCCCGATCCGACATCGCTCGGAAAGAAGGTCTACATCCTCGCGACGTTCCAGAGCGCGACCAACTACCCGACCGGCTTCTCGCTCGTGACGTTTGACACGGTGACAGCCGAAGCGACCCTCGTGGGGCAGTTCGATCCTCCGGCGCCGTTCAGCGGGCCGCAGGCCATCGGTGTCGCCTCGGTCACTCTCGTTCCGGAATTGACGGGAGACGTTTCGGCCTTCATGTGGGCGAAGGCCTCGGCCGCGGCCCTTCCCCCAAATGGGATGCTCCGGCTCTATTCGATGACCGCCCTGAGCTGGACCCCGACGCCGGTGTTCGTCGACCTCGATCTCGCGGGGTATCCGTTCACCAACGTCGGGCACTCGTGGGTCCGGAAGACCTCGCCGACGACCGCCTACTTGTACGCTCCGACGGGGGCGAACGCCTTCGTGATGCAGCTCGGCTGCGTCCCCCCTCAGTCCCCGGCCACGTCGGGCCTTCGCGTCTTTAGCGGCGGAACGGAGCTGCCGGCCGACGGAACGGCCACGGCCTATCTCGGCGACTCACTCTCCGTACAGCCGACCGTCGCGCCGTCGAACGCGATCATGCCGATCTCCTCGTGGAACGTCGACTGGAACTTCCACGCGGCGTCGGAGGACGCGGGGGCGGGCGTCTACCCGCGGTTGAGGTTTCCCGACTCGACGGCTGCCGGCGATCCGGGCGGACCGTGGACGTACGTCGGCCCGTGCGATCCGAAGCAGGGGGGCGACGTCCCTACCGGCGCGAACTGCTGGAATTCCGTCCTGAACAACGGCGGATTCGGCGGTCCCGACTTCACCGCGAACCCGGCGCCCGGCTCGACGAAGGCGCTCTCCTTCGCCCTCGAGGCCTGTAACAGCTTCACCCCCTGCTCGAACGGCCCGGCCGTCTTCACGATCAACTGGAAAGTCCCTGTGGTCCGGCTCAGGGGGAGCGCGGTCATCACGGGTGCGGCCGTTCAGGACGGCTCCGACGGCCATCCGACCACATCCGGCTACAAGTGGTATTTCGGGTCGAATCCTGCCGCGCCGGCCGGCGAGGCGCTGGTCCAGGACACGACGGGGGCCGGCTGCAACGGCACGTCGAGCTGCGTCCACGCGTTTCCCGGCCCAGGCACGTACAACGTCTGGCTCACGGTGCCGTACGCCAACGGATACGTCACGCCCGACTGCGCCGCCTGCACGAGCGTCGCGAACGGCCTGAAAGTGACCGTCACGGGCATCGTGCCGGCCTTCGTCATCAACAACTCGACGACGGCCCCGACCTCGGCCTTCCTCACCCAGGGGTCGCTCAGGGTCGACAATCAGTCCCAGGTTTCGGCGGAGGCGACCGTGACGGGCTATGTTTACTGCCTGTCGCCGGCCGGCACGGCGTGCACGCCGGCCCAGCCCTTCACGCCGGGCCCGGGTGCGATCCCCCTGGCACAGGCCGGAAACTTCTGGCTCTACATCGGGATCAACTTCACGAAGGCGGGAGTCTCACAGCCGCGGGCGGATTGGTCCCCCGCGGTTCCGGGCTTTTCGGACCCGAATGCCTGGCCGGTGAACATCCAGAGCCAGCTGCCTTCGCTGCACCTCACCCCCGTTTCGCCGTGTGGCGGCTCCGGGTGCCAGGACGTTTATGCCTACGTCGGCGACACGATCACGGCGGCCGCCTATGTCGGCAGCAGCCCCGACCCGAGCCCGCCCTCCGGCCTGAGCTGGGTCATTGCGCCGGCCAGCGCGGTAAACGTCTCGACCGGCACGGGCCAGAACTTCTCCTTTAGGATCACCTCCAAGAACGACCTCACGATCACGATGAACGGCTATGGGACGCCGGTCACGCGGTCGATTACCGTCCTTACCCGGCCTCCGTTGAGCGTCTCCGTCAGCGCGAACCCGACCTCAGCCGCGCCCGGCACGCCGATCAGCTTCACCGCGAACGCCACGGGAGGCTCGGGCTCGTACAGCTCGTACAGCTGGAACTTCGGCGACGGCAACGTCGGCACCGGGCAGTCGGTCAGCCACTCGTACTCGGCGGCGCAGTCGTACACCGCCACCTGCACCGTACAGGACAGCGCGGGGAACTCGGCGACCGGTTCCGCCTCCGTCAACATCTCGGTCGGCGGCGTATCGATCACGGGGGCCTACACGTTCAGGTACGTCGACGGGTCGGCGGTCCAGACGACCTCGGTCACGTACCAGAAGCCGATCCGCTTCACCGCCTCCGACACGATCGCCGACTCCTGGGCGTGGGACTTCGGCGACGGAACGACCGGAACAGGCCCGGTCGTCGACCACGCTTTCCGGCAGGCCGGCACCTTCGTCGTCAGGCTCACCGTGACGAAGGGAGGTCAGGTCATTACGACGCCCGCCCCCACGTCGTTTACCGTGGCGAGCGTTGCGCTCTGGGTCATCCCCGGCCTCGCTTGGGTCAGCCAGGGCCAGCTGCCCGGCTCCTCGTATGTCTCCGACGTCGCCATCAACAACCCGTCCTCGCAGTTGGCGCGCTACCAGATCGCCATCCTCGACGGCAAGCCGCTGGAGTGGAAGGCCTATTCGTGGCTGCCGAACGAGACGCTCTTCTTCGACAACATCGTCGGCAAGTGGTTTCAGAAGCCGGAAGGGGCCTACGGGCTCCTGGTGAAGGGCGACGATTCGAACCCCTCGCCTCCGGTCATCTCGGCGATGACGTACAACAACAACCAGGGGGACTCCTCGAAGGGGACCTTCGGCGTGGCGCTCCCCGTCGTACCGACGTACGCCTCCCTGTCGGCGGGCGCGGCGTCGCTGTCGAACGCGCTCCCCGGCCTGCGCGACGTACCGAGACCGCCGGAGAATCCTCCCCCGGCCTCGTGGCCCAGCGTCTCGGCGGCCTACACGAACATCGGGCTCATCAACACGGGGAACGACGTCGCCACGGTCGAGGTCCGTTTCAAGTCGGCGACCGGCGACGCGCCCGGCACGACGCTCGGCCAGCCCTTCACGACGTTCCTGGCCCCGAACCAGACGGTCCAGTTCACGCGGCCGCTCCAGAACAAGGCCGGACTCGACGTCAGCGCGAACCCCGTCCCCACGCACACCTACGCGGTGAACGTCCTCTCGGGGAGCGGGGTCGTCCCGTACGCCTCCATCTCCGACATCGGCTCGACAGACCCGGTCTTCGTCAGCGACCGCGGCGCGCTCTCCTCGACCTACCGGGTCCCCGGCGTCGTCCGGACGGTGGGCCAGAACCAGACCTTCTTCAAGAGCCGTTTCGTCCTCCACAATCCGTCGATAGCGGAGGCGGCGCGACTGGTTCACCTCCGTTACTCGTTCCGCGCGTGCGACCCGTCGGGAGCCTGCACGGGCCGGCTCGCCGTCGAGGGAAACGAGACGCTCCGACAGGGCGAGACGAAGAGCTGGGAGGATTTCGTCGTCGACTGGGTGAACCCGAGCGACGTGTCGCTGAACTTCGTCTCGTCGTGGGTCGACGTCGAGCCCGCCGATGCGAACCAGGACCCGCTCGTCGTCCGCGCCGACACCTACAACAACCAGCCCACGGGAAACTTCGGCACCCAGGTGCCCGGGTTCATCGCCTCGCAGGACGGCGCGTCGCCCACCGGACAGAGCAGGAAGCTCGTGATTTCGCGGGTCGTCCAGAACGCGAGCTACCGGACGAATCTCGCGCTCTTCCTCATGACGGGCCCGAGCGCGTACGCGAAAGTGACGTTCTTCGACAAGAACGGGCTGCCGCTCGCGGCGGCGGTGCTCGAACGGAACCTCTCCGGCGACGACGCCTTCGTCCAGATCAACTCGACGAACGCGATCTGGAACTCGATCTCCGCCTCGGACAAGGCCGCGGGCGTGTCGGTCGTCATCGAGGCCCTCGATGGCGTCGTCGGCGCGTACGCCTCTCAGGTCGACAACCTCTCGGGGGACCAGATGCTCTTCCCCGGGAAGCCGCTGTCCTGAGCCGCACCCTCGGCCACGACCCTGCCCGACGTGACGCTTCCGCCGGGGGGCTTCAAGCAGTTCAACGGCATTCTCGCGTCGAACGGCCTCTCGCTCGCGAACGGGTACGTCCGGGTCGAGCGGGTGGGCGGCAGCGCGCCCTACGCCGCCTACGCCGTGATCAATGACCAGGCGAACTCTGACGGCTCCTGGGTTTCCGCCGTCCCGGCGGACACCGCCGCCACCCAGCTCCGCCTCGCCCTCCCTACGCTACGGCGCCGCTCCCGGCCAACGTACCGGCGACGGCGCGTTCGTCTGGGCGGTCCCGTGACGGTCCCCGATCCGGCGTCCGACGAAGCGGGTTCCAGGAGTCCGGGCGGCATCGGTCTCCCCGCCCGGCCCTGCTCGTCGCCGAAGATGACTTTCGGCTTCGTCGACGGGTCGGCCATTGCTTCCAGGAATATGCTCTCCGGCGTGGCCTCCGGCGGCGGCGACTGGAAGGGAAGGCTGAAGGCGCTCGGGCTCGGGCGGAAGCGACGCGCTCCGGGCGAGGCGCCCGCCGCGCTCCGCGACCGCACGAAGCTCGACGCCGGCGAGGCCGGCGAGGCGATGGCGGCCGGGTACCTCGCGGAGCATGGCCTCCGCGTCCTCGCGCGGAACGTCCGGTACCGGAACGGGGAGCTCGACCTCGTGGCCGAAGACGGGCCGGCTCTCGTCTTCGTCGAGGTGCGCCGGCGCCGGACGGCGGAGCGGGGCGGGCCCGCCGAGTCGGTTACGCGCGCGAAAGCGGGCGCGCGTCGTCCGCGCCGCCCGGCGCTGGCTCGTCGAGAACCCGCGCTTTGCGCGGCGCGAGATCCGCTTCGACGTCGTCGCGATCCAGGACGAGCCCTTCTCGCTCGACTGGATCCGGGGCGCGTTCGATGCGGTCTGAGGCCAGGGGAGGCGGTCACCGCTTCGGAGTGCCGTCTTCCTCGAAGTGCTCCCGGTACCAGCGCTGGTAGTGGTGCATCGCCCACTCGCGGTCGACTCGACCTGTGAACATCCCGCTGAGTCCCACGCGCGTGCCGGGATTGACGACGGCCATGTAGATGTGGCCGATCATCAGCAGGGGGGCCACCAGAGACATGCTGATGTGAAGGACCCAGGGGAGGAAATGATCGACGCCGGTTCCCCAGAGAATCAGGCCGGTCGCGACGAAGAGCGGATACGTGACCATGACCATCATGAAATTCAGCCGCTCGGCCGCGTTGAACTTGCGCTGCTCCGGAAGGACGACCCTCTTGCTGACCGTCGCCGGCCCCACGAGGAAGAGCCACTTCAGGTCGTCGATCGTCCACGAGAATCCCACCTTGATGTTGTCGATGTGGACCTTGTAATCGCGCCAGTTCCGAAGGACGGCCAGCGTCGGGAAGACGGCCAGACACCCGCCTGAGACACGGTGGAGGAACGAGAGATAAGCCTGGACGAGGCTGTTGGAATGAAGAGGGTAGAAGAGCTTCAGTGTCAGGCCCGTCACGAAGCAGATCATGAAGGGGATGGCGATCGACCAGTGGAGCATCATCTCCCCTCGTGCAAAGCGCAGGACCTGCTTGACCTGCTCCTTTCTGGGGAAGATAGGACCTGCGGTGGCCGGGGCGTCTCGTCGATCTTCTCGTCGTCGGACTCCGTGCCGTCGTCGTTGTGGTGTCGACGTCGATCGCCATAGGCGCGGGAAGGTCCGGAGGGGTGTCCGGCGCGGCCGCCGCGCCGGGGGGGCGATCGCGAGAAGAGACCCGACGCGCACCGCCGAGTGGAGGGCGCTCGATGCGGCCCCATTCCGCCTGACTGAAATGTCGAGAAATCCGAACGACTCCGGAGCCGAGCTGATCGGGTAGGGCTGGGCCGCCCACTCCCCGTCGATCTTGATCGCGACGGTCAGGAACTGGCCTGTCCGGAAATCGAACCCCATCGGGCGCGCCATCCGGATGATCCGGATCTCCTCGGTCTCGTCGAAGACCTCGATGACGGGGATCGAGACGAAACCGGGCTGATCCGCGGGCGAGGCAGGAGCTTCCTGCAACACCTCCAGTTCGCTACGCCCGTTCGTCTTGAGCAATCGGCTCGCCCCCCGGATCGAGCATTCCCAATGTCGCGATCCGCTCCGCTTCCAAAGGAAGTGAACGGACGGGCCCGACCTCTCACGCTCATTCTGCCGTTCATTCCTGAACAGGCGACCTCGAAGTGCGTATCCAAAGTCACGGTTTGTGCGGAAAAAGGACGGAAATCCGGATGGAGGCGCCCGCGAGACCGTTCCACCGGCGCGCGCCCGCAGTCCGCTGAGCCGCCGCAGCTTGACAGGGGAGGGGGCCTCCTCTAGATTCCCCTGCTCGGGCGAAGTCGCCTCGCTTCGCGGGACTAGCTCAGTGGTAGAGCGCTACCTTGCCAAGGTAGAGTCGCGGGTTCGACTCCCGTGTCCCGCTCCAATAAGTCCTTCACGTAGAGCCGGAAGCGAAGACGCTCCCGGCTCTCGCCTTCACCGCTTCTTCCCCTTTTTCGGCGGGTCAATGAGGGCGGAGAACCGGCGCTTGAGCCGTTCGGCGAGGGCCGCCGCGGCCTCCCTCGCTTCGGAGATCGTCAGGGCCTCTCCCTGCCGAGTGCCGTCCCGAGGCCCGACCGGCGACGGGCGGGCGCTTCACCTTCTTCGCGGCGCGGCGGGGCATGCGCTTCTTGACGCTCTTGGTTTTCATCGGCCCGTCTCCTTCTTCTCGCGTTTCTTTCCGGGGCCCGCTCAGCGCGGCGGGAGCGGGCGGTACTCGCGCCCCGCGGGGATCCGCTCGAGCCTCAGGCCCTCCGTCTCCGTCATGTAGGCGTAGCCGATCGCCTGGAAGCCGCGGCCCGGGTCGAGCGACTCGTAGCGGGCGCGGCGCGCCTCCCGGTCGGCCGCGCGAGAGCATCCGGAGGTGGTAGAGCAGGAGGTCCGCCTGCGGGAACTCGCCGTTCACGCGGCTGTTGAGAGGGGCCCAGTGGCCGTGCAGCCGCATCGCGTGGAACTCGTGGTCTCGTCGGGCCGCAAAGAGCCGCGCCGAACCCTTCGTCCCCCAGATTCCGTCGGCGCGGAAGAGGAGAGGGTCGTCCCAGATCTCGCGCACGTGGATGCGGAAGGCGCGGAGGCCGCGCCGCTCCCCGCGCCCGATCTCCTTCTCCGCCCGCTCCCGGAACCCGGCCTCCAGCCGTTCGTCCGCGTCGAGGCCGATCACCCAGTCGGGCGCGTGGCGCCACGAGGCCTCGACGAGGCGGCGGTGGTTCCCCGCGTCGTCCCACTCCGCCGCCTCTCGCCGCGGAAGGCGGATCAGCTCGAGAACCTCCGGTTGCCGCGCAACGAACTCCGCCGAGCCGTCCGCGGAGCCGTCGTCCAGCGCCACGACGCCGTCGACGAGGCTCCGGGCGCTCTCGAACCAGTCGGGCAGGAAGCGCATCTCGTCCCGGAACGCGAGGAGCGCGAGAAGCCGCTTCGGGGGCCTCCGCCGCCAGAGCCTCACGACTCCTCCGACGGGGGCCGGCCGGCGAGCGACCCGAGGGCGTAGACGAGCGCCGAAAGCGGGAGGAGCGCGATCGCCGCCGCGATCCAGGGGCGCTCGCCCGGGCCGGCGGCTCGCCACGCGAGACGCGCTCCCTCCGGCACGCGGCGCAGGGCGTTCGTCGCGACCGACGGCGGCGCGGGTCCTTCCAGCGTTCGCCAGGCCGTCGCGCTCCGCGCTCCGCGTCGGAACTGGTCCCGCAGGAGGCTTCCGAGGGCGGTCGGGTGACGGTGCGCGGTCCGGACGCGCGGCTCCCAGGCAATCGGCACCACGCCTTCCAGCCGGCGGTGGAAGTCGGTGTCCTCCCCGCCGCGGACGTCCTCGCGAAACCCACCGAAGCGGTCGAAGAGGCTCCGGGCGTAGGAGACTCCGTAGAGGAGCGCGTCGGCGGCCGGGACGCCCGGCATCCGGCGGTTGAAGAGGGCGACGTACGAGGTCCAGGCCGCGAGGCTTCGCCGGTAGGGGTTCGTGACCGCGCTCGCGACCGCGTCGGCGCCGCCGCGGTGAGCGGCGATCCGCGCCGCGGCCCAGCCGGGCTCGGCGAGGCAGTCCGCGGCGAGGAACGCCACGAACGGTGCCCGCGTCGCCCCGACGCCGAGGTTCCGGGCCGCTCCCGGGAGGAGGCGCTCCGGTCGCTCGACGACGGGGACGCGGAGGCCGGCCGCGGCGAGCGCCGCCCCGGCGCCGCCGCCACCCGAGTTGACGACGACGATCTCGATCGGCTCCTGCTGCGCCTCGAGCGAGCGGACCGCCGCGGGGAGCTCGGGCGGGCTGCCGAGCGAGAGGACGACACAGGCGAGGTCGGGATCGCTCAGGACCCGATCCCCCCCGGCTCGTAGTCGCGCCCGGCGGGGAGGGGTCGAAGCTCCAGCCCCGCCTCGTCGGTCAGGTAGGCGTAGCCGACCTTCTGGAAACGATTCTCCGGATCGAGCTTCTCGTAGCGCTCCCTCCGCTCGCGCCGGGCCTCCGCGTCGACCATCCTGAGGTGGTAGACGATGAGGTCGCCGGGCGGGAATCCGCCGCCGACCCGGCTGTTCAGGGGCGCCCAGTGGCCGTGGAGCGCCCTCGGGTCGAGCTCGGCGTCGGCGCGGTACTTGAAGAAGCGCGCGAAGCGCTTCGTTCCCCAGATTCCGTCGGCGCGGAACGTGTCGGGGGAGCCCCAGAGCTCCCGGAAGTGGACCGAGAGGGCCGGGATTCCGTCCCGCTCCGCGCGGGCGATCTCCGCGCGGGCCCGCTCGCGGAAAGCCCGCTCGAGCCGCTCGTCCGCGTCGACGGCGACGAGCCAGTCGGGCGCGTGCCGGCCGGCGGCCTCGACGAGGAGGCGCCGGTTCTCCGGCTCGTCCCACGTGTGGGGCGAGCGCCGGGGCTTCCGGATCAGCTCGAGAACCGCCGGCTGTCCCGCGGCGAGCTCGCCGGAGCCGTCCGTCGAGCCGTCGTCGAGGGCGACGACGCCGTCCACCTGCGGAGGGACGTTTCGGAACCAGCCGGGGAGGTAGCGGATCTCGTCGTGGAACGCGAGGAGCGCGAGGACACGGGGCGGCTTTCCGCCCGGGGACCGGCGCCTTCGAAAGGGGCTCGACAGTGGAAGAAAGGACGCGGCGGCCAACCGCGGGATTCTAGCCGCGCCTCTCAGGCCGCCCGCGTTTCCGGCGCCGCCTCGCCCGCGAGGAGGCGCTGGCGCCGTGCGAGCGCGAGCGCGTTCCACGCCCAGAGGCCCGCGACCGGGAGGAACGCGAGCGCGAAGCCCTGCGGAGAGACGCCGAGGAGGACGAGCGCCTTGTCCAGGAGCGCGCCGATCGCGTCGCCGCTCCGGTAGACGAACGTGTCGATGAAGCTCTTCGCGGCGTACTTCTCCTCGCGGGGGATGACGGTGTAGAGAACCTCCCGCGCCGGCTTGACGAGCGCGAACTCGGCGGCGCGGCGGAAGACCTGGACGGCCGTCAGGACCCAGGGCGTCGGCGACGCCGCGAGGGCGAGAAACCCGCCGCCGGTGACGAGCGGCATCAGGAGGAGCGCCGGCCCGAGGCCGAGGGCGGGGAGGAGCCGCCCGGTGAAGAACGCCTGCGTGATGGCCGTCAGGACGTTGACGCCGAGGTCCATCCGCGCGAAGAAGGCGGTCCGCGACGCCGCGTCGTGGAACGAGGCCCGGACGATGCGGGCCTGCTCGAGGTAGAGGAACGTCGAGCCGATCGTGAAGAGGAGGAGGAAGACCGCGATCGCGAGGAGGTACGACGACTTCAGGAAGAGCCTCATCCCCGAGAGCGGCCCGGTGCCGGGCGGGACGCCTTCGACCTCGCCCGCCGGCCCCTCGTCCGTCACCGCGCGGCGCGATCTCGTCGACCCGGAAGAACCGGAGGAGCCGGTACGAGCAGAGGATCGAGATCTCGAGGAGCGACGCCGAGAGGAGGAGGAGCCCCGGGACGCCGAGCGGCCGCGCGAACGAGGCCGTCAGGGTCCCGCCGAGGACGCCGCCGAGCGTGCCGCCCAGCGCGATGAACCCGAAGAGCCTCTTCGCGGGCTTCGGCCGGAAGAGGTCGGCGAGGAAGCCCCAGAAGAGGGAGACCGAGAGGAGGTTGAAGACGCTCGCGTAGACGAAGAAGACGCGCGCCACGGCGGTCCGGGACGGCCCGGCGAGGAAGGTGAGCGGAAAGAGGAACGCGACGAAGCTCGCCGCCATGAAGTGGTAGACGGCCGGGACGAAGACCCGGCGCGGGACGCGCGACGTCAGTGCGCCGAAGAGCGGGTTCACGAGGAGCGTCCCGGCAAGCGTCCCGAGGAAGAGCCAGTTCAGGGCGTCGCCGCCCGCCGACACGCCGAGCTCGTCGCGCAGCGGGCGGATGACGTAGTAGCTGGCGAGAAGGAAGAAGAACCCCGACGTCGCCCAGGCGAGGGGGACTCCCTCGCCGGGCTCCGTCTTCACCAGCCGGGCGAGCCCGGCGGGGGGCGTCACCGGGCCGGGGCTCTCACGACGCGGCCTTCGCGGCGCTCTTCTCGCGCCAGGCCTTGAGGACCGCCGTCTCGCGCTCGGCCGTCAGGCCCGACTTCATCTTCTCCTGCCGCTCCTTCGGCAGCGTCCGCCACCAGGCGAGCGTGTCCTTGATCGTGACGGGGAGCGGGCGGAACGCCAGCCCCTTGGCGAGCGCCTTCGCGAAGCTCGTGCTGTTCGCGCCCGCGTTCTCGCCGACGGGCGGCAGCCAGACCGGCATGTCGCTCCAGGCCTCGACCTTCTGCTCCTCGAGGAACGTCGCGGGCACCCAGACGAACTTCGCGTCGCTTCCGCTCACCGACTTGCAGACGTCGAGGAGACCGCCGATCCCGAGCGGCTTCGCGGGGCCGTTGGCGTTGAAGACCCCGACCGTCTTCGTGTCGAGGCAGCGGATCGCAAAGTCCGCGACGTCCCTCACGTCGATGAACTGGACGGGGTCCGGCGGGGCGCCGGGCGCGAGGACGTCGCCCCCGCGCGCGACGCGGACGGGCCAGTAGGTGAAGCGGTCGGAGCCGTCGTCGGGGCCGACGATGAGACCGGGCCGGATGTTCGTCGCCTGCCCGGGCATCGCCTTCTCGGCCGCCTGCTCGCAGAGCGCCTTCAGCGGTCCGTAGTTGCCGCCCGTGATCTTGTCGGCGTTCTCGTCCTCGATCTTCCCGACCGGCGAGTTCTCGTCGCAGGGCGTCGACATGTCGGCGTAGACGGAGATGGAGGAGATGAAGACGTACTGCCCGATGTTTCCCTTGAGCGACTCCATCGCGGAGCGGATCTGGCGGGGGAAGTAGCCGGAGGTGTCGACGACGGCGTCCCACTTCCGCCCTTCCAGCGGCTTCGTCGTCTCGTTCCGGTCGCCGTGCAGCTGCTCGAGGTCCGGGAAGCGGCCGGGATTGGTCTTCCCGCGGTTGAAGAGGGTGATCGTCCACCCGGCTTTCGTCGCGCTCTCGACGAGGGCGGGGCCGAGGAACCGCGTTCCCCCCAGGATCAGGAGCGTTTTCTTCTTCTTCGGGTCGGCCGGGGGCTCGTTGCCCCGGACGGCCGCCAGGGCCGGGACGCTGGCGAGGGCCGCTCCGGCGGCGGCAGTCTTCAGGAAATCGCGTCGTGAGGCTGAGGCCTCCTCGCGGCTCGTTTTCGGCATGGGCACACTCCTTCCAGGATCTTTCTACGTGGAGCGTCTCAGGAAGTTTCCGGAAGATGCTCGGTCCGGAGCAGGTCGAAAACCGTCTTGACCGGCGTGAACGCCTCGATCGGGATCTCGACGAAGACGGTCTTCCAGCGGGCCATCGCTCCGTTCCAGAGCCCCGGGCGCTCGAGCGCCTTGAGCGCGCGGCCGTCCTTCGTCTTTCGCGCGATGAAGACGGCGTTCTCGTCGACGAAGTCGGCCAGGCGGTAGGGGCGTCCGCTTCCATCGCGGAGGGAGACGGCGAGGTCGACGGGGTTGAAGTGGGTCGAGGCCTTCCAGACGGCCGCCTGTCCGGGGTCCGCCAGGTCGACCTGGGAGGACTCGACGATCTGGAGCGACGGGCCGTCCGGCCCGGCCACCCAGAACGGCCCGCCCCCGGGTTCCCCCTGGTTGCGGACGACTCCGGCCACGCGGACGGGACGCCCCTCGGCGCGCGACGCCCCTTCGGCATCGAGGAGCGATCCGGCAAGGAGCTTCGTCCAGAGGATCCCCGGCCCCGCGCGCTCCTCCCGCTGGACGTTGTCGATGTTCTTGATCAGGACGACGTCCCCGGAGGACGCCTCGAGGTTCGAGAGGAGAGAGCCGTGTCCGCCGGGGCGGAAGAAGATCGTCCCGTCCGCGAGCCGGAAGGGGCGATCGTCCGAGTCCACCGCGAGCGTGTCGGTCGACGGGTCCTGGTGCGAGAAGACCACGTCGAACCGCACCCCGAGCTTCCTCTCGAGCCGGGCCCCCGCGCCGTCCAGGAGCGCGCGGAACGACGCCTCGTGCTCCGGCGAGACGGTGACGTGAAGGCGGCAGACGCCGCCCGCGTCCCGGGCGACCGCGGCCGCCTCGACGAGGTGCTCCTCGAACGCCGTCCGCGCTCCGTCCCCATAGCGGTGGAACGGGACGAGTCCCTTCGGCAGGTCGCGGAGCCGGTCGAGGCGGTCCGGGAACGGAAAGCGGTAGACGTTCTCGAGATACCGGGCCCTTTCCGGCGTGTCGCCTCCTTCGAGGCCGGCGAACATCCGGCTCGCCGCTCCCGAGGCGGGGACGAACTTCGACAGGCGCCCGGCGCGGCTGGCCTCCTCCCAGCGGGCGAGGAGGCCCGGGTGGCTTCCTTCCTCGATCCGGACGACGCCGTCGCCGACGGTCGCGGGGCGGAGGAGGCGGGCGGGCGCGGGCGGCGCCGCGAAGAGGGCGAGCTGCCGCAGCACCTCGTCCCCCGTCAGGCCGTGGGCCTCGATCTGCCGGAGGTCGGCGTCGGTCAGGAGCGGGCCGCGGTTCACGAGGAAGAGGCCGGCGTCGTCTCCTCGAGCATCCGGAGGAGATACTTTCCGTAGTCGCTCTGCTTCATCGGCTCGACGAGACGGCGGACGCCGTCCGCCGTGACCCAGCCCATGTGGTAGGCGACCTCCTCCGGGCAGGAGACCTTCAGTCCCTGGCGCGCCTCGATCGCCTGGATGAACGTCGACGCCATCATCAGGGCCTCGGGGGTCCCCGTGTCGAGCCACGCCATCCCGCGGCCGAGGATCTCGACGTGGAGGTCGCCGAGAGCGAGGTACTCCCGGTTGACGTCGGTGATCTCCAGCTCCCCGCGCGGCGACGGTTTCAGCTTCGCGGCGACGTCGAGGACCCGGTTGTCGTAGAAGTAGAGCCCGGTCACGGCGAACGGGGAGCGCGGGTTCGCCGGCTTCTCGGCGAGACCCGCGGCCTTGCCGTCGGCCCCGAACTCGACGACGCCGTAGCGCTGCGGGTCGAGGACACGGTAGGCGAAGACGGTCGCGCCCGAGGTCCGCTGCGCGGCGGCCTGCAGCAGCTCGGGAAGGCCGTGGCCGTAGAAGATGTTGTCGCCGAGCGCGAGCGCGACCCGCTCCTTCCCGACGAAGGCCCGCCCGATCAGGAACGCCTGCGCGAGCCCCTCCGGACGCGGCTGGACCGCGTAGGAGATCTTCACGCCGAACCGCGAGCCGTCGCCGAGCAGGCGCTCGAACCCGGGCAGGTCCTCGGGCGTCGTGATGACGAGGAGGTCCCGGATCCCCGCGTGCATCAGCGTCGAAAGCGGGTAGTAGACCATCGGCTTGTCGTAGACGGGGCAGAGCTGCTTGCTGACGGCGAGCGTCATCGGATGCAGCCGGGTCCCCGACCCGCCGGCCAGGATGATTCCCTTCATGTGGCTCTCCCTGAAGAGGATACCCGGAAGCGGGGCACGGCCGGGGAGAACCGGGTGCCGGCCCCACCGGTAAACTTCGGCCGGGGAGGGACGTATCAGGAGACGGAGGGCGCCCGTGTGGAATCTGCCCGGGGAGCGCGTGTCCCGTTGAGGCGCTGGGCGTTTCCCGCGGCGGGCCTCCTCGGCCTCGCCCTCTACGCGGCGCTCCTTCCGTACTACACCGCCGCCCAGCCGCGCGGCCTCTCGATCACGCGGGGCGACGCGCGCCGGATCGCCGACGTCGAAGCCCGGACGCTCGGCGTGCCGCTCGACCGGAGCTGGGCGATCGTGACCTGGGAAGACTCCGACATCCTCGAGACGGAGCTCCGGAAGAGCGCGGAGGGGCGCCGCGCCGCCGCCGCCGACCCGGTCGTCGGGCCGCGGCTCGGCGGGTACAAGGTGACGTACTACCGCCTCGGCCTCGAGAAGTTCCCGCCGGCGGGCGAGGTCGTCGTCGGCGGGGACGGAATGGTCCTCTGGGCGCTCCGGCGCTTCCGGAACGAGGAGCCTGGCGCCTCGCCGGCCCCGGACTCCCTCCGCGCCCGCGCCGACGCGTTCGCCGCGTCGCGGGCGTTCCCGGGCGCGCCGAACCCGGTCTTCGAGGAGGTGCGCCCGAACGTCCTCCGCGGAAGGACGGACAACCTCTACCGGTACCGCGTGAAGCCGTCGATCCCGGTCGGCGACGTCGTCTTCTACCTCGGCGTCCAGTTCGCGGGCGAGACGCAGGCCGGCTGGGTCCTCCTCGAGGAGTACGCCGACGGCCGCAAGTTCCGGGGGGACTTCGGCGGAGACGTGGCGCTCACGTTCATCCGGTTCGGGCTGACGTTCGCCCTCCTGATCGGCCTGCTCGTCGTCTTCCTCAGGAAGTACCACGCCGGGGAGGTGGGGGTCGAGACCGGCGCGTTCCTCTTCGCGGTGATGCTCGGCGCGTCGCTCTTCTGCGGGGCGATCGTCGCGACGCTCGCGGCCTACCATACGCAGTTCGGCACGATCGACGCGCGGCAGAACACCTGGGCCGTCTTCGGGTTCCGCGTTCTCTTCTACGACGTCCCGCTTTCCCTCCTCGTCTTCGTCGCCTGGGCGGTGGGGGAGAGCACGGCCCGCGAGCGGTGGGGCGCCCGTTTGGCGTCGTTCGACGCGCTCCTCAAGCGCGACGCCCTGAACGCCACGGTTGGCGGCTCGGTCCTGACGGGCGTCGTGGCGGCTCCCGCGATCGCGGCGGCCACCCTCCTCGCCGGTCTGCCGCTCCTCCTGACCGGGCGTGCCTTCCCGGCGCTCGGCTACGGGACGGTCCTCGCTCTCGGCTCGTCCGGGGCCGCGCTCACGCCCGTCGTCGTGTCCTTCCTGGAGGCGATCACCGGCTCCACGGTCGCCCTCCTCTGCGTCCTCGGAGCGCTCTGGCGGAAGGGGCGCGTGGCGCTCGGAATCCTCTTCGCGGTCGCGGTCGGCGTCTTCATGATGGGTTTCGCGCGCCCGGTCTCCCCGATGGCGGCCGAGCTCGTCGTGGGCTTCGGCGGCGCGGCCGCGGCCGTGGCGGTCTTCCTCGCCTCGGATCTCCTCGCGGCGGCGACGGCCATCTTCGGCGCGGCGCTCATCACGTCGCTCGGGCCGCTCCTGCCGGGGCTCTCGGGTCGCGCCCTGACCGGCCCCGTCCTCGCGCTCCTCGTGCCGGCCGCTGCCCTGACTCTCTTCGGACTCGCGGGCCTCATGACGCGGCGGCGGGTCGAGTACGCCTACGAGGACCTCGCGCCGCACGTGAAGCGGATCGTGGAGCGCGAGCGGATCAAGGCCGAGATCGACGCGGCGAACCGGATCCAGTCGGCGCTCCTCCCCGAGCGCGAGCCGTCGCTCGGCGGGACGGAGCTCTCCTCCCACTACCGCGCCGCGACGGAGATCGGCGGCGACTACTTCGACTTCCTCCACCTTCCGGGGGGGCGGCTGGGGCTCGCCTTCGGCGACGTGTCGGGACACGGCCTGACGAGCGGCATCGTGATGGCGATGGCGAAGTCGGCGCTCCTCGTGCAGGTCGGCTACGACCCGTCGCCCCGGCGCGTCCTCGAGGTCCTGAACGACGTCGTCCTGAAGACGGCTCCGAGGCGGATCCTGATGACGTTCTTCTTCGGCGTCCTCGACCTCGACGCCCGGACGCTCCGCTACTCTTCCGCCGGGCACCTCGACCCCTACGTCTTCCGCTCCGGGTCGGGGAGGCTCGAGGAACTCTCGGCATGGGGCTTCCCGCTCGGCGTCCGGCGCCGGTCCCCGTTCGTCGAGCACGAGGCGAGCTTCGAGGTCGGCGACCGGCTGATCCTCTACAGCGACGGCCTCATCGAGGCGCTGGACGACCGGGGCGAGCCGTTCGGCTTCGAGCGCTTCGAGAAGGTGCTCTCGAAGCACGGCGCCGGGAGCGCGGCCGAGATCAAGCACGCCCTCCTCGACGCGGTCTCGGCCTTTACGCGGAACCGCCCCCCCGAGGACGACCAGACGCTCGTCGTCGTCTCGTTCGAGGAGGCCGCCGAGGAAGCGCTGCGGGCGAGCTGACGGGGCGGGCTCCGGCCGGTGCTACCATCGGTCGCCCGAAAACGACCCCGAAGGAGTCCTCCATGAAGCTCTCGTCGAAGTCGGCGCTCCTCGCGCTTGCGGTCTCGTCCCTGCCGGCCCTCGCGCAGTTCGAGGGCGTGATCGAGATGAAGATGGAAGGCGGCGGCGCCGCCGCCGCCATGTCGGGAACCGGAAAAACCTACGTGTCGAAGAGCGCCTGGCGCTCCGAGATGGAGATGACGCGGGCGAACGCGAAGAACGACCCGGACAAGCTCAAGGCGACGGGGGGCCAGCCGACCTTCCGGATGGTCGTCCTCGGGAAGCTCTCGGAGCCCGGCATCACCTACATGATCAACGAGACGGCGAAGACCTACGCCCGGATCGACTCGGCCGAGATGGCCAAGAACCACCCGAAGGACGCGGACAAGAAGTGGACGGTCAAGCGCCTCGGAAAGGACCGCGTCGCCGGCCTCGCGTGCGAGAACGTGAAGGCGGTCGAGGAGGGGAAGAAGTCCGAGTTCGAGCTCTGCGTGACGAACGAGCTGGCGTCGGGGGAGTGGATCCGCGCCCTCCAGGCCCAGCAGCGGAGCAGCGGCGGCCTCTGGATGAAGGCCCTGAAGGACGCGGGCGTCGAGGGGTACCCGATCCGGATGGTGGTGCGGGAGTCCGAGTCCGGTCCCGTCACGATGCGGATGGAGGCGACGAAGGTGGAGCGCAAGTCGCTTCCCGCCTCGCTCTTCGTGGTGCCGCCCGGCTTCAAGGAGACGAGCCTGTTCGGCAACCTGAGCGGGAGCCCGGAGCAGGCGAAGCAGATGGAAGAGGCCCAGAAGAAGATGGACGAGATGATGAAGAACATGACGCCCGAGCAGCGCAAGCAGATGGAAGAGATGATGAAGAAGATGGGGCAGCAGAAGCAGTGACGCCGGGCGCTACTGGACCCTGCAGTCGGGTCTGGGTATCCCCCCGTTGAAATTGACCGAGAGGCTGACGGAGTAGTAGTCCTTCCCACGCGCGGCATAGAACTGGTTCTGACACCACCCGCCCGAGTTCACCACGGCGCCGACCGCGTTGTAGAACGTGATGTTGTCGAACCGGAAGAGGTGATAGCCCGGCGCCAGCGGTCCGACGCTCAAGCGGCTTCCAGCGCCGCCGTTTGAAAGAACGCCGGCGCCTCTCCCATCGATGCTGAGCTGAAAACTGGCCGATCCGGTTCCGGCAAGCCACGGCGCGAACTCGAAGGTGGCCTCCGCCGGAGGCGCCGGAAGCGGCGCCCGGGCCGACTCTTTCTGCTGTTCCTGAAGGACCGAATAGACGATCCCGGCGAGGACGAGGGCGACGAGCGGGATCCCGACGAGCGCCGCGATCAGGAGCCCCGTCCGGCGCTTCTTCGGCGGCGGTGCGGGCTCGGGGGGGCGCGGCTCGGGCTTCCGCGGCTCCGGCCGGACCGGCGCGGGCCGGGGAGGCCCGGGAGCGGGCGGCGCGGGGCGCGGGGGGGACGGCCGGACGGGCTCCGGCTTCGGGGGAGGCGGCGGCGGGGGCTCGAGGGCCGGCTGCCGCCGGCTCGAGTCGAAGTCCCCGGTCCCCTCGGTGTCGAGCCGTCCTTCCTTCGCGGCGTCGAGGATGTTCCGGGCGGCCGAGCGGACCCGCCGGTCGGCGTCCTTCGAGAGCTTCTCGAGCGCCTCCCGCGCCGATTCCGCGAGCGCGGGGTTCGACCCGCGGAGGATCCGCTTCAGCTCGTGGACCGCCCCTTCGCGGACATAGGGCATCGGGCTCTTCACCGCGGCCTTGAGGTCTTCGGGGAGCGGGGCGCTCGGCGCCGGGTTTCGCGCGATCTCGATGTCGCCCGCGGCGTCGGCCAGCTTCCACTGGGGCGTCTGCTTCGGCGTCGTCTCGAGGACCCGACCGTGGACGTACTTGTAGAGCTCGTCGAGCGTCACGAAGCCGTCCTCGTTCACGTCGGCCTTCCCGGTCTTCAGGCCGTCGACGAGGAAGTGCGTGAAGAGGGAGTTCTCGAAGGCGACCGGCGTCTCGCCCCCCTCCCAGGCGAACTCGTACGAGTCGGACGCGGTGATGATCACCTTGCCGGTCCCGCGGCCGGTGAAGGCCTCGAGGGACCCGGCGCAGGCGTCCGCCGCGCGGACGCCCTCCGCGATCGCCCCGCTGTGGCAGCAGTCGAGAAGGAGGACCTGTTTCCGGCTGTGGCTCTGGTCCATCTCCTGCGTGATGAAGTCGGCGCCGAGCGCGGTGGCGGTCAGGAGGTCGCGGTCGGTGTCGGCCGCGACGAGGTAGAGCTTCCCGAAATCGTCCTTCACGCCGTGCCCGGCGAAGAAGAGGAGGACGAGGTCGTCGTTCTTCTTGAGGGCGAAGAGCCGCGCCACCTCGCGCCGCACCTTCTCGCACGGCGGGTCGAGGAGCGCGCGGACGTCGTCGAACGCCCCGATCGAAGGGTCCTTGAGGACCGCCTCGAGCGCGGCCACGTCCTTTGCCGGCTTGGCGAGCGCGGGGAAGCGCGCGTCCCCGAAGCGGCTCGTGCCGATCAGGAGGGCGTACTTGCCGGCCATCCGGTTTCCCCGCTTCCCGGCGCCCGGGCCGCGCTCAGCGCGGGGCGTCCTTCCCGCCGTCCCGCGCGGCGGCCTTCATACCGGCGATCAGCGCGAGCGCGTCATCCTTCGACATGAGCGAGGGCGCGTACTCGAACTCCACGGTCTTGTCCCCGTCCGACACCTTGAACTTCACCGTCCGGTTCTCCCGGTTCGGGAGCCAGGCCTGGAGGAAGTCGATCAGTTTCGGGAGAAGCGTCGGCAGGAGCCCGACCAGGAGGCTCCCGGCGGCGACCATCTCGGGCGAGCGGGTGCCGGCCGGGCGCGGCGCCCGCCGAGACGAGGGAGACCGACTCCGCGCCGAGCCCCTCGAGCTGCCGTTTCAGGTTCCGGGCGTCGGCGTCCAGGACCTTGGCGTCGGCCTCGGCACCGGCTCCCAGCGTCATCTCGATGCGAAGAGGCTCTTTCGTCGGCATCGGACCCCCCCTGTCGACTTTCGGACATTTTAGCGCCGTCGACGAAGCAGGATCCGATATCGTGCGGCGCGGAACTCCGGGCTCTCGGGAGGATGCATGCACGCGACGACGGGCGGGACGTTGATCCTCGGCGGCGGATTCGGGGGGATCGCCGCGGCCAATACGCTGCGCTCAGCTCCTGCCTCCCGAGTACCCGATCACCGTCGTCGAGAAGGAACCCGGCGTTCCATGTCGGTGCGGGAAAGACCTGGGTCATGCTCGGGTCGCGAAGCGCGGAGCAGATCTCGAGGCCGCTGGCGGAGCTGCTCGAGCGGGGCGTCCGGCTCGTGCCGGGAGAGGTCCAGGGCCTCGATCCCGCCCGGGGCGCGGTCAGGACCGACCGCGGCGAGCTGCTGGGAGACTTCCTCGTCCTCGCGCTCGGAGCCGAGCTCGATCTCGCGGGCGTCCCCGGCCTCGCCGAGGCCGCGCAGAGTTTCTACACGCTCGAGGGGGCGCTCCGCCTCAAAACGGCGCTCGAGGGGTTCGGCGGCGGGGACGTCGTGATCCTGATCCCGAAGATCCCGTTCAAGTGTCCGCCCGCGCCCTACGAGGCGGCGATGCTCCTCGAGCAGGCGTTCCGGGAGCGCGGCCTCGGCGGGAAGGTGCGCCTCTCGATCCACACCGTCGAAGCCGCGCCGATGTCGACGGCGGGACCGGAAATGGGCCAGCTCATCCGCGAGGAGCTCGCGCGGCGCGGGATCGCGTTCCATCCCGGGAGGAAGGCCGTCCGGGCCGACGCTGGCCGCGCGGCGGATTTTCTTCGAGGACGGAAGCGACGCGGCCTGGGACCTCCTCATCGCCGTTCCCCCGCACGCCGCTCCGAAGGTCGTCCGGGACGCGGGTCTCGTCGGGCCCTCGGGCTGGATTCCCGTCGATCCCCGCACCCTGAAGGTCGCCGGCGCCGCCGGCGCGGTCGAGGTCTACGCGATCGGCGACGTCACGTCGGTGCCGCTGCCGGGCCGCTTCCGCCCCGACGCGCCGCTCTCTCTCCCGAAGGCGGGCGTTTTCGCGGAGGCGCAGGGAAGGGTCGTGGCGCACCAGATCGCGGCCCGGGTGCTGGGGACCGCGACGGCCGAGACGTTCGACGGAAAGGGGTTCTGCTTTCTCGAGGTCGGCGGCGGAAAGGCGCTGCGGGCCGAGGGCGCCTTCTTCGAGATGCCGCACCCGGTGATGCAGCGGCGGCCTCCCGACGAGGCGCAGCTCCGCGACAAGAGGGAGTGGGTCGCGCGACAGCTCCGGCCGGTGCGATAGACCGGGACGTCCGCGGCCCGGTGTGCCCCCTCCTGGCGCGCGAACTCGCTTCGCTCAGACAGCGCGCGCTGGCGTCGGAGGGCACACCGGCCCGCGTTTGGCTACGCCGCCGCTTCCTTGTCCTTGAGCTGCAGCGCGTAGAGGCGGGCGTAGAGGCCCCCCTTCGCGAGGAGCTCGGCGTGCGTCCCCGCCTCGCGCACCTCCCCGTGCCCGAGGACGAGGATCTGGTCCGCGCGGACGACGGTCGAGAGGCGGTGCGCGACGACGATCGAGGTCCGCCCCGCGAGGAGGCGGGCGATCGCGCGCTCGATCACGCTCTCGGTCTCCGGGTCGACGCTCGACGTTGCCTCGTCGAGGATCAGGATCCGCGGGTCCCGGGCGAGCGCCCGCGCGAAGGAGACGAGCTGCTTCTCGCCGACCGAGAGGCCGCCCCCCCGCTCGGAGAGCTTCGTCTCGAGCCCGTCCGGCAGCCGGGCGAGGAGCGGCCCGAGCCCCACCTCGCGGCAGGACTCCTCGATCGTCCGGCGCGGCATCGTCTCGTCGAAGAAGGAGACGTTCTCGGCGATCGTCCCGGTGAAGAGGAAGGTCTCCTGCAGGACGATGCCGAAGTGCTCGCGGTACTTCACCGGATCGAAGCGGCGGACGTCGACGCCGTCGACGGCGACGCGGCCCGACGTCGTGTCGTAGAAGCGGAGGAGGAGGTTCAGGATCGTCGACTTCCCGGCCCCCGTCGCCCCGACGAGCGCCACCGTCTGGCCGGGCGTCACCCGGAACGAGACCCCCTTCAGGATCTCGTCCCCCGGCTTGTACGAGAAGCGGACCTCCTCGAAGCCCACCTCGCCGCGGAACGGCGCGGGGACCGGGGCCGGGTCGGCGGGCGCCTCGATCGCCGGCTCCTGGTCGAGGAGCTGGAAGATCCGCTCCGACGACGCCATCGCCCCCTGCAGGATGTTGTACTTCTCCGAGAGGTCCATGAGGGGCCGGTAGAAGCGCTTCGAATACTGGAGGAAGGCGACGACGGACCCGAGCGTCATCGTCCCGTGCAGCACCTGAGAGCCGCCGTACCAGAGGATCGCCGCCATGCCGACGGCCGAGAGGAAGTCGAGGGCCGGGTAGAAGACCGCGTAATAGAAGATCGAGTTGATGTTCGCGACCCGGTGCGCGTCGTTGATCGCCGAGAACGCCCGGACCGACTCAGCCTGCCGCCGGAAGAGCTGGACGACCGGGATGCCGGAGAGGTGCTCCTGCAGGAAGGCGTTGACCCGGGCGATCTTCACGCGGACGTCGCGGTACGTGTCCCGCGCTCCCTTCCGGAACCAGTTCGTCACGAAGAGCATCGGAACGAGGATCGCGAACGTCACGGCCGCGAGCGGCGGGCTCATCAGGAAGAGGATCGCGACAATGCCCCCGAGGACGAGGACGTCGCCGAGCAGCGCCACGAAGCCCGAGGTGAAGAGCTCGTTCAGCGCGTCGACGTCGGTCGTCAGCCGCGTCATGAGCCGGCCGACCGGCGTCCGGTCGTAGAGCGCGATGTCGGCCCGCTGGAGGTGGCCGAAGATGGCCTTCCGGAGGTCGTACATGATCCCCTGACCCATGAGCGACGTCCACGTCACCATCACGAAGTCGAGGACGAACCCCGCCGCCGCGATCAGGAGGAAGAGGCCGGCGATTCCCCTGAGTCCGTGCGGGCCGGCGATGTCGACGCCGAAGAGCGCGAAGACCCGCTCGACCCCGCGCGCCGCGGCGCTCGCGCCGGTCCGGTCCTTCGTGAAGACGAGGTCGATGGCGGCGCCGGTCAGGAGCGGTCCCGCGAGCTGCGTCAGCGACTCGAGCAGGAGGACCACGACCGAACCGCCGACGAGCGCCCGGTAGGGACGGACGAGCGTCATGAGCCGCCGGAAAAGCCGCGGCTCGAAGGCCTTTCCGAGCGCCTCTTCCTCGTGGGGGCCGGCGGTGATGTCGGCCATCAGGCGGCCTCCACTTCCTCGGCGAGGCGCTGCCGCTCGGCCAGCTCCGCGTAGGCGCCCCCCTTCGCGAGGAGCTCCTCGTGCGTTCCGGTCTCGACGATCGCCCCCCCGTCGAGGACGGCGATCAGGTCGGCGTTCCGGAGCGTCGAGAGGCGGTGGGAGACGAGGAAGACCGTCCGCCCCGCGGTGGCGTCCTTGAGGCCGGAGAGGATCCTCGCCTCCGTCTCCGTGTCGACGGACGAAAAGGCGTCGTCCAGGATCAGGACCGGGGCGGGGGAGAGGAGCGCCCGGGCCAGCGCCGTCCGCTGCTTCTGCCCGCCCGAGAGGGTGATGCCGCGCTCGCCGACGACCGTGTCGAGCCCCTTCGGGAAGCGCGCGACGTCGGGCGCGAGCCCCGCGGCGGCAACGGCGCTCTCGATCGCCTCGCGGCTCGCGCGGGGATCGCCAAAGGCGACGTTTCCCGCCAGCGTGTCGGAGAAGAGAAAGGTCTCCTGGGGGACGACGGCGACGTTCCTCCGGAGGACCGGGAGAGGGAGCGCCGTGACGTCACGTCCGCCGACGAAGACGGTGCCGGGAGGGGGCTCGTCGAGCCGCAGCAGGAGCTGGACGAGCGTCGACTTCCCGGCGCCGGTCCGCCCCACGAGGGCGACCGTCGTCCCGTCGGGGACGCGGAGGGAGAGGCCGGCGAGGACGGGCCGGGTCCCGTCGTAGCCGAACGAGAGGTTCCGGAACTCGAGCCCGCCCGCGAGATGCTCGCCGGTGTCCGTCTCGCCGGGGAGGGGCTCGGCCTCCCACAGCTCGATCATCCGGTTCCACGAGGCCGATCCTCGCTGCCACAGGTTGACGACCCAGCCGAGCGCCATCGCCGGCCAGATCATCTCCATGAGGTAGAGGTTGAACTCCACGAACCGGGCGACCGAGAGCGTCCCGGCCAGGATCTGCAGTCCGCCCGCGAAGAGCGTCAGCGCGAACCCGGCCTCGACGATGAACCGGAGCATCGGGAGGTAGAGCGCGTTCAGGCGCGCCAGTCCCAGATTCCGCCGCATCAGCTCGCGGCTCTTCGCGTCGAACCGCGCCTCCTCGCCTGCCCCCCGCGCGAAGGCCCGAACGAGGCGCGCGCCGGAGAAGTTCTCCTGCGCCTCGGCCGAGACCTCGCTGAAGAACTCCTGGATCTTCGTGAAGCGCTTGTGCGTCGCCTGTCCGACGACCTTCGTGGCGACGGCGATGAACGGAAAGACGGTCAGCGAGACGAGGGCGAGCCGGGGCGAGACGACGAACATCAGGACGAGAGCGACCGAACCGACGAACAGCGTGTTCGCCGCCTGCATGATCCCGGGGCCGATCATCATCCGGACGGCCGCGAGGTCGTTCACCGCGCGGCTCATCAGGTCGCCCACGCGGTGCTTCCGGTACCAGACCGGCGGCAGCCTGAGGAGGTGCGCGAAGAGGTCGTTCCGCATCTCGTACTCGATGTCGCGCGAGGCGCCGATCAGCAGGCGGCGGGTCAGGAAGAGGCAGATCGCGTCCCCGACGGCGAGCAGGACGATGAGGAGCGCCGAGCGGGCGACCCGCCCGACGGTCAGCTCCGCCTGGAGATCCTCGATGGCGCGGCCGACGAGGCGCGGCATCGCCATGAAGAGGGCCGTCGAGCCCGCCATCGTCACGAATCCCCAGAGGTACGGGCGCGGGCGACGGAGGAAGTAGGCGACGAAGCGGCGGAAGTCCCTCAAGAGCGGCTATTGTAAGGACCCGTTGAACGGCACCGGCCCGACCCTTCCTTCGCTCTCTTCGCTCCCGCCTCGCGGCGAAGTGGACCCGGTCTGCGGCATGACCGTCGACCCGGCGCGCGCCGCGGCCGTCGTCGAGGACGGCGGGATCAAGGCCTACTTCTGCAGCGTCGGCTGCGCCGAAAAATTCAAACGGATGAAAAGAGGTGGCCCGCCGCCCGTCGCGGCCGAGGGGACGGCCTGGGTCTGCCCGATGGACCCCGACGTGCGCGAGGCGGGGCCCGGCCCCTGCCCGGTCTGCGGGATGGCGCTGGAGCCCGAGAACGTGGCGGCGACGGGACCGGAAGACGACGCGGAGAACCCCGAGCTCCTGGACATGACGCGGCGCTTCCGTGTGAGTCTCGCGCTGACCCTTCCGCTGATGTTCTTCGAGATGGGGCACCTCGTGGGAGCGCCGACGCTGGCGAGCCTGCTGTCCCCTGCGTCCGCTTCCCTCGTGCAGCTCGTTCTCGCCACGCCCGTCGTCGTCTGGGGGGGTGCGCCGTTCTTCGAACGGGCATGGACGTCGCTCCGCACGCGCCGCCTCAACATGTTCACGCTGATCGGCCTCGGGACCGGCGCGGCGTATCTCTACAGCCTCTTCGTGACTCTCTTCTACTCCTTCGACCTTCGAAGCACCCTTGCGGACCCTCACGCGCAGCACGGCGTCTACTTCGAAGCCGCGGCCGGAATCACGACGCTCGTCCTCCTCGGGCAGGTGCTGGAGCTCCGCGCCCGGCGGAAGACCTCCGAAGCCATCCGCGCCCTCCTCGATCTGGCGCCGAAGACGGCTCGGCGGCTCGCGCAAGGCGGCGAGGAGGACGTCCCGCTCGAAGCCGTGATGCCGGGCGATCTCCTCCGCGTCCGGCCGGGCGAGAAAGTGCCGGTCGACGGCGTCGTCCTCGAGGGGGGAAGCGCCGTCGACGAGTCGATGGTCACCGGCGAGCCGATCCCGGTCGGGAAGTCCGCCGGAAGCCCCGTGACGGGCGGGACCGTGAACGGCTCGGGCGGCTTCGTCATGCGCGCCGAGCGGGTCGGGAAGGAGACGCTCCTCGCCCGGATCGTCGCGCTCGTGGCGGAGGCGCAGCGGAGCCGCGCGCCGGTCCAGCGCCTCGCCGACCGCGTCGCGGGGATCTTCGTCCCGGCCGTCGTCGGCATCGCGGTCCTGACGTTCGCCGTCTGGGCCGCGTTCGGCCCCGAGCCCCGCGTCGCGAACGCCCTCGTGAACGCGGTCGCCGTCCTCATCATCGCCTGCCCCTGCGCGCTCGGCCTCGCGACGCCGATGTCGATCATGGTGGCCACGGGGCGCGGCGCCCGGGCCGGCGTCCTCGTGAAGAACGCCGAGGCGCTGGAGCTCCTCGCGAGGGCCGACACGCTCCTCCTCGACAAGACCGGCACGCTCACCGAGGGGAAGCCGAAGGTGACGGAGATCCGCGCCTTCGGCGGATTCGACGAACGGGAGGTGCTGCGCTTCGCCGCCTCCGTGGAGAAGGCCAGCGAGCACCCGCTGGCGGCGGCCGTCGTCGCGGCGGCGGCGGAGCGGGGCCTCGCCCTCTCGCGCGCAGAAGATTTTCATTCTGCTCCCGGGCAGGGTGTCAGGGCCGTCGTCGAAGGACATGCCGTGGCTCTCGGAACGGAGTCTTTCTTAGAAGGTGAAAAGGGAGGATCCCGCGCGAGCGCGGCTGACGCGATGAACGAGGCCCGGCCCGGAGAGACGGTCCTGTTTCTTTCCTTCGACGGAATAGCTTTCTGGGGCTCTCTTCCTTTCGGATCACCCTGAAGCCGTCCGCCGCTCCGGCGGTCTCCGCCCTCCATGCCGCGGGACTTCGCCTCGTCCTGCTGACGGGCGATCGCCGGGAAGTGGCCGAGGCCATCGCGACCTCGCTCGGCATCGAGGACGTGAGGGCGGAGGTGCTCCCGGCGGGGAAGGCGGAGATCGTCCGGGGGCTCAGGACAGAGGGGCGGATCGTGGCGATGGCGGGAGACGGCGTCAACGACGCGCCGGCGCTCGCCGCGGCCGACGTCGGTATCGCGATGGGGACCGGGACCGACGTCGCGATCGAGAGCGCCGGCCTGACGCTCCTCGCGGGCGACCTCGGGGGACTCGTGAAGGCGCGGCGGCTCGCGAAGGCGACGCTCCGGAACGTGAAGCAGAACCTCTTCTTCGCCTTCGTCTACAACGCGATCGGGGTCCCGGTCGCGGCGGGCGTCCTCTACCCGTTCTTCGGCCTGCTCCTCTCGCCCGTCCTCGCGGGCGCGGCGATGACCTTCAGCTCGCTCTCGGTCATCTCGAACGCGCTCCGGCTTCGCCGCCTCCCCCTCTAGCTTCCTCCTGCCGGCCGGATGATTCGGGCGCATCATGGCGCCCGCCTTCCCGACGGCGCAGAACTTGAAAGGAAAGGCAGGCGCGCTGGCGCCTGATGGTGAGCGCCATGACGGTGACGGGCCTCGTCGTCTTCCTCCTCGTGGCCGCCGCGCTCGTCCTCGTCGGCTGGTTCTTCGTCCCGGCCTGGAGGAACTTCCGCGGCAAGCGGGTCATCACCTGTCCGGACGACCAGAGCCCCCGGACCGTCGAGCTCGACGCGAAGCACGCCGCGCTGACGGCGTTCGGCGCCTCGCCCGACCTCCGCCTTTCGTCCTGCAGCCGCTGGCCCGAGAAGCAGGACTGCGGGCAGGAGTGCCTGAGGCAGATCGAGAGCTCGGCCGACGGCTGCCTCGTCACCTCGCTGGTGGCCGAGTGGTACGCGGGGAAGAGCTGCACCTTCTGCGGCAAGCCGATCGACACGCCGAAGTGGGCGACCCACGCCCCAGCCCTCGTCACCCCCGGGGGGGAGACCCTCCGCTGGAACGACGTGAAGCCCGAGCAGCTGCCGCAGCTCTTCGCCACGCACCGGCCGGTCTGCTGGGACTGCCACATCGTCGAGAGCGTCGTCCGGAAGCACCCCGACCGCGTCACGCTGCGGCCCGAGCGCGACCAGCTGATCCACTGACGCGGGCCGGGCTGTGGCAGAGTGACGGTGTGCCCTGCCCCGTCTGCCTGAACGCCGAGGCGAAGGTCGTCCCGTCCTCCGGGCCCCGGGCGTCGGGCCCTTCCTCCGTCGTCTTCTGCCCGACCTGCCCGGTCCCGTTCGAGATCACGCGGAGGGACCTGGAGTTCCTCGCGAAGGAGCCGCAGGCCGGCCTCGCCCGGCGGAACCGCTGGGCGCAGCTCCTCGCGGAGGCGGCGCGGAGGGACGAGACGCTCTACCGGCTCCCGTAGGCGGCCGACTCTCCCGGCTTCAGTCGAAGACGACCGTCCGGCCGCGGTGGACGATGATCTTGTGGCGGATATGGCTCCAGACAGCCCTCGAGAGGACCACTTTCTCGAGGTCCCGCCCGATCCGCACAAGGTCCTGCACCGACTGCCGGTGCGTCACGCGATGGACGTCCTGCTCGATGATCGGCCCGGCGTCCAGCGCCTCGGTCACGTAGTGACTCGTCGCCCCCACCATCTTCACGCCCCGCTCGCACGCCGCGTGGTACGGGCGGGCCCCGGGGAAGGCGGGCAGGAACGCATGGTGGATGTTGATGATCTGGTTCGGGAACTCCCGGACGAACGTTCCGGTCACGATCTGCATGTAGCGCGCGAGGACGACGAGGTCGATTCGCTCTCGCCGGAGGAGCGCAAGCTGCGTTTCCTCGACCGCTCCTTTGTTCTCCTTCGTGACGTCGAAGGGGTGGAACGGCACTCCGAACTTCGCCGCCACCGGCTCGAGGTCGGGATGATTCGCGACGACGAGGGCCACCTCGGCCGTCCACTCCCCGGAGCTCGTCCGCGCGAGGAGGTCGTGGAGGCACCAGGGGTCCTTGGAGACGAAGATCGCAAGGCGCGGCACCTCGTCCGAAGAGTGGAGCGACCACTCGACGTCGGGCCCCTCTCCGATGAGCGCCGCGAGAGAGCGCGCGATCTCCGCGTCGGGAAGAGAGAAGGCCGAGACGTCCCACCGGAGGCGCGTGTAGTAGTGCTGGATCTCGGGGTCGACGTACTGGTCGTGGTAGAGGATCCGGCCGCCGTGCCGATAGACGAACTGGGTCAGTCCGGCCGCTATCCCGAGCCGCAGCGGGCAGTGGAGGAGGAGCGTTTTCGACGGGGGCTCCGGTGACGCGACGGCGCTCCGGCTCATCCGCCGCCCTCCGGCCCCTTGCGGCGGAGCGGGTCGACGGCCCGGTAGAGCCGCCGCCACTCGAGCGTGGACGGGAGGTCGGCGCGGAACGCGGAACAGCCCTCCGGGACCTCGCGGATGTCGCGGTACCGGCGGCCCCGGTAGGTGATCGAGCCGTCCGGGTGGACGCAGCCCACCGCGCCTCCGCCGGGCCGGCGGGCCGGGGTCGAAGGTCAGCGGTTCGGAGTGGAGCGGCATCGTCGCTCTCCCGGACCGCTCCGGTAGTCTCCACGGGGCGGCGCGGCGTCTCAAGGCGCCGGCGTCGTCAGCGGCTTCCCCTTCTCGGTGACGAAGACGGCGGAGAGCTTCACCGGCGTCGTTCCCTTGTTGACGACCTGGTGAACCTGCAGGGGAGCGAGATAAAAGATCTCCCCCGGCTTGAGCGTCAGCGTCGGCTTTCCGTCGACCTCGAGCGTGACGGTCCCCTCGAGGACGTACCCGAAGACTTCGGCGGGGTGCGTGTGCCGCCCCTCCCCGACGCCGGCCGGAATCTCCACGAAGGCCATCACCGCTTCCTTGCCGGAAATGGTCATGTCCTGTTTCAGGAGAATGGTCCGCTTGGCGGCAGCGGGCTGCTGGGCGACAAGCGCCCGTGCGCCGGCCGCTCCGGCGAGCGCGGCCACGGTGCAAAGAACGGCGATTCGGTTCCTTCGGTTGCTCATGGGTCCTCCTCTTTCGATCGGCGTGTGTTCAGCCAATAGTAGAACGGGAGCGAGAAGCCGAGCCCTCCGAGGAACGAGAGGAGGACGAACCAGGGCCAGCGGACCCGGCCGATGGGGTGCTTCGCGAAGTAGACCGCGAGCAGGACGAGGGCGAGCAGGAGGTCCAGGATGAAGGAGAGGGCCAGCTTGTCCGCGAGGATCGGCCCGAGCCCGCGGTACTCCGTGAAGAGCCACGACAGGAAGATCGCGTTGGGAACGAGGAGGCCGAGGAGCGCGGCGAGGAGCAGGATCATGTCGGGCACCTCCCTGGGCGGCCCGGATCGATCCGGACCGCGGCGACGGTCGGAGCGCGGAGTCAGGTCGCGAAGCCGAAGTAGAGGGCGGCGACGCCGAACGTGTCGATGAATCCGTGCGCGAGGATCGGGACCCAGAGGTTCCGGCGGGAGAGGACGTACGCCCCGCCGAGGACGAGGCCGGCGAACCCGGAGTCGAGGACGCCCGCCGGGCCCTTGTACCAGTGCCCGACGCCGAAGAGGACCGCGACGAAGATCGCGCCGGCCCAGGCGGCGGCGGTCGAGCCGCCGAGGACCTCCGCGGAGCGGTTCAGGAGGTAGCCGCGGTAGGAGATCTCCTCGCCGAACGCCGCGAAGGACCAGACGATCAGGAGGGTCGCGAGGGCGGCTCCGAGATTGCCCGGGATCGATTCGGCGATCGCCGGAGCCTTGGCCGGGGGCCAGAACCGCGCGGTGACCTGATCGACGAGCTCGCCGCCGAGGATCCGGAACGCGGCGGCCGCGAGCGCGAACCCGGCGGCTTTCGCCCACGAGGGGGGACGCCGGAAGCCCATCGCCGCCCAGCCGCCGTTCCGGAGCCGGAAGGAGAGAAGGCCGAGGACGGTCAGGATCGGCACCTCGTTCGGCACGACGCGCCAGACGTTGTGCCCGATCACGACGCACGCTCCGACGAAGACTTCGAAAGCGCTCACGAGGCGGGACGGGGCCATCGGGGTGCCCGGGGCGGCGTCAGGCAAGCGAGGGTCTCCTGAGGCCATAAACGAGGAGTCGCGTCCCTTGTTCCTCGATTTCTCCCTCCTTCCTCGCGCCGAGCCGCTCGGCGAGGCGGATCGACCGGGCGTTCTCCGGCTGGATGAGGCAGACGATGTGGTCCTGCTTCAGCGTCCCCCAGGCGTACTCGATCGCCGCGCGGACCCCCTCGGTCGCGTAGCCCTTCCCCCACGCCTCGCGCGCGAGCGCCCAGCCCAGCTCGAAGCCGTGGCCCCCCTCGGGATTCAGGAAGCCGAGGTGCCCGACGAGGCGGCCGGTCGAGCGCTCCACCACCGCCCAGAGGCCGTAGCCGCGGAGCTGCCAGTGGCCGAGGTACCTCGCGAGCTGCCACCACGAGTCGACGCGGGAGATCGCCCCGGCCCGGATGTATCGCATCACCTCCGGGTCCGCGCAGATCGCGGCGTGGGCCTCGAAGTCGTCCGGGCAAAAGACGCGGAGCTGCAGCCGGTCCGTCAGGAGCTCGGTCACGCGGCGGTCGTTCCCGGCGTTCGCGAGAGCTGCGCGAGGAGCCCGCGCACGACCTCGAGGCCGCCGGCGCCGCACCACGCTCCGCGTTCCGTCGGGGGAAACCGCTCCGGCAGCGCGGCGCAGGTCGCCCGGACGACTTCCAGCGCCGGGTCCGCGATCGGCGTCTCGAGAAAGTCGTTCCAGTCGACGCCGCCGAGGCGGCCCTCCAGGAACGCCTTCAGCGTGTCGGCCACGTCCGTGGTCGTGGCGGACGACTTCTTCCTCCGGAGGAAGAGGAGGAACGGGACGAGCGGGATCAGCGTCGCGAGGGCGAAGAGGAGGATGACGCGCATCTGGGATTCCGCGCCGACGATATCGCGGTCGGGCTCCGAAGTGCTCGAGACCATCGAAAAAGGTCAGGAAGAGAAGAGGTCCTTGCCGGGGCGCTTCGGGCGAGTGCGGATCACGACCGTGCCGGCGATGAAGTCGTGTATCGCACGCCGGCGCTCGTTGAAGAGCATCGTGAAGACCTCGCTCAGGACCCACGTGATCTGGAGCCATCCGAGCCATTGCCACCCGCCTTCAATCTCGGACAGTCGCCTCGCCTGCCCCATCCAGCCGAGCGATGCGTACTCGGCGGCCGGGATCTGCAGGAGCGAAACGAACCGGGCACCCGCGGACAAGAGTCCGAGGAAGATGTCAGGGGCGCTTCGCAGGAGCGCCTGCCTCAGCGCGATCGGGGAACCATCCAGGCGCACAACGCGCACGTGTGTCGCCATCTTCCCGGGCGTCTGGCCCCAGCGTGCATGAAACCAAACGTAGTAGCCGAGGATGAGTACGCTTTGCGGAACGATCAGGAGAAGGGCCCACGCCCGGGACTCCGTGGAAGCCCAGGCGGTCGAGAGCATTAACGGGAGAAGGACGAATCCGTCGACCATGAGGGCGCCGAAGCGCTGCCAGAAGCCGGCATATTGCAGCGAGGCGGAATCGGCGTCCTGAAGCGCGGGGGTCGTAGCGAAGGTCTGAGGCGATGTCCTTGAATAGGAATATGTCGACGCTTCGACGATTCGCCGCCAGAGGTCGCCGGCAACCGATCCCATCCTGGGCCACGAGCATATCGCCGACGATCGGAACGCGCTTTCCCCTGTTGGTCAGGAGTGGACGCCGGAGAGCGCCTGCGCGGTGCGGATCGTCGCGTCGGCGAAGAGGGCGAAGCGCTTTTTCAGGCGCTCGAGCAAGGCAACCTGATTCGCCGCGCGCTCCGAGTCGTGCGGGACCGGGCTCTCCGAAGGCAGGATCCCCATCGTCGGCTCTCCCGTTGGCGGCCCGCCGGAAGCGGGCCCGGGCCAGGTCAGCCCATTTTCAGCGACGCGGCGTCGATCACGAAGCGGTAGCGGACGTCGCTCCGGAGCATCCGTTCGTACGCCTCGTTGATCTTCGCGGCCGGGATCACCTCGACGTCCGCGCCGATCTTCTTCGCGGCGCAGAAGTCGAGCATCTCCTGGGTCTGGGCGATGCCGCCGATCAGCGAGCCGGCCAGCTTCTTGTTGCCGAAGATGAGCGACATGGCGGAGAGAGGCGCGGGAACCGGCGGGACGCCGACGACCACCATCGTCCCCTCCGTGCCGGAGGAGGCCGAGGTGGGCGTTCAGGTCGTGCTCGACGGAGATCGTGTCGATCAGGAGGTCGAACCGTCCCGACAGCTTCTTGAACGTCCCGGGTGCGTTCGTCAGCTCGAAGGCGTGGGCGCCGAGCCGCCGCGCGTCGGCTTCCTTCGCCTTCGACGTGCTCAGCATCGTCACCTCGGCCCCCATGGCCGCGGCCAGCTTCACCGCCATGTGGCCGAGCCCGCCGAGGCCGACCACGCCGACCCGGTCGCCCGGCTTGCAGTTCCACCGGCGGAGCGGCGAGTAGGTGGTGATTCCCGCGCAGAGGAGAGGCGCGGCGGCCGAGAGCTCGAGGGAGGCCGGAACCTTCAGCGTGAAACGCTCCTTGACGACGATCTCGGTGGAGTAGCCGCCATAGGTCGGCGTCTTCCGGTCCATCTCGGTCCCGTTGTAGGTGAAGGCGCATCCCTTCGCGCAGAACTGCTCGAGGTGCTTCCGGCACGGGTCGCACTCGAGGCACGAGTCGACGAAGCAGCCGACGCCCGCGAGGTCGCCGGCCCTGAACTTCGTGACGGCGGAGCCGACCTGCGTCACGCGGCCGAGGATCTCGTGCCCCGGCACCATCGGGAAAGATCGAGCCACCCCACTCGTCGCGGGCCTGGTGGACGTCCGAGTGGCAGATGCCGCAGAAGAGGATCTCGATCCGGACGTCGTGCCGGCCCGGTGTCGCGGCGGGTGATCTCGTGGGGGACGAGCGGCGCCTTCGCGGAAGGCGCGGCGTAAGCGCGGACTCGGGTGGTCATCGGGGGTTCCTCCTTCGTGTTCCGTGCGTCGTCTACCCCGCGCGCGTGCCGTCGGGAACCGGCCGCTCCGGCACGGCGAGAGCGGGGAGAAGGCCGTCAGCGTAGCCCAGGTCGAAGAGCATCCCCTCCGAGACCTCGCCCGCCATCTTCCGCGGCTCGAGGTTGACGACGAAGAGGGCCTGGCGGCCGACGAGCGCCTGCGGGTCGGGCCGCTCCTTCCGGATGCCGGCCAGGATCGTCCGGGTGTGGTCGCCGAAGGAGACGACGAGACGCGCCAGCTTCGCGGATTGCGGCACGTCCTCGACCGCCCGTGATCGTGCCGACCCGGATGTCGAGCGCCTCGAAGTGCCGAGAACGAAACCACCGGCTTGACGGGCGCGGGCGTCACGGCGTTTCCGGAAGCGGGATGGAGGCCTGGCCGAGGACGTATCGCCAGCCGTCCTTCGTTCGGACGTAGGTGTCGCTGAACCAGAGCTTGTAGTCGATCGGCTTGCCGCCGCGGGTGCCCTTGATCCAGAGGAGGGCCGTGACGACGGCCGTGTCGCCCCAGACGCGGACCTTCTGCTCCAGTTCCTCCTGGTGCTCGTACGAGCGTGTCCTTCGTCCGCGCGCTCTCGAGCAGGTCCGCCTTCGTGAAGACCTTGCCCCGTCCGGTCACGAGGACGAAGTCGTCGGCCAGGATCCGGTCCATCGCCGCGGCGTCATTCGCCTTCACGGCCGCCTGGTAACGCGTGTCGAGGTCGGCGACGGCCTTCTCGTCGTCGGCGCGACGACGGCGGAGCGCCGCGGCCGGGAGCGAAAGAAGGACGCCGACGGCCGCCAGCGCGAAGAGTCTCCTCATGGTGATCCCCCTCCGGGCCCGACGATATCGCGCCTCGCCGCGCAACCGGAACCCCGGTCGGACGGATTCCGTACCAGCTTCGTGAGAGCCTCCACCTGACGCAGCTTTCTCTCGTCCGCTGGAGCGGCCTGGCCCTTGCGGTGGGCGGCGTCATGACGTTCCTGATCAACGCGGGCCTGACGCCATTCCTTCCGCGAGGGGCCCCGTTCGTCGAGGTCGCGGCGTCGACCGTCTTCCTGTTGCGCCAGGGCCTCTCGGGCGTCGCGGCAGTCCTGCTCCTCTTCGGCACCGTGGGGCTCTACCTCCGGCAGGCGGGGCGCGACGGGCGGTTCGGCGGGGCCGCCTTCGCTCTGGCGTTCCTCGGAAGCGCCCTCCTCGTGGCGCATGAGTGGAGCGAGGTCTTCCTCGTCCGCGACCTCGCGCTGCGCGCGCCGGACGCGTTGCGTGCGCTCGAGGCCCCGGGCCGGCCGGGCCTCTACGATGTCGGCGCGATGATCGCGCTCGGGACGTTCACCGCCGGGTGGATCGCGCTCGCCGCCGTCGGCCTCCCGGTCGCGCCACCGTCGCGCCGTGGCGCGTGCGCTCGTCATCGCCGGGCTTCTTCGCCGTGCCCCTCCTCGGCGCGGCGCTGCCGGGAGTCTGGGGCTTCGTCGCCGGCAACGCCGTCCTCGGAACCGGGTGGCTTCCTCCTGGGAACAGACCTCCTGCGGGCCGACGGGCCCGAAGCCCCTCCGGAGCGCTGACCGCCGCGCGGGACGGGACGCGGGCCGGCCGTCACTTCACCTGGTAGAGCTGGATCAGGTTGCCGCAGGTGTCCTCGAGGACGGCGACGGCCGTCGGACCCAGCTGCTGGGGCTCTCCCCGGAAGACCACGCCCAGCTTCTTCATCCGCTCGTATTCGCGTCCGGATGTCGTCGACGGCGAAGGCGTTCAGGGGGACTCCCTGCGCAAAGAGCGCGCCCTGGTAGGTCCGCGCGGCCGCGTTGCCGCCCGGCTCGAGGAGCAGCTCGATCTCGTCCGGCGCTTCGGGCGAGACGACGGTCAGCCAGCGCGCGGCCCCCATCGGGATGTCGTTCTTCACGACGAAGCCGAGAACGCCCGTGTAGAAGCGAAGGGCCTTCTCCTGGTCGTCGACGATCACGCTGCTCAGCTTGACCTTCATCGGCTCCTCCGTCGGGTCGCATGCCGGGCGATGTCGCGCCGGGGAGCGCGCGCCGGCCTAGCCGGGGACTGCGTCTTCGAAAGCGCAGCCACCACCGGAAGAACCGGTGAGCCGGGTCCACGCGCCCCGCGTACATCAGGGGGCAGCCGCCCACGATCGGCTGAAGGCCGCGCACCCGGCACGCCTCGAGCGCCTCGGCCGAGACGCTGCCGTCGCCGAAGGAGCGGTGGAACCAGAGGCGCGTGACGCCGCGCTCGGCCGCCTGCGCCACGAGACAGGCCGCGACCGAGGGGTGCGAGGCGACGAGGAGTCCGTCGATCGGGCCGGGAATCGAGCGGAGATCGGGATAGCAGCGCGTCGCCCTCGACCTCGGTCGCGTTCGGGTTTACGGGAATCGCCTCGTGACCGGTCTCGCGGAGCCGCCGGAAGATCGCGTTCGCCGGCCGATTGCCGGCGCGGGAGACGCCCGCCACGGCGATCCGTTTCCCGGCGAGGAACTCGGCGACGGACGAAGGGACGGATGCCATCGACCGGGGGATTCTACCGGCGCGGGCGCTGCTTCGCGGAGATGGACTTGATGATCGTGCGGCTCTTGCCGCCGGCCGGCAGGGGAGTCCGGGCCAGCGCGACAGCCGAGGTGAGAGGGCGGCCACCGGCGGGCAGTAAGGGTGGCCGCGGACTCGAGGCGGACGAAGCGATTCTGGTTTCCGCTGCCGAGGAGGACTCCGGCGGGATCCGGGATCGACGCTCCGTAGTAGAACGAGAGCGCGACCCCCTTCGGCGAGACCGCGAGCGACACGATGCAGTCCGAGGCGCGCTCGGTCGCGCTGTAGCCGATCGCCAGGAACTGGTAGTTGTCGTAGACGAGCTCGAGGGCGGTCGGAAGCCGTTTCCGCATCGCGGCCCGGGCCGGGCGTGCGAGCTTCCCGACGGCCGGGTCGTACTTGTCGATGAAGCCGGCCAGCTGGGCGGCGGGAGACGCCGTGGAGAGATCCTTGGCGCGAGGGCTCATCGTCTCCTCCCTACTCGACGGCCGCCCCGCGATCCCGGAGGAGCTCGCGGAGGATCGACCGATGGCAGCGCTCTTCCGAGGCGCAGTAGCAGCCGACGGAGAACGAGGTCGTGCGGGAAAGGGCGGCGAGGAGGTCGAGGAGGTGCGACGGCTCCGGCCGCTTCATCTCGGCCCGGTACCGCCTCTCGAACGCGCGCCAGCGGCTCGCGTCGTCGGCCGCCTGGCCCTGCTTGAGCAGCTCTTCGCTCGGCGCGACCTCCGGGAGCCAGACGTCGTAGAAGTCGCGCGACGCGAAGTCCGCCTTCGGGACGCCGCGTGGGGGGCGCCGGACGGTTCCGAGGCGGAGTCCCTCGCCCGGGCTGCGCGGGCTGCCGAGACGGACGATGCGAACGGCCATCGCGTCCTCCCCCGGAGACCCGGTCACGCCCGGCCGGCGAGCGCGTTGATATCGGAATTCTCGAGCACCCGCTTCGGTATCCCTTCGCGGCCGCCTCGATCATGGCGCGGCCGACGTTCTCCGTCGTGGTCACGTGCCCCGGAAGGAGCCGCTTCAGCAGCGGAAAGGCCGGGCCGAGGACGTCGTAGAACGCCTGGTAGAGCCCCGTCTTCGAGCGGACGCCTTTCAGCGGCTGGATGAAACCGGGCCGGAACATGTAACCCTCGACGGGAAGCTTGAGGAGGTCGTTCTCGGTCCGGCCCTTCACCCGCGCCCACATGAAGCGGCCGCGCTCGGTGGCGTCCGTCCCCTCTCCGGAGACGTAGCAGAAGGTCATCCCGGGGTTCAGCTCCGAGAGCGCCTTCGCCGCCGCGAGGGTCAGGTCGTAGGTCAGGCGGCGGTACGAGGCCTCGGCCATCCCGGCCGAGGAGACGCCGAGGCAGAAGAAGCAGGCGTCCCGGCCCCGGAGCTCGGCACCGAGGTCCCGGTAGTCGAAGAAGTCCGAGCGGATCACCTCGCGGAGCTTCGGATGGGAGACGCCGCAGGGGTTTCTCCCGACGACGAGGACCGAGCGGACCCTCGGATCCTCCAGGCACTCGGTCAGGACGCCGGCGCCGACCATTCCGGTGGCCCCGAACAGAACGACGTTCATGAGGCCGGCGTCACGTACGTCAGCGTGTGGTGGGCCAGGAGCTGGCCTTCGGCGGAATGGCACTCCGCCGTCCCGAACGCGGTGCGGCGGCCGAGGCTGAGGACGACGGCCTTGCAGGAAAACCCCTCGCCCCGGGCGCTCTTCAGGAACTGGGTCTGCATGTGGCTCGTGACCGACGGATCGTCGAGGCCCCGGAGGGTCTTGATGGCGAGCCACATCGCCACGTCGGCGGCGGTCATGAAGACCTGGCCGGCGACGATCCCGCCGGGCCGCTCGAATTGGGGGAGGTGGGGCACCTGCAGCGTGCAGGTGCCGGGGCCGATCTCGGCGACGACGAAGGAATACGCCTTCGTGAAGGCGGTTTCGCGCGACAGGAGATCCTGGAGCTGCTCGACGGTGACCGGAAGCGGGCTGCCTGCCGTCATCTGTTGCCCGACGTCGCGGCTCAGAGGGCGAGGCTCCGGGCGAGGAACAACGGCCCGGGAGTTCTTCCTTCCGCGCACGCCTTCAGCCTGTACATCAGCGTGCCCCAGGTCGTGTTGCACGATTCGAAGTACTCGCTCGCCCGGGCCCAGCCCGCGTGGCTGAAGCGGAGCACCGTCGTCGACGCCCGCGCCTCGAGGTCGAAGACGAGGCGGGTGCCGCCCCACTCGTCGCCGCTCTCGCACCGCCACTCCGCCCGGCGCCCCGCCTCCCGGCCGAGGGGCCGCAGCCGATACACCGTGGCGCGGCCGAAGAAGCCCAGCTCCGTCAGACCGTCCGGCTTCTCGACGACGTCCTCGGCCCACCAGGCCCGGAAGCCCGCGCCGCCCGAGACGAACGGATAGAGCGCCGCCGGCGCGGCCGCAACGTCGATCCTGTGAACGATGTCGGCCATGGCCCCCCTCCCCGCGCCCGACGATATCGCGCCCGCCGGCGCGCCTACCAGCCCCTCTGCGCCCTCAGCGAGGTGGGAGCCTTGTCGGCGTGTCGGCGATCTGGGCGATGAACCCGGCGCGGAGCTCGGGGCCGTAGTTCTCGGGTGGAAGGAAGCGGCCGATGGGATAGCGGGGGTCTGTCATGGGCGAATTACGCGCCCGGCGCGGGCAGGTTTCGGCCGAGCGGATCCCGCCTCACGCCTCGGATCAGGAGCAGAACACGGGGACGAAGATGGCGCCCGCCGCCGCGGCCTGTGCGGGATGGCGGCCGGAGGTGACGCAGAGGAGCGACGAGAACAGGGCGAACGAGAGATCGTCGCCGAGGCCGAAGAGCAGCAGTTCGGGAACGGGCTTCCACCCTGCGCGTGTCATCCGGGCTGCCGCGAACGCGACGAGCCCGCCCGACGCGGCGGCGTAAGCCGCGAAGGGAATGCGCCCCGCCGACCAGAACTGGGAGAGGTAGAAGACGACCGCGGCGCCGCCGAGGAGCGCCGGCCTTGGAGACGGTGCCGCGGGAAGGGCCCGGGGCGGCGCCGCCCGCTCCCTGCAGAAGCGGAGCGCGATCCCCGCGAGCCCGAGGGTCGCGGCGGCATAGAGAAGAAAGACCCCGGCCTCGCGCCGGACGGGATTCAGAAAGTAGAGTGAATAGAGGCCCGCCAGAGCGACGAGCAGCGCGCGAAGCAGCCAGCGGGAGCGTCCGGAGGCGAACCACCGCCGCCCCGCTGCGGCGGGGAAGAGCCAGCGGGCGAGGAGAACGGGATAGAGGACGCTGTGCGTTGCGTGCCAGGCGACGATGAAGAGCGTCCATCCCCCCTGCAGGGCTCCGATCTGGCCGTAACCGGCGAAGTCGTTCAGCGGCGGTCCGCCCGGCTGCGTCAGCGTCTTGGCCAGCACCCCCTCGTTCAGGATCCCGTAGGCCAGCCCGAGCAGCCAGAGGCCCGCGGGATTCAGCCGGCGGGCGGCGGCCAGCTCGCGGATCAGAAGGACGGGAACGCCGTAGGTCAGGGTGATCAGGAGAAACGGAAGCGGCTGAAGGCAGGTCAGGAGCGGTACGTTCTCCGACAGGACCTCGGCGAGAGGCCCTGTTGCGAAAAGGAGGAACAGCGCCGCGCGCGTCGCCTGCGAGTCCATCCGGCCTCCCCGACGCTCGTAACGTCGGCGAGGCCGCCCCGGTTCCGCCCGCCGGCGGCCCGCGGGAGCGCTAGGAGGCCGGCCGCGGGGGCGCGGTGATCCGGTAGAGGACGCTCTCCCGGCCGTCGCGGCCCCGCCTCGTCCCCGAGAGGACGCCGCCGATCTTCTCGATCGCCTTCCGGGAGCGGAAGTTCTGCGGCCCGATGAGGAAGACGACGCTCTCGACGAACCGGAAGGCGTGCCGCAGCATGAGCCGCTTCATCTCCCCGTTGTAGGCGCCGCCCCAGCGGGACCGCGCGAGGAACGTCCAGCCGATCTCGATCTCGCTTTTCTCGCTGTCGTACCCGTTGAAGCGCGACGATCCGATGACCTCTCCGCTCCGGGCGTCCGTGGCGAGGAGCGCCCCTCCGGATTCCAGGGCCTCACGGAAGAACTCCCTGAAGACCTCTTCCTTGTAGCGCTCCCGCATCGGATGCTGTTCCCAGATGAGCGGATCCGACGCGACCGCGAAGAGGTCCGGGAAATCCTCGGGCCGAAGCGGCCGCAGGCGGAGCAGCTCACCTTCCAGGACGGGCTGCAGCTCGAAGGGCACCGCGCTTTCGGACTCGACGACGTTGCTCACGCCCACGCCCCCCGCCCTTCCGCCGGCCTCACGGGCGGCCAACGATACCGCGCCGAGTCGCCAGGAGGACGCCCACGGCGAGTCCGATTCCCGCGCCGATGAGGAGGGGACCGACTCGGGGGTACGAGATGAAGCGGGTCCCCTCGGGACCGATCTCGAGGGCTCCAAGCGGCGTCATTCGAAGTGCGCCCCCGCCGCCGGCACCCTGGACCTCCGGAAGGGGAGATGGCCGCCGAGGCTCCGCGGGCGCCTTCCGCGAGCGCCCACCGTCGAGGCCGGTCCCGCCGCCTGCGCCGAAAGCACAAGTCACCTGCGCGACCGGGATGACGGTGACGTCTCCCTGTGTGACGGGGTCGCCGTAGACGTTCCGGATGCTGAGGCCGCGTTCGAGCAGGTCGGCGATGGGCTGGAAGGGCGCAGGACTCGACATGGTCACCTCCAGGGCTCATGGCCGCCGCGACGAATCTGAGTCTGCCGAGGCGGAATATAGACCGGGTGCGCGACGGCTGCGGAAGGGCGGGAGTGTTCTGGCTCGGTCACTGGGTCGGGAGGCGCTCCACCTTCGGATCGAAGGCGATCGCCGCGGCGTTTCCCCCCTGGATCGCCGACTCCAGCGAGGCCGTGAAGTAGGGGGCCTGCCCGTTCAGGCTCGTGGCGACGTAGACCTCGGCGCCGATCGCCTTGATGCGGAGGGGCCCGTGCCGGACGATCTGGGTGGCGCTGGAGAGCCCGTAGAGGTGCGTCGAGATCGGCTCGGGAAGCGCCGGATCGACCCGCCTCTCGTCCTCCCAGAGAATGCGCGCCAGGTCGTCCGGAGCGTGATCGCGGGCGCGCGTGCCGAGCCGGGGATGCGGGAAGTCGGTGTCCAGGCTGACGGAGGCGATCACGCTGGTGACCGCCGGGGGACGCAGGTAGGGGCGGTACTGACTGTACTGGACCAGGATCGGATGCCACCCGCGGCGCACGTTGTGTCCGCCGAGCGGCAGGTCCCGGGGAAACTCGCGATCGAAGGTCCAGCTCACGCCGTAGTGCTCGTAGACCGACTCCTCGAGCAGCGTCCGGACCGCGTCGGGCGGGAGGCCGAAGCCGGCGGCGATCCCGGGGCTCCCGGAAAGGACTCGCGCCATCGCCCGCGGCGGAACCGCCAGGAAGACGGCGTCGAAGTGCTCTTTCCCGCGGGCGGCGGTCTCGACGTCGATCGTGCCCGAGAGCCCGGCGACCGCCGTTCCGGTGCGGACCTCGACCCCCGCCTCTTCGAGCCCCCGGCGCCAGGCGGTGAGGAAGCCTCCGGGAGAGTTGGGTGGTTGCGCGTTCCAGTGGAGCGCGCCGTTCTCCCGGAGGATCAGCGAGGTCAGGTTGGAGCCGAGACGGTGGAACAGCTCCCACATCGTCATGTCGAGGGTGCCGCTCACGCCCCCCAGCGCGGTGGCGCGCATCCACGCCCGGCAGCCGTCGCCGACACGGTTCGCGGTCGAGGAACTGCGCCACCGACACGTCGCGATAGGCCCGGATCCCGGCGCGGTGCCGGAAATAGGCCCCGCCGAGCTTTGTCAGATCCCGCCACGAGCTGTCGGCGACGAACGGGGTCAGCCAGTGGCTGCCGAGGTCGTGGCGTTCGGTGAAGTGTGCCGTCCAGTCGGTGCCCAGCATCCGGAACAGCGCCGGCGCGGTCCGGTAGGTCGACTGGTAGACCTTGCAGGAATTCTCGCCGAGGAAATAGCCGTCGCCGTCGAGGTCGGCCGCCCAGAGTCCGCCGAGCTCGTTCTCCTGCTCGAAGATCACGGCCCGGTGGCCCGCGCGGGCGAGGAGGAGGGCCGCGGTCATGCCGCCCGGCCCGCCGCCCACGACGGCGACGCGCTTCCCGGGCAAGGTCGCCGTTACTGCACGAGCGTCGGCGTGTACGCGGGTCAAGGCGACGTCGTCTGCTTTCGGCTCGAGCGCCGCGCCGGCGCGGCGGTCAACGAGTTCGAATCCGGCGAGCGGCACCCGAACAAGACACCGCCGACGGTTGGTCGAGCCGGTCCGTACGCAGTGTCGGACTACTTGTAGATCGAGCCCAGCACCGCACCGGCGTCGGCGTCTTCCAGGACCGGGGTGGTCTCCAGGGGCAGGAACTCCGACCACTCGGCAACCCAGGCGTAGAGAGCCTTGGCGTCGTTGGTGTCGACCACGGCGCAGCCCTTGCCGCTCATGCCGTGCCAGCGGCCGATGAGCTTCACGCCCGCGGGCGGCAACCCGCCGGCCTTCAGGAATCGCGCCACCGCCGGGCGGAACGTGGACTGGGGAAGGGACCACTGAACGAGAAACTTCATATGCGCCGAGCCCCCCTTGGCGGGCGAGTATACAGACCGCGTTTGCGCCCGCAGCGGCGCGCCGTCAGCCGACTACCCCGGAATGTCGGGCTCGACGAGCGTCGCCAATTGTGCGAGCGACTCCTGCCAGCCGAGATAGCACATCTCGACCGGAATGACCTCGGGCAGCCCTTCCTGCACGATGCCGAGATCGGTGCCGCACGACACGGGAGTCAGGGTCACCGTCGTCAGCATCTCTCCGGGCAGGTTCGGGTCGTCGAACTTGTCCGTGTAGCGGAGCCGTTGGTGGGGCACCAGCTCCCGATACTCGCCGCCGAAGGAGTGGCCGTGACCCGTCCCGAAGTTCGTGAACGACATCTTGTAGCTGCCGCCCACCCTGGCGTCCATCTGGTGGACCTTGCACGTGAAGCCGTAGGGCGGAAGCCACTTGGCCATGGCGTCGGCGTCCAGGAACGCCCGATAGACGCGCTCTGGTTTGGCACGAAGCACGCGGTGAAGCCGGACGGTGCCTGTCGGCATGGTGAATCCCCCCTTCGAATCGCCGTTCAATCGAGATTGAGTCTACGGACTGTCACGAAAGTCCTGAAAGTGGACGGATGAGGCCCGCCGTTGTCGAGTCCTTCGGCGAGCCGGAAGGAGAGGCCGGTCACTGGGGGCAGGGGAATCCGGCATTGATCCAGTAGTCCACCAGCTGAAACCACGCCTGCTGGCTGTGGGGCGGCGCCGTCGGAAGGATCCCCTGACCTTTCCCCTGCCCGTTCGCCGGGATCCAGCCGCTGCTCACCGCCCAGACGACGCGCGGATCGTCGTGGAAATGCGCGTGCAGCGCTCCCGCCGAGGGAAGGTGCCCCGTCACGATGCTGCAGACCTCCTTCGCTCCCTTCCCCTTCCAGTTGATGCCGATCGCGAAGAGGGGAGTACGCCAGTCCTTGACGAAGGTGTGGCAGGCTCGTCCCCCCGCAGGTTGCCTGTCCGCCTTCTGACCGTTCACATTCGGGACCCCGCTCGCGGCGTGCTGGGCCGCAACCGCGTTCGCGTCTCCCATCGAGTGGCAGTCGGTGCAGCGCGGGTGGCTGAAGGTCGGGTAGAGGAACTTCGCGAAGTAGCTCACCTTCGTGGCCTTCACGGTGGCAGGTGTGGACTTGTAGTCGATGAGCGGCCGCAGGACGGGCGCGTTGGGCTGTGCTCTGTCGTGACGCGACGGCGCCCCTGAGCCTGTCCGACCCCGGAGGGCGCCGCGCCCCCGGCGGAAGCAGACGCCTTGCCGGCGTCGGAAGGGCTGGCCATGACCCCTGGTGGAACATCCGGAGCTGGACCGTCTTAGGCCAGGCCTGCATGTCCGGCACCAAAGCCCGGACGAACACCTTGTCGCCCGAGAACGCCAACGAGGCTCAGCGTGACGCTCTGGCCCGCGACGAGAATCGCGGAACAGCACACCTTCTTCTCGACGATCTCGGCGATCTCCTGCTTCGGCGCGTTGGAGGCGAAAAGAAAGGTCACGTTCCAGGTCTTGAGCGTGTCCACGACGGGAAGGAGCCACGTGCTCCCCTGATTTGCGCCCGGTATTTCGTCCCCGTTGCGGGCTCGAAATAGTAGATTTCGGCGAGCTCGAAGGGAGGAAGGCCACTGGGGGAGGACGCTCGCCCCCGGGACCGGATTGCCTCCCGCCGCATTGCCCGACGGCGGGACCGCCGGCCTGACGGCAGGATTCGCCGCCGCGGCCGGGGGCGTCTTCGTCGGTGAGATGACAGGTGCGACAGGCGTCGGGGCCCCGCCGGCGCCTGCCGAAGCCACGGCCAAGACGCCCTGGCCCGACGTGATGGCTGGCACAGCGCGGCGACGGCGACCAGCACGAACTCCGAATGCCGAGCGAGTTTCATCGGCTCAGCCCCCCGGGGAATCCCAACCCCGCGTTCCCTCGCTTCCGCGCACCCGACGATATCGCGGTCGGCGGCTAGCGACCTGTTGACGAGGGTCACTCAATTGCCCGGAACGCCGGCCTCGCGTCGAAGGAAGTCGTTGACCGCCCTGCGGACTTCACTGGGGCATTCGAGGTAGGCGAAATGCCCACAGCCCCGGAGCATGACCATCCGGGCGTCTGGAATGGCCTGCGCGATGTGCTCGGCGACCTCGCCCGGGATGAAGTCGTGATCGCCGGTGATGACCAGGGTCGGAATGCGCAGGCGCCCAGCTTGGGCATCAGATCGTAGCCGGCGGCCTGCCAGGTGTCGCGGAAGAGCGGTCTTCGACCGCCCGCGCCTTCAGGATGCCCGCCGTTCCCTGGCTGACGAATCCCGCCTTCATCGTCGCCATCAGCCTCTCGTAGTCCTCGGCCCGCGCAAGCGCCTGCTTGAAGTGGATCCGATAGCGCGCGGCGACCGTCTCGGGCTCGCCCGCCTGGTAGGCGGCGCTGGCCACGATCTCTTTCTGTCGATCCATCTCGGCGCCGAGCTTCTCCAGGTACGCCTTGCGCAGCGCCGCGACGTCGCTCGCGGAGGCCGGCGCCGGGTTCATCAGGATCAGGCGGGACACGCGTGTCGGGTGGCGGAGCGCGTACTCCAGGGCCAGCACCGTGCCCCAGGAGTGCCCGAGCAGCGCCGGCGCGTCCAGCCGGAAGTACTGCCTCACCGCGTCGAGGTCGTCCACGTCGGAGGCGAGCGTGACGTCCTCCGGCCGGACGTGATCCGCGGATCTCCCGCGGCCCCGCTGGTCGTAGTAGATGAGGCGGAAGGCGTCCTCCAGTCGATCCAGGTCAGGCAGGAGATAGCCGTGGTCGAAGTCGGGCCCGCCATGCAGGACGATGACCGGCTGTCCCCGGCCGATCGCTCGCGCGTAGAGCGACGCGCTGCCGGCCGGAATCCGGGTTTCGAACGGATCCGTGCCGCCCCCGTCCGGCGCCGCTCCCGGCGAATCTGAAGGCCACGCGGCGAAGAGCGCGGCGGCGAGGCTGGCCGCCAGGAAGCGACGCCTCACATTCCTCCGGTCGTGCCCGAGACGGCCCTTCGCAGAGCCGCCCGGGCGAGCAGCCGGGTCGAGTCGAGCACGGGGAGGGGCGAGTTCTCGGGCGTGACGACGAGCGGGATCTCCGTGCAGCCCAGAATGACAGCGTCGCATCCCTCCGACTTCATCCCTTCGATGACGGCGCGGAAGACCTCGACGGATTCGGGCCTGAAGATCCCGTTCACGAGCTCGTCGAAGATGATCTCGTTGATGCTGGTCGCGGTCGGCCGGGGAGGGGACGCGGAGTCGATCCCTGGCGCGTCAGCACCTCGGGATAGACCGGGCCTTCCATGGTGTAACGGGTTCCGGTGATCGCCGACGCGCTTGAACCGCCGCCGCGCGGCTTCGGCCGCCACCTCCTCGGCGATGTGCAGCCAGGGCAGGGGGGAGCGGCCCGCGAACAGGGGGAAGGGCGCGGGTGGCAGGTGTTGTCGGGGCAGATCAGGAAGTCGGCGCCGACGAGCTTCAGCTTCCTGGCCGAGGAGAGCATGAGATCCGCGACGCCGCCCCAGTCGTCGCGAGCGGATAAAGTCCATGTACTCGCCGAGCGAGTGGGTGTGAAGGGAAACCTCGGGATGCCGGTGCGGGCCGAGGAGCGCCGGACCCTCCTGGCAGATCGTCCGATAGCAGAGCGCAGCCCCCTCGGCGCTGCACGCCACGATTCCGATGTGACCGGGCATGCGGGAATACTAGGGAGGGGCGGGGCCCGTTTCAACGTCAGTACAGGTTTTTGGCGGCTCCCTGGCGAAGTTCGTTTAGCATTTTCGAGACCGACGACAGCGATTGGTAGAGTTGGATTGCTTTCTGATCGAAGCTCTCGAAGGCGATCGAGGCCGTCTGCCGCTCGTTCCGGACGGATTCCTGGGCCGATTCGATCTCGCTGATCGACGCGTTCAGTCCGCCGCTTGACGGCTTCTTTTCTGTGGAGGCTTTCGAGAGCTTCTGGCCGATCCGGACGTCGAGGGCGTCGGCTGGTGCCGCGAGGCCTTCCATGTCGGCTCGCGTGAGCGTCTTGCTTCGAGCCTTGCTCTCCCGCTGTTCGACCTGGCTCGCCAGGGCCAGGGCGGCACCCGCGGTGGCCTCCAGGTCCCGGCGTTGAGCTGCAAGGCTGGCTTCCTGGTCCTTGCCGAGGCCCGTTGGCATCGCCGTTCGGGCATGGGTCTGCATTGATTTCGCGACGTCGCGCAGTTCCCGGGCGTATTTCTGCAGCCGCTGCCGTACGTCGGCGAAGTCGCCCGGGCTGGGTGTTGCGGCTGGCGCGATGGCCGGCAGCGTCACTAACGCAACGAGTCCGAGTTTCACCAGCCGTTGCATCGGCGGTCTCCTGTGTTCGACGATGTCCCTGCCGTACGCTGCCCGTCCGCCGCTCAACGATATCGCGTTCAGCGGCAAATGGAAGTCATGCGCTGGAGCTCAGTGTTCGACCGGGCCGGGCGGGCTGACCCTTCCCTTGTCATCACTCCACGACCGCCACCGCCTCGACCTCGATCAGGAACTCGGGGCGCGCGAGACGCCCCACCTGCACGAGCGTGCTGGCCGGCAGCGGGCCCGTCAGCACGCTGTCGCGGACCTCGCGAAAGACCTGGACCCGCGAGGCGTCGGTCATGAAGACGGTCAGTTTGACGATCTGGTCCAGGGTGAGCGCCCGAGGCCGCCAGCGCCGCGCGCAGGTTCTCGAAAACCTGGCGGATCTGCGCCCTGAGGTCGTCGCCACCCACCAGCGCGCCGCCTTGATCGAGGGCCACCTGGCCCGAGATGTAGAGCGTGCGCCCACCCGTGACCTCGACGACGTGCGTGTAGCCGGTGGGCTTGTGAAGCGCGGCGGGATTGAGGTGCTTCACGCTGGGCGTCTGGTGCGCGCAGCCGGTGCCGCCGGCGAGCAGGATGGCCAGAAGGGCCGCGGGTGTCCATCTCTATACGTCCTCCCCTTCACGTGGCCCGGGCCGAGGCCCCGGCGCCACTGTAGCTGGCGCTTGTAGTCGGCTTCGTCGAATTGCCCCTTGGACTCCCGCGATCAGCCCGTCCACGCCGAGCGTCAGGGGCGGAATCCCTCAGGACTTCGCCTTCTTCGAAGGCTTCGACTTGCCGGAACTGTTGAGGGCGACCGCCTGGCGAACGAGCGCCTTGAAGGCGGACTCGTCGACTTCTTCTCCTTCGTGGATGTCGATCGCGCGGCGCACGTTTCCGTCGAGGCTCGAGTTGAAGAGACGGGCCGGATCCTTCAGAGACGCGCCCTTGGCGAAGGTGAGCTTCACGACGCTTCTTGTAGGACTCGCCGGTGCAGATGATGCCGTCGTGCGACCAGACCGGAGTGCCCATCCACTTCCACTCCTCGACGACGTCCGGGTCTGCTTCCTTGATGAGCTTGCGCATTCTGCCGAGGGTTTCCCCGCGCCAGTCCCCGAGCTCGGCGATTCTTTTCGAGATGAGCTCCGATGCCGACTGGCCTTGGCTCGCGCCCGACTTTTTCATATTCTCACCCCAAGGAATCCGGATGCCGGGCGGGAGCGTTCATGCTGACCCCCTCTGCCGCCTAACGATATCGCGCTCAGCGTCGAGCGCAAGCGAATCTGGAGCACGCCGGGGTTAGACCAGGACCTTGAAGGGACGAGGGCGCGCCGATCGGCCGAAGGAGCGGAATGGTGGACGAGCTGAGGGCACCCGAGGGGAGGGCCCTTAGATGGTTGCCTGTATGACGTAATCGACCTGGTCCCTGAAGTAGGCGGGGTCTGCCTCGAACGCGGAACGATAGATGATGCTCTGCGCGTCGAGAGGGAGGTCGGTGGCGAGGACGCCCCGTAGATGGTCGAGCTCGTGCTGAAGGAGTTCGGCCTCGGCCCGGGGAAGCCTCTCCCATGACTGATGCTGACCCCGCTCGTCGAGGAAGGCGACCGAAACGGAAGAATGGCGCCGAAGCCTGACCAGCAGGTGCGGGAAGCACATGCAGTCGTCCCAGAGAGTGAAGGTGTCCGGGCTGCGCCACGTGATGACCGGGTTGACCAGGGTTTGCGTGCCGGCGCCGAGGTTCAAGCAGATGAAACAGCTCGGGATGCCGATCGAGGCCCGGCGATAAGCAATACGTCGTCAAAGGGGTCCCGCAAGTACATGGC
>CAWGDR010000008.1:0-118706 GCA_963821435.1 uncultured Acidobacteriota bacterium
GGCGGGTCCGAGGACGAGCTGTCCCGGGCGCGCGGAGGTGATCTTCCCGCCGTCGACGACGAGCTGGCCGTTCACGGCGACGTACGGGATCCCCTCGGAGTAGTGGAGCGGGTCCTCGTACGTCGCGACGGCCCGGACGGCCCTCGGGGAGAAGGCGACGACGATCGGCTTTCATCCCCGGCTTCAGGAGGCCGCGGTCCTGGATCTGGGCCCGGGCCGCCGGGAGCGACGTCATCTTCCGGATCGCCTCCTCGAGCGGCAGGAGCTTCTCGTCGCGGACGTAGGTGCCGAGGAGCCGCGCCGCCGAAGCCCAGGCGCGCGGGTGGGACTTCTCCTTCGAGAGGATGCCGTCGGTCGCCGAGGCGCTGGAGTCCGTGCAGAACGCCACGAGGCGGCTCCGGAGTGCCGCGCGGACGTCGTCGTCGCTCATCATGAAGATGATGCAGTAGGAGTTCGCCTTGTCGGCGACAACGAGGTCCATCACCGCGTCGCGCGGGTCGATTCCCATCTCCCGCCCGATCGCCTCGAGCGTCTTCCCTTCGTACTTCTTGAGCGCCGGATTCAGGACCGTCGAGAGCATCACGCCGGCGGCGCCGCCGGAGCCGACCCACTGGTTCGACCAGGCGTCGCTGTCCTCGGCCATCTCCTTCTTCACGCGCGCGCGGACCGCCGGGTCGGCGAGGCGCGCGACGAGCTTCTCCTTCCCCCTTCGCGGACCCAGGGGGGGAGGCAGGCGTCGAGGCCGTTCGAGCCGGCGGTCCAGGGGTACATGTTCGCCGCGACGTCGAGCCCCTCGGCGCGGGCTGCCTCCAGCCGCGCGAGGACGTGCGGCATCCGCCCCCAGTTCCGCTTCGAGGCGGTCTTGAGGTGCCAGACGTTCGCCGGGATCTTCGCCTCCCGCGCGATCCGGAAGACCTCGTCGAGCGAGGCGTCGAGCTGGTTCCCTTCCGAGCGCTGGTGGGTGAAGTAGACGCCGCCGTAGCGGGCGGCGACCTTCGCCATCGCGACGATCTCCTCGGTCGAGTTGTACATGTCGGGCACGTACTGGAGCGACGTCGAGACGCCGAGCGCGCCCGCCTGCATGGCGATTTCGACTTCCCGCTCCATGGCGGCGAGCTCGGCCGGCGTGGCGCGCCGGTCTTCCGTGCCGACCACGTACTTCTCGGAGGCCGCCGAGGCCGACGAAGGTGCCGAGGTTGATCGTGGGCGGGGCCTTCCGGAGGCGCTCGAAGTAGCCGGCCAGCGTCGTGAAGTCGGGGCGGACGCCGTAGTAGGCGTACTGCGCCTCGCCCTCCTTCAACATCGCGGCGTTGAGCGGGGCGATCGACTCTCCCTCGCCGGTCACCTCGGTCGTAATCCCCTGCGTGATCTTCGAGGCCGCCCGCGGGTCGACGAGGACGGTGTACTCCGACTGTCCGAGGAGGTCGATGAAGCCGGGGGAGATGACGAGGCCGGCCGCGTCGACCCGCCGCCTCGCTCGTCCCTTCCGCTCCGGCCGGAGCGGCCCGACGGCGGCGATCCGGTCTCCGCGGACCGCGACGTCGGCGGCGAAGAGCGGGGCGCCCGTGCCGTCCGCGACGAGACCGTTCTCGAAGACGAGGTCGTCGTCGCCGGGGGGTGTCGCCGCGACGAAGAAAAAAGCCGCGGCGAAGAGTGCCGCGGCCAGAGGAATCCGCTTCATCGGATGAGGGGGGCGCCCCCGGAAAGCCCGGGTGCGCGGGCCGTCAGGGGTTCTTCGGCCGCGCTTCGTTGACGCGGATGGTCCGGCCTTCGTGCTGCTGGCCGTTGAGGGCCTGCATGGCCTTCTTCGCGTCGTCGTCGGACATCTCGACGAACCCGAAGCCCTTCGAGCGGCCCGAGTCGCGGTCGACGACCACGGTGGCGGACTGGACGGCCCCGTAAGCCTCGAACAGAGCGCGCAGGGAGGAGTCGTTCACGGCGTAGGAGAGGTTTCCGACGTAGAGCTTCATTCCCCAGATCCTTTCAAGTCCGAACAAGTCCGGTTCGTGGAAAAGTCTAGCATGGGGGGATCCCCGAGGGCCGAGCCCCGGGGGGAGGAGGAACGGATGAAGCCCGGAATCGTCCTTGCGGCCGCGCTCTTCGCCACAGCACCGGCTCCGTGGGCCGAGACCGTCGAGCAGGTCGTCTCGAAGAACATCGAGGCGCGCGGCGGCCTCCAGAAGCTGACGTCGATCCAGTCGGTCCGGATGACCGGGACGCTGATCCTCGGGCCGTCGGCCTCGGCCGGCATCTCGATGGAGTTCGTCAGGCCGAAGCGGGTCCGGATCGAGTACTCGCTCCAGGGGAAGACCGCCGTCCAGGCGCTCGACGGCGGCGTCGCGTGGCAGGTGATGCCGTTCTCCGCTAGGACCGAGGCCGAGCTGATGACGGCCGAGGACCGCGCCTCGATGGAGGAGCAGGCGGATGTCGAAGGGGAGCTCGTCGGCTGGAAGGCGAAAGGCCTCCGCGGTCGAGCTCGTCGGACGCGAGACCGTCGAAGGGGTCGACGCCTGGATACTCCGGATCACGAGGACGAGCGGCGCCGTCGAAGACGATGTGGCTCGACGCGGCGACGTATCTCGAAGCCCGGGAGGAGTCCGAGCGGACGGTCCAGGGGAAGCCGGTCGTCTGGGTGACGACGCTGTCGGACTACCGGGACGTCGGCGGGCGGAAGGTCCCGTTCGTCACGGAGAGCCGCCCCAAGGAGGGGATCGGGAGCCAGAAGATCACGCTCTCGACGGTTGAGTTCGACGTCCCGATCGACCCCGGTCGCTTCCGCATGCCGGAGCCGAAGCCGGCCGCCACGCCGGCCCCGGGTCGGTGAAACGGGCTGATAAGCTCGCCGCGACATGACGCAGATCAGACCGATTCCGTGCGGCCGGCCGCCGAAGGCGCTCGCCGCGAGGGTGGCATCCGTCCCGTACGACGTCGTCGACACCCGCGAGGCGCGGGAGCTCTCGGCCGGTAACCCCGTCTCGTTCCTCCACATCTGCCGGCCCGAGATCGACCTTCCCGACGGCACGGACCTTTACGCGGACGCCGTCTACCGAAAGGGACGCGAGAACCTCGACCGCTTTTACGCCGACGGGACGCTCCGGGAGGACCCGGTTCCGCGGCTCTTCGTCTACCGCCAGACCTGGCGTGGACGGAAGCAGGACGGGCTCGTCGCCGGCTGCTCCGTCGACGACTACGACCGCGACGTCATCAAGAAGCACGAGAAGACGCGCCCGGACAAGGAGAACGACCGGGTGAAACACCTCGTCACCCAGTCGGCCCACGGAGAGCCCGTCTTCCTCACCTACCGCGCCGTCCCCGACATCGACGCGAAGGTCGCCGAGGTGACGGCGGGCGCCCCCGAGTACGACTTCGAGGCGCCGGACGGAGTCCGGCACACGCTCTGGCTCGTCCCCGTCGCCGACGACGACTTCTTCGTCGGGGCGTTCGCGAAGGTGCCGGCGCTGTACGTGGCCGACGGTCACCACCGGTGCGCGTCGGCCTCCCGCGCGCGGGCCGCGCTCCGGGCGGAGAATCCCGTCCTCGCCCCCGACCACCCGGTGAACTGGTTCCCGGCGGCGATCTTCCCGGACCGGGAGCTCGCGATCCTCCCCTACAACCGCGTCGTGAAGGACCTGGGCGGGAAGTCGCCCGGCGAGTTCCTCTCCTCCGTCGCTGGCGCGTTCCGGATCCGCCACGGTGCCGGCCCCGAGCCCTCGAAGAAGGGAGACTTCCGGATGTTCTTCGGCGCGACGTGGCACGGCCTCGAGGCGATCGCTCCCGTCGACCCCAGGGACCCGATCGGCTCGCTGGACGTCTCCGTCCTCCAGGACCGGCTCCTGGCGCCGATCCTCGGCATCGGGGACCCGCGGACCGACAAGCGAATCGACTTCGTCGGCGGCATCCGTGGAACGAAGGAGCTGGAGGAGCGGGTGGCGTCGGGGCGCGGCGCGGTGGCGTTCTCGATGCACCCGACGACGCTCGCCGAGCTGCTCGCGATCGCCGACGCCGGCGCCACGATGCCCCCGAAGTCGACATGGTTCGAGCCGAAGCTCCGGTCCGGCCTGTTCGTCCACCGGTTCTAGCCTGATCCCGGGGGTTTCTCGATCCCCCCGGACCCCCCACGGGGGGAAGGAGCGGGACATGAAGGTCCTCGTCGCGGACAAGTTCGAGGAGTCGGGTCTCAAGGGGCTGGGGGAGGTCGGCTGCGAGGTCCTCTACGAGCCGAAGGTGGAGGGGGAGGCGCTCGGCCGGCGCCTGCTCGAGACGCGCGCCGAGATTCTCGTCGTCCGTTCGACGAAGGTGACGGCGAAGGAGATCGAGGCGGCGCCGACCCTCGCCCTGATCGTCCGCGCGGGCGCCGGCGTCAACACGATCGACCTCGCGGCGGCGTCGGCCCGCGCGATCGCCGTCTCCAACTGCCCCGGGAAGAACTCCGTCGCCGTCGCCGAGCTCACCTGGGGGCTGATCCTCGCGCTCGACCGCCGGATTCCGGAGCAGGTCGCCGACCTCCGCGCGGGAACGTGGAACAAGGCGGAGTACGGCAAGGCGAAGGGCCTCTCCGGCCGGACGCTCGGCATCGCCGGCTTCGGCTCCATCGGCCAGGAGGTCGCGGCGCGCGGCAAGGCCTTCGGGATGAGCATCGTCGCCTGGAGCCGCTCCCTCGACGTCTACGCCGCGGCGCGGCACGGCGTCGCCCGGGCCGGCTCGCTCCCCGAGCTGGCGGAAAGGAGCGACGTCGTCAGCGTCCACCTCGCCCTGACGAAGGAGACGAAGGGGCTGCTCGACGGAGCGTTCTTCGACGCGATGAGGCCGGGAGCGCTCTTCGTCAACACGAGCCGCGGCGAGGTCGTCCGGCAGGCCGCCCTCGAGAGCGCGATCTCCGGCAAGGGGATCCGCGCCGGCCTCGACGTCTTCGAGAACGAGCCCGCGGGCGGCAGCGGGCCTTTCGAGGACCCGATCGCCCGGAACCCGGGCGTCGTCGGGACGCATCACGTCGGCGCCTCGACCGAGCAGGCCCAGAACGCGATCGCCGCGGAGACCGTCCGGATCGTCGCGGCGTTCACCGCCACCGGCGAGGTGCCGAACGCCGTCAACCTCTCCGACCGGACGCCGGCGACCCACCTCCTGTCGGTGCGGCACCGCGACCGGGTGGGGGTTCTCGCCCACGTCTTCGGGGTCCTCTCGGCGGCCGGCATCAACGTCGAGCAGACCGAGAACGTCGTTTACGCGGGCGCGGAGGGGGCGTGCGCCCGGATCCAGGTCAACAAGGCGCCGGACGAGGAGGTCCTCCACCGGCTCCTGACCGGGAGCCCCGACGTCTTCTCCGTGACGGTGACACCGGTCTGAAACCCGGCATAATCGGGCGAATCCCCTTGAACGACGCCCTGCCGGCCACGACGCTTCTCGACTACTTCCGTCACGCCGCGGCGAGCGGGAAGGCGGACCTTCTCGTCACGAAGAAGGACGGCGTCTGGACGAACGTCTCCGCCGCGGAGTTCTCCCAGGCGACGCGCGGCCTCGCCCTCGGGCTCGCGCTCCTCGGCATCGACCGGCACGACCGTGTCGCGATCCTCTCCGAGAACCGGCCCGAGTGGCCGATGACCGACTTCGCGACGCTGGCCCTCGGTGCGATCACGGTGCCGATCTACACCTCGTACCTCGCTCCGCAGGTCGAGTACATCCTGAAGGACTCGATGGCGAAGGTCGTCGTCGTCTCGAATGCGGTCGAGCTCCAGAAGGTCCTCGACGTGAGGGAACGGTGCCGGGACCTGCAGCACGTCCTCGTCATGGAGCCGGCGCCCTGGGGCCAGGAGAAGGCGACGCCGCTCGAGACCGTCGTCCGGAAGGGGCTCGCCGCCCTCGGCATGGACGAGACCGCCTTCGAGGAGCGCGCCGCCGCGATCGAGGGCGGCGACTGGGCGACGATGATCTACACCTCCGGCACGACGGGCGAGCCGAAGGGAGCCGTCCTGACGCACGGGAACGTCGTCGCGAACGTGGCGACCTGCTCGACGCTCTTCGACGTCGGGCCCGGCGACGTGGCGCTCTCGTTCCTGCCGCTCTCCCACGTCTTCGAGCGGATGGTCGACTACCTCTACTTCTCGCGCGCGACGACGATCGCGTACGCGGAGTCCCTCGACCGGCTCTCGGAGAGTTTCCAGGAGGTGAAGCCCCACTGCTTCGCCGCCGTCCCGCGCGTCTACGAGAAGATGCTCGCCCGCGTCCAGGGCGCCGTGGAGCAGGCGCCGGCGTTCCGGCGGGCGATCTTCCGGTGGGGCATCGCCGCCGGGCAGCGGCGGCTCGCGGCCGAGCAGCGGGGCGAGGTTCCTTCGCTCGGCGTCCGGATCCGCGCGGCGATCGCGGACCGGCTCGTCTTCGAGAAGATCCGCGCGCGCCTCGGCGGGCGCTTCCGCTTCGCCATTTCGGGAGGAGCGCCGCTCGCCGAGGAGGTCGCCGCCTTCTTCTGGGCCGCGGGGGTGAAGATCTACGAGGGCTACGGGCTGACGGAGACGAGCCCGGTCCTCACCTGCAACCGGCCCGGCGAGTGGCGCCTCGGCACGGTCGGGAAGCCGATCCCCGGCGTGAGCCTGAAGCTCGCGGGCGACGGCGAGGTCCTCGCGAAGGGCCCGAACGTGATGGCGGGCGGCTACTGGCGGAAGGAGGACGAGACGGCGACCGTCTTCGACCGGGACGGCTGGTTTCTGACCGGCGACATCGGAAACGTCGACGTCGAGGGGTACCTGACGCTGACGGACCGGAAGAAGGAGATCATCGTCAACGCCTACGGGAAGAACGTCGCCCCCGCCCCGATCGAAGCCGCGCTGAAGATGGTCCGGTACCTCTCCTCGGCCGGCTCTCGTCGGCAACCGGCGGAAGTTCCTTTCGGCGCTCCTCGTCCCGAACTTCGAGCGGCTGGAGGCGTGGGCCCAGGACAACGGCGTCACCTACAAGTCGCGCGCCGACCTCGTGGCCCAGCCGAAGATCCGCGCCCTCATCAAGCAGGCCATCGACATCGTCAACGGAGACGAGCCGCACGAGAGGCAGATCCGCGCGTTCACCCTCCTGACCGAGGACTTCTCGATCGAAGGGGGCGAGCTGACGCCGACGCTGAAGGTCAAGCGCCGCGTCGTGGACGACAAGTACCGCGAGGTCATCGACCGGATGTACGCCGAAGCCGGGGGCTTCTCCGGCGAGATCCCCGGGCGGACCTGAGCCGCCGACCGCGAGTCCGGATCAGCGGCCGAGGAGCTTCCGGATCTTCCCGAGCGCCCGGGTCGCGCCGGTCTCGCCCATCGCCGCCGCGGCCTCCTCCGGCGAGAACCAGCGGAGGTCGATCGACTCGGCCTCCTCGCGCCGGATCGCCCCGGGCGTCCGCGTCACGAGGGCGTAGCGGACGTCGTGGTGAAGGTGGGCCGGCTCGCCCTTGCCGGCCGGGATCGGGTGGACGTCGACGTCGAGGATCGCGGGGGAGAGGAACGCGAGGTCGGAGAGCCCCGATTCCTCCCGCGCCTCCCGGAGCGCCGTCACCGCCGCGTCGCGCTCGCCGTCGTCGTGCCCCCCCATCTGGAGCCACGCGTCCAGCCGGCGGTGATGGTGGAGCAGGATGCGCCCCGTGGCGGCGCAGACGATGAACGCGCTTCCCGTGACGTGCCCCGGCTTGAAGAACGAGCGGGAGAAACAGGCCGGCTCGGCCCGGACGAGGGCGAGCGTGGCCGCGACGTCCCGCGCCTCCTCGTCTCCCTCCGGCCGGTGCGCAGAAAGCGCGTCGCCGAGGCGGGCGCGGGACGGGTCGGCGTCGGGCACGGCCCGACCTTAGCAGCCTCCGGCCCTTTGCGGCATGATGCGCCGCCATGAGCGCCCCGATCGAGAGGCCCCTCGTCGCCGTCTTCTGCGGCTCGCACGCCGGCGTCTCGACGCGACACGCCGAGGACGCGGCCGCGGTCGGGCGCGCGATCGCGCGCGCGGGGGCGGGGCTCGTCTACGGCGGGGGGCGCGTCGGCCTGATGGGCGTCCTGGCCGACGCCGTGCTGGAGGAGGGGGCGCCCGTCTACGGCGTCATCCCGGCCGGGATGGCGAAGCGCGAGCTGTCGCACCCGGGCGTGACGCGGCTCGACGTCGTCTCCACGATGCACGAGCGAAAGGCCCGGATGGCGGACGCGGCCGCGGGCTTCATCGCGCTCGCGGGAGGCTTCGGCACGCTCGACGAGTTCTTCGAGATCGTCACCTGGCGGCAGCTCGGGCACCACCGGCGGCCCGTCGTCCTCTTCAACGGCTCGGGCTTCTGGGATCCGCTCCTCCTCGTGGTCGCCCGGATGGCCGAGGAGCGCTTCATCCGCGACCCGGAGGAGCACTTCGCGGTGGAGACGACGGCCGAGGAGGCCGTCTCGCGGGCCCTCTCGGACGCGGACGGCGCGCCGGCTTCCGGATCGGGCACGTGGCGGCGAAAGGCCTGAAACGGTCCGGCCCGGCCCCGGCCCGCGGCCCGTCGTCCCGGAGCCTCCTCCCCGCGCTCCTCCTCGTCGTCTTCGCCGTTCTGGCCCTGACGGCCGACGAGCGGACCTTCGGCACCGTCACCGACGAGCAGCAGATGCTCTACACCGCGGTCTCCCTCGCGAACTTCGGCGAGATCGGCATCGCCGGCGGCCAGGTCTTCAACGTCTCGCGCCCCGCAGGGGACGCCGTCTCGCCTTACGGAATGGGGCTGCCGCTCCTCGAGGCGCCGCTCGCCGCGCTCGCGCGGCCGTGGGAGGCGCGCTTCGGCGAGCATTCCTCCCAGACGCTCTTCGTCCTCCTCCAGATCCTCCTCGTGACGGGTGCGGCGGCCTTCTCGGGGCTCCTCGCGCGGCGGCTCGGCGCGGACCGCTTCGGGGAGGGGCTCGCCGTCGTGGCCACGGCCCTCGCATCGCCCCTCTGGGCGTACGTGGCGACCGGCCTCTCCGAGCCGCTGCAGGCGCTGACCTTCTCGGCGGCGCTCTTCCTGGCCGTCGCGGCCGCGACAGAAGAAGAGGGGAGCCGGAAGGCCGGCCGTTTCGCGATGGCCGCGGGGTTCGTCGCGGGTTTCGCGGTGCTGACGAAGGGCGCCAACGCCGCGATCGCCCCCTTCCTTCTCCTGCCGCTCGCCTTCGGGCCGGACGGGCGTCCCGTGCTCCGGCGACGCCTCGGCCTCGCCGCCCGCGCGGCGGCGGGCGCGGCCCTCCCGCTCACCGCGTGGCTCGCCTTCGAGATCGTCCGGTTCGGCCGGCCATTCGCTTCCTACGGAAAAGCCCAGCAGTTCAACTATCCCGTCCTGGACGGCATCTGGCGGCTCCTCGTCGGCCCGAACAAGGGGCTCGTCTTCTTCTTCCCGCTCCTTCTCCTCTCGGCGTGGGGCGTCGGGAGACTCGCCCGCGCGCCCGGCGACGCCGCGGAGCGGCGCTCGGGATCGCCGGGACGTCGCTCGTCACGCTCTTCCTCTACGCTTCGTGGTGGGCGTGGGACGGCACGTGCGGCTGGGGCCCCCGCTTTCTCGTCCCCCTCCTCCCGCTCCTTTCGGCGGCGGCCGGCGCTGCTGCCGTCGCGGGCCCGTCCGCGCCGTCGCGGCGGTCCTCGGCCTGCTCGGGTTCGGTGTCAACGCGCTCGGCGTCCTGACGCCGGAGGCGGCGAGCTTCCACTACGTTTTCTCGACCGGCGCCGTGAAGGCCTCCCCGGAGGAGGTCCGGAGATACCCGGCCTCGTTCCGGGAGGCCGCCGGAGAGACCCGGCCGCTCCTCGGACGGAACCTCGTCGCGCGCTACGACCCCGCCTTCGCGCAGATCCCGCTTCACCTCTTTCTCCTCCGGGCGCGCCTCCGGGACGGAGACCGGGAGGCGATCGAAGCGACCCTGTCGCGCCCGCCCTGGATCGGGTCGAGCCCCGACGCGGTCCCGGACCTCGCGACCCGCGCGAGGGTCGTGACGACGGCGACCCCCCTCGTCAGGGAGCTGACGGAGCCCTTCCGCTGGCCGCGCCTCGGAGCCGCCATGGCGACGAGAGACGGCGAGGCGCCGGGTACGTTCAACCCGGCGTGGCGGAACGGGCTGCAGGACCAGGTCTACCGGAACCTCGATCTCGGCCGGGCGGAGCGAGCCCTTCCGCTGGCGTTCTTCCTGAACGACACGCTCCCTTCGGGCCACACCGCGGCGCTCGTCGCGGAGAGCCTCCGCGTCTCGGGGCGGCGGGACGAAGCGAAGGCCTTCCTCGCCGGCCTTCCCGCGCGCGTCGTCGTCGCCCCGAGCGTCTCGATCGTCCGGGCGCTCCTCGCCCGGGACGAGGGGGACGAGGCGGCCGCCCGGGGCCATCTCGCGGACGCGGCGTCGCGCCTCAGGACGCCGGCGCTCGACCGGGCGCTCGGGCTGCCTCCCGCGGCGTGGCCTCCGTCCTTCCGGCTCTTCCTGACGGACGTCCCGGGGCCGGCGGCGGCCGCTCCGGTAAGATCGGCGCCGTGAGGAAGACTCCGTTCCTGGCCGCCGCGGCCGGTTTCCTGATCCTCGCCGCTCCCCTCCGCGGGACCGGGGAGAAGCAGGACCTCGTCCGGTGGCGCACGCTCCCGGCGGGCGAGGCGGAGGCGAAGAAGACCGGAAAGCCGGTCCTCTATTTCTTCACGGCGGACTGGTGCGGCCCCTGCCACATCCTGATCGAGAACGTCTTCTCCGAGAAGACGACGGCGCAGAAGATCGACAGGGAGTTCGTGCCGGTCGTCCTGCAGGACACCAGCCGCGAGGGGGGGGCGATCCCGCCCGAGATGATCCGGCTCGCTCGGAAATTCGAGATCCAGGGCTTTCCGACGCTCGTCGTCGCGCGCCCCGAGGGAAAGAAGGCCGTGAAGCTCGCCGGGTGGATCGGGCGCGAGCAGACGGTCGACTGGCTCGGCTTCGCGCCGGGGCGCCTCGTCGAGATGGAGAAGGGCGCGCCGGCGCCCGGAGGAGGACGTCCGTGAGCACGAAGATCCTGACCCGGAACAACGGCCCCCTCGTCGTCGAGGGGGAGTTCACCATCGTCGACGCGTCGGAAAAAGCCTTCGGTCTCGGCGGACGGACCAGGATTTCCCTCTGCCGCTGCGGTCAGTCCGCGAACAAGCCGTTCTGCGACAGCTCCCACGGACGCGTCGGGTTCACCGAGGCTGGCGTGGCGCGGGACCTCCCGCCCCCGGCGCCGAAGCCCTGAACTCCGTCGACCTTCGTGTCGCGCGGTGGAACGCGACGACGCCCGCGACCGTCACGAGCGCGCCCAACGCCGTCAGCCACCAGGGTTGGAATCCTTCCGTCGTGATCCCCGGAATCTTGGCGTGGAGGCGCAGGGCGATGACCGCGAGCCCGTTACTCACCACGTGGCCCATGATCGCCGGGAGGAGCGACCCCGTTCTCGCTACGAACCAGGCGAAGAGGCAGCCGATGAAGAACCCGGACACGCCCTGCCATGTGTTCAGGTGCATGCCGGCGAAGAGCAGGCTCGAAAGGAGAATCGCCGTCCACTCACGGTAGTTCTCGAGGAAACCCCGCAAAAGGACGCCGCGGACGATCAGCTCCTCGCTCACCGGACCCACGATCACGGCGCTCGCGAGGACGAGCGGCAGGCTTTCTCGCTCGAGAAGGGACATGAACTCACGGTAGAAAGGGCCGGGGGGGAACAGCCAGCGCACCCAGCTGTCGACCTGCCACAGCACGACGTCGGCTCCGAGAGTCGCTACGAACGCGAGCGTGACGGCCACGAGCGCGACGGGCTTCGGAACAACGAGGAGCCGCACGGACTCGCGGCGCACGGCGCCCGCCCAGCCGAGCACGAGCACGGCCGACAAACCTGCCGCCAGGAGCCCGCCGACGAGCAGCAGCGTGTCCACGTGGGTTTCCTTGAACGCCACCTTGAAGAGCAAGAGCACGAACCCCGCGGCCAGCTGAGAGCCCGCCACGAGAAGCATGACCACCAGCCCCTGGCCGAACGTCGGGAACCCCCGACGCCCGGATCTCATCGGCGCGGCGGGATCACTCAGACTCGCTCCTAGGCCGACACACGAAAGTTGATCACGTCCCCGTCCTGGACGACGTAGTCCTTTCCCTCCAGCCGGAACGACCCGTGCGTCCGGCAGGCAGCGATCGAGCCCGCCTCCATCAGATTCTCGAACGGCACGACCTCCGCCCGGATGAAGGTCCGCTCGAAATCGGTGTGGATGACGCCGGCGGCCTTCACCGCGTGGGTGCCGCGCGGGATCGACCAGGCCCGGCACTCGTCCTCGCCGGCGGTCAGGAACGAGATCAGGCCGAGGAGCCCGTACGCCGCGCGGAGGAGCCGGTCGAGCGCGCGGTCGGGGAGCCCGAGCCCCTTCAGAAACTCGGCCTGGTCCTCGGGCGCCATCGCGGAGATCTCCTGCTCCAGCGTCGCCGAGACGGCGGAAAAGGCGACCTTCGGCTGCCCGTGCCATTTCCCGAAGCCGGCCTTCCCGAGCGCGCCGGGAAGGTCCGAGGCGTCGTTTTCGCCCGCGTTCAGGATGACGAGCATCGGCTTCAGCGAAAGGAGGCCGAAGCCACGCACCATCTTCTGCTCCTCGTGCGAGACCTCGTAGGGGCGGAGCGCGTCCCCCTTTTCGAGCGTCGCCCTGAAACGGGTCAGGATCGCCTTCTCCGCCTCCAGCTCGGGCGTCTTCTTCTTCTGGATGTCCTTCGCCACCCGCTCCAGCCGGTTCGTGACGACGGAGAGGTCGGAGAGGAGCATCTCCGTCTCGAGGAGCTCGAGGTCGCGCGCCGGGTCGATCGAACCCTCGGGATGCGGAACTGCCTCCGAGGCGAAGCCGCGGACGACGACGGCGAGGCCGTCCATCTGCCGGAGCTCGGGGAGGTTCAGGCTCTGCGCGCCCCCCTTCGTGACGCCGGGGACGTCGACGAAGCGGACCGTCGCGGGGGTGTGCTTCTTCGGCTTGAACATCTCCGTCAGGCGGTCGAGCCGCGGGTCGGGGACCTGCGCGATGCCGACGTGCGCCTCGCGCTTGTGGGGCGCGGCGGAGGGGTCGTGGCCGGTCAGGAGGGAGAAGAGAGTCGTCTTGCCGGAGAGCTCGAGGCCGAGGATGCCGAAGTCCATGGCCGGATTCTCCTCCGGAGCTACGATTCCCGCATGCCGCGTCCGCCTCACCTCTCCGCACCGGTTTCCGGCATCCGGGGATCGGTCTACTCGAAGCTCCTGCACCGGCTTTCGACGTACCGCGGCGAGGTCTATCCCTTCCACGTCGGCGACACCTACCGCGACCCGCCCCCGGGCTGCCGGATGGAGGACCTCCGCGCCGCCGACCACCCCCACCTGAACCGGTACACGCCGCCGCAAGGGCTTCCGGCGCTCGTCGACGCGCTCGTCGAGCGGGTTCGCGCCCGGACGGGCGTTCCGATCGCGCGGGAGCAGCTCTTCGTCACGGGCGGCGCGACGGCGGGGCTGTCGCATGCCGTCGGCGCCGTCGCCTCGGCGGGGGACGAGGTGCTGATCCTCGCCCCGCACTGGCCGCTCATCGACGGGATCTGCCGGAGCTTCGGCGCGGTGCCCGTGGCCGTCCCGTTCTTCGGCGTCGCGACCTCGGCGGAAACGGCAATCCGGGCCGTCGATGAAAAGCGGACGCCGCGGACCGTCGCGCTCTACGTCAACACGCCGAACAACCCCTCCGGGCGCGTCCTGCCGCGGACGTGGCTGGAGGCGCTCGTCGCGTGGGCGCGGCGGGAGGAGCTCTGGCTCCTCTTCGACGAGGTCTACGAGGACTACCAGTACGAGGGGACGCACGCGTACGGCTTCTCGCTCGCGCCCGAGCGCTCCTTCTCGGCGCACTCCTTCTCGAAGGGCTTCGGCATGGCGGGCTACCGGTGCGGCTGGCTCGCCGGCCCTCCGGGCCCGATCGACGCGGCGCTGAAGCTCCACACGCACTCGGTCTACAGCGCGACGACCGCCTCGCAGGCCGCCGCGCTCAGGGTCCTGGCGGAGGCTGGCGAAGCGTGGCTCGCGGAGACGCGCGCGGCCTACGCGGAGACGGGGCGGAAGGCGGCCGCGCGGCTCGGGGAGCCGCCGCCCGAGGGATCGACGTTTCTCTTCCTCGACGTCGGGAGGTCGCTGGGGGACGGCGGGCTGCCGGCGTTTCTCGAGGGCTGCGCCGACGAGGGGCTCTTCGCGGCGCCGGGGCCGAGCTTCGGCCCCTACCCGTGCCATCTCCGCGTCTGCTACACGGCGGCGCCTCCGGACGTCGTCCTCCGCGGAATCGAGCTCCTCGCGAGGCGCCTCGGCCGTTGACGCGTTGGTCCATCTGCATCATGGCCCCCGGCGGCTGAGGAGGCGAGATTCGGGCAGGGGTGTGTGATGGTTGATCTTCTGAAGAAGGCGACCCGGCCCGCCGTCACCGTCGAGAAAAGCGTCACGGTCGAGGACGCGGTCCGCGTCATGGTGGCCCGCAAGATCGGCGCGGTCGTCGTCACCGACAAGGGAAAGGTCGCGGGGATCTTCTCCGAGCGCGACCTGATGCAGCGCGTGGTCCTGGCCCGTCTCGATGCGGCCAAGACGGCCGTCGGGAAGGTGATGACGGCGGACGTCGTGAGCGCGGCGGAAGACGGGGACGAGGACGACGCCGTGACGGCGATGGTCGACCGCCACATCCGGCACGTCCCGGTCGTCGACAAGCGGAAACGGGCGCTCGGGATGCTGTCGTTCCGCGACGTCATGAAGAGCCGCGTCGACGACCTCCGCCACGAGGTGGCCGCGCTCGAGGCCTACCTCGGCTACGACGGCGTCTCCGGCTGACGTCCCCGCCTACCCCACGAGCCCGTACCGGGCGCGGAGCGCCCTCGTCCGGAAGAGGAGCGCCGAGAGCCCCGAGACGAGGGCCACGCCTCCGAGAATGAGCGCGAGCCGGAGAAAGGGGCGGCCGTCCCCCTGGCGCTGCGAAACGAAGCGGGCCGCCGTCCGGACCCACTCGGCGGCGCCGAGGAGGAGGGCGGCCTGGAGCGCCCGCGCCGCCCACCGTTTCGGGACGGCGACGAGCGTCAGGACGAGGAGCGACGCGACGAAGAAGCCGACGTTCCCCGCGCGGTAGAAGTGGGCCGCGAGGACGAGGAGCGAGAGGCCGACCGGCAGGAGCGCGAGAAACGTCACGCGCCCGCCCCGCCCGCGGCCGGCTTCTGCCGTGGAAGTCTCTCGGGCGCCTTCCGCCGACCGTCGACCACGTGCATCAGGGCGAGGAGCGGGTGCCGGAGGAGCATCCTCGGCCCCGCGTAGCGCATCACGACCCGGACCCTCTCTCGCATCGTCTGCTGGTAGCAGTGGATGGGACAGTTCACGCAGGTCGGCTTCGTCTCGCCGTACGGGCACCGCTCGAGCCTCTTCTCCGCGTACGCCTCGAGCTCGCGGCACTCGTCGCAGAGCCCGGCGTTATCGCGGTGTACGCCCTCGCAGTGGAGCGCGATCATCGCCCGGATCGTCTTCCACTCCCGCCGGGTCCTCGCCGTCTCGAACATCCGGGACGATTCTAGGGAATGAGCCTCCGGGCCGGCATGACGGCCGTCAGGCGGGCGTCAGCGCTTCTTGGGCGCGTGGCAGGTGTCCTGGGCCTCCGTGACCATGCCGTCCGGCAGGAGCTCGGTGGTCTGCACGTGGACGACGTAGAGGACGCCGTCGACGAGCTTCTTCTCGACTCCCGTCCGGCCGCAGGCCGGGCACTCGCTGGCGGAGCCCTCCAGCGGGACCTCGGAGCCGGGGGCGAGGCTCACGAAGTTCTGGATCGTGACGAGCCGTTCGCCCGGTCCCTTGCAGTCGGGCGTCCGCTCAGGGCAGTCGATGACCTGGCAGATGAAGCCGACCTTCGTTTCGTATGCGCCCATGAACGTCTCCGGGATCAGGGTAGGACGCCCGGGCGCCGCACGCGCTGATGCGGATGCTCTAAGGCGGGAGCCGCGCCCGGGGCGTGGATCTTGCCCGCAGCCGGCGTGACGGGCATCACGCCGGCGAGGAACGATTGGCACTGTGCTAGCTTCAAGCAGTGAGGTTGCGCCGCGTGTCAGCACACGCGGCAGGCGCGGTCTGCGCGAGACGAGGCACACGAAGTCTGGTTCCCCGCCGGCGAGAAACGGAGGCGTCGCATGGAGATCTCCGTCCTCTTCACCGACCTCGACGGAACACTCCTCGAGCCGGAGGGGGGCATCGGCGCCGCCCCCGCACGGGCGATCGGGAGGCTCCGGTCGCTCGGCGTGCCGGTCGTGCCGCTGACCAGCAAGACCGAGATCGAGCTGCGCGGCCTTCTCCTGGTCCTCGCCGCCGGCGGGGTCGGCGTCTTCGAGAACGGCGCCGGGCTCGTGACGCCGCGGGGGGTCGAGGTCGTTCCCGTCGGCGGTTCCCGTCAGCCGCCTCCGCCAGATCCTCGTGGCGGTGGCGCGCCGCCGCCGGGTCCGAATCGTGCCGCTCGACGAGATGACGGACGAGAGTCTCGCGTCGCTCACCGGGCTCGGAGGCGCCGCCCTCGCGCAGGCGCGGGCCCGCGTCTGGGATCTTCCGTTCCTCACGCCGGACGGCGGGGACGACCTGCTCGAAGAGGAGATGACGGGACTCCACGGACTCCAGCTCGTCCGCGGCGGGGCCTTCTGGCACCTCTCGGGCCGCCACGACAAGGCGGACGCGGTGCCGAGGATTCGCAAGCTCTTCGGTCGGCCCGGGGCGGCGGTCGGTCTCGGCGACGCGCCGAACGACCTGCGGTTTCTCTCGGCGGTGGACGTCCCGGTCGTCGTGCCGCGGGCCGGGGGGCCGGACGCGCAGCTCGTCTCGGCGCTCCCGCGCGCGCGGATCGCGCCGGAGCCGGGAGGGGCGGGGTGGGCGGCGGCCGTGAGCGCCCTCCTCGACGACGAAACCGCATGACGCTCCTCCCCCAGATCGACGCGACCGTCGGAGAGAGGCTGAAGCAGATCGGCCGGGCGGACGTGCTCGTCGGGATCCCGTCGTTCAACAACGAACGGACCGTCGGCCACGTCGTCCGCGCGGTAGCGGCGGGCCTAGCCAAGCACTGTCCGGACGTCCACGCGGTTCTCGTCAACAGCGACGGCGGTTCGACCGACCGGACGCGCGAGATCGTGGAGCGGACAGAGCACGGTTCGCTCGAGGAGATCCTCGTCGACGCCGCGCCGGCGCCCGCCGCCCGCATCGTGACGCCCTATGTCGGCCTGCCCGGAAAGGGGAGCGCCCTCCGGACGATCTTCCGCATCGCGGCCGAGCTGGAGGTGAAGGCCTGTTGCGTCGTCGACAGCGACCTCCGGAGCATCACTCCCGGCTGGATCGAGCTCCTCGTCTCTCCCGTGCTGAGGCACGGGTACGAGTTCGTGTCACCCCTCTACTCCCGCCACAGGTACGACGGCACGATCACGAATACGATCGTCTATCCGATGACGCGGGCGCTCTACGGCAAGCGTATCCGCCAGCCCATCGGGGGGGACTTCGGCTTCTCGGGCGGGCTCGCCGAGCGGTTTCTCGAGTATGACCGCTGGGACGGGCCGGTAGCGCGGTACGGCATCGACATCTTCATGACGACGACGGCGCTGGCGGAAGGACGGAAGCCGTGCCAGGCGTTCCTCGGCGCGAAGCTTCACGATCCGAAGGACCCGGGGGCCGATCTCCAGCCGATGATGATCGAGGTCGTCTCGACGCTTTTCGAGCTGATGGAACGCTACGAGGAGTCCTGGCTCGGAGTCGCGGGGTCGGAGGCCGTACCGCTCTTCGGGTTTTCTCACGCCGTCGGACTGGAACCGGTGCCGGTCAAGGTGGAGCGCCTTGCCGCGATATTCCGGCAGGCCACGGAAGACCTGTTTCCCGTCTGGGAGAGTTTTCTTTCGGTCGGCTCGATCTCCGCCCTGCGCGAGGGTGCGGCGGCTCGTCCGGAGGTCGTGCTGCTCGACGAGGTCTGGGTCCGGGTTCTGTTCGAGGCCGCAGCGGGCTGGCGGGGCCGGCGGCTTCCGCCCGAAACGCTGATCAAGTCGCTGGTTCCTCTTTATCTCGGCAAGGTCGCCTCCTTCATCGCTGAAACCCGGGACGGGACGGACGAGGAGGCCGAGGCGCGGCTCGATACCCTCGCTGCCGCCTTCGAACGGAACAAGGACGTGCTTCGCGAGCTCTGGCGGGCCGGCGCCCGCTGAGGAAGGGTGATCACGATGGAACACCTGCAGCAGGACATCGCAAATGCGTTCGCGAGGCTCTCGGACGCCTTCATTTCCGTCATTCCGGCCTTCCTGGTGCTTCTGGCTTCGCTTCTCGTCGGGATCCTGATCGGCGTGGTCCTCCGCGCTCTTCTGGAGCTCTTCTCGCGGCTGGTCCTCCGCGGCAAGAAGCGCCCCGGAAGCCTGCCCGACCGGTTCCTGCGAGCCGCCGGCCTCGATGCCGGCATCGAGCGGGCCGCCGGAGCCATTTCGTTCTGGGTCGGCGTGGCCGCCGTCCTGGCGGTCGGCGTCAACGCTCTGGAGCCCGGCGCCCTCCGCAACATCCTGAGCGAGATCGTTGCGTTCGTCCCGCGTCTCCTCGCCGCCGGGCTGATTCTTCTGCTCGGCCTCGGCGTCGCCGCGATCGCGCGCCGAAGCGTGCTGCTCGGCGCGGTAAACGCCGGCCTCCCCTGGGCGCGTGCCGGCTCCCGTGGCGTCCACATCGTCATTCTCGGTTTCTTCGCGGCCATGGCGCTCGACAACCTCGGTGTGGCCCGCTCCATCCTCGTCGCGGCGTTTTCGATCGTCGGGGGCGCGCTTGCGCTTGCGCTCGCCCTCGCTTTCGGCCTCGGAGCCCGGGACCTCGCGCGCCGTTACCTGGAGAAGAAGCTCCGGGCCGAGTCCGAGGACACCGGCATCCGGCACGTCTGACGGGAGGCTCAGGGCTCGAGGATTCCGCCGTTCTCGTGGACGGACTCGAGAAGGAGGTCGCCCGCGTCGGGGATGGCGGAGAGGACGCGGGCCCAGTTCGGGATCTGCGGCGCGCCGAGGGGATCCTGCTGGAACTGCTCGGCGCCGGCCTTGAGCGCGCGCGCGAAGGTCGCGACGGCCGTCTCCTCCTCATGCCGGAGGAACGTCAGGCCGTTCATCTTGGCGACCGCGTAGAAGCTGTTGACGGCATCCTCGGCGCGGCGCTGGTAGGAGGCGAGAAGCGACTTCAGCGCCCCCTCCGAGAGGACGACGTCTGCCGCCGCCAGCGTCCGGAGGAGGTGCTTGGCGATGTCGCCCGCCATCCGGTTCAGGCCCGCGGTGGGGTCGTCTGGCGAGAGCGCCTGGTGCTTGTGGTCGTAACGGTCCGCGAGGTCCACCTGGCAGATCCTGCGCCCGGCGCGGTGCCGGAAGACTTCGGAGAGGACTCCGATCTCGAGCCCCCAGTCGGCCGGAACGCGGACCTGACGAGCGAGGTCGGCCGAGACGGCGAACTCGCCAGCGAGGGGATAGCGGAAAGACTGCAGAAACTCGATGTAGGGGTGGGGCCCGAGGAGCGCATTCAGCGAGGCGAGGAGGGGCCCGACGAAGAGGCGGGCGACGCGGCCGTTGAGGCGGTCGGTGAATCGCGCATAGAAGCCCTTGCAGAAGTCGAAGTTCAGGATCGGATCGGCGACCGGGTAGAGGAGCCGGGCCAGGATCGCGCGGTCGTAGTCGAGGACGTCGGCGTCGTGAAGCGCGATGTATTCGATGTTTCCCTGGGCGAGCAGATAGCCGAAAGCCACCCAGCAGGCTCGCCCCTTCCCCCGCTCTCCGAGGGCGAGGTCGTTTGCCGCCAGCTTCTCGAGAAAGGCCATCACGCCCGGGCTGTCGTTCCAGAGAACGACGGTCCGCCTGCCAAGTCGGCGGAAGTAGTCGAGCGCTCCCCGGTAGCCCGCCTCGTCCGCCCGGTCGAGCGACACGAGAACCGTGTCGAGGTAGGGGGCCTTCGCCACCTCGTCGCAGATTCTGGCGAGCGCGGGGCGCTCCAGCTCCGAGACGAGGCAGGGGATCAGGAGCGCCGCACGGTTCCGGCGCGTGTGGCGGGCGATCGCCTCCTCGAGCTCCGCGGCGGGGCGCGTTCCGAGGCGGGTGAGCGTCGTGATCTGCCCGTTCTGGAAGAAGTCGCTCATGGGCCGATTCTGCCGCACCCGGGGGCCGCCGCGCAGCCGTTCGTCTTCCGCCGGTACGATACGGGCGCGTGGAACACCGAACGTGATGAGGGCGCCGCCCTCAGAGGCGCCGAACGGATCCTCGAGGCGCACGAGGCTTACGGGCTCGCCTTCGCGGAGATCACGCGGCGCGCGCCCGACCGCTTCGTCTCCCGGGACTGGCACGGCATGCGCGCGGACGCCCTCGAGCGGCTGGAGCTCTACCGGAAGGTGCTCGACCCGGCCCTCGCCGCGCTGGAGGCGCTCCTCGGGGCCGGGATCTGCGACCCGGCGGTCTGGTCGGAGATGAAGGAAGCGTACGCGGGTCTCGTGGCGGGGCGGCCCGACATCGAGCTCGCCGAGACGCTCTTCAACTCGGCGTCGCGGCGGGTCTTCCACACCGTCGGCGTCGACCCGCGGACGGAGTTCGTCGCGTCCGAGGTCCCGCCCCTTTCTCTCCGCGCCGCCCGGATCCTCGCGGAGACCTATTCCGGCGCGCAGGGGACGGCGGCGGCGCTCTTCCGGATCCTGGCGGCGCACCCGTTCCCGGCCGGGTGGGAGGACATCTCCCGGGACGCCAGCCTCGCGGCGGAGAAGCTGGACGCCTACCTCACCGGTCTCTGGGGCGCTCCCGGGTTCGACACGGCGGAGGTGCTGCGGCCGGTCTTCTTCCGGAACAAGGGGGCCTATCTCGTCGGCCGGATGCGGCGGGGGGAGCGGACGATGCCCTTCCTCCTCGCGCTCGTGAATCCCCGCGGCAGGGTCGTCGTGGACGCCGTCGTCGCCGACGAGGACGAGGCGTCGATCGTCTTCAGCTTCACCCGGTCCTACTTCCACGTCGACGTCGCGAACGCGGCGGCGCTCGTGGCGTTCCTGAAGACGATCATGCCGAAGAAGCCGGTCGGCGAGCTCTACACGGCCGATCGGGTTCAACAAGCACGGGAAGACCGAGCTCTACCGCGACCTCCTCCGGCACCTCGCCGCGCTCGGACGACCCGTTCGTCCTCGCGCCGGGGGAGGTGGGGATGGTGATGATCGTCTTCACCCTCCCGTCGTACGACGTCGTCTTCAAGGTCATCCGGGACGTGTTCGCCTACCCGAAGTCGACGGGGCGGCAGGACGTCCTCGACAAGTACCGTCTCGTCTTCCGGCACGGGACGGGCGGGCCGCCTCGTCGACGTGCAGGAGTTCGAGCACCTCTCCTTCCCGGTCTCGCGCTTCACGCCGGACCTCCTCGAGAAGCTCCGCCAGGGGGCGGCGGAGACCGTCGAGGTCGTCGGCGACGAGATCGTCGTCCACCACCTCTTCACCGAGCGCCGGCTGACGCCGCTGAACCTCTACCTCAAGGAGGCGCCGCCCGAGGACGCCCGGCGGGCGATCCTCGACTTCGGCGAGGCGATCCGGGACCTCGCGAAGGCGAACATCTTCCCGGGCGACCTGCTCCTCAAGAACTTCGGGCTGACCCGGCACGGGCGCGTCGTCTTCTACGACTACGACGAGCTCTGCTTCGTCACCGACTGCCGCTTCCGCGAGCTCCCGTCGGGCGACGAGGACGGCGGGGACGGCGGCGAACCGGGGTTCTACGTCGGGGAGAACGACGTCTTTCCCGAGGAGTTCCTGACGTTCATGGGGCTCCGGGGCGACGGCCGGCGCGGCGTTCCTCGAACGCCACGCGGACCTCCTCGACCCCGGCTTCTGGCGGGAGATGCAGCGGCGGGAGCGGGCGGGGGAGATCTTCGACGTCTTTCCCTACCCGGAGTCCCGCCGGCTGCCCCATCCGGACCCGGCAGCCGCCTGATACAAACGCTCTGTTGTGGGGGCGAGGGGCGCGCCCCTAAGATCCGCGCCCGAGGAGGCTCCGAAATGCCCGACGCCAAGCCGAAAGTCCCCGCCGGCGGAGCGAAGATCACCATCTCCGGCGGACTGCTCAAGGTCCCCGACAACCCGATCATCCCCTTCATCGAGGGGGACGGCACCGGCCGCGACATCTGGCGCGCCAGCGTGCGCGTCCTCGACGCCGCGGTCGCGAAGGCCTACGGCGGAAAGAAGAAGATCCACTGGATGGAGGTCCTGGCCGGCCAGAAGTCGTTCGACAACGCCCAGACCTGGCTCCCCGACGAAACGACCGACGCCTTCCGCGACTACCTCGTCGGCATCAAGGGGCCGCTCACGACCCCGATCGGCGGCGGCATCCGCTCGCTGAACGTCGCGCTCCGCCAGATCCTCGACCTCTACGTCTGCCTCCGCCCCGTCCGCTGGTTCAAGGGCGTCCCGTCGCCGGTCAAGCACCCCGAGAAGATCGACATGGTCATCTTCCGGGAGAACACCGAGGACATCTACGCCGGCATCGAGTTCGCCGCCGGCAGCGCCGAAGCGAAGAAGGTCCTGGCGTTCCTGAAGGAAAACTTCCCGCCGCAGTACAAGAAGATCCGCTTCCCCGACTCGACCGGCCTCGGCATCAAGCCGGTCTCGAAGGACGGCAGCGAGCGCCTGGTCCGCGCGGCGATCGAGTTCGCGATCCGCAGCCGGAAGAAGAGCGTCACGCTCGTCCACAAGGGGAACATCATGAAGTACACCGAGGGCGCGTTCCGCAACTACGGATACGCCCTCGCGGAGAAGGAGTTCCCGACCCAGACCTACACCTGGGAGCAGTGGGAGCGGACGAAGGCGGAAAAGGGCGAGGCGGCGGCCAACGCCGAGCAGAAGCAGCAGCTGGCTTCGGGGAAGGTTCTGATCAAGGACGCCATCGCCGACATCACGCTCCAGCAGGTCCTGACGCGGCCCGACGAGTTCGACGTCATCGCGACGCTGAACCTGAACGGCGATTATCTTTCCGACGCTCTCGCCGCGCAGGTCGGCGGGATCGGGATCGCACCGGGCGGCAACGTCAACTACGTCACCGGCCACGCCATCTTCGAAGCGACGCACGGCACGGCGCCGAAGTACGCGGACCTCGACAAGGTCAACCCGGGCTCGGTCGTCCTCTCTGGCGAGATGATGCTCCGCTACATGGGGTGGACCGAGGCCGCCGACCTCATCCTCAAGGGGATGGACGGGGCGATCCAGGACCGGATCGTCACCTACGACTTCGCCCGCCAGATGGAAGGGGCGAAGGAAGTGAAGTGCAGCGAGTTCGGCGACGCCGTGATCGCGCACATGTAGACCCCCGCCCCGGTCCGGACTCTCCGGAGCCGGCGCCGCGCCCGACGGGGCCGGCGCCGGTTTTGCTTTCCCGTCCCCTTGACACGGCGCGGGGCGCGGCCTAGATTGTCAATGTACTAGTTAACTAGTATACCGAGAAAGCCGACGAGGTCATGTCCGACGCCGTCCCGTTCCGCCTCGATGCCGCCAGCGGGGTGCCGTTCTACCGGCAGATCATCGACCAGGTCGCGCTGGCGGTGGCCGACGGGCGCCTGACGCCGGGGACACAGCTGCCGACCGTCCGCCAGCTCGCCGTCGACCTCTCGGTGAACCTGAACACGGTGGCCCGGGCCTACAAGGAGATGGAGATCCGGGGGCTCGTCTCGACGCAGCAGGGAACGGGGACGTTCGTGGCCCACCGGAAACCCGACAGGAAAGGACCCGAGCGGCGGAAAGCGCTGGAGGCTCTCGTGGCCCAGTTTCTCGCGCATGCCGCCGCCCGCGGCTTCACGCCCGAAGAGATCGCCGGGGCTCTCGCCGAGAGGTCGGCGGAGCCCGGCAGGAGGACTTCATGATTCCCGAATTGTTCGCCAACGGACTCAGCAGGAGAAAGGGGCCGGACGCGCTCGAGTTGCGGCGCTTCTTCAGCGGCGTGGGCATCGCGGTCCTCGTCCTCTCCGTCGCCGTGGGCGCCGTCGTCTCAAGCCTGACCCGGCGGGAGGCGCCGATCGCCATCGGCCTCGGAGTCGGACTCCTCGCCCTCTTCTCGCTCAAGGTCGCCACCCAGTGGGAGCGGGCCGTGGTCCTCCGCTTCGGGCGGTTTCACGCCCTGAAGGGACCGGGGCTCTTCGCCGTCGTCCCGGTCGTCGACGTCGTCTCTCAGATCGTCGACCAGCGGCTCCGGGTGACGGACGTGACGGCAGAATCCGCCCTCACGAAGGACACGGTGCCGGTCAACGTCGACGCCATCGTCTTCTGGACCGTCTGGGACGCGAAGAAGTCGGTCCTCGAGGTGGCGGACTACTTCGACGCGGTCTGGTTCTCCGCGCAGACGGCCCTCCGGGAGGCCATCGGCCGCCACCAGCTGGCGGAGATGATCACCGAGCGCGAGAAGCTCGGGCGCGGCCTGCAGTCGATCCTCGACGGGAAGACGAATCCCTGGGGGATCACGGTTCAGTCCGTGGAGATCCGGGACGTGAGGATCCCGTCCGAGCTGGAGGACGCCATGTCGCGCCAGGCGCAGGCCGAGCGCGAACGGCAGGCCCGGGTCATCCTCGGGACGGCGGAGACCGAGATCGCCAGCCGCTTCGTGAGCGCAGGCGAGCAGTACGAAGGAAAGCCCCTGGCCCTTCACCTCCGCGCGATGAACATGCTGTACGAGGCGATCAAGGAAAAGGGGTCGATGGTCATCGTGCCGTCGAGCGCGGTCGAGACGATGGGTCTCGGCGGGCTCTCGGGCCTCACGGCGCTCGGCCGGCCGGGCGGCGCCGCCGCGCCGCAACCTGCCCCGCCGGCCGCCCCTTCGGCGCCGGCCGGTTCCTGAAGACCCGCGCGCCGGAGGGAGGAACAGGATCGGAACATGGAACGCGCCTTCGCCGCCGCTCGCAGCGTCGCCTACGTGACGGGTTTCGTCTTCCTCTGGGGCTGGCTCGGGCCCGGACGGCCCGGTCCCTCGATCAGCCGCTCGGCCTGAGGCTGCCCGCCGGTCCTGCAGGCACCGGGGGCGGTCCTCGCGGCGGCAGGGGCCGCTCCTCGCGCTCTCGTGCATCGTCACGTTCGTCGTCAGGGGGCGGGGGACACCCGCCCTCTTCGACGCCCCCCGGGAGGTCGTGGCCCGGGGACCGTACCGGTGGGTCCGAAACCCGATGTACGTCGGGGCGGTCTCTCTGCTCGCCGGCGCTGCCCTCCTCCTGCGGTCGCCGTCCGTCCTGGGTCTGGCCGTCCTCGCGGGCGCTCGTCGCCCACCGCCTCGTCCTCCTCGTGGAGGAGCCCGGACTCAGCGAAGCGGTTCGGGGAGAGCTACGAGGCGTACCGGCGCGTCACGCCCCGCTGGGTGCCGCGAAAGCCTGGCCGAAGCCGGTAGCCCGGCGCGCCGGCCTGCCGTATTCTCCCGTTCCCGGGACGGAGAGGGACGAACCATGAGACACCGCTCGTTGCCGAAATAGCGGTCCCGGGGACGCGGGGGAAGGCGCGATGCCCTGCCGGACGGCGACCCTGACGTTCCGCACGTCGGAGAAGGACCAGGTCCTCGACATCACGCGCGAGGTCGCGGACGCCGTCCGGGACGCCGGGGCCGCGGACGGGCAGTGCGCCGTCTACACGCCGCACGCGACCGCGGCCATCGCCATCAACGAGAACGACGACCCGAACGTCGGAACCGACCTCCTGACGGCCCTGACGCGGCTCGTCCCCGAGCATGCGGGCTGGCTCCACGACCGGGTGGACGACAACGCCGCCGCGCACATCAAGGCGGCGATCGTGGGGCCGTCCGAGACGATCCCGGTCCGGGGGGGGCGCCTCCTCCTCGGCACCTGGCAGAACGTGTTCCTGTGCGAGTTCGACGGCCCGCGGTCCACCCGCCAGGTCGTCGTGTCGGTGCTCTGGTGAGCGACGCCGCGAGATACCCGTTCCGGACGAGCCTCCGGGGGCGGCTCCTCACCGTCGTCCTCTCCGCCCTCGCGCCGACGCTCCTCTTCGTCCTCTGGGGCGCGAATCGCGAGCGGTCGCGAGCGCTTGCGGACGGCGAACGCGGAAGGCAACCGGCTTCTCCGGATCTTCGCGGCAGGGCACCAGGCGTCGCTCGACATTGCGCGCCGGATCCTCGCGGAGGTCGCCTCGATCGTGGAGGAGCAAGGAGGGACGCCGGACCCGTCGCGCTGCGCCGGCCGCCTCGAGAAGCTCCGCCGCCTCGAGCCGCGCTTCGCGAGCCTTCTCATCGCGGCGCCGGACGGGACGATCCTCTGCAGCGCGCCCGACGCGGCCCCGGGCGTGACGCTCGCGGACCGTCCCTACTTCCGGCGCGCGGTCGAGACCGGCCGCCCCCAGACGGGGGAGTTCCAGATCGGCCGTCTCTCGGGCAAGCCGGCCCTCGCCTTCGCGGCGCCGGTTGCCGGGGCCGACGGGCGGCTGAGGTCCGTGGCCGTCGCGTCGATCGACCTCGGCTGGCTGGGGGAGCTGGTCGCCAAGGCGCCGCCTCCCGAGGGGTGGGAACTCTACATCCTGGACCGGGACGGGACGATCCTCGCCCACGACCCCGGGCACGGGAGGGTCGGCGAAGCGCTCCTCCCGGCGAAGCGCTTCTTCGACGAGACCCGCGGCCGGCGGTCCGACCAGTTCGTCCAGCCCGCAGGAATTTCCGAGTTCTACCTTTTCGAGCCGCTCTCCGACGGCACCGAGGAGTACGGCATCCTCTCCCTCCAGGTCGTCCGGCTCCGTCCTCTACGCGTCCGCCCAGGACGCGCTCGTCCGGCAGATTCTGATGCTCGGCCTCGTCGCGGTCGTCGCGCTCGCGGGCGTCTGGTTCCTCGGGGACGTCCTGATGCTCTCCCGGATGAAGCGGCTCGTCTCGGCCGCCCGGCGGCTCGGCTCGGGCGACCTCTCGGCCCGGAGCGGCCTTCCCCGCGAGCACGGGGAGCTGGGCGAGCTGGCCGCCGCCCTCGACGAGATGGCGGCGGGGCTCGAGTCGAACGAAGCCGAGCGCAACCGCGCGGCGGAAGAGCTTCGGCGCTCGAACGAGAGGCTGCGGGCGCTGACGGGCCGCCTCGAGACGCTCAGGGAGGAGGAGTCGATCCGGATCGCCCGCGAGATCCACGACGAGCTGGGCCAGTCGCTCACGGCGCTGAAGATGGACCTCGGCGCGCTCGAGCGGGCGCTTCCCGACGGCGCGCGCGCGGCCGCGTCCGAGAGGATCCGGGGCATGGGCGCCCTCGTCGACGGTACGGTCGAGACCGTGCGGAAGATCTCCGGCGAGCTCCGTCCACACCTCCTCGACCCGCTCGGCCTCGTGGCCGCCCTGGAGTTCGCGCTCGAGCGCTTCGGCGAGCGGACGGGCGTCCAGACGCGGCTCGACGCCGCCGCCGGCGACGAGGGGCTCGACGCGCGCCGGGCGACGGCGCTCTTCAGGATTTTCCAGGAGGCGCTGACGAACGTGGCCCGTCACGCCGGGGCGAAGCGCGTGACGGTCACGCTGGACGCCGAGGAGCGCGATCTCGTCCTCCGCGTGTCGGACGACGGCAAGGGCGTCGCCGCCGCGGACCTCGAGGCGCCCTCTGCGCTCGGGGTCCTCGGCATGCAGGAGAGGGCCCGCGCCGTCGGGGGCTCGGTCGTGGTCGAGGGTGCGCCCGGGCGGGGGGCCCAGGTCGTGGCGCGCGTCCCGCGGGGATCCGGGGAGCGGCCGGCGTGAGCGCGCGCTTCCTGATCGTCGACGACCACGCCGTCGTCCGGAGGGGCCTCGGCGAGATCCTGCGCGACGCGTTCCCCGGGGCCGAGATCGGGGAGGCCGGCACCGCCCGGGACGGGATCGAGGCCCTGAAGGGCGGTGCCTGGGACGCCGTGATCCTCGACGTGACGCTTCCCGACCGGAGCGGGCTCGACGCCCTGAAGGAGATGAAGGAGCGGGCGCCGAAGACGCCGGTCCTCGTCCTCTCGGTCCACGCCGAGGACCCGTTCGCGGTCCGGGCCCTCCGGGGGGGCGCCGCCGGTTACCTGACCAAGGAGAGCGCCCCCGCGGAGCTCGTCTCCGCCGTCCGGAAGGTCCGGGCGGGAGGGAGGTACGTCAGCGAGGCCCTCGCCGAGAAGCTGGCGGACGCCCTCGCCTCGGGGAGCCCGGGGGCGCCCCACGAGGCGCTCTCCGACCGCGAGTTCGAGGTCCTGCGGCTGATCGCCTCGGGGAAGACGCCGACCGAGATCGGCGCGCACCTCCACCTCTCGGTGAAGACGGTCAGCACCTACCGCGCCCGGATCCTCGAGAAGACCGGGATGAAGACGAACGCCGAGCTGACGCACTACGCGATCTCGCGCGGCCTCGTCGGCTGACGCCCGCGTAGGACGAATCCCGACAGCGGGTTTCCCGAATCGGCGGCTCCGAATCGGGCGCCGTCCGATACCGCGCGGCCCGGCCGATCCGTATCTTTCCCCTCGCGATGACGACTCCTACCCGCGAGCCGGCCACGACACTTCCATTCCATCACGAGAGGGAACCTGAGCCCGATGTCTTCACTGAGAATTCTCGTCGTCGACGATTCCGCCGTGGCCGGTTCGCGCCTTTCTTCTCTCCTCGGCTCCATCGAAGGGGTCGAGGTGCTTCCGCAGGCCTGGGACGTGGCGGGCGCCCGCCGCGCCTTCCTCACCGGGGCGCCGGACTTCGTGGTGACCGACTTCCAGCTCCCGGACGGGACGGGGGTCGACGTCATCCGCCACGTGAAGACGACGTGGCCCGGGACTTTCGTCTGCGTCCTGACGAACTACCCGTGGGCCCCGAACCGCCGCCGCTGCCTGGACGCGGGCGCCGACCTCTTCCTCGACAAGTCGACCGAGTTCGACGCGCTTCTCGACGTCTGCCGCCTCAAATCGGCCGCCCGGTGAACGAGGCGAACATCGGCCGGACGAGGTCGGTGAACTCCCCGAACGCCATCCGGATCGTCTCCGTGTGGGACCCGGCGTTGAAGACGATCTCCTTGTCCTTCTTCAGCGACTCGTCGACGACGACGGGAATCTGGTAGAGGTTCCCGAACGGCGGCATCGCCCCCACCTCGCACTCCGGGAAGAGCTTCGAGAACTCCGCCTCGGTCGCCAGCCGGATCATCGAGGCGCCGAGCGCGTGCTTCAGCTGGTCGAGGTCGATCCGCCTCGTGGCCGGCAGGACCACCATCAGGAGGCGGCCGTCGGCGCGGACGATGACCGACTTGGCCACCTCCCAGCCCGGGACGTGAACGGCCGCGGCGATCTCCTGGGCCGTGAAGGCGCGCGGATGGGGAAGCGTCTCGTAGGGGACGTGCTTTTGCTCCAGGAAGTCGGCGAGCTTCGTCGAGACGGACATAGGGCCTCCTTGGGGCGTCCGTCGGGAGCCGACGCGCTCGGCGAAAATCGCGACCGGAGGCTGGCCGCCGGCCGGCGAGGCATCCCCTGGGAAACCTAGGAACCGCCTCGCGGGAAATCAAGGGCCAGGCGGGCCTATCTCCGTTTTCGCTCCACCGCCCCCGCTTTCCGGATGAGTCCGGCGGCGGCCTTCTGGTCGGCCTCGGTCCCGAAGCCGAAGACCGCCGAGAACTTGCGGCCGACGACCTGGGCCATCAGGAAGGCAAGGTTGATCCCGGCATCCGCGACGGCCCGCGCGAAGGCGTGGCCGAGGCCCGGCCGGTCGTCCCCCTGGACGAGAAGCGCGGGGATCGGCGCCGGCGAGAGGCCGGCGGCCTGGGCGGCGGCCCGGGTCTTCTTCCCCTCGACCGGCCAGACCTCCACGGCGGCCCGGCCGTCATGAATCCGGTAGCCCATGACGAGCTGCAGGCTCGCGCCGGCCCGGGCGAACGGCTCGAGGGTCGACGCGCCGGTCCCCGGAGCATCGGGCGCCTCGCGGCGCCAGAGCTGGATCTTCCTGATCTGGATCGCCATCTTGAGACTCCTTTCGCATGTCTACGGAGGAAAGTTGGAGCCTCTCGGGCCGCGTGGCAAGGGTGAAAAGGGGCCCTAGGTGAAAAGGGGCCCCCGGCGTCAAGGGGCGTCGGCCCCCACGTCGGCGACGAAGACGTCGGTTCCCTCGGCCCCTTCGAGGACCCGCTGGACGATGCCCGGCGAGACGCGCCCGAGGAGGCCGGTCCGGCCGGGCCGGCCCAGGACGAGGACTTTCACCCCCTCGGCCTTGGCGAACGCGAGGATCGCCCCGGCGACGTCCTCGGACTCGCGGTAGACGACGTTCGCGCCGAGGGACATCGCGAGGTTGATGTTCTCGACGAGCTCGCGGTGCTGGGCGGCGGAGAGGTTCTCGGGACGGTCTCGCTTCCGTCTCACGTAGAGCGCGTACCAGCGGGTGTTCATCCGGCCGGCCAGCTTCGAGCCGCGGCGGATCAGGGCGCGGGCGAGGGCGGCATCGAGCGGCAGGGCCACGGCGACCTGGATCTCCGACGGGGCGGCGAACGTCCCCGACGTCTCGGTCCGCTCCCGGCCGACCCCTTCGGCGGTCTCCCGGAGCGCCAGCTCGCGGAGCGACCGGAGGTTCTCCTCGCGGAAGAAATTCTCGAGCGCCGAGGCGGCCTGGGCGGGCGGGTAGATCTTCCCCTGCTTGAGCCGCTCGCGGAGCTCCGAGACCGGGAGGTCGACGTTCACGACGGCGTCCGCCTCGCGGACGACGCGGTCCGGGAACCCGCTCGCGGATCTCCATCTGCGTCGCGGACTTCACGACGTCCTGAACGCCCTCGAGGTGCTGGACGTTGAGCGCGGTCAGAACGGAGATGCCCGCCGCGAGGAGGTCCTCGACGTCCTGCCAGCGCTTCTCGTTCTTTCCGCCCGGCGCGTTCGTGTGGGGGAGCTCGTCCACGACCGCGACCTCGGGCTTTCGCGCGAGGAGGGCGTCGAGGTCCATCTCCGTCGAGGACCGTCCCCTTGTACTCGACCCGGCGGCGCGGGACGACCTCGAGGTCGCCGATCCGGTCCGCCGTCTCCTTCCGGCCGTGAGTCTCGACGAATCCGACGACGACGTCGATCCCGCGCGCGCGCATCGCGTGCGCGTCGTCGAGCATCCGGTAGGTCTTGCCGACCCCCGCGGCCTGCCCGAGGTAGACCTTGAGCCGGCCGCGCTTCTCTTCGCGCGCGAGGAGACGGAGGAAGGCCTCGGGGTCGGGGCGCCTCGGCTCTTCCGGCTTCACCCGCCCATTATCCGGCGGGGGCCGCCGGGCTTGCGGGGGGCGGCGGCCGGCGTGGCGTCGGCGTGGGCGCGATCTGGGGATGGCCGAGCCGGGTGTCGATGCTCGAGGTTCAGGGCGAGGACGTTGACCCGGCTCTCGCCGTAGACGCCGAGGAATCGCCAGTCGGTGTTCCTCGCGACGAGCGCCTCGAGGTCGGCGGCCGGAATGCCGGTCTCCCGGGCGACGCGCGGGACCTGCAGGCGGGCGTACTCCGGCGAGATGTGCGGATCCAGGCCCGAGCCCGACGACGTGACGGCGTCCGCCGGGACGGCTCCGGAGACGCCCTCGTCGGTTTGCACGCCCTTCACGGCGTCCTTGACGGCGTCGGCGAGCTTCTGCGAGGTCGGGCCGAGGTTCGTGCCGCTCGAGGCGGTCGCGTCGTACCCGTTCCCTGCCGCGGAGGGCCGGCCGTGGAAATGCCCGGGCATCACGAAGGACTGTCCGAGGAGCGACGAGCCGGCGGGGGCGCCGTCTTTCGGGACCAGGCTGCCGCCCGCCGCGTCGCGGAAGGCGATCCGGCCGACGGCCCAGACCGCCGCGGGATAGCCGAACCCGAGGAAGAGCGTCAGGACGAGATAGAGGCGGATCGAGGGGAGAACGTGTTCTTTCATGTGGGCTCTCAGACGAGGTGGAGGGCGACGAGGATCATGTCGATCAGCTTGATGCCGGCGAACGGGACGAGGACGCCGCCCAGGCCGTAGACGACGAGGTTGCGGCGCAGGATCCGTCCGGCGCCGAGCGGGCGGTACTTGACGCCGCGCAGCGCGAGCGGGATGAGCGCGACGATGATGAGGGCGTTGAAGATGACGGCCGAGAGGATCGCGCTCTCGGGCGTCGCGAGCTGCATGACGTTCAGCGCCTGGAGCGCGGGGTAGGTGGCGAGGAACATCGCCGGGATGATCGCGAAGTACTTCGCGACGTCGTTCGCGATGGAGAACGTCGTGAGGGCGCCGCGCGTCATCAGGAGCTGCTTCCCGATCTCGACCACCTCGATCAGCTTCGTCGGGTTCGAGTCGAGGTCCACCATGTTGCCGGCTTCCTTGGCCGCCTGCGTCCCGGTGTTCATCGCCATGCCGACGTCGGCCTGCGCGAGGGCGGGGGCGTCGTTCGTCCCGTCGCCGGTCATCGCGACCAGGTTTCCCTTCCCCTGCTCGGAACGGATCAGGGCGAGCTTGTCCTCGGGCTTCGCCTCGGCGAGGAAGTCGTCGACCCCCGCCTCGCGGGCGATCGTCGCCGCGGTGAGCGGGTTGTCGCCCGTGATCATGACGGTCCGGATCCCCATGGCGCGGAGGCGGTCGAAGCGTTCCCGCATCCCCCCCTTGACGATGTCCTTCAGGTAGATCGTCCCGACGACGCGCGGGCCGTCGGCCACGACGAGCGGGGTGCCTCCCTCGGCCGCGATCGTCGCCACGTCCCGCCGGACCTCCTCGGGCAGCGAGCCGCCGAGGGAGCGGACGAAGGCGTCGACGGCGTCGGCGGCTCCCTTCCGCACCTTCCGGCCGTCCGCGAAGTCGAGGCCCGACATCCGGGTCTTCGCGGTGAAGGGGACGAACGTGGCGTTCAGCTCGCGAAGGTGCCGGCCGCGGAGGCCGTACTTCTCCTTCGCGAGGACGACGATCGAGCGCCCCTCGGGGGTCTCGTCGGCAAGGGACGAGAGCTGGGCGATCCCCGCCAGCTCGTGCTCCTCGACGCGCGGGGCCGAAAGGAGCAGCGTGGCTTCGCGGTTTCCGAGGGTGATCGTCCCGGTCTTGTCGAGGAGGAGGACGTTGACGTCGCCGGCCGCCTCGACGGCGCGCCCCGACATCGCCAGGATGTTGTGCGTCAGGACGCGGTCCATGCCGGCGATGCCGATGGCCGACAGGAGGCCGCCGATCGTCGTCGGGATGAGGCAGACGAGGAGGGCGATCAGGACCGTGACGGAGACGTTCCCCCCGGAGTAGACGGCGAAGGGGCGGAGGGTCACCGTCGCGAAGAGGAAGACGATCGTCAGGCCGGCGAGCAGGATGTCGAGGGCGATCTCGTTCGGCGTCTTCTGGCGCTCGGCCCCCTCGACGAGGCGGATCATCCGGTCCAGGAACGTCTGGCCCTGCTCGGACGTGATCTCGACGACGATCCGGTCGGAGAGGACCGTCGTGCCGCCGGTCACGGCGGAGCGGTCGCCGCCGGCCTCACGGATGACGGGGGCCGACTCGCCCGTGATCGCCGACTCGTTCACCGAGGCGATCCCCTCGATGACCGTTCCGTCTCCCGGGATCAGCTCGTTCGCCTCGACGACGACGCGGTCGCCCTTCCGGAGGCTCGAGGCGGGGATCCGCTCCTCGTGGGCCGAGGCGCCGTTCCCGAGGAGCCGCCGCGCTACGGCGTCGGTCTTGGCGCGCCGGAGGGCGTCGGCCTGGGCCTTGCCCCGCCCTTCCGCCACCGCCTCGGCGAAATTCGCGAAGAGGACCGTCGCCCAGAGCCAGAAGACGATCTGGAGCTGGAAGCCGAAGAGCCCCTTCGGCGCGAGGCCGGGGAGGAGGAAGAGGGTGGTCGCGACGGCGCCCACCTCGACGATGAACATGACCGGGTTGCCGATCATCCGCCGCGGGTGGAGCTTCCCGAAGGCGTCCACCGCGGCGCGGGAGAGGATCGCGCGGTCGAAGAGGGAGAGCTTTTGTGCTTTTTTCATGGCTTTCGATCAGAAGAGCTTCCCGGCGCCCATCAGGAGGTGCTCGACGATCGGACCGAGCGAGAGGGCGGGGAAGAAAGTGAGGGCGCCGACGATCAGGATGACGCTGACGAGGAGGAAGACGAAGACCGGGCCGTCGACCGGGAAGGTCCCGGCCGATTCGGCGACCTTCTTCTTGGCGGCGAGGGAGCCGGCGATGCCGAGGAGGGGCAGGATCATCCAGAAGCGGCCGAGGAACATCGCGAGGGAGAGCGTCACGTTGTAGAAGTCGGTGTTCGCGTTCAGGCCCGCGAAGGCGCTGCCGTTGTTGCCGGTCGCGCTCGTGTAGGCGTAGAGGATCTCGGAGAGCCCGTGGGGGCCGGCGTTGTTCAGGCTCGCGAGGCCGGTCTTCGTCGCGACCCCCGCGGCCGTTCCGACGAGGATCGAGAACGTCAGGATCAGGACCGCGAGCATCGCGAGCTTGACGTCGTGCGCCTCGATCCGCTTGCCGAGGTACTCCGGCGTCCGCCCGACCATGAGCCCCGCGATGAAGACCGAGAGGACGACGAAGAGGATCATCCCGTAGAGGCCGGCCCCGACGCCGCCGAAGACGATCTCGCCGAGCTGGATATTGACGAGCGGGACCATGCCCGCCGAGCGGCGTGAAGGAGTCGTGCATCGAGTTCACGGCCCCGCAGGAGGCGTCGGTCGTGATCGTCGCGAAGAGGGCGGAGTCCCCCGGCCCGAACCGGACCTCCTTCCCCTCCATGTTCCCGGGCGCCGAGGCGACGCCGAGGGCGTGGTGGATCGGGTTGCCCCGGACCTCGGCCCATCCGGCGAGCGAAGGCTGCGGCGACGAAGAGCATCGCCATGGCCGCAGAAGACGGCCCAGCCGTGGCGCGTTTTTCCCGTCATCGAGCCGAGCGTGTACGTGAGCCCGGCCGGGATCGCGAAGATCAGGAACATCTCGAGGAGGTTCGTCGCCGGCGTCGGGTTCTCGTACGGGTGGGCGGAGTTTGCGTTGAAGAACCCGCCGCCGTTCGTCCCGAGCTCCTTGATCGACTCCTGCGAGGCGACGGGCCCGCCCGGGATCTTCTGGACGGCGCCTTCGAGCGTCGTCACCTCGCGGGTCGGCTGGAAGTTCTGGATGACGCCCTGGGACATCAGGACGATCGCGGAGACGAGGCTGATCGGAAGCAGGATCCAGAGCGTCGACCGGACGAGGTCCTGCCAGAAGTTGCCGATCCCCTTCGACTCGGTCCGCGCGATCCCGCGGACGATGGCGACGGCGAGGGCGATGCCGGTGGCGGCCGAGACGAAGTTGTGGATGGCCAGGCCCGCCATCTGCGTCAGGTGGGACATCGTCGCCTCGCCGGTGTACGCCTGCCAGTTCGTGTTCGTCGTGAACGAAACGGCCGTATTCCAGGCGAGGGCGGGCGGCACGGCGGGGAGCTTGTCCGGGTTGAAGGGGAGGAGGTGCTGGAGCCGCTGCATCGCGTAGACGACGACGAGGCCGACCACGTTGAAGATCAGCATCGCCCCGCCGTACGAGAGCCAGGTCTGGTCCTTGAGGGGACCGACGCCGCCGAGGCGGTAGAGGAGCTTCTCGACCGGGCCGACGACGGGGTCGAGGAACGTCCGCTCGCCGGCGAAGACGCGCTTCATGTAGATCCCGAGCGGCTTCGTGACCGCGAGGATCAGGAGGAAATAGAGACCGGTCTTCAGGAAGACGTCGTACATCGGGGCCTCAGAGCTTTTCCGGTTTCACGAGGGCGTAGAGGAGGTAGGCGAGGGCGGCCACGGCGAGGACGAGGCCGAGGGCGGCTTCGAACGTCATGGCGTGCCTCACAGCTCGTCGCAGCGCTTCGCGTACCAGAGCGAGGCGGCGAGGAGGGCGGCGGTGGCGAGGAGGAAGATCACGTCGAGCATCGGGTTCCTTTTCAGAAGACGTAGATCGCGTTGGCGAGGAGGGTGGGCTGGGTGGCGGTGAAGGCGGACTTTTTCTGGAAGACGTCGCGGTTGGACCAGTCGAGGCGGAAGTCGGCGCGGAGGAGGAAGTGGGGGAGATCCTCCACTCGGGCGTTAACGGTGACCTCCTTGAGGTACTGCCGGACGCCGGTGCGGGCGCCGTCGGGGTCGGCGAAGTACTCGCCGCGGAGGGCGAGGGCGAAGCAGTCGGTCAGGCCGAAGCGGGCGTAGCCGACGAGGCCGCTCCAGGTGGCGGTCTCTCCGGTCGTCACGGCGTTCGGCTCGCCGCCGTAGGTGAGCTCGAGGGTGAAGACGATCCGGTCGGATGGCCTTCCACTGGGCGACGAGGTTGCCGACGTTGCGCCAGTTGCTGGTCGTGTCGGGCTGCTCGGGGCCGCCCATGTAGTTCCCCGTGAACGTAAGGGCCTTCGACGGGGTCCAGATGAGCTGGGCGCCGACGGACTTGCCGCTGTTGTTGTCCTGCACGACGTCCCAGCCGTTGCAGAGCACGAGCATGGCGGTGAGCTGGTCACCGAAGGAGGAGGTGGCCTTCAGGCCGGTGTGGGTGAAGGGGATGGCGAAGCCGAAGACGAAGGAGCGGGTGGCGTTGTCGTTCCAGCCGTCGTACCCCTCGATCACCTCGTTGCCCATGTGGGTGACGAACTTCCCGAAGTCGAGGCGCAGGCCGCTTCCGACGGGGGCGATCCAGCTGACGGTGGCCTGCTGGAGGTCGAAGTCCTGGCCCTGGAAGAGGCCGGCGGCCGAAGCGACGCGGGCCACGGCGCCGGCGACGGCGACGAGGCGGAAGCCGACGTCGCCGGGCTTCTCGACGGCCTTCTGGATGACGATCTCGGCGGCGTCGACGTTGACGCTGTTGTCGAGGTAGTCGAAGACGCGGTACTGGTTGCGGCCCGAGGCGGGGCGGTTGGTGTTGTACTCGTACCAGACCGAGAGGAAGCCGTTGACGGAGATCTCCTCGTACCACGGCTTCGCGGCGGGAGCCGCCGAGGCGGCCGCCTCCGGGGTCGGCGTGGGAGTCGGGGCCGGTGGCTCCTCGCCGACGAGAGGAAGGGCGACCGCCGCCGAGAGAATCGTCGTGGCGGCCAGGCGCAGGGCGCCGCTCACCGCTCTTTCCGCCCGACGGGCGGCGGACGCCGGAGCGCCATTCCGAGTCGGGCTCGCGCCAGCGATCCCAGTCCCCGCCGAACCGGCGGAGGGCGGCCGCGAAGAGCGCGAGATAGCCGCCGAATCCGGCGAGGGCGACGGCCAGGCAGGCGAATCCGTCGACGTAGAGGGCCGCGGCGGCGCCGCCGACGAGCGACGCGATAGCGAGAGCGACGAGGAGGATGGCCTGAAGGAGGTTCGGCGGGTGGTGCTTGGTCTCCGTGTTCACGCCGGGAACTTGCTACCACCCCTCCCAAGAAGTCCGGAAGGAGGCCGAAAGAACTCCCAAAGGCCGCGGAACTCCTACTCAGTCAAGAGGTTCTGCGAAGAAACTTTGGCCGGACAATCGTCGCTTCACCGACGCGCCCGCCGCGGCGCGTCGGTCCGATCTGGAGGCACGTGGATTCCTCAGGGCCTCCTCGGAGTGGGCTGTGCCGCGAGCCCCTTTGGCGGGGGCGTCGGGGGGATGACGATGGAGCCGCCCACCGCCGGCGACACGGGATTGCAGTCCACGGTGAAGGGCATCCGCGCCGAGCGCAGGCTTCCCGTCCCCGGTTTCTCGGTATCCCAGACGCGCAGCTGCGCCCATCCCTGGACGAGCGGGAGCTTGGCGGGACCGCCGCTGGTGAGCTGTCCTGTCGTGGAAGGCCTCTCGATGGTCCGGAACGTGGTCGGGTTCTTCGGGGTGGACGTCGTGATGTCCAGTGTGTACTTGGGCGACTGATAGTCCCCGTCCCCCTCGATCATCCATCCGAGCTTGATCGGTTCCGCCGGCACGATGTGGGCGTGGAACTTGACGTTGGTGGGGCAGGTGCCCTTGTAGTCCGGCGGGTCCACCGTCAGGCTGACCGAGGAGATCTTTCCGCCGACGGGCGCCACGCGCTGGGCGGCCGGAGTCGGCGTGTGGGTCCGCGTCGGCGTCGGAGTGGGCGTCGGAGCCTTTGCCAGATTCGATGGCAGGCAGTGGAGCTCCACGTGCAACGGCGCCGATGTGGTCTCCTTGTCCTTGTCGACGGCGCCGCAGGTGACCGTCAGCTTGGCCTCGTAGGCTCCCGACTTGACCAGCGTAAAACCGTCGTGCAGGACTTTCCACGCTGGCTGGCCCTGTTGGACCAGCTCCTGAAGGCGAATATTGCACGCCTCGACCGGGCCCGGAATGATGTTCGGGTTCATGTAAGGCGTGGCAATCGCGTAGGACTTGACCGCTCCGAATCCCTTGGGCACGCCGTCCCAGAATCCGTCCAGGTTATCCGTCGTCTGGCCGATGGTGACTTTCACTTCGCGGTCGGTCGAGACCCAGTTGCAGGTCGCACCGACGTGAACTTTGAACTGGAGCGACGCGGATTCAACGGTTTGGTAGGACTTGCCGTCCGTGGACTTCACCTTGATCGTCGGCTTCGACTCTGTGTCTTCAATGATGGTCTTTGACGTGACCTCTCCGCCGAGTGCGGGCGCCGCGGACATCAGGAGGGAGAAGGAAGCGAGAACGAGCGGATTCTCGGCCGAGCGACCCATATTTCCCCCCGCTGCGGGCCCGATTCTAGCTTTGGACCGGCTCCGCGACAAAGCGGTAGCCGACCCACGGCTCCGTGACGATGTAGCGGGGGCGGGCGGGGTCGGGCTCTATCTTCCGCCGGAGCGAGCCGACGTGGACGCGGACGACGTCGGGCGTCGTCCCCGGTGCGCCGTGCCAGACGCGGCCGATGATCTGGGCGATCGTGACCGGCTTGCCGGCGCGGGAAGCGAGGAACTCCAGGATCGAGAACTCCGTCGGTGTCAGGCGCACCTCGCGCCCCTCGACGACGACGAGCCGGCGCTCCCGGTCGATGACGAGCCCCGGGAACTCCAGGGAACCCAGAGCGCCGTCGTCGCGGGTTCGCCGGAGCTGCGACCGGACGCGGGCGAGGAGCTCGTCGACCGAGAACGGCTTCGTGACGTAGTCGTCGGCCCCGAGGTCAAGGGCGCGGACCTTGTCGGCCTCGCCGCCCCGGACCGACAGGACGACGATCGGCGTCCTCGCCCGCTTTCGGACGGCCGCGATCAGCTCGTAGCCGTCCGCCCCCGGCATCGCCAGGTCCGTCAGGACGACGTCGGGGGCCTCCGACTCGAACCGGCGAATCCCCTCGTCGCCGTCCGCGGCCTCGGCGACGTCGTAGCCGGCCGCCTGGAGCTCGGCGAGGAGGCCGCGGCGGATGGCGGGATCGTCGTCCACGACGAGGATCCTCGGCGCATGCGAGGCTCGGATCATCCCGGGCCTCCGGGCGCGCGGTCGGCCGGGAGGTCGATGCGGGCCACGGTGCCTCCGCCGGGGCGGTCGACGAGGCTGACGCTCCCTCCGAGGGCTCGGGAGAGGGACCGGCAGATCTCCAGTCCGAGCCCCGTCCGTCCCGCGTCGCCTCCGTCCCCTCGCCCCGAGACCGCGCGCTTCACCGCCGCCGGGACGCCCGGACCGCGGTCGAGCACCTCGAGGCGGACCCGGCCCGGCTCGAGCGGCCCCGGAGCGGCCGAGAGCTCGAGGGGGGCGCCGGAGGGGGAGACGCGGGCGGCGTTCTCGAGGAGGTTCGACAGGATCTCGACGGCGAGGGCCGGATCGACGAGGAGGTCGGGAGTCTCCGGCGCGATCGAGACCTCGACCGGGCGCCCCTGGACGACGAGCGAGAGGCTCTCGATCGCGGCACGGAAGAGGTCGGCCGCGGGCGAGGGCTCGGCCTTCGGGAGGAAGGTCCCGGCGTCGAGGCGCGCCATGGCGAGGAGATTGTCGATGCGCCGCGACAGCCTTTCCGTCTCGCGGGCCACCTCGTTCACGGCCTCTTCGGCGCCGGCGCTTCGCCGGAGCCGCTCGAGGCCCATCCGGATCGCCGTGATCGGCGTCCGGAGGTCGTGCGAGACGGCGCGAAGGAGCGACGTCTTCAGCGACTCGCTCTCGCGGAGGGCCTCCATGGCCGTCCGCTCGCGCAGGAACCGCTCGCGCTCGACGGCCAGCGCGACGAGCCGCCCGACCGACTCCAGCGCCGTCCGCGCGGCCCGCGTTCCCCGGGCCACGAGGACGCCGCTCGGCTTGCCGCCCACGCCGAGCGGGAGATAGACGTCGCGGGAGAAACCGGCCGCCGGCATTTCTACCGTTTCGCCGTTCCGCCCGACGGCGTCGACGAGCGGGTCGTCCGGCTGGAGCGAGCCGCCGATGTCGAAGATCACCTCGGGCGTGCCGGGCCCGTCGCGGAAGAGGACGAGACCGCCTCCCGCCGCGCCGATCGTCCGGAGCGCCCGCCCGGCCGCGAGGCCGAGCGCGCCGACCCGGTTCGTGGCCGTGAAGAGGTCGACCGAGAGGTCGTAGAGCGCCTCGACCTCGGCCCGCCGCGCCTCGGCGTCGGCGGCCTTCTGCCGGGCCCGCGTCACGAGCCGGCTCGCCACGGTGGAGGCGACGAGAAACGAGGCGAGCGCCACCCAGTTCGAGGGGTCGGCGATGGTGAGGGTCCCGATCGGGGGAAGAAAGTAATAGTTGTACGCCAGCGTGCCGGCGAGCGAGGCGATCGTTCCGGCGACGAGGCCGCGCCCCACCGCCACGCCGAGGACGACGATCAGGAAGAGGAAGCCGGTCGTCGTGGCGTTCGTGCCGACGAGCCGGCCGAACGCCGTCGCCGCCGCGATCGCGCCGACGGCGATTCCGATGTCGAGGACGCGGCGGGCGAGAACGGGCGTCCGAGGGGCCGCCGAAGACGGCCCCCTATCCATGGATGCTGTGCCCGTGGACCGCCTCCGCGGCCTCGTGCATCGCCTCGGACAGCGTCGGGTGCGCGTGGATCGTCCGGATCATTTCCTCGGTCGTCGCCTCGCAGCGGAGAAGGGCGGCCGCCTCCGAGATCAACTCAGTCGCGTGCGGCCCGACGACGTGGACGCCGAGGATCTCGTCGTATTTCTTTTCCGAGACGACCTTCACGAACCCCTCGTTCGTGTGCTCCATGGCGCTCTTCGAGAGGACCTGGAAGCCGAACTTCCCGACCGCCACGTCGTAGCCGCGCTCGCGGGCCTTCGCCTCCGTCAGCCCGATCGACGCGACTTCCGGGTCGCAGTAGGTGCAGCCGGGCACCTGGTCCCGGTTGATCGGGTGCGTCGGGTAGCCGGCCATCATCTCCGCCGCGACGATCCCCTCGGCCGAGGCGACGTGCGCGAGCCAGATCGTCGGCGTGACGTCCCCGATGGCCCAGACGTTCGGCACGTTCGTCCGCTGCCACTTGTCGACGACCACGTAGCCGCGGTCCGTCGCGACGCCGGCGGTCTCGAGGCCGAGCCCCTCGGTCACCGGCTTCCGGCCGACCGCGAGGAGCACCTTCTCGACGGTCCACGAGAGCGCCGCGCCGTCCGGCCCCTTCGCGGCGACGGTGACGGTGCCGTCGGCGCCGGGCGCGACCGATTCGACTCCCGTCTTGACGTGGCATTCGATCCCCTTCCTCCGGAACGACTTCTCGATCTCCCTCGAGATCTCCTCGTCCTCGATCGGCAGGAGGCGCGGGAGGACCTCGACGAGGACGGTCTTCGTCCCGTAACGGGAGAAGCACGACGCGAACTCCGCGCCGACGGCCCCCGAGCCGATGACGAGGAGCGAGGCCGGGACCGCGGCGACTTTCAGGATCTGGTCGGAGTTCAGGATCCGGTCTCCGTCCGCTTTCAGAAATGGGAGGTCGCGCGGCACCGAGCCCGTCGCGATCAGGATGTTCTTCGCCTCGAGGCGGGTCTCGCCGCCGTCGCCCGTCACGATCACGGCGTTTCGCCCGTCGAGGCGTCCGCGCCCCGCGTGGACGTCCACCTTGTTCTTCTTCATCTGGTATTCGACGCCCCGGGCGCCCCGGAGGACCACCTTGTCGCGGAACTTCGCGACGGCGGGGAAGTCGAGCTCGACGCCGGCCGTCCGGACTCCGAACTCGGCGGCGGCCCGGGCCTCGGTCAGGAGCGTAGCGGACTTGAGCATCGCCTTCGTCGGGATGCAGCCGCGGTGAAGGCAGGTGCCGCCGAGGCCGACGCCCGGGACCTTCGCGTCCTTCTCCACGATCGCGGTCCTGAGGCCGAGCTGGGCGGCCCGGATCGCGGCCACGTAGCCGCCGGGTCCGGAGCCGATGATCACGAGGTCGTAGGCGGGGAGAGAAGCGCTCACTCGTTCTCCTGGCGCGGCCGCGGCGGGCCCGGCGCAGCGGCGCGAATTATAGGCGCCGCTCCCCCCAAGGACGCGCCCGCGTCAACGGAAGAGAAGAAGCCCGGCGATTCCTCCGGCCAGGACCAGCCACGCCGAGTTGAGGCGCGTCAGGAGGAGCAGCCCGAGGGCCGCGGCGGCGAGGATCGAGGTCGCGGCTCCCGTCACGGCCGTGCCCGTCAGCGTCACCGTCACCGCCCCCATCAGTCCGAGCGACGCGGCGTTGAGCCCGTCGAGGAAGCCGCCGAGCGGGCCGGGACGTCCTCAGGCGGGCGACGAGCGGCGCCGTCGCCGCGACGAAGACGAAGGCCGGCAGGAAGATGCCGAGGGTGGCGAGAAGGGCGCCCGGGGCCCCGGCCCAGGAGATAGCCGACGAACGTCGCGGTCGTGAATACGGGCCCGGGCGTGAACTGCCCCGCGGCGACGGCGTCGAGGAGCTGGGGCCGGGTCAGCCAGCCGCGCCTCACGACAAGGTCGTTCTCGAGGAAGGCGAGAAGGACGTAGCCGCTCCCGAAGAGGACCGACCCGATCTTCAGGAAGACGAGGAAGAGCGCGGGGAGCGAGAAGGGGATGAGGGCCGTCGCCAGAGCCGCCCCGGGGACGAATGCCTTCGCCGGCGACGGGACGGCGGCCGCGAGAAGGGCAGCGGCGCGGCCGCCCCCCGGCGCCTCCGGCTCTCTCCGTCGCCACGCGAGCAGCGTCCCGAGGAGGCCGCCCGCGCCGAGGAGGACGAGCTCGTGCGCGCGGAGGAGGGAGAGGGCGAAGACGCCGGCGGCGAGGAACGAGAGAGTCCGCGTCTTCAGCGCCGCCGCGGCGAGGCGCGCGAAGGCGACGAGGAGGATCGCGAGGACGACCGGCTGGATCCCGCGGAGAATCGCCGGGAAGGCCGGGCGCGCTGCCGTACCGGACGTAGGCCCACGCGAGGGCGCCCGTCATGACCGCCGCCGGCAGGATGAAGCAGGCGCCGGCCGCGAGGAGGCCGGGCGTGCCGGCCCGGAGCCTTCCCACGTGGATCGCCATCTCGGTCGAGTTCGGCCCGGGGATCAGGTTCACCGCCGACATCAGGTCGACGAACTCCTCCCGCGACATCCAGCCGCGGCGCCGGACGACCTCGTCCTCCATCATCGCGACGTGCGCCGCCGGCCCGCCGAACGACGTCAGGCCGAGCTTGAGGAAGAGCGACGCCACCTCGCGGACGTTTCCCGGCGGCGCCTTCATGCGGCGGATTATCGGGGCGGCGGGCGGGGAATAAGATTCCGTCTCGCCGATGGACGGCGACCGCGCCTCGCGCTACCGCATTCTCAAGCTCCTCGGCTCGGGGGGGATGAGCGAGGTCTACCTCGCCGAGGACCGGGAGCTCCACCGGCGGGTGGCGCTGAAGCTCCTGAAGGAATGCGCCAGCGACGACGCCGCGCGGCTCCGGCTCCTCCGGGAAGCCCGCCTCGCCTCGCAGCTCTCCCATCCGGCGATCGCCGTCATCTACGAGGTCTCCGAGATGGAGAAGGACGGCGAGCGGCGGAACTTCATCGCGATGGAGTACGTGGAGGGGGAGACGCTCAAGGCCTACGTCGAGCGGAACGCGCCGCCGCTGACCCGGATTCTCGAGCTCGTGCGCCAGGTGGCCGAAGCCCTCGCGGCGGCGCACGAACGCGGCGTCGTCCACCGCGACGTGAAGCCTTCGAACGTCATGGTCTCGGAGGCGGGGCACGTCAAGGTCCTCGATTTCGGCGTCGCCGCCTACGTTCCCCCGGCCGGCAGCTCGGACGACACCTGGAGCGTCTTCGCGAGCGGCGCGGGGGCCCCGCCCGGCTCCCTCCTCGGCACGATCGCCTACATGTCCCCCGAGCAGGCGCTCGGCCGGGACGTGGACGGGCGCAGCGACGTCTTCTCCTCGGCGTCGTCCTTTACGAGGTGTTGACGGGGCAGGTCCCGTTCCGGGGGGCGAACGCCGTCGAGGTGATCGACGCGATCCGCCACGCCGAGCCGGCGACGCTGACGCCCGGACGGGGCTCGGTTCCGGCCCCGCTCGACGGCCTCGTGAGGCGAATGCTGGCGAAGGAGCCGGCCGAGCGTCCGGCCTCGATGCGGGAGGTGGCGCGGGAGCTCGAGGCGATCGAGCGGGCCCTCGGCGAAGGGCCGGCCGTGCCGTCGCTTCCGGCCTCGCGCGGGCCGGGGCGGTCGATCGCCGTCCTCGCGTTCGAGAACATCACGAAGAACGGCGAGGACGACTGGCTCGGAACCGGAATCGCGGAGACGGCCGCGACCGACCTCAAGGCGGTCGAAGGGGTCTCCGTGATCGCGCGCGAGCGCGTCCACGAAGCCCTCCAGAAGCTGACGGGGCGAGGCGACGCGGCGGGCGCGGAGATCGCCGCGGAGGTCGGTCGCGAGCTTGGTGCCCGCTGGGTCGTCAGCGGCGGCTACCAGCGGCTGGGCGGCACGGTTCGCGTTACGGCGCGGCTGACCGAGACGGCGACCGGCGCCGTCCTCCGGACCGTGAAGCTCGACGGGACGATGGACGGCCTCTTCGCGCTCCAGGACCGCGTCGTCCGCGAGCTGGCCGCGGGCCTCGACCTCGCCGTGCCGGCCGGCGCGCCGGAAGGGGACGAGACGCAGGTCCTCGAGGCCTACGAGGCGCTGGCAAAGGGGGTCGTCAACCTCCGCGCCGAGAGCGCCGAGGCTCTCGAGCGCGCGATCGTTCTCTTCGAGCGGGCCACCGCGTTCGACCCCGGGTGGGCGCGGGCGTGGGCGGAGCTCGGGAGCGCCTACGACCTGAAGGCGTCCTACCTGAGCGCGCCGGAGTACTCGGAGCGCGCGCTCCTTGCGTTCCGGAAGGCGCTCGACCGGAATCCACGCTTCGTCAGGGCGCGCCGCGAGATGGGAGGCATCCTGCTTGACCTCGGGCGGGTGGAGGAGGGAATCGCCGAGATCCGCGCCGCCGCCGTCCTCGATCCGTCGGACGCGGGCGTCCACAACTCGCTCGGGCGGGCGTATTTCGTCGGGCTCGGCCGCTTCGCCGAGGCGGCGGACGAATTCGGCCGCGCGCTCGAGCTGAATCCCCGCTACGGCTGGGCCGCGCTCCAGCTCGCGCACGCCGCGACGCTCCTCCGCGATTTCCCGCGCGCGACGAAGGCCGCCCTCCGGGCGATCGAGCTGCAGGACGCGTTCCTGTCGGGCCGGGAAGGGGCGCTCATCGTTGGCGGGCACACACGGCTCGGGTCAGATCGCGGCGCTCGAGGGGCGGCACGACGAAGCGCTCCAGGAGTTCGACCGCGAGCTGGAGTTCCTCCAGCGGTACGGCCACGCCCTGAAGGAGCGACACTTCGTGGAGATCGAAGAGCGGCGCGGCAGCTCGCTGCTCCGCGCGGGCAGGACCGCCGACGGGGAGGCGGCTCTCGAGTCGTCGCTCGGCGCCTTCGCGCGGCGCCTCGGGATGGGGGCCGACGACCCGTTTACGCGTTACTACGCGGCCTGCTCGTCGGCGCTCCTCGGGCGGGCCGACGAGGCGCTCTCCCACCTCGAGAAGGCCATGGCGAAGCGGCCGGCTTTCACGGCCGCACGCGCGGCGATCGAGCCCGACCTCGAATCGCTCCGCGACGACCCGAAGTTCCGCGAGCTCATTGCCCGCTAGGTCCCATGGGCGTCATCCTCAGAAGACGACGAGTCCCACTTCAGGCCGCCGTAGACCCTGATCTGCGGCCCTCCGAGACCTTCCGGGCGGAGGCTCGTGCCGACGGCGGCCTGGAGCGACAGGTGAGGCACGAGGGCGCACTTGAATCCGACGTCGCCGCTGACGCGGGCCGGCTCGCCGGGCGTGTCCGAGCTCCTCCAGTAGAACTCGGCCAGCGGATGAAATGCCGCGCTCACCGCGACCTCCAGGCCCAGGGCGGCGAAGCCGACGTTTCGGCGGGCCGAGCCACGCCGTTCTCGGTCGGCTCGCTGACGAACGTGTAGCCGAGGTTGCCCATGAGCGTGAAGCCTCCCCAGCTCTTCTGCGACCTGAGGAGAAGGCCGTATTCCAGTGCGCCGGTCCCGAGGTCCTTTGACTGGTTTCCGGTCGCGAGCTTCACTTCGAACGACCCGGCCATGCCGGGCCTTCCCGCCGTCTCCGAGAGGACCAGGAGCTTGGTTCCGAGGACCACGTCGCCGAATCCCTGCTGGCCGCCAGCGGAGACAAACGAAACCTCCAGCGTGAACTCCTGCCAGGTCGATACGCCGAGGACGAACTCGGTCGTCGGGACTCTCTCTCGACCGTCCCGTCCTCCACGTAGAGAACGCCGACGTAGACCTCGAGCTGGCCGCGGTCGGCGATCGGGACGTCGCCGGTGACGAGCGGGGGAACCGAAAGGGCGATGCCGGCCTTGAGGGCCGCTCCGGCGACCAGAAGAGCCCGCGCCGGGGCCTTCATCCGCTATCCGGCGCCGCCGCGCCCTCATGAGCCGAAAAGGTCGGCGAGAAGGAAGACGGTGCCCGCCCACGCATCTACTTCGCCGCGTCGATGGCGACGGCGTCGAAGGCTGTCACGGAGTCGGCCTTGGTCCAGAGGCCCGCCTTCCCGGGACCCGCCTGCTCGCGGTTTCTTTCCCGGATGATCTCCTTCCCGTCGAACGTCACGACGTACTCGTCACCCCGGGCCGACAGCGAGAGGGTGTGCCACGCGCCCGAGGTCACCTTTCCGTTCCAGCCGGCAAACTGCCTGCGCGATCCCTTCGTCACGTTGTAGAGGCGCACGTTGTCCTCGAGCGCATTCGCGCGGGCCACGACGTAGTCGTTCTCATCCTTGGCCCGAATGAAAACGCCGCAGGCTTGATCCACCTTGCCGGAGATCGGCCGGCAGCGGACGGTGATCGACCCGTCGGTGAAGGGAGCCTGCGGTGCGAAGGCGACCGGGAACCGGTAGTCGGTCCCGTCCGCGCTTCGCTGAACGAGGACATGGCCGCCTGCGCCCTGCGGCTTTCCGTCCTCGACGATCCAGGATCCAGGCTCGCCCTTCCCGGTCCGGCCGAAGGTCCATCCGGCGGGCGGGCTGCCCGGCTTGTCGGCGTTGAAATGGGTCGGCATCGGCGGGGCCGAGAGGGCCGCGGCGGCCAGAAGAGCGGAAAACTGGATCTTTGTGTTGAAATACATATAACAAGAGTCTAGACTCGGCGTCGCGGCATGTCAAAGACCCGCTCGTGGCTCCTTCTCCTCGCCGAGATCCCGGCGAACCGGCCGGTGCTCCGCGTCCGGGTCTGGCGACGCCTGAGATCCCTGAAGGCGGTCCGGCTCTCGACGGGCGCGTTCGTCCTGCCGGTGGGCGACGACGAGCGCGAGGACTTCGACTGGCTGGCCGAGGAGATCCGGCGGGGCGGCGGGAAAGCCGTCGTGGCGAAGGTCGAGGAACTCGAAGGGCTTTCGCGGGCCTGCGTGGCGGCTCTCCGGCGCCGGGGCCGGACCGTGCCGGCCCGGGTGACACCGCCGTTGCCGTCGCCGAGGCGCCTCGATTCCCGGGCATTCCGCGGCCGGGTCTGGGTGACCCGCCCCGACCCGAAGAGCGACCGGCTCGCCTCGGCCTGGCTCGTCCGCCGGTTCATCGACCCGAAGGCGCGCTTCCGGTTCGAGCCCGACCCGGCGAAGGTGTCCGGCGCGGTGGCGTTCGACGCCCCCGGGGCGGCCTTCACCCACCGCGGCGAGGACTGCACCTTCGAGGTCCTCGTGAAGGACTTCGGCGTCACGGAGCCGGGCGTAGCGCTCGTCGCCGAGGTCATCCACGACATCGACGTGAAGGACGGCAAGTTCGCCCGCCCCGAGACGCCCGGTTTCGCGAAGCTGCTCGAGGGCCTGCGGTCCGCGGAGAAGAGCGACCGGCGGCGCCTCGAGAAGGCGCTTCCGCTCTTCGACTGGCTGGCCGCGTCGGGCACCCGGAACGGCTGACGGGGAGATGCCGGGCGCGAGGCGCCGGGGTGCGGCCCCGGGAGGAGTCGGGGCCCTCGCGGCGGGTCTCTTCGTCTTCGGGTCCGGGCAGGAGCTCTGGTTCCGCTTCCTCCCGGCGTTTCTCCGGCCATCTCGGGGCGACGCCGCTCGGCGTCGGCGCGTTCGGGACCTTGAAAGACCTGCTCGACGCCGCCTACGCACTGCCGGGAGGGATCGTGACCGACCGGATCGGCAGCCGGCGCGCGCTCCTCCTCTTCGGAGGGCTCACGGCGCGCGGTTTCGGGCTCTACCTTCTGTGGCCGACCGTGCCGGGCCTCTTCGCCGGGCTTTTCCTCGTCGCGGCCTGGCCGGCGCTCGGGCTCCCCGCCACGTTCGCCCTCGTCGGCGAGGAGCTGGCGCGGGAGAGGCGGATCGCGGGCTTCACGCTGCAGGCGGTCCTGAAGCGCCTGCCGATCGTCGTCGCGCCGCCGCTCGGCGGGCTCCTCCTCGAGAGGTTCGGGATGCGGAACGGCATGCGGATCGGCTTCGCCGTCTCGCTCGTTCTCGGCGTCGGCGATGCTGGCGGCGCTCGCCCGCGCGTTCCGCCGGGGCGGGGGAGGCGCCACGCGATCCCCGGCGCTCGCGCGCCTCCCTGCCGCCGGCCCTCCGGACCCTCCTCGCGGCGGACATCCTCGTCCGGCTCTGCGAGGGACTGCCGGACGTCTTCGTCGTCGTCTGGGTTCTCGAGGTGGCGGGCCTCTCGCCCTCCCGTTTCGGGATCCTGACGTCGATCCTGATGGCGACGGCGATCGTCTCGTACGCGCCCGCCGTGGCGCTCGCTGGCCGCGCCGAGAAGAAGAGCTTCATCGTCCTCACCTATGCGTTCTTCACGGCGTTCCCGCTGGCCATCCTCCTCTCCCGCTCCTTCGGGGCGCTCGCCGTCGCCTTCGCGATCGGCGGACTTCGGGAGATCGGCGAGCCCGCCCGGAAGGCGTTCATCGTCGACGCCTCGCCCGCGAGCGCGCGCGGGCGCGTCGTCGGGCTCTATTACGCCCTTCGCGGCTTCGCGGTCGCCGGCGCCGCCGCCGTCGGAGGCCTCCTCTGGTCGATCCGGCCGGAGCTGGACGTTCCTCGTGGCGGCGGGCCTCGGCTTCCTCGGAACGCTCGGCGCGGCGATCTATCTTCCCCGCGTCCAGGCTCCGGTAGAATCGTTGAAACTCATGCCGCGAAGCGTCGTCGCCCTCGCCGCCGTTGGTGCGGTGTTTCTCGGCGCCCTTTCGGGGTTCGCGCAAGCACCTGCGCCCGCTCCGTTCCTCCCGGTGACCCTCACGACGCCGGAGCTCAGGGTCGTCGGCAGCCCGGTCGGCAAGATCCCGACGCCCGTTCCGTTCCATCCCGTGACACTGACGACGGGAGCGCTCAAGGTCGTCGGCGGATCTGTCGCGAAACTCCCGCCGCCGGAAGCCTTTCAAGCCGCTCACGATCGATACCAAGGGGCTCCGCGTCGTCGGGGCCTCGAAGAAGAAATAGCTCGAGGAGACGCCGATGCGCCGAACGACACTCCTGCTCGCCGCCGCCCTCGCCGCTCCGGCGGCCCACGCCGTTGACTTCACCTTCCGGGTGCCGGTCACGGTCACGAACGTGCCGAGCGCGACGCAGGTCAGGGTCACGTGCACGGTGTCCAGGGTCGCCGTCGGGGGAGTCTCGCCTCTTGCGGGAATCAACGTCGTCGGCTCGGGTTACACGTCCCGACCCGTGTCGGGGGAGCGTTCTCCGAAACGTTGACCGTGGCGGTGACGGCGGCGGGCGTCCTTCCGCCGTCGTCGGCGCGCTCCTACCGGTGCGGTCTCGACCTTTTCGGCACGGCGACGACCGGAGTGACGTACGACGCCGGCCCCGACAACATGGCGTTGGCCGTCTCGACGGCCACCGGACAGACGCTCACAGAGGTGACGGCCGCCGTGGAAGGGACGATCCCGGCTCCCCGAGACGCGTGCCGAGATTGCCCTTCCGCGTTACGCTGGGGACATGCAGCGTCCCGTGCCGCGCTTTCTCCTCTCGCTGGCCCTGTCACTGACCGCTCCGGCCCACGGGTCCGACCGCGTCGTCCCCGGCCCCGTGCCCGGAGGCGGGATCCAGCTTCCGAACGGGCGGAAGCTGACGCCGACCGGCCTGCAGGCGCCCGTGGCCCCGTACCCGTTCGCCCTCGCGGTCGTCCCGGGCGGCAGGCGGCTCGTCGTCGCGTCGACCGGCGCGAGCGACCAGGCGCTGCAGCTTCTGGACGCGAAGACGGGAAGCTCCTGCACGCGGTCGCCGTTCCCCGCTCGTGGCTCGGCCTCGCCCTTTCTCCCGACGGGGCGCGCGCCTATCTCTCCGGCGCGAAGGACGGGAAGGTCCACGTCTTCCGGATCGTGGGGACCGCTTCGTCGCGGAGCCGGCGATCTCCGTCAAGACGCCGGACGACGCCGCGAAGACCGCGCTTCCGTCCGGGCTCGCCGTCTCCGCACGACGGCCGTTCCCTCTGGGTGGCGCGGTCCGCGCTCGACGACGTCCTCCGGATCGACCTCGCGACCGGAAGGTCGCGGCGCGCGATCCCGGTCGGGCGGCACCCCTACCGCCCGGTCCTCGTCGCCGGACGGAAAGACGCTGGCCGTGACGAACTGGGGCGGCGCGTCGGTGTCGCTCGTCGACGCCGCCGGCGGGGAGCGTCCTCGCCACGATCCCGGTCGAGGACCACCCGTGCGACGCGCTCTTTTCTCCGGACGGAAAGACGCTCTTCGTGGCGCAGGCCAACCGGAACCGGGTGGCCGCGGTCGACCTCGCTGTCGCGAAAGGTGGTCCGGCAGATCGCCGTCGCCCTCGGGCCCGACGGCCCGGGCACGCCGTCGGCGGAAACGCTTCCCGACGGCTCGACGCCGAACGCCCTCGCGCTCTCGGCGCGACGGCCGGACGCTCTTCGTCGCGAACGCCGACGACGACGCGGTGGCGGTCGTGGAGGTCGAGGACGACCTCGCGAGGGCGCGGGTCTCGGGCTTCGTGCCGAGCGGGTGGTATCCGGCCGCGCTCGGCGCTGTCGCCGGACGGCAGGACGCTCTTCGTCGCGAACGGGAAGGGCTCGGGCTCCAGGGCGAACGCCGCCGACGGCCCGACCCCGGAACGGGTGGCGAAGGGGACCCCGGCCGGCCACGTCCAGAATCTGCCGGGCTCCGTCTCGATCGTCGCGCGTTCCCTCGAAGCGCGAGCTCGCGGCGCTGACGGTCCGCGCCTACGGGAACCGCAAGCCGGCGGCGCGCGGCGCCTCGCCGGCGCGGGCCTCGGCCGTGATCCCTCGTCGCCCGGAGTCCCGTCGCCGATCCGGCACGTGGTCTACGTGATCCGCGAGAACCGGACATACGACCAGGTCCTCGGCGACCTCCCGCAGGGGAACGGCGACCCGTCCCTCGTGATCTTCGGCCGCGACGTGACGCCGAACGCGCACGCCCTCGCCGAGGAATTCGTCCTCCTCGACAACTTCTACTGCGACGCGGAAGTCTCGGCCGACGGCCACAACTGGTCGACGGCGGCCTACGCGACCGATTTCGTCGAGAAGGTCTGGCCGCTCGTCTACGGCGACGAACGGCTGGTTCTACGTCTTCGAGGGAGACGACGAGGCCGTCGGCCGCCGACCGCGGCTACCTCTGGGACGCGGCCGCGCGCGCCGGCGTCTCGCTCCGGAACTACGGGGAGTTCCTCGGGGTCGCGGCCGAGGCTCCCGCCGGCGACTACACGGGACGCTTCGAGGGGAAGGGGGCGAACCTGGCGCCGTTCACCTGTCCGTTCTACCCCGGGTTCGACCTCGACATCCTCGACAACGCGCGCGTCGACCTCTGGCTGAAGGAGTTCCGCGAGTTCGAGAAGAAGGGCGAGATGCCGCGCCTCATGATCGTCCGCCTCGGGAACGACCACACGATCGGAACGAAGAAGGGGGCGAAGACGCCCCGCGCGATGGTGGCGGAGAACGACGTCGCCCTCGGCCGTCTCGTGGAGGCGCTCTCGAAGTCGAGGTTCTGGAAGGAGACGGCGATCTTCGTCGTCGAGGACGACGCGCAGAACGGCTCGGACCACGTCGACGCGCACCGGACGGTGGCGCTCGCGATCTCGCCCTGGACCCGCCGCGGGGCGGTCGACTCGACGATGTACTCGACGACGTCGATGCTCCGGACGATCGAGCTGATCCTCGGCCTTCCGCCGATGTCGCAGCACGACGCCTCGGCGACGCCGATGTCGAACGCGTTCTCCGACGTCCCCGACCCGACGCCCTTCACGCATCGCCCGTCGACGATTCCCTTCTGGGAGACGAATCCCGACGGCGCGCCGATGCAGGCCGAGATGGAGGACGTGGGACTTCTCGCGGGAGGACGCGGCGCCCGACGTCGCCTTCAACGAGGCGATCTGGAAGAGCGTGAAGGGGGCGGCGTCCCGATGCCGGCGCCCGTCAACGCCGCGTTCGTCAGGGTGCCGACGGGACGGGCGCCGACTGAAGGGCGACATCGTCAGCTGCACGCGCTCCCAGATCAGCATCACGTCGGTCATCCGGCTGCCGATCACGAGCGGCGGCGTCCCGATGATGAGACGGTTTCCGTCGAGCCGGTAGAAGCGCTTCTGGACGGTCCCGACCCAGTTCGGGAAGAGGCTGCAGACGACTTCGTGCGAGATGATTCCGTGCTGCTCGTCGGCGCTGTACGGCCCGGCGTGGGCGACGTACCCCTCGACCGCGTCGCGGACCTCTTCGGGCGTGCCGCGGGCCTGATCTCCCGAGACGAACGTAGCGCGGCCGGAGCGCATGATCTGCGTCGACGACCAGCCCCCCGGTTCGCAGATCAGGATCCCCTTCGCCTCGCGGCCGAACGGGTAGTAGACCTCCCCCTCCGACCGGAACTCGATGACGAGGAGCTTCCAGACCCCGATGAGAGGATTCGAGCCCATCCCGGCCTCCTTCCGGTACGAACCATGCTATAGCTTATCGACGGGTGCCGCGTGTCCCCTTTCGGGGCCGGGGCGGGAGGGTGTCATGACGATTCGTTCGAACGGGGCCCGGTTCCTCGCCGCCGCCTTCCTGGTCGCGAGGCCCCTCGCCGGCGCGGATGCCCTCGAGTCGGATCACGTCAAGCGGCTGGGGGAGCGGGTCCTGCAGTACAAGGACGACGTCATCCAGCTCGTGGTCGGCTACCGGTACGCCGCGAACAGCCTGAACCAGAAGTGGATCCTCCTCGACACCTACCTGACCCCCGTCTGGAACCGGCCGCTTTCGTTCCAGCGAGAGGACTTCGTCCTCGTGACGCCGGACGGCACGCGGCTGAACCTCCCGACGCAGAAGCGCTTCGCCGAGGACGTCTCAGACGTGCAGAGGATCGAGCGGCTCGCGGCGATCCAGTCCGATCCGCTCGACGGCTACTTCCCCTTCCGCCATTCGTCCGAGCAGATCCGGTTCTTCGTCGGCCCCGACGGCGGCATCGTCCGCCCCGAGCTGATCGTGAGCATGCTCCAGATGGCGCACGGGCCGCTCTACTTCGCCTCGCCGAAGGGAAAATGGGAGCCGGGGATCTACACGCTCGCCGTCAAGAACAAGGAGGTCGACCTGAAGCTCCCGCTGCCGCTCGGCGTGGAGGGCCCCCTCGAGCGCGTGAAGTAGCCGGGCCCTTGAGCGGAGCGCCGGCAGCGGGAATGAGCGTCCTCCGTGCCGGGTCCGGGCCGTCGGCCGGCCCGAGATGGGCCGCGCTCGCCGCCCTCGTCCTCCTTCTCGCCACGGCCGATGAGCGCTCGTTCGGCACGATCCCCGACGGCCAGGAAATGCTTTCGGCGGGCGCCGCCGTGGCGTCGTTCGGCGAGATCGGTGTCTCGCGGGACTGGATCAACGCGCCGGAGCGGCCCCAGGGGGACGCGGTCTCGCGGTTCGGGATGGGCCTCTCCCTCCTCGAGGCCCTCCCGGCGACGCTCGCGCGCGCCCTCGCGGCCGGGCGCCCGGCCGCCTTCTCGACCCCGCTCTTCGTCCTCGTCCCCGTCCTCTCGCTCGCGACGGCGGCCTGGGCCCTCGCGCGCGCGGCGACCCGGCTCGGCGCGCCCGCGGGAGTCGCGGCCGCCACGGGGCTCTCGCTCGTCTTCTCGACGTTCCTCTGGGGATACGCCACGAGCGACTACTCCGAGGCCGCGCAGGCAGGACTCCTCTCCGTCCTGGTCCTTTCGGTCGTCGAGCTGCGGGCCGGCGCGGCGTCGCGCGAAGGCGCCTGGGCCGCGGCGGCCGGCCTCTCGGCGGCCGGCGCCGTCCTCGCGAAGTCGCTCCTCCTCGTCGCGGTCGTCCCGCTCGTCGCCGCCGCGCTCGTCCGCGACGGGACATCGGTCGGGTCGCCCGGAACGGGAAAGAAGGCGCGCCGGGCGGGCGCGGAGCGGCGGCTCCGCGGACGGCCGCTCGCCTTCTTCGGGGCCGGCCTCCTCGTCTGGGCGGCGCTGGAGATCTTCCGGTTCGGCAGGCTCTTCGGCGGGTATCCGGGAGAGGACTTCTCGTATCCACCGCTCACGGGACTCCTCCGCCTGATCGTCCTCCCGAACAAGGGGCTCGTCTTCTATGCGCCCCTCGTCCTCCTCGCGCCGTGGGGCTTCGCCCGCCTCGTCCGCCGCGACGCGCGCCTGGCGTGGGGTCTCGGGCTTTCAGCGCTTTCGTCCTCGCGGCGATCTCGGCGTGGTGGGCCTGGGACGGACAGGCGGGATGGGGTCCCCGGCTCCTCGCACCCGCCCTCCCCGCGCTGATCCTCCTCGCGGGCGTCGCGGCGTGGGAGGGGGGACGCTTTCTGAAGCTGGCAGGAGGCGGCCTCGCGCTCGCCGGTGCCTGCGTCAACGCCCTCGGCGCCCTCGTCCCCTTTCCGCAGCTCTACGCGCTGGCGTCGCTCGTGCCACCGCAACCGGTCACCGAACGGCGCGCGGCGGGGACCGCCTACGAGATCTGGCGCCGTCCCGACGGCTCCCTCGTCGCGAGCGGGCCCCACCACCTCTCGCTCACGCCGTCCTGGTCGCCGATCCGGCTCCACGCGCGGCTCCTCGCCGCGAGGCTGAGCGGGGAATCCCGGCCTTCGTTTCCGGACCTCGATCCGCCGTTCGTGATTCCCTGGCCGGAGCGCCCCGCGCCTGCCGTCGTCGCGGCGGCCGCTCCCTTCGGCTGGCCGTTCTGGGGACGGGCCTGGGCCGCGCCGCTCCCCGGAACCGTCGATCCGTTCCGGGGCGCTCTCAGAGACCAGCTGGTCCGCGCGCTCGACATCCGGAACGTCTCCCGGGCACGCGATCTCGGCGCGCGCCTAATCGGCCTGGGACCGGACGCCCCCGACGCCCGCGTCGTGGCGATGGCGGCCGACGCGGAACGGCTCCTCGGCAGGAACGGCGAGGCGGAGAGGATCCTCGCGGCGAGTCCCGAGCCGTGCCACCCGTGGGTCGTGAACGTGCGGCTCCTCCTCGGCGGCGACGCCGGCTGCCTCCCGGAGGCGTCGCGCGACGCCTTCCGCCGGAGCGTGGAGGCCGGGCGGGCGGCGGGCGTCTCCCTCCCCGGCTGGGAGCGGACGCTCAGCCGCCGGCCGGGGCCTTGAGCCTCACGAGGACATACGCGTCGCCGAACGGCTCGACGGACGCGGCGCGCTCCTCGAGCCCGCGCCGGAGCGGCGGGAGCCACCCCCGTGCCCAGACGATCTTCGGGAACGATTCCGGGCAGCGCTCGAGGGCGGGAGCGAGGTCCCAGAGGTGGCGCGAGAAGAAGACGGCGTCGACGGGCGCGTCGGGCCGGTAGACCAGCCCGGCAACGCCGGCGGCCCGGGCGGCCTCCTCGTCGACGTAGAGCGCGACGACGCCGGCACGGCCGAGGTCGCCCCGCCGGACCCGCGCGAAGACGCGGCCCTGCTCTTGGCTCCAGTCGACGTTCGAGTCCGAGACGATCCCCGGGAGACCGGCGTTCCCCCCCGCGAGGAGGTTTCCGAACGAGATCTCGCGCCCATACCCGGCGGCGGCCTCGAGACCGGCGAAGAAGACGACCGTGAGGGCGGCGGCCGCGGCGCGCCGGCCCCGGAGGAGCGTCCGCCCGGCCCCCGCCGCCGCCACGAAGAAGAGCGGCACGGCGGGGAAGACGTGCCGCACGCCGATGTCGACGTTCGAGAGCATCGCGGCGAGAAGCCACGCGAGCCCGAGCGAAGCCGGGAAAAGAGAGCGAGCGGCGAGGAGCCGGAGGCGGCGCCGCCTTCGCCCGCGGGGTGCGCGGACGAGCGCCGCGGCCGCGGCCAGCGGTGCGACGAGGAGGGCGACGACGGCGGCCGTCGTCAGCTTGACCGCGAGCGCCACCGGGAAATAGGCCGGAAACCCGGCGCCCGAGACCTCGCCGAGGAAGTAGTTGATCCGCTCGCCGGGTCCGGCGACCCCCTGAACGAAGAGAAGCCCCGCGCCGTACGCGGCGGCCCAGCGGGGGAGGCGGTCGGCGAGGCGCTCCACCGCGGGGCGCTGCGGGAGCTCCGCGAACTGGGCGGCGAGGCCGCGCCGGAAGTCGGCGTCGGACGTCGTCGTGAACGCGGCCGCCTGGACCGCCGCGAGGGTCAGGACCGCGACGAGGACGACGAGAGCCGCGGCGCCGGCAATCCGGGCGGCGGGGCGCGCGCGCGCGGCCCCGGTCCGGAACGCGGCGAGGGGCGCGAAGAGGGCGAAGACGAGGAGAAACGGCGCCGCCGAGTACTTCGAGGCCATCGCGAGACCGAAGAGCGCGCCGGCCACCGCGAGCCGGAAGGAACGCAAGCCGGGCTTCCCGGCGCCCGCGCGGTCGGCGGCGGCCGCCGCCGCCACGAGAAAGAGCGCGACGAGGACGTCGCTCGTGACGAGCGCGCCGTGCCCGCGGAGCGACGGCTCGATCACGAGGAGCGCCGCGGCGGCGAGGCCGAACGCGGGGCCGGCCCGCGCGACGGCCCACGCCCCGGCGACGAGGACGAGGAGCGCGAAGACCGCCGGAAACGAGCGCCTCGCCGCGCGGGTCTCGTCGACGGGCCGGGAGGCCTTCGCGGCGGGAAGGGCGGCGGCGGCGAGCACCTTCATCAGAACGGGGTGCTCGACGTTCGAGACGAGCCCGGGCCCGGAGCGGAGCCCGCGGGCCGACGCGACGTGGAACGGCTCGTCCGTCGTCGTCCAGAACGTCCGGCGGGCCGACTCGGCGCCGGCCCACGCTCCGGCGGCGAGGAGGACGAGGCCGGCAGCCGGAAGAAGCCTCCTCGTCACGGAGTTCCGGGCTTCTCCCGGCATCGGGGACGGGGCCTCACGGGCCGGGATTATGGAGAAGAAGAAGGACCGCCGGGCGGAGCGCCCGGCGGTCCCTCGGCTCTACTTCTTCGGCGCGGCCCCCGCCGGGTTCGCCGGCGCCCCGCAGGGCCCCTGCAGGATGTACGTGACCGTCTTGACGTTGCTGGCCGGGGTCTCGTCCGACTCGGCGACGTTGTGGTCGTCGTCGAGAGCGAGCGTCAACCGGTGGGTGCCGAAGGGAAGGTAAGGCTGCGTGGTGATGTTCTTCGTCTCGTTGGCGTTCAGCGACAGCGCCGAATTGATCGCCACGACGCTCGTGGCGTCGACCTTCAGCCGGTTCAGGAAGGCGGGGCTCGTGGCGACCGAGCCGAGATTGACCATGTCGTAGGTGGCGTTGAACGCGCAGGCGTTGTTCGGGCTGGACTGGATCGCCTCGGCCGCCTTCAGCGTGCCGGTGCCGCCCCACGGGATGAAGACCGTGCCGATCGTGATCCCCTTCTTGCTCGTGATGTCGGGCATGTCGTTCGGCCCGCCGGTCGGGTTCCCGCCCCCGGGCGTTCCGTCGCACGCGATGTGGAAATGGGCCTGGTTCGACGTGAAGCCGTCGTTCGGCGTCTGGATGTAGATCTGCTCCCACCCGTCGAAGACCATTCCGGGCCCGCCGAGCGTCCAGGTCGTGTCGACGGCCTGGTGGAACGGGGCGGCGGCGAGGGTGAAGTGCCGGTCGTTCGTATCGATCGCGTTGTCGCTCCGCTTGTAGATGTACTTGACCGTCGTCGGCCCGTCCGTCTCGATCGAGCCCTGGAATTTGATCGTGACCGGGCAGGGGCCCTTGTACTCGCGAGGAATCGCCTCCAGCTTGGCGCCGATCACGCGGTGGGGGCGGGGGCAGTTCCACGTGAACTTCACGTCCTTGAACTTCTCGACGAGGGTGGCGGTGATCGGCCCTCCCGGCGCCTGGGCGAAGAGGACGTAGCGGAGGTTCTTGATGTGGATCGGGCCCGGGTACTGCGGGTCGCACCGAACGCCGAACGTCGTCTTGACCGTCCCCTTCCCCTTCTTGACGAAGACGGGGGTCTCGATCGAGATGTGCGCGGGGTTCCCCGGCGCGCCGAGCGTGTAGGTCCCGATCTTGCCGTCGGCGGCGGACTCGAGCCTATAGCGCAGCGTGGCGGTGACCATCGCGGAGGGAGCCATCGGGCCCGAGGCGGGCGCGAGGCTGACGAGCTCCAGCTCGTCGGCCGCCGTGGCGGGCCCGGCGACGGCGAGAGCCGCGAGGGCGAAGAGGGACAGGGCGATTCGGGAACTCAGCTTCATTTTCGTCTCCTTTCCTTGTCTCGTGGTGCCTTGCTCCGGTGAAGATGGGGTGCGCGGGCCCGGCGCGCAAGGCCGTCCTCTGGTCCCGGCGCGATGATCCCGTGACCGTCGGCGCCAATCGCCTCCTTTGGAATGCAGGCGACAGCCTTGGCGCGCAGAGACGGCGTGACCCCTGTGAGAGGGATCACACGCGGCTCCCGCCGAGCCGATAGACTCGGCGCATTCACCCGAGAGGCAACGTCTTCGCTGGGCTCATCCCGGCCCTCTTCGTCCTCCTCCTCCACGCGTCGGAGAAGGAAGGAGCGGCGGATAAGCCGGCTGCGCCGGACCCCCCCTTTCGGTCCCCTTTTCGGCACGTCCCGGGCCCGTTGACGGCCGACTCCGCCCGTGGAAGGGGATTCCCGTGACCCGGTTCCTCGTGGCGGGAACGCCGGCCGCGGTGCGGGTCGCCTGGGACGAGGGGGCCCTCCGTATCCTCTGCGAGATCGGCGACGCGACGCCCGTCGTGGCGGGGAGCCGCGACGAGGACCCGGCGCTCGGGCGCCTCTCCGACTCGGTCGAGATCTTCCTCGACGCTCGGGGCGAGAGGACGCCGCTCATGGACACGAACGACTACCAGTTCACGGTCGCCCGCGACGGCCGGCGGACGACGTTCAAGGGCTCGGCCGCCCTCGCCGGGACGCTTCCGATGCCGCTGGCGGCCCTGCCGGCCGTCCAGCCGAAGGACTGGGGGATGAACATCCCGCTCGAGGTCGCCGTCGCCGACGGACCTTAAGCGGGGCCCGACGGACTCCCGGGCTACCGGATCGAGGTGGCGATCCCGTGGAGCGCGGTCGGCGGGGCGCCGCCGATCGGGCGCGAGTTCGACCTGGATGTCGCCGTCAACGACCTCCTGCCGGGGCCGGAAGCCGACGCGGCCGCGACCGTCCGGTCGGCGGACTGGTCGTCGCAGGCCTGGTTCGGCTCGCCCACGGCTTGGAGCCGCGCGCGGCTCGCTCCTCCCGGCGCCTGGCCGCGGGTGCTCCGGCGCGCCGGTCCCTGGCTCGCCGGTCTCGCCTTCGCGCTCGCCCTCGTCGCCGCGTTCTTCCTCGGACGCCGCGTGGTCCGCCAAAAGAGGCTCGCGGCGCTCGTCGCGGCGCCCCTGGTCGTGGGCGAGGCCGTGCCGTCGACCGGCGACGATCCGGTGGAGCGGCTCCGGCGGAGCCTCGGGCCCCGCCTGCGCGAGGACCTGACCGCCGAGAACCTCGCGGAGCTCGCAGGCGTCTCCCTCCGGACGCTCCAGCGCCTCTTCCGGGACCGGTTCGGAACGTCTCCGATGAGCTGGCTGATGGAGGCGCGCCTCCAGGAGGCCGCGCGCCTGATCCGGGCCGGGGACGATCCGGTGACGAAGATCGCCTACCGGGTCGGCTTCAAGGACCCGTCCCATTTCACCCGCCGGTTCAAGTCGAAGTTCGGCGTCTCCCCGAACGAGTTCCGAAGGTCCGAGGCCGGTTCCCCGGGCCGCGGGGAAGTGCCGGGGGAGGGATCGTGAACCGTCCCGAAGGGCGGGGGAGCGTGTCGCTCCGGGACCATTCGGCGGTTTTGGCGCAGCGGGACGCCCGTTTTTCGTCTCGGGACAACGCCCGGGGTGGCATGGGCGGGATCCGTTGCGCATCTTGAGGGAGGGATAGCGATGAGCATGATGAGAAGGCCGACCGGACGGACTGCGACCCTCGGTCTCGCGGCGTTTCTTTCGGGAATCGTTCTCGTGCCGCGGGCGGTCGCGGCCGGGCCCGAGGCGAAGGTGGAGATCCTGGAGCTGTCGGTCGATCCCGCGTTCCCTCCGACCGTCAACCAGGAGCTGAAGTTGAGAGCCCGCGTCATCAACCGGGGAACATCGGCGGCGAAGGGGGCGGCCCTCGAGGCGAAGAGCGGCCCCGCGGCGGTGGGACGCGCCGACCTCGGCTCGCTCGGGGCCGGGGAGCAGCGGACGCTGACGTTCGCCACCCGCTTCAAGCCGGGCTCGGCCGAGACGTGCCTCACGGTGTCGCCCGTCGTCGCGCCCGACTCTCCGGTGAAGGCCGGGCCGAGCCGCCAGCTCTGCCTGACGCCGGGCTGCTACAGCGTCTCCGAGCGTCCGGGAAGCTGACCGGGGTCCCGCCCGCAGCGGCGTCCGCCGCGGGCGGACCTTGCCGACCTTCCGCTCAGCGGTGGACGCCCGGCGCCTCCTGCCCGGTCCGGGCCACCCACTCCTCGTAGGAGCCGCCGAACGGGACGGGGCCGTCCGGGCCGCCGACTTCGAGGACGCGCGTCGCGAGGCCCCTGAGGAACGCCCGGTCGTGCGAGACGAAGAGCATCGTCCCTCCGAAGTCCCGGAGCGCCGTCACGAGCATCTCCTTCGTCGCGAGGTCGAGGTGGTTCGTCGGCTCGTCGAGAACGAGGAAGTTCGGCGGATCGAAGAGCATCCGCGCGAGGACGAGCCGGGACTTCTCGCCGCCGGAGAGGAAGCGGATCGTCTTGTGTACCTCGTCGCCCGAGAACTGGAACGCCCCGAGCAGGGACCGGAGGACGCCCAGCCCCTCCGCGGGGAAGTCCTTCTGGATCTGCTCGAGGACCGTCAGATCCGGGTCGAGGAGGTCGAGGGACTGCTGGGCGAAGTAACCCATCTTCAGGCTCGCCCCGAGGCGGACCCGACCCGCGTCGGGCGGCAGGGCTCCCGCGACGAGCTTCAGGAGCGTCGTCTTCCCGGCGCCGTTCACCCCCATCACGCACCAGCGCTCGCCGCGGCGGATCAGGAAGTCGAATCCCGCGTAGAGCGTCCGCCTCCCGTAGGCCTTGTCGACCTTCTCCAGCGCGACGACGTCGTCGCCGGATCGGGGCGGCGTCCGGAAGTCGAACGCCACGACCGTGCGCCGTTTCGGGAGCTCGACCGCCTCGATCTTCTCGAGCTTCTTGATCCGGCTCTGCACCTGCGCCGCTTTCGCGGCGTGCGTCTGAGAAGCGCTCGATGAAGCGCTGCTCCTTCGCGAGCATCGCCTGCTGGCGCGCGTAGGCGGCCTCGCGCTGTGCCTCGCGGAGGCTCCGCTCCCTCACGTAGAAGTCGTAGTCGCCCGAGTAGGTCACGAGCTCGCCGCCGTCGATCTCGACGATCTTCGTCGCGACGCGGTTCATGAAGTCGCGGTCGTGGCAGGTCATCAGGAGCGTCCCGGGAAAGCCCTTCAGGTACTCCTCGAGCCAGAGGATCGACTCGAGGTCGAGGTGGTTCGTCGGCTCGTCCATCAGGAGGACGTCGGGCCTCCCGAGGAGCACCTTCGCCATCGCGACGCGCATCTTCCAGCCGCCCGAGAGCGCTCCGACGTCGCCGTCGATCCGCTCGTCGGGAAACCCGAGGCCGTGGAGGACCTCCCGGGCGCGCGCCTCCAGCTCGTACCCCCCGCGCTGCTGGTACTCGCCCTGCACCTCGCCGAAACGCTCGAGGAGGCGGCTCATCTCGTCGGCCCGGGCCGGGTCGCCGAGGGCGTGCTCGAGATCGAGCAGCTCGTGGTGGAGGTCGCCGAGGCGGCCGCTCCCGGCGATCGCCTCGTCGAGGACGGGACGGCCGGCCATCTCGTCGAACTCCTGCCGGAAGTAGCCGATGGAGAGCTTCTTCGGGACCGAGACGTCGCCGTCGTCCGCGTGCTCCTCGCCCGTGATCATCCGGAAGACCGTCGTCTTCCCGGCGCCGTTCGGGCCGACGAGGCCGGCTTTCTCGCCGGGGTTGAGCTGGAAGGAGGCGTCGAGGAAGAGGATCTGGCGGCCGTACTGCTTCCCGACGGCGGAGAACGCGATCATGGGGCGCGGAAGATAGCATCCGCGCGGCGGATAGAATCGCCGGGCGATGTCGACGCCCGGCCGCGAGAGCCTGACGGTCTTCTTCCCCTGCTACAACGACGCAGGAACGATCGGGTCGCTCGTGGCGGGCGCCCACGTCGTCGGGAAGGACTCCGGGCGGGAGTTCGAGATCCTCGTCGTGGACGACGGATCGACCGACGGGAGCGCCGAGATCCTGGAAGAGCTGAAGGCGCGCTACCCGGAGCTGCGCGTCGTCTACCACGGCACGAACCGCGGCTACGGCGGCGCGCTCCAGAGCGGCCTCACGGGCGCCACGAAGGAGCTCGTCTTCTACACGGACGGTGACGGGCAGTACGACGTCCTCGAGCTGAAGCGGCTCCTCCCGGTCCTCCAGGAGGGGGTCGACGTGGTGAACGGCTACAAGATAGCCCGCTCCGACCCGTGGCACCGGATCGTGATCGGGAAGGTCTACCTCGTCCTGATGCGCCTCCTCTTCCAGTTCCGGGTGCGGGACGTGGACTGCGACTTCCGCCTCATCCGGCGCTCGGCCCTCGAGACGATCTCGCTCCGGCATTCGAGCGGCGTGATCTGCCTCGAGCTCGTGAAGAAGCTGGAGCTGGCCGGCTTCCGCTTCGCCGACTTCCCGGTCCACCACTACCACCGGGTCCACGGCCGGTCGCAGTTCTTCAACGTCCGCCGCCTCGTCGCGACGGCGGCGAACATCCTCCGGCTCTGGTGGGAGCTGAACGTCGTCAGGGACACGCCGCGCAACGTCGCCCACCTGGCGCCGAGCCCTTGAGCACGGCCGCGGGCCGGTTCGCCGGCCGCCGGGTCCTCGTGACGGGCGGGCTCGGCTTCATCGGCTCGAATCTCGTCCGGCGCCTCCTCGCGGAGGGGGCGGAGGTCCGGGTCATCGACGCGCTGACGCCGGGGGACGGCGGGAACCGGTACAACCTCGACGGCCTCGCGGGGAGCGCGCCCGAGGTGACGATCGCGAGCGCCGCCGACCGGGCCGCGGCGGAAGCGGCCGTCGCCGGCTGCGAGGTCGTCTTCCATCTCGCCGGGAAAGGTGAGCCACGTCGACTCGCTCGCGCGGCCGGTCGACGACCTGATCGACAACGCCGCGACGACCGTCGTCCTCCTCGACGCCTGCCGCCGGACGAACCCGTCGGCCCGGATCGTCGTCGCGGGGACGCGTCAGGTCTACGGCGCGCCGCTCCGCCTCCCCGTCGACGAGGACCACCCGCTCCGCCCTCCCGACTACAACGGCGTCTCGAAGATCGCGGCCGAGTTCTACGCGAAGGTCGCCGCGGAGCGGCTCGGCCTCGCCACGTCGGTCCTCCGCCTCACGAACATCTACGGCCCCCGGCAGCTCGTCGCGCACTCGCGCGCCAGCTTCACCGGCTGGCTCCTCCGGAAGGCCCTGAAGAACGAGCCGATCGAGCTCTTCGGCACCGGCCAGCAGCGCCGCGACCTCCTCTACGTCGACGACGCGGTCGAGGCCTTCCTCCTCGCGGCCGAGCGGCTCCCCGGGAACGGCGAGGCCTGGAACTGCGGGCGCGAGGAGGCCGTCTCGCTGATGGAGTTCGCGGGGACGCTGATCCGGCTCGCGGGCGGCGGGCTCGATCCGCGTCGTGCCGTTTCCGCCCGATCGCAAACAGATCGACATCGGCGACTTCTCGACCGACTCGCACCGCCTGCGCGAGGTGACCGGCTGGCGCCCGGCGGTCTCCCTCGAGGAGGGGCTCGAGGCGGACCGTGGCGTTCTTCCGCGAGCACGGCGCGCACTACTGGGACGCGACGGCGTGAGGATCCCCTACCTCGACTTCGCGCGGGCGGCGGCGGCCGAGGCCGACGCCCTGGCGGCCGCGTTCGTGCGCGTCCACGCCTCGGGGCGCTACGTCCTCGGGCCCGAAGTGGAGGCCTTCGAGGGCGCCTTCGCCGCGTTCGCCGGCGCCGCGCACGGCATCGGCTGCGCGAACGGGACGGACGCGATCACGCTCGCGCTCCGCGCTCTCGGCGTGGGCGAAGGGGACGACGTCCTGACCGTCTCGATGACCTGCGCGCCGACGGCGACCGGGATCCTGAACGCGGGCGCCCGACCGGTCTTCGTGGAGATCGACCCCCGCACGCTGACGCTCGACCCGGGTCGCCTGCCGGCCGCCCTGACGCCCCGGACGCGGGCGATCGTGCCGGTCCACCTCTACGGCCGGCCGGCCGCGATGGGGGAGATCGCCTCCTTCGCCCGCGCGAACGGGCTCGCCCTCGTCGAGGACTGCGCGCAGGCGCACGGCGCGCGGCTCGCCGGGAAGAGCGTCGGGACGTTCGGGGACGCGGCCACCTGGAGCTTCTACCCCACGAAGAACCTCGGGGCGCTGGGCGACGGGGGCCTCGTGACGACCTCGCGGGACGACGTCGCGGAACGCGTCCGGCGGCTCCGGATCTACGGGTACGCGACGCGGAACGACGCGCTCGAGCCGGGCTTCAACAGCCGGCTCGACGAGCTGCAGGCGGCGTTCCTTTCGGAGAGGCTCCTCCGCCTCCCGGAGGCGAACCGGCGGCGCGCGGCGCTCGCGGCGCTCTACGACGACCGGCTCCGGGGGGCGGTCGAGACGCCGCCGCCGGCGGCTCCGGGCGCGGTGCCGTGCCACCACCTCTACGTGGTCCGGGTCGCGGAGCGCGAGGCGGTCCGGAAGCGGCTTTCCGCGGCCGGGATCGGCACCGACGTCCACTACCCGCGCGCGGTCCACGAGCAGCCGGCCTTCGCGTCCTTCCCGCGTGGGCCGCTCCCGGAGACGGAACGCGGGGCGCGCGAGGTCCTCTCGCTGCCGCTCTATCCCGAGATGTCGGAGGGCGAGGTCGAGGCGGTCGCGCGGGCGCTCGCCGACGCCGTCCGGCGCTAACGCGCGCGGACGACCGTCGTCGGCAGGAAGCGGGACTCGTTCGTCCGGCGGTCCGTCACGATGCCGTAGACCCAGAGCCCGTGCCGCGGCGTGCGCCCCCGCGCCGAGCCGAGGAACGTCACCTCGAGGAGGAACGGATGTCCCTCGGGCAGCGAAAAGCGGGCCCAGGGGTCCTCGATGAGCGTCGGGACGCCGGCGAGGCCGAACTCGAAACGGCCGAAGAGGGTGCCGTCCAGCCCGGTGAAGACCGAGCGGGTGAGGTACGGGAAGCGAAGCCCGGTCCGTGCCGGGAAAGGTGTAGCAGAAGTGGCTCCGCGTCTCGTCGTCGGAGAAGAACGGCCCGAGGCGAAGCGTGTCGCCGGGCCGCGCGAGGTCGACGGCCGAGAGGATCGGGCACCTCGAGCGGGGGCGGGCAGGGGACCCTTCCGGTTCCCGACGGCGGCGCGGACGCGGAAGGGAGTCTCGCTTTCGAGCCAGAACGACGAGACGGACGGGAAGAGAGGGACGCGGGACGGGATGCCGCGCGTCGCGCCCGCCGGGACGACGTAGTCCTCGACCTCGGCCTCCGGGCGCTCGGGAGGCCAGCGGGTGACGCGGACGACGCCGGCGGCGGGGCCGTCGTTCGTGACGTCGATGCGCGTCTGCCACGGGACGCGGCCCGGGATCCGGGAGTCGAGGACGACCGGGACGAAGGCGGCGTGGCGGCCGAAAGGCGCCGGCTCCCGATCGCAGCCGGGCAGGAGCGCCACTGCCAGGAGCGCCGCGAGCGCCGGGAGCGCGAGTCGGGTGGGGCGCGGCATCACCGCGCCTCACCCGGCCCAGAGCCAGTGGACGAAGACCCAGACGTAGGCCGCCTGGATCGAGGAATCCGAGGGCGAGGAGGGACCGGAAGAGCCGGGGCGACGACGCGAGCGAGCCGAGGACCGGAAAGCCGGGAAACGCGGGCAGCACGTAGCGCCCCGCGCTCTCGAGCGTCCCGGTGAACGGGATGAGGCCGATCGTCAGGAGCGTGTAGAGCGACTCCGGCCAGCGCTTCTCCCGGAGGAGGCGCCAGGCGAGGAACGCGAAGAGGAGGAAGAAGAACCCTTCGAGCGTCCGCGCGGGGCTCTTGTGGAGGATCCTCCCGGTCGCGAAGTCCTCGTACACGGACCGTGCGATCAGGAGCGGCCCGTCCCAGGCGGTCTTCTCCGCCTTCCCCCAGTTGTGCTGCGCCGTCGAGAAGAGGAACGGGTCGCCAAACCGGCGGTAGAAGTAGGCGCAGAAGGTGGCGAAGCCGAGGAGCGGCGGGACGCCCGTCACCGCCGCGGCCGCGAGCGACGCGAGGACGCCGCGCCCGCGGGAGCGGACCTCAGGAAGGAGGAGACGCGAGGTAGGGCCCGAGGACGACGCCGGAGATCCGGGTGAGCCCGGCGAGGTAGCCCGCGAGCGCCGCGAGCAGCGGACGGTCCCGGTCTACCGCGTCGGCGGCGAGAAGGGCGAGAAAAAGGAAGAGCGCCTCGGTGTAGACGGTCAGGAAGAAGAACGACGTCGGAAACGCGAGGAGCGCGAGGAGCGCCGGCATCACCCGGGACGGCCCCCAGCGCGACCCCACCCAGCGGGCGAAGAGGACGGCCGCGCCGAGGAAGCAGGCGAGCGAGACGAGGTTCCCGGCGAGCGAGGTCTCGAGCCCGGTCGCCCGCATGACGCCGCGCATCAGGAGCGGGTAGAGCGGGAAGAAGGCGTGATTCGTCTCCTCGCCGAAGGCCTGCGGCGGGAGCATGTAGCCCGACTCGGCGATGCCGATGTACCAGCCCGAGTCCCAGCGCGCGAGCGGCGTGGCGCGGCGCTTCACGTCGTAGCTCCAGGTGTTGGGGCCGGTCAGCCACGGCGTGCTCCGGGCCGCGACGAGAGCCAGCGTCCAGACGCAGGCCGCCCAGAGGAGGCTGACGGAGAGGACGCGGCGGGTCGACGGCACGGGAACGGGCATTATAGGAACGCGATATCGGCGGCGAGAGGCACGACGCGTGAACCTTCCCGAGTACGAGACGATGTTCCGGCGTCGAGGAGCGCTACTGGTGGTACCGCGGGATGCGGCGGATCGCACGGGCTTTCGCGCCGGAGCTTTTCCGTCTCCGGCCGTCGGCCCGCGTTCTCGACGCCGGCTGCGGCACCGGCGCGAACCTCGCGCATGTGGCCGGAGCGGGACGGCGGGCCGCTCGGCTTCGGGGCGGACCTCTCATTCGAGGCGCTCCTCTTCTGCCGCCGCCGCGGCCTCCCCCGCTTCGCTCGAAGGGGCGCTCGAGCGGCTCCCGTTCCGCGACGCGACGTTCGACGCCGTCACGTGCCACGACGTCCTCGTCTGCGTCCCCGACGACTGGGCCGCGCTCCGGGAGCTCGCCCGCGTCGCGAAGCCGGGGGCGACCGCTCTACGTCACCGCCGCGGCGTTCGAGCGCTGAAGGGAGAGCAGGACCGGGCGAGCCGCGCTCTCCGCCGGTACACGGCCGGCGAGATGGCCGCGAAGGTCGAGGCGGCCGGCTTCCGGGTCTCCCGGACGAGCTACGCGAACTTTTTCCTCGCGCTCCCCATCTTCGTCGTCCGCAGGGTTCAGAGCCTCTTCGTCCGTGGGCGCCCGGCCGGGAGGCGCGGTCGGAATTCCACTTCACTCCGGGGCTCACTGAACGCCCCTCTGACGGCCCTTCTGGGCCTCGAAGCGGCTCTGATCGAGAGGTTTCGTCTCCCGGTCGGGGTCACGCTGCTTCTCCGGGCCTCGAAGCTTGTCTTCCCCGGGACATAGCGCATCTGAATCATGTCGGGTTCGGGGGGAAAACCTACTCTTCCGGCCAATGAATCAGGCGTCCCCTACATTCTTTATTCAGATTCCAGGTGTTCCGTGTGACTCGCGGTCGCTTGGAATCGCCGCCCGCCTCTCCCGGCGTGCGGTCATTCAAGACGGCAACAAACAGGAAAGCTTGCTTTCCAAAGTCCGGTCCGGCGGCAGCCGGAAGGAGGAGTTCTCATGGTAGCGGTGCAGCGCGGCCTTCTCGTCCTCATGGCGGCCGGGGCCCTGGCCCTTCCGTCGCAAGTCCCGGTCGGCTACGAAGGGGCCGAAACTCCGGTGAAGAAGAGCGCTCCCCGGCGAGCGCGGGCACGTACGGCCGCCGGCCAGCGCGAGGCGTACCTGACGCCGGACCAGCTGGACTACATCCGGCCGGGCCTCAAGGTCACGATCAACAGCGTGTCGAACCTCGCGCCGGGCAAGAAGCCGGTCGTCGAGTTCACGATCACCGACGACTTCGGTAACCCGCTCGACCGGACGGGCGCCGCGACGGTCGGCGACCGTCACCTACCGGTTCATCGTCGCCATCTGGGACGGCATGTACTACACGAACCAGCTCGGCATCGGCGGCAACCCGACGCGCGACAACACCGGCGACGACGCGAGACGATCGACGTCGGCCACTACAAGTACACGTTCATCGCCGCGATGCCGTCGACGTTCGACGCGACGAAGCCGACGACCCTCTTCGGCGGTTTCGTCCGGAACACGACGGACGATCCTCGGGAAGAACTACTACGTCCAGGCCTTCAAGGACTGGGATCCCGCCGACCTGCAAGACCGCGGCGACGACCTGGGGCGTGACGACGACGGCGCGCTGCAACCAGTGCCACGACCCGCTCGGCCCTCCACGGCGGGAATTACCGCGAGGCGAAGACCTGCGCCCTCTGCCACAACCCGAACAACATGGTGGGACAGATCCCCGGCGTCCGGAGGCGAGCCTGCCGAGGAGCGTTCGACCTACAACGGGCAGCACTTCTGGCACCTGATTCACTCCGAACAGTGGGAAGGGGCCGCGGAGATCACCTATCCCGCAGCTCGTCCAGGATTGCGACACCTGCCACGACACGACAAAAAAGGCAGACGGCACCCCCGCCCCTGGGGACCACGTGGATGACGCAGCCCTCGCGGGCGGCCTGCGGCGGCTGCCACACCAGCGTCAACTTCGCGACGGGCGCGGGCCACAGCGACGCGAATCTCCCGCAGGCGAACGACAACGACTGCGCCACCTGCCACATCCCGGACAGCGGCAGCCGAGTGGGACGCCTCGATCAAGGGCGCGCACGTCCTGCCCGCCGAATCGAAGCAGCTCAAGGGCCTCAACTTCGCGATCCTCTCCGTCACGAACACCGCCCCCGGCCAGAAGCCGACCGTCACCTTCAAGATCACCGAGAACGACGGGACGTTCGTCAAGCCCTCCTCGGCGACCGGCGGGGCCTCGGTCAGCCTCGTCCTCGCGGGAACCACCGCGGATTACGGCATGGTGCCCATCAGCCAGACCGCGACGGCCGCGATCTATGACGCCGGCGACGGGAATCTGCACCTACAATTTCACGACCGCGATTCCGGCGGACGCCACGGGGACGTGGACCATGAGCGCCGCGACCCGGCGGACCGTCACCCTCAACCAGGCCTCGGGCGGGACGAGGAGCTTCACCGAAGGCCCGAAGGAGAACCCGATCTTCGATTTCGCCGTCAGGCGGGAACCGAGGGGCCGCGCGCGCCGCGTGGCCGTCGACCTCGCCAAGTGCAACGCCTGCCACAGCCGGCTGGCGACGACCTTCTCGCACGGCGGGCAGCGGATCTCGATCCAGTACTGCGTCATGTGCCACAACCCCGTCAACAGCGACATCACGCGCCGCCCGGCCGACCATTCGGCCGACCCCGGCGAGTCGATCGCGATGGCCCGGATGATCCACCGGATCCACACGGGCGAGGAGCTGACGCAGTCCTACGTGATCTACGGCAACAGCGGGCAGCCGGGCAGCTTCAACGAGGTGACGTACCCCGGCGACCGCCGGAACTGCCTCGCCTGCCACACGAACGCCGCCGCCTACGACCTGCCGATGCCGGCGGGCACGCTCAACGTCGTCACGCTGCGCGACTACTTCACGCCTCAGGGCTCCGGAACGGCCGCCTGCACTCGGCTGCCACGACAGCCGTGACGTCGCCGCCCACGCGTACCTGAACACAGCGCCCTTCGGCGAGGCCTGCGGCACCTGCCACGGTGGGAACGCAGACTGGAGCGTCGCGAAGGTCCACGCCCGCTGAACTGACAGTCCCCGGGCGGCGCCATCCGGCGCCGCCCGAGGCGATGAGGCTTAGATGCGAACAAGAGTCTTCCTCCCCGGCGGCATCCTGCTGCTGCTGGCGCTCCTGATCCTCGTCGGGCTCACGCCGGGCCTGACGCTGGCGGCGGCGCCGGACGCGAAGAAGGGTGCCGCGCCGACGGACAGCGTCTGCGCAAGCTGTCACGAGGACCAGGTCAAGGCCTTCCAGAACAACCCGCACATCCGGGGCTGGCTGGAAAAGAAGGAGGCCGCCGAAGCGGTCTGCGAAAGCTGCCACGGCCCGGGCAAGAACCACGCGGAGGCCGGCGGCGACGTCGCGATGATCCGCGGCCTGAAGGGCTCGCAGGGCTCCGAGACCTGCCTCGGCTGCCACGACAAGATGCGGGAGCGCTGGTCCTACCGGACCGGCGTCCACGCCTCCTCGGAAACCGTCAACTGCCTGAGCTGTCACTCCATCCACCATTCGGACTTCCGCACGGAGCGGCTCCTCGTCAAGCCCCAGGTGGAGCTCTGCGCCACGTGTCACGCGGGCGCGGCCACGACGTTCAAGAGCGAGCCGTTCACGCACCGCGTCGGGCGCGGCGGGATCCAGTGCTCGTCCTGCCACAACGCGCACGGACGCCCGCAGGGCCAGACGGTCAAGCTGACCCGCGCGGGGGACCTGATCTGCGTCTCGTGCCACGCCGAGAAGAAGGGGCCGCACGTCTACGAGCACGTCACGAACGTGGCGGGCAACTGCATGAGCTGCCACCGGCCGCACGGCTCGCCGAACCCGCACATGCTGACCCGCTCCACGGTCGCCGCGCTCTGCCTCGAGTGCCACTCGAACCTCGGCTGGCCGACGCTCGGCTCGCAGCCCCCGTCGATCCACAACATCTCGCTGCCGAAGTGGAGGAACTGCACGACGTGCCACACCGCCGTCCACGGTTCCAACTTCTCGCCGCAGCTCTTCAAGTAGGAGACGGCCGATGAGAAAAAACAAACTCACCCGGCTCGTCCCCGTCGCTGCCCTTCTCGTCCTCCTCGTCGCCGCGTTCGGGGCGGCCGCGGAGACGATTCCTCATCGACCTCGAAGCCGGCTACCGGTGGGTGTCCGTCACGGGCAACGAGGACATGTACCGGTCCCAGATCAACGACAAGCAGGGCTTCCTCGTCCGGTCCTTCACGCTCTCGACGACGAACTTCAACGGCTCGACGAACGCGTTCGACCAGCTCCGCGTCGACGTCTCCGACCTCGGCGTCGGCCCCCAGGGCTACGGGCAGTTTCTGATCGGAAAGACCGGCTGGTACCAGCTCCGGTCTCCGCTACTCGCACCAGGAGATGTTCTCGGCGCTGCCCGCCTTCGCCAACCCGTTCCTGGACCAGGGGATCATCCCCGGCCAGCAGACGTGGAACCGCAAGCGCAACATCTACGACGCCGAGCTCGTCCTCCTGCCCGACAAGATCGTCTCGCCTCTCTTCGGCTACACCCAGAACCACTACGCGGGCCCGGGCACGACGACGGCCCTCGTGGGGGGCAACGTCTACCAGCTGAACGAGACCCTCCGCGTCGTCGACCAGGAGCCGCGCGTCGGCCTCCTCTTCAACGCCTACGGGATCTCCGGCCACTTCATCCAGGGCTGGCGGAAGACGGTCGAGAACGACGTCCAGACGCTGATGCCGGGCAAGGGCGCCGGGGACTATCCCGAGTCCGGTGCTCGGCCAGACGCTCAGTCTGACGAGCTACTCGAACTACGTCCGACACGACGGTCAACCAGCCGATCACGAACGCGGCGGTCACGGCGCAGTTCTGCCCCCGCTGCCGCGTGACCGGCACCTACATCCACACGGGCGGCAATCTCGACGCGAACGACAACGAGAACGCCGCGGGCAACATGGTCAACTTCGCGCTCGGGAGCTTCTTCTCCGGCCTGGCGAGATCCAGGCGCCGCGCGCCGGGAACTCGTTCTGGCGCGGGGCGGTGCGGGCCGAGTACGGGCTCGGGGAAAACGTCGACTTCATCGCCGGATGGCGGCAGAGACCACCGGGACGAGAACGGCTCGTCGCTGATCTCCACCCTCTTCGCAATGCGGTCGCCTTCGGGGGGCTCGACGCCGAACATCCAGATGAGCACCTCGATCTACAACCACATGGTCCGGGACGACGAGATCTGGGACGCGTCGATCAACATCCGGAGGGTCGGCCCGGTCTCCATCCGCGGCGGCTACTCCTACACGAAGCAGGACCTGAACCTGACGGAGGACGTGGCCGAGATCGTCCTTCCCATCGGCGGGCAGGGGGGCGTCTACGAGCGGAACATCCACACGCTCAAGCGGGGCGACCTTCGCCATGGCCGGGTTCACGGTCCTCGGCGACTACTCGACCTCCGGCGCCGACCGCGCCATCGTCCGGACCGATTTCCAGGACCAGCAGATCTTCAAGCTCCGCGCGAGCTGGACGCTCAAGAACTTCCTCACGGTCGGCGGCTCGGGCGTGTGGGTCGACAACTCCAACGCCGGCGTCGGGCTCGGGCTGAGCGCCAAGTACCGCTTCTACTCGGGCAACATCTCGGCTGACCCCGTGGAAGCCGCTCACGGTCGGCTTCCAGATGGGCCAGATCAACAACAACACCTCGATCCCGATCGTCGTTCCCCAGAGCCTCTCGACCATCGACTCGATCTACGCCGAGAAGGGGAACTCCTACGAGGCCAACCTCGGCCTGACGTTCGACGTCTTCATGCTGACGGCCTCGGCGATGCGGTTCGAGAACCAGGGCAACGCGGCGTTCACGATCGACCGGGCGCGCGTCCGGGCCGAGATCCCGTTCACGAAGCAGTTCTCGATCATGGGCGAGTGGGCCTACGACAAGTACACCGAGGCGATCAACCTCTACGGCGACTACAAGGCCAACAGCATCGGCGCGTACCTGCGCTGGCACCCCAACTGATCTTCCGGGAAACCTGACCTTCGGCCCCGGGGCGACCCGGGGCTTTTTTTTCGCCGGCGGGAGGCCGTGGAGCCGCCCGGGGCCCGGCCCCGCTAAGATCGCCCCGTGACGACGTATCGGGCGCCGGTCCCCGTCGAGGGAGGGGTCGCCGTCTTCGCCGACGCCCACCTCGGGCAGGCGCCGCGGGACGGGGACGACTTCCTCGCCGCCCTGTCGGACGTCGCGGGCCGAGGATTCCGGACGGTCGTCCTCCTCGGCGACATCTTCCACGTCTTCATCGGCGACGCGAAGTTCGAGACGCCGCTCGTCCGGCGGGTCCTGGACGGCTGGCGCGCGCTCGCGGCGGACGGGGTGGCGCTCCGGTACGTCGAGGGGAACCGCGACTTCTTTCTCTCCGGGACGCCGTTCGTCTCGTCATTCGTGGCGTATGGCGAGACGGACGGCCTCTCGGTCGGCGGTGCCACGTTCGCGTTCGTCCACGGCGACCGGGTGAACACGCGGGACCTGCCGTACCGCTTCTGGCGCCTCCTCTCGAAGAACCCCGTCTCCAGGGCGGCGATGAAGGTGATCCCCGGTGCCGCTCGCGCGCGCGATCGTCTCGGAAACCGAGGCGCGGCTCTACCGGACGAACTTCCGCCACAAGTCGTACCTCCCCGAGGAGGCGCTCCTCGCCGAGGCGCGGCGCGCGCGCGCCGCCGGCTACGCGCGGCTGCTCGTCGGGCATTTCCACGTCGACCGCGTCCTCGATCCGGGGAAGCGATCGCGCAGGTGCTCCCGGCGTGGCTCGAGGAGCGGCGGCACGCCGAGATCCGGCCCCGAGGGGACGCTGGCCCTCGTCGAGGAGCCGGGCGCCGAGCGGGCAATGAAGCGCCCGCCCGCCGACGCGGCCGAAGGCGCCGTGAGCGCTCGCCGCGCCGTTCCCCCTTCCGGCGGGCCGGCTCGCGGGCCGCCTCCGGGTCCCGGGGAGCAAGAGCGTCACGAACCGGGCCCTCGTCTGCGCCCGCTCGCGAACGGGACGAGCCGCCTCCGCTTTCCGCTCGAGTCGGACGACACGCGGACGCTCGCGCTCCTCCTCGGCCGCCTCGGCGCGCGGGTCGAGACGGCCGGGACCGTCTGGACCGTCGAAGGGCCTCTTGCCCCCGACCCCGCAGGGCGAGGCCGTGCTCGACGTCGGGCCGGCCGGAACCCCGGCGCGCTTCCTCGCCGCGCTCCTTCCGGCGCTCCCGGGGCAGCTTCGTCCTGACGGCTCGCCCGGATGCGGGAACGGCCGATGGGGCCCCTGTCGACGCCCTCCGGAGCCTCGGCGCCCGGATCGACGACCTGGGACGCCCCGGCTGCCTCCCGTCCGGATCCACGGGGCGACCCTTCACGGCGGCCGCGTGACGATCCGGGGCGACGTGTCGTCGCAGTTCCTCTCGGCGCTTCTTCTCGCCTCGCCGCTCGTCCCGGGCGGGATCGGCCTCGAGCGTGAAAGGGAGGAGCCGCGAGCGCGGCCTACGTCGGCCTGACGCGGCGGACCGTCGAGGCGTTCGGCGGGCGGCCGGGCGGCGGCTATCGTCCTGGCCGATTTCGCGGTCGACGGGCGACGACTCGGCCGCCTGCTTTCCGATCGCCGGCGCGCTCGTCTCGTCGGGCCGCATCGTTCTCGAGGGCCTCGCGCCGACGTCCGGCCAGCCGGACGCGGTCTTCCGGAGCTGGGCCGAAGCCGCTGGCGGCCGGTTGACATGGTCGGCGGGCGGCGGCGGGGAGGAGCTGACCGTCGACGCGGGGCACCTTCCAGGTCCCGCGTCGCTCTCGCCTCTCTCGGTCGACGTCGATGCCGCTCCGGACGCCGCGCTGCCGCTCGCGGCGATGCTGGCGTTCGCGGGCGGAAAGTCCGTCCTCACCGGAGCGGCGCGGCTCCGGGAGAAGGAATCCGACCGGATCGCGTCGGCGCTCGACCTCCTCGCCCGGGCGGGAGCCTCGGCCGCGGAGGCGGGGGAGGCGGGGGAGGCGGGCGACGCGAGGCTCGCGATCGACGGCCCGTCCGGGACCCCTCGCGCGGCGGCGTTCCGCTCGCACGGCGACCACCGGGTCGCGATGGCGGCGGCGGTCCTCGCGCTCGCGCTTCCGGCCGGCTCGACGCTCGACGACCCCGGCGCCGCCGCGAAGTCGTGGCCGCGTTTCTTCCCGGAGTGGGCGGCGCTCGTCGCGCCGCGGGCCTAGGCGGCGGGCCGCGGCTTCCGGCGCCCGCGGCGGAGCTCGGACGAGAGCGACGACATCTCCCTGAGGATCCGGAAGATCGTGCCGGGAGACGAGAGGGTCGAGGCGCCACGGGTCCGCGGGAAGTAGTCGAGCCCGACCTGCTGGATCAGTGTGCCCCGGGCCCGGCAGCGCGCGAGGAGCTCCACGTCGATGAACGACCCCTCGCTTTTCAGCCCGGCGCCGTCGAGGAGCGACCGCCGGAAGAGCTTGCAGGCGAAGTTCACGTCCCTGAGGCCGAGCGAGAAGAGCGACTGGACGAGCCCGTTGTAGACGAAGGAATAGATGGCCCGTCCCAGCCCCTCCTGCCGCCGATCGTGCCGGAACGCCGAGACGAAGTCGCACCCGGTGATCTCCACGGCCCTGAAGAGGCGGCCGGTGGCGTCCAGGTCCCACGGGAGGTCGCAGTCGGAGTAGAGGATCCACTCCTTCGAGGCGGCCGCGAAGCCGGTCCGGAGCGTTCCTCCGAGGCCTCGGTTCCTCTCGTGCGCGAGGAGCCGGATCCGCGGGTCGAGCGCCGCGCGCGCCCGGACGATCTCTCCCGTCCGGTCCCGCGAGCCGTCGTCGACGAGGACGATCTCCCAGTCGTCGGCGTGCTCCGTGAGCGCCGGGATCGCGACGTCCAGGAAGTGCCCGACGCTCTCCTCCTCGTTGTACATCGGGACGACGAGCGAGACCGATCGCCGGCTTCTCATGGGTCTCCCTCGACGTAATCGCTTGACGAACGGCCCCTCTCCGGGAAATCGTTCGGTGAGCGGACGTCAGATGGAACGCGCGGAACGCGGGCGGGGAGGGGTTCTTCGCGGGGCGGCTGGACGCTGTCGCGGCCGGACCTCGCGGCGGGAGCGGGAACGCTGCTCACGCTTCTGCACCCGCTCCTGCCCGAGTTCACGGCGGCGCTCCCGGACGGGGACGGTCTCGTCCTCTTCCCGGAGCCTGCCGGAGCCGGAGCCGCTCGCGCGCGGACCTCCCGCTCGGGGAGAGAGCGGAATTTCTGGCGCGGCTCGCCGGCCTCGCGGCGTTTCTGAGATTCCATGGTCTCGGAGTTGCCTTCGGCGACGTCGCGAAGACCGGAGCACAGCGTGGCAGGCGCGTCCGTCCCTCGCTCGGGGGCGCCCCGGTTCCCGAATGGCGGGCCGTGCCGCCGGGGCTTCTCGTCGCGGCGGCGGCGGCGCGGCTCGGCGGAGCGCGCGTCGTGGGGAAGAACGCGGTCGCGCTGCGGGATTCCGTCAGGTCGGCCCTCGTGTCGGACCTAGACCCTCACTGGGCGCCGGTCGTCGCCGCGACACTTCGGAGGGCCGAGGCCGGAGGAGCGGCCGAGGCGCTGGTGGGGGAGCTCGCGCGCCGGGCCGGCGGCGCCCTGCTGGGACCGGATCTCCTCGGTCTTGTGTACCCCCCGGGAATCGTCGCGGAGGGAGACCGGCCTCATTACGCCGCCGGACCCGCCGCTCTCTTCGTCGTCCGGGGCGCGGCGCGGCGCTCCCCGGCTGCCGGATTCGTCGAGTGTCGGCCCGGGCCTCCGCTCGTCGACGGAGCGGCGCTTGCGCGCCTCGCCCGGGCGCTTGGGCGCCGACCCGCGCGCCGGCCCGATCGGGGCGCTCGCCGCAGGGCGCGCCTCGCAGATTCCGGCCGGGCCGCCCGCCGCGGTCGTGGCCGTCGACGCCGAGGCGTGGGATCCGCGGTCGCGCCGGGTGTTCGAGGGCGAGCTTTCGACGGCGGGCTTCCGCCGGTTCGAGACGCGCCGCGCGGCCCCACCCCCCTGGCTCGAGCGGGCCGAGGTGGCAGTCTCCCTCGAGCCCGCGGACGTCGCGTCGCTCCTCTGGCTGCCCTTCCGGTCGCTCGCCGAGGCATCGAAGGCGTGGGAGGCGCTCGCCCGGCACGCTCGAGGCGACCCCGGGCGTTTCCTCGAGGCGGCCCGGAGTCTCGCGGTCGCCTTCGATCCCGCGGCCCGGGCGCCCGTCGGCTCCTTCCGCTTCGTCGAGCCGAGGGCGGACTCGGACCCGGTGCTCGGCGCCGCTTCGTTGCTCGCGTCCGGCTTCGGCGCCGCAGAAGCCGGAGTGGCGGCCGGCGTCGACGAGGCCGAGGCCGAGGAGGCGGCTCCGTGCCGCGGCCGACGGGGGACGCCTGGAGGCCGGGCCGCCCGGGGCCTGGCGATTCCGGAGCGAGGCCGAGCGGGCCAAACGGGCGAGTCGCCTGAAGGCGGCGGCGAGGCGGCACGTGGTCGAGCGGCTGGAGAAGGAAGGGCTGGAAGGGGACCGGTTCGCCGTCGCGGCCCTCGCGCGGGCCGAAGAGGAGGATCTGGTCACCGCCCGCTCGGCGCTCTCGGCGGCGTCGGTGCGCGGAGACTCCCGGCTCGTCGCCGAGCTGCTGGAGCGCGCCCCTTCGAACGACCCCGACCTCGGCCGTCCGGACCTCGCCGTGGGTGTCCACGTCGAGCGGGGAAGGCTGGAGGAGGCGCGGCTTTCGGCGCGGCGAATCGGCGCGAGCGGGATACCGCCCGGGGACCTTTCCTCGCGGCGGGCGCTGGCGCGGCGCGTCGCGCGCCTCGGTGAGGGCGAGGCCGCGCTCGCCCTCGTCGGGTGGGACGCTTCGGCGGGGGAGCTCCTGGCTCGCACCCAGGTCCTGCTCGACCTCCGGAGGACGGACGAAGCGGAATCCGCGCTGTCGCAGCTGGCGGGTCCGCTCTCGCCCGACGAGCGGCTGGCCGCAGCCCGGCTCGGCGCCGAGGCGGCGTCGCGCCGGGGCGAGCTCGACCGGGCGGCGTCGCTCCTGTCGTGCGTCGAGGATCTCCTCCCCGTCGGCGACGACCCCGCGGAGGCTTTCGACGCCGCGATGACGGCCGGCCACCTCGCCGTCGACCGGGCCCGCCACGCGGAGGCGCGGACGTGGTTCCGGCGGGCGAGGGACGCGGCGGGGGACGCTCGCCACCGGGCCGACGCGACGCTGAACCTGTCGGTGGCCGCGCACCACCAAGGCCGGTTCGCCGACGCCGAGACCGAGCTGGCGGCCAGCCTCTCGCTCTATGCGGAGGCCGGCGACGAGGAGCGCTATCTCTCGGCGCTCGGAAACAGGATCGACCTCGCGATGAGGACAGGCCGGTTCGGAGAGGCCCGCGAGACGCTCGACACCGTTCACGCGCCACGAGAAGCGGCAGGGCCGCGAGCATCAGTTCCTCTTCTGCGTTCCGGCGCTCCAGGAGCTGGCGCTTCTCACGGGAAACGGGGCGGCGGCCGCGGAGGCGTTCCGCGAGGCCGAGTCGCGGCGGGGAGCCGCGGACCCACACCCCGCCTGGCGGGAGATTCTGATCCTCGAGGCGGCGCGGCTGCTTGCGGAGCGGGAGCCGGATGCGGCGCTCGAGCTTCTTTCCCGGGCCGGGGCGCTTCCGGACAATCGCGAACAGAACGAGCCCCGCCGCCTCCGCCTGGCCGCCTCCGCCCGAATCGACCTCGGACGCCCGCCCGGGTCCGTCGACGCCATCCCGGCGGGCGAGCGGGCGCTTCTCGCGGCGGAGGCGGCGCTCGGCCGGAAGGAGGAGCCTCCGGACGCGGCGCTCGCGGAGCTTTCGCGTCGGATCGACTCCGGCGCCGGGGCGGCCTCGGTCGCCGCCCGCGTGCTCGAGTGGAAAGGGAGGTTTCCGGGGTGTTTCGCGACGCCGGCAGCCGATGCGGTTCCTCGCTCTCGGGGAGCGCGCCGCCGCGGCCTCCGGGGTTCCCGAAGCCGTCCGCCGTCTCTCGTCCGCACGCAGGGCCGCGTCGACGTTCCTCCCGCGGCCGGCGCAGCCGGAGCGACCGCGCGGGCCCGGACATAGTCGCCGAGGACGCGTCGACGAAGGCCGTTTTCCTGCAGGCGCGGCGGATCGCGCCGACCGGCGTACCGGTCCTATCCTCGGCGAGACGGGCACCGGCAAGGAGATCGTGGCGAGGGAGATCCACCGCTCACTCCGCGCGGGCGCGGGCGCTTCGTCGCCGTCAACGTCGCCGCGCTCGCCGGCACCCTCATCGAATCGGAGCTCTTCGGTCACGCCCGCGGCGCCTTCACGGGCGCCGACCGGGACCGGACGGGGCTCGTCGAGGAGTCGTCCGGAGGGACGCTCTTCCTCGACGAGATCGGCGACCTGCCGCTCCTGCTGCAGGGCAAGCTCCTCCGCGTCCTGCAGGAGCGGGAGGTGCGCCGCGTGGGCGAGACGAAGATGCGCCGCGTGGATCTTCGGGTCGTCGCCGCGACGCACCGCGATCTCGCGGCGATGGTCGAGCGCGGGGACGTTCCGACCCGACCTCCTTTACCGCCTTCGCGGCGTGGAGCTCGTCCTCGAGCCCCTCCGGAACCGGCCCCGGGACCTCGCGCGGTTCGTCGAGACGCGCGCTCGCGGGGGCGGCGCTCTCGCGCGCGGCGCGTGACCTCGTCCTCCGCTACCGGTGGCCCGGGAACGTCCGCGAGCTCGCGGCGGCTCTCGAGTCGGCAGGGCGCTCGCCGCGCCGCGAGCGGATCGTCGAGCCGGAGCACCTCCCGGCCGCCGTGCGCGGCGACGCGCGCGACCGCGTCGGCCGCCGCCCCGGCGTCGTACCGGGACGCCGTCGCCGACGCGAAGCGCGGGACGATCCAGAGGGCGCTCGACGAGGCCGGCGGGAACCGGACGCAGGCCGCGAGGCGGCTCGGCCTCTCGCGGCAGTCGCTCCTCTACGAAATGAAGGTCCTCGGCCTCGCGCGCCGCCCGGAGCGTGCGCCCGGTCCCTTAGACTCCGCGCCGTGAGGCTGCTCCGCCGCGCCGCGGGCCTCGCCGCCCTCCTCTGGGGGGCGGCGACGCTCGTCTTCCTCCTCATCCACCTCGTCCCGGGCGATCCCGGCGGCCGCGATGCTGGGGGAGGGCGCGGCGCCCGCCGACGTCGCCGCGCTCCGCCACGACCTCGGGCTGGACCGGCCGCTCTCCGCCCAGTACGTCTCGTGGCTCTCCGGCGTCCTCCGCGGCGACCTCGGGACGTCGATCCAGACGCGGCGGAAGGTGACGGCGGAGATCGGCCGCGCGGTGCCGGCCACGGCCTCGCTCGCGCTCGCCGCCTTCCTTGCCGCGCTCGCGGTCGCCGTCCCGGCCGGCGTCGTCGGCGCGCTGACCGCGGGGGCGCGCGCCCGACCGGATCCTGCGGCTCGTCTCGCTCGCCGGCGTCTCGACGCCGAACTACGTCTCGGGCCCCGTCCTGATCCTCGTCTTCTCGGTCGGTCTCGGCCTCCTTCCGGTCTCGGGGCGCGAGGCGCCGGGGGCGCTGATCCTCCCCGCGACCACGATGGGGCTCGCGCTCGCGGCGCTCCTCTCGCGGATGATCCGCGTCTCGCTCGTGGAGGAGCTGGGGCGCCCGTACATGCTGGCCGCGGCGGCCCGGGGCGAGGGAAAGGCGTGGTCGGTCCTGACGCACGCGGCGCGGAACGCGCTGCCGCCGGTCCTCGTCGTCGCGGGGCTGCAGTTCGGCTCGCTCCTGACCGGCGCCGTCGTGACCGAGACGATCTTCTCCTGGCCGGGCGTGGGGCGGCTCCTCGTCCAGTCGATCCAGCGGCGCGACTACCCGACCGTGCAGGGGTGCGTCCTCTTCATCGCGTCGGTCTACGTCGTCGTGAACGGCCTCGTCGACGCGGCGCGCGCTCCGGCTCGACCCGCGGGCGGCGGACCGGAGGGCAGGTTGACCGCGGGGACGCGGGCGGCCGCCGCGGTTCTCGCCGTCGCCTTCGCGGCGGCGGTGCTCGCGCCGCTCGTCCTCGGAGAGCGGCCGACGCGGATCGACCTCCGCGTCCCGCCTCGCGCGCCGTCGGCGGCGAGCCCGCTCGGGACCGACGAGCTGGGGCGGAGCATCCTCGCCCGGCTGATGGCGGGGGCGACGGTCTCGCTCGGCGTCGCGGCGGCGGCGGTCGCCGTCTCGGCGACGTTCGGGTCGCTCCTCGGACTCCTCGCCGGGGAGCGCGGCGGGCTCCTCGACGCCGGCGTCGGGCGGCTCGCGGACCTCGTCCTCGCGTTCCCCGGCCTCCTCCTCGCCGTCGCGCTCGCCGCGGTGCTCGGCCCGTCGGTGACGAACACGGTCCTCGCCCTCTCGGCCGCGGGGTGGGTCCCGTACGCCCGCCTCGCTCGGACCGAGGCGCGGCGCGTCGCCTCGCTCGACTTCGTGGCCGCCGCGCGCGCGGCGGGAGCGGCGCGGCCGCGCCTGATCCTCGCCCACCTCCTGCCGAACGTGGCGGCGCCGCTCGTCGTGCAGGCGACGCTCCACCTCGCCGGCGCGATCCTCGCGGAGTCGGCGCTCTCGTTCCTCGGCCTCGGCGTCCCGCCGCCCGCGCCGTCGTGGGGCGGGATGCTGGCCGGCGCGCGGACGCACGTCCTCGACGCCCCGCACGCCGTCCTCGCGCCGGCGGCGGCGATCTTCGCCGTCGTCCTCGCGACGAACGTCCTCGGCGACGCGTTCGTCGACCGGCTCGACCCGGCGCGCCGGACGTTCCGGGCGTGAGCGCCTCCGCGGCCGGCGGCGCCGGAAGCGCCGGGGCGGCTCCTCGCGTGCGGAGGCGTGGGGGCTGGCGCTCCTCGCGGTCCTGCCGTTCCTGAACGGGCTCCCGGCGGACTTCACCTACGACGACAAGCTGATCATCCGGGACGACGACCGGATCGCCGCTCCGGAGCACGTCGCCGAGATCTTCACGACGCAGTACTTCGGCGGCGTCGCTCGCGAGCGCGCAGAACTACCGGCCGTTGACGCTCCTCTCGTTCGCCGTCCCGCGCTGGATCCACGGGAACCGGCCGCGCGCTCTTCCGTGCCGTCAACGTCGCCCTTCACGCGGGGGTCACCGTCGTCCTCGCCTCGTGGCTCCTCGGCGTCGGCTTTCCTCGCGGCCCGTCGCTCGTCGCGTCGCGGCCCTCTTCGGCGTCGTCACGATCCACGTCGAGGCGGTGACGAGCCTCGTCGGGCGGGCGGAGCTCCTGTCGGCGCTGCTCGTCCTCGGCGCGGCGGTCCTCTGGCTCCGGGCGCACGGAGGGGGGCGGCTGAGGCCGCTGCCCTACGCGGCGTGCCTCGGCCTCTTCACCGTCGCCGTCTTCGCGAAGGAGAACGCCGTCATCCTGCCGGGCCTCGTCGCGCTCGGGGAGCTCTTCCGCGGGCGGGCGGGCCCGGGGCCTCCGCGAGACGCTCGCTCCACGGCCCTGCGGGTCCGGGCCGCGTTCCTCGGCTTCGCCCTTCCGTTCGGCGTCCTCTTCGCCGTGCGGTGGGCCGTCCTGAAGGGGTTCCTCATCTCCCGCGAGGCCGGGATCTGGGATCTCGAGAACCCGCTCGTCCTCCTCTCCGGCGCCGCTCCGGATCGCGAACGCCCTGACGCTCGCCGTCCGGTACGCGGCGAAGACGTTCGTCCCGGTCGGGCTCTCGGCCGACCACTCGGGAAGCGCGCTCCCGCTCGCGGCCGGCTTCGGCGATCCGCGGGCGTGGTTGGAGGCGCCGTCTTCGTCGCGGCGCTCCTCGCTGCTCGCCGCGCTGCTCCGGAAGACGCGGCCGCTCGTCCCGTTCGGCGTCCTCCTCTTCCTCGGGGCGCTCTTCCCGGTCTCGAACGTCCCGTTCGTCATCGGGACGATCTGGGCGGAGCGGCTGATGTACCTCCCCGCGGCGGGTCTCCTGGCGGCCGCGGTCGGCCTCGTCGCCCCGCCGCATTCGCGAGGTGCCGCGCCCGTCGCGCTGGCCGTGGCGCGAGGCGCTCCTCGCCGCCGTCGTCTGCCATGGGGGTCGCGGCGGCCGTCCGGAACCTCGCCTGGCGGGACGACCACGCCCTCTTCCTGGACATGGTCGGCGAAGGTTCCGCGCTCCGCGAAGGCGCACTACAACCTCGCCTACGACGCGGGACGCCGGGGCGACCGGGAGGAGCAGAAGGAGGCACCTCGAGACCGCCGTCGCGCTCTTCCCGCGCTACTACGACGCGTGGGCGACTCTCGGCGGGATGGCGTGGGCGGACAAGCGCTGGGACGACGCGATCGCGCTCTACGGGAAGTCCGTCGAGGTCCATCCCCGGTACGAGAACGGGCTCTGGGGGCTGGCGAAGGTCCTCACGGAAGCGGGGCGGACGGAGGAGGCGGCGGAGGCGTGGAACCAGGCGGCCGCGGCGCGACCCCGATTCGTATCCCGTCGCGTATCACCACGCCGCGTTCCTCGGGCGCAGGGCCGCTTCGACGAGGCGGAGCGGAATGGCGCCGCGCGATCGAGATGGTGGACGAGCCGGCCGACGCCCACCTCGGCCTCGCGCGGACGCTCGCGGCGCGCGGAAAGCCGGGGGACCGGGAGGCCGCCCTTCAGGAGGCGCGCCGCGTCCTCGCGGCCGACCCGGCGCACGTCGAGGCGCGGCGATTCGTGAACGGGGGACCCTGACGGGGGATCGCCTCCCGGCGGGCGGGTTACCCTCCCGTCCGCGCCCGCCGCCAGGCGGCGGGGGAGTGGCCCGGTCGCCCGCTTGAACGCGCGGCTGAAGGCCGCTTCCGACTCGTAGCCCACCTGCGCCCCGATCGCCGCCACCTTGGCCGAGCCACCCGAGAGCTTCTCGGCCGCGAGTTGCAGCCGCCACTGCGTCAGGTACTGCATCGGCGGCACCCCGACGGCGCCCGAGAAGCGCTCGGCGAGCACCGTGCGCGACGACCCGACGGCGCGGGCCAGGTCGGGAAGCGACCACGGGTCCGCCGGGCGCTCGTGCAGCTGCGCGAGCGCCGGCCCGACGACCGGGTCCATCAGCCCCGCGAGCCACCCGGTCCGCTGCGGGGGGAGCTGCTCGACGTAGCGGCGCACGACCTCGACGAACATCAGCTCCGCCATCCGCGTGAGCATCGTCTCGCTCCCCGCGCGCGAGGCATGCGACTCGGAGATGACCTGCCGCGGGAACTCCGAAAGCCACCCGCCGGCGATCCCGGGGACGTGCATCTGCCGCGGCAGGGAAAGGAGGAGCGGGTTGTACGGGCGGACGTCGCAGCCGAGGAACCCGCAGACGAAGCTGGTGTCGCGCACCGGGCCCGGGCCGAGGGTCACGGTGCCGGGATAGCGCTCCGGGGACGAGCCGTACGCCCCCGGGTCGACGCGCTCTCCCTCGGCGCTCGACATGAAGTGCGGGTCGCCCTGCGGAAAGACGAGGACGTCGCCCGGCCGCATGAGGACCTGGCGCTCGCCCTCGACCCCGCCCCAGCAGCTCCCCGACGTCAGGATGTGGTACGGGATGAGGTGCTCGGCCTCGGGCATGACGCGGGGGACGAGGTCGCGCGCCGCCAGGGCCGAGACCGACCACGGGGCGGCCGCCTCCACGAGGTAGAAGAAGGCGCCGTTCAGCCTCACGGCGCGCAGGACGTCGGAGAGCGGGTCCATGAGAGCCGCCATTTTCCACCGAAGCCGGGTTCCGGCCACGGCGCCGGGCGCCGGGTCATGGAAGGCGGACGCCCGGGCACGGCGACGGGAAAGAACCGGACGCGCGGCGAAGGGACGCGGACGTCGCGTCATTCCCTTCCGTCCCGGCGGGGCCCTACCTTGCCCCCGCGAGCAGGAGAACCTGCCGCAAGGGAAAAGGAGGACCTCATGGGCCAGGAACAGCGCACCTGAAGCCGCAGGAGCTCGATTGCGGGACGCCGGGCGGAGACGTCGTCGCCTTCGCCTCACCGGCTTCCGCCGCGCGATGCCGGCGGCCGACGCCCTCACCGAGCGCTCGCGCCGCGTCTGGAGCGCCGGGGACTACGACCGGATTTCGGCGGGCTTCCGCCAGGAGGCGGAGGCGTTCGTCGGGCGCCGGAAGCTGACCCCCGGTCAAGAGGTGCTGGACGCGGCGTGCGGCTCCGGCAACCTCGCGATCCCCGCCGCGCGGACCGGGGCGGAGGTGACCGGCCTCGACCTCGTCCCCGAGCTGCTCGCGGCCACCGCGGGGTGGGCCCGGCTCGAGCACGTCCCGGTCGCCGTCCGAGGAAGGGAACGTGGAGGAGCTGCCGTTCGGCGACGCGCGATTCGACGTCGTGCTCTCGATGTTCGGGCTGATGTTCGCGGCGCGTCCCGAGCGGGTGCTGTCCGAGCTGGCCCGGGTCACGCGCCCCGGCGGCCAGGTCGCCCTCGCGAACTGGACGCGCGCCGGGTTCGTCGGCCGGATGCTGGCGATGCACGTCGCGCGCGTCCCGCCGCCGCCCGGAGTCCCGAGCCCGCTCCTCTGGGGCGACCCGGAGACGATCCGGCAGCGCTTCGACGCCCGTCTCTGGAACGTCACCACGGCCGAGCGGACGCTGACGTTCCGCTACCCGTACACGCCGGCCGGCACGGCCGAGCTCTTCCGCTCGTCCTACGGCCCGACCGTCCGCACCTTCGAGGCGATCGACGAGGACGTCCGCGCGTCGTTCGCGGCCGACCTCACCGCGCACTGGACGAAGCACCAGCGTCCGTCGGCGGAGACGACGGAAGTCGACGCCGAGTACCTCGAAGTCGTCGCCATCCGGCGCTGACGCGCAGGCGCTAGTCGAAAAGAACCAAAGGAGGACCTCATGATCCTGATCGCGAAGCGCCCCGCGTGCCCCGGCGGCGGCTGGGGATACCTGGGCGAAGAGGCCGGGAGACGAATGCGAGCCTCTCGCCCCCCGCCGGACCGGCGAGGCCGGCGCCGCAACTTCCTCCGGGCGGTTCAACGTCGCCTCGCGCGTCCCGGCGGGCGGCGCCTCCGCCGCGGAGACGATCCCGGTTCTCCCCGCCATCCTCGACGCATACGCCAACGCCCGGGGCAAGTCAGGGCGCGGCGTTTACTGAAGGGGACTCGCTTGTGCTCGCCGCTGAGCGCGCCCATGAAGATTTCTGTCAAGCTCCTCGCCTGAAGATCTCTTTCTCTCGCCGCACGAAGCTGCCGGCCACGCGTCCATTCGGGGTCTGCGCCCCACGTATCACTTCAGCGGATGGCGCCCCAAACGGTATCCCGAGCTTTTCCGCTCAGCGCTCAGCAGCGGGGTCGTCCATCCGATTCTCGGCAAGATTCGCGGCGTGCTTTCCCTTCCTCCGTTCTTCAGCGGCTCTTGGCCGCTCGAGATTTCAGTCGATAGATTCGCGCAGCTGGGACCGTCGTACGAGGCTCGTGGGCTTTCAGCTTCGAGGCATCGAAGCTCGTCTTGTCACGAAGCATCGCGTAAAGAACGCGGCAGAGCCGATGCGCCACGGCGATCACGGCCCGCCGCGTTCCGAGGCGCACCGAAAGGTCTCTCAGAAACGGATGGAGGGGACTGCTCGACCGGCGTGCCGTGTGCACCGCCTGCACGAGCATGGCGCGCAGCTCGGAGGAGCCCGTCCGGGTGATGTGGCCCTGGCGGTTCGTTTCGCCCGACTGGTAGGTCTGCGGGACTAGGCCCACGTAGCTGGCCGCGTGCTTTGCGCTCTGAAAGCGTGTGGCGTCCGAAAAGACCGCAATCGCCGTCAGGGCCACGATCTCTCCCACGCCCGGCACGGTCTTGAGCCTCTCGAGTTCTTCGCGGAAGTGGGCCTGCTGTTCTTCGAGGCTCTTCTCGCACGCAGCTCTCTGCTCCATCGCGCCCTGCCAAGCCCGATGGTGAAGCTCGACGAAACACCGTACCTGCGGGTGGCTGGTCAGGGCCTTCAGCAGACGCTCCCAGGCACGACGGGTCCCCAGGTGCTGACGACTCAGCTCGTAGAGCCCGGCGCCCCGGAGCATCTTCTTGGCCGCGTTGATCTCGGCCGTCCCGAGCCGCACGAAGTGCCGGCGACGTGACAGGGTGTTCCGCAGGTGCTCGATCCTCTCGGGCGGCACGTGGACGATGGCCCGGTAGAGGCCACGGCGCAGGCCTTCGCAGAGCTCCACGGCATCGCGCGTGTCGCTCTTCTGCCGAGGCCGGTGAGCCTTCATCCGGACTTCCCGCGCGTCCACAACGACGGGTGACAGCCCCAGCTCGCTGAGCTTTCGCGCTGCAAAGAAGGCCATCGTCCCCGACTCCAGCGCCACCGCCGTCGACCCGAGAAGCCGGAAACGCAGCTGCAACGAGGAAAACCCCTCCCCAGAGGTCGGCACCTCGCCCCGCCCCATCTCCTCTCCCCGCTCGTTCTGAATCACGAACACGCTCGACTTGCTGTGCACGTCCATTCCCACATAAGATTTCATCGGGCTGTCCTCCCTTACGTGGGGCACCTCCTCGGAGGTTGACCCCGTCAGTCTGTTGTGGCCCGATTCCATCGGGACCACGCTGGCGAGGACAGCCCTTTTTTCGTCTTCATTGAAACGGTATCGTTGGACGGCACACGATGAAGAACACGGGCACGCTCCTCGAGCTGATTCAGCGCCTGGATGAGTTCGAGGATGGCGACCGATCTCACCCGCTGGCCATCTACGCGGAGAATGGCGCCAACTCGGGGCGAGACAGTCGGGCGCGGGTCTGCGCACGAGGTGAGGGCGGCGGTTCCACGTGTCCCGTCGATCCCACCCTTCTTGAAGTCCTGAGTGTGGAGCAGGCTCGCGAAGCGATCAGAGTGTGGTCTGCATGGCGCCCCGATCTGGTGCCTTCGCCCTGGGATCGATTCAATGCGGTGATGTTCTTCGCCATACACGGCACCTTCTATCCACTCGAGACGGATCGCGAGGGCATGTAACGCGCAACGAGAAGCTGTCCCTCGCGCCGTCCAGCCACGCGATCCAGCGGCCGCGCTTGCGCCCGCCGCTGTGCGCGATATCTTCGGGGGGGCACCTGGAGGAGTCGGGCATGAAGGCAAGCGACGTAAGGGAGCTGTTCGACTACGACCGGTGGGCCAACGCGCAGGTCCTCGGCATCGCCTCCCGATTGACGGAGGAGCAGCGGACGAGGGCGTCGGCGGCCAGCTACGGCTCCGTCCACGGGACGCTCGTCCACATCCTCTGGTCCGAGTGGATCTGGCTCGGGCGCTGGACCCCTCGCCGCGGGACGTCCGATCCGAGAGGTGTCGCCGGCTTCGGGCCGCTCACGCGGCTCTGGTCCGCGTTCGAGGCCGAGCAGCGCACCTTCCTCGAGGCCTGACCGACGCCGACCTCGCCCGGCGGGTCTCCTACCAGAACCCCCCGGCACCCCTGGACCTACTCCCTCCAGCACATGCTCCAGCACGTCGTCAACCACGCCACGCTACCATCGCGGCCAGCTCACCACGATGTTCCGCGAGCTGGGCGTCCACGCCCCGTGCGCTCGACTTCCTCGTCTATTTCGACGAGATCGCCGGGGCCGGTGCCTGACGTGTCGCCTTCCGCGCCGGGCGGAGCCTGAGGCTCGAGTCATGAACGTCGCCTTCGGGATGAAAGCTCATTCAGGGTGGGCAGCGCTCGTCGTGGTCGGCCATCGTGACCGCGACGTCGTCGTCGTCGATCGGCGCCGTGTCGAGCTCGTCGCGGAGGAGTGGGCCAAGCAGCCCTATCACGCCGCAGAGGAGCTGAAGCCGGAGCCGGCGCGGGATGTCGTGGAGCGGGGCGTCGGAGCAGCGTACCGGATCGCCTTGCGCGAGATGCGAGCGGCGGTAAGGCGAGCGCGGGAGCGAGGTCACGATGTGGCCGCCTGCGGGGTGCTCGTCGGCAGTCCCATGCCCGATTGGAGCGTCGAGGAGATCCTCGCCGTCCACTTTCGGATGCACAAGGCCGAGGGCGCCCTGTTCCGGGAGGCGCTGGTCCGCAGCGCCCGGGCGTGCGAACTGCGGCTGGTTGCGATTCCGGAGAAGCAGCTGATGACGCATGCGTCGAGGGCCCTCGGGATTCCCGTGAGCGACCTCGAAGAAAGAATGACGACGATCGGCAAGCCCGTGGGCTCTCCCTGGGGGAAAGACCAGAAAGACGCCGCGCTTGCTGCCCTCGTCGCGTGGCACGCGCGCTCGACCCGAGGGGGCGCCGGCGCCTTCGCCGAAGCGGCCGCCGCGGGCCCCTGCGGGCGGACCTGTCAGCTCGCGGCGGGGTCGTCCGGGTCGTCCGCGGAGCCGGGGGGCGGCATCGCCCCCGGGGGGACGGCGGCGTCCGCGGCGAGGCGGGCGCGGTGGCTCCGGATCACCTTGACGAGGAAGACGTAGGTCAGCGCCCCGGCGACGAGCGCGAGGAGGAGCATCCCGACGCCCCACTGGAGCCCGACCGCGCGCATCCGCGGGCCGGCGGCGGACCAGAACGACGGGGAGAAGAACTCCTTCCACGGCAGGTGCGCGACCGCCACGCGCTCGGCGCGGAGGACGAACCTCCCGAGCGGGAGCGCGACGGCGGAGATGGGGCCGATCGTGAGCGGGTTGACGACCAGCGTGCCGAGGAGGACGTCGACCTTGTTGAGCTTCAGGACGAACGCCAGGAGGAGCGCGATGACCCAGTGAAGCCCGATGAGGGGCGTGAACGAGATCGTGACGCCCAGCGCGAACGAGGCGGCGACCAGCTCCGGCGGATCGTTCCGCCCGAGCATCTCCATGAAGCGGGCCTTGAAGCCCCGCTTATCGGCCAAAGTGGTCCCAGCCCGCGTCCGCGAGCCGGCGGGGCCCGGACGGGGCCGGCCAGCCAGGCCGTCCCCGGGTCGTGCGCCGCGTCGAGGGTCCCGATCCGGCGGATGGCGAAGCGCCCGGAGAGCCGCTCGGCGTGGGCGAGCTTCCGCCGGGGAACGCTGAAGAGAAGGCCGTAGTCCTCTCCCCCGAAGAGGGCGAGCCGAAGCGGATCGAGGGGGACGAGCGTCCCGATCTCGGCGAGAGCGGAGTCGACCGGGAGGAGCGCGGGGTCGACCGTGGCCGAGACGCCGGAGGCCCGGCAGAGGCGGTGGAGGTCGCGCGAGAGGCCGTCGGAAAGGTCGATCGCGGCCGAGGCGATTCCCTCCCCGGCGAGCGCGCGCCCCAGCTCCAGCATCGGGCGCGGGTCGACCTGGTGGCGGATCAGCCGCGCCGCCTCGGAGGCGCGGGACGGCGTGAGGCGTTTCCGGCCCGGCGACCTTCACCCGCTTGGCGGCGTCCAGCCGGTAGCCGGCCTCCAGGAGGAGGAACCCCCCGGCCGCGGAGCCGAGCGTTCCGGAGACGAAGAGCGTCTCCCCGGCCCGCGCGCCGTCGCGCGTCAGGACGCCCCGCTCAGGGGCGCGCGGCCGAGCGCCGTGATCCCGGCGAAACGGACGGGGGAGGCCGAGAGGTCGCCCCCGACGACCGCGACGCCGTGCTCCTGCGCGGCCTCGCGGACCCCCTCGGCGAACGCGTCGAGCCAGGCAGGGTCGGTGCTCCTGGGGCAGGCCGAGGACGAAGAGCGCATAGAGCGGGACCGCGCCCATGGCGGCGAGGTCGGAGAGGTTGACGCTGACGGTCTTGCGCCCGAGCCGCCGCGGGTCGGCGTCCTTCCGGAAATCCTGGTCCTCGACGAGGACGTCGGTCGAGGCGACGAGCGGGCCGCCGGGCGCCACCACGGCCGCGTCGTCGCCGATCCCGAGAAGGACGTCCCGCCGGCGCGTGGCGAAGAGGTCGCGAAAGCGCCGGACGATGACGTCCTCGGCCGGGAAGCGGGCTCACGCGGCCTTCCTCTTGCGGCCGTTTGGCCCCTTCTTTCGGGTGCTTCCCTTCCCGATCGCGGCGGGGGGGGCCAGCGCCGCCGCGAGCACGTCGTCGACCGTCCGGACGAACGTGAACTTCAGGTCCTTCTGAAGCTCGGCGGGGATCTCCTCGAGGTCGCGCTCGTTCTCGAACGGCATCAGGACCCGCTTCAACCCGGCGCGGCGCGCCGCGAGGACCTTTTCCTTGACGCCGCCGATCGGGAGGACCTCTCCGCGGAGCGTGATCTCGCCGGTCATCGCGAGGTCGCGCCGGACGGGGCGGCCGGAGAAGGCCGAGATCATCGCGGTCGCCATCGTGATGCCGGCCGACGGGCCGTCCTTCGGGATCGCGCCCTCCGGGACGTGAACGTGGACGTCGTGCGTCTCGAAGTAGTTCTCGGCGAGTCCGAGCCGCTCGGCGCGGGAACGCGCGAACGTCAGCGCGGCCTGCGCCGACTCCTTCATCACGTCGCCGAGCTGTCCCGTCAGCTGCAGCGCCCCCTTGCCGCGCACCGCTCGGGCCTCGACGACGAGGATGTCGCCGCCGACGGCGGTCCAGGCGAGACCCATCGCGGCGCCGACCTGGTCGGACCGGAGCGCCTCGTCGGTCCGGAACTTCGGAAGGCCGAGGAATTCCCTCACGAGCGGCGGCGTGACGTTGACCTTCCTCTTCTCGCCCCCCGCGAACCGGACCGCCACCTTGCGGCAGCAGCCGGCGATCTCCCGCTCGAAGTTGCGGAGCCCCGCTTCCCGCGTGTACTCCTCGACGATCGTCCGGAGCGCCGGGTCGGTGAAGTCGATTCCCTCCGCCGGGAGGCCGTTCTCGATCCGCTCCTTCGGGATCAGGTGCCGGCGCGCGATGTGGAGCTTCTCCTCGAGCGTGTAGCCGGAGAGGCGCAGGACCTCCATCCGGTCGAGGAACGCGGGCTGGATCGTGTCGAGGATGTTCGCGGTCGTGATGAAGAGGACCTTCGAGAGGTCGTAGTTGACGCCGAGGTAGTGGTCTCGGAACGCCTTGTTCTGTTCCGGGTCGAGGACCTCGAGGAGGGCCGAGGACGGGTCGCCGCGGAAGTCGGCGCCGAGCTTGTCGACCTCGTCGAGCATGAAGACGGGGTTCGAGGTCCCGGACTGGGAGAGGGACTGGATGATCCGGCCGGGGAGCGCGCCGACGTAGGTCCGCCGGTGCCCGCGGATCTCGGCCTCGTCCCGGACGCCGCCGAGCGAGAGCCGCGCGAACTTCCGGTCGAGCGCGCGGGCGATCGAGCGGCCGAGCGACGTCTTCCCGACGCCGGGCGGCCCGACGAAGCAGAGGATCGGCCCCTTCGAGTCGGGTGCGAGCTTCCGGACCGCGAGGAACTCGATGATCCGGTCCTTCACCTTCGAGAGGTCGTAGTGGTCCTCGTCCAGGATCTTCCGGGCCCGGACGAGGTCGAGGTTGTCGGTGGAAAACGTCGCCCAGGGAAGGCCGGTGATCCAGTCGAGCCAGCTCCGGATCATCCCGCCCTCGGCGGAGTCGGGGCTCCCGCGCTCCAGCCGCTTCACCTGCTTCTCGATCTCCTGCGCCGCCTCCTCCGGGACCTTCTTGTCGGTCACGGCCTTCCGGTACGCCGCGATCTCCTCGGCGAGGTCGTCGGACTCGCCCAGCTCCTGCTGGATCGCCTTGAGCTGCTGGCGGAGGAAGTACTCGCGCTGGCTCTTGTCGATCTCGCCGCGGGCCGCGCCCGTGATCTCCTGCTGGACCGTCAGGACGCGGATCTCGCGGCGGAGGACGTCGAGGACGATCTTGAGGCGCTCGACGGCGGGGACGGTCTCCAGGACCTTCTGCGCCTCCTCGACCTTCAGCTCCAGGTTCGAAGCCGCGAGGTCGGCGAGGCGCGCGGGCTCCTCGAGGCCGGCCGCGACGACCATCACGTCGGGCGAGATCTGCTTGCCGAGGGAGACGGTCTTCTCCATCGCCTCCTTGACGCTCCGGACGAGCGCCTCGGTCTCCTCGCTCGCCGCCTGCGCCCCCTCGGGCTCCGGGATCCGGGTCGCCTTGGCGCGCAGCGACGGCGCCTCGGCGACGAAGGAGTCGATCCTCACCCGCGACAGGCCCTGCACGAGGAGCCGGATCCGGCCGTCGGGGAGCTTGAGCATCCGCATCACGGCGGCCGCCGTCCCGACCGGGAAGAGGTCGTTCGGGCCGGGCTCCTCAACCGAGGAGTCCCTCTGGGCGACGAGGAGGAGGATCCGCTGCTCGGCGAGCGCGGCGTCGACCGCGGCGATCGACTTGTCCCGCGAGATCGAGAGCGGCTGGATGACGTAGGGGAAGAGGACCACGTCCTTCAGCGGCAGGACGGGCAGGATGTCGGGGATCGTCAGGGTCTCGCCCGAGGAAGGCGGGGTCGGCTCCTTCGCGCTCACGGTTTCTCCGGTGCGCCCCGGCGGATCGGGATGTTGCGTCCCCTCGCCGACGCGCGCTTCGGGACGAAGAGGATGAGGAGGCCGTCCTGGAAGGAGGCGCGGGCCCGCTCGGCGTCGGCGTCCTCCGGGAGCTCGAGCGCCCGCTCGAAGGGCCCGGTCGCCCGCTCGAGCCTCAGGAAGCGACCCGATCCGCGCTCCGTCGCGAGCCGGGTGCCGCGGAGGACGACGACGCGCTCCTTCACCTCGACGGTGACGGTGTCGGGCGAAGCGCCCGGCACCTCGAAGACGAGGCGCCAGCCGTCCGCGTCCTCGACGACGTCCACGGGGGGCGGCGTGAAGTCGGGCTCGTTCGGGGTCGGGATCGAGACCTTTCCGTCGACGACGAAGGCGGCCGGGTAGCTGGGGCGGCGTGGCGTCATCGGCTCCTCACTTCCTCCGGGACCCCGGGCGGCGCCCCAGGAGAGTCTTCAGCTCGTCCACGAAGTCGCCGAGATCCTCGAACCGGCGGTAGACGGAGGCGAACCTCACGTAGGCCACCTGGTCGAGGTCCTTCAGCCGCTCCATGACGCGCGTTCCCATCTCCTCGGTCGACATTTCCCGCGGCTCGCGGCCGTGGAGCGCCGACTCGATCTCCTCGCAGATCTGCTCGAGGGCGCGCGTCTCGACGGGCCGCTTCTCGCAGGCCTTCATCAGGCCGCGCAGAAGCTTGTTCCGGTCGAACGGCTCGCGCCGGCCGTCCCGCTTGACGACGAGGACCGGGATCTCCTCGACCGTCTCGTACGAGGTGAAGCGGCGCCCGCAGGCGTTGCACTCGCGGCGGCGCCTCGTGACCGCCCCTTCCCGGCTCTCCCGGGAGTCCACGACGCGGTCGTCTGCCGCCGCGCAGTACGGGCACCTCACGGCCGAAGCCTAGCAGTTTTCGGATCGCAGTTCGGGGGGGAAACGATTGAGCCACAAGCCCCTTCGGGCCTTCACCGGCAGCATTCAGCCGGCCAGCTTCCCGGAGGCGGGCGAGGGCGGCGTCGAACGAGGCGAGTGACGCGGCCTTCCCCTGGAAGAGCCGCCCGGAGCCGCCCCCCTTGCCGCCGAGGAGCGCGGCGACTTCCTGCCCGGCTGAGGCCACGTCCAGCGTCGCGTCGGCGCCGGCGGCGATCACGAAGAAGACCTGGCCGCCGCTCGTCGTCGCGAACAGCCCCGATTTCGAGGGCGCCGCCGAGAGGAACTCCTTCGACAGCGAATGGAGATAGGCGGCGGGCCTGTCGGTGAACTGCGCCGACACGACCGGCCCTGCTTCCCGGGAGAGTGCGCCGGCCCTCTCACGGGCGTCTGCCTCGTCTCGCCTGCGAAAATCTCTCTCGGCCTGCCTCAGCTTCTCGAGCTTCTCCTCCACGGCTCCGACGAGCCCCTCGTCCGAGGCGCCGAGCGCCTTCCGGAGCGCGGCGCTTCTCTCCTCGTGCGCGCCGAGGCGCGCGCGGGCCCGTCCCCCGCAGACGAAGAAGACGCGCGTCCCACCCCGGAGCGGCTCGGTTCCGAGGAGCTTCACGACCTCGATCTCGGCGGTCGACGCGACGTGCGTCCCGCCGCAGGTGTTCAGGTCGAGGCCCTCGATCTCGACGAGCCGGATCGCCCCTTCGTGCCCTTCGGGAAGGCCTCTCGTCCGGATGTTCAGAGCGCCGAACTCCGCCGGAGAGACGCGCCGGAACCGGACCGGCCTCGCGGCCCGGATCTCGGCCGCGACGGCCTCCTCGAGCGCCGCGAGCTCCTTCGGCCCGAGCCTCGGGGCCGAGAGCTCGACGTCGCAAACCTTCCCGCCGAGGTGGAACGCCGTCGTCTCCCAGGCGAACCGGTCCTGCGCCACCGCGGTCAGGAGGTGCTGGCCGGTGTGCTGCTGCATGTGGTCGAACCGCCGCGTCCAGTCGAGGCGGATCGAGGCGGGTCCGCGCGGGACGGGCGCGGCGAGGGCGTGTCGGATCTCCCCCCGACGCCTCTGGACGTCGAGGACTTCGACGCCGTTCAGGGTGCCGCGGTCAGCCGGCTGGCCGCCCCCTTCGGGATAGAGGATCGTGTCGGAGAGGACCGCGTACGGCCGGCCTCCCTCCTCGCCCGTCCCCAGGATCTCCGCGTCGAGGGCCGTCCGGTAGGGATCTCGCTCGTATCCGGGAATCTCGTCCACGCGCGGAGGATACGAGAGTCGGCCTGATGCATCTGCACGTTCGGAAGCAGGCCGGCCCCCCCTAGACTTTCCGCAAATGGCCTTCAAGGACCGCCCGTTCTTCCGGCGCCTGCTGGAGTTCGACGATCTCATGCGGCGCCGCCGGCGCGTCACGTGCGCCTCGCTCGCCGCGAAGTGGGAGACCTCGACGAAGACGGTGCAGCGGTTCGTCGACCATCTCAGGAACGAGTTCGACGCCCCGGTGGCGTTCGACCGCCGGAAGCAGTCGTTCGTCTACACCGACCTCTCCTACCGGCTGCCGTGGCTCCCGGTGGAAGGGAAGGACCTCTTCGCGATCGGGGTCGCGATGAAGGTCTTTCAGATCTACGAGGGGACGCCGGCGGCGGCGGACCTCCGCGCCGTCTACGAGCGGCTCTCGGAGTTCATGCCGCCGGAGATCCGCGTCCGCCCCTCCTCGATCGTCGAGAGGCTCTGGGTCCACCCGCAGCCGCTCCGGACGGTCGACCCTCGCGTCTGGGAGGCGGTCGCGACGGCCCTCCGCGAGAAGACGGCGCTGGAGATCTCGTACCGCAAGCTGACCGAGCCCGAGAGGCGCCGGCGCGTCGAGCCGTACAGCCTCGTCCTCGCCGGGCGTCGACTGGCTCCTCGCCGCCCGCGATCCCGACGACTTCCAGGTGAAGACGTTCTACCTCGCCCGGATCCGCGAGGCCGCGAACACGCGCGAGCGCTTCGCCGTTCCGAAGGAGTTCGACCCGGCAAGGCACTTCGGCGATTCGATCGGCATCTACGTCGGCGACGCGCCGTTCCGGTTCCGGGTCCGGATCGGGCGGGAGGCCGCCGCCTGGGCGGCCGAGGTCCGCTGGCACCCGGGCCAGAAGCTGAAGACCGTCGCCGGCGGAGAGGTGGAGCTGGAGCTCCCCGCCGGATCCCTCTGGGAGGCCCGCCGCTTCGTCCTCTCCTTCGGGAAGAACGCCGTGGCGCTCTCGCCGCCGAGGCTCGTCGAGGACCTGAAGGGCGAGATCGGCGCGATGTCGGCGGCGTACTGAACGGTCTCCCGGACGGGCTCCCGATCAGCTGGAGAGGGAGTCGACGAGCCGCATCCACTCGTCGTTGAGGCCCTGGATCGCGAAGGCGAACCCGGTGGCGACGGAGGTGTGGAGCGCCGCCGACGAGCGGCCGGTGCGGACGACGGTCCCCGCGAGCTCGAGGACCTTGCCGCGCGGGCCGTGGAGCTTCACGACGAGGGGGCTCCCGATCTTCGGGCTCCGGTCGCACGCGACGAAGAAGCCCGACAGCGAGACGTCTCGCGTGAAGGCGGTCGACCGCATCCCGTCGACGTCCGGGAACTCGATCAGGAAGCGCCCCCTCTTCCTCGGGAACCGGTAGGACGACATGGCTCCCGGATCATAAGGAATTCCGGCGCGCCGTCAGTGGCTCACGTCACCAGCCGTCTCGCCGGAGCTTCCGGCCGGCAGCCGGAGCCGCCCGTCCCGGAGCGAGGCGCCGCGCAGCGTCAGGGCGAGCGCCTGCTCGAGCGTCTCGACGACGTGGACCTGCACGGCCCCGCGGACGTCCGCCGGAAGGTCGTCGAGGTCGGGTTCGTTCGCCTTCGGCAGGACGAACGTCGTGATTCCCGCGCGGACGGCGCCGAGGACCTTCTCCTTGAGTCCCCCGATCGGGAGGACCCGGCCGGAGATCGTGATCTCGCCGGTCATGGCGATGTCGTGGCGCGCCGGCCGCTTCGAGAGCGCGGAGACGATCGCCGTCGCCATCGCGATGCCGGCCGACGGACCGTCCTTCGGGATCGCCCCCGCGGGGACGTGGACGTGAAGGTCGCGGTCGAGCGTGTCGTCCAGGATGCCGAGCCCGGCCCCGTGCGACCGGGCGAAGCTCCAGGCCGCCCGCGCCGACTCCTTCATTACGTCGCCCAGCTGGCCGGTCAGGAGGACCTCGCCCTTCCCCTTCATCAGGGTCGCCTCGACGAACATGATGTCGCCGCCGGCCGGCGTGTAGTACATGCCGGTCGAGATGCCGACGCGGTCCTCCTTCTCGGCCTTCTCCGGGTGGACCTTCGGCCGGCCGAGCAGGGGAGGGACGTCCTCCGCGTCCAGCGTCATCCGCTCTGTCTCGCCGGCCGCGATCTTCCGGGCCACCTTCCGGGAAAGGCGCCCGAGCTCGCGCTCGAGCTGCCTCACGCCGGACTCCCGCGTGTAGCTGGTCACGACGGCGGCGACGGCGCCGTCGGCGATGTCGAGCTGCTCCGCCGAGAGGCCGTTTTCGAGGAGCTGCCGCGGGACGAGGTACGTCCGCGCGATCCCGAGCTTCTCCTTCTCGGTGTAGCCCGAGAACTCGACCGTCTCCAGGCGGTCGAGGAGCGGCGCCGGGATCCCCTGGAGGAGGTTCGCCGTGGCGATGAAGAGGACCTCGGAGAGGTCGAACGGCACGCCGAGGTAGTGATCCGTGAACGTGTCGTTCTGCGCCGGGTCGAGGACCTCGAGGAGCGCCGCCGCCGGATCGCCCTGGAAGGAGACGCCCAGCTTGTCGACCTCGTCGAGGAGGAAGACCGGGTTCTTCGTCCCCGCCTGGCGCATTCCCTGCAGGATCCGCCCCGGCATCGCGCCGACGTACGTCCGCCGGTGGCCGCGGATGTCGGCCTCGTCGCGGGCGCCGCCGAGGGAGACGCGGACGTACTTCCGCCCCATCGCGCGCGCGATCGACTTCGCGATCGAGGTCTTCCCGACGCCGGGCGGACCGACGAAGAGGAGGATCTTCCCCTTGCCGGCGGTCTTCCCGTCCGGGGAGGCCTTCGCGAGCATCTGCCGGACCGCGAGGAACTCGAGGATCCGGTCCTTCACGTCCTTGAGGGCGTAGTGGTCCTCGTCGAGGATCCGCGCGGCCTCCGTCACGTCGAGATGGTCCTCGCTCCGGGCTCCCCAGGGGAGCTCGGCGATCGTCTCGAGGTAGGTCCGGACGACCTGCGACTCCATCGACTCGCGGCCGAGGCGCGAGAGGCGCCCCCACTCGCGCTCGACCTCCTTCCGCGCCTCCTCGGGGAGCGGGAGGGCGTCCAGCTTCGCCTTCAACTCCTTCAGGTCCTCGGCGTCCTTCCCCTCGCCCTCGCCGAGCTCCTTCTGGATCGCCTTCATCTGCTCGCGGAGGAGCATCTCCCGCTGCCGGTCGCCGATCTCGGCCTGCACCTTCGACTTGATGTCCTCCTGGACGGAGAGGACGCTGATCTGGCGCTGGACGTGGACGAGGACGCGCCGGAGGCGCTCCTCGACCGAGAGCGTCTCGAGAAGGTGCTGCCGGTCGGCGGGCGGGATGTCGATGTAGCCGGCCACGAGGTCGGCGAGGCGGCCCGGCTCGGCCACCTCCTCGAGGATCTGGTCCACGGCCTCGTCGGGCAGGCCGAGCTTCCGCCCCAGCTCGGCCGACCGCTCGCGCACCTCCTTGTGGAGGGCGACGAAGACCGGCGCTTCGGGCTCGAGCGGCTCCATCTCGGCGGCCTCGACCACGACGGCCTCCATCGAGCCGTTCCGCTCGGTGAGCCGCATCGCGATGCCGCGCTTCCTCCCCTGCAGGAGGAGGCGGGCGCCGCCGAGCCCCCGCTGCAGCTGGGCGATCGAGGCGATCGTCCCGATCGTGTAGAGCCCCTCGGGGACGACCTTCTCGACGTCCTCCCGCTGGGCGACGGCGAAGACGAGCTGCTCCGGTTGCTTCATCGCCTCGTCGATGGCGCGCAGCGTTCCGGCGCGCCCGGCGGAGATCGGAAAGCTGACGCCCGGGAAGAGGACCGCGTTACGGAGCGGGAGGACGGGAAGACTCAGCGTTTCTGACATACCACCTCAGATACGCCATTATGGGAAAATCAGTTTCAATACTCAAATCATCATCTTAGTTAAAGAGACTAAGATCATGGTGTAAACGTTGCAAACTAGAACCTTGTCGCTCAGCGAGAAGCAAAGAAAAAAGCGCCCGGGTTGCCCCCGGGCGCTCGCAGGAACCGGAGAGGTGAAGGCTCAGTCGTTTCCGAGGTCGTCCGCGGAGATCGCCTTCGCGGCGACGTCCTCGAGCATCTTCGTCGTGACCGACTTGGGGCGCTCGATCGCGTAGCCGAGCGCGCGGTCCCAGGTGATGTTGGCCAGGACGCCGAGCGCGCGGCCGACGCCGAAGAGGACCGTGTAGAAGTCCCACTCGGTGAGGCCGTAGTACCACTGGATGACGCCCGACTGCGCGTCGACGTTCGGCCACGGGTTCTTCGTCTTCCCGTGCTTGGTCAGGACGTCCGGGGCGACCTTGTAGATCATGTCGATCAGCTTGAAGAGCGGGTAGTCGGGGAGGTTCTTGGCGCAGAACTCCCGCTGCGCGACGTAGCGCGGGTCGGTCTTGCGCAGGACGGCGTGGCCGTAGCCCGGGATGACCTGGCCGGCGTTCAGCGTCTCCCAGAGCGCCTTCTCGACGAGCTCCGGAGTCGGCTCGGCGCCGCCCAGCTTCTTCTGGAAGTTCATCATCCAGCGGAGCACTTCCTGGTTCGCGAGGCCGTGGAGCGGCCCGGCGAGGCCGTCGAGCCCGGCCGAGAGCGAGTAGTAGTCGTCCGACAGCGCCGAGGAGACGAGGTGCGTCGTGTGCGCCGAGACGTTTCCCGACTCGTGGTCGGAGTGGAGGATGAAGTACATCCGGGAGACGTCGTCATAGGGCTTCGGGAACCCCATCTCCTGCGCGAAGTTGCCGCCGAAGTCGAGGTCGTCCCGCCCCGGGATGTGCGTGTCGGCCTTGAACTTCATCCGGTAGATGTAGGCCGCGATGGAAGGGAGCTTCGCGAGGATGTTCGTGGCGTCCTCGTAGGTCGGGTCCCAGTACTCGTCCTTCTTCATCCCCTCGCTGTACCGCTTCGAGAAGACCGACTCGCGCTGCATCGCGAGGATGGCGAGCGAAAACATCGTCATCGGGTGCGTATCGCGCGGGAATCGTGCGCAGCATGTCGAAGACGTACTGCGGGACCGCCCGGCGCGTCTTGAAGTCCTCGACGACGGCGAGCGTCTGTTCCATCGTCGGGACGTCGCCCGTCAGGAGGAAGTACCAGTGGGCTTCGACGTACGGGTAGGCGCAGCCGGGGGGCTTCGGAAGGGCCGCGAGCGTCTCGGGAATCGTCTTGCCGCGGAACCGGATCCCCTCGATCGGGTCGAGGTAGGAGATGTCGGTGACGAGGCAGCGGACGCCTCGGGCGCCGCCGATGGTCTGTGCCATCGTCACATCGCCCACCTTGACGTCGCCGAACTCCTTCATGAGCCGCTGCGTCCGTGGGCGCTGCTCCTGGATCTTCTTGAACAGCACCTGCTTCAGGTTCCCGGCTTTCGCGGTGCCCGGCACGGCTGTCGGTGAGGCCTTTTCTGTGAGGGTTGCCATGCACGTTCTCCTTCAGGAAGAGCTTTTTCCGTCCGTGTCGCCGGGCGGCAGCGATTCCTATTCCGGACAGGATGAACTGAGGACCCCCCCCGAGACAATGATGAGGATGCCTCAGCGGCATCCGGAGGGGAGAATTTTTCTGACGCCTCCGTCAGGAAACGCCGGGGGAGCGCTCGTCCGCGAGGTTCTTCAGGGAGAAGCCGCCGGCCACGAGGAAGCCGAGCCCGAGGAGGGTGATCGGGACGAAGGAGATGGCGTGGGACGCGAGCGCGAAGGCGGCCGCCGTGTCCTTCGGGACGGCGTAGAAGCCGGCGAGCGCGTAAGCGACGGCGGTGTGGTAGCCCCCGACGCCGCCCGGCGTCGGGATCGCGAGGCCGAGGACGGCCCAGGTCAGGACGAAGAACGAGACGGGGTAGGCGAAGTCGAGGTGAAAGGCCTTCAGCGTCGCCCAGATCTGGAAGCAGATGACGAGCCAGAGGAGCGCCGAGAGCGCCGCCACGACGCCGGCGTCGCGCGCCGTCCGGAGCGCCGCCAGGCCCGAGAGAAGCGAGTCGAGGACCGACGCGAGCCGCGCCGAGATCCTGTCGGGGAAGAGCCGGAGCAGGGGAGCGGCGAGCCGGCGCGCGAGGTCGGGGCGCGCCGCGAAGACCGTCAGCAGCGCGACGCCGACGACCGTCCCGGCGCCGAGGAGGAACGCCGAGCGGCGGAGCAGGGCGAAGCGGCTCGCCTCGTCGCCCGTCAGGGCCGGCGGCGCCCAGCCGAGCGCGAAGACGACGAAGAGCGCGATCGTCGTGAGGAGGTCGATGAGCCGCTCGAGGGCGATCGAGACGAGGCAGGGCGCGAGCGGAAGGGACGCCGAGCGGGAGAGCGCGACGGGCCGGACCACCTCTCCGGCGCGGGCCGGGAGGAGCGTCGAGGCGGCGAAGCCGATCGCCGTCGCCGAGTTCAGGTTGAAGGCGCTCGCCGGGTAGCCCTTCAGGAGGCGCCCCCAGCGCAGGCGCGGATGGGCGGCGTTCCGATCAGCCCCGCCACGACGGCCGCGACGCAGCCAGCCGGGGTGCGCGTTCCGGAGCGCGGCGGCGACGGCGCGCGAAGTCGAGGTTCCGGAGGAAGAGGGCGAGGAGGACGACCGCGAGGCCGATCGAGACCGCGAACCGGACGGCGCGTTTGCGCGTGGACACGCCGCGATGGTAGCCCAGCGGCCGCCTGCGTTACGCTTGGGAGCGGTGCGCGGCGTTCCCGTCTACTTCGACCCGGAGGTCCTGAAGCACGACACCGGCCCGCACCACCCGGAGAACCCGCGCCGCGTGGCGTCGTGCGTCGACACGCTCCGCCACGAGGGGTTCCGCGTCGAGTGCCCGTCGCCTCCCGCTCGGACGCTCGCGGCGATCGAGCGGGTCCACCCGCCTCCGTACGTGCGGCGGCTGGCCGAGGCCTGCTCGCTCGCGCCGCCCGCGAGCGAGGCGGCGTTTCTGCTCTTCGACTCGCCCGACAACCCGATCTCGCCCCTCTCGTTCGCCGCGTCCGTCCGGGCGGTGTCGCTCGCCCTCGCCGGCGTGGACGCCGTCCTCGCGCGGACGTCGCGGGCCGTCTTCGTCGCGGCGCGGCCTCCCGGGCACCATGCGCTCGCGAGCGAGGCGATGGGCTTCTGCTTCTTCAACACGATCGCCGTCGCGGCGCGCGACCTGATCGCGACCCACGGCCTGGATCGCGTCCTGATCGCCGACTTCGACGTCCACCACGGGAACGGGACGCAGCACCTCTTCTGGGAGGACCCCCGGGTCGCCTACGTCTCGGTCCACCGGTTTCCGTTCTTCCCGGGAACGGGCTCGGCGGACGAGGCGGGCGGCGGGCGCGGCCGGGGGACGACGGCGAACGTCCCGCTCCCGGCCGGGACCGGTGACGCGGCGTACGCGGGGGGCTTCGTCGCGGCACTCGAGCGCCTCTCGGAGCGGTTCCGTCCGGAGTTCGTCCTCGTCAGCGCCGGCTTCGACGCCCATCAGGACGATCCGATCGGCGGCATGCGCGTCTCCACCGAAGGCTTCGGCTGGATGACGCGCGCGCTCGAGGACGTGGCGAATGTCTTCGCCGGCGGGAGGGTCGTGTCGTTCCTCGAGGGGGGATACGACGACGCTTCGCTCGGCGCCTCCGCGGTCGAGCACGTCCGCGCGCTTTCGGCCGTCGACGGGCTCTCCTGAGCCGGGCTTTCCGAGGTCCAATCCTAAAGACCTCATTTGACAGCCCTTCCGGGCCGGCGATAGACTACGTTCGCTCAACTCTGCCTTTTCTTCTTCGTGGACCCAGGGGCCCGGGATTCTTCGACTCTCCGGAGGCAACAGATGATGAAGCGGAAGGCTCTGGTCATCTCCGTCGTCGCGGCCGCCGTCGCGCTGGCTGCTCGGTCACCCGCTCGCCGCGCAATGCCCGTCGGCCTCGTGCCCCAGCCAGACGCTCGGCGCCATCGAGCTTCCCGTCGACGGATCGACCGTCTCGGGGTACGTCCTGATCCGCGGCTTCGCCCTGGACGGCAACCAGCTGTCCAGTATCGATGTCTACGTAGACGGCACCGACCCGTCGAACCTCGTGACGGGAGTGGGCGGCATCAAGATGCAGATCGCCCGAGACCGGACGTCATGCAGCAGTTCCCGGCCTACCTCGGCACCGCCGGCGACCAGCCCGGGTTCGAGGCGTCCTTCCGCGCCTCCAACTACCCGAACGGCGTCCACACGGTCTACATCCGCGTCACCGACACGCCGGGCTGTTGCTTCTTCCTCGCGCCCCGGACGATCACGATCGACAACTCGGTCAATCAGCCCCCGTTCGGCGGGCTGGACTACCCGCTGCCGCAGGGGTCACGGTCAACGCGAACGGCATTCTCGAAGTGTGGGGCTGGGCCCTCGACGACACGCGCGTGAACCACGTCGACATTTACATCGACGGCCTCGTCGAGCGCCAGGCGGTGACCGGCGTCGTTCGTGCGGACGTCGCGGCGGCCTTCCCCGACACGTTCGACGCCGTCACGCTCGGGCTTCATCCTGAACGTCGACTCGACCCGGCTTCCGAATGGCGTGCACTACGTCGCCGTCAAGGCCGTGGACGACCAGGGCCAGACGGGCCTCATCGCCACGCGGCAATTCCAGGTCTTCAGCAACGCTCCGTCCCTTCCGCCGTTCGGCGAGGTGGAGTACCCGCTCCTGAACGCGACGTGGTTCGGGAACTGCTTCCGGACTGTGACGGGGAGCCCGTCGGGCGGCGGCGGCGACATCGTCGATCCGCGCTACCTGATGCGGGTTTACGGCTGGGCCCTCGACACCTCGGTCGCCGAGGAGCGCGGCGGCGTCTCGAACATTCGGCTCGAGCTGGACGGCGTCGTGATCAAGGACTCGCGGGTCAACTGCCACCGCGAGTTCCTTCTGAACAACGCCCTGATCGACTGCTATGGCTATTACCGGCCCGACATCGAGGTCCTTTACGCGGGGTTCCCGCAGGCGCCGAACTCCGGCTTCCAGTTCTTCGTCGACGTCGGCTATCTTCTGACGCAGAAGGGGATCGTCGAAGGCGCGCACATGCTGCAGCTGAAGGCCTACGACAAGGAGGACAACTGGACCCTCGTGAAGGAGGTTCCTGTCGTCCTCGAGTGCGCGACGCAGAACCTCGACCCGCCGCCGATCGGTTTCGTCGAGAGACCCGACGAACTACGAGCTCATCGGCGGCGTCTGGTCGGTGACCGGCTGGGCGCTCGACCTCGACAACGGTCGTGAGGGTCCGCGATCCTGGTCGACGGCGTCCCGCAGGTCGACGCGATCAGCGGGAACGACTGGGCCGAGTACGGCTTCGCCAGCCCCGACATCGCGGTCCTCTACCCGAACTACCCGCAGAACAACGCCGCCCGCTTCCGGTTCTTCCTGGACACGACGAAGACCTCGAACAGCGAGCACGACCTGAACGTCGAGGTGCAGGACGGGCGCGGACGCCGGCGGTCCGCCGGGAACGCGGCGGTTCCTGGTCAGCAACCGGACCCTGGTAAGGTAGCGCCGGGGCCGTCCTCGAGACCGAGAGCCGGTTCCGGCTCCGTTTCGCGGGGCTGCCGGGCGACGCTTTGGGCTCGGGCGGGGATTCTCCGGGGTCGGAACCTCAGGGGCGAGGCGAGGCGTTCCGGGCCAGCCGGGCCTCCTCGCGGCGGGCGGCGAGCTTCTCGGCGTCGGGGAAGAGGGTGAGCGCCTTCTTCATCTGGACGTCGCCCTCGAGCGTCGCGCGGTAGCCGGCCTCGCGGCCCCAGACCGCGGTCAGGAGCTCTTCGCGGATCGCGCGGTCGACGAGGGCCGGGTCCTTCTCGGCCTCGTAGGCCGCCCGGACTTTCCCTCGTAGCCCGGTACCGCCTTGCCGTCGAGGAAGCGGAAGAAGTCCGCCCGCACCTCGTCGGTGACCTGGAAGTCCCGCGGGATCTCCCGGTGCTTCGCGCGGTAGTCGACGGCGTACTCGAAGAAGAGCCCGCGGGCGTAAAGCGTCGCCGCGAAGCGCGAGAGCGGCTCGCCCTTGACGACGACGTCGGGCATGATGCCGCCGCCGCCATACACGGTGCGGCCCGCTTCCGTCCGGAAGATCTCGCCGGGGACGGCGGAGCCGTTGCCGTTCTCGTCGGCCGGCTCGTCGTCCGGCGACAGGTACTCGAGGACGTCCTTGTAGTCGCGCTGGATGCAGCGCCCCGACGGCGTGTAGTACTTCGCCGAAGTCAGCGCGAGGCCCGCGCCGTCCGAGAGGGTGTAGACGGACTGCACGAGGCCCTTGCCCCAGCTCGTCTGGCCGACGACGAGGCTCCGGTCGTGGTCCTGCAGCGCCCCAGCGACGATCTCCGAGGCGGACGCCGAGCCCTTGTTGATCAGCGTGACGACCGGGATCCGCGGGTGCGTGTTCTTGCCCGGGCGCCGGGAAGCTCTGCTCCGACGAGGCGGTCCGGCCGCGGGTCGAGACGACCTTCTCCCCCTTCTTGAGGAAGAAGTCGGAGACGTTGATGGCCTGGTCGAGGAGGCCGCCCGGGGTTGCCGCGCAGGTCGAAGACGAGCCGCTTCATCCCCTGCTTCTCCAGCTTCTCCCACTGCTCGGCGAGCTCCTGCGAGGAGGTCTGGGTGAAGTCCTTCAGCCGGATGTAGCCGGTTCCCGGCTCGAGCATGAACGCGTAGGAGACCGAGTTCGTCGGGATCTCCGCGCGGGTCACCGTCATCTGCAGGGGCTCGGGCAGGCCGGGCCTGACGATCGTGATCCGGACCTTCGTCCCCTTCGGGCCCTTCAGCTTCTTGACGACCGCGTCCACCGCGAGGTCGTCGATCGGCTGCCCTTCGACGCGGTCGATGATGTCGCCGGCGCGGATCCCGAGCCGGTCGGCGGGGGAGCCCTCGAGCGGCGTGATGACCGTGATCTTCCCGTTCCGCTTCGAGATGATGATGCCGAGGCCGTAGAACGACCCGCGCTGCTTCTCCTGCATCAGGTCGTAGTCGGTCGGCTCGAGGAAGTTCGTGTGCGGGTCGAGCGTCGTCAGCATCCCGTGGATCGAGGCGTAGACGAGCTTCGACGGCGCGATGTCGTCGGCGTACCAGGCCCGGGCCGTGGCGAGGAGGTCCGCGTACTCCTTCATCCCGGCGTTCGTCACGTCCGGGACCGCCGCGACGTTCGGCCCGACGAGGCCTCCGACGACGGTCACGACGGCGAGGAAGACGATCGTGGCGGCGGCGCGGCGGAGCGCGGGGCGCTTTTCCGGTCTCGGTCGGCGATGCGGAACTGGATCACCTGAGGCCCTCCCTGGCGGCGAAAGGGTAGCATTTTCGGCGGGGCCGTCCGCCTGCCTTGACAGGCGCCGCGCGCGGGCCTGATTCTCCCCGCGGCGCGAGGAGGCGCCGGGGCGATGGGCAATCTCGGCATGCCGGAGCTGATCCTGATCCTGGCCCTCGCCCTGCTTCTCTTCGGGCCGAAGAAGCTCCCCGAGATCGGCAAACAGGTCGGGAAGGCGCTCGGGCGAGTTCAAGCGGACCTCGAACGAGCTGAAGCGGACGATCGAGGACGAGATGGACCGGGCGACGAAGGAGCCCGCCGAAAGAGCGACCCGCCAGCCGATCCGGCGGCGGCGCCTCCGGACGGCTCCCGGCGCCCGCCGCCCGCCGACCGAGCCGACGAAGCCCGCGTGAACGACCGACGCGAGGGCGCCGACCCCGACGACCAGCTTCCGCGGATGACGTTCCTCGAGCACCTCGAGGACCTCCGCCGCCGCCTCGTCTGGTCCGCCGTCGCCATCGCGGGCGGGTTCCTCGTCTCCTGGTTCTGGGCCAAGCAGATCTTCCATTTCCTCTCGGAGCCGGTCCTCGCGGCCCTCCCCGCCGGGACGAAGCTCGCCTACACGCAGCTGACCGAGCCGTTCATGCTCTACGTCAACGTCGCGCTGATCGCGGGCGTGTTCGTGGCGAGCCCGGTCCTCCTCTGGCAGCTCTGGCTCTTCGTCGCGCCCGGGCTCTACCGCCACGAGAAGAGGTGGGTCCTCCCGTTCGTCTTCTTCTCGGTCGATCTTCTTCGTGGGCGGCGGCTACTTCGGCTACCGGGTCGCCTTCCCGATGGTCGCGCAGTTCCTCGTCCAGACCGGCGAGGACTTCATGCCGGTCCTCAAGATCGAGGACTACCTCGACATCGTCACGAAGATCCTCCTCGGCATGGGGATCGTCTTCGAGACGCCGCTCCTCATCTTCTTCCTGTCGCGGATCGGCGTCGTGGACGAGAAGTGGCTCCTCGCGAAGTTCCGCTACGCGGTCCTCATCATCTTCATCATCTCCGCGATCATCACGCCGACGCCCGACATCCCGACCCAGTGCGCGTTCGCCCTGCCGATGTGCGCCCTCTACCTGCTCGGCGTCGGGATCGCGTGGGCCTTCAAGAAGCGCGACGGGAAGGCGGCGGACTAGCCGCGCGAGCCGGGGAACGGGATGACGTCGCCGTCGGCCGGCGCGGCGGGCGCCTCGGGCGCGACCGCGGCGGGGCGGTCGGCGCGCGAGCCCTTCCGGACCTCGAGGATCAGGTCGCACATCTCGCGCACGGCGCCGGCCCCGCCCGGCCGCGTCAGCCGGAGGGCGGCGGCGTCCCGCACGATGCCGACGGCGTCGGCGGGGCAGGCTCCGACCCCCGCGCGGCGGAGCATGCCGAGGTCGGGGAGGTCGTCGCCGATCGCGGCGACCTCCCACGGCTCGAGGCCCCACTGGTTCGCGAGCCGGTCGAACGCGGCCGCCTTGTCGCGCTCGCCCTGGAGGACGGACTCCTCGGGGATCTGCAGCTCCCGGCAGCGCGCCGAGACGACCTTCGACGCGCGGCTCGAGACGATGCCGAGCCTGTAGCCGAGGTCCCTGAGCAGGACGAGTCCGAGGCCGTCCTTCACGTCGAAGGTCTTCCACTCGCGCCCGTCCTCGTCGAAGGTCATCGACCCGTCGGTCAGGACGCCGTCGACGTCGAGGACCAGGGCGCGGACGCGGGAGAGCTTCGTCCGGAGGTCTTCCGGGACGATCGGGGCGGTCGGCATGTGGGGGCGATTATGCCCTCAGATCGACTCGAGGCCCCAGAGGTCGTGGAGGTGCAGGATGCCGGCCGGCCGGCCGCCGCCGTCCAGGACGAAGTAGGAGGTGATCTTCCGCTCCTCCATCCCGAGGAGGGCCTCGGTGGCGAAGGCGCCGCGCGTCGATCGTCTTCGGGCTCCGGCTCATCGCGTCGCCGGCCGAGAGCTCCATCGCCTTCGGGCCGTGCTTTTCGAGGAGCCGGCGGAGGTCGCCGTCCGAGACGACGCCCGCGAGCTTCCCCCCGGCGTCGACGACGGCCGTGATGCCGAATCGCTTCCTCGACATCTCGTAGACGACGTCCTTCATCGGCGCGTCGGCGCGGACCGCCGGGCAGGGCGTCTCCCGTGTGCATCAGGTCGGAGACCCGGAGGAACCTCTTCCCGAGCTTTCCGCCGGGGTGCAGCTCCGCGAAGTCCTCGGGGCGGAACCCCTTCTCGACCGAGAGCGCCATCGCGAGGGCGTCGCCCATCGCGAGCTGGGCGGCCGTGGACGCCGTCGGGGCCAGGTTGTGCGGGCAGGCTTCCTTGCTGAATCGGCGCTCCGGACGACGATGTCGGCTCCCTTTGGCGAGGGTCGAGCGCGCGGTTGCCCGTCAGGGCGACGAGCGTCGCGCCGCGCCGCTTCACGTGCGGGCAGGAGGGCGACGACCTCCTCCGTCTCGCCGGAGTACGAGAGCGCGAGGACGACGTCTCCCTTCAGGATCATTCCGAGGTCGCCGTGGATCGCCTCGGTCGGGTGGAGGAAGAAGGCGCGCCGTCCCGGTCGAGGCGAGCGTGGCGGCGATCTTCTGGCCGACGATGCCGCTCTTCCCGATGCCGGTCACGATGACGCGGCCGGCCGTCGACTTCATGGCGGCGACGGCCCGGTCGAACCCCTCGTCGAGGTCCTCCGCGAGCGAGCGGACGGCCTCCGCCTCGATCTCGAGGACGCGGCGGGCCTCGCGCCGGGCGGGGGTCGTCACGCGCCGATCTTACGGGGTCCCCGTCCCGCTGTCCTTCATGGACTCGGAGACGGCGCGACCGCAGGGGGCGCGTCGCCCGCCACGGCCGCGAAGATCTCCTCGAGCGAGAGGGCGTCGGCCCGTGCGTCGACGACCCCCGGCGTTGCGGTGAGGGCCGCGAACGCGGTGTCGTCGAAGTTCGAGACGACGGCCTCGACACCCCAGCCGCGGACCTTGACGCGGACGGCGTCGAAGGCGTCCAGCTCCGTCCCGTACTCCGTCCGCTCGTCGTCGACCTCGTTCGTGTACCGGATCCGGCGGAAGCGGTGCTTTAAGGGCTCCGTCTCGGAGTCGACGACGAGCCGCCCGTCCCGGAGGATGCCGACGTGCGTCGCCAGCCCGTCCACCCCGGCGGCGTCGCGCGCCGTCGCGAGGACCGCCGTGCCGCGTTCCGCGGCGCCGGCCGCGAGCTCTTCCAGAATCGCGCGCCGGGCGCCGGCGGGAATGCCGGCCGCCGGATCGTCGAGGACGAGCGCGTCGGGGAGCGATCCGGGGCGGCGGAGAGGCGGGCGCGGGCACCGGGCTCCCCCGGGACGACGCCGACGCGGGCCAGGGCCTTCCTTCGCGCCCACCAGCCCCCCGTTGCCGAAGAGGAGCGCCTCGCCGCCCGACGGCTTCTTCTCGCCGAGGAGGCAGCGGACGAGAGAGGTCTTCCCCGCGCCCCGTCCGTCCGAGAAGGACGTAGACGGAGCCCCGTCCGACCGAGAGCGAGACGTCGTCGGAGGCCACGAACCGTCCCGTAGCGGACGGTCAGGTCCGCGGACGGCGAGAGGAGCGGGGCGGGCGAGAGGGGTGCGCGGTCACGTCGTGTGTCCGGGCCGGGGCGTCGCGATCCACCGGATGGTCCGCATGGCGTCGCCGGTATGATGACGCGAATCTCGTGAGAGCCCCCGCCGGACGATCGCGCGCCGCGCCTACACGCTCGTCGAGCTCCTGGTCGTCCTCGCGATCCTGGGCCTTCTCGCCGACGCTTCGCGATTCCGGCCGGGCCTCAAGGCGCTGGACCGGTCCCGCCAGGCGAAGGCGATGGACGACATGAAGGACATGGCGACCTACATCGCTCGGCAGGCTCCCGGCGTGGAGCTCCTATCCGGCCGTCCTGACGATCCGGCGCTGCCCGACCTGCCCCTGGGAGCCCTACGTGCGGAAGGACCCCTGGGGCCACCTCTACGTCTACTCCTCGACGGGGAGCGGTTACGAGATCCGCTGCCTCGGACGGCGACGGACTCCCTCCGCCGGGATCACGCGGGCGACGCGCGACCGCTTCGACCTCGACATCGTCCTCCGGGACGGCATCTTCGTGAACCAGCCGTTCTGACGGAGGTCAGAGCGCCGTCTCGCGGCGGAGCGCGTCGAACCGGAGGAGGTCCGAGAGGAACTTCGGGAGGATCGCAAGCGGGAGCTGCGTGGCGCGGTCGGACTTCGCGTGCGCCGGGTCGTCGTGGACCTCGAAGAAGTAGCCGTCCGCCCCGACGGCCGCGGCCGCGCGCGCGAGGGCGGGGGCGTATTCGCGCGCGCCTCCGGTCTCCGTGCCGAGGCCGCCGGGAAGCTGGAGCGAGTGCGTCGCGTCGTAGACGACCGGGACGCCGAGGGCCCGCATCATCGGGAGCGAGCGGAAGTCGACGACGAGGTTGTGGTAGCCGAACGTCGTCCCGCGCTCGCAGAGCATCACGTTCCCGTTGCCGGCCGCGCGGCACTTCTCGACGATCTGCTTAGCGTCGTCCGGGGCCAGGAACTGTCCCTTCTTCACGTTCAGCGCCCGGCCCGTCTCGGCGGCGGCCACGATGAGGTCGGTCTGCCGGCAAAGAAAAGCCGGAATCTGGAGGACGTCGGCCACCTCGGCCGCGGCCGCGCATTGCTCCGGCTCGTGGACGTCGGTGACGATCGGGAGGTCGAGCTTCTCCTTCACCTCGGAGAGGATCGAGAGGCCCTTGTCGATCCCGACCCCCCGGAACGAGGCTCCCGCGCTCCGGTTCGCCTTGTCGAACGACGACTTGTAGACGAGCCGGTCCGCGGCGCCGAGGTCGGAGAAGACTTTCTTGATCTCCTTCGCCATCTTCAGGGCATGTGCCCGCGACTCGATGACGCACGGCCCGGCGAAGAAGACGGGGCGGCAGCGGTCGCCGGCCGAGAGATCCGGCGTGATGGAGCAGAACGCGCGCACGCCAGCGATGCTAGCAGGGGGCGGGAATGAAGCGGGGCCGGCTCCCGGCGGAGCCGGCCCCGGGCGGACAGGGACTCTGGCGCGATCAGCGGGACAGGTCGCTGTCCACGAGCTGGTCCCTGTCGAGGTCGAACTGAGGGGCGAGATCCAGGATCCGCCCCATCGAAAGAGACCGGACGTTGCCGAGGCGGACGATCTCGTCGTGGAGCACGGTGTACTCGTGCGAGTCCGGCACGTCCCGGACGTCCGTGATTTCGATGCCGAAGGCGCCGAGGAGCCCGGCGATGCCCTCGTTCACGGTGAGGCTGTACGTCCTCGACGGAAGGAGCGGCCGTCCGTTCACGAAGACGGTCCACGGGATCAGGCGCTTGCCGGGGTCGCGGGTCCGGACGTAGGCGAACGTGAGGCCCGACGTCTGCGGGAAGAGCGCGTCGGTGTACTCGACCTGCGAGACGCCGAGCTCGAGCATCGCGTAGAGGTTCTCCCCGCTGATGCGGCACGTCACGAGCCGCAGCCCGAGGCCGTTCGACTCGTCGAAGCCGTAGCTGACGGCGCGGAAGACGTCGAGGCCGGTGATCGGGCCCTCGGCGATCCTCTCCGCGACGAGCCCGAGCGCCGTCACCGCGACGTCGGTCTTCGTGACGTTGCGGTAGGCGTCGGTGATGAGGTTGCCGAGAGGCGTGTCGCGGCGGAATGAACGGGCGTCGAAGCTCCTCTCGAGGGGCCGGACCGCCGTCCCGAGCTTCGTTCCGAAGAGGTCGCCCCAGGCCACCACCTGGTTGGGCCGGAGCGCCTCGACCTGCGCGGCGACGGTCGGCTCGGCGGGCACCCTGTCGTCGACGTCCAGCATCCGGTAATCGACCAGCCGGAACGCGCCGTCCGCGATCGTGAAGCGGAGCCTCCCGACGTGCTGCCAGTACGAGCCGGCCTGGAGGATGAGGACCGTCTTGCCGCCGGGGGCCGTCTCGGTGAGCGGCCTCTCGAAGAGGAAGTGGTCGTGGCCCCCGACGATGACGTCGATGCCGTCGACGCTCTGCGCGAGCGCCCGGTCGCCCAGCACGCCGAGATGGGAGAGGCAGAGGACGACCTCCGCACCGGCCTTGCGCAGGTCGGCGACGGCGGCGGCCGCGATCGCCGGCATGTCCTCCCGGATGACGAGCGGCGCCGGATTCGACGTGAGGTCGCCCGGCACCGTGAGGCCGAAGATCCCGACCTTGACCCCGTTCACGTCCTTCAGGATCGACGGCTTGATCCGGTCGGCGAGCGGCGGGACGGAGGCGAGGTTGTCCACGTTCGCGCCCAGCATCGGGACGGACGCGAAGGCCGTCGCCTGCGGCAGGATCATGCCGCCGAAGGTTTCGGACCCGAAGTCCAGCTCGTGGTTGCCGACCGTGAACGCGTCAAATCCGAGCGCGGCGAGCAGTTCGAGCTCCGGAACGCCGAAGAACGCGTTGAACGACGGGTCGCCCTGGAGGGCGTCCCCGGCGTGCAGGAGGAGCGCGTTCGGGTCGGCGGCGCGCTCCCGGCCGATGACCGTGGCGGCCCGCGCGATGCCGCCGACGGTTCCTTCGAGGGCCTTCGTCCGCGGGCCTTCCGCCTCGAGATGCGAGTGGGTGTCGTTGACGTGCAGGACCGTCACGACGCCGCGTTCGGCGCCGGCGGCGGGGACCTGCCAGAAGGCGAGCGCGAGGCCGAGGAGGAGGCTGAGCTTCTTCACGGGTGCTCCTTTCGCCCCCGGCGCCGTGCAATCCGTCCGGGGGCCTCCCCCTCTGAGGCGAAGCGCGTGCCGGAGCCCGCCCCGCCCGCCCGAGCTCCGCAACACGGGCGATGCCAGCAGGATGGGCGTGTCGCGCGGGGCGACCGCTCGTCCCGCGGCCTCGCCTCGCGGTGAGCGCCTCACCGAATGGATAGAATCGCCCCACAGGATGATCCCGGCACTGCTCGCCCTGACGGGTCCGCGGTCGGGGTCCGAGATAGCTCTCGAGGGGGGTGAGGTCGTTCTCGGGCGCGACGACGCCGCGGGCATCGCCCTTTCCGATCCGGGCGTCTCGCGCCAGCACGCGAGACTCGTGAGGGACGCCGAAGGGTGGTCGCTCCTCGACCTTGGCAGCCTGAACGGGACGTTCGTGAACGGGGTGCCGGTCCGCGAGAGGCGCCTCCGGAGCGGCGACCGGATCGGGATCGGGGCGTCCCTCCTCCTCTTCAACGACGGCTGTGCCGCCGCGCTGCCGTCCGGCGTGGACCTCCGGGACGGCGCGCTCCCGCTTGGGTCGACGATCGTCCTCTCGAGCCGCGACGCGCCCTTGGAGGAGCCGGCGGGGCGCCCCTCGGCCGAGCGGCTCGCTTCGGCCGGGCGCGAGATCGCGGGAGCGGGCTCCCCGGCCGAGGTGGCGCGGATCGTCCTCGAGGCCGCGTTCGCGGTGACGTCCGCGCGTCGCGGCGCCGTCGTCCTCGCGGACAAGGCGGGGGGCGAGCTGACACCGGTGCTCGGGCTCGACCGCCAGGCCGCTCCCGGCGCCGCCGTCCCCGTGAGCCGCAGCGTCCTCACGCGCATCGCGGAAAGCGGCGAGGGGCTCCTCTGCAACGACGTGCCGGCGGAGGAGTCTCTCGCCGGCGCGGGAAGCCTCGTCGCCGCCAGGACGGGGGCGCTCCTCGCTGCGGCGTTCACCGCGAGGGGCCGCACGAACGGGGCCGTCTGCCTCGACGCCACGGATCCGGCGGTCCGCTTCGACGAGGCGCAGCTCCGCTTCCTGATGGCACTCGGCGCGACGGCGTCGCTCGCGCTCGAGAACCTCCGCCACGTCGCCTGGCTGGAGGGGGAGCGGGGGCGGCTGGAGGCCGAGCTGCCGGCCGGGCACGAGATTGTCGGCGAGAGCGCGCCGATGAAGGAGGTCCTGCGGCTGCTCGCGCGCTTCGGGCCGTCGGACGCGACGGTCCTCCTCCTGGGCGAGAGCGGGTCCGGCAAGGAGATGGCGGCGCGCGCCCTGCACCGGGCGAGCGCGCGCGCGGCCCGGGCCTTCGTCGCGATCAACGGGGCGTCGCTCGGGGAGAACCTGCTCGAGAGCGAGCTCTTCGGGCACGATCGCGGCGCGTTCACGGGCGCCGTCGCTTCGAAGCCGGGGAAGCTGGAGCTGGCGGAGGGGGGGACGCTCTTCCTCGACGAGGTGGCGGAGCTCCCCACGGCGGTCCAGGCGAAGCTCCTGCGCGTCCTCGAGACCCGGGAATTCGAGCGGGTCGGGGGGACGCGGACCCGCAAGGTCGACCTCCGGCTGATCACGGCGACGAACCGCGACCTCCGGGCCGAGGTGAAGGCAGGCCGCTTCCGCGAGGACCTCTTCTACCGGCTGAACGTCGTCAGCGTGACGCTGCCGCCCCTCCGGGAGCGGCGGGAGGACGTCCCGCTCCTCGCGTCGTACTTCGCGGCGCGCGTCGCCCGGCGGCTGAACCGGAAGCTCGCGGGCTTCACCCCCGAGGCCCACGCGCACCTCGCGCACCACGACTGGCCTGGAAACGTCCGCGAGCTCGCGAACGCCGTCGAGCGCGCCGTCCTCCTGACCGACGGAGAGGTGATCGGGCCGGAGAGCCTTCCGGAGGAGATCCGCGACGCGGCGCCGCCGGGGCCGCGCGCCGGGCGCTTCGACGACGCCGTCCGCGAGGCGAAGAGAAAGGCCGTGCTCGCGGCGCTCGAAGAGGCCGGGGGGAGCGTCACCGGGGCGGCCCGCCTCCTCGGCCTCCACCCGAACTACCTCCACCGCCTCCTGACGGGGCTGAAGCTCCGGGCCGCCGGCGGGGCCTGACGCCCGCCAGTCCTCAGGCCGAGCGGCCGTTCGGCGGCGGGAGGTGGGCCGGCGCCTCGACGACGGGCCGAAGCTCGGTCGCCGCCCGGGCGGCGCCCTCCAGCCGCGCGTGCTTGTGGGCGCGCGCGGCGCGGACGAAGTCCTTGAAGAGCGGGTGCGGCACGGTCGGCTTGCTCTTGAACTCGGGATGGAACTGGCAGCCGAGGAACCACGGGTGCTCGGAGAGCTCGACCATCTCGACGAACTTCCGGTCCGGCGACATCCCGGCGAAGTTCATCCCCGCGCCCCGGAGGAGGCCCAGGTACTCCTGGTTCACCTCGTACCGGTGGCGGTGGCGCTCCCAGATCTGCGGCTCGCCGTAGCAGCGCCGCGCGAGCGATCCTTCCGCGAGGTCGCACGGATACTTGCCGAGGCGCATCGTCCCGCCCAGCGCCTCGACCTTCAGGAGGTCGCGGAGCTTGTAGATCACCTTGTGCGGCGCGTTGGAGTCGAACTCGGTCGAGTTCGCGTTCGTCAGGCCGACGACGTGCCGGGCGTACTCGATGACGGCGCACTGCATCCCGAGGCAGATGCCGAAGAACGGCACCTTCATCTCGCGGGCGTACCGGATGGCCTGGATCTTCCCCTCGATCCCCCGCTTGCCGAAGCCGCCCGGGATCAGGATGGCGTCCGCGCTCACGAGCGTCTCGGGAAGCCGCTCGCCTCCAGCTCCTCGGAGTCGACGAAGACGAGCTTCACCTTGACGCCGTTCGCGATGCCGCCGTGGTGGAGCGCCTCGTTCAGCGACTTGTAGCTGTCGCCGAGCTGGACGTACTTGCCGCAGATCGCGATCGTGACCTCTTCGGCCGGGTTCTTGACGCGATTGACGATCTGCTCCCACAGGCCGACGTCGCGCGTGTAGTGCGGGAAGCGACAGGTAGTCGAGGAGGATCTCGTCGAGCCCCTCGCGCGCGAAGGCGAGCGGCACCTCGTAGATGGTCGGGACGTCCCGCGCCGTGATGACGGCCCGCTCATCGACATTGCAGAAGAGGGAGATCTTCTTCTTCATCTCCTCCGGGATCGCGCGGTCGGCGCGGCAGAGGAGGATGTCGGGCTGGATCCCGATGGAGAGGAGCTCCTTGACGGAGTGCTGCGTCGGCTTCGTCTTCAGCTCGTCGGAGGCGGCGATGTGCGGCACGAGCGTCAGATGGACGTTGATGGCGTTCCCGCGCCCGACGTCCTGGCGGAACTGGCGGATGGCCTCGAGGAAGGGGAGGGACTCGATGTCGCCGACGGTTCCGCCGATCTCGACGAGGACGACGTCGTTGTCGCCCGCGACCCGCCGGATGCAGTCCTTGATCTCGTCCGTGATGTGCGGGATCACCTGAACGGTTTTCCCGAGGTAATCGCCGCGCCGCTCCTTCTCGATGACCGACTGGTAGATCTTGCCGGTCGTGACGCTGTTGGCCTTTCCGGTCACCGCCGAGGTGAAGCGCTCGTAGTGCCCGAGGTCGAGGTCCGTCTCGGCGCCGTCGTCGGTGACGTAGACCTCGCCGTGCTGGAAGGGCGACATCGTGCCCGGGTCGACGTTGATGTACGGGTCGAACTTCTGGAGGGTGACCTTGAAGCCGCGCGCCTCGAGGAGCGCGCCCATCGACGCGGCCGCGATCCCCTTGCCGAGGCCCGAAACCACGCCGCCCGTGATGAAGATGTACTTCGTGCCCATGGCAGACCTCCTCGTCTCAGAAGTTGACGGCACGGCTTTCGTCTCGCTGCCTTACTTCGAAGGTTAAAGAGCCCGCGGCGGGGCAAGGGCTGTGCTCGCGAGCGGAGCCTGCTTCAGACCCTTCTGAGGATCTCCTCGACTTTCGCCGCATCTTCTTGGGTGTCCACGCCGATCGAGTCGCTCGCCGCGTCCAGCACCGCCATCTCCATCCCGGCCGCGAGGGCGCGGAGCTGCTCGAGGCTCTCGGCCCGCTCGAGCGGGTGGGGCGGAAGCGAGGTCCAGCGCGCGAGCGCCTCTTTCCGGTAGCCGTAGAGGCCGAGGTGCTTCAACGTCGGGAGGCCCGGCTCCGGGCGGCGCCGGAACGGGATCGGCGCGCGGGAGAAGTAGAGGGCGCGAAGGTCGTCCCCGCGGACCACCTTGACGTTGTTCGGGCTCTCGATCTCGGCGGGAGCCGAGATCGGCAGCGCCACGGTCGCCAGGGGGAATTCGGGATGGACGAGAGGAACGAGGCGACCCTCTCGAGGTTCCCGGGGTCCATGAGCGGCTCGTCCCCCTGGACGTTCAGGACGATCTCGACGTCGAGGTCCCTCACGGCGGCCCAGACCCGGTCGGTTCCGGAGGGGAGGGCCGGGTCTGTGAGGACGGCGCGTCCGCCGGCGCGTCCGACTGCCTCGGCGATCCGGGAGTCGTCCGTCGCCACGAGAACGAGGTCGACTCCCCGGGCCTCCCGGGCCCGCTGGAGGACGCGGACGACCATCGGAATGCCGGCGAGGGGGTGGAGGGGCTTGCCCGGGAAGCGCTCGGCGCCGAATCGGGAGGGAATGACGGCTACCGTACGGGGCACGTTCGATACTAACACCCGTTTCCGAAGCTCGCGTCAACGAGGCGGTGTCGGTCGGGGTCGCAGGGCCTAGAGGGGCGGGCGCGTCCGGGAGAACGGGGGAGCGGGAAGGGTCAGCCGGCGGCGTCCGCCGAGGCGTCGGCAGCCTCGTCGGTCTCTTCGTCGAGCAGTTCTGCGAGCGGCAGCGACGGCGCCTCGAGGACCAGGGCCAGCTCGCGGATTCCCTCGCGGGCGGCGACCGAGTAGGAGTTCGAGTCGTCGTAACCGGCGGCAGCGATCACTTTCTCGTAGGTCAGGAGCGCCTTCGTCGGCTCCTTCAGGCGGTGGTGGTACGTCCGCGCCACGGTCATCCGCGCCTTCAGGTCGTAGGGGTTCAGGCGCAGGATCTTCGCGAGGAAGACGAGCGAGTCCGCCCACCGCTCCTCCGCCTGCGCCAGCTCGGCCCGGTGGCGGTAGAGCGCGATCTCGTCCTCGAGGGTGATTTCGTCACGATTGTCCCTGAACGGAGACTTGAACGATCGGAAGAGCTTTTCGAACATTCAC
>CAWGDR010000009.1:0-393453 GCA_963821435.1 uncultured Acidobacteriota bacterium
ACTCCGCGTGCCGTTTCGGTGTATTCCGGGACCACAGGGGCTGTGGATAAGGTAAAGCGTCCCTGTTGAGAAATCAAGAGGAGTTCCGAAAAAAAGAAGGAGAAAAGTGAGAATCAACGAATGTAATTCGTTTAGATAATCGCTCTCATAGGAGTGCCGGCGCCTAACATTAGGCAGACGGCCTCACGAGCCCCAGGACACAGAGGGGTGACGCGACTCCACGGAAGTGTTGTCGGAACGCTACTTGCGCCGGTGGGCGGCGAAATCGGCGGCGAGGAGGAGGCCGTCCTTGGCCGGGGACTCGGGGAAGGACTCGGCGATGCCGCGGGCCCGGTCGGCGTGCTCGTCGACCATCCGCCGCGCCCGGTCGACGGCGCCGAGGCGGTCGACGAGCGACAGGATCGCCTCGGGCCCGACGCCTTCGAAGCTCCCGTCGGCGATGACCGTCTCGATCTGCTTCCGTTCGGCGCGCGACGCGTCGGGGAGGCTGAGGATCAGCGGCAGCGTCAGCTTTCCCTCCTTCAGGTCGGAGAGGACCGGCTTGCCGAGCTCCTCCTCGGTCGCCGTGTAGTCGAGGAGGTCGTCCTGGAGCTGGAACGCGATGCCGAGGGAAAGGCCGTACTGCCAGAGGCGCTCGCCCCACGCCTCGCCGCTCTCGCCGCCGAACCCCGCGACGAGGTGCGACGGGATCCGGCACGAGGCCGCGAAGAGGAGCGCGGTCTTCCGGCGGACGATGTCGAGGTATCCGTCGAGCGTGAGGTCGAGGAGGCCGCGCCGCTCCGACGCGATGATCTCCCCCTCGGTCATCTCCAGTGTCACGCGGGAGAGGAGCTGGAGGACGCGCAGGTCCCCCTCGTCCAGGGCGATCTCCATCGACTTCATGTAGAGGTAGTCGCCGAAGAGGACGGTCAGCTCGTTCCCCCAGCGGCGGTTCGCGGTGACGCGGCCGCGCCGGGTCTCGGCGTCGTCGATGATGTCGTCGTGGACGAGAGTGGCCGTGTGGATGAACTCGATCACGGCGCCGTAACGCACGTCCCGGTCCCCCTCGTAGCCGAGGAGCTTCGAGCAGAGGAGGAGGAGCGCCGGGCGGATCCGCTTCCCGCCCCCCTCGACGAGGTAGTCGCCGATCAGCGCGATCGTCGGGATGGGGGAGCGCGTCCTTCGCTCCAGCTCCTCCTCGACCCGCTCCAGCTTCGACCGGATCGGCTCCAGGGCCCGGAGCAGCCGCCGCCCGTTCTCCCGCTCGTCCGCGGGGAGCGTGGCGGTCAGCAGGCGTTCCTTGAGCGTGCTCGGCTTCATGGGCTCGCGGCGATCTTATCGCGGCCGGACGATCTCCAAGGGCCGCCCTACGCCGCCGGCCCCGGGGCGGGACGGGAGGGGCCCGTCCCGGCTCAGCCGCGGAAGTTCGTGAACTGGAGCGGGAGCCCGAAGTCCCCGGCGCGGAGCAGCGAGATGACGGACTGCAGGTCGTCCTTCTTCTTGCCCGTCACCCGGACCTGGTCGCCCTGGATGGCCGCCTGGACCTTCAGCTTCGCGTCCTTGATCGCCTTCACGATCTCCTTCGCCTTCTCGATCGCGATCCCCTGCTGGATGGTGACGACCTGCCGGACCGTCCCCTTCGCCGCCGGCTCGACCGTCCCGTAGGCGAGCGCCTTCAGGGGGACGTTCCTCTTGACGAGCTTGTTCTGCAGGAGGTCGTTGACGGCCTTGAGGCCGAACTCGTCGTTCGCGGTGAGCGTCAGCTCGGCGCCGGAGAGCGAGAGTCCGGCCGCCGTCCCCTTCAGGTCGAACCGCTGCACGATCTCCTTCTGGGCCTGGGCGACGGCGTTTCCCACCTCGGGAAGGTTGACCTGCGAGACGACGTCGAAGCTCGGATCGCTCATCGGCTTTCCTTTCCGTCGGAGATGACCTTCGTCCCGGGCGGAGGCTCGGGCGCGAAGTCCGCGTCGGGGAGCCGTCCCGCAGCCGCGAGGCCGCTGAAGGCGAAGGAGGTCCTGTTCCCCGCGAGCGTCCGTGACGGCGAGGCGCCGCACCTCGCCGGTCGAGGCGACCGCGAGCTCCAGCTTCGCGGGCTCGCCACCGGACCGGGGCGTCAGCGTCACGTTCGTGAGGCCCGGCTCGCCCGGGGACGGCCGAGGCCGAAAAACGCCGGAGCAGCGCCTCGGGGGACTCGAAGAAGAGGAGCGGGAGGCGCTCCTTCTCGTCGGGCGTCAACGTCCGGACGACGAGCTGCCGGTCGGCGGCGACGTACTGCCGCGCGGCGGTGCCGTCGAAGGCGAAGAGCTTCCCCTCCCGGCCGTCGTAGTCGAACCGGATCCGGTCGGGGGCCGCCATCGTCACGCGCCCCTTCTCGGGAGCCGCCGGCGCGAAGCCCGCCGGGACGTACGTCTGGACGAAGCTCGCCGTGAACGACGGGCTCGCGTGTAGGCCTTCCGGACCGACGAGAGGACGGCCGCCGGGTCGAGGGCGGCCGCCGGTTCGAGGACGGCCAGGATGAGCGGGAGAAGGGCGGCGAGCTCTCAATGGCGGAAGTGCCGCGTCCCGGTGAAGACCATCGCGAGCCCGGCGGCGTCGGCGGCGGCGACGACCTCGGCGTCCCGCACGGAACCGCCCGGCTGCGCGACGGCGGTGACGCCGGCGTCCGCCAGAACCTCGAGCCCGTCGGGGAAGGGAAAGAAGGCGTCGGAGGCCGCCGCGGCGCCGCGGGCGCGCGCGCCGGCCTTCGCGACGGCGTCGCTGCAGGCGTCGACGCGGCTCGTCCGCCCGCCGCCGATGCCGTAGGTGGCGGAGGCGCCTGCCACGACGATGGCGTTCGAGACGACACCGCGGACGGCGCGCCAGGCGAAGGCGAGCGCGGCGCGCTCGGCCTCCGTCGGCGCGCGCTTCGTGATGACCTTCCAGGAGGCCGGGTCGTCGGGCGCGAGATCGCCGTCCTGGACGAGGAGGCCGCCGTCCACGCCGCGCATCTCGAGCCGGAGGCGCGGCGCCCCGTCGGGCGCGACCGTCAGGACGCGGAGGTTCGGCTTCTTCGCGAGAACAGCTCTTCGCGTCGTCGGTCACCTCGTGGGCGACGACGACCTCGAGGAACTTCGCGGTCAGCGCGCCGGCGGCCTCGGCGTCGAGCGTCCCCGTCCAGGCGACGACGCCGCCGAAGCCGGCGACCGGGTCGGACTCCCAGGCCTTCTCGAAGGCCTCCGCCATCCGGGGCGCCTCGGCGAGCCCGGACGGGATCCGGTGCTTGATGATCGAGAGGGCCTTCGGCCCGAGCGCGCGGGCCGCGAAGAGCGCGGCGTCGGCGTCGAGGTAGTTGTTGTAGGAGAGCTCCTTCCCCTGCAGCACGCGCGCCTTCGCGAGGGCGGCGGGGGGCGCGAACGGGTCGACGTACAGGGCGCCGCGCTGGTGCGGGTTCTCCCCGTACCGGAGCGTCGCGCCGAGGTCGAACGTCGGCGTGACGCGGTCGGGGAACGGCTCGCCGCCGGACTCCCGCGTGATCCACCGGGCGATGGCGGCGTCATAGGCCGCCGTCCGGCGGAAGACCTTCGCCGCGAGAGTCCGGCGCGTCTCGTCGGAGACCCGTCCTCCGGAGCGCTTCAGCTCCTCCGCGACCGCGGGATAGTCGGCCGGGTCGCAGAGGACCGCGACGTGCGCGTGGTTCTTCGCCGCGGCGCGAAGGAGGGACGGCCCGCCGACGTCGATCTTCTCGATGAGCCGGGCCGCTTCGGAGCCCTCCGCGCCCCCGGGCGCGGCGGAGAGCTCGCGAAGGGTCGACTCGAAGGGGTAGAGGTTCACGGCGACGACGTCGATCGGCAGGACGGCGTTCGCGCCGGCCTCGGAGACGTCGCGGACGTTCGACCGGTCGAAGAGGATCCCGCCGAAGAGCTTCGGGTGGAGCGTCTTCACGCGTCCGCCGAAGACCTCGGGGAACCCCGTGACCTCGGTGACGGAAGTGACCGGGATTCCGGCCTCCGAAAGGTGCGCGGCGGTGCCGCCCGTCGAGAGGATCTCGAATCCGAGCGAGACGAGCGAGCGGGCGAAGTCGACGAGGCCGGCGCGGTCGGAGACGGAGAGGAGGGCGCGGCGTGGTGCGTTCACAGCGGGCGGATTCTACGGGTTCGCGGGGCCGGCGCCGCGGCCGGGCTTCAGTCGCCCCGGAGCGGGTACGGACCCGCGCTCTCCGGGTGCCCGGAGACGATCGAGGCGTCTCCTCCCGCGGCCTTCCAGATCCAGGCGAGAAGCCGCGTCGAGACGGTCACGGCGTCGTCGTAGGCCCGCGAGGCCGGCGCGCCTTTCGCGGCGAGAGAGCCCCGCCGCGAGCAGCTCCGGATCGGCGAACGGCGCGGCGCGCGTATCCGAGGAAGCGTCCGGTCTTCGGCGCCGCGGCCGCGTCGGCCGCCGGAAACCCGCCGGCGGACGTAAAGGCGGCCGCGGCGATCTCGTGGACGAGGCCCCCCGCCTCGTACGCCACGTCGGCGAAGGAGGAGTGCCGGCGGATCGCCTGCGCGATTGTCCGCGCACCCCGCGCCGCGGCGGCCCGCCGGGCGGCCGCGTCGCGGCGTCCGGTCCGCGGCCGCGGCGTTTCACGCCCGCCATCAGGCGCGCCGGTGCTTCGCGAGCTGCCGCTTGAGGTCGGGGGGCGCGTACGACGCCGCGTCGGCCGCGATCATCGCTTCGAGGCGACGGGCCAGCCGCCGGCGGCGGCCGGGGGCGGCGGCGAGGAGGAGCGAGGCGAGCGCGGGGAGACGCGCCACAACGCCGCGCATGTTCCGGGGGAGCACGGCCCGCACGGCCTCGGGCGGGGCGGCGTCCGGGGCTCGGGAGGCCCGCCGTCGCGTTCCGCGCTGCCCGCCGCTCTGGAGCGGCGGCCGGCAGGTGTCCGGCGTCGCCCGAGCGAGAGGATCCGGGGGCCGTGCCCCGGCTCGATCGCCATCGCCGTCAGGCTGGCGTGCCGATCGAGAGTCGAGCCAGGACGCCGGGTCGCCGCGAGGGCCGCGTGACGAGCCGCGGATTCGTTCCCGTGCCGACGAGGAAGCGGCGCGGTCGCCTCCGGGCGACGGGACGAGGAGCTTCGCCGCGGGCCGCTCGAACGTGCGCGGTGCAGGTCGCGCGGTCCGGCAACTTCCGGCTCGTGCACCAGGGCGTCGGCTCCGGCGGCGGGGGCGTGCCCTCGGCGAGGGCGGGGTCGCCCTTCATCGGCGGCCCCTCCAGCGACGCGCCGCGATCACCCCGGGCCGTCTCGAGCGCGCGCGTGAACGGGCTGACATAGGAAGACCGTCGACGCGGTACGGCAGCGCGCGCAGCCGGTCGCCGGCGAGCCGGGCCTGCGCCACGTCGAGCGGCACGAGGCCCTTGCCCGTGGCCTCGTCGCGCGGATCGGCGGTGTCGTAGGCACCGTGCCGGACGAGGACCAGCGTGCGCTCCCCGGTGCGGACGACCGGGACCGGGGTCGTGGCCGCCGGCGAGAGGAGGCGGGCCGGGCGCCTCGCGCGCGTCGGCGGCGTGCGCGAGCGCGAGGAGCAGCGCTCCGAGGAGCAGGGACGGTCTCGGGCGGTGCTCATGTCAGAAGATCTTCAGGATGGTCAGGCTGAGAGGAAAGCCCTTCTGGCCGGTCGCGGCCGACGACCGGGGCGCCCGCGTCAGCTGGACGAGGGTCGCCCACGGGCCGGGGAACTGCCCCTTGATCCCGGCGCCCGCGAAGCTCGCGCCGCTGTACCCAGAGGCGGCGTCCCAGACGAACGCCTGGTCGTACTCGGCCAGGAGCCGGAAGGCGTGCTCACCACGAAGCCGTACGAAGCACGGAAGATCGCCGCCTGCTCCGCCCTCAGGTTTCCCGACGAGAAGCCGATGATCGCGTTGTCGCCGTAGAAACCGAACGTGATCTTCGAGAAGCGGTCGGCGTTGCTCGTGCCGACGCCGGTCGCCGAGAGCTGGATCTGCTGGAACGACGGGAGGGAGAAGTCCTTCCCGACGACGGCGCTCCAGGTCTGGAACTTGTTCTTGGTGGGGTCGTAGTCGGGGTTTCCGGGGTATCCCCACGGCGTCCAGGCCGATCGGCGGTTCCAGGCGTACCGGCCCGTGAACGCGTAGCCGGCATAGTCCCAGTCGAGGCGCGTCTCGAGCCGTCCGAGCCAGTGGTCGCCGGGATGACGAAAGCCGGATCGGTGTCGGAGGCCGGAGCGTAATCCTCGTGCTCGAAGCCGAGCGTCGCCGTGAGCTTCGTGCGCGGGAGGACGGGGTAGGCGAGGTTGAAGCTGGGCGCCGAACCGGCGGGTCTTCACCTCTTCGGACGCGAGTTTCTCGCCGTCGACCCAGAGCGTGTCGGTCGCCCGAACCGCAATGCCGAAGACGTCGACGTCCCCTTCCAGCTTCGTCCCGAAGAGACCCACCTTGTTGAACGAGCCGGCCAGGACGATGCCGCCGAAGAGGACCTGCAGCTGCTCGCCGCTCTTTCCCGCGTCGAGGTTCACGTAGTAGACGCCGAGGAGCGGGAGAGGCGACGAATAGGCCTGGTCGTAGTAGACGCCGGCGAGGCCGAAGAGCTGCTTGTTCTTCACCCCCTCGGCTGGGACGCGCCCCCCGTCCTTCGTCTTCTCGAGGTAACGGATGCCGGACTCCGTGTCGCGGACCATCGACTGGTTCGACGCATAGGCGGCGCGCTTCCGCTCCTCGAAGTCGGGGGGGTCGAGGACGACCCGAGTGAGGTTCGTCTCGCGCTCGATGACAGTGGTCCGCGAGAAGGTCCGGAAGATCGTCTGACCGGTGACGTGGAGAGGAAATCGCATTGAAGGCCCGCCGTCGGCCGCCTGGACCTCCTCGAAGTCGGTCGTCTCGTCCACGGCCTGGATGTCGCCCTTCGGGTTCGTCTGGCGCGCCCGGACGCGGAGGGCGGCGTAGTCGGCGCGCGAGATGAAGACCTCCCCCTCGTAGATCGGCATCGAGCTCGCCTCGGCGACGGGGGTGAACGAGAGGCGCCAGCAGGGGATGCCCCGGACCTCGTCCTCGCCCACGAGGCGGTACCGGTAGGCGTCGCCGAACGTCAGCTCGAGCGGGAGCTCCGAAACCTTCTCGGGCTGGAGGAGCGGCAGCTTCGGCACCGTCTTTCCCGGCCACTTCACGCCGTTGAAGTACGCCTCCTCCCAGGCCCAGTCGTATCCCTGTCCCGGCTGGTAGAAGAAGGGGCCCGCCATCGTCAGGATGCCCGTATCGATCACCGTGGAGAGGCGGATCCGGTACGAGGTCGTGTTCCAGGCGGCGAGCGTCTTCCAGCGCGCGTCCCGGGCCGCCCGCCAGGCCTGGTGGCGGGCGAGGATCTCCTCGGCGGTGATGCCGCGGACGGCCGTTGCCTCCACCCGGGCGCGCGTCGCCTCGGCGGGAGCCCGCTCGCGGGGCGTCAGCGTCACCGCGACGGGTCCGGCGGCGGTCGAGAGCGTGAGGGTCGGTGCGGCCTCCGTTCTCGGGATATCGAAGCGCCCCGTGCGGCCCGTCGCGAGCTCGGCGACCTCGAAGGCGGTGTAGGACGGGGCGTCGAGCGTCAGGAGAACGGGGCCGCGGTAGGCGGGCGCCGGCCTCGTCGAGGCCGGGGATGAGCACGACGCCGCCGAGGTAGGTTCCCGACACGAAGCGGTACGTCCGGAGGCTCTCCCCGGAGGGCGCCGCGGCCGTCACCCCCCGCTTGTCGCCGCCGAAGTCCCCGTCGAGAAGGCGCCCGAATTGGAGGAGGATCGCGTCCCCGCTGCCGGGAGCTTCGACCGGAGCCGCCACCGCGGGGATCGCTTCCCGCGCGCACGAGGCGGCGAGGTCGAGGAGCGAGGCGGCGTCGGCGCACGGGGAAGCGACGAGGAGGACCGGCTTGCCCGGAGCGAGCGCGTCGACCGCCGCCCGAAGCTCCGCGGGAGCCGGGGCCGCCTCGGGCGCATGGAGGCCGAGCAGGTCGACGTACGCCGCGACGTCGTCGCGCAGGAGGTCGCGCGTGACGGGCGGGAAGAGCCCGGGGCCGGCGACGCGGTGGAAGACGAGAGCGATGCGCGCCGACGGGTTCTCCGCCCGGATCGCGGCCGCGATCTTCCGGAGGAGGAACCGCCGGGCGGGGAGGTCCTCCGCCTCCAGCTCCGGGAATCCGAGGACGAAGAGGTCGGCCCCGGCGGCGGCGGCGAGGAGGCGGCCGAGGCCGGGGTAGAGGGTCTCGGGCGTCGCCACCTGCGCCTCCCGCGGCTCCTTCGGCACCTCGGTGTCGGGGAGGTCGACCGCGAGGCCCGAACGCCATCCCGCGCGCCGCGCGGCGCCGACGAGGTCGCGGGCCGACTCGGCGGCGAGCGGGTCGCCGAACGACGCCGGCGGGACGTCGAGCAGCAGGCCCGGCGCATTCGGCGACAGGGGCGCCGGCGGCGCCGGGCCGAGCGCGGCGATTCTCCCGTCGCCCGGCCCGACGACGATCCAGGGCCCGACGAACGGAGAGATCTCCTTCGTCGGCCCGGCGCCGGCGAGGCCCGCGAGCGCGAGGAACGGGAGAAGGGCGAGGCGTTTCAGCCGGCCCCCCCTTCCCTCACCTTTTTCGATCGGCCGCGGTGGGCTTCGTCGAGGCCGCCCCGGCGGGCACGGGCGCGCCGATCACGTCGCCCGTCGGAAGGCCGAGATTCTCCCGGATCTTCTTCTCGATCTCCGCGGCGACGTCCGGGTTGTCGCGGAAGAACTGCTTCGAGTTCTCCCGCCCCTGCCCGATCCGGAGGTCCCCGTAGCTGAACCAGGCCCCGGACTTGTCGACGATCTTCATCTCGAGGCCGAGGTCGATCAGCTCGCCGGTCTTCGAGATCCCTTCGCCGTAGCCGATGTCGAACTCGGCTACCTTGAAGGGAGGCGCGACCTTGTTCTTGACGATCTTCACCTTCGTCCGCGAGCCGACGACGGCCTCGCCGTCCTTGATCGCGTTGATCCGGCGGATGTCGATCCGGACCGACGAGTAGAACTTCAGGGCGCGGCCGCCCGTCGTCGTCTCGGGGTTTCCGAACATGACGCCGATCTTTTCGCGGATCTGGTTGATGAAGATGAGGCGTCGTCTTCGACTTCGAGACGACGGCCGTCAGCTTCCGGAGCGCCTGGGACATGAGCCGAGCCTGGAGGCCGACCATGGCGTCGCCCATCTCGCCTTCCAGCTCCGCCTTCGGGACGAGCGCGGCGACGGAGTCGATGACGACGACGTCGACGGCCGCCGACCGGACGAGAGCCTCGGCGATCTCCAGCGCCTGCTCGCCCGAGTCGGGCTGCGACACCATGAGGTTGTCGACGTCGACGCCCAGCTTCTTCGCGTAGTCGGGATCCATCGCATGCTCGGCGTCGATGAAGGCGGCGAGGCCGCCGCGCTTCTGGGCCTCCGCGATGATGTGGAGCGTCAGGGTGGTCTTCCCGGAGGATTCGGGCCCGAAGATCTCGATGACCCGGCCGCGCGGAACGCCGCCGATGCCGAGCGCCGCGTCGACGGCGATGGAGCCCGTCGAGATGAAATGGATCGTCTCGTGCGGCTTGTCTCCGAGCCGGACGAGCGCGCCCTTCCCGAACTGGCGGTCGATCTGCTGGACCGCCTGCTCGAGCGCCTTGAGTTTTTCCTTGCTGACTTCGACCATGGAGTTCCTCACTTTCCCGTCCACGACAGAGACGGCGGATTATAGGTTTCGAATGCGGGGGGGACGGCGGAGAAAGATGAGGACACGCCGGACGCGTGGCGCGGAAGGAACGGGAGCAAGATAGGGCGATGGCGGGAGATTTTCAAGGGACGGCACCGGCGCCGTGGCGCGAGGTGCTTCGCGAGGCGCCTCTCGCCGGCGCCCTCGCCACCTGGTTCGGGGCCGGCTTCCTGCCGGTCGCACCCGGGACGTGGGGAAGCCTCGCCTCGATCCCGTTCGTCGAAGCGGCGTTCCGGCTGGGCGGGCTGGCCGGCGTCGCGGGATTCGCGGCTCGTGACGTCGGCGGCCGGCCTCGCGACTGCGGGCCGGGTGGCGCGCCTGCGCCGCCAGGGCGACCCCTCCGCCGTCGTCATCGACGAGGTCGCCGGGCAGGCGATCGCCCTCCTGCCGGTCTACGCCTTCGCGCGGGGCGGAACACCCGTCCGCTTCTGGATCCTCGTCGCCGCCGCGTTCTTCCTCTTCCGCGCCGTCGACGTCGTGAAGCCCGGTCCGGTCGGCGCCGCCGAGAAGCTCCCCGGCGGCCTCGGCGTGATGGCCGACGACCTCCTCGGCGGCGCGCTCGTCGCCCTTCTCCTCTCGGGGTTTCTCCTCGTCGTCCGATGATCCCGGATCTCGGGCGCGAGCGTCTGGTCCTCCGCGAGAACGTCCCGCTCGCCGACCGGACGACCCTCAGGATCGGCGGCCCCGCCGCGCTCTTCGCCGAGGTCGAGGACGCCTCCGCCCTCTCGGCGCTCCTCGCGTGGGCGGCCCGATCGGGCCGGCCGGTCCTGCCGCTCGGGAAGGGGTCCAACATCCTCGTCCCCGACGAGGGATTCCCCGGCGTCGCCTTCGTCCTCGCCGGCGACTTCCGGAGCGTCGACGTCCGCGGGACCGAGGTCGCCGCCGGGGCGGGCGCGTCGCTCATGTCGCTCGCCGTCACCGCGCAGCGCGCCGGCCTCGCGGGGCTCGAGAACCTCTCGGGGATCCCGTCGTCCGTCGGAGGCGCGGTCCGGATCAACGCGGGGGCGTACGGGTCGGAGATCTTCGACGTCCTCTCGTCGGTCGAGCTCGTCTCCCGGACGGGAGAGCGGCGCGAGGTCCCGGCGTCCGGCATCGCGCACACCTACCGGTGGACCGAGCTGATCGAGTCGAAGGAGCTCGTCGCCTCGGCCGCGCTCCGCCTTCGCGAGGGGGACCCGGAGGCGATCCGGGCCCGGATGGCCGAGGTGACGGCGAAGCGAAAGGCGGCCCTTCCGGCGCAGCCGAACGCCGGCTCGATCTTCAAGAACCCGCCCGGCGAATTCGCCGGACGTCTCCTCGAGGCGTGCGGGCTGAAGGGACGGCGGGTGGGCGGAGCCGAGGTCTCCCGCCTCCACGCGAACGTGATCGTGAACGCCGGGGCGGCGACGGCGCGCGACGTCCGGGCCTTGATGGACGAGATGCGCGCGGCCGTCGAGGCGCGCTTCGGGATCACGCTCGTTCCGGAGATCGAGGTCCTGCCGTCGGCTTCCGTAGAATGACCCGATGCCGTCGCCGTCGCACGTCCACGCCCTGATCCTCGCGGGGGGGAGCGGCACGCGCCTCTGGCCGATGTCGACCGACGCGAGGCCGAAGCCCTTCCTGCCGCTCGCGGGGGACGAGTCGCTGCTCCGGCAGACGTTCGGGCGCGCGGCGGCGGTGGCGGGCGCCGGGAACGTCTGGATCTCGGGGCGCGCGTCGCACGGGATGCTGATCCGGCGCGAGCTCCCGGAGGTGGCCGAGAGCCGCCTCGTCCTCGAGCCCCGGAGGCGCAACACGGCCCCGGCCGTCGCACTTTCGGCCCTCGCGGTCGAGGCGGAGGCGCCGGGTGCGGTCCTCGTCGTCCTGCCGTCCGACCAGGCGGTCGCCGACGAGCCGGCCTTCTCGGCCTCGCTCGCGACCGCGGTGGAGGCGGCGCGCGGGGCCGACGCCATCGTCACGCTCGGCATCCCTCCGACCCGCCCGGAGACGGGCTTCGGCTACATGGAGACGTCCGAGGAGAACGCCGGAGGTTTTTCTTCGAAAGGGGTCAGCGGCAGGGCGGTTCCGGTCGTCCGCTTCGTGGAAAAGCCGGACTTCGCCCGGGCCCGGGAGTTTGTCGAATCCGGGCGGCACTTCTGGAACGCCGGAATCTTCGTGTTTCGGGTGGCTGTCCTTATTGAAGAGATGGAGCGCTCCTGTCCCGCGGTTCTCGACGCGGCGCGCCGCGCGCACGCGGCCCGGCGTGCCGCGGACTTCCCGACCTTCGAGGCCTCTTTCTCCTCGTCCCCCTCCGTCTCGCTCGACGTGGCCGGTCATGGAGAAGGCCCCGCGGGTCCTGACCGTCCCCTCCGCGTGCGGCTGGAGCGACCTCGGCTCGTGGCAGGCGGTCTGGGAGTTCCGCGCGAAGGACCGGAACGGCAACGCCGCGTCGGGCGGCGCGTCGTTCGTCGGCGCCTCCTCGAACCTCGTCCTCGGCTCCGGGAAGCCGGTCTGCGTGATCGGCCTCTCGGACGTCGCGGTCGTCGAATCGGAGAACGGCCTGCTCGTCACGCGGCGGGAAGCGTCGGACGACCTCCGCGCCTGGGTCGAGGCGTCGGGACGAGAGGCGCGGAAGTGACGCCGCCCCTGTCGCCCGCCGGCGTCCTGACGCCGGTCGCGCGCCTCGTCGCGGCGGTCCGAACGGCCTACCGCGGCCCGGCGGCGCCGGTCGAGGACGCGGTCGTCTGCCTCCTCGCGCGTGGGCACCTTCTGATCGAGGACGTCCCGGGCGTCGGCAAGACGACGCTCGCGACGGCGCTCGGAAAGTCGCTTGGCGTCGGCGTCCACCGGATCCAGTTCACGCCCGACACGCTGCCGTCCGACATCCTCGGCCTGACGGTCTTCAACGCGCGCTCCCAGGAGTTCGAGTTCCACCCCGGGCCCGTCTTCGCGCCGGTCCTCCTCGCCGACGAGATCAACCGGGCGACGCCGAAGACCCAGGCGGCCCTCCTGCAGGCGATGAGCGAGCGGGCGGTGACGTCGGACGGCGTGACGCGGCCGCTCCCCGAGCCGTTCCTCGTCCTCGCCACGCAGAATCCCGTCGAGTATCTCGGCACCTACCCGCTCCCCGAGTCCCAGCTCGACCGGTTCCTGATGCGGATCGCGCTCGGCTATCCCGAGCGCGCCGAGGAGCGCCGGCTCCTGATCGCCGGGGGAGCCGACCGGGCCCTCGCCGTCCTCGCGCCCGAGATGTCGCTCGCCGAGCTGCAGGAGGCGCAGGCGGCCACGGAGCGCGTCACGGTGGCCGACAAGCTGATGGACTACGTCCTCGAGATCGTTGCCCGGTCTCGGAAGAGCCGGGAGCTGATCCTCGGCGTCTCGCCGCGGGGCGCCCAGGGCCTCTTCCGCGCGGTGCAGGCGAGGGCGCTCGTCTCGGGGCGGCCCTACGCGACGCCGGACGACGTGAAGCGCGTGGCGCTGCCGGTCCTCTCCCATCGCGTCCTCGCCTCGCTCCCGGGGGCGTTCGACGCGACGGCGGCGGGACGGAAGGAGCGCGACGCCATCCAGAGGATCCTGGATGAAGTTCCCGTTCCAATTTAGGGAGCGGCTGCGGAAGCTGTTCGCGACGGGCATCCTGGTCCGGGTCACGAACCTCGGGCTCGCGTACGTCCTGATGACGCTCGTCGTGGCGATCGGCGCGACGAACACGGGGAACAACGGCCTCTACCTCCTCGTCTCGCTCTTTCTCGGCGCGCTCGTCGTCTCGGGCGTCGTCTCCCGCCGGAACGTCGAGGGGCTGTCGGTCGGTCTCGACGGTCCCGCCGAGGTCTTTGCCGGGGAGCCCGCCCGGTTCACGCTCCGCGTCGCGAACGCCGGGCGCCTGGCGCGCCGCGCCGTCCTCGTGAAGATCGGCGGCGCTGCGGCACCTCTCCTCTTCCCGCGGATCGGGCGCGGGCGCCGAGGAGTCCCGGGGCGTCGACCTCGTCTTCCCGAGGCGGGGCCGGAGGAGTTCGGAGTCGCTCCTCGTCTACAGCGGCTATCCGATCGGCCTCTTCCGGAAGGGACGCGTCTCGGAGATCCGTGACGAACGGATCGTCTACCCCGCCCTCGCGCTTTCCCGGCCGCCCCGCCCGGACCCGCGCGACGCCGAAAGCGGCGACCCGCGCCTCACGCGGAAGGGACGGGGGGCCGAGATCCGGAACCTCCGGGACGCGGTCTTCGGGGACGACCCGCGCGACGTCCACTGGCCGCAGACGGCCCGCCAGGGGAAGTTCATCATCAAGGACCGCGCCGCCGAGGAAGGACACGACGCGGTCGTCGCCCTCGAGGTCGAGAGGCCGGCCGGGGCCGACGCGGGATGGGACGCCCGGTTCGAGGCGGCGGTCTCCGAGGCGGCGGGGCTCGCGATGCAGCTCCTCGCGCGCGGAAGCCGCGTCGGGCTCCTCCTCGGGGCCGTGGTCGTGGCGCCGGGGAGCGGCCCCGCCCACCGGCGCGCGCTCCTCCAGGCCCTCGCGCTCGTCGCGGCGGCTCCCTCCCCATCGCGTCCGGTTCCGGTCCCGCCGAGCGTCTCGGTCTTCCTGGTCGGCGTGGCGCCGGCCCGGGAGGGCGCCGCGTGAGCGGCGCCGTGAGCGGCTCCGTGAGCGCCCGCTCCGTCGCTCCCGCCCTGCCGTTCCTCGGCGAGCGGCTCCGCTCCGTCGGCCTTCTCGCCCTCATCGCGCCGCTCCCGCTCTTCTTCTCGTATTCGCTGGAGCTCGGCCTCCTCGCCCTCTACGGCCTCGCGATCGGGTTCCTCCTCCTCCGCGCGAGACAGGGGCGCGCCCCGCGGCTCTCGAATGCGGTCCTGAACGTCGCCGGGCTCCTCTATCTCCCCGTCTTCTTCCTCGACTTCCGGTACGGGAGCCACAACCTCCTCCGCTCGACGCTTCACCTTCTCCTCTTCACGACGGTCATGAAGCTGGCCTCGGTCCGGCGCGAGCGGGACCTCTCGGCGTGCCTCCTCCTCGCCGCGTTCCTCTTCGTCGCGTCGGTCGGCACCTCGTTTCACGTCACGATCCTGGTCTTCGTCGCCCTCTTCACGTTCCTCGCGTGGCGGGTCCTCGTCCGCTGGTCGATCTGGCGCGACCTCGCGGCGGCCCCGGAGGAGTGGAGCCGCGACCCGCGCGCCCGCGAGATCCCGGGCCGCCGGCCGCTCCTCGTGTCGGTCGCCACCGTCCTCGCCCTGTCGGGGCCCGTTCTTCCTCTTCCTTCCGCGCCTCCGGGCGCCCTACGTCCGGGGTTTCGCGCCCGGGCAGGACGTGACGACCGGCTTCTCCGACGTCGTCGACCCCGATCTCCACGGCCTCCTGAAGCGGAGCGACCGGGTCCTGGCCCGGATCACCGCGGGCCGCGCGCTGGACGAGGGCGACGCGGAGCTTCTCCGCCTGCGGACCGTGGCCTTCACCCGATGGGACGGCAAGGTCTGGACACACCCCGAGGGAAGGGGCCGCTTCCTGCCGGCGGGCGGGGGCGCGCTCGTGCTGCTCTCGGGACGGCGCGGCGCGCCGGTCTCCGAGGCCGACGCCCTCGCGATCGACCTCCTGCCCCTCGGGAGCCGTTACGTGCCGTATCCCCTGCGCGGCACCGCGCTCCGGTTCGCCGAGTCGAACTTCCGCGGCTTGGGCGGCGGGCAGGTCGAGCGGGACGACGTCCGGAACCTCCGCCTCCTCTACGAGCCCGGCCGGACGCTTCGCTACACCGCCTTCCTCGCGGCGGCGCCGGAGCCGGACCTCGCCGCCGGAGACGCGGAGGGACGGCCGCGACCGCCCCGGGTTCGGACGTCCTGATGCGCGTCGCGCGGGAGAACGACCGCGGGGATCGACGCCGCGGCGGATCCGGAAGCCGCGGCGGAGGCTCTCGCGGGGTGGCTCCGGGGCCCGGAGTTCGCCTACTCGCTCGATCCCGTTCCGCCGGCGCCGCATCCCGTCGAGGCCTTCGTCACCGAGCGGAAACGCGGGCACTGCCAGGCCTTCGCGACGGCCCATGCGCTCCTGCTCCGGGAGCTCGGCGTCCCGACGCGCTTCGTGTCGGGATTCGTCGGGGGAGAGATCGGACCATTCGGCCAGTACGTCCTGGTCCGTGGCGAGAACGTCCACGCCTGGGTCGAGGCGTGGTGCGGCGCGAAGGGCTGGATCACGTTCGACCCGACGCCGGCGAGCGGCGTCCCCGACATGACGCGCGTCTCGCTCTTCGAGCGCTTCGGCCAGATGGCCGACGGGGTCGAGTTCTTCTTCGACCGCTTCATCCTCGGCTTCTCGCAGAGCGACCAGGTGGAGCTGATCCGGCAGGGCCCGGGAGGCCTGGAGATCGGTCGCCGAGGCCGCCCGGCGGACCTCGGGCTTCCTGCGCGGCCTCGCCTCGTCGCTCGCCGGGACCGGGCCGCGGTCCGACGGCCCTCCTCGCGGCGGCGCTCGGAGCGCTCCTCGCCGCCGGCGTCGCGCTCGTCCTCTGGCGGTGCGCTCTCCGGGCGCCGGCACGCGCCGCCTCCCGCCCGCCTCGGCCGCCTACCGGAAGCTGCAGCGGGCGCTCGCGCGGCGTGGCGCGCGCCTCACCGCGGCGGCCGCCCCCGCCGAGACGCTGGAGGCGGCGGCCTCGTTCGGCCCGGCCGCGAAGGCGCCCGCGGAGAAGATCGTCCTCGCCTATCTCCGCGAGTCCTTCAGCGGACAGACCGACCGCGAGGCGAACGCCACCCTCCTCGCCGAGTGGCTGCCGCGAGTTTCGAGTAATGCGATTCGCGAGCCGTCTAGGCGTTTCTCGGTCGGGGGGCCTAAGGGGATCGAGAAACCCCCAGGATCCTCAGTAAGCATTCTTGTGCGTGAACCCCCACCGGACGGTGAGCCAGAGGATCTTGATGTCGAGGCTGACGCTCCAGTTCTCGATGTAGTAGAGGTCGTACTCGATCCGCTTCGAGAGGCTGGTGTTGCCGCGCCAGCCGTGCACCTGGGCCCAGCCCGTGATCCCCGCCCGCACCCGGTGGCGGAGCATGTACTGCGGGAACTTCTCCTTGAACTCGTGGACGAACTCCGGCCGCTCCGGGCGCGGGCCGACGAGCGACATGTCGCCGAGGAAGACGTTGATGAGCTGCGGCAGCTCGTCGAGCGAGCTCTTCCGGAGGAGCGCCCCGACGCGCGTCCGGCGCGGGTCGTTCTCCTCGGTCCACCTCGCGCCCCCCTGCTCGGCGTTCATCCTCATCGAGCGGAACTTCAGCATCCGGAAGTGCCGCCCGTCGAGCCCCATCCTCTCCTGCGCGTAGAAGATCGGGCCGCGGTCCTCCAGCCAGATCGCGAGCGCGATGAACGGATAGAGAACGGCGAGCGAGGCGAGCCCGATCGAGGAGAGGACGACGTCCATGCTCCGCTTCACGAGCGAGTTCCACCCCTCGAGCGGCACCTGCGTCAGGTTGATGACGGGGAGGCCGTCGAAATCCTCGATGCCGGCCTTGAACGTCACGAACTGGAAGACGTCCGGGACGAGACGGATGTCGACCATCTCGTTTCCGACCTCCTGCAGGATCCGCAGCATCGTCCGGTGCGCCTCGACCGGGAGCGCGAGGAAGACCGTGTCGACGTCGTGGGCTGCGAGGAGCTCCCGGACCTGCGAGGTGTCGCCCAGGACGGCGAGGCCCCGGTAGGCCTCGCCGCGCTTCTTCGGGTCGTCGTCGGCGAAGCCGATCGGCTTGAGGCCGGTGGCCGGGTGGTCGATCAGCTTGTCGGCGAGCGCCCGGCCGGTGTGCCCCGCGCCGACGACGAGGGCCCGCCGCACGCCGACGCCGGAGGCCCAGACGAGCTCGAGGTACCGGTGGATGGCGAAGCGGACGGCGGCGACCAGGAGGATGTCGAGGACGAGGAAGACGACGAGAAGCGGCCGGTTGAAGCTGAAGGTCCGCCAGAACGAGAGGAGGCCGATCAGGAGGATCGTCCCGAGCGCGACCGCCACGACGACGGCCAGCGCCTCGTCGATCATCGAGCGGTCGCGGCGGATCTGGTAAAGGCGGTGGAAGTAGAAGACGAGCGGCCAGAGGAGCGTGATGACCGGCAGGAGCACGGCGTAGCCGGAGAACGGCTGATAGCCCTTCGGGGTCGGCCAGACCGACTCGAATCGGATCAGGTAGGCGGCGACGAGCGCCACCCATGTCGCCACGACGTCGGCGGTCGCGAAGAGGGCCTGGAGCCTTCGGGTCTGGCGGCGGATCATGTCGTGGGCGCTGGCGGCTTTCTGCTCTCGAGGCGTTCGGTCACGGCGTCGGCCAGGTCGGGCCTCCCGAGTCCGCGAAGCGCGGAGCCGAGCGCCTCTCCAAGCCTCTGGCGGAAGCGTCCGCGGGAAAAGCGGGCCGCGTTCCGGACGATTTCCTGCTCATTGAACCGGAGGCCCCGGAACCTGTCAATCGCCCGGGTGAGGCCGTCCGGACCGGGTTCCGCGTAGAGGACCCCGGTCCGGCCGTCCCGGACCGTCTCCCGGGCGCCCCCCCGCCCGAGCGCGATGACCGGGGTTCCGCAGGCCTGGGCCTCGACCGGCACGATTCCGAAGTCCTCCTCTCCGGGCATCAGGAGCGCCTCGGCGGAGCGGTACAGCTCCCGCAGGATCTCGTCCGTGGGAGTGCCGGCGAAGCGCACCGTCTCACCTGCCAATCGGGCCAGCCGGGCCCCCTCGGGACCGGATCCGGCGATCGTCAGGGGGAGGTGGAGCCGGTTCGCGGTCTCGACCGCGTCGTCCAGCCTCTTGTAGGGGGCGAAGGCCGACACGATCAGGAAGCCCTTCCTCTCGGCCGGGGGGCCGGGGACGTAGAACTCCGTGTCCGCCGGCGGGAAGACGACCTCGGCGTCGCGCCCGTAGAGCCGCCCGATCCGCTCCCGGACGTTCTCGGAGTTCGCGAGGAACGCGTCGACGCGCGGCGCGGTCGCGACGTCCCACGACCTGAGGGGAGCCCGGAGAAGAGAGGCCGCGGCCCGGAACGGCAGGGATCTCCCGCGAACGTAGTCGTCGAACTGGTCGTGGAGGTACCGGACGGGGGCGTGGCAGTAGCAGACGTGGACCGCGCCGGCCCCTTTCCGTGCGTTCTTCGCGACGCAGTGGGAGGACGAGAGGACGAGGTCGAAGCCCGAGAGGTCCCAGCGCTCCGCCCCGGAAAAGAAGAGCGGCAGGAGCTTCCGGTAATCGCGTCCGGGCGCGACGAATCGCTGGACGAAGGTCGTCCGGACCGGGAGCGCCTCGATCTCCGCGGGGACGGATCCGGGAAAGCGGAAGAGGGTGAAGAGCGTCGCATCGGGGAAGAAGCGCGCGAGCTCGACGAGCACCTTCTCCCCGCCGCGCGTTCCGGTCAGCCAGTCGTGAACCAGGGCGATTCTCATCCTGATCCCGGGGGTTTCTCGATCCCCCCGGCCCCGCCGGAAGCCTCTGCCAGCACGTCACGGTAGAGGCGCGCGGTCCGCTCCGCGGCGGCGTCCCAGGTCAAAGCGGCCGCTCTCTCTTTTCCTTTCGCTGTCAGCAGGACTCTTCGGGCCTCGTCTCCGAGGAGACCCGCCACGACCCCGGCGATGGAGGTCGTCTCGCAAGGGTCGAAGTAGACGGCCGCGTCGCCGGCCAACTTCCCGGAGGGCGGGGAGGTCCGAGCAGGCGACCGGCGTCCCGGCCGCCATGGCTTCCGCGACCGGAAGGCCGAATCCCTCGGAGAAGGAGGGCAGGACGAGCGCCTCGGGCGCCCTCGACGAGGGCCGGCACCTCCTCGTCGCGGACGAATCCGAGGGCTTCGCACCCTCGGGCGGCGCGCGCCCGGGACCGACGCCCGCGAGAACGAGGGAAAGGCCGGGCCGGGTTCGGCGGAGGCCGGGCCATGCCGCGAGGAGGCCGTCGACGTTCTTGTGCGGCTTGTCGTTGCCGAGGAAGAGCAGATAAGGACCTTCGAATGAAAGAAGGCGAAACAGCGGCGCGGGCACTCGACGCGCACTGCCATTTCGTTCTTCCCCTTCGAAGAAGAATCTTTCCTCTACTCCGTTTGGAATGACTTCGACCTTGCCGCGGTATTCGGGTCCGAAAGCAAGAATTTCCTGCTTCGTCGCCTCGGAGACCGCGATCACGCGGGCGGAAAGCCGCAACGCGCGGCCGACCATCCAGCGCGCATAGGCGCGCCGGGGAAGGGATGCGTGCTCGGGGCGATGGAGGTGCATCAGATCGTGGATCGTGACGACGGTTTTGGCCGGCGGGAAGAACGGGACGACGTAGTGCGGCGCGTGGAAGAGCTCGGGCCGGGTCCGGCGGATCACGGCGCCGACCGCCAGCAGCTCCCGGAGGGAGTAGTGCCCGGCGGCGCAGACGACGGGCGCGACGTCTGCGGGGAGGAGAGCCTCGTCTCCCGGGAGGACGGCGGCCGAGAGCTCGAATTCGGCGCGGCGGGAGAGGGCGGCGAGGAGCCCGAGGACGTAGCGGCCGATGCCGAAGTCGCGGGCCTTCCGCGCGTCGAGGAGGACCCGGGTCACGCGAGCGCTTCCTCGCAGAGCGCCCGCATCGCCGCCGCCGAGGCCTCCCAGGTGAAGCGTGCCGCGCGCTCGAGTCCCTTCGCCCGGGCCGCCTCGCGCCACGGCTCGTCGTCGTTCGCCCGCTCGATCGCGGCGGCGATCGACGGGACGCTCGCCGGATCGGGAAGGAGCCCCGCGTCGCCGACGATTTCGGGGATCGAGGAGGAGGACGAGCCGACGACCGGAGTCCCCGCCGCCATCGCCTCGAGCGGCGGCAGCCCGAAACCTTCGTAGAGGCTCGGGTAGGCGAGGAGGCGCGCGTGCGCGAGGAGCCGCGCGCTCTCGACCGCGTCGACGTACCCGGCCCGGCGGATCCGCGAGGCGTGTGGCGACGCGGCGAGTCGCGTCTCGAAGCCGGGGAGACCCCAGCCGGCGCCGCCGGCGAGGACGAGGTCGGGAAATTCCGGCCGCCGGTCCCAGAGCGACTCCATCGCCTCGACGAGGCGCGGGACGTTCTTCCGCGGTTCGAGCGTACCGAGGAAGAGGACGTAAGGCCGGCCTTCGTTCGGGGGCGGGCCCGGCGGGACGGGAGGGGGCGGCACGAGGCCGTTCGGGACGACGGACGTCTTCCCGGCGACCTCGGGATGGAAGCGGAGAAGATCGTCCCGCGTCGCGGCGGAGACCGTGGCGATCCGGCGCGCCCGCCGGACCGTGGCGCCGAGGAACGGGACGAAGCCGATCCGGTTCTTCAGGGAGTGCCACTCCGGGAAGAGGAGCGGCGTCAGGTCGTGGATCAGGGCCACGGACCGGATCGATCCGGCGGGCGGGACGACGGCGAGCGAGCCGAGGAAGAGCTCCGCGCCCGCCCGCCGGGCCTCTGCGGCGGCGCGCAGTCTGGAGCCAGAGGGTGCCCGGCATCCGCGACGCGGGGCCGCGCGTGAGCGCGGCGTCGCCGTCGAGCGGCGGGCGGAGGATCGCCCGCCTCGGCGAGAGGAGGACGAACGAATCGCCCGGAAAGCGCCGTCGCCACGCGCCGAGGAGCCCGTCGAGCACGCGTCCGGCGCCCGTCGGCCGCTCCTCGAGGGGCCGGGCGTCGACGGCTATTCGCATTCGCGGGCATTATTCCCTATACTTCGCGGCCCGCCTTGTGGAGGGCCGGATCCATGGACCTCGATCTCGAGAAGGCTCTCGACGAGCCCGTAGATCTTTCTCATCAATTCGACGTGACGAGCCAGCGGCTCGAGCGCGAGGACGTTCTTTTCCTGTCGCCGGTCTCGTTCTCCGGACACCTCCGGAAGGCCGACACGGGATTCGTCCTCGACGGCCAGCTCTCGTTCGACGGGACGACCACCTGCGCCCGTTGCCTGAAGCCGGTCTCGTTCCGCCGGTCGGGGCCGGTCTCGTGGGTCTTCGCTCCGGCCCACGAGAAGAACGCCGTGGGCGAGGACGAGGAGATCGAGCTCTCGGCCCGCGACCTCGACATCGTCTGGTACGACGATTTCGTCGTCCCCTTCGACCCGCTGATCGACGAACAGGTGCTGCTCGAGCTGCCGATGAAGGCGCTCTGCCGCGACGACTGCCCGGGGCTCTGCCCGATGTGCGGGGCCGACCGGAACGAGGCCGACTGCGCCTGCGTCGAACCGTCCGACGACCGCTGGAGCGCCCTGAAGGCGCTCCGACCCTGATAGACGCCCATCCGATTCCAGGAGACCTGCGATGCCGAATCCCAAGCACCGCCACAGCAAGACGCGCCGCGACCTCAGGCGGGCGCACGACTTCCTCAAGCCGAAGCAGACCTCCGTCTGCCCGAAGTGCGGCGCGGCCAAGGTGCCGCACCGCGTCTGCCCCGCCTGCGGCACCTACAAGGGCCGCGAGGTGATGGCGGGCACCGAGTCCGAGTAGAGGGAGCGCGGCCGGCCGAGCGATCATGACGATCGCCGTGGACGCGATGGGCGGCGACCACGCCCCGCGGGTGGTCGTCGAGGGCGCCGTTGCCGCCGCCGTCGATCTCGGGCTCGAGACGCTCCTCGTCGGTCGCCGGCGCGAGATCGAGTCGGAGCTGAAGCGGCTCGACTACTCCGGGAGCCGCATCGGGATCGTCGAGGCCGACGAGGTCGTCGAGTTCGACGAGCCCTCCATCACCCCGATCCGGAAGAAGCGGCGGGCCTCCGTCCGCGTCGCGGCGGAGTGCGTCCGCGAGGGGCGGGCCCGCGGCATGTTCACGGCCGGCCACACCGGCGCCGCCATGGTCGTCGCGAAGATGATCATGGGGGTCGTCGAGGGGATCGACCGGCCGGCGCTCGCCGCGGTCCTGCCCGGCCTCGGCCACAGGCGGGTCCTCCTCGACGTCGGCGCCAACGTGCGCTGCCGCCCGGAGCACTACCGGGAGTTCGCGCTGATGGGGCACTTCTACGCGCAGGAGGCGCTCGGCCTCGCGAAGCCCCGCATCGGACTCCTCTCCGTCGGCGAGGAGGAGGGGAAGGGAACCGACACGACGCGCGAGGTCTTCGGCATCCTGAAGGGCGCGGGCATCAACTTCGTCGGCAACGTCGAGGGGCGCGACGTCTATGGCGGCAAAGTGGACGTCATCGTGACCGACGGCTTCACCGGCAACGTCGTCCTGAAGGTCTCCGAGAGCCTCGCGCACCTCGTCGAGGAGGCGCTCAAGCAGGAGATCACGCGGAGCCTGCAGGCGTCGATGGGGTTCCTGCTCTCGAAGGACGCCTTCCGGGCCTTCAAGAAGCGGCTCGACTACAGCGAAGTCGGCGGCGCGCCCCTCCTCGGCGTGAACGGGGCCTGCCTGATCGGCCACGGGCGCTCGAACGCCAAGGCGGTGAAGAACGCGATCCGCGCCGCCGACGCCTTCGAGCGGCACGGCGTGCCCGAGAAGATCCGGGAGAAGGCGATCGAGTTCGCGCCGGACCGGATCCGCCGCTAAGATTCCGGCTTTCCGCCGAAGGGAGGACCATGTTTCACGCCACGATCGCGGGAACCGGCGCGGCCGTTCCCGATCGGAGTCCTGACCAACGCCGACCTGATGAAGCTGGTCGAGACGACGGACGAGTGGATCACGACCCGGACGGGAATTCGCGAGCGACGGCGGGCGGGAGACGGCGACGTCCTGTCCGATTACTGCGTCGCCGCGGCGCGGCCCGCCCTCGAGGCGGCCGGCGTCGCAGCCGCGGGAGCTCGACGCCCTCATCCTCGCCACGGTCACGCCGGACCAGCTGATCCCCGCCGCCGCGTGCATCGTCCAGCAGAAGCTCGGCGCGAAGAAGGCGGCGGCCTGGGACCAGAACGCGGGCTGCTCGGGATGGCTCTACGGCCTCCATGTCGCCGACGGGCTGATCCAGTCGGCGAAAGCGCAGAACATCCTCCTGATCGGCGCGGAGTTCCTGACGCGGTACACGGACTACTCCGACCGCAGCACGTGCATCCTCTTCGGCGACGGCGCGGGGGCGACGGTGCTGAAGGCGACGCGGGCCGACCACGGGGTCCTCGCCACCCGGATCCGGTGCGACGGCGAGGGGGCGGGATTCATCTCGATGCCGGGAGGCGGCTCGAACGCGCCGCCGAACCGAAGCCGAGACGCTCGAGCAGCGCCTTCCCTTCATCAAGATGATGGGGGGCGAGACGTTCAAGGTGGCCGTGCGGGCGATCACCGAGGTCTGCCGGGAGGTCCTCGCGGAGAGCGGCTTCACGCCGGCCGACGTCTCGTGGTTGATCCCTCACCAGGCGAACGACCGGATCATCACCGCGGTCGGCGATCGCCTCGGCATCCCGTCGGAGCGCTGCGTCGTCAATATTTCCCGGTACGGCAACACGAGCGCGGCGTCGATCCCGATCGCGCTCGACGAGTACGTCCGCGCCGGCCGGATCAACCGCGGCGACCTCATCCTCTTCACCGCGTTCGGCGCCGGGCTGACCTGGGGCGCCGCGCTCGTCCGGTGGTGAGGACTCTCGCGCTCCTCTTCCCCGGGCAGGGGTCTCAGTTCGCCGGGATGGGGAAGGACCTCGTCGCAGGCGTTCCCGGAGGCGCGGTCCGTCTACGAACGCGCCGACGCCGCCCTCGCGCCCCACGGCCTCTCGGTCTCGAAGGCCTCGTTCGAGGGAAGCGAGGAGACGCTGAAGCAGACCGCGGTGACGCAGCCCGCGATCCTGACGCACTCGGTCGCCGTCTGGGAGATCCTGAAGGGCGCGGGGCCTCTCGCCCGTGGATCGCGGCGGGCCACTCGCTCGGCGAGTACTCGGCCCTCGTCGCGGCGGGGGCGCTGACCCTGGAGGACGCCGTCGTCCTCGTCCGCCGCCGCGGCCTCTTCATGCAGGAGGCGGTTCCGGCCGGGCAGGGGGCGATGTCGGCCGTTCTCGGGCTTCCGCCGGCCGACGTGGCCGCCGGCTGCGCCGAGGCCGAGGCCGCGACGGGCGAGACCTGCTCTCCCGCCAACTTCAATTCCCCCGAGCAGACGGTCATCGCCGGGACCGCCGGGGCCGTCGCGAAGGCGTCCGAGCTCCTGAAGGCGAAGGGGGCGAAGCGGGTCCTGCCGCTCCCGGTCTCGGCTCCGTTCCACTGCGCGCTGATGAAGCCCGCCGAGGAGAGGCTGGCGCCCTATCTCGACGCCACGGCGTTCCGGGCGATGGCGTTTCCGGTCGTGACGAACGCCGACGCGGCGGCGAACCTCGATCCCGGCGCCGCGCGCGACGCCCTCAGGCGGCAGGTCTGCGCGCCGGTCCGATGGGTCGAGAGCGCGCAGCTCCTCGCCGCGCGGGCCTCGGAGGGGATCGAGTCAGGCCCCGGCGCGGTTCTCGCCGGGCTCGTCAAGCGAATCGTCCGGGAGTGGCCAGTCCGGTCGACGTCGGATGCCGCCGGCGTCCGGCGCGCCGTCGACGCCTAGCCCGGCGGCTCCACGAGGACGATCCAGGGCTCCTCGCCCGGGCGGTAGCCCCGGGTCCTGACGACGCGCGCCGCCGGGAACCGGTTCCGGATTCGCGCGAGATCCTCGGGCCGCTGCCCGGGGACGACGAGCGCGGCCGGGATCGGCAGAGCGGCGAGCGCCGCGCGGAGGTCCCGGACCTCCGAGACCCGCCGATCCCAGACGAAGGGGAGGAGCTCCCCGCAGCTGTGCGACTGCTCCCGCGGGTCGACGCTCCAGTCGGGCTGGCCGGGCCGGACGAGGAAGACCGGCCACTCCCGCGGCACCTCGCGAAGCGACCGGCCGACGGCGACCATCTCCTCGAGGCTGCCGTTGGCCTCCAGCCGGTCCTCGTACCGGGCGTAGCGAGCGAGGTTCCAGACGGCCGAGACGGTGAGGATCGCGGCGGCGGCCGCGGAAGCCGCCGCGCGGAGACCCCGGCGCCGCGGCGCCGTCTCCCCGGCCGGAAGCCGTGCGAGGAGCACGTCGGCGCCTGCGGCCATGAGCACCGCCGCCGCGGGATACCCCGGCATCAGCCGGTTGTACCAGACGGTGTTCGTGAAGGCGCCCCCGACGACGAGGACGACGCCGACGTTCAGGAGGGGGAGGAGGAGACGGCCGCGCCGCGCGAGGGCGAGGACGACGCCCGCGACGAGGAGCCCTTGCTCGAGGCGATTGCAGCCGGGAGAGAGCGTGCCGTGGGAGGCGCCGTCTCCGTCCTCGGTCGCGAAGAACCACCCCGCGGCGCGCAGAAGCGGCATCCCGAACGAGGCGGCGAGGCGGTCGACGTGGAGGCCCTCACCCGGCTTGTAGACCCAGACCGAGTCCGCCACGCGCGGGAGCATGAGCGTCGACTTCTGAAGCCAGAGCGGCACGAGCGGGGCGATCCAGACCGCGACGGCGAGAAGCATCAGGGCCGGGCCGGCGGCCCGTTTCAGGCTCTCGCGCGGCCGCCGGAACGCCGAGAGGACGAGCCAGATCACGCACGTGGCGAGCCCGGCGCGCGCGCCCGGCCAGAGGTAGAAGGAGTACCCGGCCGCGAGCCCGGCCAGGATCCAGCGGCCCTTGTCCGGCGCGTCGAGGGCCCGCGCGAAGAGAGCCAGCGCCGCGACCGTCGCCGTGGCGGCCTCGACGTTGCAGTTGAGCCGCCCGAAGTGGATCCAGGGGACGGCCCCGGCGACGAGGAGCCCCGCGAAGAGCGCCGCCCGGCGTCCGGCGACCTCGCGGGCGAGGAGCCACGTGAAGAAGATGCCCGCGAGCGCGACGAGCGCCCCGCCGAGCTTCAGGCCGAAGACTCCTTTTCCGGCGAGGAGCCACCCGAGGACGAGCGGGACGAGCCCCGCGTAAGGCGCCGGGACGAATCCGTTCTTCCAGACGTCGGGGACCCGCCCCTCGAGAAGGTCGAGCGCGCTCCAGGCGTTGAAGAAATAGTCGAAGTGGACGTTCGCGGGGAGCTCCGCGAAGCGGTACCCGATCGTCACGGCGCCGAGGACGAGCGGGAGGAGGACGTCCCGATTCCCCGGCCCCTCCGGCGCGCCGCGGGGCGCCACGGAGAGCCCGAGAAGGACGAGAAGGAGCGCGAGGAAGAGCCCGACGGCGTCGGTGTAGGCGCCGGGCCGGAGGCGCAGGAGGACGAGGACGACGCCCCCGGCCATAACGACGCCGATGCCGGCCGCGAGGGCCCGTTCGGCCCCGCGGCGTCTCCGGACGGCAAGCGCGGCCGCGGCCCCGGAGCCCCCGAGGAGCCAGCCGACGAGGCGCGGCCAGGAAACGGTCGGTCCGCCCGGCGCCGGACGGACGTCGGGCCAGGTGGCGTCGGGGAGCCAGACGTAGGAGACGAGGAAGCCGGAACCCGGAGCCGGGCCCGCGGACGCCGGCGCGTAGGGAAGGACGATGTGAACGACCGTCCCCCCTGCTGTCGCGCGTCCGATCCACCACCCCTCGGCGATCCAGAGGACTCCGCCCCGGCCGTCCGAGACGACGTCCAGGAGGTTGCGCGCCGGCTCGAGCTCGAGGCGGGAGAACTCGCGACCGTTGCGGACCTCGCTGCCGACGACCGTCGCGCGGTGAAGGCCGTTCCACTCGTCGTCCCACAGCAGGACCTCGCCGGGCGCGTCGCCGGGGGCGAGCCCGCGCGGAGACGGCCGGCGGCCGCTTTCGAGGGGGGCGGGAACGGGAGCGGCGGCGCCGTTTCTCGAGACCCGGTAGAGGGCCGGGTCGGCTCCGGGGACCGAGATCAGGAAGGAGCCGTCCGCGAGGAGCGCGGCGCGCGACACCCGCCGTCCCGGCACGGGGCTCGATGCGCGGAAGAGAAGCGTGCCGTCCCGGGCCATCGTGCGGACTCCCCCGTCGGAGTCCGCCATCAGGATCGTCCCGTCGGAGAGGCCCGCGGCCCACGAGGCGCCGGGCTCGCCGGGGCGAGGCCGCCAGCGCCACGTCACGGCGCCACCGGCGTCGATCTCGAGGAGCCACTGGTGTTCCTCGTCGAAGACGAGGGCTCGGCCGGCCTGCGAGGGCCGATCCAGGTGGGCGCGCCGAGACCCGGGACGGCGGGGCCGATCGCCTCGTCGTCCGAGACGACCGAAAGCCGGACTTCCCGGGGCCGCGATTCGCCGGCGATCGCCGGCACGGCTCCGAGGAGGAGGACGAGGGCGAGTCGCCGCAACGACTGGTATCTTCGCACCGCCCGACGACGGCCAGGGACACGACGAACGCGACGCGGCGGCCTGATATCGTCCCTCCTTCCGGATTGGAGAACGAATGCCGGTATCGGTTTCGCTGAGCGGGAAGGTCGCCCTCGTCACCGGGGGCTCGCAGGGGATCGGCGAAGCGATCGCGAGGCGCCTGGCCGAGGCCGGCGCCCACCTGGTCGTCGCGGCGCGGAACGAGGCGAAGGCGCCGGGCCGTCGCCGAGGCGATCGCGGCGTCGGGGGGGTCGGCCGAGCCGCTCGCGCTCGACGTCGCGGACCCGGCGTCGGTCACCGCCGGATTCAAGGGGGTCGTCGAGAAGCACGGGAAGCTCGACGTCCTCGTGAACAACGCGGGGATCACGGACGACGGCCTGATCCTCCGGATGCCGAAGGAGGCGTGGGACCGCGTGATCGCCACCGACCTGACCGGCGTCTTTCTCGCGGCGCAGGAGGCGGCGAAGACGATGATCCGGAAGCGGGTCGCGGGCCGGATCGTCAACATCACGTCGGTCGTCGGCCTGATGGGAAACGCGGGGCAGACGAACTACGCGGCCGCGAAGGCGGGCGTCGTGGGCTTCACGAAGGCGCTCGCGCGCGAGATCGGCTCGCGCGGGATCACGGTCAACGCGGTGGCGCCCGGCTACATCGAGACCGCGATGACGGACGCCATGACGGACGACGCGAAGAAGGCGCTCGTCGCCGGGATCGTCCTCGGGCGCCTCGGCACCGCGGCCGACGTGGCCGGGGCGGTGCTCTGGCTCGCGTCCGACGACGCCGCCTACGTGACCGGGACCTGCCTCAACGTGAGCGGCGGTCTGTACATCGGGTAGACTCGCGCTTCCATTGGTCGAACGGCCGGCCGACCCCCTGCGAGATCGGCGGGAGTCGCGCCAGAACGAAACGGAGGGAGTTTTTGATGTCGAACTCGGTTGAAGAGAAAGTCAAGAGCATCATCGTGGAGCAGCTGGGAGTCCAGGCCGAAGAGGTCAAGCCCGAGGCCTCCTTCGTCGACGATCTCGGCGCCGATTCCCTCGACACGGTCGAGCTCGTGATGGCGTTCGAGGAGGCGTTCGGCATCGAGATCCCGGACGAAGACGCCGAGAAGATCCAGAAGGTCAAGGACGCCGTCTCCTACATCGAGGGCAAGGCCAAGACGGCCTGAGGCCGCCTCTTCCATGGCCGGTCCTCTTCTCGACGGCCGGGGCCGCCGGCGGGTCGCCATCACGGGCCTCGGCCTCGTCTCCCCGCTCGGGCTGACGGCGCGGGAGACCTGGGACGGCCTCCTGGCCGGCCGCTCCGGCGTCGGCCCGATCACCCGCTTCGACGCCACCGACTACGCGTGCCGCATCGCGGCCGAGGTGAAGGGCTTCGAGCCCGAGAAGTACCTCGAGAAGAAGGAAGTCAAGAAGTTCGACACGCTTCATCCACTACGCGGTCGCCGCGCGCGAAGGAGGCGCTCGCCGACTCGGGCGTCGTGATCGACGACGCGAACGCGGAGAGCGTCGGCGTCTGCATCGGCTCGGGGATCGGGGGGCTGCCGCTGATCGAGGAGATGAAGAAGGTCGTCCTCGAGAAAGGGCCCGCGGCGCATCAGCCCGTTCTTCATTCCGGGCCTCATCGTCAACATGCCGTCGGGCCTCGTCTCGATCCTGACCGGGGCCAAGGGGCCGAACACCGCGGTCGCGACCGCCTGCGCGACCTCCGCCCACGCGATCGGCGACGCGGCGAACGTGATCCGGCGCGGCGACGCCGACGTGATGATCGCGGGCGGGACCGAATCCGTCGTCGTGCCGCTCGCCGTCGGCGGCTTCTGCGGCGATGCGGGCGCTCTCGACGCGGAACGACGACCCGGCCGCCGCGTCCGTCCCTGGGACAAGGACCGGGACGGCTTCGTCCTCGGCGAGGGGGCGGGGGTCCTGATCCTCGAAGAGATGGGCGCGGGCGCAGGCGCGGGGCGCGCCGATCTACGCCGAGGTCGCCGGCTACGGCATGTCCGGCGACGCGTACCACATCTCCGCGCCGTCGGAGGACGGCGACGGGCCGTTCCGCGTCATGCGGAACACGCTTCGCGACGCCGGCGCCGACCCGGCGGAGGTCGACTACATCAACGCGCACGGCACCTCGACGCCGCACGGCGACAAGATCGAGACGATCGCGATCAAGCGCGCCTTCGGGGACCACGCCTACCGGCTGGCCGTCTCGTCGACGAAGTCGATGACGGGCCACCTGCTCGGCGCGGCGGGCGGCCTCGAGACGGCGATCCTCGCGCTCGCGATCCGTCACGGCGTCATCCCCCCGACGATCAACTACGTCACGCCCGACCCCGAGTGCGACCTCGACTACACCCCGAACACCGCGCGGGAGATGACGATCGGGCTCGGCGCTGTCGAACTCGTTCGGCTTCGGCGGAACGAACGCGTGCCTCCTCCTGAGGAAGGTCTGAAAGAGGCGGGCGAGCCGCCCCGCGCCGCCGCGCGGCTCCGGGCCTTTCTCCTCGTCGCCCTTCTCGTCCAGGTCGGAATCCTCGCGTTCCAGGAGGTCGTCTTTTTCGGCCAGATGTTCGGCCGCGCGTCGCTCGCCGGCGTCTCCGGCGCGTCGCCCGCCGGGAGCTCGGCCGTCCTCGCCCTCTCCGTCGTCGCCGTATCGACGCTCTGGGCGCTCCGCGGAGGGGTCGGGCTCGATCTCGGGGCGTGTCGGCCGGGCCGGGCTCGTCCAGCTCGCGGTGCTCGGCCTCGCGCTCTACGCCGCCGGTCTCGCCTCCGACCGGTTCCTCCGGCTTCTCGCGGCGCCGGCCGTCCTCGTCTCCGGCCTCATCGCCGTCGCGCTCCCGGATCGCGCGGTCCGAGGGGGCGCCGCCCGATCGTCGCTTCCGCGCCCCGGCCCTTGGGACGCGGCTGACCGGGCTGCTCCTCGCGACGCTGGCCGTCCCGACGGTCTATCCGTTCATCCACTTCGACGCGATCTACATCTGGGCCTGCCGCTCCCTCGGCTTCGCGGACAACGGGTTTCTCGGCGCGCTCGGCGCGCTGCCTTCACCCGAACTACCCGCCGCTCTTCTCCCTTCTCCTCGCGATCGGCGCGGCCGATCCCCTCTTCGAGGGGAGGCTCCTCGCCTGGCTGCTCGTCGTCTTTTTCGCGCTCTTCCTCCGGGACCGCCTCGCGCGTCGCTCTCTCCGGCCCTGGCGCCCGCGGCCCTCCTCTTCGTCGTCGCGACCGTACACGTCTGGCAGGGGGCCGCGATGTACTACGCGAACGTCCCGCTCATGGCCTTTCTCACGGCGGGGGCCCTGCTCGTGCTCGGCCTGCCGGGGACGGGCGCGCGGACGTCGCGGGGCGACCTCCTCTCCGGGACGGCGTGCCTCTCCGCCGCCGTCCTCGTCCGGCCGGACGGCCTCTACTACCTGACCGCCCTCTTCGCGGCCCTTCTCTGGCACGCGTTCCGGGGAGGCCCGAGGGTCGCCGGTCGCCCCGTTCGCCGCGGCCGGAGCCGCGGCGCTCTCGTGGTCGCTCCGGCCGGCGCTCCTGAAGGCCTCGAACGACTTCTTCACTCACGCGAGCGGCGGCTGGCAGGACCTCGCGCCGACGGCGGCGGAGAGCGCCCGCATCGTTCTCGGCGACTTCCTGTTCGCGTGGCAGGGGCAGTGGCTCTCCCACAAGGGCCTCGGTGCGACGCTTTACGCCCTCGGCGCCGTCGCGCTCGCGAGCCGCTTCGTCCCGACACGGGCCGGCCCCGGCGGCGAAAGGGCGCTCTACGGGCGGGTGACGCTCGCCTCGCTCGCGGCCGTCGTCGTCTGCTTCCTCCTCCTCCCGTTCGTCGGCGACCCGGTGCAGGGGGCGCAGCCGCACACGACGACCGATTTCCGCGCCTGCTTCAGGAACGTCCTCAACGTCGGGTTCGGGAGGATGGTGATCCACCTCCTCCCCTTCTACGTCCTCTGGGGACTCGCGGTCCTCCGCGACGGCGAGAGGCCGGACGCGCCGCGCGGCGCTGGTAACATCGTCTGACCGCTCCGGAGGCCGCATGAGATCCCGCGCCGCGCTCGCCGCCGCCCTCGTCGTGTCGGCGATCCTCTCGGTCGTCCTCGCCGAGACGTGTGCGCGCGCCGGCGGCGCGGCGGCTTCGTCGTCCGGGCCGAGAGCGACGTTTTCCGACAGATCTCGGCGGCCCGGCTCGAGGAGGAGACCGCGGCGCTTTCGGCGAAGCCGCACCGTGCGGGGACGGCGGCCAACCTCCTCGTCGCCCGGCGCATCGCGCGGCGCCTCGAGTCGGCCGGGCCTGAAGGTCTGGAGCACGCCCCTCGAGGTCGAGCAATGGGAGCCGGTCGAGCTTCGCCTCGCGCTCGCGGGCCGGGGCGAGGCGAAGTCGCTGGGACCTCTCGGAAGGGGATCCCGCGGGGGAGCCGGCGTTTCTCGCCTGGTCGCCGGACGCCGACCTCTCCGCCCCGGTCGTCTACGCCGGACTTCGGGACCGCGGCGGACTACGACGCGCTCGCGAAGGCCGGCGTCTCCGCTGAAGGGACAGGCTCGCCCTGGTCCGCTGCGCAGGGCCTCTGCCGCGGGATGAAGGCGAGGATCGCCGCGGCGCGCGGCCTCGCGGGCCTGCTCCTCTATCCCGAGCCGAAGGACCAGGGCTTCGCAAAGCCGGCGTATCCCGAGGGCCCGAACACCCCGCCGAACGCGATCGAGCGGGGATCGCTGCTGGCGTACTTCCTCTATCCGGGAGACCCCGCGGGCGCGCGTCGGGCCGGGATGCGAGACGCTTCCGCCGGTTCCGGCGATCGGCGTCTCGCAGGACGTGGCGCGGGACCTTCTCTCGCCGCGATGACGGGGGACGCCGTCCCCGAGGAGTGGAAGGGTTGGCTCAAGGCTCCCTACGTTCTCGCCGAAGAACGGGGCCGATCGTTCGGCTCGTGGTCCAGGGCCGCCTCGAGACGAGGACGCTCCAGAACGTCTTCGCCGTCCTTCCCGGGGAGGACGACCGCGCGCTCCCGCGTCCTCGTCGGGAGCCACTTCGACGCCTGGGTGAACGGCGCGGTCGACCCCTCCTCGGGCACGGCCGCCGTGCTCGAGGCCGCGGAAGCGCTCGCGCAACTCCGCGGTTCGTGGTGGCGGCCCCGAGCGGACCGTCCTCTTCGCGTTCTGGGATGGCGAGGAGCCCGGCATCTTCGGCTCCACGCGATGGGTCGAGCAGACGAACCGCGAGTCGTTCGGAGGGCTCGCGGCCTACGTCAACGTCGACTCCGCGGTTCGCGCCGGCGACTTCGTCGGCAACGTGACGCCGGGCCTCCGGGGTCCGCTCGACGAGGTGCTGGCGCGCGTCGTCGACCCGGCGACCGGGAAGCACCGTCGGCGGAGACGAAGGGGACCTACCGGCTCCCCGGCTTCTCGAGCGACGCCGGGCCCTTCCTCGGACTGAGCGGGACGCCGGTCGCCGAGATCGGCTTCGGTCGCTCGTACCCCGTCTACCACACGCGATTCGACTCGATCGACTGGGTCCGGCGCTTCGGAGACCCCGGCTTCGCGAGGGCGGCGCTCTTCGCCCGGATCCTCGCGCTCTACGTCGGGCGGCTCGCAAGCGACCCGTGATGCCGTACGGCTTCGCCGAGGTCTCCGCGCACACGCGCGAGGCGCTGAAGGCGATGGAGAGCGAGAAGCCGTCCACGGCGGCGTGGCTTCCCGCTCCGCTCCGCGCCGTCCGGTCCGAGATCGAACTCTTCGAGGCCTCGACGAGGCGCGGTGGGAGGAGGCGCGGGTCGCGCCCCGCTCCGCGTCGGGACCGCGCGCGCAGAAGGCGAACGCCCTCGTCGAGAAGGCGATGGCGTCGTTCGGCTCCCGGCCCCGACGGGGGGCCGGCCGACTCCCTTCGGCCACGCGAACCTCCTCGTCGCGCCGTCGGTCGCCGAGGGATGCTCCGGCGAGGCGCACGGCGTTCTCGCGGAGGCGTTCCGGGTCCGCGACGTTTCCGCGATCGAGCGGGAGTCCGCGCGGCTCGCCGGGGCCTACGCGCAGGCGCGCGCGTACCTGGTCGCCGCGGAGTGGATCCTCCGGGGGAAGGGCGAAGCCGCGACGCGGGGGCGCTGAGCCCGGCTCCTCACCGGAAGTCGTGCCCCGGGACCTCCGGGAGCGAGGGAGAGCGCCAGAACCGGTCCGCGCGGATCGAGAGCGTGCCGTCCCTCGTCTGGAGCTTCCCCTCCACGACGAGGCCGGGGGAGCCGACGATGAGGGCGCGGTTCTCCTTGAAGAGGTCAGGGCGGACGATCGCCTGCACGATGCCGCTCTCGTCCTCGAGCGAGAGGAAGACGAAACCCTTCGCCGTCCCCGGCCGCTGCCGCACGATCACCGCGCCCGCCGCGCGGACCCGCGCCCCTTCCGTCCCCTTCGCGAGTTCGCCGGCCGAGGAGACCCCCTGCCGCGCGAGCGTCTCGCGGAGATACGACAGGAGGTGGGGCCCGGCGGTCATCTCCGTGGCGTCGTAGTCGGCTTCGGTCTCCTCGACCGCCGACATCGCGGGGAGCGGCGACGCGAAGGAGGGCGAGGGCGGCAGGGACTCGTAAAGCGGCCCGCGCGGCGGGCGACCTCCGCCACCTGCCACATCGCCTCGCGGCGCGAGAGGCCGAGCGACGAAAGCGCCCCCGCGAAGGCGAGGAGGTCCAGCTCACCGGGGCGGAGCCCGCACCGGCGCGCGAGATCGGCGACGTCGGCGAAGGGTCCGCCGCGAGCCTTCGCTCTCGATGCTCTTCCCGGCTCTCTCCGAAAGACCTTTGAGGAATCGCAGACCGAGCCGGACGGCGCCCTGCTCCAGCCGACACTCCCAGCCCGAAGAGCTGACATCCATCGGCAACACGGTCACGCCGTGGCGCTGGGAGTCCTTCACGAGCGTCGCCGGGTGGTAGAAGCCCATCGGCCAGGCGTTCAGGAGCCCCGCGAGGAACGCCGCCGGGTGGTGCGCCTTCAGCCACGCGCTCGCGTAGGCGATGAGGGCGAAGCTGGCCGCGTGCGATTCCGGGAAGCCGTAGAGCGCGAACGAGACGATCGACTTCACGATCTGCTCGCGCGCCTCCTCGCCGATGCCGCGCTCCTCCATCCCGCGGCGGAGGCGCGCCTCGATCGTGGCCATCCGCTCGGCCGAGCGCTTGAAGCCCATCGCGCGGCGGAGCTCCTCGGCCTCGCCCCCCGAGAAGCCGGCCGCGACCATCGCGATCCGGAGGAGCTGCTCCTGGAAGAGCGGGACGCCGAGCGTCCGCTTCAGGATCGGCTCGAGGCGAGGGGTGGAGGTAGGTCACCTTCTCCCGCCCCTGCCGCCGGTCGAAGAAGGGGTGGACCATGCCGCCGACGATCGGCCCCGGCCGGATGATCGCGACCTGGATGACGAGGTCGTAGAAGACGCGCGGCGCGTTCCGCGGGAGGGACGCCATCTGCGCGCGGCTCTCGACCTGGAAGACGCCGACGGTGTCGGCCCGGTTCAGCATGTCGTAGACGGCCGGGTCGTCGGCGGGGAGGTGCGCGAGGTCGACGTCGACCCCCTCGTGCTCCTTGATCATCGGGACCATCCGCTCGATGGCCGAGAGCATCCCGAGGCCGAGGAGGTCCACCTTCACGATGCCGAGGTCGGCGCAGTCGTCCTTGTCCCACTGGATGACGACGCGTCCCTCCATCGCCGCCGGTTCGAGCGGGACGACCTCGTCGAGCCTCCCTGCGCGACGACGATGCCCCCCGAGTGCTGCCCGAGGTGGCGCGGCAGGTTCTGGACGGCGAGGAAGAGCCGCGCGAAATGGCGGACCCGCGCGTCGTCCGGGTCGAAGCCGGCCGCCTTCATCTCGGCGAGGAGGTCGCGCGTCCCGTCCCGGAACTCGCCGAAGCTGAACTTCCCGAGCGCCTTCGCGACCGCATCGGTCTGCTCGGCCGAGAAGCCGAGCGCCTTCGACATCTCGCGCGCCGCCGAGCGGTCGCGGTAGGTGATGACGTTCGCCGTCATCCCCGCGCCGTGCGGCCCGTACCGCCCGTAGACGTACTGGATCACCTTCTCGCGCTGGTCGCCCGAAGGGAGATCGAGGTCGATGTCGGGCCACTCGCCCCGCTCCTCGGAGAGGAAGCGCTCGAAGAGGAGCTCCATCTTCACCGGGTCGATCGCGGTGATGCGAGAGGGCGTAGCAGACGGCGCTGTTCGCGGCCGAGCCGCGCCCCTGGACGAGGATCCTCTCCTCCCGGCAGAACCTCACGATGTCCTGGACGATCAGGAAGTAGCCGGCGAGGTCCAGCTTCTCGATGAGGGCCAGCTCCTTTTCGAGCTGCGCCTGCGCGCGGGCGGTCAGCGGCCGGAAGCGGACGCGCGCCCCTTCCCACGTCAGGCGGCGGAGATACGAGGATGGCGTCTCGCCCGGCGGGAGCGGAAGGTCGGGAAAGCGGTAGCCGAGGTCGGCCAACGTGAAGTCGAGGCGCCCGGCGAGGTCCGCGGCGTTCCCGAGCGCCTCCGGCAGGTCGGCGAAGAGGCGCGCCATCTCGGCCGGCCCTTTCAGGTGCCGCTCGCGGTTCGCGTGAAGGAGCCGTCCCGCGCGGTCGACGGTCGTGTGGTGGCGGATCGAGGAGAGCGCGTCGAAGAGCTCCTTGTCGCCCGCCGCCGCGTAGCGGACGCCGTTCGTGGCGACGAGGGGGAGCCGGAGCGCGCGGGCGAGGTCGACGAGCGCGCCGTTCGCGTGCTCCTCGGCGCGGAGGCGGTGGCGCGAGAGCTCGACGTGGAGGCGGCCGGGAAAGAGCGCGGCGACGCGCTCGAGGAGGCGCTTCGCGGCGTCGGCGCCGGAGATGGCGAGAGCGCGCCCGACGGGACTCTCCTCGCCGCCGGAGAGGACGTGGAGCCCTTCGGCGTGCGCGGCCACCTGCTCCCACGTCACCGACGCCTCCCCCTTCGGCTTCCCGAGCGCGCCGGCCGTCAGGAGTCGGCAGAGGTTCCGGTAGCCGGTCCGGCTTTCCGGCCAAGCAGCGTCAGCCGCGGCGGCGGCGTCCCCGGCGGCAGGGGGGGGACCAGGCCAAGAGGACCCCGCGGCGCTTCGCGCCGTGCTTCGAATGAAGAAGAGCCGGACGCCTGCTTCTCGTCTTCTCTTACCTTCTCAGAAACGGTTTTCTTTGCAGACCGCTGGATCTGGCGAGCCGGCCACTCGACGAGGGTGACCTCGGCCCCGACGAGCGCCTTGACCCCGGCGGCCCGCGCGGCCTTCCAGAAGCGGGGCGCGCCGTAGAGGCCATTCGCGTCGACGAGGGCGACGGCGGGGAGCCCGAGCGCCGCCGCGCGCTCGACGAGGTCCTCGGGCAGCGACGCGCCGTTCAGGAAGGAGAAGGCCGACGCGCAGCGGAGCTCGGCGTAGCGCGGCCCCGGAGCCTTCGCCTCCGCGAAGGTCCGCTTCCGCAGCGCCTCCTTCCGCGAGCCGGGAGAGACGTACATCCGGGCGTCGCCGGGTCCGATCCAGTCGCGCGACGGCGGTCCGGGATGGTGTCCTCGCCCCTTCTCCATGGGGCGTGGAACGTAGTCGTAAGTCGAGCGTAAGTCAAGAAGACCGCCGGCCGATCTCGCGCCACCGGAAGCAGGTGACGAGGTGGTCGTTCACCATGCCGATGGCCTGCATGAAGGCGTAGCAGATCGTCGAGCCGACGAACGTGAAGCCGCGCTTCTGCAGGTCCTTCGGCTCATGGCGTCGGACTCCGCGGGTCGTCGCCGGGACGTCCGTCATCGATCTTCCAGGCGTTCTGGATCGGGGCCGCCGCCGACGAAGCGCCAGACGTAGGCGTCGAAGCTGCCGAACTCGCGCTGGACCGTCAGGAATGCCCTGGCGTTCGTGACGGCTGCCGCGACCTTCAGCCGGTTGCGGACGATGCCCGGGTCGGCGAGGAGCGCCGCCTGCTTCCGGGCGCCGTACCGCGCGACCTTCGCGGGGTCGAAGCCGTCGAAGGCCTCGCGGTACCGGTCCCGCTTCTTCAGGATCGTCTCCCAGCTCAGAGCCCCGCCTGAGCCCCTTCCAGGATCAGGAACTCGAAGAGGATGCGGTCGTCGTGTGACGGGGACGCCCCACTCGGTGTCGTGGTAGGGGATGGCCAGTTCCGTCCGCGCCCAGGAGCAGCGGACGGCTCCCCGGGGCGTCAAGCGGGCGCGCCCTCCCCCAGTTCGTGGTGGGCGAGGAACTCCGATTCGTCGGAGGGGGAGAAGAAGACGAGACGGACCTCGGCGATCGCCAGCTCCCGCCCGAGGGCTTCCAGGAGGGCGCGGGACGCGACGGCCGCCGCCTCGTCCTTCGGATAGCCGTAGATGCCGGTCGAGAGAGCCGGAAAGGCGAGCGTCGACAGGGCGTGCTTCGATGCGAGCGCGATGGAGTTGCGGTAGCAGGCGGCGAGGAGCTCCGCCTCGCGCCCGTCGTGCTGCCCCGAAGACCGGCCCCACGGTGTGGATCACGTGCCGCGCGGAGAGGTTGTAGCCGCGGGTGATCACCGCCTCGCCGGTCGGCAGGCCGGCCGGGTAGAGCGTCTTCCTGATCTCGCGGCACTCCGCGAGGAGGGACGGCCCGGCGGCGCGGTGGATCGCCCCGTCCACGCCGCCGCCTCCCAGGAGCGAGCCGTTCGCCGCGTTGACGAGCGCGTCGACCTTCTGGCGAGTGATGTCGCCCGTCCGGACGACGACCCGTCCGCCGAGGAACGTCCGGGGGACATCCAGGCCCGTCGTCATCGCGCGCGGCTCCTCCCGGCCCGGCCTAGACGCGCTGCGCGTGCCGGCCGGAACCGGAGAGGAACGCGCCGCCGAAGATCGCGGCGACGACGAGGACGAACCAGACGGGGAGGGCCGAGCCCGGCCGCGAGGCGACGCCCAGCGCGGGGAGGAGGAGGCAGACCGCGGCGAAGGCGGAGAGCGCCAGCAGGAATCCGCCGAGGACGCGCGAGAGGAGGGCCGCCGACTCGATCCGCGAGCCGAGGGCGAAGAGGATCTGTCCCACGAGGAGCCCGAGCGGGAAGAGGAGCCACGTGCCGACGGTCGGGGCGAAGCCGAGCGAGCCGAACGGCGCGAGGACGAGCGCGACCCCCGCGGCGGCACCGACGGCGACGAAGACGATCCCCGCGAGCTTCAGCATCCCGGCTTCCTCCCGGCCCGATTATGACGCCGCGACGGGTTCTCAGCGCGCTTTCGCGACGCCGACCGGGCAGGCGACGCCGGTGCCGCCGATGCCGCAGTAGCCGTCCGGGTTCTTCGCAAGGTACTGCTGGTGGTACTCCTCGGCGTAGTAGAAAGGGGGCGCCTCGCGGATCTCGGTCGTGATCGGGCCGAAACCGGCCTCGCGAGAGGACCCGCTGGTACGCCTCCCGGCTCGCCTCCGCCTCCCGCAGCTGGGCGTCGCCGAAGGCGTGGATCGCCGAGCGATACTGCGTGCCGACGTCGTTTCCCTGACGCATCCCCTGCGTCGGGTCGTGGCTCTCCCAGAAGACCTTCAGGAGGTCGCCGTATGGGACCGTCGCGGGGTCGAAGACGACGAGGACGACCTCGGCGTGCCCCGTCCCGCCGGTGCAGACCTCCTGGTAGGTGGGGTTCGGCGTCGTACCGCCGGCGTACCCGACGGCCGTGGAGAAGACGCCGTGGGTCTGCCAGAACTTCTCTCGGCGCCCCAGAAGCACCCCAGGCCGAAGACCGCCATCTCGAGCCCGTCCGGAAACGGCGGGACGATCCGGGCGCCGTTCACGAAGTGGCGTTCGGGGACGCTCATCGGCTCTTCGCGGCCCGGCAGGGCGTCGGCGGCGCCGGGGAGGTCGAGCTTCTTCACGCGGAAGAACATCGTCATGCGACGAGTTTATCGCGCGGGAGGGGCTTCTTCCTTCCCGGGATCGGCCGCTACTTCTTCCTCTTCTTCGCGGCGGCCTTTTCGGCCTTGCTCTTGTGGGCGAGGTCCGCGCGGTGCGCGCGCTCGTAGGTCTGGATGTCCTTGAAGCGTCCCTTCGCGTCCCGGACGGCGTAGAGCTTTTTCCCGGCCACGCTGCGATGAGTCGTGCGGCGAGCTTTCCCGGCCATCGATCCCTCCATCTCCCGGACCTTCGGAAGTGTCCGGGAGTCTATCGCGCGGCGGGGACGTTTGATCTTCCTTGACCGGATGGAGGAGCGGGCCGTAGGTTACGGATGCAGGGCGCCGGCCAGTCCGGAGCCGAGGAGAACTGATGTCGAAAAAGTGGCTCGTTTCCGCGATGGCCGTTGCGGCCTTCGCGCTCACCGCTTCCGCGTTCGCGCAGGCGCCTCCCACGACGTCCGGGAAGGGCACCTGGAAAGGCCGGTCGGGCGGAATGTCCGACGCCGTCATGGTGACGGCCACGGTCCAGGCGGTCGACGTGAAGGCGAGGACGGTCACGCTCAAGGGGCCCAGAGGGAAAGGTCGTCACGATCAAGGTCGACCCGTCGATCCCGAGCCTGGAGCAGCTGAAGGTCGGCGACGAGGTCGTCGCGAAGTACTACGAGGCGCTCGCGTGGGACGTGAAGAAGGCCGGCACGTCGACGATGCAGCCCGGCATCACGGAATCGGCCGGCACGGGCAAGGAGTGGGCAGCCGGACCGCCACCGGCAAGCGGAGCGTCCGGATGGTCGTCACGATCACGGCCATCGACACGGCGACGCAAAGGTGACGGTGAAGGAGCCGGACGGCCCGACGACGGTGATCAAGGTCAAGAACCCGGCCAACCTCGAAGGGGTGAAGGTGGGCGACCAGGTCGAGGTGAAGTTCACGCAGGCTCTCGCCGTGACGCTCGAGCCGGCGCCGAAGAAATAGCGGGGAGAGCGCGTCGGGCGCCGTCTGCGCCCCCGACCAGGCCGGTTAGGCGCCCGGTCCGCCCCCCGTCGCGCGAGGCGCCTCGCCGGGCCGTGGCTTGATCCCCACGCGCCAGACGGCGTACGTGGAGGCGGCCCAGGCCAGGAAGACGACGGAGCGCGGGAACCAGCCGGGGCGGACCTGCTCTCGGAGGGAGTCGACGAGGAGAACGACGACGACGCCGGCCCCGACGGCGAGGAGCGGGCTGATCGCCACGAGGACCTCGCCCGGCGGAAGCGGGCGCTTCAGGTCGGCCTGCCGCGTCAGGCGGTAGTGCCCGAAGAAGGCGGGAAGGATCGCGACCGGCCACCAGGGCTCCGGAAGAACCAGCAGAAGGACGAATCCCACGGCCGACGGGAAGAGCCAATGCGCGAGGCGGCGCGCTCCCGGACTGTTCGCCACGTGACGTCCCCCCGATGATAACCGGGCGGGCCCCCGCGGCTCACCCCACCCCGGTCGCCTGCGCGAACCGGCGGATCCCCTCGAACGTCTCCTGCCAGCCGCGCTCGCAGCCGGCGAAGAAATCGTCGGCGCGGGCGTCGTCGGGGAAGCCCGACTGGACGACGGTCAGGAGCGAGCCGCCGCGCGCCGGCGCGACGCTGAACTCCGTCGACAGGAGGTCGGAGGGAAAGGGGAGCGGTCCGCCCCGGGCGAAGGTGTTGAAGCCCGACAGGCGGAGCCTCTTCGGCGGGTCGAAGACCGAGATCCGCGCCCCGGTGACGTAATCGGGGTCGTCCTCGCGCCCGCCCCACGCCGCCGCCCAGACGCCTCCTTCCCGCGGCAGGACGATGACGCGCGCGGCGCCCCACCAGCCCCGGATCGCCGACGGGGTCACGAGGAGGGCGAACGTCCCGGGAGGGGGGAGGGGAAGGTCGAGTGTGCGGCTGTGGCTTCGCGGCATCGGCCACCTCCGAGGCGGCAAGGTCCGCCGCAGCCGGACGATATCAGGAGCGGGAGGACGAGAAACTCGTCAGTCGAACTCCTTGCGCGGCGGCGACTGCTCCCTCCCCACGCGGCCCGTGGCGATGTCGGCCACGAAGTAGTTCTCGCCGCGCATCGACTCGCCGGCCATCCGCCGGAGCATCGCGATCTGTCCCACATGCGTCAGCGCGTCGGCCACCGGCCCCTGGAACAGCTTCTCCTCCGGGACGGCAAGGGGTGCTCCCGACGCGAGGAAGTCGTCGAGCGCGCGAAGCGCCTCGTGGAAGCGGGTGATCTGTGCGTCCCACGCGAGCGGCGGCGAGTCCTTCCACGTCGTCTCTCCCCGCGCCATCGAGAGCGCCCAGTCGAGAAGGTCGCCGATGTGCGCCAGGATCTCCGCCGGCGTCCTCGTGGTCGGCGAGGCCTTGAAGGCCGGAAACGTAGGGTCCGGCGTCCCGTACCGCCTTCCCGCCGCGGTAAGCGAGCGTCGCGACCGTGTGGCGGAGCATCCGGCGCGCGCCTTCGCTGGATTCCGTCATCGTCCTTCTCCCTTCGGCGGTCCAGTCCTCCCCGGCCCGACCGGCAGAGTCTCTCCCAGGCCCGGCGAAAAATCCTTGACAAACACGAACGGTCGTACTAATTTGTCGGCATGGGCAAAGGCGATCTCACGCGGCAGGCGATCCTCGAGAGGGCGACGGCGGTCGCCAGCCAGTTCGGCCTCGCGGGCCTCACGATCGGAAAGCTGGCCGAGGAGCTGGAGCTTTCCAAGAGCGGCCTCTTCGCCCACTTCGGGTCCAAGGAAAGCTTGCAGGTCGCCGTCCTCGAGCACGCGGCCGAGCGCTTCGTCGAGCTGGTGATCACGCCCGGGCTTCGGGCTCCGCGGGGAGAGCCGCGCCTCCGCTCCCTTTTCGACCGCTGGAGGCAGTGGCCCAAGCTGAATCCGATGCCGGGGGGCTGCGTCTTCGTGACCGCAGCCATCGAGCTGGACGACCGGCCGGGGCCGGCGCGCGACCTCCTGGTCAAACAGCAGCGCGACTGGCAGGAGTTGCTGGCCGCGACCGTGCGCGGCGCCATCTCCGAGGGCCACTTCCGGAACGACGTCGACCCCGAGCAGTTCGCGTACGAGTTCTACGGCGTCATGCTCGGCTACCACCACGCGCTGAGGCTGCTGCGCGATCCCAAGGCCGAGAAGCGCGCCGTGCGCGCTTTCGAAGACCTTGTCGAGGCCGCCCGCCGGCCTCAGTGACCGCCGATACGGAGCCCTTTCAGAAAAGGAGAGCGCCATGCCGGAAGCCGCTGTTTCGGGAGGAAGGATTAGCACGAACGATCGATCTGTTGGGCCCGCCGGGGCTCTCCGCGGCACGCTCTCGTTCCTGACCCGGGTCTCCCCGTCGCTGGCCGCCGAGGCTGCGTCGCGGCTCTTCCTCCTCGTGCCTCGGGTCCCCCGCCCGCGCGGAGAGGCCGCCGCGTTCCTCGCGTCCGGCGAGAAGTTCACGGTCCGCGGAGGAAACCGGCGCCTGGCGGCGTGGAGCTGGGGCCAGGGCCCGGCGATCGTCCTCGCCCACGGCTGGGGAGGGCGCGCCGCCCAGATGCGGCCCTTCGTCCCGGCGCTGGTGGGCGCCGGATACCGCGCGGTTGCCTTCGACGGGCCGGCCCACGGCTTCTCCCGTGGCCGATCGACGTCACTCCCCGCGTTCGCCGACGCGATCTCGGCGGTCGCCGCGGCCACGGGAGCCCGGGGCGTCGTCGCCCACTCGATGGGGGGCGCCTCCACGCTCGTCGCGCTCTCCCGCGGCCTCCCGCTCTCTCGCGCCGTCCTCGTCGGCGCCCCCTCGAACGCCGAGAAGATCTGGCGCGGCTTCAGTCAGGCGCTCGGTCTGGACGGCGACGTCGCCTCCGAAGCGCGGCGGCGCCTGGAGCGGCGGGTCGGCGTGAACCTCGGCGACCTGAACGTCGCGAGCTTCGCGTCCCGGATCACGGCCCCCGTCCTCGTCCTCCACGACCGGAACGACGACGAGATCCCGTGGGGCGCGGGAGACGAGATCGCCCGCCTCCTTCCCGGCGGACGCCTCGTGTCGACCGAAGGGCTCGGGCACCGCCGCATCCTGCGCGACGCCGGCGTCATCGAGCAGGCGGTCCGTTTCCTGGAAGAGGGGATCCGTCCCGCGCGCTGCGAGCGCTGCCGCCGGGCGCTCGGAAGCGCCGGCACGGGTGAGCTTTGCGGCAGCTGCGTCCTCGGTCGGGAGCTCTTCGAGCGCGAGACGCGCTTCGCGGCGTAACGTCACGAAAGTTTCTGGATAAGGAGCCCGCCTGCGACGAACAGCACCCAGGGGATCACGACGATGGTCACGGAGGCGGCTCGGGAAATGCGGACACCGAGGCACCGCACGCCGATGATGAGGAACGCGAGAGTGCCGACGGCGCACGCGTCGACTTTCCTCAGCAGGTAGGCGAGCACCGGCGACCCGGCTTGCCAGAAGAACGCGACGTTCGTGGCGATCGGGTTCTGGATGTCGAACGCGTCCGCATTCTGAATGAACGCAATCGTCAGGACGACGACGAGATAACGGAGAAGCGTCATAGCGAAGGTCGCGTGGGCGACGACGGCGAGGGTGCCTCGAAAGGGGCTGTCGTGTCCGGTGACGATGAGGAGGAGCCAGATGACGAGCGCGAGGAGCGTTGGCGTCACGAACGCACCAAGGAAAGCGGAGGCGGCTTGCACGGCGATGATGAGGCCTTTGTGCTCGAGGGCGTTCTCGACGACCCCGGCGGGATCGACCCCGGAAGAGGTGCGGAGCGCGGTCGTGACCACCCGCTCGAACCCGATCTTCCAGAGGATGAACGCGTTCGCGAGGAGGGCGGCGACGCCACTGAGGAACAGCGGAAGGAAGAATCGTGGATGCCGTCGCTGGGCCGACATGACGAGAGCCGGACTGGCGAAGACGTGCCACAGCGAGATCCCGCTGCCCCTAGGCGGCATGTGCGAGGCCGCATCCCCGAGATGGGATATTGATTGGGGATTCATCGTGCTCCTCCTTCGAAGGTGACCCGGATGCCCGCAGCGGAGAATGAGTCGATTGCGGCGGCCCTGAGACCGCCGCAATCGACATGCGTCTTCAGCAGACGAGCAAACCAACCCCTGAAATCGCGAGAGATACGCCGGCGCAAACAACACATCCGAAGATTCCTGCGATCCCAAGGCCGACCGAAACCCCGGCCGCGAAGTCACAGGTTCCCTTGGACATTCCTCCGATCGCGACTGTCTCGCGTCCCGGCGACAGAGAGCTTGCGACCTCGACCGTGGACGAACGCTCCGTCGCGGCAATCGTGGGAGCTGCGCCGGTGGGACGAGCCTGACCCACCGCGCCTGCGGAGGAAGCCGCTGCGAGGAGAGTTACAGCCAGCAGGATGGAAAGGGGAGAGGTCCAGTAGGTTTTGAGGAATCTCATCGCGTTCTCCTTTCAAAAACTCGTTGATTAGTGCGCGTGAATCGTTCTGGCACGGAACTGCCAACGCTGTGCATCGGGATTGCGCGTCGGGGGAATCCCGGGGAACGGCGGATCAGTTCCAGCAACCGCCCAGCCAGCCCGCGCCCACGGCGTACCAGGCGCCGAGAGCACAGACAAAGGAGCACGGCGACAGAGCGCCCAGCGCGAGGCCGGCAGCGAGGCCGCCCACACTGGCGCAGCTCATTCCTCCGGCGGTCTGCGCCTCGACCGAGTGAGAGAGCGGCTGAGGGTGGACGGGGGTTGCCTGGCCTCCGACGACGGCGAGCAGCAGCGCGAACGTGACCAGGGCGACGATCGGAATGCGTGAGTGACGCTTCATGGGTCATGGCTCCTTTCTGTGGATGTCGTTTCTCTTGGAAACAGGGCATCCAGGGTTATTGAACCGGGTGTCCAGGCACTGTTGAAAACAAGCGCTTCCCCCGACCATTCGCGCAGGAACTGTGGTATCGGCCAACTGAGGCGCCCTAGGGCCGGATCGTCCACGACGAGAATGTCCGGCGTCAGGAGCTTCCGAATCACGACGAAGTGATTTCCACGGACGAAAGCGATGAGAGGCTTGGGAGCCGTCTGGAGCGAGGTGCTGTCCAGCAACCACGAGCGGCCGGGGAGGCCAACCCGACCCGCGGCCAGGCGGAGCGTCAGGAGAGACGTCCCTCCGGGAGTCGTCTGAATGCCCGCTTCCAACGCCTCCAGGTTCGTGACGATCCCCCTGTCGTCGAGGACCATCTTTAGGCAGGCCGGGCCGCAATCGTTCGCCTTCCGTTGCAGGACCACGCCGTCGCGACCAAGGTAGCGAGCGCCGTGGAACCGAGCCCGGATGGAGCGAAACGGCGACGAGCTGCCAGGAATCCGCTTCGCGGCAACGGGAAGGGCCGCCAGACCGGCGCCGAGAAGGGCGACGGCGGTCAGGGCTACGAGCGCGCGGGTGCGGCGGCTGAGCGTGGTGACCATCACGGCGCGCCTTCCCCGAACCTCCGAATTCGCTCCTGGATGCCGGAGGTCGATCGGATTCCGATGCTTGCGTCCCTCACGATTCCCTCCCCGTCGACGAGGAGGACCGTCGGCAGGCCGGCCGTCGGGAGCATTCGGCGGAACGAGCCGCGGGGATCCAGCAGATGCCATTGCGGTCCGTCCGACGACACGAAGAGGGCGGGCCTGGGGTCGGCGTCCTCGCTGATCGCCACGACGTCCAACCCGGGGGGAACGGCTGGATAGCCGGAAGGTCCCGTTCGCATCGACCGCAGGTCGGCGCATAGAAGACGACGACCCGTCGATGCCCGGGTGCCACCTCGAGGAGATTCACCGGCTGACCCGCGACGTTCTCGAGCGACACGGGGGGTAGCGGCGAGCCGAGTGCAAGCGCAGCGCTGCGAGCGGACCGCGCAACCGTGATTCGCAGGACGCCCACCGTCAGGACGGCGCCGAAGAACAGCAGCAGCGCGGCGGCGGCCTTGCGCCGTCGGCCGCGAGAATGGCCTGACCGTTGCACGATCCGGCCTTCTCCCTGATCGATGTCGGACGTCGTTTTGACTCGTCCCGGGTTGGCATCGGGGGTCATCCGGCCTCCATCACAGATCGCCTGGCGAGGTTCTGTCGGTCGTGCGCCGCGACGGCAAAACGTTTCCACGGATCCCGAGCTCTCGAGCCGAACGTCGATCGGGACAAAGCACCCCGGGAGTCGATGTCTTGAGGTCCTCGGCTCCCGGCACCTCCCCGTAACGTCCCCGCGAAGCACGCCACTCGATTCAGCAAGTCGATTCGCGGGCAGCGCCTGATCCAGACGATCGCGGGAAGGGCGTGTGCGCCGCGAGTTGCAGAGGAGAGAGCGACATGGACAGACGTCACGGATACCGCAGTCCCTCACTTCGAGCATTCGTTTTCCTGACGGTCTCTCTGGCCTTCGCTGTCGCTCGGCCCGGCGCCGCCGGGACGGGGACCGTGGTCGCCGACGTCGAGGATGCCGCGGCAGTCTCCAACTGGCCAGCGTCGCCGTACTGGCTGCCGCCCGGCGCGCCGAGTGAGCGCGAGGCGGGCCGCGACGCGCTCATCGTGAAGTCCGAGGGTGACGCTCCGGCGCCGCTCCTGGCGCCCGCGGCCATGCCGTTTTTCCCCATCAGTCCCTGCCGGCTGGCGGACACCCGACCCTCCGGCGGCTTTCCGGGCGCTTTGGGCCTCCCTACATGCCCGCCGCCGTTCTGCGGGATTTCCCGATCACGGGGCAATGCGGGATCCCGTCCACGGCCAAGGCCGTCTCGTTCAACTTCACGGTGACGACCACGCTGGGGCCCGGGTTCCTGCTCGTGTTCCCTGCCGGTAACCCGGTTCCGACGGTCTCGACGCTCAATTACCTCGCAGGGCAGACCGTCTCGAACGCCGCCATCGTCCCGCTCGGGTCGAACGGCGCCATCTCGGCGGCGCCGGGCGTATCGGGATTCGACCTCATCATCGACGTCAACGGGTATTACGCCCCGACGGGAATCGTCGCCAGCCTGAGCGGCCTCACGGGCGACGTGGCACTTGCGGCGGGCGCGAACGTCACGATCACGCCGTCCGGAAACACGCTCACCCTCGCGGCGCCGCTCACGGACCTCAACGCCGGAAACGTGACGAGCGGCGTTCTTGGGATCTCGTTCGGCGGGACCGGGGCGAGCACGGCGGCGGGGGCGCGGGTGGCGATCGGCGCCGCCGCCAGCGGGGCGAATACTGACATCACGTCGTTGACCGGGCTGACGAGCCCGCTCGCGCTGACCAAGGGCGGGACCGGGGCGACGAGCGCCGCGGCAGCTCGAGTGGCATTGGGCGCGGCAGGCAGCGGCATGAACACCGACATCACGGCACTGACCGCACTGACGGCGCCGATCGCGGTCACGGCCGGAGGGACCGGGTCGTCGACGCCGGCCGGGGCGCGGGCGGTCCTCGGCGCCGCCGCCAGCGGAGCGAATGCGGACATCAGGTCGCTATCGGGACTGACCACACCGCTTTCGGTTGCCCAGGGGGGCACGGGATCGTCGACGCCGGCGGGTTCGCGTACCAGGCCCGCGTAGCCGGCACCTGCGCCTCAGGGACGTACGTCATGACCGTGAATAGTGACGGGACCGTGGTGTGCGGGTCGCCCACGGTGGATCCGCGCCCCGGATTCGCGATCAGCAGCGTCGACAGCGCCGCCTACGTCGGGCGAGGGGCCTCGGTCGCCATCGGTGCCGATGGACGGGGGTTGATCAGCTACTTCGAGGTCGACTCCGGGTTCCTCAAGTCGGCTCACTGCAACGATCTGGCCTGCACGAGCGTCTCGACGGCTGTGCTGGATCCTTCCGGCTACGGGGGTCCAACGTCGATCGTGATCGGCGCGGACGGTCTCGGATTGATCTCCTACAGCCCGGGCGCCAGCCGGCTGAAGGTGGCCCACTGCAACGACGTGGCGTGCTCGAGCGCCACGACGTCCACACTGGTTGCTTTTCAGAACGGGGGTGGTTTCGGCTCCGTCACGATCGGGACGGACGGCCTGGCGGTGTTCAGTTACCTCGACGGCAACTCCCTGAACGTGGTCCGATGCCGCAACACCGCATGTACCGGCGCATTCCCGTCCTCTTCCCTCGGCGCTGCCAGTGGCGCTGCCGGGACCTCCATCACGGTGGGCAGCGACGGATGGCCGCTGATCAGCTACGCGGACTACGGGACTGGCGGCCTGAGGATCGCTCATTGCGACGGTCTCGCGTGCCCGTCGGCCACCATGGCGCTGCTGGCTGGGGCCGGTTACGGCTCGAACTCCTCGATTACGGTCGGAGCCGATGGTCTCGGACTGATCAGCTATGTCGACAACCAGGCCGGTAGCTTGAAGGTCGCTCACTGCAGCAACTTGCTTTGCACGGGCGCGACCATCTCCTTGGTTCACCTCTTTGGGTCCCCCGTCATGACCTCGTCGATCACCATCGGAACCGATGGCCTCGGGCTCGTGGCTTTCACCGGAACTGAGACGCGGGTGGCACACTGCAGCAACGCGACGTGCTCGGTTGCCTCGAACGCGTTAGTGGAGACGGTCCAGGGCGAATCTGCGTCGGTAGCGATCGGAGCGGATGGCCAGGGCCTCATCGCCTATTTCGACGTCGTGCATGGCGACCTCAAGACCGTTCATTGCGGCAATCCGTTCTGTACACCCTACGTCCGGAGGCGGTGAAGCGCCGGCGGGAATCCCTCCAGACTCAGGGTGCCGGTGCTGGCTTCCGCCCGTGCTTCTCGAAGAAGGTCCAGATCTCCTCGCTGGCGTCGAAGTCGCGGCTGGTGGCGCCGACTAAAAGCTTCGGAAGGTACGGGAAGCCGCCCGGCCAGGTGTGGCCGCCTCTCTCGACGATCCAGGCTTCGACGGGGTAGCGCGCGGCCAGCTCCCTTACGAGGGCCGCGACGAATCCCACGTCGTCGACGTCGCCCGGCAGGCGACCGTCGTTCCAGTGATGGTCGAGGCCGTCCGGGTAGGCGACGAGAAAACCGTGCCGGTCGGCTACCTCGTCGAAGCGGGTCAGCCTCTCCATCCCGGCAGCGCGGCGGCCGCAATCGGCCGCCGGCCGCCGCGTGAGGGTCAGAACGAAATCGAGCTGTAGTACGTGACGTCCTCACCGAAGTCGGGCCCGTGACCCAGGTAGATCGACTCAACCCACGCCTCCGAGCGGGTCCAGCGGATTCCGCCGTAGCCGGTCGTGTCGGTGAAGAGAGTGCAGACCTGATTCGGCCGGATGCAGTACCACGAGATCGTGTGGAAGGGGTCGGCGTTCGTGTTCTTGAGGGTCGTGCCGAGCCGGGTGGTGGCGTACGAGTAGAGAACCCAGTCGTTGGTCCCGGAGCAGTTGATGGCGCGGTGGAAGATGTTCGGCGCGAGGTAGAGGAGGACATCGACGCAGTTGGTCGCCGACTGTGCCTGGCGATCCGGCTCCATCAGCCCGAGGGTTCTCGCCTCTTCGCGCGCCGCCTCGAAGGACCGGGTCTCGGCATAGCCGAAGACGAGCGGTCGAAGTCCGGGTCCCCTCAGCCCGGGAATTCCCGCCGGGTCCCCGGAAGGAACCTCTTTCCAGCGGTCCTGCACGGCGACCTTCAACCCCTTCGGAAGGACCGTCCCCTCGGGGACCAGCGCGAGGTGCCGGTCGGCGTCGAAGACGATCAGGAGCTGCTGGCCGGCGGACCCGGCGGCCTGCTCGATCTCGGCGGCGTGGACCGACGGACCGGCGAGAGCCCCGACCAGGACGAACGTGAGCGCACGGATGACTTGTCGCATGGTTGCCTCCCTCTTCCTTTGTCGAAAGTGGTCTCGACAGGAGTGGGGAGGGCCGGCGAATCGTTACCGCAGTCGAGGGCGAACTCGCGCGCCTGAATCAGCGGCGGCTCGCCGGCAAGCGAGCCGCCGTGAAACCGTCAGCGCGTCGCGAACTAGTAGGGGAGGGCGTTGCAGCGGGGGTCGGAGGAGAGTCTGCAGTACTTGACATAACTGCATCCCGGCTGAAGTCCAACAGACTGGCAATCTTCGGGCGACGGCTGGAACGGGGGCTCCTCGCAGTTCTGGCAGGCCATGTTCGGGCTTCGTCCGGGTGCCGTCACCTTGGAGGCTCCGGCCGGCTTCAGCCCGAAGAACTCCCCGAGGATCTCGAGATAGGACTTCGCGACCCAGGTGGAGGAGCGTTCGGCCTTATTGGGGGCGCTCGACTGCGCGGTCGTGGCAAGGAGCACCGCTGCAACGAGTGCGACGAACATCCGTTTCATGACGACTCCTTTACTTGACGATTGGTGGATATTCTACCTGCGCGGGGCATCCCTGCGCGTTTCGTGAAGATTTCCTTGAATTGTTACTTACAGCCTGTAAACCATTGAAATCAGGACGATTCGGGACGATCCTCCGGAAGGTGACTCTCGCCGTCGTCCTCGGATTCGTGCTTTTCATCACAGGAGGCCCTGCCTTTTCCGAGCCTCCCGGAGTGGCGACTTCGACCGGAAGGGAAGCCGAATCGACGACGCTTTCTCCCGGGCAGTCCCTCCGGGTCGATCTGGCCGGAGGCGAGTCGCATCGGTACCGGGTCGACGTCGCGCGGGGGGACTGCCTTCACGTCGAGGTCGAGCAGCTGAACATCGACGTCGTCGTGTCGCTGACGGGCCCCGACGGCAAGAACCTCATCGAGATGGACAACGGCCTGGAGAACCGCGGTTCGGAAGAGCTCTCCTTCATCGTCGCCGCCACGGGCCCCCATCGAATCCAGGTGCGGGCCGCCGAGGAGCAGGCCAGGCCCGGGGCGTACGAAGTTCGCGTCGCGGTGTCGCGGCCGGCGACGGACGGGGATCGCGAACGCGCGGCCGCGGACGCCGCGTTCGCGGAAGGGAATGCGCTCGCCGCCGAGGCCCCCCAGGCGTCGCGGCAGCGCGCGATCGAGTCGTATCGCCGCGCCCTCGGGTCCTGGCGCCGGCTCGGGGACCGGCCGCACGAGGCCACGGCGGAATTCGCGATCGGCATGGTGCACGCCTCGCTGAGCGAGCAGGCGCGAAGCCTCGAAGCCTGCCGGCGCGCCCTCGAGATCTGGCGGGACACCGGGGATCGGCCCGCGCAGATCGTCGCCCTCTGGATGATCGCCGGCACGGAGTACCTGCTGCGCGACCTTCCGGACGCCATCGGCCACTACTCCGAGGCCCTGAGCCTCTCGCGGGAGGTGGGAGCCCGGAGCCTCGAGGCCGACGTCCTGACGAACCTCGGCATGGTGTACGACGCGGCGGGCGAGAAGGACCGGGCGCTGGAACAATATGCGCTGGCGCTCCCGCTGATGCGTTCCGAGCGGAACGAGGTGGGGGAGCTTCGGACCCTCAACAACGTCGGGAGCGTCTACGCCTCGATGGGCGAGAAGCAGAAGGCTCTCGAGTCTTACTGGGCGGCCCTGGCGCTCGCGCGGAAACTCAAGCGAGATCCGAGTGGCGCCCTTCTGGCAAGCCTCGGCTCGCTCTATGCGGACGTGGGCGATCTCGCGACGGCGCTGGACTACCTGGGGCAGGCGCGCGCCGCTTTTCGTGCCCGGGAAGACACCTGGAACGAGGCGGTCATCCTCCGCCTCATCGGGCAGGGCCTTCTGGCCAGCGGAGACCCGGCGAAGGCGCTCGCGTCCTACCGGGAGGCGCTACCGCTATGGCTCGCGCTGGAGGACCTGAGGAAGAGGGGAGGGCTCTACGAGGCCATCGGCGAGGCCCAGGCGGCCCTCGGCGAGACGGGCGAGGCGCTTCAGTCGCTGGACCTTGCGCTGTCTCTCGCGCGGAGCGTCGAGGACCGCGCCCGCGAGGCGTCCGTCCTGACGAGGAAAGGGGCCGTCCACGTCCAGCGCCGCGAATCGGCGGAGGCGCTCCTCGACCTCAGGCGTGCCCTCGTCCTGCATCTCGAGGTGAAGGACCGCGCCGGCCAGGCCCGGACCCTCCTGGAGATGGCGCGGGCCGAACGCCTCGAGGGCGACACCCGTGGGGCCCTGCGGGACGCCGAAGCGGCGATCGGCGTCGTGGAGTCGATGCGCGGTGGCCTTTCGAGCCACGAGCTGCGGGCCAGCTTTCTGGGGACGGCGCAGAGCTTCTACGCCTTCACGATCGACCTCCTCGTCGCCATGGACGAGCACGAGCCCGGCCAGGGATTCGGCGCGGAGGCTCTGCAGGTGAGCGAGCGGGCACGCGCCCGCAGCCTCCTCGACCTTCTCAAGGAATCGAGGGCCGAGATCCGGCAGGGCGCAGATCCCGCGCTCCTCCAGAGGGAGCGTTCGCTCCGCAAGGCGATCGCATCCCGGGTCGAGGCGCGGGCGAAGGGACGGCTCGACCGGAACACGGGCGCGGAGCCCCCACCCGACCCGGCGGAGATCGAGGCGCTCCGGAAAAGCTACGGGGAGCTGGAGCAGGAGATCCGGAAGACGAGCCCGCGCTACGCGGCCCTTACGCAGCCTCAGCCCCTTTCGACGGGGGACATCCAGCGGGCGATCCCGGACGACACGCTGCTTCTCGAGTACTTCCTCGGCGACGAGGCGAGCTTCCTCTGGGCGGTGACGCAGGCGTCCGTCCGGACGTACCGGCTTCCCCCGCGCGCCGCCTTCGAGGCCGCCGCGCGCGGCCTCTACGCGCTCGTGACCGCTCACGAGACGGGGTCGGCGCCGGAAACGGCGGACCGGACGGCGGCGCGCGTGGCGAAGGCGGAACGGGAGTTCCCGGCCGCGGCCGCGCGGCTGAGCCGGATGCTCTTCGAGCCCGTCGCGGCCGAGCTCGGGAGCCGCCGCCTTTTGATCGTGGGAGACGGCGCCCTCAACTACATTCCGTTCGCCGTCCTTCCGTCGCCCGGGGGCGGGCCGGGGAGCGAGCCCCTCGTCCTCCGACACGAGGTCGTCACCCTGCCGTCCGCGTCGACGCTCGCCGCGCTCCGGAGCGAGTCGGCGGAACGACCCGCGGCGGGCAAGACCCTGGCCGTCCTGGCCGATCCGGTGTTCGACGAGGAGGACGTGAGGGTGAAGCGTCCGCCCAAGGTCGCGCCGTCCGGCGGGACGCCCACCGGCGCGTTGACGGAGGATCGGCCTCCGCCGCGGCTCCCCTTCACCCGCCGGGAGGCGGAGGCGATCCTGGCGCTCGTGAAGCCGGACGACCGGAAGGCGGCGTTCGACTTCGACGCCAGCCTCGCGGCGGCCACGAGCCCGGAGCTGTCCCGGTTCCGCTTCGTGCACTTCGCCACGCACGGACGTCTCGACACCGGCCAGCCGGAGCTTTCGGGAATCCTCCTCTCGCTCGTGGATCCCGAGGGCCGGAGGCAGGACGGTTTCCTGTCGGCGGCCGACGTGTTCAACCTCAGGCTGCCCGCCGACGTCGTCGTCCTGAGCGGGTGCCGGACCGGCCTGGGGAAGGAAATCCGCGGCGAGGGGCTCGTGGGCCTGACCCGAGGCTTCTTCTATGCGGGAGCCGCGCGAGTCGTCGTCAGCCTTTGGGACGTGGATGACGTCGCGACCGCGGCGCTCATGGAGCGCTTCTACCGCGGGATGCTCGGGCCGGAGCGGCTGAGCCCGGCGGCGGCGCTCCGGGCCGCGCAGGTATCGATCCGGAACGTGAAGCGATGGAGGTCGCCATACTACTGGGGAGCGTTCGTCCTCCAGGGGGAGCCGCGGTGATTCGCCGCGTCACTCCATCCTGAGGCGGAAAGCGTACTGCGCGAGGGCTTCGGGGGGGCCTTGCAGCCTTTCGCCGCTCAGGGTCAGGAGGTACTCCCCGGAGCGAGAGCTGCGGGCGGGAATCTCCAGGACGACCGATCCGGCGGCCCTTCTCGACCCGCGCGCGAAGGCCGCCCCGGGTCAGGACCTCCGCTCCCGCCGCCGTCCGGACCTCCGCGGAATAGACCGGATGCTCGTCCGCCTCGAGAAGCAGGCGAAGCTCGACCGCCGTCGTGCCGTGTGGAACGGCGGCGAGCGGAACGGCGGAGGCGCCTCGCGTCAACCCGGCGGCAAGGACGAACGAGACGACATGGGCGTCGCGGGGAATCCCGGCGGCGGGGGGCACGGCCGACGGCACGACCGCCGGGACCGGGCTCTCGCGGCTCACGGCCACTTCGGCCGCCGGGGACCCTCGCTGCGTCGAGCGGACGACCCACAGGCTCCCGACCGCGAGCACGATCCCGGCAGCCAGAAGTAGCGGGGCGAGCGGAACGCGACTTCGCGGCGGCCTCTCGAGCCGGAGCAGGCTGTTCGCGAGCGCGGCTCGCTTCCGGAGGCGCGGCGAGGTCTCCAGGAACCGTTCGAAACGGCGCCGCTCGTCCTCCGGAAGGGCGCCGGAGGTCCAAGCGTCGAGGATCTCGGTTTCCTCGGCGAGAAGCTCCTCGTAGAGCGCGTCGTCCGAGAAGTACCGCAGTTCGAGCTCGGCAGACTCCTCCTCGGAAAGGCTGCCGAGCAGGTAGCCGCGGAGCTTTCCCCCATTCTCCGGGCGCTGGGTCACGCGTCGCCGTCCTTTCTCCCTAACGTGTGCACAGACGCCGGTCCGTTTCGCCCTGTCGCGGCCGCGAGGCAGCGCTCGACGCACTCCTCGAGCCGGGCCCTCAGCCGGAACATCCTGATCCTTAAGGCGTTAGGGGCGAGTCCCAGTCCCGCGGAGATCCTCCGGCGATTTTCGATCTTCACGGTGCCCCGGCCGACGTAATAGCCGAGGAGGAACTCGCGCTCCTTTTCAGGCAGCGACGCGAGGCACGACTCCAAGCAGCGGAATCGCACCGCGCCTTCGGGGTCGTCGACGCGCCGCGGCTCGGCGGCGAGCCGCCCAAGAGCCTCGGACTGCCGTCGCCGTTCGTTCCAGTGTTCCCGCAGGATGTTTCGCGCCACGCCGTAGAAGTAGCCCGCCGGATCCCTCTCGCGGATCGTCTCGCCCTCTTCGAGCTTCCTCCCCACGCGGTCGAACGTCCGGTCCGCGAGCTCCTCCGGGCAATCGGCGCCCCGCCACTCGAAGAACCTCAGGAGCTTCTGGCGGATCCGCTCATAGGACTCGCCGGCCTTCTCCCGGTCGGAGTCGAGGGAGGCGAGAACCAGGTCGAACGCCTGCGGTTCCCGGCTCACCCGGCGGTCGCCCTGAGGCGGGCGCGTTTTTGCATGCCTGATTGTGGGCCAAGCGAGGGGAAACGCGGAATCGGGGTGCTGTCCCTGTTCTGAGTCGGGGGATGGTTCTGGGCCTCGACAGTATCGCCACGAAATGTTTTGCGAAGCACCTGCACACTGGTTCGAGAAGTGGGTCGGCCGAACCTGCCCCTCGAGGAGGAGCGATGAAGAGCATTCTTTGCACCGCGATCTGTATCTTTCTGCTCTCAGCGACCCCGATCCCGGCTCGCGCCGCCGACGAAGGAGGGGAAACTTCGACGCCAGTTCGGCTGACGCTCGACTCCACCCGCCCCGTGCGCAGCGTGTACTCCGACGGGGACCGCACCCTCAGCTTTACCGGATTGGGCTCCGAAAGAGGGCCGATGGCGGTGGTCATCGAGTACGTGGGCCCGGGTGGTGTTTATCGGCGGCTCGTCGTCAGCACGCATCGTTTTGGCGACTACGAAGCCTCGCTAAAGAGCTTCTTCTCCGGTTTGGACCCCGAGTTCCTCTCGGATGTCCGAATCGCTTCGCACAGCGTGATCGAGCAGCTAACGAGCACGCCGAACGACGGAAGCCGGCGCCTTCGGGAAAAGGCCCAGCTCGCCCTGGTTGAGCTTGGCTCGTTTCACGCTGCTGGCGAGGCTTCTCCAAGACAGGGCCGACAGGCCCTGGAAACACCGGACTGCTGGACGATCGCCCAATGGGCACGGCCGCTCTCGCAGTGCATCATCTATGGGGTGACCAGTCCGTATGGAGTTCTCGTTTGCGGAATCGCCGTTTCCAAGACATATGACCTTCCGCTCGAGAGTATTCAGGGTTGTATCAACTCGATCCTCAAGCTGATCTGCGAGTCGAACGGTCCGAACTGGCATTTCTTTGCCGCAGACCCGAACGTGCCCGGTTCCCACTGGGATTGCTACGAGTGTTTCGGTACGACCTGTGAGGTCGTCGCCTCGAGCGACGACCCTTCGGGTGGTGGTGGGGTTGATCGGAATGCCGACAACCAGGACACGGGATGGTCTCCTGGCGACAGCTTCCCCGGCTGGGGGATTCCGGGTGGCTCCGTCGGCGTCTGCTCCAACATCTACTTGCCCGACCGGACGATTATTCACTGCAACTGACCGAGGCGCGCCGTTCCCGAGAGGCCACTGGGTGTTCCCGGTGGCCTCTCTTCGCTTCGGCGGTCCCTGACCGAGGGTCATCAGCTGCGGTGTCAGGCCTGTTGTTGCGACTGTCAGCCGCACGCTGATCTGGCTTTCGGCGTCTGTCCTTCGTAAAGTTCGATCGAACTTGCGGAAGGAGTGGAACGATGGCTGGGACGTCGCTCGACGTATTCCGGAAGCACCTCGCGCGGGCCCTCGACTGGGAAGACGCGCACGTCGGGTTCGACGCGGCCGTCCGGAACCTGCCGGCCGCGCTTCGCGGGAAGAGGCCCCGGGGCTTTCCGCACTCGCCGTGGGAGCTGCTGGAGCACCTCCGGCTCGCGCAACGGGACCTTCTGGATTTCTGCGTGAACCCCGACTACGCGGAAGGGAAGTTCCCCGACGATTACTGGCCGAAGGGCGCGCGCCCGCCGAAGGCGGGGAGCTGGGCGAGGAGCGTGGCGGCCTTCCGGGCGGACCGCGAAGCCCTCAAGAGGCTCGTGTCGGACCGGAAGCGGGACCTCACCGCGCGGATCCCGCACGGCACGGGGCAGACCTATCTGCGGTCGGTCCTCCTCGTGATCGACCACGGCGCCTATCACGTCGGCCAGCTCGTGGCGGTGCGCCAGCGGCTCGGGAGCTGGCCGCCGCGCTGAAGGCCGGGAAACGAAAAGGGGGCCCGAGGGCCCCCCATGTCCGGGGAAACGGGTGCGGCCGGGAATCAGTGAGAGGAGACCACCGGGGTGGTCACCATCGGCGTTCCCTTGGTGTCCCACCAGATGCCGCCCGGCCCGTAGTACTTCTGCAGGGTCGTGGCGAGCTTCTGGTCGAAGGTGGTGTTCCAGGCCGTGCCGGTCTTCAGCCCGGTGCCGAAGATGTTGACGAGCTGGTTGTGGCAGCCGGACGCGCAGGAGTTCGGCTGGCCGCCCTGCGCCTGGAACTTGAGGGTGAGTTCGGGGGAGACGGCGCGCCAGGAGTGGGAGCCGCCGGTGTTCGCCATGTGGCAGCCGATGCAGCGCCCCAGCCCCATGAGCCGTTCGGGTGCGTACGGGTGGTGCGAGTGCGCCGAGACCACCTTCCCGATGGCTTCCTCGTTGGCGACGGGGTCCGCCACCATCTCCTTCGTGATGTTCGCGAAGGGGCCGTGCGTGGCGTGGCAGCCCAGGCAGAGGGTGTTGTCCTCGGGCGACGTCTTGAGGGTCAGCTTCGAGGCCTCGTCGTACATCGACTCGATGAGCTGCCGCGGGTTCTCACCGCGGTTGTGCAGGTCGTGGCAGCTGTTGCAGGTGACCGCGTGGTACGGGTTCGTCGCGTGCAGGCTCGTGTGGTAGTCGCCGAACGGCCGGCCGCTCTTCTGCAGCTTGCCGTCGGGCCAGTAGGCCGTCGTGTCGATGTAGAAGCCCGACACCGCCTCGCCCATGCCGGGGTACCAGCCGCTGAGGGAGTCGTCCTTGTAGGGAAAGCCGAAGTACTTGTTCGGCGTCGAGGCCATCGTCGTGTGGCACTGCTCGCAGAGCTCGAGCTGCTGCTTCGCCGTCATCGTCTTCGGGTTGACGATCTTCGTGGGGTTGCCGGCCCAAAGAACGTGCGTCGAGCCGGGGCCATGGCACGACTCGCAGGTGATGCCCGCGAGGTCGAACGTGCCGTCCCCGTCGATGTCCAGGTAGGCCGGGTCGTCGATGTCGTAGAGGACGGCCGGGTAGGTCTTCAGGACCCACTCGCCCGTCGAGGCTTTCGACATCGAGCGGATGCCAGTCACGTGGCAGCCCATGCAGGCGGCTTCGTAGTTGCTGATCGCGCCGAGCTGCGCCGACGTCGTCGTGACGCTGAACTTCGGTGCGCATCGCGGCGTCGTACCAGGAGGTCGGGGCGTTCGCGGTGTACGACGCGCGCCACCGGATCCCAGGCGAACGGGGCGAAGTAGAGGGACTTCGTGAACTTCGTGTCCGTGTCGGTGATGGGGATCCGAGTCACGAAGCGCTGCGCCTGGCCGGGGCCGCCGCCGAGAGTCGCGACGATCGGGAAGTTGACGCCGTTGACCGAGAAGAAGTAGGTCCCGTCCTTGACGAAAAGCTTCGGCGCGTTCGGCTTGTAGGCGTCGAAGACCGAGGCTGATCGTGTTGAAGTCGAGCCCGTCGATGAAGTCGTCCTTCCCGTTCTTGTCCAGGTCGGCCATGACGCCCTTCTTCGGCATCAGGGTGTACTGCGTCATCGGGCGGCGCATGAAGGTCGCGTGCTGCGTGTCGGTGAAGGCCTGGTGGTCCTTGTGGCACGCGAGGCAGAAGTTCGCGCCGAGGTAGACGCCCTTCGCCAGCTCCACCTCCGTGTAGTGGCTGCTGAGGACGCGGGCCAGAGTGCCGCTCTGGATGAGTCGGGCGGCCGTGGCCTGCGGGGCCTCCTTGTGGCTCGGCTCGAGGGGCGCGACGTTGATGGCGAGAAGCGGAAGGGGCAGAAGCGTGAGCGCGAGGAGTCCGTTCCTGAGGCGTTTCATCGAGAGGAGTTCCTTTCTCCCCGTTGGAAAGATGCCGGCGGGGACCCGATGTTGAGTTGGCGTACACGGTTCGAGCGCACGAGGGATCGCGGATACAGATGGCACTGACGTGACGATGGACTTCCGCGCCGGGGGGATGAATGGGATCGATACATCAGGCGGCCCGGGGGCGGACCTGATGCGTGGGCTTCAGGAACGGCGCCGGGGCCGGCGAGGCGTCGCCTGAATCCGGTTCAGATCGCCGTGCGATGATCCGGACGTGACGGCAGAGCTTGGGCCGGCGGCGCCTTTACGCGCGGCGCTGTCCCGCTGGCCTGCCGCGGTCGTGCGCTACCGCCGGCCGATCGCGCTCCTCTGGCTCGTCGCCATCCTGATCCTCGCTCCCGGAGCGAAGGACGTCGAAAAGCGGCTCGAGGTGGCGGCGCGGATGCCGTCCGGTCAGGCGGAGGAGGTCCGCTTCGACCTCGAGCGGCGGTTCCGGTCGCCGTTCACGGACCGCGTCCTCCTCGTCGTCGAGGGGATCCCGGGCCCGGCGACCCCCGGGGGGCGGGAGGCGCTGGAGGCGATCGTCGCGGCGGTGAAGGGGGTTCCCGGCGTCGCCGGCACGCTCTCGTCCCTCGATTCCGAGGACTCCGTCTTCGTGGGGAAGGAGAGCGGCTTCCTCGTCGTCGTCGGCCTCGACGCCGGCACCGGACCGGTCGAAGACCTTCTCCCGCGGCTCCGGGAGACGAGCGCGGCGCTCGCCGCCCGGCTCCGCCCGAAACACCCGGACGCGTGGCTCGGGTGGACGGGCGAGGCGCCGCTCAACTTCGACCTCCGGCGCGCCAGCTCCCTCGACGCGCGCTCGGCCGAGGCGAAGGTCCTTCCGGGGACGCTTCTCCTCCTTCTCTTCGTCTTCGGGAGCGTCGTGGCCGCCCTGCTGCCGCTCGGCGTGGGGATCCTCTCGATCGCCCTCTCGCTCGGCGTCACGGCCGTCCTCGCGCGGTACTTCACCGTCTCGATCCTGATCCAGACGCTCGTCTCGATGATCGGGCTCGGCCTCGGCATCGACTACGCGCTCCTGACCGTCTACCGGTTCCGGGAGGCGCTCGCGTCGGGGCAGGGAACCGGTCCGGCGGCCGAGGAGACCGTCCGCCGCGCCGGCTGGACGATCCTCCTCTCGGCCTTTCCGGTCTCGATCGGCTTCGCCGCCCTGCTGACGATTCCGCTCTCCGAGCTCCGGTCGATCGGACTCGCGGGCTTCCTCGTCACGCTCTTCTCCCTCCTCCTGTCTGTGACGCTCCTCCCCGCCCTCCTTTCCCTCCTGGGCCCCCGCATCGAGGCGCTCCGCGTCCGCCGGGTCCGGCTGGCCCGTTCCGCGCAGGGCTCGGAGGCCTGGAGGCGCTGGGGGCTGAAGGTCATCTCGCGCCCGCTCCTCGCGCTCGTCGTGACGAGCGCGCCGCTCCTCGTCCTCGCGGCGCAGGCCATGCGGCTCGACACGGCGATGCCGCGCGGCGACTGGCTCCCCCGGGGCTCGGAGTCGGTCCGCGCGTACCACAGCCTGGAGACGATGGGCCGCTCGAACGTCATGCACTCGCTCCGGGTCGTCCTGGACTTCCCGAAGGGGGTGACGCTCGAGAGCCCGATCGGCTGGAGCGCCGCCGGCGCGCTCCTCGAACGGCTCCGCGCCGACCGCCGGGTCGACCGGGTCCAGTGCCTTCCGGCGATCCTCGCCGGGCCGCGGGGAGTTCGGTTCCTGCCGCTCGTGCCGCCGGGCATCCGCCGGAGCCTCGAGGCCGCGGACGGCAGCGCGGCCCTCTTCGAGGTGATTCCGGCGGCGCGGCCTGACGCCGCGGGAACAGGTCAGCTTCGCGCGGGACCTCCGGACCTGGAGCGCCCCCGAGGCGACGGGCCTCTCGGGGACGGCGATGCGCGTGGGCGGCCGGCCGGGCTTCGAGGCCGACTACGAGGATACCGTCGCCGGCCACTTCCGCCGCGTGATCGCCCTCGTCGTCGGTGGGACGTTCCTCGCCCTCTTCGCGGGCTTCCGCTCGCTCCTCGTCGCCGCTGAAGGCGGTGGTCCTGAACCTCCTCTCGGTCGGCGCCTCCTTCGGGGCGCTCGTCCTCGTCTTCCAGGACGGCTGGGGCGCCCGGTGGCTCGGCCTCGCCGGGCCGACGGGGAGCGTCTTTCCGATCATCCCGGTGCTCGTCTTCTGCATCGTCTTCGGCCTGTCGATGGACTACGAGGTGATCCTCGTCGCCCGCGTCGCCGAGGCGCGGAGGGGCGGCCTCGGCGAGTCGGAGGCGATCGCCGAGGGGCTCGCGCGGACGGCGACGGTCATCACGAGCGCCGCCGCGATCATGATCGTCGTCTTCGCCGGCTTCACGCTCGGCGAGTTCCTCCCGATCAAGATGCTGGGGTTCGCGCTCTCGGTCGCCGTCCTCGTCGACGCGGTCGCGGTCCGGATGGTCATCGGCCCGGCGCTCCTCCGGCTCGCGGGGCGCTGGAACTGGTGGCCCGGCGGCCTCGGCTGACCCGGGGGCGCGAAAGAACGGCCGCCGGTTGCCCGGCGGCCGATAGGATCAGACGAAGAACGCGAGACGGCTCCTCGCCGTCAGGCCCGGATCACCCGCCGGCGCAGCAGCCGGACGTGCACTCGGGGCAGGACGGGCAGCAGGCCGAGTTCGAGCTCCCCGCGGTGGCCGAGGCCACGGTGCCGAGCGTGAGGAGGGCGAGGAGGGCGAGGCCGATGAAGGTTCTCTTCACGAGAGTCTCCTTTCGAGTTGCGGTTCGCTGAAGCGGCCCGGGGATTCCCGCGCCGCGGCTTTCGACGCCTCGTTCGGGCGGCGTCTCAGTTGCGAAGCGACTCGTTCAGGAGATGGAGGGGAGGGGAGGCCGAGAGGGAACCGGGGCGGTGCGGAGAAGGGAAGACCGGCGTCTGGGCCGCGACGGCGACCGACGCCGGGAGGTGCGAGGCGGCCTGGGGGACGCGGAGCGCGGAACGCTCCTCGCTCGCGAAGACGAGCAGCCCCTCGCAGGCGCGGCACCGCGGGCCCGCGGGCACGCGCTCGGGAGCGGGACAGGACGGGCCGGCTTCGTCCCCGCAGCAGGAGCGTTCCGCGGAGTCCGCGGCGGAGCAGGCCGCCCCGAAGGCCACGGGGGGCGTCAGCGAGGCGCAGACGCCGAGCGCGGGGAGGAAGAGGCCGATCAGGATCGCGGCGGCGCGGAGCCGGAAGCGCTGCACGGACCGAGTCTAACTCGCGGGGGAGCCCCCCGGAGATAAGATCCGCGGGATTCTCGTCCGGGAGGTGCTCATGCCGAAGCGCCTGCTCTGCCTGGCTCTCGCCGCCCTCCTCGCGACCGTCCCGGCCGCGCTCCCTGCCCGCGGGGACTGCTGCGACGACTTCTGGAGCTGCGTGGCGACGATCGCGACCGGCGGGAATCTCCTGCAAGGCGCAGCAGATCGCCGCCGCCATCGAGGGGACGAAGAAGCTGATCGCCGCCGTGGAGGCGACGCGGGGCGGATTCACCAAGAACTCCGACGACACCGTGGAGAAGATCAAGGGCGACGTCTCGTCGGCCGGCGGCACGATGAAGGGGGACCTCCAGAAGTCCCTCGACGACATCAAGAAGGCGGCGAGCGACACCGAGCTGGCGGCGCGGCCGAAGACGATGAAGCTCGCGCCGCGCGCCGGGAGGGGCCGTCGGGCGCGGGTGCGGCGGCCCTGGCCCCCGCCGGGGCCTCCTGCGCCTGCCGGCGCGACCGCGCAGGGCTCGGCCGCCCTGAAGGGAACGTCGGCGGTCTCGGGGAACGCCGCGGCCGCCGGCGGCGGGACGGGAGGCAGCGACCATGCCCTTCATACCCGCCGGCCGACCCGGAGCGCGTGCAGGTCGACCTGAAACGGGCGGTGGAGTGGGTGCAGGCCACCCAGGCCGACGCCGATGCGAAGCAGGCCCCGGCCGTCCGGGCGAAGGTGAGCGACGCCCAGAACGAAGTCCAGAAGAACGAGCCGGTCGCCCGGAAGACGGTGAAGGACCAGCTCCTGAACCCGCTCGACGCCGTGAAGGCGCAACTCGAGCACATCCTCGCCACGATCCTGAACCCGTTCGACTTCTCGAGCGTCACGAAGTACGTCGACGCGCAGGTCAAGCTGATCCAGAGCCGGGCGCCGACGACGTTCGACACGATGTCGAAGCAGCTCGGCTCCGCCGCCGGCGAGCGGCTGAAGGAGGGACAGGGGCCGCTGGAGGACGTCCGGAAGCAGGCGAACGACACGAAGAAGGTCGCGGACCTGGCCAAGAAGCTCGCGGAGAGCCGCAAGAAGTCCGACCTCGACAAGCTGGAGGAGCTGATCGGAAAGCCGCCGTCCAGCATGTCCATGGCCGCGCCGGCGGGCGCGCCGGGCGGCGCCGCGAAGGCGCCCGCGTCGAGCTCGATCGCCTCGGCGGCGTTCCTGAAGAAGACGCAGGGGACGACGAAGGCCGCGCAGGTCCGGGCGCAGGACCTGTCGGCCGGCCTCGCGGCGCAGTGGGACGTCACGCGGAAGCTCCTGCCGGCGGGGCCCGTCGCGATCACGCCCGCCATGCAGAAGCTGGTCGTCGGACGACCTCACGAAGCGGTTCGCGGGCAAGTCGTATCCCGACGCCCGGAAGACCCAGCAGGAGCTCCTCGACGAGGCGCGGGTGAAGTTCGCGAAAGACCCCAAGACGCTCGCGGCCGTCGAGCGGTACCTGCAGGCGCAGACCAGCTCGCTCCTCGCCGCGGCGTCCGCGCCGGTCCGGAAGTAGGCCGGTCAGGCCGGGGTGCCTGCCCGCCGGATCCGCACCGGGACGTTCAGCGCGGCGATCCGGTCCGCGAGCTCGGTCGCCGCGCCGGGAAAGAACGCCTCGAAGAGCGCGGTGCCGGCCCGGATCTCGGCCCGGAGGTCCGGGACCGGCCGTCCGGTCAGGGCCGCGAGGTGCTTGGCGGCGAGGTACGTTCCCCTGTCGTCGGGCGCGGGACCGGCCACGACGGCGACGAGAAGCGGCTCCGGGGGCGCCGCGGGCCCGAGCGACGGCCGCGCCGGCGCCGCCGCGACGGGGGCGGCCTCGGCCTCCCGCTCCTCGACGAGGCGCCGGAGCCGCGAGGACCTGCATCTCCTCGGTGGCGCCGCCCGCGAGGGCGCCGACCAGGGTCCTGACGAGCGGGTCGGTCTCGTCGCAGCGGCGGGCGAGCGGCAGGAGCCACCGCAGCATCCGGCCCCGGTCGGTCCGGCCGTCCGAGCCGGGTCGGCGCGCGACGCCGCCAGACGCGAACGCCGCGCGCGAGGAGGCGAGGTCGCCGAGGCGGACGGTTCCCTCCGGCGTGATGAAGACGTTCGACGGCGACGGGTCGCCGTGAAAGAGGCCGAGGCTCTCCAGCTCGTCGGCGGCCGCGACGAGCCAGCTCGCGATCGTCAGAAGCTCGCCGCCGCTCGGCCACGCGGCCGCGCGGATCCGGTGCGCGATCGTGCCGCGCTCGAAGAACTCGCGCATGAGCCACGGCTCGGGCGCGTCGCCCGCCGAGAGGAGCGGGACGAGCGGCAGGCTCGCGAGCGGGACGCGGGAGTTGGCCTCGATCTCCGCGAGGAGGAGGTGCCGCGCCCGGAGGTCGCCGCGCCACGGCTCGTCTAGGCGGCGCTTCAGCCGCGGGAAGCCCCCCGGCCCGACCGTCACCTCCCCCGAGAGCGGGGCGTCCGACGTGAAGGCGGCGGCGTCCTTCGGCGTCGTCACCGGATCTCGTACCGCCGGAGGAAGTCGGCGATCTCCTCGCTCGGGATGGCGAAGCCGAGCCCCTGCGCGCCCCGGATCTTCATCGTGTTGACGCCGATCACCTGCCCGGCGCTCGTTCACGAGCGGGCCGCCGCTGTTCCCCGGGTTGATCGCGGCGTCGTGCTGGATGTAGAGGACGTTGTCGAGGAGCCGCTTGTCGGCGCTGACGATGCCGCGGGTGACGGTGAAGTCGAGCGCGTCGGTAAGGGGCGTCCCGGCGGCGTAGACGTTCATGCCGATGATCGTGTTGCTCCGCGGAGCGACGGCGATCGGCTTGAACCGGTACCAGGAGGCGTCGGGCTCGATCCGGAGGACGGCGAGGTCGGACTTGCCGTCCCGCTGCCAGACGCGGGCCTTGAACTCGACCCGGTCCCGCATCCTCACGAGCACCCAGTCGGCCCCGTCGACGACGTGCCGGTTCGTCATGATGAGCCCCGGCTCCCGGGCCGGGACGACGAAGCCGGAGCCGAGCATCCCGCCGCCGATCGACCGGATGGCGATCAGGGCGACGGTGCCGTCGAGGACGTCGGCCAGCATCTTCGGGACGTCGGGAGTCGGCGCCGCCCGGAGCGCGGCCGGCGCCGCGGGGGTGGGAACGGCGACGAGGGCGCCGGCCGGGCTCGCGGGAACGGAGAGGAGCGTCTTCAGCCCCCGGGCGCGGGCGGCCCCCTCGCGGTCGAGCGCTGTGTGAGACCGGAGGAACGTCGACTCGAGGAAGCGCCGCCCCGGCGGCGAGAGGAGCGCGCCGGCGGCCGCGAGAAGAACGGCAGCGGCGGCGACCCCGGCGCGGCCGGGCCCGCGGCTCCCGCCCCCGTCCGGGGCGGCCGCGGAGGGGCGGGGGCGGCCGGGGCGAGGGAGGCCCCGTCGAGAACGGCCACGGCGACGTCGCCGAACGCGACCTCGTCGCCGGGGGAGAGCGGCGCCTCGGTCACGAACGCGCCGTTCACGAAGAGGGCGCCGCCGGGGGCGAGGAGCCGAACGACCGGCGCGCCCTCCCCCGTCGCGTCGATCTCGGCGTGGAGCGGGGCGACGGTCGGGGCGTCCAGCCAGAGGTGGCCGTCCGGGACGGCCCGGCCGACGCTGACGCGCCCGACGAGCCGCCGCAGGCGTTTGCGGTCGGTCCCGGGTTCCTTGAAGCGGAGGAGCAAATCCATCGTTTGGCCGCGCGAGTCCCGCGGGTACGGAGAGTCTACTTGCCCGCCCTCCGGTGCCCCAGCGTCCCCTTCGAGGTCCCCGGACGCGATTGTGTCGCCGGACACGTCCCGCCGGAGCAAATTCGGATATAGACTCAGTCGCAATTCAATGACAAGGGGGATCAACGATGCGTAAAAATGTCGAAACCGTCAGTCCGTGGCCCCGGTTCCTCGTGGGCCTGTCGGCCGCGATGGCCATACTGACCCTGGGAAGCAGCCCGGCGTTCTCGGACGAAACGGGAAAGTGCACAAAGAAGAAGGCCGCCGCCAAACCAGCCGCGACTGCTGCGGCGCCCTCGGAAGCTGCGAAGGCCCCCGCCGCGCCGCCGGCTGAGCTGGCCGGTGAGGCCGGGATGAAGGCCTACATCGACCCGGCGACCGGAAAGCTCCGCGAGCCGACCTCCGAAGACGCGGCTGCCGCCGCCAAGGCGAAGGGGCGGGAGGCCCTGAAGGCCGCGCCCGAGCCCACGGTCGTCCAGCACGCGAACGGGATGCTCAGCGCCCAGCTCGGCGAGGAGTACATGCAGGACGTCGTCGTCCGGAAGGGCGCGGACGGAACGCTCGTCTTCCAGTGCACCGCTCGCTCACAGGCACAGAAGGCGTCCGACAAGCAGACGGACAAGCCGGCTCCGCAGGCGAAGCCGGAGCTCGAGAAGGAGTAGGCCGTGAACGCAAGAAACATGCGCACACCTCTTCTCGTCCTCCTCTCTGCTCCTTCTGCTCGCGACGAACCCGGCCTTCGGCGCCGCGACGATCACGATCGTGAACGGCAACGCTCCTGGCGTCGGCTTCAACGATCCGACCCCGGTGGCGCCGGTTGGCGGCAACCCGGGGACGACACTGGGCGAGCAGCGGCTGAACGCGTTTCAGTACGCTGCGAACATCTGGGGCTCGACCCTCGACAGCAACGTCCCGATCTCGGTACTGGCCACCTTCGAGCCCCTGACCTGCTCCGCGACGGGCGCGACCCTCGGCTCGGCCGGAACGCTCACCATTTGGGCCAATTACCCGTCGGTGCCACCCTACCCCGGCCCCGAGTTTCCCGACACGTGGTACGGCAAGGCGCTCGCGAACAAGCGTGCGGGACAGGATCTCGATTCGACCATTCCCGACATCCGGGCCCGGTTCAATGTCAACCTCGGAACCCCCGGGTGTCTGACGGGGACCTTCTGGTACCTCGGCTTCGACAACAACCACGGGAACAACATCGACCTCGTGACCGTCCTCGAGCACGAATTCGCGCACGGGCTCAACTTCCAGCAGTTCGCGAACGTCTCGACCGGGTCGGAGATCCAGGGCCTCACCGACATCTATGGCCGCCACATTCTCGACACGTCCACGAATCTCTATTGGAACCAGATGACGAACGCCGAGCGTGCGGCCTCCGCGATCAACACGCGCCGCGTCGTCTGGGACGGGGACACGGTGAACGCCGCCGTGCCAGTCGTCCTGTCGCCTGGGACGCCGCTCCTGCGCGTGAACAGCCCGGCCGGGATCGCCGGAATCTACGCCGTCGGCGCAGCAGCCTTCGGCCCGCCGCTGAGTTCGCCCGGGGTCACGGGCGACGTCGCATATGCGACACCCGCCGACGGCTGTGCGGCGGTTTCGGGCGTAGCCGGGAAGATCGCCCTCATCGACCGCGGCACCTGTACGTTCGTTACCAAGGCGGTGAACGCCCAAGCCGCCGGGGCGATCGCCGTCGTCATCGCCAATAACGTCGCGGGCTCCCCGCCGCCCGGGCTCGGCGGGTCGGATCCCACGATCATCATCCCCACGGTTTCGATCACGCAGGCCGACGGAAACACGATCAAAGCGAATCTGGCGGGCGGGGTAAACGCTACGCTCGGGGTGGATCTGTCCGTGCTGGCCGGCGCGGACGCTTCGGGCACGCGCTCCTCTACACGCCGAACCCCGTTCAGGGCGGCTCGACGATCTCTCACTGGGACACGATCGCCTTTCCGAACCAGCTCATGGAGCCGGCCATCAACGGCGACCTGACGCACAGCGTCATGCCTCCCCAGGACCTGACGCTGCCGCTCCTCCGCGACGTCGGCTGGTTCCCGGACGCGGACCTCGACGGCGTGCCGGACGACACCGACTGCGAGCCGAACTCGGATCTCTCGCCGACGGTCGTCATCGGCGGCTGCGATTCCGGAGTCCCGAATACGTTCTTCGCGAACGGCTGTACGATCTCCGATCTGATCCACCACGCCGCTGCCGGCGCCAGGAACCACGGCGGGTTCGTGAGCGAGGTGGCTCACATCACGAACGACCTGAAGAAGGCCGGGGTCATCTCCGGCGCACAGAAGGGGGCCATCCAGAGCTGCGCGGCGGGGGCCTCGATTCCCTGACCAAGGTCCCATCCGTTTTCCGGAAACACGAAGGGCCGGCCCACGGGGCCGGCCCTCTTCTTTGCCTTCGCGGGGACCCGCCGGATCGCGTGGCGGGCGCTACTTCCCCGGGACGCCGTACCAGCCGCGGCTGAAATAGTCGACGAAGGTGAGCGAGAAGAGGATCCCGAGGAAGAGGATCGCGGCGACGATCAGGACCGGCGTCAGCCGGGTGTTGAAGCGGACGTTCATGAAGAACCAGACGACGAGAGCCGCCTTGAGGCCGGCGATGAGGAGCGCGATCACGGTGCTGAACGCGCCGAAGTCGAGGAAGGCGACCGCCGTGGTGACCGCCGTCAGGACCATCAGCGCGAGGAAGACGCTGACGAGCGTCCGGACGGAGGCGATGTGGGAGTCGATCGTGCTCATCGGGCTTCGGTCCTCACAGGAGATGGTGCCGGCCGGCGAGGTAGAGGAGCGGGAAGAGGAAGATCCAGATGATGTCGACAAAGTGCCAGTAGAGGCCGAAGCCCTCGATCATGTTGTGGTTCTCGGGGGTGTACGTCCCGTTCCAGGCGGGCTTCAGGAGGCAGAGCAGGATCGCGATGCCGACGACCATGTGGAGGGCGTGGAGGCCGGTCATCGCGAAGTAGAGCGAGAAGAACGTCATCGCGTGGTCGTTGCCGGGCCCCTCGAGGAAGAAGCTCGGGCCGGGGACGAGGTGCTCCACCCACTTGTGGTGGTACTCGTACGCCTTCACGCCGAGGAAGACGAGGCCGAGGAAGCCGGTGCCGAGGAGGTAGCCGACGATCCGGCGGGACTTCCCGAGTCTGGGCGCGAGCGGACCGCCATCGCGACGGTCACGGAGCTGCCAATCAGGACGACGGTGTTGAACGTCCCGAGCACGATGTCGAGGTGGCGGCTCGCGTGGTTGAACGAGACCGGGTACTTCCAGCGGTAGAGCGCGTACGCGAAGAAGAGCCCGCCGAAGAAGAGGATCTCCTGCACGATGAAGAGCCACATCCCGAGCGTGGCCGACTCCTTCTGCTGCTCGTACGTGTCGAAGTGGTGGGCGAGGCCGGGCTGCGCCGCGGCGTGGGCGTCATGCGACAACGGGGGCCTCCTTGCCGGCCGCGCGGGACGGGTAGTCGTACGCCTCGTGCGTCACGACGATCGGGTGGTCGAAGTTGCCGGTCGGCGGCGGGGAGGTCGTCTCCCACTCGAGGCCGACGGCGCCCCACGGGTTCGCGGACGCCTTCTTGCCGAACTTCAGCGACCAGACGAGGTAGAGGAGCGGAAGGAGATAGCCGAGCGCCCAGCACCGTGGCGCCCGCCGAGGACATGACGTTCAGCACCTGGAACTCCGGCGGGTAGGTGTGGTAGCGGCGCGGCATCCCCATGTAGCCGAGGATGAACTGGGGGAAGAAGGTGACGTTGAAGCCGACGAAGACCGTGATGGCCGCGATCTTCGAGAGGAACTCGTTGTACATCCGCCCCGTGATCTTCGGCCACCAGTAGTGGATGCCGCCGAGGTAGCCCATGACCGCGCTTCCGACCATGACGTAGTGGAAGTGGGCGACGAGGAAGTAGGTGTCGTGGATGTGCGCGTCGAGGCCGAGCGTCGCGAGCATCGTCCCGGTCAGGCCGCCGATGACGAAGACGCCGATGAAGTTCAGCGCGTAGAGCATCGGGGTCTGCCACGAGATGGAGCCCTTGTAGAGCGTGGCGGTCCAGTTGAAGACCTTGATGGCGGACGGCACGGCGACGAGCATCGTCAGGATCGAGAAGACGGCGGCCGCGTAGACCGAGATGCCGGCCACGAACATGTGATGGGCCCAGACGAGGAAGCCGAGGACGGCGATGGCGACGGAAGCGAACGCCACGAACTTGTAGCCGAAGATCCGCTTCCGCGCGAAGGCGGCGACGAGCTCGGAGATCACGCCCATCGCCGGCAGGATCATGATGTAGACGGCCGGGTGCGAGTAGAACCAGAAGAAGTGCTGGAAGAGCACCGGGTCCCCGCCCAGCCTCGGGTCGAAGACGCCGATGTGGAAGAGCCGCTCGGCCGCGAGGAGCAGGACCGTGATGGCGAGGACCGGCGTGCCGAGCACCTGGATGATGCTCGTGGCGTACATGCCCCAGACGAAGAGGGGGAGCCGGAACCAGCCGAGCCCCGGCGCGCGGAGCCGGTGGATCGTCACCATGAAGTTGATGCCGGTCAGGATGCTCGAGAAGCCGTTGATGAAGATCCCGAGCCCGACCGCGATGACGTGCGTGTTCGAGAAGGTCGTCGAGAAGGGCGTGTAGAAGGTCCAGCCCGTGTCGACGCCGCCGTGGAGGAGCGCCCAGACCGTGAAGAGGGCGCCGATGTTGTAGAGGTACCAGGACAGGAGGTTCAGCTTCGGGAAGGCGACGTCCTTCGCGCCGCATCATCAGCGGCAGCAGGAAGTTCCCCAGCACGCCCGGGATGCCGGGGATGAGGAAGAAGAAGATCATCATCACGCCGTGCGCCGTGAAGAGGCGGTTGTAGATGTCGGCGGAGACGAAGTCGCCCTGCGGGGTCGCCAGCTCGACGCGGATCAGCGCCGCGAAGATGCCGCCGAGGGCGAAGTAGAAGCTGATCGAGATCAGGTAGAGGATGGCGATCCGCTTGTGGTCGAGCGTCAGGAGCCACGACCGGAGCGTATGGCCGTCGGTCAGGTAGCTGTGCGGGTTGTAGCCCGGCGGGTCGGGCTCGGCCGCGGTCGTCGTCGCGAGGGTCTTGGCGTCGCTCATGTTTCCCTGTTCAATTCGCGGCCTGCGTCGCCGCGGCGCCGGGGGCCTTGAGGCCCTTGATGTAGGCGATCAGCTGCAGGAGCTCCTCCTCGGAGATCGTCCCCTTGAACGTCGGCATGATCGGCTGGTAGCCGTTCACGACCCTCGCCGCGGGGTTCAGGATCGACTCGCGGATGTACATCTCGTCGACGACGACGGTCTTCCCGTCGTTCATCGTGACCGTCTTCCCGAAGAGGCCGTTCAGGATCGGCGCGCGCGCCGACGAGTCGGGACGGTGGCAGGTGTTGCAGGCGTTCGCGACGAAGAGCTCCTCGCCCGTGCGGATCGGGCCGCGCCCGGGGCGGACCCCGGCGAGCCACTGCTCGTACTCCTGCGGCTCCATGACGACGACCCTGCCCACCATCCGGGCGTGGTCGATGCCGCAGTACTGGCCGCAGAAGAGGTGGAACGTGCCGAGCTTGTCGGCCTTGAACCAGTAGGTCGTGTAGCGCGACGGGAGGACGTCGACGTGGACCCGGAACGCCGGGACGAAGAAGTCGTGGATGACGTCCTCGGAGATCATCGTCAGCTTCACGGCGCGGCCGAGCGGCACGTGCAGCTCGTTGATCTCCCGGGTGCCGTCCGGGTGCTGCATCTTCCACATCCACTGCTTGCCGGTGACCCAGTACTCGACGGCGTCCGACGGCGGCCGCATCTGGTGGAAGAAGACCCAGGTCCCCCAGCCGAACATGACGAGGAGGAGGAAGAACGGAATGGCCGACCACGTCAGCTCGAGCATCCTCGGGCCCGTGGCGTGCTCGTCGATGAACGCCCCGACCTCCGAGTCCTTGCGGCGCCGGTACTTCGAGCCGAAGAGCGACGAGGAGCGCCGCGATCAGGAGCGAGAAGAAGACCGAGAAGAAGAGCGAGAAGAAGAAGAGATAGTCGACGTGCCGGGCGAGCTCGGACGCGGCCGTCGGGAAGAGCGGAGCGTTCTGCCACATGGTCAGGCGGCCCTCCTCGAGTCGCCGCCTTCGCCCCGCCTCTCGCGCCGCAGCATGACGACGATGAAGCTGACGAGGCCGAGGAGGGTCAGCGCCGCTCCGCCCTGCAGGATCTTCGTGATGGCGGGGGTGTAGCGGCCCGACTTCGGGTCGTAGTGGTAGCACATCAGGAGCATCTTGTCGGCGAGGCTGCCGATCTTCTCCGACGTGGAGTCCATCAGCCCCAGCCGGAGGTCCTTCGCCGGGTACTCGATGCCGAAGAAGTAGCGCGAGATCCTCCCCTGCGGCGTCAGGAGGACGACGCCCGTGGCGTGCGCGAACTGCTTCTGGCTCTCGTCCCAGACGTAGCGGAAGCCGACCGCGGAGGTGAGCGCCCGGATCGAGGCCTCGTCGCCCGTCAGGAAGTGCCAGCCCGTCTCCGCGGACGGGCGGCCGTACTGTCTCGAGGACGTTCGTCCGCTTCGCCTTCGCGAGCGCCGGCCCCTCGCGGGGGTCGAAGCTGACCGTCAGGACGTCGAACTCCTTCCCGGCGTCGAACGACAGGGCGCGGAGGCTCCGGAGGAGCCCCTCGATCGCCATGCCGCAGAGCATCGGGCACTCGAAGTACATGAGGTTCAGGACGACGGGCTTCTTTCCGAAGTACTCCGAGAGCTTCACCGTCCGCCCCTCCTCGTCCCTGAAGACGAGGTTCAGCGGGACCTGGTCGCCCAGCTTCTGGTCGAACCCGACGTCCTTCGTCGGGGGGGCGGGAGCGGGGCCTCGGCCTTCCTCCCGGCGAACCCCTGCGCGAGCGCGACGGCGCGGCCGTGACGGCGAGGAGGGCGAGGGCGGCGGCGCCGAGGAGAGCGAGCCGTCACTTCGGGGCTCCCGGCAGCGGGCGCGGAGCCCGGCGTCGCCGTCGGCGGTACCGGGAGGCCCTTCGCCGCGAGGATGTCGAGCGCCCGGTCGACCGGGATCTGGGCGGTCCCCTTCTCCCGGTCGACCCAGGCGTAGGCGTCGAGGACGGCGTTCTCGCGCTCGCGCGAGCTCCGCGAGGTTCTTCGGCGGGTTCGACTCGAGGCGAGGAGCGGGGGGGAGCGGCTGCGTCCGGGCTCCGGCGAGGACGGGCGGAGGCGCCTGCCGGCCCGCGATGTCCTTCTTCAGGGCGCTCGAGAGCCCCCACATCAGGACGATCGCCGCAAGCGTCACGGCGGCGACGAAGATCGTGAACTTCCAGATCGCGCGGTAGTTCAGCTCGTTGTCGATAGCCGCCCGGCGTCGGGGCGGACGGGCCGTGGCCGTGCGCGTCAGACATGGTGTCCCTCCGGCACGGCGATCGCGTCCGCGAGGTGCGGGTCGTGGACCGGGAGGAGCGGCCGGCTCCGGAGCTGCCGCGCGAAGAGCGCCGAGGAAGATCCCGCCCATCGCGACGGGCGCGGCGACGTCGAGCCAGTGGAACGTCAGGAGGTCCGGACTGAACGCCGGCGCCGAGAGCCACCAGAGGTCGACCCAGCGCATGACGAGGAGGAGTGCGGCGACGACGGAGAGCTTCTTCACGTCGCGCTTCAGGTTCCGCGACAGGAGGATCAGGAACGGCACGGCGAAGTGGAAGAGGACGAGTCCCATCGCGACGGCGCCCCAGCCGCCCGCGAAGCGGTCCTTGAAGAAGCCGATCTCCTCCGGCAGGTCGCCCGACCAGACGATCAGGAACTGCGAGAAGGCGAAGTAGGACCAGAGCATCATGAAGGCGAGGAGGAGCTTTCCCCAGTCGTGGACATGCCGCGGCTGGAGGACCGAGTCCATCGGCTTCCGCGTCGAGAGGAGGAGGGCGATGAGGATGACGAACGCCATCCCCGAGACGCCCTGCCCGCCGAGGAGGTAGAGGCCGTAGATCGTCGAGAACCAGTGAGGGTTCAGCGACATGAAGACGTCGACGGCGAAGAACGTCACGGCGAGGATCTGGAGGACGAGACCCGGCCCCGCCAGCATCTGCATCTTCCGCTCGACCGCCGCCGGGTCGCGCGGACCCGTCCTGCTTCTGCGAGAGGCTCGAGAGGGCGTACGCGAAGCCGGCCCAGACGACGAAGTAGAGGACGAGGCGCGCGAGGAAGAACGGGACGTTCAGGTAGGCCGACTGGTGATGGAGGATCTCGTCGTGCGCGACGCGCGCCGGCGTCGGCCCACGGGTAGAGGACCTTGAGCCCGGGCAGGATCGGCAGGAAGAGGAGCGCGAAGATCGGGATCGTCCGCCCGGCGGCCTCGAGGACGCGCCGGACGACGAGGCCCCACGCCCCGCGCGAGAGGAGGTGGACGAGGTAGACGGCGTGCGCGCCGAGCGCGATGCCGAGCACCCAGACCCAGCCGGTGAGCCACGAGCGGAAGAACCGGTCGGGCGTCGTGAAGTACCCGGCGGCGCAGGCCGCGAGGGCGACGGCGCCGACGGCGAAGGCCTTCTTCGAGAAGGCGTCGAGGTCGGCGGCGGGGGGAGCGTAGTCGGCGGTGTTCACTTCGGAATGTGGTTCCTGCGGGGGAGCGCCGGCGCCGCGCGGAGTCGGCCGCCGCGGCGGGCGCGTTCCTGAGCTCCTGCCGGTCGTGGTCGGAGAGGAGCGCCACGGGCGCGCTCCGCGAGAACTGGAGCGTCCGGACCTAGGCGGCGATCGCCCACCGGTCCGCGACCGGGACCTGCGAGGCGTACGAGGACATCTGGTTGAAGCCGTTCGACATCACGTCGAAAAAGTAGCCGATCCGCTCGTTCCGGAGGCGGTCGATGTAGAACGAGGGGGGCCGCTTGAAGCCGCGCTGCACGATCATGCCGAGCCCGTCGCCGCTCCGGCCGTGGCAGGGCGAGCAGTAGATGTTGTAGCGCTCCCGGCCGCGGAGGAGGAGCTCCTTCGTCACGGGGACGGGGATCTCGGTCACGAACTTCCCGTCCGGCCCCTGGCCGAAGTCGAGGGCCCGGTCGTCCCGGAGGAAGCCGCGCGCGACCGTGCCCGGCGGGGAGCGGCCGCGCGCGAGGTGCCGTCGGCGAAGATCGGGTCGGGGCGGAACGGCTTCATCTTCTGCTGGTTGTAGAGGCCCTGGCGGCAGCCGGCGGCGGCGAGCGGCGCGGCGGCGAGGCCGAGGACGAGCGCGCGCTTCATCACTCCTCCACCTCGTGGACGCCCGGCGTTCCGCGTCGCGGCGAGGGCCGTCCCGCGTCCCTCTTGCGTCGAACTTCGGGTCCGCCGCCTCGACGACGAGGAAGTAGCGGTCGCGCGAGGCGAGGTGGAACCGCTCGACGTTGAAGACGGGATGGTACGGCCGCGGGAAGCCGTTCACGGCGAGCATGCCGAAGACGGCCGCGAGGCCGGCGAAGAGGACCGTCGTCTCGAAGGTCGGGGGGATGAACGCGACCCAGCTGTTGAAGGGGCGCCCGCCGATGTTGAGCGGGTAGTCGATGACCGACATCCAGTACTGCATGCGAGTAGCCGGCCAGGAGGCCGCAGACGCCGCCGCCGAGGACGATGGCCGGGACCTTCGAGGCGTGGATGTCGAGGGCCTCGATGACCTCCTCGATCGGGAAGGGCGTGTAGGCGTCGAGCTTCGTGTAGCCCGGCCGCCCGGACGCTCCGGATGCCGGCCACGAGGTCCTTCGGCGTCGCGAACTCGGCCATCAGGCCGTGGAGCGGCTTTCCGTGGGCGGAGAGCGGGGCCGGGAGGGACGTCTTCACGCGGCGCCTCCGCGCCGCCGGCTTGTCGGGCCCGTCGGTCTTCGTGATGGTCCGCATCTCGAAGATCGAGATCGCCGGGAGGAAGCGGATGAAGAGGAAGAAGAGGGTGAGGAAGAGCCCGAGCGTCCCGATGAAGGTCATCCAGTCCCACTTCGTCCCGTGGTAGATGCCCCAGGAGGACGGCAGGAAGTCGCGGCTGAGGCTCACGACGATGATCATGAAGCGCTCGAGCCACATCCCGACGCTGACGATGAGCGCGATGACGAAGAGGGCCGGGACGGAGTTCCGGACCCGCTTGAGCCAGAGGAACTGCGGCGCGACGGCGTTGCAGAACGATCAGGGCGATCCAGTGGTACCGGTACGGCCCCGTGACGCGGTTCGTGATCATGTACCACTCGTACGGGTTGCCGCTGTACCACGCCATGAAGATCTCCATGACGTAGCCGTAGACGACGATCAGCCCGGTCGCGAGCAGGATCTTGGCCATGTTGTTCAGGTGCCGCATCGTGATGAAGTCCTGCAGCCCGAAGCCGATCCGGAGCGGCACGGCGAGCAGGATGACCATCGCGAAGCCGGCGTAGATCGGCGCCCGCGACGAAGTAGGGCGGAAAGATCGTCGCGTGCCAGCCCGGGATGATGCCGACCGAGAAGTCCCAGCTGACGATCGTGTGGACGGAGAGGACGAGCGGCGTGCAGAGGCCGGCGAGGAGAAGGCTGGCCGTCTCGTAGTTGTGCCAGTGCTTCGCCGACCCGCGCCAGCCCATGGCGAGCGCTCCGTAGACGTACTTCCCGACCGGGTGCGTCGAGCGGTCGCGGAGCGTCGCGAGGTCGGGGATCAGCCCCATGAACCAGAAGACGGCCGAGATCGTCGCGTAGGTCGACACGGCGAAGACGTCCCAGACGAGGGGGCTCCGGAAGTTGACCCACATCCCCATCGTGTTCGGGTAGGGGAGGAGCCAGTAGAAGAGCTGCGGGCGGCCGAGGTGGAGGATCGGGTACATGCCGGCGCAGGCGACGGCGAAGAGCGTCATCGCCTCGGCGAACCGGTTGATCGACGTCCGCCACTGCTGCCGGAGGAGGAGGAGGATCGCGGAGATGAGCGTCCCGGCGTGGCCGATGCCGATCCACCAGACGAAGTTGATGATGTCGAAGCCCCAGCCGACGGGGATGTTGATGCCCCAGATGCCGACGCCCTTCAGGAAGAGGTACGCGACGGCGTTCAGGAACATCAGGAGGATGAGGAACGAGACCGCGAAGCCGAGGATCCACCAGCGCGGCGTCTTGTCGAGGACCGTCGCGGCGATCTTGTCGGTGACGGTGGCCGGCGTGTGGCCCGGCGCGATGAGGGGCGGGCGCTCGAGGAGGGCGGACATCAGGCGTGCCCCTCCTTCCCGTGCCCGGCCTCCGGCCGTGTCGCGAGCGCCGGGTGCGGGTTCGAGAGCTTCGCGAGGTACGTCGTCCGCGGGACGGTGTTCAGCGTCTCGAGGAGCGAGTAGTTGAGCCGCTCCTTCTTCAGCGCCGTCACCTTCGCGGCCGGATCGTTGATGTCGCCGAAGACGAGCGCCTCCGTCGGGCAGACCTGCTGGCAGGCGGTGACGATCTCGCCGTCCTTCACCCGCCGGTTCTCCTTCTCGGCGGCGATCCGGCCCCGGTTGATCCGCTGCACGCAGTAGGTGCACTTCTCCATGACGCCGAGCGTCCGGACGGTCACGTCGGGGTTCGCGAGGAGCTCCATCACGGGGAGCTTCCGGTTCTCGTTGAACTCGTAGAAGTTGAACCGCCGCACCTTGTACGGGCAGTTGTTGGAGCAGTACTTCGTCCCGACGCAGCGGTTGTAGGTCATCTCGTTGAGACCTTCCTCGCTGTGCGTCGTGGCCGCGACCGGGCAGACGACCTCGCAGGGCGCCTTCTCGCAGTGCATGCAGAAGACGGGCTGGTTCAGGGGAGTCGGGTGCTCCGGCGGTCCCTCGTAGTAGCGGTCGATCCGGATCCACTGCATCTCGCGGCCGCGGCGAGACCTGGTCTTTCCCGACCGTCGGGATGTTGTTCTCGGACTGGCAGGCGACGACGCAGGCGTTGCACCCGGTGCAGGCCGAGAGGTTCACAGCCATTCCCCAGGCGTGCGTCTTGTACTCGTAGGGCGGGTAGAGCGAGGTCGCCTTGTAGCCCGGCTCGTTCATCTCCTCGACGAAGCCGGGGTTTTTCCGGTACTCGGCGAGCGTGCCGTGGCGGGCGAGGTTCCGCCCCTCCATGTTGAAGTGCTGCTGCGTCGTGACGAGCGGGTAGCGCTTCCCCGTCTTCTCGATCTTCGCGCCCGGAATCTCCCAGAGCGCCGCCGAGGTGCGGAGCGGATAGACGTCGACGCCGGTGCCGTTTCCGACCTTCCCGGCGCGCGTCCGGCCGTAGCCGAAGTGGAGCGTCACCGTCCCGTCCGGGTGGCCCGGAAGGACGAAGACGGCGGCCTCGATCTTCCGGTCGCCGGACGAGATCGTCACGACGTCGTCCGGCGCGAGGCCGAGCTGCTTCGCGGTCCGGACGGAGAGGTGCGCGGCGTTGTCCCACACGAGCTTCGACTGGGGCCGCGGCAGCTCCTGCAGCCAGGAGCTGTTCGCGAAGCGGCCGTCGAAGAGGCCCTGGTCGGGGCGGAGGAGGACGTTGACGGCGGCGCCGGCGGGCGAGAAGCTCCGGGCCGCGACGCCGAGCGCCTCGACGGCGCGCGCGCCGGCGTCCGGGCGCGCCGGGACGTTCTTCGGGGCGAAGGCGCTTCCCGCGACGAGGCCGTCGTGGAGCGACTTCCGCCAGATGGCGTCGAAGCCCGCCAAGCGCGAGAGCGGCGACGAGGCCTTGACGATCTCGGCGGCGGTCCGGGCGGGCGTCTCCGTGCCGGCGACGGCGAGCGCCTCGAGGAGGTCGTGCGCCGACTTGCCGCCGTAGAGCGGGTCGATGAGAGGCTGCTGGATGGTGAGGGTGCCGTCGTGGCCGCGGCCGTCGCTCCAGCTCTCGAGGGGATGGGCCTCGTTGACGACCCACGGGCAGTACTGCGCCGTCTCGTCGTTGTAGAGGCCGAGGTGGACGCGGAACGCGGCCTTCTGGATCACCGAGGCGAAGTCGAGGTCGGCCGGCGCGTCGAAGACGGGGTTCGCGCCGAGGACGACGAGGAGCTCCACCTTGCCGCCGGCGAGATCGGCCGCGAGGTCCCGGATCGACGCGAGCTGGTCGACCGGGGCCGCCTCGACGGGGTCGGTCAGGAGGACGGTCGTCCCGACGTTCCCGAGGAGGAGGTTCATCGCCTGCGCGAGCGCGTGGACGCCCGGCGGGGCGTACTCGCCCGGGACGACGACGCTCCTTCCGGCGGCCTTCCTCAGGTCGGCCGCCGCCGCCGAGACGAACGCCGCGGGCTCGCCGTCGAGGCCGGCGGGCTTCGCCACACTCCCCACGCCCAGCTCGGCCGCGAGGGCCGCGGCCGCCGCGGGGAGGTCCCGCGGGGAGAGGGCGAGGCGGTGGTCGGCGAGAACGCCGCCCGTCGACGGGAACGTGTCGACGGCGTAGAAGCGGACCGCAGCGGCGGCCGGGTCGGTCGCGGCGGCGCGGCGGCGGCGGGCGAACTGGCGCGCGTAGGGGAGCGCTCCCGGCCCCTCGACGAACGGGTCGGCGTCGAGGGTGACGACGACGTCGGCCTTCGAGAAGTCGTACCGGACGTCGACCGGGGCGTCCCAGACCAGCCTCGCGCCGGCGCGGACGCGGTCCCGGCCGGCCGCTTCCCACTGGTGCCACTTCGCCTTCGGCATCGCGGCGAGGAGCCCCTTGAGCTGCCCAGCGAGCGTCGGCGAGGTGACGGCGCCGGTCAGGATCCGGAGCCCTTCGCCCCCGAGCCCGCGGATCGGCTTGATCTTCGCGCCGAGCGCCTCGAGGAAGGCGTTCCAGGTTCGCGTTCGTCCGAACTCGGAGATCGTCTGCGAGCGGTCGGGGTCGTAGAGGGAGAGGACCGAGGCCTGCGCGAAGGCGGTCGTGGCGCCGAGGCTGGACGGGTGGTCGGGGTTCCCCTCGATCTTCGTCGGGCGCCCCATGTGGCTTTCGACGAGGAGGCCCGAGGCGTAGCCGGCGAGGGTGAACGAGCTCGCGAACCAGAGCGGGCGGCCCGGGAGGACCTCCTCGGGCTGCTTCACGTACGGGATGATCTTCTCGCGCGGCTGGCGCGTGCAGGCCACGAGGCCGCCGAGGGCGAGCGAGGCGCCCGAGAGCTCGAGGAACCGCCGCCTTGAGAGTCCCTCGTCCCAGGTGGCCGCGTGGAGCGGGAACTCCCGGCCGAGCCGCTCCTCGAACCCGGGCGTCCCCGCCAGCTCGTCGAGGCTCCGCCACGGGGCGCGCCCCTCCATCACTTCTTCTCTGGACATCCTTACCTCGGAACCCTCATGCCTTCAGCGGTGGCAGGTGCTGCAGTTGGTCAGCGCGAACGTGCTCCGGAGCCCGTACTCCTTCTTGAGCGCCGCGCCGAGGGTCTTCTGGTCCGTCGCTTCCCACGTCATGTTGAAGACCTCGCTCCGGGGCCGGAGGTTCGCCTCCGGGTTGCGGTGGCATTCGAGGCACCAGCTCATCTGGAGCGACTGGGCCTGGTAGACCAGCTTCATCCGGTCGATCCGGCCGTGGCAGGAGACGCAGCCGACCCCCTTCGCCACGTGGATGGAGTGGTTGAAGTAGACGAAGTCGGGGAGGTCGTGGACCCTGTTCCAGATGAGGGGCTGGCCGGTCCGGTAGCTCTCGCGGACCGGGGCCAGCATCGGGGCGTCGTTCCAGATCAGCCGGTGGCAGTTGTAGCAGGTCGCCGTCGGCGGGATCCCCGCGTTCGAGGAGGTCTCGACCGCCGTGTGGCAGTAGCGGCAGTCGATCCCCAGCCCCGAAACGTGGTGGTCGTGGCTGAACGGGATCGGCTGCTCGACCGTGACCCCCTGCCCGGTCGTCAGACCCCCCTTGTTGATCTCCCAGGCGGCGTACCCGACGCCCCCCAGAACGACAACCAGGCTGATCATTGACACGCGCGAAAGGGCGTTGGCGCTCTTCTGGAAAATCTGAGACATTCGAGGCGCGTCTTATACTACGAAAACACATTTTCTTGGTGAGGAAATTCCCCCGAACCCTCGCGCCGAGAGTGTGTTCGGCTCCATGGGACGGTCCACCCGGGGAGCCGCGCCTGCAACCAAAGGGGCGAGAGGCGCGTAGACCCGGAGGCGATGGAGCGCGCCCTCGAGACCCCGTGCGAGACTCCCCGCGTGCGTGAGCGACTGAGACGGGTTTTCAAGGCGTTCACCTACCGCGACTACCGGCTCCTGTGGGCGGGCGCCTTCACCTCCAGCGTCGGGACCTGGATGCAGACGGTGGCCCAGAACTGGCTGATCCTGACGCTGACCGGGTCCCCGTTCTACCTGGGGCTCTGCGCCTTCCTCTCGGAGGCGCCCTTCCTCTTCTTCTCCCTCTTCGGGGGGGTCCTCGCCGACCGGGTCGACCGCCGGCGGATCCTCCTCGCCTCTCAGTTCATCCAGCTCTCCTCGGCCTTCCTCCTCGCGGCCCTCGTCGCGCTCGACTGGGTGCAGGTCTGGATGATCCTCGTCCTCGCCCTCGTCGTGGGCCTCGCCCAGTCGTTCGGGGGGCCGGCCTACCAGGCGCTCGTCCCGACACTCGTCGACCGTGAGGACCTGCCGAACGCGGTGGCGCTGAACTCGATCCAGTTCAACCTCGCGCGCGTCATCGGGCCGGTCCTCGGCGGCTGGGCGTACTACGCGCTCGGCGCCGCCGCCTGTTTCGCGCTGAACGGCGTGTCGTTCTTCTTCGTCATCGCCGCCCTCGTCGCCCTCCGGCGCGGCGCGCACCTCGCGCCCCCCGAGTCCGGCTCGGTCCTCGACAGCCTGAAGGCGGGCGTCGAGTCCGTCCGGGGGTCGGGGCCGCTCCGCGGGTTGATCGGCCTCGCTTTCGTCTCCAGCTTCTTCGCCCTCCCGCTCGTCACCTTCCTCCCGGTCTTCGCGAAGGACGTCTTCGGCCGGGACGCGAAGGGATACAGCGTCCTCCTCGCGGCGTTCGGCCTCGGCGCGGTCGCCGGGGCGATCGCGGTGGCGGGGCTCCACGGCCTGAGACGGCGCGGCGCGGTCGGCGTGTCGATGCTCGGGATCTTCGGCGTCCTGATGATCGGCTTCGCGGCCTCGCGGTCGGAGGGGCTGTCGCTTGCGATCCTCTTCCTCGCGGGGGCGTCGATGGTGTCGGTCTTCGCGACCTTCATGACCCTCGTCCAGACGAACGTGGAGGAGGGGATGCGGGGGCGCGTCGTCAGCGTCTACTCGCTCGCGTTCCGGGGGGCGATGCCGCTCGGGAACCTCGCCGCCGGGATCCTGGCGGCGGCGATCACGGCGCCCTGGGTCCTCGTCGGAAACGGGGTGGCGCTGATCCTCTTCGGAAGCGTCGTCCTCCTCAGGCGGAGCGCCGCCGGCGTGATGTCGCTCTAGGGCGGTCGGCGCCGGCCCTCACTCCAGCTGCAGGACGATCCGTTCCTCCAGGCCCGGCGTCAGCTCGGTGTGGCGGCCGAGGATCCTCACGCAGGTGTTCCAGCGGAGGATCGCGTCGTCGTTTCCCGCGGGGCGAAGGGCCTCGGCTTTCGCGTACCAGTCGAGCGCCTCCATGAACGCGTGGTACGCCTGCCCGCCGGAGCCCGGGCCCGCGCTCTTGAGTCGGGCCTTCGCCCGGCGCTCGCAGATGATCCCCGCGTAGTACGCCTTCTCGTACTCGCCGGCGAGGCCGGGGAGGAGCGCGAGTGCGCGTGGCAGGGCCCCGGCATGCTCCTCTTCGAACTGGTCCGTCAGGGCGAGGAGGAGCATGACGAGCGCCTGCTGGTTTCCCGGTTCGACGTCGAGGACGTCGATGCAGATGCTCTCGGCCTCGGCCGGCTCGTTCAGGAGGCGGTAGCGCTCGGCCTTCTCGAGGGCCTTCGGGACGCCTTCCCGGGAGAGATGTTTCAGCTGGTGCATGGGACCTCCTGATCTGTCTCCGGCTACGGAATCCTCAAGAGAGTGTACGCGGCGACGGCGCTGGCCGCGCAGGCGGTCCCGTAGCAGAGGACGGCGATGAACCGGGTCAGATGCTTCAGCTGGAGACCGTCGTAGAGCGTGTAGCGGAATCGATGGGCCCAGTGGAAGAGGGGGAGAGCGACGAGAGTGAAGAGGCCGAGCCGGACGACGGGATGCCGGAAGAGGACGAGGAGCGTTTCGTGGCGCGGCGCCTTTAGCCACCCCAGCGGGAAGGCCAGCCCGAGAAGAAAGAGGAGTGCGGGGAAGACGAGCGCGGCAATCGTCCCTCCGGCGCTGAAGAGGAGCCAGAGCAGGGGCGTGATCGGTCGGGTCGGTGCCATCTATCCTCCCAGCAGGAGGGCCGCCACGCCCGCGGTGACGACGGCCCACGCCGCGTAATTCAAACCGGCCACCAGCCAGTCGGGGACCGCCTTGTCGCCGATGCGGACCGCCATCGCCTTCGGCGCGAGGTGGAACCAGGTGACCGCGTGGAACAGGACGAAGACGAATGAGATGGCGCTGATCGTCACGGCGGCAGGGCGTCCCAGCGCGGCGAGGAACTTTTCGTAGGCCTGCGGTCCGTCCGCCACGGAGACGATGACGCCGAGGAGGAGGAATGCGGCGAGGGCCACGAAGACGCTGGTCAGCTCCCGGAGGACGAAGAAGGAGTACGAACCGCTCTTCAGCCACCACCAGACCGAGACCCGGCGCCGGAACCACTTGGGGTGAAAGGGGGTGTACGCGGTGCGGCCGTTCATCGCGATCCCCAGGGGAGCAGGTGCTTCAGGAACTGAACGGCGCTCGTCAGCTTGTATTGCTGGATGGCCCGGGCCGGATCCACGTGCTTGGGGCAGACCTGGGTGCATTCGCCGACGAAGGTGCACTGCCACAGGCCGTCGTGCCCGGACAGGACGTTCAGCCGCTCGGCGGAGCCCTGGTCCCGGTTGTCCCTGTTGTAACGCTGCGCGAGCGCCACGGCCGCCGGTCCGATGAAGGAAGGCTCCAGGCCGTAGATCGGGCAGGCCGAATAGCAGAGGAGACAGTTGATGCACATGCTGAACGGCTTGTAGGCGTCGAGCTGGGCGGGCGTCTGGAGGTACTCCCGGGAAATCTCCGCCTCCTCGTCCTGCCTCACGATCCAGGGCTTGACCTTCTTCAGCTTCGAAATGAAGTCCCCGATCTCCACGACCAGATCCCGGACGACGGGAAAGAACCGCAGCGGCTCGACGCGGATCGGGCCGGGGAGGTAGTCGCCGAGAAACGCGGCGCAGGTCAGCTTCGGCGTGCCGTTCACCATCATGCCGCAGCTCCCGCAGACGCCCATCCGGCAGGACCAGCGGTACGAAAGCGTGCCGTCAAGCCGGTCCTTGACGTAGTTCAGGGCGTCCAGGACGACCCAGTCCTTCCGGAAGGGGACCTCGTAGGTCTGCAGCGTGGGCTCGGATTCCTCCTCCGGCCTGTAGCGCGCCACGCTGAGCCGGACGGTCTCCACCATTCCTGCCTCCTACCTCCCGTAGACCCGCTGGCCCGGCGGCCAGCGCGTGATGGTGACCGGGAGGTACTCGACCCGCGCCGAGCCGCCCTCCACGCGGTGGGTCAGCGTGTGGCTGAGAAAGCGGGCGTCGTCCCTGTCGGGATGGTCGCTGCGCTGGTGGGAGCCGCGCGACTCCCGCCGCTCGAGGGCGGAGACGACGATGGCCTCCGCCACGTCGAGCATGAAGGCGAGCTCGAGAGCCGAGGTCAGCTCGGTGTTGAACGTGCGGCTCCGGTCCTCGAGCGAGATGTCTCCCATTCTTTCGCGAAGGCTCGAGAGCCGCTCGGCGCCCTTCCGGAGCGAAGACTCCGTCCGGAAGATTCCGGCGCTCTCCTCCATGGCCTTGTGCATTTCCGCGCGCAGCGTGGCGACCCGCTCCTTTCCGCCCGAGGAGCGGAGGAGAGTCTCCTCGAGCCGCCGCTCCTCCTCGCGGGCCTCGGCGAGGACGGCCGGCCCGGCGGGCCCCTGCGATGCGGCAAAGGCCGCCGCCGCGGTCCCGGCCCTCGCGCCGAAGACGAGGAGCTCGGGGAGCGAATTCGAGCCGAGCCGGTTGGCGCCGTTGATGCTGACGCAGGCCGCTTCGCCAGCGGCATAGAGGCCGGGGAGAGGCGTGGCCCCGTGGAGGTCGGTCGAGACCCCTCCCATCATGTAGTGGACGACGGGCCGGACGGGGATCATCTCCTTCACGGGATCGATGTTCACGTACTTCAGGCAGAGCTCCCTGACGAAGGGGAGCTTCTGGTCGATGACTTTTTCGCCGAGGTGCCGGACGTCGAGGTGGACGTAGTCCCCGTACGGGCCCTTCAGCGTGCGGCCCTTCTCCTGCTCCTTGACGAAGACCTGCGACAGTCGGTCCCGGGGACCCAGCTCCATCGAGCGAAGCACCGGCTTGGGCTCGGGCTTGCCCAGGTCGTAATCCTGGAGATAGCGGTAACCGTCCTTGTTCAGGAGCCAGCCCCCTTCGGAGCGGGCGGCCTCCGTGATGAGGATCCCGGTGAAGGGAAGCCCCGTGGGGTGATACTGGACGAACTCCATGTCCTTCAGGGGCGCGCCGGCCCGGAACGCGAGCGCCATCCCGTCACCGTTCTTGATGGCGGCGTTCGTCGTGAACGGAAAGACCTTGCCGCATCCCCCCGTGCAGAGGACGACCGCCCCGGCGGTGATGGCCTGGACCCGGCCGGTGGCGAGCTCGAGGGCGACCACGCCCCGGCAGCGTCCCTCGTCGACGAGGAGCCGGGTGACGAACGACTCGTCGAACCGCCGGATGACGTCGTACTTGAGGGTCGTCTGGAAGAGCGTGTGGAGCATGTGGAATCCGGTCTTGTCGGCCGCGAACCAGGTGCGCTGGGCCTTCATCCCCCCGAAGGGGCGCACGGCGATGTGGCCGTCGCTCTCCCGGCTCCACGGGCAGCCCCAGTGCTCCATCCGCAGCATCTCCTGTGGCGCCTCGCGGACGAAGGCTTCGACCGCGTCCTGATCGCTGAGCCAGTCCCCACCCGAGATCGTGTCGTACGCATGCGCGTCGAGACTGTCGTCGGGCTTGATGACCGCGGCCGCGCCCCCTTCCGCGGAGACGGTGTGGCTGCGCATCGGGTAGACCTTGGAGATCACCGCGACAGAGAGGCCGGGGTGCGACTCGACGGCGGCGATGGCGGCTCGCAGGCCGGCGCCTCCGCCTCCCACGATCAGCACGTCGCACGCGAAAACGTCCATCGTCACCGCCCTGGCAATGAGAATGAAACCGTGTTCGGCCGGGCGGAACGCTACGCCGAGGCTTAGACCGCGTCAAGACGCGACGGGAGGACGGGGATCAGGGCCAGGACCGGAAGTCGGAGGTCTCCATCTCGAGGGCCACCGCGTGCCGCCCCCGGTTCATGTTCAGGAAGATCTTCTTGATGATCATGACGGGCTCGACGCCGGGGCGGTCGGGCGTGATCCGCTCGAAGTTGGCCCGGAGGAAGGCGATCTCCTTCACCTCGAGCCCCACGGTCGTCTTCACCTCGATCTCGGTGGCGCGCCGGGACGCGACGTCGAGGAAGAGAATCGCCTCGTCCTGCGCCCGCCCGAGGCCCCGGCCGCGGAGCCGCACGCGCCCCGGGCGGTCCGGGTCCTCGGGGAGGAGCTCGGCCCTCCGGACCCACGTCGCCACCCGCTCGGGAGAGACGCGGAGGTAGACCTCCATCAGCCGCTGGGCGGCGTCGAAGAAGAAGTCGTCCTCCTCGGGCGAGGAGCCGGCCGGCCGGCCCGCGCGGGGATCGGCGTAAGGAACGGGCGTCGGCTCCGGCGCGCGCTCGAAGCGGACCAGCCGCTTGACGAGGCCCCCCTCGGGCGAGAGGTGGGCTTCCTCGACGCGCGTCACGCGCGGAGAGCCGTCGACCTTCATCTCGGTCTTCATCCGCCACTGCCAGTTCGACAGGAGCTCCCGCTCGCGGCGGAGGCCGTCCGCGACCGCTTTCGGCTTCGGGGCGGCCTCCTCCTGGGGGGCGGACGTCCCGGCCGAGGAGGCGAAAAGCGCGGCGGCCGCGGCCGCGAGAAGATGGGCCCTCACGGGGCGATTGTTCCACACGCCCCGGGGGCCGGGAGGAAGCGGACGATGCATTTCGAGACGCTCGCGGTTCACGCCGGAAGGACGAAGGACTCGGAGACGGGAGGCGTCGCCCCGCCGATCCACCTCGCGACGACGTTCGAGCGCGACGCGGCGGGCCAGCCGGTCGCCGGCCACGGCTATATCCGGGAGCACGGCTCGCATCCGGCGGACGCCCTCCTCGAGGGCGCTCTCGCGCCCCTCGAGGGGGGGAGGCGGCCCTCGCGTTCGCCTCGGGGATGGCGGCGGGTCTCGCGGCGCTGCAGGCGCTCCCCCCGGGGACGCGCGTCGTCCTCCCCGACGACGTCTACTACGGCTACCGCGTCGCCGCGCGGGAGTTCCTCCCGGCGTGGGGCCTCGCGGCGTCGTTCTGCGACATGAGCGACGGCGCGGCGATCGCGAAGTCTCTCGCGGCGGGAGCCGGGCTGGTCTGGCTGGAGACGCCCTCGAATCCGCTGATGCGGATCACCGACCTCGCCGCGGCCTCGCGCGCGGCGCACGCCGCCGGGGCGATCGTCCTCGTCGACTCGACGTTCGCCACTCCCGCGCTCCAGCGGCCGATCGAGCACGGAGCCGATCTCGTCCTCCACGCCACGACGAAGTACATGGGAGGGCACAGCGATGTGCAGGGGGGCGCCGTGGTCTTCCGGCGGAAGGACGCGCTCTTCGAGAAGGTCCTCCACGTCCGCCACGTCCTCGGCGCGGTGGCCTCGCCGTTCAACTCGTGGCTCGTCCTCCGGGGTCTCCGGTCGCTCGCCTGCCGCGTCGAGCGGCAGAGCGCGAGCGCGCTCGCCGTGGCCCGGGCGCTGGAAGGGCACCCGGGCGTCTCGGCGGTCCACTACCCGGGGCTCGCCTCGCATCCCGGGCACGCCGCCGCCGCCCGCCAGATGTCGGCATTCGGAGGCATGCTCTCGTTCCGCGCCACGGGGGGGCGCGAGGCGGCGCTCCGCGCCGTCGGGCGGGCCCGCCTCTTCACGCGGGCGACGTCGCTCGGCGGAGTCGAGAGCCTCGTCGAGCACCGGGCCACGAGCGAGGGGCCCGGGGGCACGGCCCCCCCCGACCTCGTCCGGCTCTCCATCGGCCTCGAGCACCCGGACGACCTCGTGGCGGACCTCCTCCAGGCCCTTTCGTGACGACGGCCTTCCGAAAGGGCGACACGCTCTTCCACAAGTTCAACCTCGACCTCGGCCCGGGGCGGGTGGAGGAGGTGGACGGCCGCCGCCTCGCCGTCTACTTTCCGAAGACGGGAGAGCGGCTGACGCTGGCCGCGGCCGACAAGGCGCTCAAGCCCGCCCCGATCGTCCGCGGCATGCGCGTCCGGGTCGGCGGCGAGGAGGGGGAGACGGCCGTCCGCGAGGTCGCCCGCGGCGTCGCCTCGCTCGCGGACGGGCGGACGATGGCGGTCGCGGACCTCTGGCCGGCCGGCATCCCGAGCGACCCCCTGGAGCGTCTCGCGGCGCTCGAGGCCGACCGCGCGGCCGCCTTCGTCAACCGGCTCGACGGGCTCTTCCTCGAGCGGACGCGGCAGGCGCGCGGCCTCGGGTCGTTCCTCGGAGGGCGGATCAGGCTCTTCCCGCACCAGCTCCAGGTCGCCGAGCGGGCGACGGCGGCCGATCCGGTCCGGTGGCTCCTCGCCGACGAGGTGGGGCTCGGGAAGACGATCGAGGCGTGCCTCATCCTGTCGCGGCTCCTTAGGACAGGGCGGGCCGACCGGACACTCGTCGTGGCGCCCGCGACGCTGACCGTCCAGTGGCTCGGCGAGCTCTGGCGGAAGTTCCACCAGACCTTCGTCCTCCTGGACCGGAAGCGGCGCGAGGACGCGGCCGTCGAGCACGGCGCGGGCTTCAACCCGTTCGAGGCCCACCGGCACCTCGTCGTGGCGCTGGAGGAGCTCTCCTCCGAGAAGGGGCTCGCGAAGAAGGCGCGCGACGCGGGCTTCGACCTCCTCGTCGTGGACGAGGCCCACCGCCTCGAGCGCCCCGCCGGGTCCTCTGGGAACGACGCCTACCGCGCCATCGCGCCGCTTTCCGCCGCCTCGCGTCACGTCCTGCTCCTCACGGCGACGCCGCTCGAGACCGACGTGGCGGGCTTCTTCCGGCTCCTCGAGCTGCTCCGCCCCGACGCCTACCGCTCGCCCGCGGAGTTCACGGCGTCGCTCGAGCGGGGAGAGCCGCTCCCGCCCGTGACGAGCGCCACGCGGCGGGTCGACCTCGGCGGACTCCCTCCGCGCGTCCCCGTCCCCGTCGACCTCGACGGCGCGCCGGAAGCGCCGGGATTGACCGGCGACGAGACGAAGGACCTCGCCGACCCGCGGGTCGGGTGGCTCATCGCGGAGAGCCAGGGGCGGGCCGCGGGGGAGAAGGACAAGACCCTCGTCTTCGTCCACGACCTTCTAACCCTCCAGTCGCTCAAGGTGCGGCTCGAGACGGCGACCCGCAGGCGCGTCGCCGTCTTTCACGAGGAGCTGACGCCGGAGCGGGGCGACCTCGAGGTGGCCGAGTTCCGCCGGGCGGACGGGCCGCTCTACCTCGTCTCGACCGAGGCGGGGGGCGAGGGGCGCAACTTCGAGTTCTGCCGGCGGCTCGTCCTCTTCGACCTTCCGACCGATCCCGCGGCCGTCGAGCAGCGGATCGGGCGCCTAGACCGGATCAACCGGACAACGCCCGTCGAGATCGTCTACTTCCGCCCGTCGAAGGGGTTCGGGCGGGAGCTCGCCGCGCTCTACGAGCGGATCGGCCTCTTCACGGAGCCGCTCGGCGGGCTGGAACGCTCGCTCACGCACGTCGAGGCGGCGGTCCGGAAGGCGGAGCGCTCCTTCCGGGCGGGCCGCCACCTGCCGGTCGAGGAGCTGGCGGCGGAGGTCCTCGCGGCGACCCGCGCCCGGCAGGAGGCCGTCTACCACCACCTCCACGTCGGCGCCTTCACCGCCGAGATGGCGGACGGGATCCTCTCGCGCGTCCCGCCGGAGCTGGACGAGTCGATGGAGCGGTTCGTCCTCGGCGCGGCGCGCCTCTTCGACTTCGAGACCGCCGACCGGCCGGGTCCGCGGACCTGGTACGTGGAATTCGGGGTGGACGCGCTCGTCGACCACCTCCCCGGCGTCCCCGCGGGGTCGCGGTGGCTCGGGACCTTCGACCGGGGAGAGGCCGTCCTGAAGGAGGAGATCGACTTCTTCGCCTCGGGGCATCCGCTCGTGGAAGGGCTCTTCGGCCAACTGGCGGACGGGGAGCGCGGACGCGTCGCCTTCCTCAAGCTCGCGGGCGCGGGGACGACGGGAGCAGGGATCCTCTTCGTCTTCCGGGCGGAGGGGGAGCTGCGTGCGGCCGCCGTCTCGCTCGACGGGACGCCGCGCCCGGACTGGGCCGAGCTGATCCTCTCACGGCGGGCCGAGCTTCGCGGCGTCGACCCCGACGCCTGGCGGAAGCCGGTTTGGCCGAAGCTCGTCTTCCGCCTCGCGACCAAGGCGCCGCCGCCCGGTCCCGCGTTCCGCCTCGAGGCGGTCGCCGCGTTCCGCCTCTTCCCGTGAGGAGTCCTACTCCGTCCGGCCGACGACCCGTCCGGTTTCGGCGAGGACGACCTCGCGGCCCGGCGGCGGGAGGGGCTCGATCCGGGCGCGAAGGCGGCCGACGCCGAACAGCTCCCACGTCAGGCGGGCCGCCGGGCTTCCGTCGGGGCCGCGAAGGAGCACCGGCCAGGTAGCTCCCCGGAGTCGGAAGGCGACGCGGCCCGGAGGGCCCGGGACGGCGGCGACGCCCGAGCGGAAGACGAGACCCTCGACGGCGAGCGGGTCGACGAGCACGGGCTCCCGGGGGGAGAGGAGGAGGAGGAGACGCGAGCCGGCCGTCACGTGGCGGATCGGCCCGTCGCCGTCCGGCGCGCGGAGAAGCGCGGCGAGCTCCTCCCGCCCCTTCTCGTCGAGGCGGTCGCGGTCGACGTCGACGGCCGCCGCGCCGAGCTCGCGGTAAAGCGCGACGCTCTCCACGAGAGACGCGGCGGCTCCGCGCCCGAAGAGCCACCGGTGGACCGGCGGCGCGAACGTCTGGTAGCTGTTCAGGAGGCGGCGACCGTGGAGCGTCTCTTCCCAGGTTCCCCGCGCCGCCGTCTCCCGCCGGTACGGGTGGACGGCGAGGATCGCGTCGCGGTCGAGCGCGCGCACCTCGGCCTGGAACGGAGAGGGTCCCGGGAGGGAGGAGGCCGGAACGGGGCGCGGCCAGATGTCGAGGACCACGAGGGCTGTCGCCGCGGACAGGGCGGCGGCCCGTGCCCGGCCGGAGAGGGCGGGGAGCGCCCGCGCGAGGGCGAGGACGAAGAGCGCCGCGAGGCCGAGGTCCCACCACTGGTCCCACCGGAAGAGACCCCGCATCGACCGGAAGACCGGGAGCGTCGAGAGGAGCGCCCACGGCCCCGGCCCGAGCGCGCGCCCGCCGAGTCGGATCACGGGTCCAAGGGCGAAGAGGAAGCTCGCGAGCGCGAAAAGGGCCCAGGGCCAGAGCCTCCGTTCGGGCGCCGTCCCCGCCTCCGCGGCCGCCCGCGGGCGACGGGCGGCGAGGAGCGCGAAGGCGGCGAGGGCGGCGAGCGTCGGGAAGAGCGCCGACGTTCCGCCGGGAAAGGAGGGCCCGTGCTCTTCGAGAAACCGCCCGACGGGTCCCGAAAAGGCCCCGGCGTGTAGGAGCGACAGCAGGTCGCCCGCCTGCCCCGCCATCAGCTCGCGCGGTACGCGGGCGTCGAAGTCGCGCTCGAGGCGGAAGAACGGGCGGTAGATCGCGACGAGAGGAAGCGTCGCCGCGGCCAGCGTGAGAGCGAGCGGGGCGAGGCACCGGCGCCGCTCCGGCACGGGGAAGGCGAAGGCGGGGAAGAGGAGCGCACCGGCCAGGGTGCCCATCAGGAGCCCGTAGAGGCTCCCGAGGCCGAGGGCGAGCCACGCCGCGGCAGCGAGGGGGAACGCGCGCCGCCGCCCGTCGAGCGCGTCGAGTCCGAAGGCGAGAACGAGGGGGAGGAGCCCGGCCCAGAGGACCGACAGGACGCCGAGGTTGTTCATCCGCGCCGGCCCCCACGCGAAGAGGACCGCGCCGAGGAGCGCGGGAAGGCCGGGACCCGCGAGGCGCGTGAAGAGGGCTCCCGCCGAGAGGACGGCGAAGGCGGCCGCGAGGAAGAGCGGGACGTCGTACCCGGCCGCCGGGCCGGAGAGGCGCGCGAACGGGTAGCCGACGAGCGCGGGGAGGAGGAACGGCTCGCCCAGGGCCCAGGCGTCGGGGTAGGGCGCGAAGACCCGGTCGTCGCGCAGGGAGAAGTCGCCGCGGTCCCACCGGTTCCAGGCGCGGGCCATCAGCGACGTCACGAGGATCGGATCGCCGTTCAGGCAGTCCGGCGTCGTCACCTCGCAGGGGATCCGGCTCCCGGGTTCGGCCGCCGTCCCGCGGAAGACCGCCACGGGGAGAAGGAAGGCGGCGACGGCGAGGAGCGCTCGGAAGTGCCTCGCGACGAAGGCCTCGACGCCCCCGGGTCCCAGGCCGGACCTCGCCCGCTCCATCGGCGGCAGTATCTCCCGGCCGGGAACCTGCCGGCCCCCCCGGGGGTCCTAGACTCGCGAGGACGACATGAAGAAAGCCGCCGTCACCCTCCTGCTCGCCGCGCTCACCGTCACGCTGCCGACCTGGAAGGACGTCGACCGCCTCGTCTCGGAGCAGAAGCTGGAAGAGGCCTCGAGGGCGGCGGCGGAGATCCGCGCCGCCGCGCGGAAGAGCGGGAACGAGACGGAGGAGACGCGCGCGCTCATCCGGGAGGTCCAGCTCCGGACGGCGCTCCACGGCTACGAGACGGCGGTCCGGTTCCTGAAGGAGGAGCCGTGGCCGAAGGGCCTCTCCGGCCGCACGGTCCTGAACCTCTTCTACGCGAGGTCGCTCGTCACGTACGCGCAGGCCTACGGGTGGGAGATCGGCCAGCGGGAGAAGGTCGACACGAAGGGGGTCGTCGACCTGAAGGCCTGGACGCGCGAGCAGATCTTCGCGGAGGCCGCGCGCGCGTTCGCCGAGGTCTGGAAGGAGCGCGCGGCGCTCGGGAAGGAGCCGTCCTCGAGCCTTGCGGAGTTCGTCGACACGAACAGCTACCCGCCCGGCGTCCGGCCGACGGTCCGCGACGCCGCGGCGTACCTCTTCGTGGAGCTCCTCGCCGACAGTGCGGGGTGGCGCCCCGACCAGTCGAACGAGCTCTTCGCGCTCGACCTCCCGGCCCTCGTCGCCGGGAACGCCGCGGACGTCGGCGGGGCTGAAGCTCGACGACCCGGCGGTCCACCCGCTCCTCCGGATGGGCGCGGTGCTCGACGACCTCGAGGCGTGGCACGCCGCACGCGGCGAGCGGGAGGCGGAGCTGGAAGCCCGCCTCGAACGGCTCCGGCGCCTCCATGCCGCGTTCACGCCGGCGGCGGACCGCGAGCTGATCCGGAAGGACCTCGCGGAGCGTCTCGCCGGCGTTCCGGTCCGTGCCGTGGTGGGCGATGGGACAGGCCGAGCTCGCCGAGATGACGCGCGAGGCGGAGAAGCCCGGAAACCTCGTCCGGGCCCGGGCGCTCGCGCTCGACGGGGCAGAGGGCCTTCCCGGACTCCGTCGGCGGCCGGCGCTGCCGGTCGATCGCGGCCGCGATCGAGGCGCCGTCGTGGCAGCTCGCGGCGATGTCTTCGGACGGGCCGCGGAAGCGCTCGGTCGAAGTGACGCACCGGAACCTCCCGGCGCTCCACTTCCGCGCCTACCCGCTCGACCTCGAGAAGCGCCTCGCCTCGGCGCGCGACTACAACCTTCTCCCGGCCTACCGCGAGCTGACCGAGCTCGTGGCGTCCGGGACCCCGGCCGCCTCCGTGGACGGTCGAGCTTCCGCCGACGCCCGACTTCAAGCCCCACCGGACCTTCGTGACGCCGCCGATGACGGCTCCGGGGCTCTACGCCGTCGTCGCGTCGCAGCGGGCCGGACTTCGCCCGCGAGCCGAACCAGATCCTCGCCGCGAACGTCCTCGTCGGCGACCTCGTCCTGGCGGTCCGCGCCGACGGCCGCCGGCGGCGTCGAGGTCCGCGCGGTCTCGGGGGCGGACGGCAGGCCGGTCGAGGGCGCGACGATCTCGCTCTGGCAGTACGACTGGCAGAAGGGGCACCACCGGGTCGCGACGGCGCCGACGCGGAAGGGACGGCCTCGCTTCCTTCGACGGACGGTCCGAGGCCGGGTCGTACTTCGTCGCGGCGAAGAAGGGGGGCGACCTCGCGCTCGACCCCTCGTACACCGGCCTCTGGAGGCCGCCAGCCGCCGGGCGAGACGACGTCCGCGCTCGTCTACACCGACCGGAGCATCTACCGCCCGCTGCAGAAGATCCTCTGGAAGGCTGGTCGCCTTCCGCGGCCGGCGGCGCCGAGGCGCGCTTCGCGAGCGCTCGCCGAGACGCCGCTCACCGTCTTCCTGCTGCGACGGGAACGGCCAGAAGGTCGAGGAGCGGCCCGGTGAAGACGAACGCCTACGGGAGCGCGGCGGGCGAGTTCGCCATCCCCGCGGGCGGCTCCTCGGGAAGCTGGCGCGGTGACGACCTCGGTCGGCGGCGCCGCGGCGGTGCGGGTCGAGGAGTACAAGCGCCCGACCTTCGAGGTCGACGCTGAAGGAGCCGGCGCAGGCCCTGCGGCTGAACCGGCCGGCGCGCGCTCCGCGGCGAGGCGCGGTACTACTTCGGCCTTCCCGTCGTGAACGGATCCGTCCGCTGGCGCGTGACGCGCGAGCCGGTCTGGCCCTGGTGGTGGTGGGGCTCTGGGGATGGGGCGGCAGGCCGGACGTCGGCGCAGACCGATCGCGACCGGGACGGCCGCTCTCCGGGACGACGGCACGTTCGACTTCACCTTCACGCCGAAGGCCGACGAGCGGGAGGCGGCGGGCGGAAAGAAGGCGGCCGAAGTGACCTGCCGCTACGCCGCGACCGCCGACGTGACCGACGAGGGGGGCGAGACCCGCTCGGCCGACCGTCGCTTCCGCCTCGGGGCGGTGGCGGTCGAGGCGCGGATGAGCCGCGACACGGCGTTCTTCCTCGAGAGCGAGAAGGCCGCAGCGACGCTCGTCCGGACCGACCTCGACGGGACGCCGCGCCCCGGCAAGGGGACGTGGCGGCTCGTCCGGCTCTCGCAGCCGGCGACGACGGTCCTGCCGCCGACCAGCCGGCCACCTCGGTACCCGAGGACGCCGACGGCGAATCCGGCGCCGCCGGCGAGCCGCCGTCGATCACGCCGGGCGACCGGCTCCGCCCGCGCTGGGAGACGCGGCTACTCGCCGGAGGAGCGGATGCGCGGCTGGAAGGACGGCGCGGAGGCGGCCCGCGGCGAGGCGACGCACGACGCCAAGGGGGAGGCGAAGGTCGCGTTCCGGACGCTTGCCGCCGGAGCCTACCGGCTCCGCTACGAGACGGTCGACGACTTCGGGGCGCGCTTCAGCCTTCGCGGCCGACTTCGTCGTGGCGGCGCCCGACGCTCGCCCTGCCGTTCCCGGCGCTGCTCCTCGCCGAGTCGACCTCGGTGACGGTCGGCGGGACGGCGCGGGTCCTCGCCCTCTCCGGGCTCCCCGGCCAGACGCTCTTCCTCGACGTCGCGCGCGCCGGAAAGCCCGTCGCGCGGAAGATCCTCGCGGCGGGAAAGGACGCCGACGCTGATCGAGATCCCGGTCGACGGAGGCCGACCGCGGCGGCTTCGGCGTCACGCTCCTCGCCGTCCGGGACCACCAGCCGCTCCAGCAGGCACAGTCGGTCTTCGTGCCGTGGGACGACAAGGAGCTGAAGGTCGACTTCGCAACGTTCCGCGACCGCCTCCGCCCGGGGCAGAGCGAGACGTGGCGCGTGACGGTGACCGGCGCCACGCCCGGCGCCACCGCCCTGAAGGAGACCGCCGAGCTCCTCGCCTACATGTACGACCGGAGCCTCGACGCCTTCGCGCCGCACCACCCGCCGTCGCCCGCTCTCCCTCTACCCGAACCGCGCAGCGGCGCTCTCGAGCCGGTTCAGCCTCGGCCGCGCGAACGCGTTTCGCCTGGAGAGCTCGCTCCCGGGCCTCCCGGCCTGGTCGCCCCCCGTCCCGCGACCGGCTGAAGTTCCTCGACGGCTACGGCATCGGCGGGCCGGGACGTCGCGGCGTACAACCAGGCGCTCCCGGCCGCGCCCATGGCGATGAAGTCCGCCCGGAGCGACGTGGCCGCCGAGGGCGGCATGGTCGCGGGCCGGGCCTCAGCCGCGAGCGACGAGCTCCGGGAGAAGCGACGGCGAAGGAGGAGGCAGAAGGCGAAGAGCGCGGCGGAGGCGTTCGCGCCGGTGCGAGCCGGCGTCCGCGGTCGCCGCTCCGGAGCGACTTCTCCGAAACGGCGTTCTGGCAGCCGCACCTCCTCACGGGCCCCGACGGCTCGGCGGCGATCGAGTTCACGGTCCCCGACTCCGTCACCGCATGGAACGTCTGGGTCCACGCCGTGACGCGCGACCTGCGCGGGCGGCTCGGCGACGAAGCAGGCCCGGACCGTGAAGGAGCTGATGGTCCGCCCGTACGTGCCGCGCTTCCTCCGCGAAGGGGACGTGGCGGAGATCAAGGTCGTCGTCAACAACGCGGCGGAGCGGGAGCTCGCCGGAAGCGCTCACGCTCGACGTCATCGATCCCGACACGAACCGGAGCCTGCTCGCCGAGTTCGGGCTCCCGGCCGCAGGCTCGACGCGTCCGTTCCGGGTCAAGCCGGGAGCGGGCGCGAACGAGACGTTCCGGCTGACCGCCCCCGCTGGCGCGAAGACGGTGGCGTTCCGGGTGACGGCCGTCTCGGGCGACCTCTCCGACGGCGAGCTCCGCCCGCTCCCGGTCCTCCCGGGGCGGATGCACCTCGTCCAGTCCCGGTTCGTCACGCTGAAGAACCGCGACCGGAAGACGCTCCGCTTCGCCGACCTCGCCGCGCAGGCCACGAAGCCCGACCCGACGCTCCGGAACGAGCAGATGGTCGTCACGGTCGACGCGCAGCTCTTCTACACGGTGCTCAAGGCCCTGCCGTACCTCGTCAACTACCCGTACGAGTGCACCGAGCAGACGCTGAACCGCTTCGTCTCCACCGGCATCGTCTCGTCGCTCTACGGCGCCTACCCGGCCATCGCGAAGATGGCGGCCGAGTTCTCGAAGCGGGAGACGCCGCTCGAGACGTTCGACGGCGGCCGACCCGAACCGGAAGATGGCGCTCGAGGAGATGCCGTGGCTCCTGGAGGCGAAAGGGGGGCGGGACGCCGGCCACGGCCTGACGAACGTCCTCGACCCGCGGATCGCGGACGCGAACCGCGACGCCTCGCTCGCTGAAGCTCCGGAAGGCCCAGACGTCGTCGGGCGGCTTCCCCTGGTGGCCGGGCGGCCCTCCGTCCCCCTACATGACGCTCTACATCCTTCACGGCTTCGCGAACGCGACGGAGTTCGGCGTCGAGGTGCCGAAGGACGTGGCGCAGCGGGCCTGGGCGTACGTCGCCGGGCACTGCCGCGCCGACTGGCGGACCTGCATGGCCCACGACGGCTGCTGGGAGTTCGTCACGTTCCTGAACTACGTCGCGTCGTCGTTCCCCGACGACTCGTGGAGCGCCGGCGCCCTGACGCCGGCCGAGCGGAAGGAGATCCTCGACTTCTCGTTCAAGCACTGGCGGCGGCACTCCCCCTACCTGAAGGGATACCTCGCGCTGACGCTGAAGCGGATGGGGCGGGAGGGCGACGCCCGGATAGTCTGGGCGTCGGTAATGGATTCGGCGAAGACGAACGACGAGGAGGGGACGTTCTGGGCGCCCGAGGAGCGCTCGTGGCTCTGGTACAACGACACGATCGAGACCCACGCCTTCGCGCTCCGGACGCTCATGGAGCTCCTGCCGGGCGACGCGCGGACCGACGGGCTCGTCCAGTGGCTCCTCCTCCACAAGAAGCTGAACCAGTGGAAGTCGACCCGAGCGACCGCCGAGGTGATCTACGCGCTCGTCCACTACCTGAAGAAGGAGGGGGCGCTCGGGATCCCGGAGGACGCGACGGTCGTCGTCGGGAACCGGAGGGTCACCTTCACGTTCGAGCCCGACCGGTACACGGGGGAGAAGAACCAGATCGTCGTCCCGGGCGCCCAGATCGACCCCGCGGACGACGTCCGAGATCGTCGTCGAGAAGGAGTCGAAGGGGTTCGCGTTCGCGTCGGCCACCTGGTCGTTCTCGACCGAGCGGCTGCCGGCCGAGGACCGGGGCGACTTCTTCTGGGTTTCGCGCCGCTTCTTCCGCCGCGAGAGCAGCGGGCGGGAGTTCGTCCTGAAGCCGCTCGCGGATGGAACGGTCCTCGCTCCGGGAGACGAGGTGGAGGTCCAGCTGTCGCTCCGGACGAAGCACGAGGCGGAGTACGTCCACCTCCGCGACCCGCGCGCGGCCGGCCTCGAGCCCGTCGGCGCGGTCTCCCGCTGGAAGTGGAACCTCGGCCTCGGCTATTACGAGGAGGTCCGCGACAGCGCCACGAACTTCTTCTTCGAGAGACTCCCCGTCGGCGAGTACACCTTCAAGTACCGACTGCGGGCGAACATGGCGGGAACGTTCAAGGTCTCGCCCGCCACGGTCCAGTCGATGTACGCGCCGGAGTTCAACGCCTATTCCGCCGGAGCCGAGGTGACGATCTCTCCGAAGTAGAATCGGGGATCGAACGCGAACGCTCCGATTCGAACGTCCGGGAGGCCGCTCCTCCCGCCGCCTGATAGCCTCCCGAAGGAGGCGCGCATGAAGGCCGTCCACCTCGACTCCCACGGCAAGAACGACGTCCTGAAGTACGGCGACCTCCCGGACCCGGTCGCGGGCCCGGGGGAGGTCCTCGTCCGGCTCGAGGCCGCCGCCATGAACCGGCTCGACCTCTTCGTGAGGCACGGGCTCCCGGGCATCACGCTCACGTACCCGCACATCCCGGGAGCGGACGGCTACGGCCGCGTGGAAGCGGTCGGCGCGGGGGTCACCGACCTCGCGCCCGGAGCGAAGGTCGTCCTCCAGCCGGGGCTCTCGGACGGTGTCTGCGAGTTCTGCCGCGCGGGGGAGACCAGCCTCTGCATCGATTTCCGGATCCTCGGCGAGCACGTGACGGGGACGTTCGCCGAGAAGATCGCCGTTCCGCGGGCCAACGTCTTTCCGGCTCCGCCGAACCTGTCGCCCGAGAAGGCGGCGGCCTTCCCACTCGCGGCGCTGACGGCCTGGCGGATGCTCGTCACGCGCGCGGCGCTGAAGCCGGGCGAGACGGTCCTCATCCACGGCGTCGGCGGCGGCGTCTCGACCTTCGCGCTCCAGATCGCACGGCTCTGCGGCGCGTCCCACGTCATCGTCACCTCCTCGTCCGAGGAGAAGCGGCGCCGCGCCGAGGCGCTCGGGGCCGACATCGTCCTCGACTACACGAAGGTGGACGTCGGGAAGAAGGTCCGGGAGCTGACGAAGAAGCGGGGCGTCGACGTCGTCGTCGACTCCGTCGGCGCGGCGACGTGGCGCTCCTCCCTGACGGCGGCCGCGAAGCTGGGGCGGATCGTCACCTGCGGCGCGACGAGCGGCCCGAACCCGGAGGAGGAGATCCGCCTCATCTTCTGGAAGCAGCTCTCGATCCTCGGCTCCTCGATGGGAAACGACGCCGAGTTCTCGGCCGTGGTCGCGGCGGTCGCGTCGGGCCGCCTCGACCCGGTCGTCGACGAGATCTACCCGCTCTCGGAGGCGAGACACGGGTACGAGCGGCTCGAGAAGGGCGACGGCTTCGGGAAGATCGTCTTCCGGATCGACTGAGCCGGACCCCGCCGCTCCCTCAGCGCGGCTTCAACCTCGAGCGGCGCCCCGCACGCTCCCCGATCCGGGCCTTCACCAGCTTTCGCACCAGCGCGGCCGGGAGGGGACTTTCCACCTGAAACCGGACGGTGCCCTTGCTCGTGTCGTAAGACCTGAGCTCTTCCTTGTGGGCTTCGATGGGGAAGGCGCCCGGGTAGAAGGAGCAGTGCTTCGCCGCCGCGCCGAACGCCACGAGCATCCTCCCGTCCAGACGGAAGGCCGGGATCTGGTAGCTGATGCACTCCTCGGCTCCCGGCGCCGCGCGCCGGATGTCCCGTCGAAGGCGTTCGAGCGCGGCTCGCTTTTCGGCATCGAGGGGCGCGAGGTACTCGTCGATGGTCTCGGGTGTCCGGCGGGTCCTGGCCTTCATGACATGACCTCCTCGGGTGATTCACCGTTTTTCCAGGATGACGAGGGCGACCTTCTTCACGGCGCTTCCGTCGCGCGGTGCTTCTCGAGCTTTTCGACGACGGCCTCGAGATCGGGATAACCGGCGCCGAAGCTCCGGGTCAGCCAGTTCCCGCCGCGTACGGCGATTCTCCGGCCGTCCGCGATCACCTCGAACTGGCCGGTCTTGCCGGGCGTCGTCACGGCGTCGATGCCGAGGCGTTCATTGATGAGGGCCACGAGACTCGCGGCCTTGGCGCTGTTGTTCCCTCACGTCGGGCAGTAGACGATCTCGATCTTCATACTCTTCTCCGATCAGGCGGGCCTGGCCGCCCGACGCCCGGGTGCAGCCGACAACGCGGAGTCCCGACGGCTCAGTTTACGCGGGGATCCAGAGGCTGAAGATCGACCCCTGCGGCTCGTTCGGGGCGACGTCGAGGCGCCCGCGGTGGGCCTTCACGACCTTCTGGACGACCGTGAGGCCGAGGCCCGTGCCGGGGACGCTCTCGGAGCCGGAGAAGCGGAGGTAGGGGGTCGCCATCCGCGCCTTCTCGGCGGCGGGGAAGCCGGGACCGGCGTCGAGGACGCGGAGACGGAAGAACCGCTTGCCGTTCTCCGCGACGAGGCCCCCTTCCACCTTCACGACGCCTCCCGCGGGACTGAACTTCACGGCGTTCCCGAGCAGGTTCGCGGCGGCGCGGCGGAACATCGCGGCGTCCATCTTCACGGGGGGAGGTCGGCCGGCACCTCGACGTCGAGGGTGACGCGCCGCGCCTTGGCCAGCCAACGAGCCTCCTCGAGCGGGAGGGCGAGCGCGTCGGCGGGGGAGACCGGCGTCTTCCTCGTCTCCGGCGCGTCCTCGGAGCGGTAGACGAGGAGGGCGTCCTCGATCAGCCCCGAGAGGCCGCGCGCCGAAGCGAGCGAGCCGTCCAGCATCCTCGCGAGGCGCTCGTCGCCGCCGCGCCGCTCCTTATCGCGCGTCAGCTCGAGCGCCGCCGTCAGCGCGGAGAGCGGGTTCTTCATGTCGTGGACGAGCATCGCGGTCAGCCGGCCGCGGTCCCGGTCGGCCAGCTCGCGGCGGTGCTGCTCGTGGGCAAGCGCCTCGAGCTGGCTCTGCAGGTTCCCGTAGAGGCGTGCCGCACGGATCGCGAGCGCCAGCTGGTCGGCCACCCGCTCGAAGAAGACCAGCTCGTCGGGGGAAGGCTCGCCGCTCGGCCCACGAGAGGCCGAGGACGCCCATCGTCTCGCCTTCCCGGTGGATCGGGACGCCGACGAAGCTCTGCGCCCCGAGCTGCTCGAGGCCGAGCCGTTCGGCGGTCTGCGGCGGGAGCTCCAGGCGGTCCGAGACGATGTACGGCTCGTGCGCCTCGACGATCCGCCGGAAGGCGTCGCTCTCCGGGAGCGGCCGGTCGTATCCCTCGACGGACGGCGCCGCGGGGTCGAGCCGCCAGTTCAGGACCACGCGGCTCGGCTCGTCGGAGCCCTCGGAGATGAACCAGAGCTCGACCGAGTTCGCGGCGAGCCGGGTGCCGAGGAGCTCGGCGGCCGCGCCGAGAACCTCGTCGAGGTCGAGCGAGTCGCGGGCGGCGAGTGCGATGGCGGCGAGGATCTCGTTCCGCTTCGCCTCCACCCGGAGCCGCTCCCGGAACGTCGTCTCCTCCCGCTGCGACCGCCGCCGGTGGAGGAGGAGCAGGCGCTCGAGGCGGAGGGGCAGGAGCGGAGCCTCCTCCCCCTCCACGACGACCTCGAACGACTCGACGGGGACCCGTTTCACGAGTGCATCCACCGCGTCCACCCCGGGCGGCACGACGATGAGGCAGGGGGGGACCTTCGGCATCAGGTCGAGGAGGGGGCGCCGGCCGGGCGGGAAGGGCCGGGCGAAATCGTCGGGCCGGACCGCCCAGACGACGGGCCAGCGTGAAAGGAGGCCCGGGTCGAGGAGCTCCTCCTCGCCGAGCCGCTCGACGAGAACGCCGGACGCCGCGAGGACCCGGGCGGGCCACGCGACGGCCGCGGGGTCCCCCGCGAGGCGGACGCTCCTGAGCGAGCCGAGGCGGACGGCGCGCGGCACGGACTCGAGGCCGGTCATGAGAACGACATTCTAGGGGGCCGGGCGCGTGCGATCATCCGCGGGTGACGCCGGCGATCCTGGCGCTCGCCTTCCTGACCGCCGCTCGGCCGCCGGAGCCGGTCGTGACCTACTCCGTCGTCCAGTCGGTCCGGGCCTCGACGCCCCACGGCTCCCGCGAGCAGGCGCTGGCCGGCACGGTCGCCGTCTCGGGGGAGCGGGCGCGGTGGGAGCTCTCCGGCTCGACCTTTCCGGGCACCGCGGCGACGCTGGCGGTCGGCGAGCCCGGGAGGGTCACCCTCGTCGATCTTCGCGAGAAGCTGGCCGCGGCGGCGACGTGGGATGAGTTTCGCCGCCTCTTCCAGCTGGCGTCCTCCGAAGCGGGGCCCGCGGCCGCGGCGCTCGCCGCCTCGGAGGCGTCCGTGGCGGCAGAGGGGCCGGGGCCCTCGCGGGACGGGATTGCGACCTCGCGCTACCGGGTCTCCTTCTCCTGGACGATGAAGCTCGCCCAGCCGGGCCGCCTCGTCACGGTGGTCTACACGTCGCGCGGCACCGTGGACGCGGCCGACGGGTTTCGGGACGCGCGCTCGGGTTTCGACGACCTCCTCCCCCTCTTCGTGGCCCGGGGCGAGGCGCGCGAGAAGCTCGCGGCGGAGCTCGGGAAGATCGGCGGCCTGCCGGTCGCGGTCGCCCTCGAGACGGAGTCCGAGGTGAAGAGCGAACCCGCCGGCGCGCCCGGGAGCGCCCCGGCGCCGCCCGGGCCGCTCCCGACCCCGATCCGGACGACGGGCTCAGCGACCCGGACGGTCTCGGCGCTCGCCCGGCGCGCGCCGACGACGGCGGACGCGGCGCTCTTCTCGGCTCCGGAGGACGTCCGGAGCCGGAGCCTCGACCGGCTCCTCCTCCGGGGGGCCCCGCTGCCGTGAGCGTCGACCTCGGTGCCCTCCGCCCGTACCTCGCCGAGCTGAAGGCGGGACGGCCGCTCGCCGTCCTGACCGGCGCGGGCGTCTCGGCCGAGAGCGGCCTCCCGACGTTCCGCGGGCCGGACGGCCTCTGGGAGGGGAACCGCCCCGAGGAACTCGCGACGCCGCAGGCGTTCGCGAGCGACCCGGTGAAGGTCTGGCGCTTCTACGAATGGCGGCGGGAGAAGGTCCGCGCCGCCCGGCCGAACGCAGCGCACGTCGCCCTCGCCCGCCTCGAGCAGATCCTCCCGCGCGTCACGCTGATCACGCAGAACGTCGACGAGCTCCACCGGGAGGCGGGGAGCCGCTCCCTCATCGAGCTCCACGGGTCGATCATGCGCGACCGGTGCAGCGGCTGCGGGACCGTCCTTCCCGCTCCGGGCGCCCCGTTCCCGGAGCTGCCGCCCCGCTGCTCCCGCTGCGGCGCGGCGCTCCGCCCCGACGTCGTCTGGTTCGGCGAGATGCTCCCCGAGCGGGCCTGGCACGACGCGGAGGAGGCGGCGCTCGGAAGCGGCGTCTTCCTCGTCGTCGGGACCTCGTCGGTCGTCGCCCCCGCGTCGACGCTCGGCCTCGTCGCGGCGCGCGCCGGGTCGCGGGTCTTCGAGATCAACCCGGAGGCGACGCCGGTGGCGCCGCTCGCCGAGGGGACGTTCCGGATGAGCGCGTCGGCCGTCCTCCCCGAGATCGTCCGCGCGCTCGAGCCGGCGTGACCCCCCGCCGGCCCGGCCCGAAGGGGGGACGCCTCGCGGAGTTGCCGGCAGCGGAGCGCCCGCGCGAGAAGCTCCTCGCGAAGGGCCCCGAGGCGCTCTCCGACGAAGAGCTCGTAGCCGTGCTCCTCGGCACCGGGCGCGCCGGGAGGCCGGTCCTGGAGCTCTCCCGCGACCTCCTCTCGGACGGCGGCCTCCACGGCCTCTTCCGCCGCGACGGGGGCGAGCTCCCGAGGCACGTCCGGGGCGTCGGCGACGCGAAGGCGGCGCGGCTCGCGACGGCGCTCGAGATCGCCCGGCGGCTCTTCCGCGACGACCTCGCCCGGCGGGACGTCGTCGGAAGCCCCGCGGACGCCGCGCGGTTCCTGACGGCCCAGCTCGCGGGCGAGTCGCGGGAGGTGATGGGAGCGCTTCTCCTCGACGCGAAGAACCGGCTCCTCCGGAACGCGGCCGTCTTCCAAGGGACGACGACGAACGCCTCGGTCGCACCGTCGCCCCTCTTCCGGCAGGCGATCCTCGCGGGGGCGACGGGGCTCGTCCTCTGGCACAACCACCCGTCGGGGGATCCCGAGCCGTCGCCCGACGACGTCGCGACGACGGCGCGCCTCGCGGCGGCGGGGCGCGAGATCGGCATCGAGGTGAAGGACCACCTCGTCATCGGACGTGGCCGGTGGGTCTCCTTCCGCGAGCGGGGGCTCCTGCCGCGCTGACCCGGCGCTTCGGGCTATCCTTCGGGCGCTCATGGAACGCCGCTACTTCACGACGCCGATCTACTACGTCAACGACCGGCCGCACATCGGACACCTCTACACGACGGTCGTGACCGATGTCCTGGCCCGGCACGCCCGCTTCGCGGGAGACGAGGTCCGCTTCCTGACCGGGACCGACGAGCACGGTCAGAACATCGAGAAGGTGGCGCGGAAGGAGGGGGTCCCGCCCCTCGCCGTGGCCGACCGGAACGCCCCGACCTTCCGCGAACTCTGGAAGACGTTCGGCGTCTCGAACGACGACTTCATCCGGACGACCGAGGCGCGGCACCGGGCCGGCGTCGAGGAGATCATCCGCCGCATCTCGGCCGCCGGGGACTTCTACCTCGCCTCCCACGAGGGGTGGTACTGCCCGCCCTGCGAGGCGTTCTATCCCGAGAAGGACCTCGCGGACGGGAAGTGCCCGGTCCACGGGACGGTCCTCGAGCTGCAGAAGGAGGAGAACGTCTTCTTCCGCCTGTCGCGGTACGAGAAGCCGCTTCTCGAGCTCTACGAGACGGGGACCGGCGGAAAGCCCTTCGTCTTCCCGGAGACGCGCCTCAACGAGGTCCGCTCCTTCGTCGCCTCGGGGCTGAAGGACCTGTCGGTCTCGCGGACGACGATCAGCTGGGGGATCCCGTTCCCCGGCCACCCGGGGCACGTCGTCTACGTCTGGCTCGACGCCCTGACGAACTACGTCAGCGCGCTCGGCTTCGGCGGGAAGGAGCACCCGCTCTTCGAGCGTTTCTGGCCGTCGCCGGGCGGGAACGCGAAGGCGTTTCACATCGTCGGGAAGGACATCCTCCGCTTCCACGCCGTCTACTGGCCGGCGTTCCTGATGTCGGCCGGGATCCCCCTCCCGACGCGGGTCGTGTCGCACGGTTTCTGGCTGAAGGACGACCGGAAGATGTCGAAGACCGTCGGGAACGTCGTCCGTCCGGACGAGCTCGTCGCGCAGTTCGGCATCGACGCCCTCCGGTGGTTCCTTGTCTCGGAAATGAGCTTCGGGCAGGACGCGTCGTTCTCCGACGAGGCGTTCCTGACGACCTACAACGCCGACCTCGCGAACGGGCTCGGAAACACGCTCTCGCGCGCCGTGAAGATGTCGAGAGATTTCTTCGACGGAAAGACGCCGCCGAGGAAGAGCAAGCCGAATTCCTTCGAATGGCCCGGAACGGCCGCGGAGACGGTCGTCCGCTGGCAAGCGGCATTCGAGGGCTACCGGCTGCACGAGGCGGCGCGCGAGATTCGCGCTCTCCTCGGGGCCATCGACAGCTACATCACGACAAACGAGCCCTGGCGCGCCCGGCCGGAACTCTCGTCCGAAGCGCTTCTGGATCTCCGGTCCGGTACGCTGTACGACTGCCTCGAAGGGCTCAGGCTCGCGGCCGTCCTCCTCTCGCCGATCGCGCCGGGAACGGCCTCGGAGGTCCTCTCGCGACTCGGCGTCGGCAAGAGCGCGGCGGACCTCACGGCGGCCGACCTCGCGTGGGGCGGCCTCCCGCTCGACGCCCCGCTCGCCGCCGCCCCGCCTCTCTTCCCGCGGGCCGACCCGAAACAGTTCTTCGCGAACCTCGCGAACCACAAGGAGACGAAGGTGACAGACGAGAAGAAGCCGGAGGCACCGAACGTGAACGCGACGGCCCCGATCTCGGTGTCCGATGTGGCCGCCGCCGTCGCCGCGGCGAACGCCGCCAACGCGGGCGCTGCCAGCCCCGCCGCCGCGACCCCGGCTGCGGCCGCCGCGGGCGCGAAGATCCCCATCGACGACTTCCTGAAGCTGGACCTCCGGGTCGGCGAGGTGATCGCCGCGGAGAAGGTCGAGAAGTCGAAGAAGCTGATGAAGATGACGGTGAAGATCGGCGAGGAGGTCCGGACGATCGTCGGCGGCATCGCGCTCGCATACGCGCCCGAGCAGCTCGTCGGCCGGAAGTTCGTCTTCGTCGCGAACCTGGCCCCGGCGAAGCTGATGGGCGTCGAGTCGAACGGGATGATCCTCGCGGCGACACTGCCGGAGACCGGGGAGCCGTCGCTCCTCACGGTCGATCCGTCGGTGCCGTCGGGGGCGAAGGTCAAGTGATGACCGGGGCGAAGCGCGACCGACCGGGCCCCGCCGACACGAGCGGCTTTACACCGCCCCCGATGCCCGCGGTCCCGTCCGATCCGGCCGCGCGGGCGAACCTCGAGGCGATCCTCGCGTCGCCGACGTACGTCAAGGCGCAGGAGGATCTCGCCTTCCTCGCGCACCGCGAGCTGCGCGGGGTCCGGCTCATGCTGGAGCTCGAGAAGGCCGATTTCCAGATGGACAACGAGGGGATCGAGACGACGGTCGTCGTCTTCGGCGGCGCGCGCCTGAAGGAGGGGGACCGCTGGTACGAGGAGGCCCGCGAATTCGGGCGACTCGCCTCCGCGGCGGGACGCGCGACCGGAACGTCGCACTTCGTCATCACGACCGGCGGCGGCCCGGGCGCGATGGAGGCCGCGAACCGGGGCGCCTGGGACGTCGGCGCCAAGAGCGTCGGCTTCAACATCGAGCTGCCGCACGAGCAGTGGCCGAACGCCTACATCACGCCGTCGCTCTGCTTCAAGTTCCACTACTTCGGCATCCGCAAGATGCACCTCCTCATGCGCGCCCGCGCGCTCGTCGCGTTCCCGGGCGGGTACGGAACGCTGGACGAGCTCTTCGAGACGCTCACGCTCGTCCAGACCGGCAAGATGAAGCGCGTCCCGATCATCCTCGTCTCGCGGGCCTACTGGGAGAAGCTCGTCAACTGGCAGTTCCTCGTCGACGAGGGCGCGATCGCCCCCGAGGACGTCGACCTCATCACCTGGGCCGAGAGCGGCGCGGAAGCCTGGCAATCGATCCTCGACTTTTATTCTCGCCACCCGGAGCGGCCCGGCTCGCCGCTCCGCTGAGGGCCCTTTCCGGATGACCCCCGAGCTCGCGGACTCGCACGGTCACCTGACGATGGTCTTCGAGGGGGGCGACGCGCGCGGCCGGCCGCGGCCCCCCTCGAAGGAGGAGCTGAGGCTCGTCCTCGCGCGCGCCCGGCGACGCGGGCGTGACGCGGATCCTCGTCCCCGGCACGGCGCGCGCCGACCAGCGCCTCGCCGTCGAGATCGCCGAGGCGCACGAAGGCGTCTTCGCGGCCGTCGGCATCCACCCGCACGAGGCGAAGGACTTCGACGAGGACGCCGACCTCCGGCTCTTCGAGGAGCTCTGCGCGTCGAGCGAAGGTCGTCGCGGTGGGGGAGATCGGCCTCGACTACTTCTACGACCACTCGCCGCGCGACGTCCAGAGGCGGGTCCTCGAGTCCCAGCTCCGCTTCGCGCGGGAGCGGAAGCTCCCCGTCCTCCTCCACAACCGGCGAATCGGAGTCGGAGCTGCTGCCGATTCTCGAACGGGTCGCGCCCGGGAGCCCGGACGACGTTCGCGGCGTTTTTCACTCGTTCTGCGCCGACGCGGAGACCGGGCGGCGGGCGATCGCGCTCGGCTACCTCGTCTCCTTCTCCGGGATGATCACCTTCCGCGCGGCCGACAACGTCCGCGAGGCCGCCGCCGCGCTCCCGCTCGACGCGATGCTCCTCGAGACCGACGCCCCCTACCTCGCCCCGGCCCCGTTCCGGGGGAAGCCGAACGAGCCGTCGTACCTGCCCCGGACCGCCGCGCGGCTCGCCGAGGTGAAGGGGACGACGCCGGACGAGCGTGGCGCGCCGTGACGACGGCGAACTTCCGCCGCCTCTTCGGGACGCCGTGAGGCGCCGCGCCGGCCGCCCGCCCCGCCTGACGAGGGCCGAGTTCGAGAAGCTCGTCGCGGAGGCGATCGAGGAGCTGCCGGAGGAGTTCCGGGACCGGCTGGAGAACGTCGTCATCGCGGTCGAGGAGGAGCCGACCGACGACGACTACGAGCTGACCGACACGCCCGACGACGAGGAGCTGTTCGGCATCTACCGCGGGCCCGATGCGGACCCAGCAGAGCTTCGACGACCTCCCCGGGCTCCCGCCCGAGATCGCCGTCTTCCGCGGCCCGATCCTCCGCTGCACCGCGAACAACCGCGAGGCCGTGAAGGAGATCAAGGACACCGTCGTCCACGAGCTCGGCCACTACTTCGGCCTCGACGACGACGAGCTGCCGTTCTAGGCCTCGCGCTTAACTGGCGCCAGCGCGGGTCGCTCCGCTTGAACATCAGGCACTGACGAGGAAGGCGTGCGCCTGGGATTCCGCGCCCCTTCCCGAAGTCAGGTAGCAGCCGCGGCAACAGGGCGGGGCGGCGCCCTCGAACATCGCCTCGCGCACGAGTCGGATTCTTCGGCCATTCCAGATCTGCTCGATTGAGTCGGTCGGCGCCCGGCCGAGAAGGACCTCGTTCGCCATCTGGACGCAGCAGACATACGCGTCACCGCAGACGTTGAAGAGCAATCTTTGCCACGGCTGGAGGGCATGCCGGTAGCATTGATCCGGTGACGGGCCTTCCGAATCTTCCGGTGGCCTCCGATCTCTCCAGTGCAGCGGGCGGTCCGTAGAGGATCTCGGAGGAGAATTGCAGGCCCAGCGAACCGGGCGCGCTCACGGGCCTGACTCAGGAGATCGTCGCGCCGGCCTTCGCCCGCCAGCTGCTGCTCGAGGTAGTCGAAGAGGAAGCCGTCGGGCGCCACGACACGTTGTGATCCGCCCGGCGCGATCTCCTGGAACATCACGCGATCCAGTCCAAGGCGTGCCGCGAGCTCGACAAAGGCCGGAGCCTCCGGCAGGTTCAGCCTCATCAGGGTCATGTTGATCTCGATTTGCGGCCGAGCCGTGCCGGCGGCGTCCCGGATCTCGCGGAGGTTCTGGACCTTCGAGAGGAGGGTCTCGAAGTCCGGCCGTCGCCTGATCCTGCAGATAGGTCAGAGCGGTTGCCGCGTCGAGAGAGATCGAGATCCAGCCCAGCCCCTGCCGACGAGACGACGGCAGACGGGCGAGGTGAGGAGATGGCCGTTCGAATTGAAGCCGACGACTGGGGGCGACGGGCGGAGTGCCTCCAGGAGGTCGCCGAGAAAGGGGTAGAGAAGCGGTTCTCCCGCTCCGTGAAGCCCGACCGTGCCAGCCTGGCGAAGGAGAGGAAGGAGAGCTCGCCACGTCTGAGGATCCATGTCACGGCGAGGTGCAGGGGGCCGGCGCTCGCCCAGCCGCACATCGCGCACGCAGGCGTCATGTTGCAGCGCGTCGTCAGCTCCAGCCAGATCTCTTCGGGAAGCGATACGGCGACGCTCCGGTCCGTGGCCGGCGCCGGGGTATGCCGGAGCCAGTACTCGAGTCCCCGCGAATCACACCCTCCAGGATTTTGCGGTCTGATGGGCCGCCATTGGAGTTGAACTCCTTTCCACTCCTCCGCCGTCGTCGCGTCACGGGCAAGGAGTCCGCGGTAGCTATCCGGGACTGTCTTCAAGGCCCGTTGTTCGGGGGACGAGGCGATGGTCTTGCCGGAGGTGGCCGCGGCGAATCAAACCGCGGCCGAGGCTCCGTTCCCGCGATGTACGCGCCATCGTCGGGCGGTCGGCCGAGCGTCTCCTGGTAAAGACGGGCCATGTACGCTTTATCGCTCTCACCCGAGGCGATTCGCCTGATCGACGAATCGAGCCGGTTCAGGGATCGCTTCCAGCGAGGAATGAGCAAAAGGAGTCACGCCCCTGCGATTCGATGATACGGCTTCCTTTCGGTCCCCACGGTGATCCAGGGCGCACGGCGACTTCCTGTTCGGACGAAGACTTACGTCTACCAGATCGTCTTGAGAGAAGGAACGGAGCGCAGGCGCCTGTCGCGCGTTACGAGCGGGGCGTGATGGCGGAGGGCGGTGGCCACGACGATCCGGTCGGCGGGGTCCCCCGGGAAGTCGGCGCCGAGGGCGGCCGAGGCGACGGCGATCTCGGGCGAGAGCGGAACGAGGACGACCCCAAGGAGGGCGAGCGCCTGACGGACCCAGACGAGGACGTCGCGGTCCAGTGTGAGCCGCCCCTTCGCGACGAGCATCGCGACCTCCCACGCCGAGATCGCGCTGACGCCGATCTCGTCGCAGTCTTCGATCGCCCGTCCGGCCCGTGCGGAGAGCCTTTTCGGCTCGGCGGCCCACCAGACCCACGCGTGCGTGTCGAGGACGATCAACGGTCGGCGTCCCACTCTCGCCGACCGGCCCGACCAGGTCCCCTTCGCGGAGAACGCTTCCGAGCAGGCTCTTGACCTCTTCGGGCTTCGCCGGGGAGACGCGGGCCACCGCGCGGCCACGCTTCGTGACGACGAACTCCTGGCCGGTCTCAACGACCTCGTCGAGAAGGGCGAGGCACGTCGCCTTGAAAATGCCCGCGGGAACCGAACGAGGAGCTTTTTTCATGGTCACAAATATATGGTCACGACCTAACGGCGTCAAGGACGCCGGCGGAGCCGCCGTCCGGCGCCGGGCAGGGATACAGATGAGATTGACTCTCATCGCAGATGCGGCAGAATTCCCCGTCTCGATTCGGAGGTGACGCCATGGCGGTCGCAACGAAACCCGTTCTCACCGACGCGCTCCTCGGCAAGTGCCGCGAGCGGGCGCCGGTCTACGACCGCGAGAACCGCTTCTGTCAGGAGGACTTCGACGAGCTGAAGGCCGCCGGTTATCTCCTCATGGCGGTCCCGAAGGAATTCGGCGGGGCGGGGCTGACGCTCGAGGAGGCTGCGCTCGAGACCCGGAAGCTCGCCCTCTACGCCCCGGCCACGGCGCTCTGCATCAACATGCACACCTACTGGGTCGGGAACGCGGCGGACCTCTGGAGGAGCGGCGACAAGTCGTGCGAGTGGATCCTCCGGGAGGCGGCCGCCGGCGAGGTCTTCGCCGCCGGCCACGCCGAGCACGGCAACGACGTCCCGGGGCTCCTCTCGACCACGAAGGCGGAGCGCGTCGACGGGGGCTGGCGCTTCACCGGCCGGAAGTCGTTCGGGAGCCTGACGCCGGTCTGGACGCGGCTCGGCCTTCACGGGATGGACACGAGCGACCCGGCCGCGCCGAAGATCGTGCACGCCTACATGCCGCGCGGCACGAAGGGCTACACCGTCAAGGAGACGTGGGACGTGCTCGGCATGCGCGCGACGCGGAGCGACGACACGGTCCTCGAGGGCGCCTTCGTTCCGGACAAGTACGTCGTGCGGGTCGTCCCCGGCGGGCGTCGCGGGCGTGGACGGCTTCATCCTCGGCTTCTTCACGTGGGGCCTCGTCGGCTTCGCGAACATCTACTACGCGATCGGCCTGAGAACCCGCGAGGTCCTCGTCGAGCAGCTCAAGACGAAGACCTCGATCGCGCTGACGCGGCCGATGATCTACCACCCGGAGATCCAGCACGGCATGGCGGAGATCTCGCTCGAGCTCGAGTCGATCGGGCCCCATGTCGACGCGATCGCGCACGACTGGTCGCGGGGAGCCGTCGGGCCGGACTGGTTCCTGCGCCTCCTCGCGGTGAAGTACCACGCCGTGGAGGGCGCGTTCCGGATCGTGGACCGGGCGCTCGACCTCTCCGGAGGGTTCGGCATGTTCAAGAAGAGCGAGCTCGAGCAGGCTCTTCCGCGACGCCCGCGCGGGCAGGTTCCACCCGGGGAACTCGGCGCTCGTCCACGAGATCGTCGGGAAGATGACGCTCGGGATCAATCCAGACGAGCAGCCGCGCTGGGGCTGACGGGCTCCCTCAGTTCGCGAGCCGTTTTCTCGAGGAAGCGGGTCCCCTCGATCGGATGCTCGTTGTAGGCGGGGATGTCCGGGAAGCCCATCGAGAGGTAGAGGGCCTGCGCCTCCCGCATCGTCGCGAGCGTGTCGAGGCGGACGGCGCCGTAGCCGGCCCGCCTTCGCCTCGTCGAGCACGGCGGCCGCCAGTTTCCGGCCGAGGCCCGTCCCGCGAAAGGCGGGCCTCACGTAGAGCCGCTTCATCTCCGCGACGCCGTCGCCGATCTTCCGGAGGGCGACGCAGCCGGCGAGGCCGCCCGCCGACCACGCGAGGAGGAGCCGCCCGTCCGGCGGCGCGTAGGCGCCCGGGAGCGCCTCGACTTCATCGGCGAAGTTCTGGAAGCAGAGGCTGATCCCGAGGCTCTTCTCGTACTCGAGGAAGAGCTCCCGCGCGAGCGCGAGGTCTGCCGCCGACGCCGCGGGCCGGATCTGGGCGGTCATTCCGGCGTCAGCCCGCGGTCGAGATGGTCGATCAGGACGCCGGCCCCCTCGAGGCCGACGGACATCCGGATGAGGCCGGGTGTGATGCCGCGCGCGAGGCGGTCGGCCTCTGGCACGACGGCGTGCGTCATCGTGGCGGGTTGCTCCACGTAGCTGATCGTCGCCCCGAGGCTCACGGCCAGCTCCATCGGGGTGTCCTTCCGGGCGAAGTAGTTCATCAGCTTCTCGCCCGCCGCCGCGCCCCCCTTCACCTCGAAGCTGATGAGCGAGCCGCCGTTCCGCATCTGCTTCTCGACGATCGCCCTCTGCGGGAAGTCCGAAAAGCCGGGGTAGACGACGTGCGCCACCTTCGGGTGGTGCGCGGAGGAAGGTGGCGATCGTCAGCGCGCTCTCGCACTGGGCGTCCTGCCGAACGGCGAGCGACTGGACGGTCATCGAGTCGAGCCACGAGTCGAAGGGCGACGGCGTCGCGCCGAGGTCCTTGTACCAGGAGAAGAGGTCGTCCTTCATGAAACGGAAGGGGCCGAGGAGGGCGCCGCCGACCGATGTCGAGTGCCCGTTGATGAACTTCGTCAGCGAGTGGACGACAAAGTCCGCGCCGAGGCGGAACGGCTGCTGGAGGTAGGGGGAGCAGAACGTATTGTCGACGACGAGCGGGATCCCGCGCTCCTCGGCAAGGCGCGAGATCGCCTCGATGTCGGCGATCCGGAGCGTCGGGTTCTCGGGGGACTCGAGGAAGACGGCCGCGACGTTCGGGTGGAGGGCGAGCGTCCGCTCGACCTCGTCCGTGCTCCCCGTATCGCAGAAGACCGCCTCGACGCCGAACTTCGCGAGGTTCCGGAAGAGGCTGTCGGTGCAGCCGTAGATGTTCCCGGCGAGGACCGCGTCGCCCGCCTTCAGGAGCGAGAGCATGAGCGTCGAGATCGCCCCCATCCCGGAGCCGAAGATGAGGCAGCCGATCGTCGGCTCCTTCTCGTCCTCGGCGAGCGCCTTCTCGATGACGTGCTGCGCCTCCAGCCGGAAGAGGACCCGCTCGAGGTACTCGGTCGTCGGGTTCCCGAGGCGCGTGTAGATCCGCGCGTACGGCCGCTCGCCTCCCTTCGACACGCCGAGGAAGCGGTCCGCGCCGTCCTTGACGTTGTGAAAGGCGAACGTGGAGCGCTGGTGGATGGGGGGGAGGCCCGTTCCCACCGCGAGGGCGCGGAAGACGCCGGCGTCGAGCTGCGGGACGGCGTCCCGCACCCAGCGGGTCTTCCGGTCGATCCACCAGTCCCAGAAGGAGTATCGGGCGGCGCCGTGGAGGACGGGGGCGGCCAGCGTCATGTTGCTCATGAGGCTAATTTACGCCCGCGGGCGCTCCCTCGCCCGGTGCAGATGCCTCAGGAGGAAGCCGCGGCGCGGGCGGCGCGCCGCGCTTCCGGCCGCCGAGGGGTCAGACCGTCAGGACGCCCGTTCGGAGGAGATAGGCGAGCTTCTTTCGCTGCTCGTCGTCGAGGATCGCGTGGATCCGGCGGAGGGCCCGCGTCACGGCGTCGCGGAGACGCTCGGCCCCCCTGACGCGTGCCGCACCGGCCTCTTTGGCTTTCGCGTCGTCGAATGCGCCCGAGGCGACGGCGTCGGCGAGGCCGGACGTCGAGCGCCGGGAGTCGACGGCGGCTTGGGCCCGCTCGATCTTCAGCTCGTCGAGAATCGCCGCGAGCTCGGTCACCTGGCCCTCGTTCAGGTCCAGCTTCCAGGCGAGGAATCGGAGGGGCCGCCTCACGCCGAATCCGGCGCCGAAACTCTCGCCCTCTCCGCCCTCGGGGCCGCCGTGCCAGCGGGGGGAGAAGAAGACTTCGGCGGCGGCAATGCCGGCGCCGAAGGGGACGGATGCCGCGCACGACGCCCGCCGCCGTTGCCAGAAGGGGATGAATCCGGGATACATGGTGCCTCCTCTCGCCGGGGCCGTCTCGCACCCGACGGGTTCTATCGCGCGGGCGATCCGCCTCGCGCCGGCTCCAGTATCCAGCCCCCGTCAAGAGGCTCGCTAGACTCGCGGGATGAGAAACATCGAGACGCGTCTCGCCCCGAAACCCGCGGGACACTACTCGCAGGCCGTCGTCCACGGCGGCCTCGTCTTCGTCGCCGGCCAGCTTCCGATCGACCCGGACCGACCCGGCCTCGCTCCCCGAGGGGATCGAGGCCCAGACCGAGCGGGCGATGAGGAACGTCGCCGCGATCCTCGAGGCCGCGGGGAGCGGGCTGCCGCGGCTCCTCTCGGTGACGGTCTACCTCTCCGACCTCTCGCTCTGGGGCCGCGTCAACGAGGCCTACGCGAGGCTGATCGGGGACCACCGCCCGGCCCGGGCCGTCGTCCCGACCGCGCCGCTCCACTACGGCGCGCTCCTCGAGATCAGCGCGATCGCGGCCGCGGGCTGAGCGCCCCGCTCTATTTCGGGGCGTCGATCGCCGCCGCGACCTTCGCTCTCGACGATCGCGAAGAACGGGTTCGAGGCGAGGCGGAGCCAGAGGCTCTCCGGCACGGTCAGCGCCGACTTCTCGCCGCGCGGCGCCAGCCGCCCGAGGTCGAGGATCCGGGAAGACGGTGGAGGGTCGAGGCCGAAGAGCGGGTCGTCGGGCCGGAAGGGGAGCGCGATGTGCGAGAGGGAGTAGACCTGCGCCGGCCAGGCGAGGCCGGCCGGCTCGACGCGGGGCTCCGCCGCGCCGGGCGCCTAGGAGGCCGTGACCACCTCGCGCGCCTCGGGCCCCGCGTTCGGACGACGGTCAGAACGTACCGGCGCGAGCGGTCGGCGACGGCCGTTCCGAGGAGCGCCGCGCTGCCCGGGCCGAGGAAGGGCTGCACCGGACCGGTCCGGTTGGCGTCGAAGAGGACGAGCTCGCTCCCGTTGTCGGCGAGGCGCCCGTAGAGCCTGTCGATCGTCGCGGGCGTCGAAACGGTCGCGTCGACGAGCGAGGAGAAGGTCAGGATCCTCGGGATCTCGCCCGCCCGGCCCGCGTCGGCGAGCCGCTTGACCTGCTTCTGCACCCGCCCGGTCAGCTCCCAGGTCTGGAATGCGGCGTTCGCCGGGAACGAGTTGTACTTGTACGGGTTGAACTCCGGGACGACGTCGGTCCACTTCGCCTTCTCGAAGTACGGGAAAGACACCGAGCCGGCTGATCGTCCGCGAGAGGACCGCGAGCGGCGTGATGCCGATCATCGGCGAGACGAGGACGATCCGGTCGGGCTTCGGGAGCGCCTTGTCGTCGAGCGACTCGAGCGCGGCCGAGAGGACGAGCGCGCCGCCGTTCGAGTAGCCGGCGACGTGGAACGGCGCGCCGTCGCCCGGCCTTCGCGCGGACGTGCCGCGCGCCGACGCGGACCGCCGCCATCCAGTCCTCCCAGCGGGTCTTCGTCAGCGCGCCGGGGACCGTGCCGTGTCCCGGCATCCGGAGGGCGAGGGCGTAGAAGCCGTGGTCGCCGGTAGAGCTCGGCGAGCGCCCGGACGCTGTACGGGGCGTCGGTGAGCCCGTGGACGAGGAGGACGCCGCCCCGGACGTTCTCCGGGACGAGCTCGAACGTCCGGTTCCAGTTCTTCGGCATCCGGCCCGGGTTGAGCGGGCTCTCCGGGGCGTAGCGGTTCGCGACGCCCCGGTCTTCGCTCCGGAAGGCGCTCCTCGACCGCGGTCCGGACCTCGGCCATCACCGCGTCTTCCTTCCTGAGGAGGTCGGCGAGCGTCGTCTTCTCTGTCACGTCCGCGGCGGTGATCTCGGCGCTGCGGGACGTAGGAGGTGCCACGGCTTCAGCTCCGGGAGCCGCGCCCGCGCACCGAACGCGCCGCCGACGACGAGCGTCGCCCAGACGACGACGAGTGCGAAGACGAGACGGCGGAGCCAGCGGAGAAGCGTTCTCATCGTCGGGCGGGGTTCCCGGGAGTCACGCTACCAGATGCTCGGCCTCTCCGCCTCCGGGCCGGACCATCGGCGTCCCGGCCGCGCAGCCGAAGGCGGCCGCGAACTCGTCGAGGTTCGAGAGCGGGCCGAGGACGCGCCACTTGCCGGGGCTGTGCGGGTCGGTGTTCAGGTTGACGCGGAGCGCCTCGTCGCGGATCTGGTACCGCCAGACCGTGGCGTGGCTCAGGAAGAAGCGCTGGGCCGGGGTGAGGCCGTCGACCGGGTCGGCCTTCGCGGGGTCCTTCCCGAGCGCTTTCGCGAGCGCGGCGTAGGAGATCTTCAGGCCGCCGAGGTCGGCGATGTTCTCGCCGAGGGTCAGCTTGCCGTTGATGGCCTGGTCGGGGAGCGGCCTGTAGCCGTCGAACTGCTTCACCATGAGCGCCGTCCGCCCGTCGTAGGCCTTCCGGTCCTCCTCGGTCCACCAGTTCTTCATGTTTCCGTCGGCGTCGAACTGGCTCCCGGAGTCGTCGAAGCCGTGCGTCATCTCGTGCCCGATCACGACGCCGATGCCGCCGTAGTTCACGGCGTCGTCCGCCTCGGCGTAGAAGAACGGCGGCTGCAGGATGCCGGCGGGAAAGACGATCTCGTTCATCGACGAGTTGTAGTAGGCGTTCACCGTCGGCGGCGTCATCGTCCACTCGTTCCGGTCGATCGGCTTGCCGAGCTTCGCGAGGTTCCGCTTCTCCTCGAACGCGTGGGCCCGCACGACGTTTCCGAAGTACGACGCCCGCGAGATCTCGAGCGCCCCGTAGTCGCGCCACGCGTCGGGGTAGCCGATCTTCACGCGGAAGGCGGCCAGCTTCGCGAGCGCCGCCTTCTTCGTCCCGGGCCCCATCCAGGGGAGCGCCTCGATCCGCTCCTTCAGGACGGCGCGGAGGTTCTCGATCAGCTGCCGGACGCGCTCCTTCGACTTCGCGCTGAAGGCCCGCTCGACGTAGAGCTCGCCGAGCGCCTCGCCGAGGGCCTGGTCGGTCGCCGCGAGGACGCGCCTCCAGCGCTCCTCCTGCTGCGGCACGCCGCGGAGCGTCTTCCCGTAGAAAGCGAACGACTCGTCCTCGAACCGCTTCGGGAGGAGCGCTCGCCGAGGCCCGGAGGGCGTGCCAGCGGAGGTAGGCCTTCCACGACGTCGAGGGGCTCGTCTCGCCGCCATCGCGGCGAAGGCGTTGAAGAACGCGGGCTGCCGGACGTTCAGGTCCTGTCCGGCGGGGATCCCGACGGCCGCGAGGTACGCCTTCCAGTCGAAGCCGGGCGCCTCCGCCGTCAGCTCGGCGAGCGTCCTGCGGTTGTAGTTCTTCTGCGGGTCGCGCAGCTCGACGCGGCTCCGGGACGCCTTCGCGAGCTTCGTCTCGAACGCGAGGACGGCCGCGGCCGACTTCCGCGCGGCGTCGGGCGAATCGCCGAGGAGCTCCAGCATCCTCGCGACGTGGGCGACGTACTTCGCGCGGAGCTCGACCGACTTCGGGTCGTCCTTCAGGTAGTAGTCGCGCTCGGGAAGGGCGAGCCCCCCCTGGCTCAGGGCGGCGATGTACCGGGTCGACTCCTTCTGGTCCGGCACGACGCGGAGGCCGAAGCCGCCCGTCACGCGGACCTCGTGGAAGGTGGCGAGGAGCTGCGGGCAGCTCCGCGGTCGACTTCAGGGCATCGACCTTCGTGAGCCACGGCTCGAGCGGCTTCGTCCCCGCCTTCTCGATCGCCTCGGTGTCCATTCCGGCGGCCCAGAAGTCGCCGACCTTCTGCCGGTTGCTCCCCGTCGGTCCGTCGGTCTTCGCGGCGGCCTCCTCGGCGATCGACTTGAGGACGGCGCGATTCCGGTCCGCCAGCTCCTCGAACGAGCCCCACCGCGCCTTGTCGGCGGGAATCGCGGTTCGCCTTCAGCCAGCTGCCGTCGGCGTACTGGTAGAAGTCGACGCAGGGCGCGGCTGTCGTATCGCGGTTCGCCGGGTCGATCGGCTTCGGGGGCGCGGACGCGGGTCCCGCCGCGCCCGCGGCGAAGGTCAGGACGGCGGTGAGAAGGGAGAGGGGAGAGAGTCGCATCGGGCCTCCTTGGACGGCTGACGATACGAGGTGCCGGCTCCGAAACGGAATGGAGCGAACGCCTCAGGCCGGCGGGCGGACGGGCGGGACGGGGTCCGACGAGGAACGGCAGGCCGCAGAGGCCGGCGGTCGCGGTCGTGACGAGATGAAGCAGCGTCGCGCCGACGAGGCCCCGCGCGAGCGGGACGCCGTCGAGAAGGAGGCCCGCGGCGAAGCCGGACTCCATCGGCCCGAAGGTGCCGGCGGGCGAGGGGATCACGGAGGCCGTCGTCACCGAGGTCAGCGAGGCGAAGGCGAGGCCGGCGACGCTGGCCGGGACGCCGAGGCCCCGGAGGATCAGGGCGAGGGCCGCGAGGTGCCCGGCGAGGAACGCGAGCGACGCGAGGACCGACAGGGCGTAGCGCCCGGGCGCTGTCCGTGCGATCGCGAGCCCCTCGGCGAGCTGCGCCGCGGCCTCCCGTCGGCGGGAGCCGTCGGGGAGCCGCGCGCGCCAGCGCTCGGAGGAGCGAGCCGGCGAGCCGCGGGCCGAGGAGGAGGGCGAGGGCGCCGAGGAGGACGAGCGCCGCCGCCGTCCCTCCGAGGGCCGGCGCACCGCGCCGGAGGCCGAGAAGCGCCGCGCCCGCGAGGCCGACGAGAAGGAGAGCCGCCGTGTCGACCGCCTTGACGAGGGCGAAGACGGCGCCCGACCTCGCCCACCCCGATCCGAGAGCCTTCCCGTAGGCGGCCCACGACGCCACCTCGCCGCCCCGGAAGGGGATCACCTGGAGGAGAAACGTTGCGGCCGCCGAGAGAGAGGCTCCGCGGAGGAACGGCAGGCGCTCGGCCGGCTGAAGGAGGAGGTTCAGCCGGAAGCTCCGGGCGGAGAAGGCCGCCGCGTAGACGAGCGCTCCGGCCAGGACGGGAAGGGGCTTCGCTTCGGCGAGCGCGGCGAGGGCGTCGCCGGCCGCGCTCACTCCGGCGCTTTCGGGGCCGGACGCTCCCCGGACTCCTGCCGCCTCTCGGCCGCCCGCTCGGCGTCCCGGCGGCGGAGGACGAGGACGATCTCCTCGAGGAGGGAGCGGTTGATCGAGATCAGGTCCGCGAGGAGGCCGGAGAGGAACGCGGTCACGGCCGCGAGGAAGAGGACGGCCGCGAGGAGGAGCGACTGGACGTGCCCGGCCGGGTTCTGCGCCGTCACGACGAGGAAGACGTAGCGCGCGACGAGCGCGAGGCCGGCGAGGAAGAGGAGCGCCGCCGCGCCGAAGAAGACGGGGAGCGGCTTGTAGAGGGCCGAAATCCGGACGATGTTGGCGCCCTGCACGAGGACGTACCGCCAGACCCGGCGGATCAGGCGCGACGGGCGGACCGGCGGGTTGGTGTCGACGCGGACGGCCGACACCTTCATCTGCTTGTTGCCCGCCTGGATCAGGGTCTCGAGCGTGTAGGTCATCTTCGAGAAGACGTGGAGGCGGAGGGCCGCCTCGCGCGAGAGCGCCCGGAAGCCGGACGTGGCGTCGGGGACGTCGGTCCCCGAGGCGCGCCGGACGACCCACGAGCCGAGCCGCTGGGTCAGGCGCTTCGTCGCGGAGAAGTCGGGCTTCGTCGCGACACCCCGGTCGCCGACGACAATCTCGGCCTCGCCCCGGAGAATCGGACCGACGAGCGCCGCCACGTCCTTCGCGGCGTACTGGCGGTCCGCGTCGGTCGAGACGATGACGTCGGCGCCGAGCCGGAGTGCGGCATCGAGCCCGGCCCGCCACGCCGTGGCGAGGCCCCGGTGGAAAGGGAGCCGGACGACGTGGTCCGCGCCCGCGCGGCGGGCGGCATCGGCCGTGCCGTCCGTCGACCCGTCGTCGACGACGAGCGTCTCCACCCCGGAGAACCCCGGCACTTCGCGGGGGAGCTCGGCAAGCGCCGCCGCGATCTGCCCCTCCTCGTCCCACGCGGGGATCTGGATGATCAGCTTCAACGTACGAAGCGTAGCAGGGGCGCGGGATACGATCCGCCCCGCCGCCATGAAGACGAACCGGCTCGCCCTCGCCGCCCTCTTCCTGCCGCTTTCGCTCGCCGGCCAGGAGGGGCCGCCGAAGGAGACCGGGAAGAAGGCGCCCGACCTCGTCGAGCTCGATTCCGGGATCCGGCTGGAGATCCGGTACGCCACCGACAGAAACGAGTTCGGAAAGCCGTTCTACAAGGAGGCGCGCGCGTTCCTTCAGCGCCCCGCCGCCGGGGCGCTCGCGCGGGTCAACGCGTCGCTGAAGGAGAAGGGGTACGGGCTCCTCGTCTTCGACGGCTACCGGCCGTGGCGGGTCACGAAGCAGTTCTGGGACCTGACCCCGGAGGGAAAGAAGATCTTCGTCGCGAACCCGAAGAACGGCTCCCGCCACAACCGCGGCGGGGCCGTCGACCTGACGCTCGTCGTCCTCGAGTCCGGGAAGGAGGCCGACATGGGCGGGGCCTACGACGAAATGTCGAAGCGCTCCTACGTCACGTTCGAAGACGGCCCGAAGGAGGCGCTCGCGAGGCGCGAGCTCCTGCGAACGGCGATGGAAGCGGAGGGCTTCTTCGTCTACCCGTGGGAGTGGTGGCACTACGACTGGAAGGACTGGCGCGATTATCCCGTCCTCGACGTTCCGTTCGAGGAGATTCCGAAAAAGGAGGGTCCCCGATGAGCATGCCCGACGAAGAAAAAGACCCCGACTTCTCCGACGTCGTCAGCGGAAGTTCCAGCTCCGCCCCGGCACCGAAGGACGCGGCCGTCACCCGCACCTACACCGTCGTCGCCGGCGACAGCCTGTCGAAGATCGCGAAGAAGATCTACGGCAGCGCGAACCGCTGGAAGGAGATCTGGGAGGCGAACAAGGACCAGATCAAGAACCCCGACCTGATCCACCCCGGACAGATCCTGAAGATCCCCGGCGCCTGAAGAGGGAAGAAAGTGGAGAGAACGATGATTCGCATCCGCGCCGCCTCCCCGGCCCTCGCGCTCTGCCTCGCAGCGGCGCTCTTCGCCGCGTGCAAGAAGGAGCCCCCGCCCGCCCCGCCGCCGACCGCACCGCCGCCCCCGACGGCGACACCGGTCCCCGAGTTCAAGGTCGCCTCGTTCGACGTCGGAAAGTCGATCGGCGACGACAAGAAGCTGAAGGAACCGGCCGCCGTCTTCGGACCGAGGGAGACGATCTACGTCGTCATCCTGACCGAGGGCGTCGCGCCAAAGGCCACGCTCAAGGCCCGCTGGACATACGACGACAAGAGGACGCTCGTGAACGAGGAGACCCGCGCCATCGCGCCGAACGGACCGGCCGCCACCGAGTTCCACGTCGCCAAGCCTTCCGGCTGGCCCACGGGGAAGTACAAGGTCGAGATTTCCGCCGACGGCGCCGTCGTCGGGACGAAGGAGTTCGAGGTCAGGAAATAGCGCGGCCCGCATCGGCCTGAACGAGGGGCTCGGCGACGGCTTCGTCGCAAGCTGCACGTTTCTCGCTCTCACCCGTCTTGCTTCGTTTTGGAGCCTTGCGGACCTGATGCAGCGGGCGATTCCCAGGGGGTGGCTGCAGGCTTGAGCGGCTCCCCTCGTTCCTTGGGGCCGTAGTAGAGCGGCAAGAGGTCGCCCGGCAGAGCGTGGCCCTCCGGCCCAGGCTGTGCAATGAGGTAGGCCACAATCCTCTTGGCCTCGTCGGTCTTTCCGGCCTTTACGCAGGCCGTGCCGAGCATGCCGAGCTCCACTCGCGCCCAGCGCGCGACGTCGCGGGCGCTCAGGGCTGACGCCTTTGCGTCCTCGTCCAGAAGGGCCCGAAGCGATTGGAGCTCGGAGGGGTCCATGCCCTCCTGATCCATGAGATCCGAGACGTGTCCCTTCTCTTTCTCGACGATATCGATGATCGAGAAAGTCGTCGCAAGGTAAGTCTCGAGAGCCTGTCTCGCGCGGGGGAAGTCGCCGGATTCGATGAACGTTTCGGTTTTCTGACAAAGGGCCCAGGTAATGTTCCCCAGCCGAAGCGGAAGTCCTCGGAGCGCTTGCCTTCCTCCTGCTTGGGGAGAGCCGTCAATCGGCCCCATAGGTCGGGAGGCCTGGGTCCTGCCCGATAACGCAGATTGGAAAGGAAGAGGTCGAAGGCTTCCAGGGCGCGCCCGAAGTCGCGGAGCTTCCGGGAGGTCGAACCCCACGACGGCCAGCGCTTCGATCCGAGTCCAAAGCGGTACCAGCGTGGCGGGGAGATGCAGCAACTCGTCCGCGAGGAGCCGGCCTCGTGCCGCGTCGACGATCGCGACGTGGCGCGTCGAGTCGACGCGCCGCGACCAGTTCGTCGGTTCCGCCGCGACGGCTTCCGCCAGCACGTCGGTCAGGCCGGGCATCGATTTCTCACCGAGGAGGTCGACGCAGCGGACGGAAGAGGGTATTGAAAAGGTCGAAGCAGTAGGCGCCCTCAGGTCTCTTCTCGTACGCCTGTGTCACCCGTTCGGGCACCCCGCACGAAGCTGCCGCGACCCGGAGCGCCGAGGCATCACCCGAGAGCCGGTCGAGCAGGGCGAGGATCGCGCGATTGTCGGTCTTCCAGCGTTCCAGCGTCTCGTCCTCGAGAAGACGGCGGGAAAGCGCTCGTGCCTCGGCGACGTCGCCGCGATAAAAGAGCAAATGCCGCATCGCCATCCGGTAGAGCGACGCCTCGGGCATGCCGTCCGCCGACTCGCGGCCGAAGGTTCCTCGCAGGAATTCGACGAACTTCTCTTCGTTACGGGTCCCGCGGAATGGATTCGTCGCGAGAAGGCGGTAGACCACGTAGTCGGTCTGGGGCATCAGACCGAGCATCGCGAAAGCCCCCTTGAGCTGCCCGTCGGGCTCGGCGGAGTCGCGCGTCGCCTCGTCGATCTCCAGCATCCGGGACCGGCGCTCGTCCAGGGAGAGCGCGCGAGCGGGGGACAGGTTCATCCATTTCTCGAAATCGGCCTTCCGGATTCTCCAGGCCGTCTCGCTCTTCTCTTGCTCTTGTTCGTGCGCCTCGACGCCGACGCAGAGCATCTGAAACATGGTGCGCCGCTGAAGGACCGACGGGGGGAGCGCGGAGGCCCTCACCTCGCGCTTCGGGTCCTTTATGAGGGCACAGACGGCCTTTCGGAGAGCGGGGTTCGCCGTGAAGGCGGCCTGTGCGTCGCGGATCAGGTCGTGGCTCGGGTCGGAGCGGGCCAGGTAGACCTCTCGAGGGGCGCCGGAGGGAAACCAGAGCCCGGTCGTTTCGTCGAAGCCAACGAGTGCCTCGGCGGCTGGATCGCCCGTGGGAGCCTGCGCCGGCGCCGTCTCGTTCTGTTGCTGGCTCCAGCCGGGCGGCGCGAGGATGGCGGCAGCAGAGGCGACGACCGCCGCGAGAAGGAAGCGGGGACGAGTTGCCCTTACCGTTCCTCTCATCGAGGTTTGGGACGAGCGTAGATAGTGGCGCCCCCCTCGTCAAGCAGACGCAGGGGCTTCCGGACACGCTCTCGAAGAGCCGTGGGAGACCGGGGTGCCCGCCCCGCGCTATCGTCTCCGCCCGATGAGCGACCTTCGTCAGCGTCTCATGATGAAGCTCGTCAACTTCTATCCGCCGTTTCTCGGGGCGGGGATCAGGGTCACGTACCCGAAGGGCGACCCGTACACGATCGTCGTCCGGATGAAGCTGACGTCTACAACCGGAACCTCTTCGGGACGCAGTTCGGCGGGTCGCTCTACTCGATGGCCGACCCGCACTTCGTCTTCATCGTCACCAAGAACCTCGGGCCGGGCTACTCGTCTGGGACAAGAAGGCGGTGATCGAGTTCCTGAAGCCGGGCCGGGGCGCGTGACGGGACGTTCCACGTCCGCCGGAGAAGATCGCGGAGAAGGCGCCGGTCGCCGACGCCGGCGAGACGGTGGAGCCCGTGTTCATCGCCGAAATCGTCGCCGACGACGGGAAACTCGTCGCGCGCGTCACGAAGACGCTCTGGGTGAGGAAGGGCCGAGCGGAGCGGCGACCCGGTCAGTCGTCGACGGCGGTGCCGGGATAGAAGACGGCGCCGCCGCGCGCCGCCCAGAAGCCGAGTAGACGGCGATCGCAAGGACGATCGCGAGGCAGAAGAGGCCGTAGCCTGTGAACCAGCTGGGAGAGATCGGGCGTGAGCGGGGCCGCAGAGAGGACGGCTGAAGACGTCCGAGCCCCACAGCGAGTGGCCGAGAAGACCGCCAGCGGAAGAGGAGGAGAAGAAAGATCGACGCGATGAGGGCGGCACCCGACATCTCGAAAAGCGGGTTTTCCGTCCCGGTGAAGCCCAGGAAGATCGAAGTAGCCACGGCACGGCGGCGGCGAGTGGCGCCTTCCGGAGGATCGAGTCGGCCGAAGAAGAGCGAGGCGGCGATCATGAAGAGCCAGACGAAGCTTCCCACAACCTGGCGCGCGACGTAGAGGAAATGAGGCCGCCGAGGCCGGCGAGAGTGACGTGGGTTGACCGGGACCGGGGTCTGGCCGGGGGCCCTGAAAAGCGCCGGGGGAATGTTCTCGAGGTTGAGGATGAGGCAGACGGCGAGACCCGCGAGAACGCCCCAGAGGTGGTCCCGCCCGACGAGCGGGTCCCGGAGCTTGCCGCGAAAAGAGCCGCGCCCAGGAGACGAGCAGCTCGGGGTAGCGCCGCGCGGAAATAGGGCTCGAGAGCGAGGTAGACGAAGCCGACGAGCATGCGCCGGGAGGAAGGCTGTCACCGAGGCTCTCCGAGAAGGCCCGGTGAAGAACGCCGCGCGCCAAGCTGGAGAGTGGCGCGCGAGAAGGTCCGGCGAGCATGAGCGGCGAGAACGAAGACGCCGAGCGCGAGACGGACGGCACCTGCCTTGTCCCTGCGACCGAGCCGCAGGTTCGCGCGGCGAAGTAGAGCCCCGCGAGGGTGAACGCGACCGTGAGGACGAAGAAGACGAGACTTGGAAATCTTGGCGCGCTGGAGATGTCGTCGGGCGATCGCGTCACCTGCGGCGGGCCTCGCTCCAGGGCGCGATGAGCTCGAAGTAGACGGGCCGGCCCTGCTGGACGGCGGCCACGACACTGCAGCACGGCATCCGTGTCGACCCGGGAACGGGCCGGTCCAGCCGGCGACGCATGTCGAACGGGAACGGGAGGGAGCCAGAGCGGCCTCGGACGGGGTGAAGCCTTGAGTCGAGGCCCGCTTCCGCGAAGAGCGCGTCCCAGGCAGCGCGGCGGTCGGCACGGCGGTGTCTCCGCCCGTGACTCTGATTCGGCACGGCGACGAGGCTGCGCAGCAGGTCCGCGCGGGTCGAGTGTGACGGTGACCAGCGCCCCGAGAACGTTCATCGGAGGGTCGTCCGCACCGGACGAGCCCCGGAGTCGACGGGGGAAGAGAGCGCCGCGGGCTCTGACGGTACCGGAAGACGGCGGGCGTCCACCAGGAGGAGGAGAGCTGCCGGCGCCCAGCCGGGCCGTGCCGTTTGAGCCATCCACTGTCGAGGAAACGGGTAGTCGCGGCTCGAAGCCGCAGCGGAGTCGGCGGGCGGCTCCGCCCCAGCCGAGCCGGCCGCCGTGACGCTCCCGGGCCTCGGTCCATGAGCGAGTCTCGGCGACTCTCTCGGGAGGGCGCGAGGCCGATGCTCTCGCGCGAGCGCCGGACGAAGAGGCAGCCGAAAGCGGACGACCACGCCGCGCGAGCGCCCACGCCGGCGGCGGCGAGCGCCCCCGTCCTCTCCCGGCCGCCGCGACCATCTCCGGCGACGGCGTCTCGCCCGCGGCGAGCGCCGCCGCCAGCGGATCGCCGCCCGGGCAGCGCCGCGGCGACCGGCAGCGCCGAGGACGGGCGCGCGCTCGGATCCGGCTCGAGGCAGCGCAGGATGACGCGCTCGACCGCCGGGTCGAATCCCGGCGATCGAGGCTCGACGGGCGAGGCCGGAGTCGTCCGAGCGTGCTAGCGCCGCAGCTCCGCCGAGCGTCGCCGCCTTGAAGGCCGGCTTGCCGGTGAACAGCTCGTAGAGCACGAGCCCGAGCGCGTAGATGTCGCTGCGGACCGATGACGTCCTTGTCCCGCGAGCTGCTCCGGCGCCATGTAGGCCGGCGTGCCGGCGCGGATCGTCGGCGCCCGCCGACCTCGCCGGCGAGGGCCGCCAGGCCGAAGTCGGTGATCCGCACGCGGCCCGCGGCCGTCGAGCATGATGTTCGCCGGCTTCAGGTCGCGGTGCAGGACGCCCTTCTCGTGCGCCGCGGCGAGGCCGGCGCAGAGCTGCCGGGCGATCTGGATCGCCTTGTCCTTCGGCAGGCGGCCGATCCGCCGCAGGAGCGAGCGCCAGGTCCTCGCCGTCGACGTACTCCATCGACAGGAAGTGCTGGCCGTCGGCCTCGCCGACGTCGTAGACGCGGCAGACGTTCGGGTGGGAGACCTGCCGCGCGATCCGCACCTCGTTGAGGAAGCGCTGCGAGCCGCTCCGGGTCGCGCTCGACGCCGGCGGCAGGAACTTGAGCGCGACCGGCTGGCCGAGCTTCAGGTCGTCGGCCGGTAGACCTCGCCCATCCCGCCGCGTCCGAGCAGGCCGACGATCCGGTAGCGGCCGCCGAGCAGCGTCCCGGGCGGGAAGCGCGCCGTGGTCGAGCGAGTCGGACGACGCGAGCCGGCCGACCGCCGACGGGGGGCGCGGGGCGGCGAGGGGCCGGGCCCAGCTCCGTCGGAAGGCGCGACGCCGACCCGAGATCCGCCCCGCAGGAGGGGCAGAACCGGCTCGCGTCCGGAGCCTCCGAACCACAGCGGGTGCAACGCGTCACGTGTGTCGAGATGCTATCTCAACGAGCTAGCCGTCCAGAGCCGTGGCTCCGAGAATCGAACCGCCCCCGCCGAGCAGTCCAGAAGCCCCAGAGCGCGAGGGCAAGGACGACGAGCTCCGAAACACCGCGCCGTAACCTGCGTACCAGGCCGAGAAGATCAGTCGTGATCGGGGTATGGACGAGGAGCCCGTCTAGGGCAACGAACGCGGCAACCCGAGCGAGCCCGAACCGGAGCAGGGCCAGGACGGCAAGAGTCGCGATGAGCGCGCCGGCGGGCACCTCGAAGATCGGATTCTCGCGGCCCACCCCCAACGCGAACCAGAAGACCCACACGAGGGACACGGCGAGTGGGCGTTTGCGCAGAAGGAGGCTTCCGAGGAACAGGAGTGTCGAGGAGGCGAGGGAAAACATCAGAACATCGATGCCGAACCCGCGATCCCGCCGGCGACTCCCCGGATCCCGATCGAGCGCCAACGGTTCGAAAGAAGAGGGGAGTCTCTCCGCCTGAGGCGAAGATTGCGGGAGTCGTGGCGATGGCCTCGACGACGAGCACCGCGCCGCAGCCGAGGAGGAGTCCACCGAGGAGGTCACGGCCGACGAGAGGATCGCCCCACCGCCCTCCCACGAGCCGGGTCCAAGACACGAGCAGCTCCGGGTACCGTCGCCGGAAATACGGCTCGAACGCGAGGTAGACGCCCCACGCGAGAATCCCGAGACCCCCGCAGCGGAGTACGAGTGGCCTCGCGAACCCCTGACTCCAGACGGCGGCGGGTTGGCTCAGCAGGAGGGCGACCAGCGAACATGCAGGTGCAGACCGTGGTCCCGACGCGCGCAGCGCCCCGCCGGTCGCCTCGCCCGAGGCGGGTGTTGCGCCGCGCGAACCACGCCGCGGCGCCGGCGATGAGGAGAGTGGTGAGCGAGAACGTGGCGCCGCGGATGCGCGATCGGAGAGTCACGGGGGTCGCGGCGTCGCGGTCCGGCCGGCTCCACGGGGCGACGAGCTGAAACAAGACGGAACGGCCGCGGAATGCCGCCGCGACGACGCGCAGCGTCACGTCCTTTTCTCCGGGCATCGGGCCGGTCCATCCAGCGATCGCGTCGAAAGGCACGCTCGGCAGCCAGGCGGGATCCGAGCTTGTAAAGGTCTTCGGGTCGAGGCCCGGCTTCCACGAAGAGCACGTCCCACATGGGCGTGAGCCGGTGGCTCGGTCGCCGGCGGCGGGACCTGGGGCGGGACGGCGACGAACTCTCGGAGCCATCCCTCAGGGTCGAGGATCACCGTGACCATCCCGGTGACGTTGAGGGGCGGATCGGCGAGCGTGACAATACTGGACATTGGCGGGAATGAGCGGCCTCGGGCTCTGGCGGTAGTTGAAGGTCGCGGGCTTCCACCAGCTCGCCGCGAGCCGTCGCGCCCAGCCCGGACCGCCGGTGCGTGCGCGAAAGTCGAGGTACGAGGAGTCACGCGCGAAAGTGCCGCTCGAGTCCCCGGGCGTCTCCGTGTAGCCGAGCCGGTGCGCAACCTCGCGCGCCCGCTCCAGGAGGACATCGGGCGGCTTCGGAAGCGGCGAGAGGCCGAGGTCGGTGCGCCCAGCGCGAGAGGACGAAGATGGCGGCGAGGAGCGCGAGGACGCCGGCGAGAAGCGCCGCCGCCCGCGCGGTCGGGATGACGCCTTCGGGCCCCGCCGCGGCGACCATCTCGGGCGACGGGGTCTCGCCGGCGGCGAGGGCGGCCGCGAGGGGGTCGCCTCCGGGGAGGGCGGCCGCGACCTGAACGGCCGACGCTGGCCGCGCCCTCGGGTCCTTCTCGAGACAGCGCAGGATGACGCGCTCGACGACCGGATCGAAGCCCGCAAGGACGGCCGAAGGGCCGTCGGTGTCTCCTGCTCGTGCTTTCGTCTGATCTCGGCGAGCGTTGGCGCATCGAAGGCCCGCCTTCCCGTGGCGACCTCGTAGAGAACGAGGCCGAGCGCGTAGAGGTCGCTCCTCACCGACGCGGGCTTCCCCGCGAGCTGTTCGGGCGCCATGTACGCGGGCGTGCCGGAGACCTCGCCGACGTTCGCGGCCTCTTCGGCCGCGACGGCCAGGCCGAAATCCGTGATGCGCACTCGCCCTCGGCCGTCGAGCATGACGTTCGCGGGTTTGAGGTCGCGGTGGAGGACGCCTTTCTCGTGCGCCGCGTGGAGGCCCGCGCAGAGCTGCCGGGCGATCTCGAGGACCTTTTCCGCCGGGAGGTGGCCGATCCGTTTCAGAAGCGACGCGAGGTCTTCGCCGTCGACGTACTCCATCGAGAGGAAGTGGCGCCCCTCGATCTCGCCGATGTCGTAGATCGGCAGACGTTCGGGTGCGAGACCTGCCGCGCAAGGCGGACTTCGGCGTGGAACCGCGCGAGGAGCGCCTCGTCGCCCGAGACGGCCTTCGGGAGGAACTTCAGGGCGACGGCCTGGCCGAGCTTCAGGTCGTCGGCGCGGTAGACCTCGCCCATCCCACCCCGGCCGAGGAGACCGACGATGCGGTAGCGCTCGCCGAGGAGGGCGCCCGGAGGGAAGGCGCCGAGGTCGAGCGAGCCGGACGAGACGAGCCGCCCGACGCTCGAGGGGACGCGCGGCGGGCGGGGCCGGACCCAGCTCGGTCGGGAGGCGCGACGCCGACCCGAGATCCGCCCCGCAGGAGGGGCAGAACCGGCTCGCGTCCGGAGCCTCCGAACCACAGCGGGAGCAGCGCGTCACGTGTGCTGAGATGTTATCTCAGCGGTCACTCCGGACCCGCCGGACGAGCATCGGACAGGGCTAAGGCGCGGCTCGCTGTGCTATCCTCCGCGGCTCCGGCGACAGCGCCGGAAATGCTCTTTGGAGAAGACGATCCGGGTCGAGGTCGGGGCTCAAAAGACGTTCCTTTCGCGAACGGCCCCCGGCGGCAGCCCTCGGAGAGACAAAAGGCGAACAGTCAGGCGCTTAGCTCAGCGGTAGAGCACTACCTTGACACGGTAGGGGTCAGCAGTTCGATCCTGCTAGCGCCTACCATCCGCCAACTCTCCCGTGCCGCCGCCGAAACCGCAGCTCGAAGGCGCTTAGCTCAGTCGGTAGAGCACTTCCTTCACACGGAAGGGGTCAGCGGTTCGAGTCCGCTAGCGCCTACCATCCCCTCCCTCGACCCTCCATCGCCGCCCCGAAGAGAGAAAGGAGAGGTCGAGTCATGTCCACATCGGTCGCCAGCGACGTCATCAGGCTCACGCTGCCCGACGGTTCCGTCCGCGAGGTTCCGAAAGGAACCACGGGCCGCGCCGTCGCCGAGTCCATCGGTCCGCGGCTCGCCAAGGACGCCCTCGGCGTGAAGCTGAACGGCGCCGTGCTCGACCTCTCCCGGCCTCTTTCGGAGTCGGGGAGGTTCGAGGTCGTCACGCCGAAGCACCCGGACGCGCTGGAGCTCTACCGCCACTCGACGGCGCACCTTTGCGCGAACGCCGTGAAGCGCCTCTTCCCGGGCGTGAAGATCGGGATCGGCCCCGCGATCGAGAACGGCTTCTACTACGACTTCGACCCCGGCCGGCCCTTCACGCCCGAGGACCTCGAGAAGATCGAGGCCGAGATGAAGAGGATCGTCGCCGAGGACAACGCCGTCGTCCGCAAGGAGATGTCGAAGGCCGACGCGGTGAAGATCTTCGAGGCCCAGAACGACTCGCTGAAGGTCGAGATCGTGGCGGGGATCCCCGAGGGGAGCCTCTCCTGCTACGAGCAGAAGGACTTCATCGACCTCTGCCGGGGACCGCACGTCCCGTCGACGGGGAAGCTCGGCGTCTTCAAGCTGACGCACTCCGCCGGAGCCTACTGGAAGGGCGACGAGCGGAACCCGATGCTCCAGCGGATCTACGGGGCCGTCTTCCTGACGCAGAAGGAGCTGGACCAGCACCTCGCTCGGGTCGAGGCGGCGAAGGCCCGCGACCACCGGAAGGTCGGCAAGGAGCTGGGGCTCTTCGTCTTCCACCCGTGGGCGCCCGCCTCGCCCTTCTTCCTCCCGAAGGGGGCGACGGTCTACAACCTCCTCGTCGCGTTCATGCGCGAGCTCTACCTGAAGTACGGCTACCAGGAAGTCATCTCGCCGCAGATCTTCGACGTGGAGCTCTTCAAGCTCTCCGGCCACTACGAGAACTACCACGAGAACATGTACTTCACCCAGATCGACGAGCGGGAGTTCGGCGTCAAGCCGATGAACTGCCCGGGGCACTTCCTGATGTACGGCTCGCACGCGTTCTCGTACCGCGACCTCCCGGTCCGCTACGCCGACTTCGGTCGGCTCCACCGCTACGAGCGCTCCGGCGTGACGCAGGGCCTCACGCGGGTCAGGACGTTCTGCCAGGACGACTCCCACATCTTCGTGACGCTCGACCAGATGCCGGCCGAGATGGACCTCTTCCTCGACTTCATCCGGGAGGTCTACGGCACGTTCGGCTTCGACGAGGTGAAGGTCGGCCTCGGCACGCGTCCCGAGAAGTTCATGGGCGCGGTCGAGAACTGGGACAAGGCCGAAAAGGCGCTCCAGCAGGCGTTCGAGAAGCGCGCGGGCACGCTCGGGGCCTGGTCGTACTTCGTCAACCACGGCGACGGCGCGTTTTACGGCCCGAAGCTCGACTTCCATGTGACGGACGCGATCGGCCGCGCCTGGCAGCTCGGGACGCTGCAGGTCGACTTCTCGAACCCCGAGCGGTTCGACCTGACCTACACCGCCGAGGACGGCTCGAAGCAGCGTCCGGTCGTCCTCCACCGCGCGATCCTCGGATCGCTGGAGCGGTTCCTCGGCATCCTGATCGAGCACACGGGGGGCGACTTTCCGTTCTGGCTCGCGCCGGAGCAGGTGCGGGTCGTCCCTGTCTCGGAAAAGTTCAATGAATACGGGGAGAAGATTCTTAGAAGGTTGTTGGAGGCTGGGCTGCGGGCGTCCCTGGATGCACGAAACGAGAAGCTTGGCGCAAAGATCCGTCTGCGGAGAGCTCGAGAAGGTCCCCGCCCTCCTGATCGTCGGCGAGAAGGAGCGGCGGCCGGGACGGTGTCGCTCCGCGTCCGCCACGGCGGCGAGTTCAAGGACCAGAACGATGGAAGATCTTCTGAGAACAATGACGGGCGCGGTGGCGAGCCGCACGCTCGCGTGGCACGCGGCCGCCAATCCACCCGCTTCACCTTCTAAGAGAATCTCTTGACGCCCCGACACTCAACGCCTCGCCAACAGTAAGGAGGACATCCCCATCGCATTCTTCAGAGGCGGTCCCCGGATCCCCCCGACCAAGAACTCCCCGATCAACGAGTACATCCTGCGGTTCCCCCAGGTACGGCTCATCGGAGCGGAGGGAGAGCAGCTGGGCGTCGTCGATCCCCAGACCGCGCTCGCGAAAGGGCGCGAAGCGGGGTTCGACGTGGTGGTGATCGCCGAGCAGGCCACGCCTCCGGTCTGCAAGGTGATGGACTACGGCAAGTTCATCTTCGAGAAGAAGAAAAAGGAGCACGACTCCAAGAGGCGGCAGAAGATCACGCAGGTCAAGGAAGTCAAGTTCCGCCCGAACATCGACGACCACGACTACGGCTTCAAGCTGCGGAACATCGTCCGGTTCCTGTCCGAAGGCGACAAGGTGAAGGCGACGGTCCAGTTCCGGGGCCGCGAGATGTCGCGAATGGACAACGGCCGGAAGGTGCTGGACCGGCTTCTGAAGGACCTCGAGGGGAAGGCGAACGCCGAGGGCAACAGCGAGATCATGGGGAACCGGATGCACCTGATCATCGGCCCCACCAAGAAGCACTAGTTTTCCCGGGGGTTTCTCGATCCCCCCGGGCCCCTCACGGAATCGAAAGTCAAAGGAGGCCCGAGATGGCCACGACGAAGAGAAAAACGCACCGCGGAGCGGCGAAGCGGTTCCGGAAGACCGCGACGGGCAAGTTCAAGCGGAGCCACGCGATGAAGCGCCACATCCTGACGAAGAAGAACTCCAGCCGCCTGAGGCAGCTCGACACCGACACGCTCGTCTCGAAGGCCGACACCCGCGTCGTGCGGACGATGCTCCCGTATGCGTGATGCGTGAGTGAACCGGGCTGAACCCGTTCCCGGGTTCCCCCGGACCCCCTCCGCGGACGAAGCGAAGACGAAACGGAACCAGAAGGAGAAACGAACATGCCTCGCGTCAAGCGCGGACCCAAGAGAAAGAATCGCCGCGAACGGATCCTGGACCTGGCCAAGGGCTATTACGGAACCAAGCACAACTGCTTCCGGATCGCCGAGCTGCAGGTCGAGCGCTCGCTCGTCTACGCCACCCGCGACCGCAAGCAGAAGAAGCGCGATTTCCGGGGCCTCTGGATCGTCCGGATCAACGCCGCCGCCCGCCAGCACGACATCAGCTACTCGAAGCTGATGGCCGGCCTGAAGAAGGCGGGATCGGACGTCAACCGGAAGATTCTGGCCGAGATCGCGGTCGAGGACCCGAAGGGGTTCGCGTCGCTCGTCGCCTCGGCGAAGAGCGCGCTCGGGCCCGCCGCCCCCGCCAGCGCCTGAGTTGGACGCCGCCGCCGGCATCCTGGCCCCGGTCGAGGAAGCCCGCCGCCGCCTCGGAGACGAACGAGCCGAGGCGGAGCGGCGGGCGTCCGCCGGCGCGCTGACGCGCGCCGACGTCGACGCGTTCAAGGTCCGATGGCTCGGCCAGAAGCAGGGGGCCGTCACGGGCCTCCTCGCCCGGATCCGCGAGGTCCCGAAGGAGGAGAAGGCGCGCTTCGGCGAGGCGGTGAACGCGCTGAAGCGGGAGGCCGAGGCCGCGGTCGAGGCGCTCCTCGGGAGCGCGACGGCGGCCGACCGGCAGGCGAAGGAACAGGCGCTCGCGGTCGACGTCACCCTCCCTCCCCGCATCCCGCCCGCGGGGCGCCTCCACCCGCTCACGGTCGTCCGCCGGAAGCTCGAGGACGCGTTCCGGACGCTCGGCTACGAGGTGGCGGACGGCCCCGAGATCGAGACCGACTGGCACAACTTCGGGGCGCTGAATTTCCCGGCCGACCACCCGGCGCGCGACGCGTTCGACACCTTCTTCGTGAAGGACGGGGGAAGCGGGGACGAGCGGCTGCTCCTCCGGACACACACCTCGCCCGTCCAGATCCGGACGATGCTCTCCCGGAAGCCCCCGATCCGGATCGTGATTCCCGGCCGCGTCTTCCGGAAGGACGCGATCGACCCGCGCCACTCCCCGGTCTTCCACCAGGTCGAGGGGCTGACGGTCGACGAGGGGATCACCTTCTCGGACCTGAAGGGGACGCTCGCCGCCGTCTTCCGCCAGCTCTTCTCCGAGAAGGCGAAGATCCGCTTCGGTCCGACGTTCTTCCCGTTCGTCGAGCCGGGGGTCGACGTGGCGGTCAGCTGCGTCTTCTGCGACCAGAAGGGGTGCCGCATCTGCTCCGGCTCAGGCTGGATCGAGATCATGGGTGCGGGGATGGTCCACCCGGCCGTCCTCCAAAACGGCGGGATCGACCCCGAGCGCTACAGCGGATTCGCGTTCGGCGGCGGCATCGACCGGATCGCAATGCTGGTCTACGGCATCCCGGACCTCCGGCTCCTCTTCGAGAACGACGTCCGCTTCCTGGACAGGACCTGGTGACCGGATGAAGTTCTCGCACGAGTGGCTGTCGTCGTACCTTCCGGGCCCGGCGCCCGACCCGGCCGCGCTCCCCGGGCGGCTGACGGCCGCCGGCTTCGTCGTCGAGACGGTCGAGGCGCACGGCGCGACGCGCGTCTACGACGTCGAGATCACGGCGAATCGCCCGGACGCCATGAACCACCGCGGCCTCGCCCGCGAGGCGGCCGTCGCCCTGCGGCGGGCTTTCCGCGATCCCGAGGCGGACCTTGCCGTGGCCGAGGGGCCGACGCCGGTTTCGTCGCTCGCCAGGGTCGTCGTCGAGGAGCCCGCGCTCTGCGGCCGCTACTCGGCGCGCGTCCTCGAGGGCCTCCGCATCCGGCCCTCGACCGCGGCCGTCGCCGAGCGCCTTGCGGCCATCGGCGCGGGGCTGATCTCGGGGCCGGTCGACGCGACGAACCACGTCCTCTGGGATGTCGGCCAGCCGCTCCACGCCTTCGATCTCGACGCGCTCGCGAAGGGGAGGGACGGCCTCCCGACGATCGTCGTCCGCCGCGCCCGCGCCGGCGAGAAGCTCGTGACGCTCGACGGCGTCGAGCGGACACTGACGCCGGAGATCCTCGTCATCGCCGACGCGGAGAAGGCCGTGGCCCTCGCGGGGATCATGGGAGGTCTCGACACCGCGATCTCCGGGAAGACGACGCGCGCCCTCCTCGAGTCCGCCCACTTCGACCCGGGCGTCGTCCGCCGCGGGGCGCGCCTCCTCGGCATGCACACCGACGCCTCGCACCGCTTCGAGCGGGGAACGGACCCGGAGGCGACGCTCGACGGGCTCGACCGCGCCGCCCGCCTCGTCGGCGGGAACGGAGGCGGGACCGTCGCGAGAGGGGTCCTCGACGTCCGCGCGGCGGCCCGGAAGAGGGCGCCGCTCTCTCTCCGCCTTCCGCGCCTCGAAACCTTCCTCGGCTTTTCGATTCCGCCGGCGCGCAGCGTCGAGATCCTGGAACAGCTCGGGTTTGCGCCGAAGAGGGACGGCGAGGGGATCCGCGTCACCGTCCCGACCTGGCGCGTCGACGTCTCCCTCGAAGAGGACCTCGTGGAGGAGGTCGTCCGGTGCGAGGGATACGACCGCCTCCCGGAGACGCTCCCCCGGGCCTTCGTCCCTTCGAAGGAGCACCGCGCCTTCGCCTTCGAGGACCGCGTCCGCGACCTCCTCGCCGCGGAAGGGCTGATCGAGGCCACGACCTACTCCTTCGTCTCCGAGGAGGAGAACCGCCCGTTCGAAAGCGCGGCGCCCGGGGCGCCCGTCGCGCTCGAGAACCCGCTCGCCGAGCCCTTCACGACGATGCGGGCGACCCCGGTCGTCGGCCTCCTCCAGAGCGCGCGCCACAACGTCCGCCGCGGCGCGAAGGACCTCGGCCTTTTCGAGGTCGGCCACGTCTACGGCCGCGCCGCCGCGACGGGCTCTCTCGAAGAGCGGATCCGCGAGGCGCGGCACGCGGCGCTCCTTCTCGCGGGTTCGCGGCGCCGCCACTGGTCGGAGGAGGGAAGGCCCGTCGACTTCTTCGACGGATCGGGCGCCGTCACCGCGCTCTTCCGCGGCCTCGGCCTCCCAGACCCGGGCTTCACGCCGGCGTCGCGCCCCTTCCTCGCCCCCGGCCGCGCGGCCGACGTCCTCGGGAAGGACGGCGCCCGGTTCGGCTGGGTCGGCGTCCTCGCCGCGCCTCTCGCCGCCCTCTGGGACGTGGCCGACCCGGTCGTCGCCGACCTCGACCTCGAGGCGCTGGAGGCGCGGGTGCCGGCGCCGCCGACGTCGGTCGAGGCTCCGCCGAGGCTTCCGGGGAGCGAGGTCGACCTGACGGTCACCCACGCGCTCTCCGCGCCCTGGACGGAGCTGGAGTCGCGTGCCCGCGCGGGCGCGCCGCCGGAGCTCGTGGCCGTGGAGGCGAAGGGACGCTACCGGGGTCCCGGCGTCGCCGACGGTTTCGTGAAGACGACGTTGACGCTGCGATTCGGGTCGGCGACCCGGTCGCTCTCGCGCGAGGAGATCAACAGCTGGCGCGACGCCGCGGCGGCGCGGCTCCTCGCGCTCCCGGGCTCGAAGGTGGACGGGATCGCCGCCGGCGGCGGCTGAACGGACGGGCATCGCCATGGAGGAACCGTGAGCAACACGAAGAAGGAAAAGCCGGCGGATGCGGCCGGGGCCGGCACGCTCGAGGCGATCTTCGACCAGCTGGAAAGGAAGCTCGAGGCGCTGGCCTCGCGCCTCAGGACGTCGCTGGACGAGAACGCGAAGCTGAAGGCGGCCGCCTCGGCGGCGTCCGGCGAGCGGGACCGGCTGAAGGCCGAGCTGGCCGAGGTGAAGGCCGCCGCGGGGAAGCAGGGCGACGCCGCCGAAAGGCTGAAGCGCCTCGAGGCCGAGCGGGAGGAGATCCGCGCCCGCGTGGAGCGCCTGATCGGGAATCTGGAGGCGTCGGAGGCGCCTGCGGGCCCCGCAAAGCCCTGATTCGGCGTGCTACTCTTAGCCGCAGGCGCTCGGGGGCGCCCGGCTGAACATGCAGAAGAAGACGGCGGTCACGCAGGTCGAGATCTACGGCCAGACCTACTCGGTGAGGGCCGCTGCGGACGCGGAGTACATCCGGGATCTGGCGGCCTTCGTGGACCGGAAGATGCGCGAGGTGGCCCAGGAAGCCCCCACCGTGGACGCCACCAAGATCGCCATCCTCTCGGCGCTGAACATCGCCGACGAGTTCCATCAATACCGTTCGAAACTCTCAGAGGGTGATCCGGGTCGGGTCGCGAAACGGGCGATCCGGCTCGTCGAAAAGCTCGATGAGATCCTGTCCTCTCCCGGAGGTTTTCCGGCCAAGGCCGGAGACGAATCGATCGGCGCCCTGCGCGGTGCGTGAATGGGTTTATGTCCTTGAACCGATATGTCCGATATGGCGTCTCCAAAAGCGGGCCACCCTGTGATGCCCCCTCGGGGGAACTAATGGGCTGCCCCGGAGGCTCCGCCCTGCATGTACCAGGGTTCAATCGACAGCGCCCACACGGCCGAGGCGGGGAGCCTTTAATGATCCAGGGGGTTTCGGCTCCATGGTCCCGGGGGTTTCTCGATCCCCCCGGGCCCCCCGCGGGGGATTGACAGGGATCTCGTTCAGCTTCTCGACCCGGATCGCCCCTCGACGAGCCTGAAGCGAGGGGGATACGCCGGTGACCATCGAAATCATCGTGGGGATCCTCGAGGGCGTCGCGGCCCTCGGGTTGATCGCTTTTCTCGTCTGGGTCCTCAAGACGAAGGGCGCGGCGTCGGTCCTCAAGGCCGAGGCGCAGCTCGAGGCGAGGAAGACCGCCGAGGCCGCGAAGATGGCGGCCGAGCAGGAGGTCCGGAAGGCCGAGGCCGCCGCGCAGCGGGCCGAGCTGGACGCCAAGGAGCGCGTCCTCAAGGCCCGCGAGTCGATGGAGCAGGAGACCGCCCGGCGCCGCGCCGAGCTGACGGACATCGAGAAGAGGATCCTCCAGAAGGAAGAAACCCTCGACAAGAAGCTGGCGACCGTCGAGAAGCGCGAGCAGGAGAACGAGAACCGCGGAAAGAACCTCGACAAGCGCGAGAAGCGGGCCGAGGAGATCGAGGCCGAAGCGACGAAGGCCGCCGAGGAGCTCGTCGCCGCCCAGCGCCAGCGGCTCGAGCAGATCGCCGGCCTGACGGCCGACGAGGCCAAGAAGGCGCTCGTCCGGGAGCTCGAGAACGAGGCGCGCCTCGAGGCGACCGGCCTCATCCGGTCGATCGAGGAGGACGCGCTCGAGAACGCGAACCAGAAGGCAAAGCGCCTCCTTTCCATGACGATCCAGCGGATGGCGTCGGAGCACGTCACCGAGACGACCGTCTCGGTGCTCGACCTCCCGTCGGACGACATGAAGGGGCGGATCATCGGCCGCGAAGGGCGGAACATCCGGGCCGTCGAGGCGGCGACCGGCGTCGACATCATCATCGACGACACTCCCGAGGCGGTCATCCTCTCCTCGTTCGACCCGATCCGTCGCGAGGTCGCCGGTCGGGCGCTCTCGCGCCTGATCCAGGACGGCCGGATCCATCCGGCGCGGATCGAGGAGGTCGTTGAGAAGGTCCGCTCCGAGCTGTGGGAGGTCATCAAGCAGGCGGGCGAGGCCGCGGCGTACGAGTTCGGCATTCCCGACCTCCACCCGGAGGTCGTCAAGCTCCTCGGGCGCCTGAAGTTCCGGACGAGCTACGGACAGAACGTCCTGATTCACTCGAAGGAGGTCGGCTGGGCCGCCTGCCACCTCGCGAGCGAGCTGGGCGCCAACGTGGCGGTCGCGAAGCGCGCCGGGCTCCTGCACGACATCGGCAAGGCGATCGACCGCGAGCAGGAGGGGACCCACCTCGAGCTCGGCCGGCAGATCCTCAAGAAGTTCGGCGAGAGCGAGGCCGTCATCCACGCGATGGAGTGCCACCACGGCGACTACGAGCCGCGGACGATCGAGGCCGTTCTCGTGAACGCGGCCGACGCGATCTCGGCGGCGCGCCCCGGCGCCCGGCGCGAGATCCTGGAGACCTACGTCAAGCGGATCGAGAAGCTCGAGAAGATGACGGACGGGATGAAGGGGGTCGAGAAGACCTACGCCATCCAGGCCGGCCGGGAGCTGCGCGTCGTCGTCGACGCGAAGAAGGTGACCGACGACGAGTGCTTCTGGATGTCGAAGGACATCGCGAAGCGGGTGCAGGCGGAGCTCCAGTACCCCGGCCAGATCAAGATCACGGTCATCCGGGAAACCAGAGCGGTCGACTTCGCAAAATGAAGCTCCTGTTCGTCGGCGATGTCGTGGGCAAACCCGGGAGGAAGGCCCTCTCGATGCTCGAGAAGATCATCGGGCGGGAGAAGGTCGACTTCACGGTCGTGAACATCGAGAACGCCGCCGGCGGCTTCGGCGTGACCGCCGAGCTCTTCGCCGACCTGACGAAGCTGCCGATCGACGTCTTCACCTCCGGGAACCACATCTGGGACAAGAAGGACTTCGTCCCGCTCCTCAACGACCTCGAGAACCTCGTCCGCCCGGCGAACTACCCGCCCGGGAACCCGGGCCACGGCTGGGTCGTCCAGAACACGGCTTCGGGGATCCCGGTCGGCATCCTGAACCTGCAGGGGCAGGTCTTCATGGCGAACACCGACTCGCCGTTCCGCGTCGGCGACGCCTGCCTCGCGGAGATGCGGGCGAAATACCCGGACCTGAAGGCCGTCTTCCTCGACATCCACGCGGAGGCGTCGTCGGAGAAGCAGGCGATCGGCTGGTGGTTCGACGGGCGGGTCTCGGCCGTCGTCGGCAGCCACACGCACGTGCCGACCGCCGACGCCCGGATCCTGCCGAAGGGGACCGCCTACCAGGGCGACGCCGGGATGACCGGCGCCTACGAGGGGATCATCGGCTTCGACCCGAAGGCGATCCTCGAGAAGTTCCTCTTCCAGACGCCGCGCTCGATGGAGACGGCGACCCGGGACGTCCGCCTCTGCGGGACTCTCGTGGAGATCGACGAGGCGTCGGGGAAGGCGCTCTTCATTACGCCACTCCAGGAGAAGCTGGCCGGCTGACCGCCCCCCTCAAAAGTAGCGGCGCCAGTCGAACGCGATCCGGAAGTAGCCGAAGACGAGGTTGCCGGTGCTCACGTCGACCGGGCCCGAGAGCGTCTGGACGGTCAGCAGCGTCGGGATGTCCCAGCCGAAGCCGAACTGCCCGAGGAGCGTGAAGGTCTGCCGCGTCGCGAATTCCCGGAACGGGCGGTACTCGAGGACGGGAACCTCGAGCCGGATCGACTTCAGGCTGACGGGCGCGAGCGCGATCGTACCGTTCGGGGCTCGGACGGGCGCGAAGTAGTCGATGGTTCCCCCCGCGTAGCCATAGAACGTCGCGCCGATCTCGCGGCCGAGGACGAGCTGGAAGCGTCCGACCGGCGTCGCGTAGCCGCGCTCGATCGGGATGAGGCCGCCGTTGGCGGCACGGATCGCCATCCGCTTGAGGAGTTCGGGAGCGGTGAAGGCGAGAAAAGGCGTCGTCACGAGGAGGTCGCCCGGGATCAGCCAGAACGGCATCCGGAACCGGGCGGAGATCCCTGACCGCCCGGGAATCCCGGGGGCATAGCCGGCGATGTTCGACGTCTGGGTGCAGGTTGTGCAGGTGACGCTTTGCTTCGACTGCATCTGGATCCCGCCCTCGAGGAACATGAGCCCGTCGGCGGAATCTCCGATGAGGGACTCGAGGCCGACGCCGACCCGGGCGCCGATCGAGAGGGTCCCGCTTGCGCTGAGGCCCGCGTCGTCGTAGCCGGCGACGCCGCTCGAGCCGGCGAAGGCCCCGGACGCCGCGGCCCCGACGAACGGCCCGATCTCGCTCCGGAAGCGGGGGAGCTCCCCGAGGCCGGCCGCCCTCGCGGGGACCGGCGTCTCGAAGAGGACGGCCCGGAGGTCGCGGATCTCGGCGTCGTCTGGCTGGAAGGCGGGCATCTCCGTGGCGCGGCAGCTCTCGAGAGGGGCAGCGGGAGCGCCGGGCGAGGGAGGCTTCGTCAGGGCCGCGAGGAGCTGGGCGAGGCTGGTCCGGACGGCCTGCGCCGTCCTTTCGAGGTCTTCGGGGCGCATCCAGGCGTCGCCGAGGAGGACGACGCGCGTCCCGTTCCAGGTCTGCGTGTCGAGCCCCTTCTCGTTGTAGTAATCGTGCGTTCCCTTGCGGTCCGCCACCTCGCCCCAGGTCCCGGCGACGTGGCCGGCCGCGAAGGCGTCCTCGAGGAAGTGAAGGCCGTAGGCTTCGGCCGCGAGAATCGCCCGGGCGCGTGCCCCTCTCTCCTCGGGCGTCCCCGCCGCGGCGTCGAAGCCCGCGGCGAGCCGGAGGGCGCGGACGTGCTCGTAGGCGTAGATCCCGACGGCGTTCAGCTCCGCGCCGGCAGCGGCGCTCCGCTTGAGGTGGATCCGGACGTCGTCGCCGGTCTGCCGGGCGAGGAGGAAGTGGGAGTTGTTCGCACCGGCGCGGGAGCTGTAGCCGGGATCCGTGTTCTCGAGCTGGAGGTCCGACTCGGCGAGGGCGTTGCGGGCCTGGTCGCGGCGCTTCGCTGCCGCGAGCCGGAGCCGCACCTGTTCGCTGATGGCGGCGACCCCGAGGACCCACCGGCTCTCGAGGACCGTCGTCAGCATCTCGTCGGCGGAGCAGGAATGGTCGCCGGCGAGGGCGGGCCAGGCGGCGAGGTCGATGCACTCCGGCTGCTTCCCCTGCGCGCCGGCCCAGGGCGTCTCGCAGAGGCGGGCGTCGTGCCCTTCGCGGGCGGCGGCCCATAGCGCGTCGAGCGCCTTCCGCTGCGCCGGGTCGAGCCCGCGGATCGCCTCTCCGGCGATGGTCCGGTGTTCGGGATGGATCCATGCGAGCGCCGGCGCCGCGGCGAGAAGGGCGGCGGCGGCCAGGGCCCCGTAGGTGCGAGCTCTGCCCATGGAGGCGAGAGTACCTCGCCGCTGGACGGCCGGACGGGGTGGCGCACCGGAGCCCGGTAGGGCACAATCCGCCGCCAGAAAAAAGCAAGGAGTCTGCCGCCATGTCCATGCTCAAGGAATTCAAGGAGTTCGCGTCGAAGGGCAACGCCATCGACCTCGCGGTGGGGTTGATCATCGGCGCCGCGTTCGGGAAGATCGTCTCGTCGCTCGTCGCCGACGTCATCATGCCGCCGATCGGAGTCGTCCTCGGAAAGGTCGACTTTTCGAACCTCTTCATCAACCTCTCCGGGAAGGAGATTGCTTCGGTGGCGGACGCGAAGAAGGCCGGGCTCGCGACGCTGAACTACGGCCTCTTCCTGAACACCACGATCGAGTTCCTGATCGTTGCGTTCGCGGTCTTCCTCCTCGTGAAGCAGGTGAACCGCTTCAAGAAGGAGCCGGCTCCGCCGGCCGAGCCGCCGGCGGACGTGAAGCTCCTGACTGAGATCCGCGACCTCCTGGCCGCCCAGAAGAAGTAATCCCCTTCAAGGAGACGACATGAAGAGCCTCCTCGCGCTGATCGTGTTTCTCTCGGCCGGACTCGCCGCCGCCCCGGCCCTTGCCGACGAACCCTGCCCCTGTGCCGAGAAAAAGGAGCCCCCGGCCTTCACCGGGAACGCGGGCTTCGGCCTCGGCATCAACAGCGGCAACACCGACAGCACCAACCTGAACTTCACGCTGGGGCTCAAGTACGACCCGAAGACGCAAAACGTCGTGACGCTCGACGGCTACTACCTTTACGGCCGGACGGGCGGCGTCACGAACACGCAGAAGGCGAACTTCGTTCTCCGCGACGAGTACTCCCTCACCGAGCGCTTCTTCCTGTACGGATCCGCCGGATACCTCTACGACCGGTTCAAGGGAATCACGTACCTGATCACGCCGACCGTCGGCGCCGGGTACAAGGTCGTGAAGACCAAGGCCGTCACGCTGGACCTCTTCGGCGGCGTCGGCATCGCCTTCGAGCAGGACGCCGGGATCCCGGCGACGACGAGCGGCTCGTTCAGCGCCGGCGAGAGCCTGGAGTGGCAGATCTCGTCTTTCGCGAAGCTGGCGCAGCACGCGACAGGGCTCTGGAAGATGGACAATACGAGCGACTACTTCTTTCACTTCGACGCGGGAATCGTGACGCCGATCAGCAGCGTCTTCGAGCTGAAGCTGGCCTACGTCCTCGACTACAAGAACGAGCCGTACCCGCCGACGCTCGACAAGACCGACAGCTCGCTCCTCGTCACGCTCGCGGCGAAGTTCTGACGGGCCGGCCTGCTAGCATCCGCCCATGGCGGTCGACTCCGAGCTCCTCGACATCCTCGCCTGTCCGGCCTGCGACAGCCGGCCGAAGGTCGCGCTCTGCCGGCTGAAAGACGACGTGGCCAAGGGCCTCGTCGAGAAGTACCGGGAGCGGATGAAGGACGAGGAGCCGGTCGTCACCGAGGGGCTCTGGTGCGCCGCCTGCGGGAGGGTCTACGCCATCGTCTCCGACATCCCGGTGATGCTCGTCGACGAGGCGCTCCCCGCCGACGCCCGGGCCGGCTGAGCCGCGGGAGGCCGTCGCCACGCTTCCCGCACCACTCGTCCGCCGCCACGGCCTGGAGCGGGCGGCGTTCGCCTTCCTCCTCCTCGGCCTGGCGTTCGTCTTCGGGATCGGCATCGCGAACGTCTGCTTCGGCCTCGCGCTGGCGTCGCTCGCGGCGTGGCGCGTGGAGGCCGGCCGGAGCGGCGGGGACGCGCTCGCTCCCTTCCGCCGGCCGCCGGCCGTTGCCGGACCGATCGCGGCGCTAGTCCTCTGGACGCTCGTCTCGATTCCGTTCTCGACCGACGTCCTCCGTTCCGCGGTCGAGGTGAAGGGGCTCCTGACGTTTCTGCTCGTCCCGGTCGCGGGGGCCCTGTTCGTCGCCGCCGAAGACGTCCGGCTCCTCGTGGACGCCTGGCGGCTGACGGCGCTCTACCTCGTCCTCCGGGGGCTCGTCGAGTTCCTCGCGACGGGGGGCGGGCTCGAGTCGCGCCTCAAGGCCGGGCTGTCGGTCCACATGACGTACTCCGGCCTCGTCATGATCTTCACGCTCCTCCTCCTCGGGCGGGCGCTCTCGCCGTCGGAACCGCGCGCGTCCCGGATCTTCGACGGGGCCGTGGCCGCGGCCGGTTGCCTCGTCGTGGCGTTCACCCTGACGCGGAACGCCTACCTCGGGCTCGCAGCCGGGCTCGTCGCCCTCGCCCTCGCGAAGAAGCCCCGGGCGGCGCTTGTCCTCGTCCCCGCGGCGGTCCTCCTGCTCCTCCTGTCGCCGACGTCGGTCCGGAGCCGGGCCCTTTCGACCTTCGACCCGGCCGACGAGACGGCGCGGGACCGGCTCGCGATGTGGAAAGCGGGGGAGCTGATGGTCCGCGACCACCCGCTCACGGGCGTCGGCCCGGGCCGCATCGGGGCGCTCTACCCGGAGTACCGCCAGCCGGGGTACGTGATGCCACGGCTCGGCCACCTGCACGGCAACCTCGTGACACTCGCCGCCGAGACCGGGATCCCGTCGGCGCTCTGCTACCTCGCGTTCGTCGGCACGTTCTTCGCGGGCGCCGTCCGGCGGCTCCGCCGTCCGGGCCCCGATCCGCTCCGCCCGGTCGTCGAGGGCGCCGTCGCCGCGATGTCGGGGCTCTTCGCGGCCGGCTTCTTCGAGTACAACTTCGGCGACGTCGAGGTCCTGATCCCGACGCTCGTCCTCAGCGTCGTCCCGTTCCTCCCCGCCGCCGGCCGCGAGGCCCTGCCTGCCGGGCGCGCTGGCTAGAATTCACGGGATGGCGTTCCCACCCCGCTCCCGCACGTTCACCGCCCGGCGCGCGGGTCCGCTTCGCGCGGCGGAGCGGACGCTTCCGTTCGGCGACGGCGGGCCGGAGGCGCGGGCCCTGACGGTGACGGAGTTCCTCGCCCGGCTGAACACCGCTCTCAAGTCTGATTTTCCGGACATCTGGGTCAGAGGAGAGTTGAGCCAGTGGAAGGTCTGGCCCTCGGGGCACGCCTACTTTTCGTTGAAGGATGACAATGCCACGCTTCGAGCCAAGATGTGGGCCTCGGAGTTGAGGCGGGTGCCGTTCGCGCCCGAGGATGGCAAGGAGGTCCTCGCCCGCGGTGCTCCGGACGTCTATGCCCCGAAAGGGGAGCTGGCGTTTCGCGTCCTGGAGCTGCAGCCCTACGGAGTCGGAGCGCTTCAGATCGCTTTCGAACAGCTGAGAGCGAGGCTCGCGGCCGAGGGGCTGTTTGATCTTTCGAAGAAAAAGAAGCTCCCCCTTCTGCCGCGGCGAATCGGAGTTGTCACGTCGCCAAGGGGCGCGGCGATCCACGACGTCCTGAAGGTCCTCTCGCTCCGTTTCCCGAACGCCCACGTCACGATCTACCCGGTCCGCGTGCAGGGAGAGGGGGCACCGGAGGAGATCGCGGCCGCGGTGGCGGCCTTCTCGCGGTTCCCGTCCTCCGCCGACGTCCTGATCCTCGCGCGCGGCGGCGGGTCGAAGGAGGATCTCGCCGCCTTCAACGACGAGCGCGTCGTGCGGGCCGTCGCCGCGTCGGCCGTGCCGGTCATCTCCGCGGTCGGGCACGAGGTGGACGTGACGCTGACCGACCTCGCCGCCGACGTCCGCGCCGCCACGCCCTCGCAGGCGGCGGAATTCGTCGTCGGGCGGCGCGAGGATTTCGAGGGGAGGCTTGCCGCGCTCGGGAGCGACCTCCGGAAGATCCTCCGGGGAATGCTGGCAGAGGCGGACGCAAACCTGAAGGGGCTGCGCCTCGCGGCGGGGTTCGTGGAGTTCCCGTCCCGGGTCAACGGCTGCGAGGCCGAGCTCGACGCGGCCCAGGCGGCGCTCGTCTCGACGTTCCGCGCGCTTCCGATGGCCGTCGGCCGGCGCCTCGCGGAGGCGGGAGGCCGGCTCCTCGCCTGGCCGGGCCGGGCGGCCCTCGACCTCGAGGCGGAAGAACGCCGACCAGCAGACGCAGGCGCTCGCCGTGCGGATGAAGGCGCGCGTCGCCCTCGCCGACGGGCGGCTCGGCGCGGCGACGGCCGCCCTCGACGCCCTGAGCCCGCTCAAGGTCCTCTCCCGCGGCTACTCGGTCACGTTCCGGGAGGGCGAGTCCGCCCCGCTCGTCGACGCCTCGGCCGTGGGGGAGGGGGATCCCCTGAAGATCGTGCTCGCCCGCGGGGAGCTCCGGGCCCGCGTGACCGCGAGGAGGAAACCCGATGGCGAAGGCTGACAGGAAGGCTCTTCCGAAGAATCTCACCTTCGAGGCCGCGCTCGCGCGCCTGCAGGCGATCGTCGAGGAGCTGGAAGACCCGGAAAAGGGACTCGAGGCATCGCTCGAGCTCTTCGAGGAGGGCGTCGCCCTCTCCCGCTTCTGCCGCGCGAAGATCGACGAGATCCAGAGCCGGGTCGAGATCGTCCTGAAGGAGACGCCGGAGGGCTTCGCGACGAAGGAGATGGAATCGCCCGACGGCGACGCCGACGACGGGGAAGACGACGGGGAGGACGGGAAACCGTGAGCGCGGCGGTCGCGCTCGGCGCGGCGCTCGAGGTGCGGCGGGCCGAGGTCGAGGAGGCGCTCCTCCGCGTCCTCCCGCCGGACGACGGCGACCCCAAGGGGCTTGCCGCCGCGATGCTCTACTCGACCCTCGCGGGCGGAAAGCGGATCCGGCCGGTTCTGGCTCTCCTTTCCGCCGAGGTCGCGGGGCGGGGCAGCGTCCTGCCTCCGCGGGAGGAGCTGGCCGAGGCAGCCTCGGCGCTGGAGCTCTTCCACACCTACTCCCTGATCCACGACGACCTGCCCTGCATGGACGACGACTCGCTCCGGCGGGGAAAGCCGACCTGCCACGTCGTCTTCGGCGAGGCGGTCGCCCTCCTCGCGGGCGACACGCTCCAGACGCTCGGCTTCGAGGTCCTCGCGACCCGCCCGGCGGGCGACGCGTGGGCCGGCCGGCGCGCCGCAGCCGTCGCCATGGTCGCAAAGGCTATCGGCCTCGACGGGATGGCGGGAGGACAGGCGCTCGATCTCGCGGCCACAAATGCTCCCGCAGCTGTAGAAGCGCCGGCGCTCCTCAAGCGGATCCACGCGCTCAAGACGGGCAGGCTCCTCCAGGCCTCCGTGGAACTCGGCGCGATCCTCGGGGGGGCGCCTCCGAAACTCCTCGCGGCGGCAGGCCGCTACGGCGGGTCGCTCGGCCTCCTCTTCCAGATCGCCGACGACATCCTCGACGTCACGCAGGAGTCGGCCACGCTCGGGAAGACCGCCGGGAAGGACGCCGAGCAGCACAAGCTGACCTACCCGAACCTCTTCGGCCTCGATGGGGCGAAGAAGGAGCTCGAGCGTGCCCTCGCGGCGACGCTCGACGCAGCAAAGGGGCTCGAAGGGGAGCCTGGCGTCCTCGCGGCGCTCGCCGAGTACGTCGCCCGACGCGACCGCTAGACACCCAACCGGCCGGAACCGTTCCGCCTCGCCTGCCGGGAATCAGTCCGCCCAGCCACCCCAGGTCGTCGAGGGGGGGGATTCCTCCAGCCAGTCGTGCGGATAGGGCGTCATGCCGGGGAGGAGCCGGCTCCAGACGGCGGCGACCGCCGCCAGGACGGCAACACCGATGAGGACCGGGTGCCAGACGGCGGCGAGCCCGGCGTGGGCGTGCACCATGATCAGCGGATTTGCGCCGGCGGGGGGATGCACGGTCCTCGTGAGAAGCATGAAGACGAGGGTGAGGACCAGCGCGAGGACGTAGACCCAGAGGGCCTCCCCGAGGAGCTGGTAACAGAGAACGCCGATGAGCGCACCGCCGACGTGGCCGCCGAACAGGGCGCGGGGCTGGGCGGCCGGGGTCCGGGCGAGGCCGAACAGAAAGACGGCGGAGCCGCCGAGCGAAGCAAGAAAGAGCGGAGCCGAAGGCGGATCGACGAGTCCGAGGACGAGCCCAAGCCCTGCCGTCGCCCCTGCGGCCGAGGCCGTCAGCCGCCAGACATCTCTAGCGATCCGGCGGGAGGGACGCCGTGGGTCGGCGTCGTCGCTCATCGCCGTGTCGCCTTCGACCCGCGGTCCAGCCCCACGTCGTTCCAGGAGACGGGGTCCTCGAGCGGCTCGAGGTGGGTGATGACCGACGCGCCGGGGAGGACGGCGACGAGGGCCGCCTCGACCTCTTCGAGAAGGTCGTGCCCCTTCTGGACCGACCAGCTCCCCGGGACGAGAACGTGCATCTGGACGAAGCGGCGCGGGCCCGCGGCGCGGGTCCGGAGCTCGTGGAACTCGACGCCCCCTTCCCGGTAGCCGGCGAGGACCGATTCGATCTTCGTCAGGTCCTCTTCGTTCAGCGCGCGGTCGAGGAGGCCGTGGCCGGTCTCGTGGAGGAGCTTCATCCCGGTCCAGACGATGTTCGCCGCGACGAGGAGGGCGACGACGGGGTCCAGGACCAGCCAGCCGGTCGCCCAGACGAGGCCGACCCCGGCGAGGACGCCGGCCGAGGTCCAGACGTCGGTCAGGAGATGCCAGCCGTCGGCGCGGAGCGTGATCGAGTCGAGACGGCGCCCGGCGCGGAGGAGCAGGAACGCCACGGCGCCGTTCAGGGCCGACGCGGCCACCGAGACGAGGAGGCCGGCGCCGACGTCGGACAACGGCCGGAGGTGCTGGAGCCGGTCGATGGCGGCGGCCGCGATTCCGGCCGCCGCGGCGATGATCGCCATTCCTTCGAAGCCGCTCGCGAGGTACTCGGCCTTCGAGTGGCCGAAGGCGTGCTCGTGATCGGCGGGTTTCCGCGCCACCATAAGCGCCCAGAAGGCGACGAGCGCCGCGAAAAGGTTCACGAACGACTCGATGGCGTCGGAAAGGAGGCCGACGGAGTCCGTCAGCTTCCAGGCGATCAGCTTGAGCGCGATCGTGACCAGCGCCGTCGCGACGGAGAGGAGCGCCCAGGCCGGGGCGCCGGGGCCCGCCGTCGGGCGCGGCGCGGACGGGGGATCGATCACGCGACGAGCCTGAGGCCGCTCCCGGGCGGGCGTCAAGGTGGCGGATGCCTCAGAAACGCCGGACGCTGCTACGCTTCCGAGGATGCGCGCGCTCGTCTGCACGGGCCCCGGGGCGGCGTCCCTTAGGCAGGTTCCGGACCCCGTCCCCGCACCCGGGGAGATCGTCGTCCGGGTCACCGCGGCGCTGACGTGCGGCACCGACCTGAAGCTCTTCCGCCGGGGTCACCCGAAGATCCCGTTCCCGCTGACCCTGGGCCACGAGTTCTCGGGCGTCGTCGAGGCCGTCGGCGAGGGCGCCCCGTTCGCGCCGGGGGAGCGCGTCACCTCGGCCGTCACCGCGCCCTGCGGCTCGTGCGGCGCCTGCCGGGCGCGGCGCGGCAACCTCTGCGAGTCGGCCTTCGCGGAGCCGCTCTGGGGAGCCTTCGCCGAGCGGGTCCGGGTCCCCGCCCGGATCACGTCGCGGGGCGTCAAGCGGGTCCCCGCCTGCGTCTCGTGGGAGGGCGCGGCGCTCCTCGACCCGCTCGCCTCGGTCGTTCACGGGCTCGGCCGCGTCCGGGCCGAGCGGGGATCGACCGCGCTCCTGATCGGCGCGGGGCCGGTGGCGTACCTCTTTGCGTCCCTTCTCGCCGACGCCGGCGTCGCGGTCTCGGTCGTGGGGCGCCGGTCCGGGCGCCTCGCCCGGTTCGAGGCGGTCGGTGCCGAGCGCCTGACGGCCCACCCCGAGGGCCGGCGCTTCTCCCTCGTCGTCGACACGACCGGCGACCCGGCGATCTGCTCGTCGCTTCCTGAGCTCGCCGAGGGGGGCGGGACCGTCCTCCTCTTTGCGGGGATGGCCCGGGGCGCCCGCGTCGAGGTGGACGCCTTCCCGGTCCACTACGAGGAGGTCTCCGTCGTCGGCTCGTTCCACTACACGCCGGCCGACGCCGACCGGGCGCTCACGCTTCTCGCCGAGGGGCGGATCCCGGTTCCGGCGCTCGTCACGGAGACGCGGCCGCTCGCCGAGTGGGCCGAGGCCTTCGACGACGTGACGCGCGGCAGCGCGATGAAAGTGGCCCTCATTCCGTGAAGGCCGCGCTCGTCCGGTCCCTCGACGACATCGAGGTGGTGGAGATGCCGGTCCCCGCGATCGGGCCCGGCGAGCTCCTCGTCGAGATGAAGGCCGTGGGCCTCTGCGGCAGCGATCTCGCCGCCTGGTACGTGGCGGCCAAGGCGCCGACGGTCCTCGGGCACGAGCCGGCGGGCGTCGTCGCCGCGGTCGGCGCGGGAGTGACCGCGTTCCGCCCGGGCGACCGGGTCTTCGTCCACCACCACGCGGCCTGCGGCCACTGCCGTTTCTGCGAGGCGGGCGAGCCGGTAATGTGCGTCCACTGGAAGCCGGGCCGGCTTCACCCGGGAGGGCTCGCCGACTTCTTCCGCGCCGAGGCGGCGACGGTGGCGACCGACACGTTCCTGATCCCGGACGGTCTCTCCTTCGAGGACGCCTCACTCGTCGAGCCGGTCGCCTGCGCGCTGAAGGCCGTCGACCGGGCGTCCGTCCGCCGCGGCGACACCGCGGCCGTCGTCGGCCTCGGCGCGAGCGGCATCCTCCTCGGGCTCCTTGCGCGGGAGGCGGGGGCCGACCGGCTGATCGGGAGCGACCCCGACCCCGCGCGGCGCGCCGCGGCCCTGAGGCTCGGGTTCGACCGCGTCCTCGACCCGGCGGAGGGGCTCGCTCGGGCCGCCCATGAGGCGACCGGCGGGCGCGGCGCCGACGCCGTCTTCGTCCTCCCGTACGCGGAGTCGGCGTTCGAGGCGGCGATGGAGTCCGCGGCGCCGGCCGGGCGGGTCGTCTTCTACTCGCCGGTGCCGCCCGAAACGCGCTGGAGCCTCGCGCCGCACACGGCGTACCTCCGTGACCTGACGCTCCGCTTCTCCTACTCGTGCGGGGCCGGGGAGCTGCGTCGCGCGTTCGACCTCGTGAAGAAAGGGGTCGTCCGGGCGAGTCGGATCGTCACCCACCGCGTCCCGCTCGAACGCGCGCCGGAGGCGTTCCGCCTCGCCCGGGCGCGAGGAGACGTCCTGAAGGTCGTGGTCACGCGGTGACGGCGAAGCCGGGCCGGCTCCGCCTCGACCGGCTCCTCGTCGACCGCGGCCTCGCGGAGTCCCGGACGCGGGCGGAAGCGCTCATCCTGGCCGGGCGCGTCCGCGTCGCCGGACACGAGTCCGTGAAGCCGGGGACGGCGGTTCCTCCCGACGCCGAGGTGTCGGTCTCCGCGCCCGAGCACCCCTGGGTCTCCCGGGGAGGCGTCAAGCTCGAGGCGGCGCTCAAGGCGTTCGGGATCGACCCGACCGGGAAGGTCTGCCTCGACGTCGGCGCCTCGACGGGGGGCTTCACCGACGTCCTCCTCGCGCGCGGCGCGGAGAAGGTCTACGCGGTCGACGTCGGGTACGGCCAGCTCCACGCGAAGCTGCGGGGGGACCCGCGCGTCGTCCTCCGCGAGAAGGTGAACGCGCGCTCGATTTCCGGCGCCGAAGTGCCGGAGCCTGTCTCTCTCCTCGTCGCGGACGTCTCGTTCATCTCCCTCGCGCTGATCCTCCCCGCCGCGGCGACGCTGCTCGCGCCGGGGGGCGAGGCGGTCCTCCTCGTCAAGCCGCAATTCGAGGCGGAACGCGGCGAGGTGGGGAAGGGAGGCATCGTCCGCGACGAAGCGGTCCGCGCGCGGGCTGTCGCCCGGGTCGTGGCGGCCGCGGAGGCGCAGGGGCTCGACCCTCTCGGCGTCGTCCCGTCGCCCATCACCGGCGCCGACGGAAACGTCGAGTTCCTCGCGGCGTTCCGGGCCGGGACCGGACCGAATCGCGCTAAAGTCGGGGCGTGAAGGGGTTGCGCGGAAAGGCCCGGAAGGTCTCCCGGGTCGGGCTCGTCACGCGCTACACGAGCGCGGAGGCGATCGCCCTCTCGAAGAAGCTCGAGCGCGAGCTCAGGGCGCGGGGCCTCGCGGTCGTCCACGACGCCGAGTCGGCTCCGGCGCGGGGCGCCGACGGCGGCGTCCGGCGGGCCGAGATCGCCCGGTCCGTCGACCTCGTCGTGACGCTCGGCGGCGACGGGACGCTCCTCTCGGTCGCGCGTCATCCGGCCCCAGGCGTCCCGGTCCTTGGCATCGACATCGGGACGCTCGGATTCCTTACGGCGTGCGGCCCCGAGCGGCACCGAGAGCTCCTGGAAGCGGCGCTCGGGGGAACCGCGCGCGTCGAGCCGCGCCGGCTCCTCTCGGTGACCGTGGCGGACGTCGGGATGCCGCCGCGCCGTTATTTCGTCGTGAACGACGCCGTCCTCTCCCGCTCGGCGCTCGCCCGCATCGCCACGATCCGGGTCTCGCTGGACGGCGCCGTCATCTCCCGCTACCGGGGCGACGGGGTGATCGTCGCGACGCCGACCGGCTCGACCGGCTACAACCTGTCTGCAGGCGGCCCGATCCTCGAGCCGCTGCTTCCAGCCATCGTGTTGACGCCGATCTGTCCTCACACGCTCTCGGTCCGGCCGGTCGTCCTTCCCGACACCGTCCGTCTCGACCTCGCCATCGAGGACGACCCGACCGACGTCTACCTGACGCTGGACGGCCAGGAGGGCTTTCCCGTCGCGCCGCGAGCCCGCATCACGGTCCAAAGGTCGCGGCGAACGGTCGGCCTCGTCCGGCGATCCGACAGCTCGTTCTTCGACGTTCTGGTCGGCAAGCTGTCGTTCGGGGGCGAGCGGGAGAACGGGAACACCTAGGCCGGCATGGCGACGCCGGGGCCCGATCCGACGACTCCCCGCCGCCGGCGGAAGCTCCTGCGGATCCCGCATCCCCACCTGCCCCACCTCTCGCTGACGCAGGTCCGGGTCCTCCGGCTCTTCCTGCTCGTAGGGCTCTTCTCGGGGCTCGTCCTGTACGCCGTCTTCCGCTCCGTCCGGTTCCAGGAGCTCCTCCGGCGGAAGACCGAGCTCGTCCTCGGGGAGCGGCTCGGCCGGCCCGTCCGGATCGGCGGCTTCGACCTCTCCCTCGTCCCTCCGTCGTTCATCGTCCGCGACGTCCAGATCGCGAACGATCCGCGAGGCCTCCCGGGGCCCTGCTTCGCCGCGGCGGAGCTGGAGGTGCGGGGCGTCCCGTACTTCTACGGCCGCACCCTCGTTCTGCCGAAGTTCCGCGTCGTGTCGCCGACGATCGACTTCGAGGTCTTCGACGACGGCTCGGACAACTTCTCCGGCCTTCTCCGGAAGAAGGGAGCCGAGGGCGAAGGGAGCGGCCCCGACGTGCAGCTGGAGGAGGCGATCGTCCAGCGGGCCACGGTCCGGTTCCGGGAGTGGTCGGCGAAGCTGGACGTCCTCCTCGCCGAGGCGGCGTTCACCGCCCGTCCCGAGAGCGTTGGCGCGCGGACGTTCCTCGAGCTCTCGGTCCGGAAGATGCGGCTGAAGCTCGCGGAGAACGAGACGATCGAGGGCGCGTTCGGCGTGAAGGCGACGCTCATGCCGGGGCGTCTGAAGCTGGGCGAGTTCCATCTCCGTGGCCCGCGGATCTCCCTCGACGGGTCGGGAGGGATCGACAACCTCAGGAAGCCGGCCCTCCAGCTCTTCGTCTCGATCGAGACGCGGGGCGAGGAGCTCGGGCCGCTCTTCGGGATCGAGCTCCCGATGCGCGGCCCGCTCGCCGTCCGCGGGCTCTTCCGCACGCTCGAGACCGGCGGATTCCGCGCGCGCGCCAGCTTCCGGCTCGACGAGGGCCGCTTCGGCCCGTTCCCGATGTCGGCGGACGGAATCCTCCGCGTCGACTCGGGCGGCCTCCTCGCCCACGTGACGCGGGCCGACTATGCCGGGGGGACGCTCGAGGCCACGATCCGGGTCGAGCGTCTGAAGAACCCGCCGGTCCCGGTCCGGCTCCTCCTCAAGGGGCGGGGCGTCGGATTCGAGTCCTTCTTCGCGGACCTCGGGCTGCCCGGAACGGGCCTCCTCGCCCGCGCGGACCTCGACGCGACGCTGACGTGGGGGAAGGGGGGGCTGCCCCGTGCGGACGGGGCAGGCTCCCTGCGGCTCTCGCCGGACACCGGCGCGGTCTCCGCCGTGAAGGGGCGCCACGCCCTGGCGACGACGGGAGGCGCGCCGCTTCTCGTTTCCAACGGGAAGATCCTGTTCGACGCGATGCCGTTCTTGACGGCCGCGGGAACGCGCTTCTCGCTCGGCGGCTCCCTCGAGATCGGGAGCTGGACGCCCGACTTCCTGATCTCCGCGAAGGCCCGGGACCTCGCCGACGTCCAGCGCGTCGCCGAAAACTGGTACGCGGCGATCCAGAAGGAGCCGCTCACGCCACCTCTCGGCCTCGGCGGCTCGGGGAGCTTCGAGGCGCGGCTGACGCGCTCGTTCGGCGATCCACACGTCGAGGGCTCCTTCGACGTCGCCGACCTCACGCTCAAGGGCGCCCGCTTCGGAGCGACGGAGGCGGGCTTCGTCGTCGACCGGAACGTCCTGAGCCTGTCGCGCTTTTCGGCGTCCGACGACGGCGGGGAGCTGTCGCTCTCAGGCCGGATCGGCTGGGGCGGACCCCTCCGCGGGCACTACCGGTTCGAGGACTTCACGGCCGAGATGGACGACTGGCCCCTCGAGCGCCTCATGACCTTCCTCGACTTCGACCTGCCGCTCGGGGGGCGCGTCAGCGGGCGACTCCCGCTGTCGGGCGTCACGCCGGCCCTCCGCGGCCGGGCCCCGCTCGTCTGGGAGCCGGCGGAGGCCTGGGGCCAGAAGATGGAGCGCGTCGAAGGGACGCTCGCGTTCGAAGGGGACAGGCTCCGCCTTTCCGAGACGACGATGTTCCTCGGCGGCGGCCGGGCGACCGGCAACGGGATGTTCCGCTACGACGACAAGGGCTACGAGTTCTCGCTCGCGCTCGAGAACGTTCCGGCCGGCGCGCTGAAGGAGCTGGCCGACGCCGCCCCGTCGCTCGGCGGCAGGATCACCGCGACGATTGCGGGCGAGGGGACGCTGGAGGAGGCCGGCGTGACGCTGAGGGGAACCGTCGACGGCGCCACGCTCGACGGACGGCCGGTCGGCGAAAAGGACCGTCCGATCGCCGTCGCCGCCGAGGCCGCGCGGGGCGGCTGGACCGGCCGGATCGAGGTTCCGGGCGCCGGGAAGGTGGAAGCCGTGGCCGACCTGCCCGGACAGGGCGGGGGCCTCCACGTGACGCTCGACGCGACCCAGCCTCGCCCCGTTCGCGGGCCTGCTCGGTCTCCCCGGCGACGCCGGTTTCGACGGCCGGGTCGTCCTGGGCGCAGCGTTCCGGCCGAAGGCGGGCGGCAAGGGCTGGGCGGGAGACGGCGAGATCCGCGAGGCGCATCTGACCGCCTACGGCCGCTCGCTGACGATCCCCCGGACGACGACTTTCCGCGTCGAGGAGGGCCGCCTCGTCCTCCCGCGCCTCGACCTCGAGCAGGAGTTCGCGCCGGGCGAGACGCGGCCGCCCGTCCCGTCGTCGGCCAGCCTCTCGGCCTCCGTCGGCCTCGAGGCGCCCTATCCGGTCGATCTCACCCTCTCCGCGTCGATCGACGCGGCCCTCCTCTCGCCTCTTGCCGGAGAGGCGGCTCTCTCCGGGCGGCTCCTCGTCGACGCCAAGGTCGCCGGCAACGCTGGAAAGCCGGAGGTGTCCGGCCGCGTCGTCCTCGAGGCGGTCGACGTCCGGCCGGCACAGGGAACCGCGATCGAGGGGATCACCGGGACGCTCCACCTGTCGCCGGCGCGCGTCACGGCCGACGACGTCCGCTTCCGGTACTCGGGCGGAACGGTCGACGCGGGAGGCGTCGTGACGCTCGACGGGACGAAGATCGCGGGCCTGCGCGCCAACTTCCACCTCTCGGCCCTCAGGTTCCAGCCGGCGACGGGCCTCAGGACGACGCTCTCCGGAGATCTCCGCCTCGACGGGGACTCGGCCATCCGGAGCGCCCGCGGCGAAATCGTCCTCGATCACACCGTCTACGACGCCGACCTGAACATCGACCTGTCGCTTCTCCTCTCGGGAAAGCGCTCGGCCTCGGTCTCGACCGGCGGCCCGTTCGACGCGGTGGCGCTCGACGTCCGGTTCGTGGCGCCCAAGGGCTCGATCGAGGTCAAGAACAACGTCGCGAGGCTGAAGCTCTCGGGGGACCTCCTCCTGCGGGGGAACGTCGGACGCCCGGTGCTGTTCGGGCAGCTCGACGTCGAAGAAGGGGGCCGCCTGAAGCTGAGCGACCTGAACTACGAGATCGCTTCCGGCAAGGTCATCTTCTCGAATCCCTCGAAGATCGAGCCGTTCTTCGACGTCGACGCGCGGACGACGGTCCGGACGACGCAGGGCGACTACCGTGTCCGGGTCGTCGTGACGGGACGCCGACGCGCCTGGCGCCGCGCTTCACCTCGGAGCCGCTCCTCTCGGAGGCCCAGATCATCTCCCTGCTCGCCACGGGGACGCTTCCCGCCTCGGCGGTGGGGGGCGCCGGCGCCGGGAACCCGTCTTCGGACGAGTCGGTCGCCAAGGCCGCCCGCGACCTCCTGACCGGCCTCGCGACGGCGGCGATCACGAGCCGGACGAAGGAGTTCTTCCGCCTCGACCGGCTGCAGATCGATCCGAACTACGTCGGCTCGACGTTCACCGGCCCGCGCGTCACGATCGGGAAGACGTTCGGGCGCGCCTTCTCGGCGACCGTCGCCTACCAGTTCGGGTCGTCGAACTCGCGGCAGCAGCAGGTCATCACCCTCGAGTACCAGATCTCGCCCAATTCGTTCCTGCAGGCGATGCAGGATGAGAACGGCATCTACTCGATCGACCTGAAGTTCCGGCAGCGCCTGAGATGACGCGGTTTCTCCTCCCTCTCGCCCTGGTCGCTGCCGTGAGCGGCCGGGCGGCCGCGGATCTTCCTCCCGGCGGCGGCCTCTGGGGATCCCGGATCGGCGGCCTCTCGTTCGCCGGGGACGTGCCCGGCGACCCGGACCGGTGGACGCGCCTCACGGACCTCGCGCCCGGGAAGACCCTGACAGAGACGGCGGTCCGGTCCAGCCTCCGGAACCTGTTCGCGACCCGGCTCTTCCTCGACCTCTCGATCGAAGCCGCGCCGTCGGCGTCCGGCGTCCTGGTCGTGATCCGCTTCGCGGCGGCGCCGCGGATCCGCAGCCTCGATCTCGTCGGCGCGCACCTCCCCGAACGGGCCCGGATTCGCGACCTGATCGGGCTCGAGGTCGCTGACACCTGGACCGTCGACGCGGCCGCTCCGATCGAGGAGACCCTTCGACAGCACCTGCGCTCGCGCGGGTACTTCGAGGCGGCCGTGTCGGTGGAGGTGACCGGCGAGGAGGAAGGCAACGCCGTCGACGTCCGCGTGGAGGTCGCGCCGGGTCGCCGCGCAATCGTGGGGGCGCCCGACTGGAGCGGCAAGCTGGAGGACGCGCTGCGCGGCGAGCTCGCCAAGGCCGTCCGGATCAAGCCCGGATCGGCGTGGCGGGAGTCGCGGGCGCGGGCGGATGCGGACCGGTACGCGGACCGCCTGCGGAAATCGGGGTTCGCCAGGGCCGAGGTCCGGTTCGAAGGCGCCCGCTACGACGCCGCCGCGAACGAGGCGCACGCGAAGTACGGGGTCTTCGTCGGACCCCGGGTCATCCTCCGGGTCGTCGGCGCGCCGGAATCCGACGTGAGGGGCCACCCGCTGTCGCCCTGGGCGAAGGGGGATCCGACCGACGAGGAAGCGGTTCGGGCTTTCCGGGACGCGCTCCTCCAGACCTACCAGGAACAGGGCTACGCGAAGGCGCAGGTCGAGCTGGCGTTCGAGACCGGGACCGGCGAGGACACGGTGACGTTCACGATCGTGAAGGGTGCGCGCTGGGCGGTCGGCCGCGTCCGGATCGTCGGGGTTCACGCGCTCAAGGTCTCCGAGGTGCGGCGGGCGATCGCCACTTCGAAGCCGGGCCTCCTCGCCAAGGGCCGCCTCGTCGACGCCGACCTGAAGGACGACGCGGAGGCCGTGACCGGCCTCTACCGGTCGAAGGGGTACCGCGATGCGAAGGTCGCGCGGCCCGAGGTGACGGACGGGAGGCGCCCGTTCACGCTCGACGTCACCTTCCGCATCGACGAGGGGCCCCGGTACACGGTCGACAAGCGGACGTTCACGGGCGAGGCGAAGCTGACCGAGGCGGAGCTCGCCAAGGGCCTCGAGACGATCCCCGGCCGCCCGTTCGACGACGCCACCGTCAATGCCGACGTCTCGACGATCGGCGGCCGTTACCAGGCGAAGGGGTTCGTCGACGCGCGGATCGACGCGGCCGTGAAGACCGGGGCCGAGGAGACGGGGACCGGCCGGCCGGCGGACGTCGCGTTCTCCATTTTCGAGGGGGAGCCGGTCACGTTCGGGAAGACGATCCTCCGCGGCTTCCGGAAGACCCGCCTCTCGGTCCTCGAGCGGATGCTGGCGCACAAGGAAGGCGAGCCGTTCGACCCGGCGAAGCTCCTCGAGAGCGGCCGGAACCTCGACCGGCTCGGCGTCTTCTCCCGCGTCGACACGACCTATTTCCCGACCGATCCCGAGACGAAGTCGCGGAGCGTCGTCATCTCGGTGATCGAGGGGAAGCCGTGGAGCTTGATCTACGGCGTCGGCGCCGAGTACCAGTCCGGGCGGAGCCGGGCCTTCTCGCCGCGGCTTTCGCTGGGCGTGTCGTACAACAACCTCTTCGGACGGGCGATCATCGCGAGCGGCGAGGTCCGCTGGTCCCGGATCGAGACGCGCGCCTACCTCGTCGTCCGCGAGCCCTCCATTCTCGACTCGAAGATGCCGCTGACCTTCACGGCGCTCGTCGGCAACGACTTCCAGCCGGGGTACGAGGTGAAGCGCGCCGGCGCCTACCTCGACACGATCAAGCCGCTCTCGGAGCACGTCCGGATGTCGCTCCGCTACCAGTACGAGCTGGTCCAGCCGTCGCAGGACCCCGGCCTCGGCCCCGAACAGCGGGTGAACCAGAAGAACCTGATCTCGTCGCTCGGTCCCGGGATCTCGTGGGATCGCCGGAACGACCCGATCAACCCGCGGTCGGGCTTTCTCGTCACGGGCGACATGAAGTGGGCCTTCCCCCTGTTCAAGGCCGAAGCCAATTTCCTGCGCGCCACGCTCCTCGCCTCGTACTACCGGCCGTGGGGCGACTCGGTCTTCGCCTTCGCGTTCCGGACGGGCGCCATCCAGCCGCTCGGGGCCTGCGTCGTCAGCGAGAACAACCCCTGCGACCCGAACCTGCCCAACCTCCGGATTCCGATCCCCGAGCGGCTCTTCCTCGGCGGCCGGACGACGCACCGTGCCTTCATCCAGGACGCCCTCGGGATCCCGGGCCAGACGCTGGACATCACCCAGAGCCCCGCCGTCGGCTACGGCGGCAACTTCATGATGCTGTTCAACGCCGAGTGGCGGCTCCGCGTGGCGGGAGACTTCGGGATGACCTTCTTCTTCGACGCCGGGCAGGTCTGGGCCGACTACCGGCGCATCGAAGCTCTCCCAGATCCGCCCCGGCGCCGGCGCCGGCCTCCAGTACCTGACGCCGGTCGGCCCCGTCCGCCTCGAGTACGGCGTCAAGCTCGACAAGAAGCCCTACGAGTCCCTCGGCGTCGTCAACTTCAGCGTCGGTTACGCGTTCTGACCGGCCCCGGGGCGTAAAATATCGACAGATGCCCCGTTTCACGGTCCTCGAGACGTCCGCCCTCTTCTCCAACAGGATGAAGTACGACTACCTGTTCGAGATGGAGATGTGGCTGAAGGGGATGGAGCGGTTCTTCACGATCGACTTCCTGCCGCTCTCCCCGTTCGAGCGGTCGCACGCGTCTCTCAAGAACTACGTCGAGGAGGTCGCCGCCCTCCGGGCCGGCGTGAACCACATGGCGCTCCTGACGACGCACCTCCTCGGCGAGGGAAAGGAGGACCTCGCGTCGTTCCTCCTCTACCTCGACAGCCAGGTCGGGCGCGCCCCGTCCTCGGCCCCGCCCGCCCGCCGGCGTGCCGGCGCCGAGGCGGAGCTGGCGCTCGTCGTCGAGAAGCTCGACGACTTCTCGAAGATCCTGGACGAGCTCGCGAAGGCGCCGTTCCTGCCTCTCCAGACCTACCTGTCGCTCGGGCGGATCGTCATCGGGACGCTGAAGGCGGATCCGAACCTCGGGATCCTCTTCAACGAGAACCTGAGGCCCGTCCTGGACCGCGACTCGAAGCAGTCGCTCCAGCGGGTCCTCGCGACGCTCCTCGACCCGGCCCAGAAGGGGGCGCTCGCGGCCCTCTTCGTCCAGCTCTTCAAGGCGCTCCGCTACGTCGAGATGGCCCGCGCGACGATCGGCTCGCCCGCGACGCGGAAGCGCGCTCTCCTGATCTTCAGCCTGCTCCGCGGCGAGAGCGACGGCGTCTGCGAGTTCATCCGGAAGCGCCTCCTCCCGCGGGTCGCGGGGGAGACGCCCTCGGCCGAGGGGCTCGAGCGGATCCTCCACGCGCAGGAGGAGGAGGTCCGGAAGGTGATGGAGGTCGAGCTGGTGGACGTCGTCCTGATGAAGGACCCGGCGCTCATCCTGACGCGCCTCGAGGACGCCGCCGGCCTTCTCCGAGACCTCTTCCAGCAGACGATCATCGGCCTCGCCGAGACCTTCTCGTCGGACGTGGACGGCCGCGCCCTCTTCCCCGACTACCGGACGAGGCGCGACCAGAGCCTCCGGCTCCGGGAGGACCTCGCGCTCCTCGCCCGGACGACGAACGCGTTCGTGAGGATGCCCGACCGGAAAGGGCTCGCGGCGCTCGTGACGGAGCTCGAGGCCTTCCGTCGCGGCTCGATGCGCCACCTGATGTTCAAGGACTGGTCCCTCTTCGAGCGGTTCCTGGCGGGCTTCTCGCGGGAGCGGCCGCCGCGCGCCTTCCTGCCCGCGGCGGGCCAGTTCGAGGCGTTCGTGAAGACGCTCATCCGGGAAGTCGGCAAACGCTCCGTCCTCTCCGACACGACGCTCCCCGCGCTCAAGTTCGCCGACCCCTCCGCCGCTCCCCGCTACAATTGACGCCCGCGGGGGCTCGACCCCCGACTCTTCTGCCGAGGGGATTCCGTGGGATTCGTCTCCGTCGTCGAAGCCGCCGCCGCCTTTTCCCGGGGGAAGTTCGTCATCATCGTGGACGACGAGGACCGGGAGAACGAGGGAGACCTCTGCCTCGCGGCGGACTTCGTCAGCCCCGAGGCCGTCAATTTCATGGCCCGCGAGGGCCGCGGGCTCATCTGCGTCTCCCTGACCGAGGAGCGCTGCGACGAGCTGCAGCTCCACCCGATGGTCGAGCAGAACACGTCGAATTACGGCACGGCCTTCACGGTCTCCGTCGAGGCGCGCGGGAAGACGACCACGGGCATCTCGGCCGCGGACCGCGCCGTCACCGTGAAGACGCTCATCGACCCGAAGACGAAGCCGTTCGACCTTCTCCGGCCCGGACACACCTTCCCGCTCCGCGCGCGGAAGGGGGGCGTCCTGAAGCGCGCCGGGCAGACGGAGGCCTCGGTCGACCTCGCCCGGATCGCCGGGCTCACTCCCGCCGCGGTCATCTGCGAGATCATGAACGAGGACGGGACGATGGCCCGTGTTCCCGACCTCCTGCAGGTCTCGTCGCGGCAGGGGATCCCGATCGTCTCGGTCGCCGACATCATCCGCCACCGGATGCGCACGGAGCGGCTCGTGACGCGCGTCGCGGCGCCGCACCTTCCGACCCGCTTCGGCGACTTCATGGCCGTCGCCTACCGATCCGAGGTGACGAACGAGGAGCACCTCGCGCTCGTGAAGGGGACGTGGGAGGAGAACGACTCCGTCCTCGTCCGCGTCCACTCGGCCTGCCTCACCGGCGACATCTTCGGGTCGGCGCGCTGCGACTGCGGCGCCCAGCTCGAGAAGGCGCTCGAGATGATCTCGACCGACGGAAAGGGCGTGCTGCTCTACCTCCTCCAGGAGGGGCGCGGCATCGGCCTCTTCAACAAGCTCCGGGCGTACGAGCTGCAGGAGCAGGGGCTCGACACCGTCGCGGCGAACGAGAAGCTCGGCTTCGCGCCCGACGTCCGCGACTACGGCATCGGCTGCCAGATCCTCCGCGACCTCGGCGTCCGCCGGATGAAGCTGATGACGAACAACCCCTCGAAGTACGTCGCGATCGACGGCTACGGCCTCGAGATCGTCGAGCGCGTGCCGCTCGAGATCCCGCCGACCGACAGGACGCGCGACTACCTGGCGACGAAGAAGGCCAAGATGGGCCACCTCCTCAAGCTGGTCTGAGCCGGGCCGGACGGGGAGACGCCGCCACGCCGCCGCCCGCCCTCGCGATCCGCCCGCTCGCGAACGACGCCGAGGCGGAGGCCTGCGCGAGGATCATGGCGGCGTCGGAGCCGTGGGTCACGCTGAGGAGGGACTTCGCCGCCTCGCTCAGGATTCTCCGCGACGAGTCGAAGGAGCGTTACGTGGCGCTCGCGGGCGCCGACATCGCCGGGTTCCTGATCCTGAACATGAAGGGCGCCTTCGTCGGCTACGTGCAGACGGTCTGCGCGGCGCCGGCCTTCCGCGGGCGCGGCGTCGGGTCGGCCCTCATGGCGTTCGCCGAGCGCCGCGTCTTTCGCGAGAGCCCGAACGTTTTCCTCTGCGTCTCGTCGTTCAATCCCGGGGCGCGGAGGCTCTACGAGAGGCTGGGGTACGCCTTCGTCGGGGAGCTCGCGGACTACCTCGTCGCCGGGCACTCGGAGCGCCTGTACCGGAAATCGGTCGGGCCGATCCTGGGCTTCACGCCAGCCGAAACGAACAGGGGGAACCATGAATCGAATCGCGCTCGGAATCACCTGTGCCGTTCTCGCGCTTCTCCTTCCGGGCGCCCGGCCAGCCGGCTCCGCAGGCCGCGCCGCCCGGGACGGCGACTGCGGCCCCGCCGGCCGCCGCCACCGCCACTCCCGCCGAGGTGGCCGCGGAGCGCGCGAAATACGCCGCCGAGGTGAGGAAGGAGATCGCCGGGAAGGAGCAGCAGCCGGCCGAGACGGTCTTCAAGAACATCCAGGTGATGAAGGGGATGCCGGCGGAGCGGCTGGTCCGGGTGATGGAGATGGGCTTCGGCCCCGCGCTCGGCGTCTCGTGCACGCACTGCCATGTGCCCGGGAAAGTGGGAGAGCGACGAGGATGCGACGAAGAAGATCGCCCGCGAGATGATGGCGATGACCAAGGCGATCACCGAGCAGTACCTCAAGAAGATCGAGGGGCTCAAGGGGCCGAACCCGGCGGTGAGCTGCACGACCTGCCACCGGGGGCAGGTGAAGCCCGCGCTGTCGCTCACGCCGCCAGCTCAAGCCCGGTAGAGGCGGGCGAGCTCCTCCGGCCTCTCCCCGCGCCGCCAGCGGCGGAGGATCGACCAGTTCAGGAGAATCGTCCGGGCGACGCCGCGCGCGAGATAGCGGCGGGGCGAGGTGCGGACGGCCGGTGAAAGGAGCACGACCTTCCCGGCCGCGCGGAGCCGCTCGCCGAACTCGAGGTCCTCGAGGAGGGGCCAGGGCTTGTGCCCGCCAGAGCCGCTCGTAGATGTCGCGCCGGACGAAGGGCGCCTGATCCCCGTACGGGGCGCGCGTCCAGACCGTCCGGAGGTTGGCCCAGAACGCCACCCACTTCATACGGAGATCTCCGCCCGAGAATCCGAGCCGGAACGCGCCTCCGACGGCTCCCGCCGCGATCGCCCGCGTCGACGGCGTCCGCCCATCCGGCGGGCAGGGCCGTGTCGGCGTGGAGGAAGAGGAGGACACTTCCCGAGGCCCGGGCCGCGGTGGCGGCGAGGCGGGTGCCGCGCGGGCCCTCCCCCCCGGCCAGGAGCACCTCGACGCCGGGACCCGCGAGGGCGCAGCGCGCTCCGGACGGCACCGGAGGGCTCGCCGCGCAGGGGGACGATCACGCTGATCACGGCGGCAGAGTACGATCTCACGAGCGATGGCGTTCGGCTTCGTGCTCGTGGGCGGTCGCTCCGAGAGGATGGGGCGCGACAAGACGCTGCTGCCCTACCGGGGCCGCCCGATGGCGCTCTGGCAGGCGGAGAAGCTGGCCTTCGTCTGCGGCCGCGCGGCGCTCGTCGGGAAGGAGACGGGGCGCGTTCAACGGCGGGCCCTTCCCGTTCGTCGAGGACGGCGCCGCGCCGGCCGCGGCCGCGTTCGGGGTCGTCGCCGCGCCTCTCGTGGAGCCCCGAGGAGACGAACCTCGTCCTCGCCGCCGACCTCCCGCGCTGCCCGTAGGAGTTCCTGTCGGCGCTTCTCGAGGTGGCGGACGCGATTCCGGCCCCGGCGATCGTGCCGGTCTCGGGCGGCCACCCGCAGCCGCTTTGCGCCGTCTGGCGGAAGAGCGCGCTCGTCCCGCTGACGGGGCGCCTCGCGGCCGGCGACTACTCTCTCCACGGGACGCGCTGACCGCGCTCGGCGCGGTGCTGATTCCGGAAGAGGAGACGGCCTGCCTGCCGGGCGGCGCCCCCTCGAGCTTCTTCAACGTCAACACGCCGGAGGACTACGAGGCGCTTGAGAGCGAAGCGGCTGACGCACCTCGACCGTAAGGGGGCCGCGCGGATGGTCGACGTCTCGGCGAAGCGGCCGACGCTATCGCACGGCCGCGGCGCGGGCGGTCGTCGTCCTCGGCCCGAAGGCGTTCCGCGCCCTCGACGCGAGCGAGAACCGGAAGGGGGACGCCCTCGCCGTCTCCCGCCTCGCCGGGATCCAGGCCGCGAAGCGGACGGCGGAGTGGATTCCGCTCTGTCATCCGGTCGCGTTCGACGCGCGTCTCGGTGACGCTCGGGCGGAACCCGCGCGCGCGCTCGGTCGAGATCTCGGTCGAGGTGACGGGGACGGCGAAGACCGGCTACGAGATGGAAGCGCTCGTCGCCGCCTCGGCGTCCGCCCTCGCGCTCTACGACATGTGCAAGGGGGCCGACAAGGGGATCCGGATCGAGCGCGTCGAGCTCGTCGCGAAAAGCGGCGGGAAGAGCGGGACCTGGCGGCGGCGCTGATCTCCGGCCCGCCGGCTCAGACCCTTCCATGGACCTTCCTCCCGAGAGCGCGGACGACGAAACGGAGGCGATCGCCCCACGGCAGCCGCCCGAAGTTGGTCCGGACGACGCCGCGCGTGAAGTAGGTCTTCCGGGAGTAGTCGATCGCCGTGTCGACGAGGACCGGCCGCCCTTCGCTCGCGATCTCCTTCGCGCGTGCGACGACCTCCGGGATGCCGGCGTCGTCCGCGAGCGTGAGCGCCTCGACGCCGAGGGAGCGCGCGAGGCCCGCGAGGTCGTAGTCGGGGAGCTCGCTCGCCGTCTTCCGGCCGAGCGCCGTGCTCTGGAACTGCGCGATCTGCGCCAGCTCCCGGTCGCGGAGGACGAAGACGGCGACGCCGAGCCCGTTCTGCGCGGCCGTCAGGAGCTCGAGGCCCGTCATCAGGAACGCGCCGTCTCCGGCGAGCGAGACGACCGGGGCCCCGGGGCACGCGAGCTTCGCGCCGAGCGCCGCGGGGACCGCGTACCCCATGCACGAGTAGTCGACCGGCGCAAGGAGGCGGCCCGGCCTCTCGAGCCTCAGCCCCTCGACCGCGAGGAACGTCCCGTTCCCGCTGTCGGTCGTGAAGACCGTCTCCGGGCCGAAGGTCGCCTGCAGCTCCCGGAGGAGGAGGTGCGGGCGAGACCCTTCCGGCCCGAAGGAGCGAGGACCGCTCGCGGTCCACCGCCGCGTGTCCCTCGGCGAGGCGCTGCCGAAGGGCCTCGTCGCGGCCCCGGCGTCCGGAGCCCGCGGAAGGAGAGCCGTCGACGAACGCCGCGGCGTCGGCGGCGATCGCGAGGTCGGCCGCGTAGTTCCGGCCCGGGCACCGACGGGTCGATGTCGACGTGGATCAGCGTCCCGGGAGGGGTGAGTCCGTAGCTTCCCGTCGCGACCTCGCCGAACCGGCAGCCGATCGCGAGCGTCGCGTCGCACGAGGCGGCGACGTTCCGTCGCGAAGGAGGGCGCCGCGTCGCCGAAGCCGGGCCAGAGCCAGAGCGGGTGCGACTCCGGGAAGACCCCCTTGCCCTGGAACGTCGTCGAGACGGGGGCCTCGAGCTTCTCGGCGAGGGCGACGAGCGTCGCGCCGGCCCCGGCCGCGCCGAGCCCGAGGTAGAGGAGCGGACGCTTCGCCTCGCCGAGAAGTCCGCGCCGCCTCCGCGACGGCCTCCGCCGGCGGCGCGGGCAGGCCGCGCGGGCGCCGGCCACGTCGCCGGGAAAGTCGTCGTGTCGGAAGAGGTACTGGTCGGCGGGGACCTCGACGAAGACCGGTCCGGGCGTCCCCTCGCGCGCGAGGCGGCAGGCCTTCCGGACCGTCCCGTAGAGCTCGCCGCCGGCCGAGGGGCGGAGCTGCGCCTTCGTGACGGGCCGGACGAGGGCGGCCTGGTCGACGTCGTGCAGCTGGTACGCCTTTCCCGTGTCGCGCCGGATCCCGCAGCCGAGGACGAGCATCGGGATCCCGTCCATGAAGGCCTCGGCGATCCCCGACATCGCATGCGTCAGGCCCGCCCCCGGGACGACGTTGACGCAGGCGAGCCGCCCGGACGCGCGGAAGGCCGCGTCGGCCATGAACGACGCGCTCTGCTCGTCGGTGACGAGGACGGCGCGCACGGACGTCGACGCCGCGAGCGCGTCGTAGAGCTCGATGTTGTGGGTCCCCGGGATGCCGAACGCGAGGGCGATCCCCTCGTCCTCCAGCGCCCGGACGACGAGCTCGGCCCCCGTCCTCTTCGCCGTCACCGCGCGGCTCCCGGCGCGCCGAGGAGCGTCCCGGCCTCCTCGCGGATCCTCTCGGCCGTCCGGTCGGCGAGCGCCATGATCGTCAGGTAGGGGTTGATCTCGAGCGAGTCCGGGAAGAGGCTCGAGTCGGCGACGAAGAGCCACGGGACCCCGTGGACCCGCCCGAACGAGTCGGTGACGGAGTCGGACGGCCCGCGGCCCATGCCGCAGCCCCCCATCAGGTGCGCCGCCGAGACGGAGATCTTCCCGGCCTTGAAGTGCCGCTCGTGGATCCTCGTGTCGATCGCCCCGGCGTCCTCGCGCGACGAGGAGCGGCGGGTTCGCCGAGGGGGCGTGGACGCGCCGCGCCCCGGCCGCGAAGAAGATCCGCGCGGCCGCGCGCGTGGCCCGCACGAGGGCCGCGACCGTCTCGCGCGTGAACGTGTAGTGGACGACGGGCTTCCCCTGGGCGTCGACGGCGACGCGGTTTCCGGGAACCGCCTTGTCGCAGGCGAGGACCAGGATCATCTGGAGCCGCGGGAAGGCCCGCATCAGCGCGCTGTGGGGCGCGCCGAAGCCCGTGAGGTTCTTGGCCGTCGTGAAGGGGAAGTACATGCAGGTCTCGAGGAGGAACCCCTCCTCGACGGCGCGGTCGAGGAAGTAGCTCTTGGGGTGGCCGACGTCGTTCGTGATCGGGCGGTCGTGCTCGCCGACGAGGATGTGCGCCGGATGGCAGGTGAAGCCCTCCCCGAGGCGGGGGAGCCTCGAGCCGAAGCCGGACCGGAGAAGGAGCGCGGAGGAACCGACGGCCCCGCCCGCGACGACGACCGCCTTCGCGTTCAGGACGTAGTCGCCGGGCGCCCACTCGGACGGCGCCCCCTTCGTCCCGGGCTCCTTCGCTGCGACGCGGACGACGACGCGCCGCTCCTCGAGTCGCACGGCCTCCGCGCGGGTGACGGTCTCGACGCCGTCCTTCTCGGCGCGCCGGGAGCTGGACGCGCGTGCGTCCCCTGCTTCGCCCCGTTCGGGCAGCCGAGGTTGCAGAGGCTCGAGCCGAGGCACCCCTTGAGGTTCAGCGGGAACTGCTCGGCGTGGAAGCCGGCCTTCTCGCACCCCTCGACGAAGAGGCGGTTGTTGTCGTTGATCAGCTCCGGGGGGAGGAGGTGGACGTTGTTCTCGCCCATGAACTTCCGCGAGCGCCTCTCCACGTCCGCGTGCGCGAGTCCCGGGACGTCCCAGCCGCGGAGGACCCGCTCGGGCGCGATCAGCGACGTCCCCGTGTAGACGACCGTCGAGCCGCCCCAGGCGCGGCCGAACGCGAGCGTCATCGTGCCGTCGGCCGTGAGGAAGCCGCCGCCGTCCTCGTAGAGCGCGTCGGCCATGTCGACCTCGCGCCCCGTGAACTCGCCGTCGAGGAGGCGCGGCCCCTGTTCGACGACGAGGACGCGGTAGCCCGCCCGCGCGAGCGGCCCGAGCCCCTGCGGCGACGGTCCCGCCCCCGGCGCCCGACCCGACGATGACGACGTCGTAGCTCTTCTCGATCATGCCGTCAGGCCCTGCTCCGCGCCTCCCAGCCCCTCGCGGGTCGGCGGCGTACCCGATCGCCGCGGCCCGCTTCCGGCCGCGCGTAGTAGCCGAGGTAGACGAGCGTCCGGAGCCCCCAGAAGCCGCGCCGGAGGAGGAGGAGCGGCGCGTCCTCCAGCGCCGCGAGGAACCGCGTCCGCTCGGCGGCGCCGAGCTTCGTGAACGGCCGCCCGAAGCGGAGGAGCGGCAGCAGCTCGATCACCCGGAAGAGGAGCCCCAGCTGGCGCTTCACGGCCTCGTCGCGCGGCTCGAGCGTCTTCTCGACGAGCCGCTCCAGCTCGTCCCAGCCCGCCGCGTCGAGCCGCCCGTCTCCGGGACGACCGTCGCCGCGACGGCCCGGAAGGTGCCGCGGACTTTCGGCAGGACCATGAGCGGAGTCTATTCCGGGCCCGGCTCGTGAGATAACATCTCAACGGAGGCGGGAGGATGGCGCGGACGCTGGTCGACGGCCACGGCAGGACGATCACGTACGTCCGGATCTCCGTCACCGACCGCTGCAACCTCCGGTGCGTCTACTGCATGCCGGAGGACCAGAAGTTCCGGCCCCTCCCGCACCTGATGACGCGCGAGGAGATCCGGCGCGCCGCGCGGCTCCTCGCGTCGTTCGGCGTCTCGAAGATCCGGATCACGGGGGGCGAGCCGACGACGCGCCCCGACCTCGTCGGCATCGTCGGCGACCTCGCGGCGATCGGCTTCCCGTCGGGGATCGCCCTCTCGACGAACGGCGTCCTCTTCCCGCGGATGGCGCACGACCTCCTCGCCGCCGGCCTGACGAAGGTGAACGTCTCGCTCGACGCCGCCGAGGCCGAGCACTTCCAGAAGCTGACGCGGCGGGACCACGTCGCGCCGGTCCTCCGAGTCGATCGATCTCGCGCTCACCCTTCCGTTCGACTCGGTGAAGATCAACTCCGTCGTCATCCGCGGGTTCAACGACGACCAGATCCTGCGACTCGCGGAGATGACCCGGGAGAAGGCGCTCGGCGTCCGGTTCATCGAGTTCATGCCGTTCGGGAACAACGACTGGAAGGAGACCGACTGGATGGGGTGGACGGAGGTCCGCGACCTCCTCGTCGCCGCGGGCTACGTCCTGACGCCGCTCGAGAAGTCGATCGTGGCCGGGCCGGCCGACGAATACAGCGTCCGGTCCGGCCGTGGGGCGCGCACCGCGGGACGATCGGCTTCATCACGCCGATCTCCGACCGCTTCTGCGACACCTGCAACCGGATGCGGCCTGACGCAGGACGGCTTCCTGAAGGGGTGCCTCTTCGGGCACAACGACGTCGACCTGCTCCGGCCGATGCGCGCCGGGCGCGAGCGACGCCGACCTCGCGGCGCTGATCGAGCGCGCGGCGGCGGTCAAGGAGGAGCGCCACCCGATGTTCGTCGGGATGCAGAAGAACGCGCTCCCGCTCCACGCGCGGAACATGTCCGAGATCGGGGGGTAGCGCGCTGCGGGTTGCCGTCCTGACGGTCTCCGACCGCTCCTTTCGCGGCGAGCGGGAGGACCGGGGCGGGCCGGCGGTGCGCGGGCGCGGCGCAGCGCCTTCTCCCGGACGCCGACATCGTCGAATCGAAGGTGATTCCGGACGAACGTCGGGAGATCGAGCGGGAGATCTCGCGCCTCGCCGACACGGACTCCGCCGACCTCGTCCTGACGACGGGGGGCACCGGCCTCTCCCCGCGCGACGTCACGCCGCAGGCGACGCTCGCGGCGGGCGACTACGAGGTGCCGGGGCTGGGCGAGGCGATGCGCGCGGCGACCCGCGCCGCGTTTCCGGCGGCGAGCCTGTCGCGGCAGACCGCCGTCGTCCGCGGCCGGACGCTGATCGTGAACCTCCCCGGTTCTCCGTCGGGCGCGGTCGAGTGCCTCGACGCCGTCGCGTCCCTCCTCCCGCACGCCGTCGCGACGCTGCGCGGCAGCCGCCGTGGACCATCCGGTCCGCGTCGACCGGGCCTAGCGGGAGAGGTCGTCGAGGGCTTTCCCGAGGCGCGCGAGCCCCTCGCGAAGCTCGTCCGTCGGGATCGAGAGGGCGACGCGGAAGGCGCGCGGATCCTCGAAGAACTCCCCGGGCACGACCGTCGTGTCGTAGCTCTCGCGTAGGAGCCGGCAGAGCGCGTCCGAGCCGCCGCGCTTCCGCCGCGGGAAGACGACCGTCCCGTCGGGCGGGACGAGCGCCTCGAGGTCGGTTCTCCCCGCGAGGAACTCGCGGAAGACGGCCCGGTTCGCCGCGAGGAGCTCCCGGTGGCCGGGCGCGAGGGCGGGAAGGCGCGAGAGCGCGCGGAGCGACAGCGTCTCCGCCGGGCGGGCGTGAACGACGCCGAAGAGGTCGTTCAGACGCGCGAAGCGGCGCGCGAGGTCGGGCTCCGCGGCGATCCAGCCGCAGCGAAGGCCGGAGAAGCCCCACGCCTTCGTCAGGCTCGACGTGACGACGAACTCGGGGCCGAGGCGCCGCGCGGTCGGCGTCGGCGTCTCGTAGAGCGCCTCGAGGTAGACCTCGTCGACGAGGACGCGCGCGCCGGCCTCGCGGGCGAGGGAGCCGACGGGGTGTAGGCGTCGGCGTCGGGAATCCGCGCGCTCGACGGGTTGTGGAGGTTCGTCAGGACGACGACCTTCGTCTTCGGCGTCATCGCGCGGGCGACGGCCCCGGGGTCGACCGCGAAGCCCTCCTCGAAGCGGCGGTCGAACCGGACGACGTTCGCGCCGAGGAAGCGCGCTGCCGAGACGAGGAGCTCGTAGCCGGGCCGCTCGATCAGGACGTCGTCTCCGGGCCCGAGGAGCCCCGCCAGGGCGACGAAGTTCGCCATCGACGTGCCAGGGAGGTGGACGATCTCGTCCGCCGGGACGCCGAGGTGCGCTCCGAGGGCCGAGAGGAGCGGCGACCAGCCGTAGGCCCCGCCGCCGTCGATCTCGACGTCGGCGAGCGTGGCGTCGAGGACCGCGAGAGGCTGGTCGGGGACGCCGCTCCGCGCCAGGTTGAAGCGGGCCGCCTTCTTCGTCTTGGCCCACTCCATGTAGGGAGACGACGTGGCGCGGGTCATTTCGTCCTCGTCCAGAGAAGATACGCCGGGACGCCGGAGAGGAGGATGCCGAGCCCGGCGGCCGAGTTCAGCGGGTAACGCAGCCAGGCGCTCGCCGCGACCGCGAGGCAGGCCGCGATGAAGACGAGCGTCGTCGCCGGGTGGCCGGGCATCGTCACACGCGGGGTCGCCCCGCCCCGGCGCCGGAAGACGAAGAGCGCCCCGCCGGTCGCCGCGAAGAAGAGGACGTCGACCGACATGACGAAGCCGAGGATCTGCTCGTACCTTCCCGAGAGGGCGAGCGCCGAGGCGACGGCCGCCTGCGCGAGGATCGCGAAGGCGGGGACGCGGGTGCGGGGCGTCAGCGTGGCGACCTTCCGGAAGAAGACGCCATCGCGCGCCATGGCGAAATAGGCGCGCGGCAGCGTCAGGACGCCGTGCGAGAGAAAGCCGAGCGTCGAGACCGCGATGCCGAGCGCGATCAGCCGTCCGCCGAGCGGTCCCAGCGCGCGCGTCATCACGTCGGAGGCGGGCGTCCCGGTCGCCGCGAGGCCCGCCGGACCGAGGACGCGGACCGAGACCCAGCCGACGGAGACGTAGAGGAGGATCACGCCGGCGACGCCCCAGAGGAGGCCGCGGGGGAGGTCCCGCTCCGGGTCCCGGAGCTCCTCGGCCGCGAAGCCGGTGTTCTGGTAGCCCCCGTACGCGAAGAAGACCGGGACGAGCGCCGCGCCGAACGCGGCGACGAGGCCGCCGGCCGCGGGCGCGAAGGGGGCCGGGGCGCCGGCGGACGCCGGCGCCAGGAAGAGCCCTGCGAAGACGAGGAGCGCGATGGCGGCCGCCTTGGTCACCATGAGCGCCGACTGAAGCGTCCCGCCGGCTCGGACGCCGACGAGGTTGACGGCGGCGACCGCCGCGAGCGTCGCCACCGCGACCGCGCTCTCCGGGACGGAGAGTCCCGTCAGGACCCGGAGGTATCGGGCGAACGTCATCGCGACCGCAGCCTGGCCGCCACTCCCGGTCACGAGGAGGAGCGTCCAGCCATAGAGGAAGCCGAGAAGCGGGTGCCATGCCTCGCGCAGGTACGCGTACTGGCCGCCGGCCTCAGGGAGCCGTTCGGCGAGCTCGGCGTAAAGGAAGGCGCCGAGAAGCGCGATGACACCTCCGGTCGCCCAGGCGAGGAGGCTCAGGACCTCCGACGGCACCTCGCGTGCGACGACCGCCGGGTTGACGAAGATCCCCGCGCCCACCATCCCCCCCATGACGATCATGGCGGCGTCGAACGGGCCGAGCCGGCGGGCGAGAGCCGTGGGGCGGGCGCTCATTCGGGGAGGCGGCAAGTCTACAATCGGGCGGCGTGACGCGACGGCGATTCCTGGCCTTCTCGGCGGCCTTCCTCGTTTCGCCTCTCGCCGCGGCCCGCGCCGCGGCGCGCGCCGCCGCCGCCACGCAGCTTCTCATCCTCCGGACGAACAGCGGCCGCGTCGAGGACGTCGCGCTCGACGACTACGTTGCCGCAGTCCTGCCGGGAGAGATCGGCCGCCGGGCGCCGGCGGCCGCCCTCGAGGCGCAGGCGGTCGCCGCCCGGTCCTATGCACTGGCGAGGCGGGAGCGCCACCGCGACGAGGGTGCCGACCTCTGCGACGCGACCACTGCCAGGTCTTCCGAGGCCGCGAGGCCGCGACGGAGGAGACGCGCGCCGCGAGCGAGGCGACCCGCGACCTCGTTCTCGTCCAGAAGGGGCGCGTCATCGCGGCGCCATTCCATGCCGTCTGCGGCGGGAAGACCACCCGCCCGCGCGACGTCTGGGACGACGAGGAGTCGCCGGATCTCGTCCCGGTCGAGGACGACGCCTGCCGGGACGCGCCGGGCTTCGAGTGGTCGTTCGCGATCCGCCGGAAGGAGCTGCCGGCGCTCGGCTCCGCGCTGGGCTTTCCGGAGGCGCGCTTCTTCGAGGTCTTCTCGCGCGACGACACGGGGCGCGTCGCCGCGGTCCGCTTCGCCGCGCCGGGAGGCCGTTCGCTCACGCTCCGCGGCTTCGAATTCCGGCGGTGCGCGTCCGAGCTCTGGGGCTGGGCCACCGTCCGCTCGACGGCGTTCGAGGTCACGGAGTCGCGGACCGAATACCTCCTGACGGGTCGGGGCACGGGTCACGGCGCGGGGATGTGCCAGGCGGGCGCAATCGCGCGCGCCCAGCGCGGAGAGACGCGCGAACAGATTCTCGCGCTCTACTACCGGGGCGCGGCGGTCGAGCGCCTCTCCCCGGGTCCGAATTCCTGAATGAGGCCGGCCTCCGTCGGACCCTCGTTGGCATTCGAGCGCTTGACGCGCGAGGGCTTCCGCGCGCATCGCCGAGTGTTCGTTTCGGCATCCCGCGAGGTTCTTTCGCGAGGAGGCTCCGAGGCGCTGTCGGAAGCTGCCTTTCCCGCATACGCCCACCACAATCCGCTCATCGGATACCTGTTCTGGGAACGGATCCGGAGAGTGATGCGCTGTCTCGAGGGGCGCCACTTCGAGCGGGCTCTCGACTTCGGCTGCGGCGGCGGCGTCATGCTCTCCTTCCTCTCCGGGCTCGCGTCCAAGGTGGACGCCGCGGATGTCGATCTGGGGCCTCTCCGCGAGATCCAGGCGATTCTGCCCTTTCCTCCGGATGTCTCGTTGGTGGACTTGTCAAAGAGCGTTCTGGACGACCTTCCGGCCGGCGTTTACGGTGTCGTCCTCGCGCTGGACGTCCTCGAGCACGTCGAGGATCTGGACGGCGCCTTGGCGGCGATCTCGCGAAGGCTTTGTGACGATGGCGAGGTGATCGTCTCCGGCCCGACGGAAAACCTGATCTACCGCCTGGGGCGGAGGTTCGCGGGCCCCGCGTTTACGGGTCATTACCACACGCGAAACATCCACGACATTCGCGTCGCCGCCGAGCGCAGATTCCAGGTTGAAACAGTGGCGCGGCTCGTTTCTCCGATCCCGTTGTTCGAGGTATTCGTCGCGAAGCCCCGCTAGCGGACGCCGGAGCCCGAGGATGCCAGTTCACCTTTGACCCACGCCAGGTTGTTGCGCGCGAGGGCAAAATCGGGACGAAGCGCCATGGTCTTCTCGAGGACCGGGACCGCCTCGGCGAAGAACCCGAGCTTTCCGAGCGTCCAGCCGAGATTGTTCAGGGCGTCGGCATCGTCAGGATCGATCGCGATCGCGGCACGGTAGGCGAGGGCGGACTCGACGTCGTTCCCGCCCTGGCCGAGCGCCAGACCCAGATTCAGGTAGGCCGCCCGGTCGGACGTCCCGACATGCACGGGGCTTCTGCCCTCGGCATGGGCGCGGGCCCGGGTGTTACGAGGCTCGGCGGCGGCTGTCTCGCGGGCGAGCGCCGCGGCGCCGGCGGCGTCTCCTCTCGCCGCCAGGAGATCGGTCAGAAGCGCCCGCGCCTCGACGGCGGCCGGGCTCAGGTCGAGCGCTGTCTTCAATTGCCCGACCGCCTCGGGCCCGCGGCCGGCCTTGACGAGCCAGCGCCCGAAGTAGAAGTGGACGTCCGGCTGTCCGGGAGCGAGGGCGACGGCCCGGCGGAAATGCGCTTCGGACGGCCGCCGCGTTTCCGAGGGCCGCCTCGACGATGCCGCGGTTGATCTCGAGCGTCCAGTAGTTCGGCGTGAAGGAGGCCGCTCGTTCGTAGCAATCCCGCGCCCTTCGCGAACTCGCCGCGTGCCATGAGGGCCACCCCGTAGTTCATCCAGGCGCGGCCGTTCGCGGGGCTCTTGACCGTGACGTCGGCCCAGAGGCCCTCTCCGGTCCGCCAGGCGCGGTTTCGGACGGACGTTCCGGTCGCGTGCGCGACGAGAATCACGGCACAGAGAACGGCCGCGGGAACGGGTCGGCGGAGCCATGGAGGCGCGAGGAGGCGGGCTCCCCAGACCGCGGCAAGGGCAAGGCCGATGAACGGCAGAAAGACGCGGTGCTCGTTCATCAGTTCGGCGAGAGGGAGAATGCTGGACGTGGGCAGGAGGCCCACGGCGAACCAGGCGAGCCCGAACACCACCGGGAAAGACTCCCGGCGTCGCGAGGAACGCCAGGCGACGACGGCCAGCCCGGCGATCGCGGCCAGACCCGCGATGACGCGGGTGTCGTACCACTCGCCGATGAATCGCAGATCGGTGTCGGCAGTGAGTCCGGCGGGGAGCACGAAAAGGCGCAGGTAGTGGAGCCATGCCCAGACCTGGGTCTGTGCGTAAAGGAGACGGTCGCCCCCTCCGTAGTTGAGCGTCGGTGGAGCCATGAAGCGCTCCACAAAGCAGAACAGGAACGCTCCGGCGACGAAGGCGGGAAGCGAGGCCTTGAAAGCGCGCGCCAGCCGGCCGGCCCCGGTCGAGGTGCCCCCCGAGGTGTCGGACGGGACGGAGGAGCTCCCAGCAGAAGAGAAGAGGCGCGAAGAGGACGGCGGGAGTCTTCGCGAGGGCGCCCGCGGCGACAGGCAGGAGATACAGGTGGAGGCGCTTGAGCCGCGGCGAGCCCAGATAGACGAGAAAACCGGCGACGACGCCGAGCGCGCTCAGGATCTCGGAGCGCGCGTGCATCAGGTTCATGGTCTCGGTGTTGACCGTGTGCACACAGAAAAGCGTCGCGGCGAAGAGAGCCAGGTAGGGATTGGAACGGCCCGGCGCGGCTTCGTCCATGGTTCGGCGGAAGAAGGCCCAGAGGGCGACGCCGAGAAGAGCGAGTTGAAGAAGCTGGTCGGCATGGAAGAGCGGCAGGGGAGAGCCCGCCGGCCAGCCGGTAGTCGACCGCCAGGCTCAGCGTCACGAGGGGGCGGTACGTCTGATTCTGAGGAAGGGCGCTGAAGGTGCGGGCGTCCGCGAAGAAGCGCGGGGCGTTCGCCAGGCTCCGGACGTAGAGGTTGTTCTCGAGGACGTGGCCGTCGTCGAAATGGAAGGTGTTATGGAACGCGCCGGCGTACGCGGCCAGGAGGAGGCCGAGGCAGAGCGACGCCGCCAGACCGAATCGGGCTCCCAGCCGGGATTCGGGGGGGCGGTCGGGGCCGGCCACGTCTCAGCGAGGGGCGCGCCCCGGCTCGTTCTGGACGTCGAGAACGACCGCCTGCAGCAGCAGCTGAAAGCCGAGGATGATGGCGAGCGCGCCGATCATGACCGTTCCGGTCGTCGCGACGACGTTGGTGACCCAGGAGCGGTACCAGTGGTAGACGGACCAGAGAATGCCGAAAACGAAAAGCGGAAGTCCGGAAGCGATGAAGACCGAGACGACGTTGAAGTCCTTCAGGAAATAGGCGAGACCGATGCGCCGTAGCGTCCGGTTCGCCAGCCGTCCCGAGAACTCAAACAGAGACCTGACCGGGCTGAGCGAGCTGACCTCGTCGCCGTAGGCCGGATGCATCGCGACGTCCTCCACGACGATGACGTGCCGGACCTCCGGCGGAATCCGGGCGATCACGTCCGCGATCAGGGCGGCGCTTCTGAAGGCCGGGATCACGACGGCGATGGTGGGGGGCGCGCCGACGGCGAGCCCGGGGGGATACTCGGGGATTGCGAACCGCACGGACATGGACGTGTCAAGGATACCGCCTCGCCGGACAACGTCGTCGACCGGCCACGAGGGCGGTGCCACGGCATCCGGCTCGGCGCTCCGACCTCCCGTCCCACCGGGGGAGGTGTTCGAGTTTTTTGTCGGTCCGAGAGACAAAAAACGTCGGAAGAACGTCGATGAAAGGACTCGACCGGCGGCACTTCCAGCAGCTGAGCGCGCCTCTTTAATGCATTACAACGATTGAAGATGGCGGCACCTAGTTTGCTAGAAGCGGGTCACCATGTTCAAAGGCAAAGCGTTTGCCTGCTCTCTTATTGCGTCCGTGAGTCTTGCTGTCGTGCCCCTTGCGGGCCTCTCGGAGGACGTGGCCATCACGAACTGGGCTGCGCCTCCGTTCTGGATGGCGTCGTCGCCGGCTTCGAATGAATCCGCCTCTTCTGGAACGGCAAAGTCCCAGTCGACCCGGGAGACGCTCGCGGCGCTTTCCACGCCGATGCCGTTCACAGCGATCGATCCGTGCCGGGTGGTGGATACGAGGGCGGGAAGCGGCTTCTCCGGACAGTACGGTCCACCGGCTCTCGCCACGACATTCATCCGGACCTTCACCATCACGGGCCAGTGCGGGATCCCCGCCGGGGCCCAGGCCGTCTCGTTCCAGTTCACAGCCGTGAACATGACCTCGAACGGGAACTTCCGGGCCTGGCCGGCCAGCAGCCCGATGCCGTTCGCGTCCGTACTCAACTGGACGGCAACCCAGGGGGTGGCCGGGAACGGGATCGTGGTTCCTGTCGACGGCAGCGGAGACCTGAGCATTTACGTGAATGGCCCGGGGGGGAACACGGTCGACCTGGTGCTGGACGTCAACGGGTACTACGCCCCGGCGGGGATCGTGAACTCGGTCAACACGCTGTCTGGCGACGTGACCCTTGCCGCCGGGACCAACGTGACGATCACCCCCGCGTCCAACACGTTGACCATCGACGCCGCTGGAGCGACCGGCGCCCGGACCGGCGCCACGGGGCCGACTGGGGCCGACAGGCAGCACGGGCGCGACGGACCGGGCCACGACAGGGAGCAACGGGCGCCACGGGAGCTACGGGTGACCCGGAGCGACTCCGGGCCTCCCCGGCGCCACGGGCGCAGCGCACGGGTGACACGGGCCGCAGGGCACGGGGCCGGCCCGGGACCGACGGGGCCGCAGGGCGTCGACGGGCGCTCGGACGTTTACAACCCGGCACGGGGTATGCCCAGAACGACGCCGTGACGTTCAACGGATCCACCTGGGTCAGCCTCGAGAACAGCAACACGGGGCAACGCGCCGGACAGTTCGCCGGCTTTCTGGGCTCTCCTTGCCCAGAGCGGCGCGACGGGCACCGACGGGAGCCACCGGAAAACGGGAGCGGCTGGCACCACCGGAGCAACGGGTCGCGACCGGGCGACGGGAGCCACGGGCGCGACCGGCTCGAAAGGAGCTACGGGAGCCACGGGAGCGACCGGTGACCCCACGGGGCTCGCCGGCGCGACGGGAGCGACGGGTGCGACCGGTGCCACGGGAGCGACAGGGTTCGACCGGCGCCAGATGGTGTTCCAGAATGGGCGGCTCTCGGGACGACGTATGCCCTGAACGACGTCGTAACCTTCAACGGGTCTTCGTACATCAGCCTGCTGAACAGCCAACGTCGGCAACCAGCCCGACCTGGTCGCCGGCGTCCTGGGCTCTCGTGGCCCAGAGCGGGCCGGGCGCGACGGGACCGACGGGAGCCACCGGCGCGACGGGCGATACGGGAGCCGCTGGCGCGACCGGCGCGACCGGAGCCACGGGAGCGAGCGGCAGCACGGGAGCGACCGGCAGCACCGGAGCTACGGGAGCTACGGGAGCCACGGGTGCGACCGGTGATCCTGGGACTCCAGGCCTCGCCGGCGCTACGGGAGCGACGGGTGCGACAGGCGACACGGGGCCGACGGGACCGACGGGGCCGCAGGGCGTAACGTGGAAGGACGTTTACAACCCGGCTACGGGGTATGCCCAGAACGATGCCGTATCGTTCAACGGATCCAGCTGGATCAGTCTCCAGAACAGCAACACGGGAAATACGCCAGACAGCTCGCCGACGTTCTGGGCGCTCCTGGCGCAGGCCGGCGCGCCGGGCGCCACGGGATCGACGGGAGCCACGGGTGCCACGGGTGCGACCGGTGACCCGGGCACTCCGGGCCTCCCCGGAGCTACGGGAGCTACGGGAGCAACGGGTGCAACAGGAGCTACGGGCTCGACGGGTGCCGCAGGTCCCTGCGTGGCGGGCGACTATGCGCTCAGTGGAGGCACGAACGGGGTGAACCTCGACAACGGCGGCACCAGCTACGCTTCGTTGATCTCCCAAACCACTCCGAGCGGGACATCAACGGACAACAGCGCGGGCGTCTACTGTGGAGGCTACCTGCACAACTTCTCGGTGACCCTGAGCGGAGACCCCGGAGCCGCGCCGAATAGTTATGCGTTCGCCGTCAGGTCAAACGCAGCAACGAGCTTGGTGACTTGTACGATCACAAGCGGCAACACGACTTGCAGCGGCGCCGGCAACATCCCCGTGCCTTTCGGCACGATTAACGTTCGGAGCACGCCCGCCAGTGGCCCGACGTTACGAAGCGCGACCTGGACCGCCACTTTCACGATCCCGTCGGGTAATCCGATCCAGTAACACACCGCGGTCACACGACCATGTTGAAACGGGAGGCCGTCGGGCCTCCCGTTTCCTTTCCACGCCCGGCACGGACTTCCACTAAGCAGCGGCGGCCATGCCGCCTTCCTCGTCCGCGATACCGGGCTGGCCCCAGCGCTTAGACTCGGCCGCGTGGCGAGTTCATCGCGGCTCTCCCTCGGCCTCGACGTCCTTCTCGAGGACCCGTCGCTCCTCCGCGGGAAGCGGATCGGCCTCCTCGCGAACGCGGCGTCCGTCACGTCGGGCTTGATCCCTGCGGCGCGGGCGATGACGGCCGCCGAGCTCGACGTCCGGGTCCTCTTCGGACCCGAGCACGGCTTCTGGGGCGCGGCGCAGGACATGGTGGCGGTCGACTCGGGCGAGCCCGGCCGCGTTCCCGTCGTCTCGCTCTATGGCGCGACCTTCGAGGACCTCACGCCGAAACCGGCCCACCTCGCAGGCCTCGACGTCGTCGTCTCGGACCTCCCCGACGTCGGGAGCCGCTACTACACCTTTGTCTGGACGACGGCGCTCATGATGAAGGCCTGCGCGGCGCGCAGGATCCCGCGTCGTTCTTCTCGACCGGCCGAACCCCCTCGGGGGCGAGGCCGTCGAGGGAAACCTGCCGGAGACGCCGCTCCTCTCCTTCATCGGCCTCTACCCGGTGCCCGTCCGGCACGGCCTGACGCCGGGGGAGATCGCCCGGTTCGTGAACCGCGAGTTCGCGATCGGGTGCGACCTGACCGTCGTCCCCCTCCGGCTGGACGGCGGGCCGCCCCGGCGGGGCGCGCTCGACCGGGACCCGGCCTGGGTCCTCCCGTCGCCGAACATGCCGACGCGCGAGACGGCGCTCGTCTACCCGGGAGCCTGCCTCGTGGAGGGGACGAACCTCTCCGAGGGGCGCGGCACGACGCGCCCGTTCGAGATCGTCGGCGCGCCGTGGCTCGACGCGGACCGCGCTGCCGACGCCGCGAACGCGCTCGGGATGCCGGGCGTCGTCTTTCGGCCGCACGTCTTCAAGCCGACGTTTCAGAAGCAGGCGGGATTCGTCTGCGGCGGCGTCCAGGCTCACGTGACGGACGCGGGCGCGTTCCGGCCGTTCGAGACCTATCTCCGGCTCGCTGAAGGCGCTCCGCGACCTCGACCCCGGACGGTTCGCCTGGCGCACCGAGATCTACGAGTACCGGGACGACGTCCCGGCGGTCGACCTCCTCGCGGGAACGGCAAGATTCCGGGAGCTGGTCGATCGCGGAGAGAGCCTCGATCCGTGGATCGAGTCCTTCGAAAACGACCTCAAGCAGATTCGAGCCCGCTCGCCGCGCGGAGCTTCCTTTACCCTTCGAAGAAATCTCCCGCGACCCTCCTCGTCGTCGGTGCGCACGAATCGGGGAAGACGACGGTGGCGGTGAGGCTGATCGAGGCGCTCGTGAAGAGCGGTCTCCGCGTCGGCTCGCTCAAGCACACCGACCACGAGTACGAGACCGACGCCCCCGGCAAGGACTCGCAGCGCCACAAAGAGGCAGGAGCCGAGCCGGCCGTGCTGGTCGCCGGGGGGCGCAGCGCGGTGCATCGGCGCGACCCTGGGCGCCGGCGCCTCGGGGATTTCCTCGAAGGCGACTTTGGGCTCCGCGACCGGGACGTCGTGATCGTCGAGGGTTTCCGGAGCGAGCCGTTCCCGAAAGTCGAGGTCTGCCGCGCCGCCACCGGCCGCTCGCCCCTCTGCGAAAAAGACCCCGACGTCATCGCCGTCGTGACCGACCATCCGACCGCTCACCCGCCGTCGGTCCCCCGATTCACCTTCGAAGAAATCCCCCGTCTCTTCGTCTTTCTGAAAGACACCCTGAGACTCGGACTCACGGGATGAAGGCCATCCTCGTTCCGTCGCCGGGAGGCCCGGAGGCGCTCGTCTGGGGCGAAGCGCCCGACCCCGTCCCGGGACCGGACGAAGTGCTCGTCCAGCGTCCGCGCGACCGCGGTCAACCGCGCGGACCTGCTTCAGGCCGCCGGGAAGTACCCGCCGCCCCCCGGCGCTTCGGAGATCCTTGGCCTCGAGGCGGCGGGGACCGTCGACGGGAGCGGCGAGCGCGTCTTCTTCCTCCTGCCGGGGGGCGGATACGCCGAGCGGGTGGCCGTGCCGCGCGGAATGCTGATGCCGATCCCGGAGCGGATGAGCTTCGAGGAGGCGGCGGCGATCCCCGAGGCATGGCTCACGGCCTACCTCAACCTCTTCCTCGAGGGAGGGCTCACCGGGACGGCGGGCGAGCGCGCGCTCCTACACGCCGCCGCGTCGGGCGTCGGGACGGCGGCGCTCCAGCTCCTCCGTCGAAAGGGCATCCCGTCCGCCGCCACGACCCGGAGCGCGGCGAAGCTCCCGGCGCTTCGCGAGCTCGGCGCCGCGCTCGCTGTCGACACCTCGGCGGACGACTTTGCTCCCGCGATCGAGGCGGCCTTCGGCACGGACTCGATCGACCTCGTGCTCGACCCGGTCGGCGGGCCGTTTCTCGAGCGGAACCTCCGCGTCCTGAAGCGGGGAGGGCGCCTCGTCCTGATCGCGTCGATGGGGGGAGGCGGCGCGCCGCTCGACCTCCGCGTCGTCCTCGGGAAGCGGCTCCGGATCATCGGCTCGACGCTCCGGTCGAGGCCGCTCGAAGAGAAGGTCGCCCTGACGCAGGCGTTCGCCGCGGACGTGCTCCCCGGATTCGCCGACGGGTCGCTGAAGCCCCGTCATCGACGCGACCTTCCCGCTCTCCCGCGCCGCCGATGCCCACCGGCGGATGGCGTCGAACGAGAACGTCGGAAAGATCGTCCTGACCGTAGACTAGCCGGCCCGGAGGCTCCGTGAAGAGGACCCCCTTCCTCTTTTCCGCCGCATTCGCGTTCGCGCTTTCGGTCCCTGCGTCCGCGGAGCCCTTCAGGATCGAGAAGCCGCAGACTTACTCGGGCACCCTGCCCTGCGCCGACTGCGAGGGGATCAGCGTCACGCTCGACCTCTTTCCCGACGGCGTCTTCATCACCCGGGACGAGTTCCTCGGGAAGAACCGCTCCTTCGTCGACCTCGGCCGCTGGAGCCTCGGCCGAGGACGGGACGCTGACGCTCCGCGGAGGAGCGGAGGCGCCGACCTTCTACCGGCCGGCCGGGTCGAACGCCCTCCGGCGGCTCGACCGGGAGGGGAACGAGATCACGTCGGAGCTGAACTACGAGGTGAAGCTCGAGCCGGAGTTCCGCCTCATCGCGGACCCGATCCCCCTCGGAGGCCTCTTCAGCTACGCTCGCGGACGCCGGGCGGATGACGATCTGCCTCACGGCCCAGAACCTCGCGGTCGTCCCGGAGGGCGACAACGCCGCGCTCGAGACAGGCGTACGTCGAGAAGCGGAGCGCCCCCGGGGAACCCGCTGTTCGTGACCTTCACCGGACACTTCGTCCAGCGACCGCGGCCCGACGGGAAGACGAAACAGCTGGCGCTCGTCGTCGAGAAATTCGACAAGAGCGTGGCCCGGCGATCCGTGCAAGCCGCCTCTTCCCGGAGAGGCGGTGCCGGCCGCGGCGACCTCGCCCGCCGGGAAGGACGTGGAAGCTCGTCTCACTCTTCGGGAAGGGGGTCGACGCCCCGGACTCCCGCCGCTCCGCCCACCTCGTCCTCGACCCCGGCCGCCGGCGGGTCTCCGGCTCGTGCGGCTGCAACAAGCTGAACGGCCGATACGCGCTCGACGGGGAGCAGCTCCGCTTCTCCGAGCTGGTGACGACGCGGGTCGGCTGCCCCGACGGCGGGGAGCTCGAGAAGAACTTCCTCGACGCTCTCGGCCAGACGACCGGTTTCAGGATTTCGGGGAATCGGCTCGTCCTGTACGCCGGCCGGAACGCCGTCGCCGAGCTCCGCGAAACCGACCTCGACTGACGCCGCCAGGCGTCCTTCCGTTCTCCGCACGCGCGGTTTAGGCTGGCGGCGTGCCCGCGCTCTTCCCCCGCGAGTTCGGCGCCGTCGTCTTCGACCTCGACGGCACGCTGCTCGATTCGTACGCGGCGATCCAGGACTCCCTCAATGCCGTCCTCCGCGCGATGACGCTTCCTGCCGTCTCCCTCGAGGAGACGCGGCGGCGTGTCGGCCGCGGCCTCGACGTCCTGATGTGGGAGTCGGTCGGGGCCGAGCGGAAGGACGAAGGGGTCCGGCTCTTCCGGGAGCACTACGAGAGGGCCGGTCCGGAGTCGACGCGGCTCCTCCCGGGAGCGGACGAGGTGACGCGGGCGCTCCAGGCCCGGGGGACGAAGCTGGCCGTGGCGTCTAACAAGCCGGCCCGGTTCTCGCGGCAGCTCCTCGACCACCTCGGGATCTCGGGCCGGTTCGGCGCGGTTTTCGGTCCGGACGACGGCTTTCCGCCCAAGCCCGCCCCCCACATGGTCTTCATGGCGCTGGCGCTCCTCGGGGTGAAGGCGGCGGACGCGCTCTTCGTGGGGGACATGCCGATCGATGTCCTGACCGCCCGGGCGGCCGGGGTGACCGTGGCGGTCGTCCCGACCGGCTCCTCGACCTGCGAGGACCTCCGCGATGCCGGACCCGGACGTGGTCCTCGAGGACCTCTCCGGCTTGATGCATTTGTTTCCCTGAAAGCGCCAAAGGGAGGTCCTAGAATCAGCCCATGAGCACCAACTTCGACTCCACCACCGGCTCCGCCGGGCAGGTCCGCTTCTTCAACCCGGGGCCCGTCTGGGTGCGGCCCCAGGTCATCCAGGCGATGACCGGCCCGATGATGTCCCACCGCTCCCAGGCCTTCATGGACCTCTACGGCCGGATCCTGGAGAAGCTCCCGAAGGTCTTCCGGACGAAGGGGGCGGTCCACACGCTCGCCTCCTCCGCCACCGGCGTCTGGGAGTCCGTCCTCGTCTCCTGCGTCGAGGGGCCGGTCCTCGCCTGCTCGAACGGCTCCTTCTCCGACAAGTGGGGTGAGATGGGGAAGCGCCTCGGCATCGAGACCGACGTCCTGAAGTACGAGTGGGGCAAGCCCGTCCTCGCCGACGACGTGAAGAAGAAGCTCGCGGAGAAGAAGTACGCGGCCGTCACCGTCGTCCACAACGAGACCTCGACGGGGACCATCTCGGACCTCGCGGCCATCGCGAAGGCGGTCCGCGAGAACTCCGACGCGCTCGTCTTCGCCGACTGCGTGACGTCGCTCGCCGGCACGAAGGTCGAGACGGACGCCTGGGGTCTCGACGCCGCGATCACCGGCTCGCAGAAGGCGCTCGCGCTCCCGCCGGGCCTCGCGGTCTTCTCGGTCTCCGAGCGCGCGATGGCCGCCGCGAAGAAGAAGAAATTCCGCGGCCTCTATCTCGACCTCGTCGACATCGAGGCCTTCGCCCTGAAGAAGCAGACGCCGACGACTCCCTGCCTCCCGCTCCTCTACGCGCTCGACGTCCAGCTCGACCACATCCTCGCGGAGGGGATCGAGAACCGCTGGGCGCGGCACGACGCGATGCTGAGGGCGGTCGAGGAGTGGGCGCCGAAGCGCCGGCTTCCGCTTCTTCCCCGAGAAGGGGCGCGCAGTCGCCGACGGTCTCCGCGCTGATCCCGCCCGACGGCGTCAACGCCGAGGAGCTGAACAAGGCGTTGAAGGGCGGAAAAGTGGACGCCGGGCTCGGGCTACGGAAAGCTGAAGGCCTACCTCGATCCGGATCGGGCACATGGGCGACGTGGACGTCGCCTCCGTGAAGGCGCTCTGCGCGGCCTACGGGCGCGTGGCGGCGGGCCTGCGCTCCCCGGCGAAGGTCGGGGCGTGACGCGGGGCGGCCGCCCCCGCCCGCGTCCTCGTCGCGGAGCCGCTCTCGGAGACCGGCCTCGCCGTTCTGAAGAGCGCGGGGCTCGAGGCCGACGTCCGGACGGACCTCTCGCGCGAGGCGCTGCTCGCCGCCGTCGGGGAGTACGACGCGCTCGTCGTCCGTTCCGCGACCAAGGTGGACCGCGAGCTCCTGACGGCGGGGAAGAAGCTCCGCGTCGTCGGGCGCGCGGGCGTCGGGCTCGACAACGTCGACGTGAAGGCGGCGACGGAGCGGGGCATCCTCGTCGTGAACGCTCCGTCGGGGAACGTCGTCTCCGCCGCGGAGCACGCCGTCGCCCTTCTCCTCGCCATGCTCCGCAAGGTCCCCGAGGCACAGGTGTCGCTCAAGGCCGGGGAGTGGAAGCGGGCGAAGTTCGTCGGCACCGAGCTGCAGGGGAAGACGGTCGGGCTCGTCGGCCTCGGGCAGGTGGGGGCGCGCGTCGCGGCGCGCCTGAAGCCTTGGCACGTGACGCTCCTCGCCTTCGACCCCTACGTCACGCCGGAGCGGGCCGCCGAGCTGGGCGTGAAGCCCGTGACGCTCGAGGCGCTGCTGCAGGGACTGCGACATCGTCTCCCTCCACGCGCCGGTGACCCCCGAGACGACCGGGCTCCTCTCCGCCGACCGGCATCGACCTGATGAAGCCCGGCGCGTTCCTCGTGAACTGTGCGCGGGGCGCCCTCGTGGACGAGGCCGCGCTGGCGAAGGCCCTCGACTCCGGAAAGCTCGCGGGGGCCGCGCTCGACGTCTTCGCCGTGGAGCCGCCGAAGGACTTCGCCCTCGCGAAGCACCCGAAGGTCGTCTGCACGCCGCACCTCGGCGCCTCGACCGTCGAGGCGCAGGACCGGGTGGCGGTCGAGACGGTCGAGATGCTCGCGGAGGCGCTGAAGGGCTCGCCCTTCGTTGCCGCGGTCAACCTGCCGTTCCCGGCCGGGGGCGACCCGCACGTCGCCCTGCCGTGGATGCGTCTCGCCGAGACGACGGGGCGGTTCCTGGGCCAGCGCCGCCGAGGCGCCGGCGACCGCGATCGCGGTCGCGCCTCGCGGGCGTCCCGGACGCGTTGCGAAGGCCTGCGCCGTCGCCGCCGTGAAGGGGGTCCTCGCGCCGTCCTCGGCGACGACGTGAACCTCGTCAACGCGCCGACGCTCGCACGGCTGAACGGCGTCTCCGTGACGGACGCGGTGCGCGAGGACGCGGCGGCTACAACAACCTGGTCCGCGTCACCGATCGTGACCGGCGCGCGGCGAGCGCTCGGCGGCCGGCACGCTCTTCGACGACCGGCACGGCCGGATCGTGGAGGTCGACGGGCTGCCGATCGAGTTCACCCCCGAGGGGACGCTCCTCGTCATCACGAACCGGGACGTGCCCGGGGGTCGTCGGGCGGATCGGGACGTTCCTGGGCGACAAGGGGATCAACATCGTCGACCTCGACCTCGCGCGCGGCCGGGAGGGCCGTGCGGCGGCGGTCGTCCGCGTCGACCGGCCCGACGGCGGGCCGATCGAGGCGGGTCCTCGCGGGCGTCGCGGCTCTCTCCGGGATCGAGTCCGCGCGCCTCGTCACGCTCACCTAAGATCAGGGGCGGCGCCGCCCCGGCGCGAGGCATGAGGAGGCGACGGTGAAGCTGTGGGGAAGGTCTCGGACCGGCGGGTCGCCGTCGTCTTCGGCGGGCCGTCGCGCGAGCACGGCGTCTCGTTCGTCTCCGCGAAGTGCCTTCTCGAGAACCTGCCGCCGGATCTCTACGAGGCCGTGCCGCTCTTCGTCGGAAAGGACGGCCTCTTCCACGGGCCCGAGGACTCCGCCTTCGAGATGAAGCGGCAGCTCGCCCGGCCGAACCGCGACCTCCTCCTCGACGGCGTGAAGCCGGGCTCGTCGGCCGCGCCGGGCCCCCGGATCGTCGAGTCGTTCGTGAACGCGTACGCGGCCGGGCGGCCGGACGTCGTCTTTCCGATGGTCCACGGCACGTTCGGCGAGGACGGCGTCCTCCAGGGGCTCTTCGAGGCGCTCGGGATTCCGTACGTCGGCTTCGGCGTCGCGGCCTCGGCCGTCGGCATGGACAAGGCCTTCATGAAGGCGGCATTCGGCGCCGCGGGGCTGCCGCAGGTCGAGTACCAGGTCGTCTCGCGCGACGACTGGCGACCGCGCGGGCCGCCGGCACCTCGTCGAGCAGCGGCTCGAGATGATGCCGCTCCCGGTCTTCGTGAAGCCGGCGTGCGCCGGCTCGTCGGTCGGCGTCACGAAGGTCAAGGAGACGGCCGCGCTCGGCCGCGGCGGTCGTCGCGGCGCTCGAGATCGACGCGCGCGCGCTCGTGGAGGCCGGCGTCGACGGCCGCGAGATCGAGTGCTCGGTGCTGGAGGGGGAGGACGGCGGCCGACGGAGGCGTCGCTCCCCGGCGAGATCATCCCCGGCCACGAGTTCTACGACTACGAGGACAAGTACATCGACGACCGCTCCCGGAGCGTCATCCCCGCCGACCTGCCCGAGCGGGTCCGCGACGAGATCCGCGGCCTCGCGATCGCCGCGTTCGACGTCCTCGGCGGGGCCGGTTTCGCGCGCGTCGACTTCTTCCTCGAGCGCGGGACCGGCCGGGTGCTCCTGAACGAGATCAACTCTCTCCCGGGCTTCACGCCCATCTCGATGTTCCCGAAGATGTGGGAGGCGACCGGGCTCCCTCTGCCCCGGCTCCTCGACCGCCTCGTCCGCTCGGCGTTTCGGCGGCCGCCACGCGGGCGGTGACCCCTTTCGGTCGTCCGGAAGAGTGAGCGCCGCGGCGAGGCCGAGGAGCGGGAAGAGCGAGACGAGGAGCAACGGCGCGGCCACGCCCGCGTGGTCGGCGAGGAGGCCGAGCGGCGGCGCGGCGAGGCCCCCGGCGGCGACGCCGAGCCCGAGCGTCACGCCGGAGGCCGTGCCGATCCGGTTCGGGAGGTACTCCTGCCCCATGACGACGAGGACGCTGAAGGGAAGGTAGAGGGCGAGGCCGACGGGGACGAGAAGCGCGGTGGCGAGGCGGACGTCCCTCGTCGATCCGAGAAGGTAGAGGAGCGGGGCGAGGAGGGTCAGGGCGGCGATCACGACGATCCGTCTCCCGTGCCGGTCGGCGAGCCGTCCCCCCGCGAGGGTCCCGACGACTCCCGTCCCGAGGAGGAGCGCGAGCGCGGCGGCGCCGTCCGCCTTCGACCTCCCGAGGACGCCGGTCCAGAAGAGGGGAAGGAACGCGGAGACGCCGGTGTAGACGATCGAGCGGGAGACGACGGTGACCGTCAGGCGCGCGAAGGGCCCGAAGGCGTCGGCGCCCGGGGACCCGGCGGCTCCGGCCGGACGCCGCGCCGGACGGAGGGCCGCAAGCGCCCCATCTGGGTCAGGAGCCAGACGGTGACGGCGAACATCGGCAGGAGCATCGCCAGCGATGCCTTCAGGCCGAAGGCGAGGACGAGCGGCGTGATGACGAGCGGACCCGTCGCGACCCCGAGGTTCCCGCCGGTCGAGAAGATGGCCATGCCGGTCGCCCGTCGTTCTCCCGAGGCGTAGTTTGCGGCCCGGGACGCCTCCGGGTGGAACGCGGCGACGCCGAGGCCGCTGAGGCAGACGGAGGCCGCGATGAGGGCGTAGGTCGGCGCGAGGCCCGAGAGGGCCATCCCGAGTCCCGCGGCCGCGACGCCGGCGGGGATGAGCCAGGGCGACGGGCGGCGGTCGGCGACGGCGCCGAAGAGGGGCTGGACGACGGACGCGGCGACGTTCGCCGCGAGGACGAGGCCTCCCGCGGCGGCGAAGGAGAGCCCCGGTCGGCGATGAAGAACGGGAGGAGCGCCGGGAGCATTCCCTGGTTCAGGTCGGTCGTCAGGTGGCCGACGAGGAGGGTCCCGAGGAGCCGCCGCTTCACGGTCCCTTATTTCGCGCCCGGGGCGGGATTGTCAACGCGGAACGGGTTTAGGATGGAGGGAGATTTCCGCGGGAGGTGCCCCCATGATCCCCTCCGGGATCGTCGTCCTGCTGCTCGCGGTGCCCGCTCCGCCGACGCCGACGGCCGCGCCGGCGCTCGGACCGGCCGCCACACCCGTCGTCGTGAAGCCTCGCTCCCTCGCCGACGTCGCCCGCGAGAATCGGGAGCGCGCGGAGAAGGGGGAGAAGAAGGAAGGGACGTTCTCGGTTTCCGGCGGGGGCGAGGTCGCGGGTCCCGACGACATCTCCAGCCCGCCGCCGGCGACTCCGAAGCGCGGGAAGACGAAGGCGGGAGCCGCAGGTCCGGCGGGACCGGCTCCGGCGCTGGAGGCCGGGGCCGCCGGACCGGACGAGGCCACCTGGAAGAGCCGGGCGCAGAGGCTCCGCGAGGAGCTGGATGCCGCGCGGAAGGCGCAGGCTGACGAGGAAGCCCGCCGCGCCCAGCTCCTGACGAAGGCCCGGAACAGCGAGGAGATGATGAAGTTCGCCGAGGAGATCCAGCAGCGCGTGAACGTCTGCCGGCTCCGGGTCGAGTCCGCCCGGAAGCAGCTCGAGGCGCTTCCGGAGGAGGCCCGGAAGGCCGGCGTGAGCCCCGGCGCGATTCGCTGACCGCGCTACTCCCCGAACAGCATGTACGTGCCGACGTCGGGCCGGGCGTACGTCGGCTCGATGACGCGCGGCGACGTCTCGAGCAGGCGAAGCGGTGACAGAAGCGCCGCGTATCGCTCGACGGAGCGCCCGATCGTGCAGATCCCGCCGTCGTCCTCGCCGTCTCCGGCGCGGTGGGCCTCGTCGGTCTCCTCGCAGAGCAGGACGTGGCCTCCCGGGGCGCGGAGGCGCCTGAGCTCTGTGGCGGCGCGGCCGGCGACGCGGTCGGTCAGGTGCTGGAGGACGGTGAAGGTCAGGAGGAAGTCGAACGTGGCGTCGGGGGCCGGCAGGCGGTCGAGGGCATCGATCCGGACGATCTCGCGGGTCGGGTGGAGCTTCGCGGCCGCCGCCGCGAACTCCGGCTGCCGTTCGAAGCCGGTGACCTCGTCCGCGAACTCCGAGAGGACCGGGAGGAGCCGCCCGTACCCGCACCCCGCCTCGGCCGCCCGGCGGAGGCGGCGCCCGGCCGCGGCGCGGGCGAGGTAGCGGCGGACCTCCGCCTGCTCGAGGTAGGTCCGGAGCGCGAAGGCCGGCGGATCCGCGTCGACGACGTCCGCGAGGTGCCACGGCTTGAACGCGCTCACCGGTGCGGCACCACGATGCCGGCGAGGCCGAGGTCCGCGAGCTCGTCACGCGCGGCGTCGGCCTCCTCCCGGGACTTGTAGGGGCCGAACTTCACCCGCTTCAGCCCCTCGTAGTTCTCGATCCAGGCCTTCGGGTACTTCCTCGCGAGGCGGTCCCGGAGGCGTTCGGCGTTCTCCTCGTTGCCGAAGGCGCCCGCCTGCACCGCCCAGAGCGGCGGCGCGGCCGGTACGGTCGTCGCGGCCGCAGCGTCGCCGGCGTCGACCGCGCGGATCCGCTGGTTCGTCCCCCACGTCACGACGCGGAGGGTGACAGGGACGACGCCGTCCCCCACGGAGTCGATCTCGGACGCCGCGGCCTTCGAGAGGTCGACGATCCGTCCCGCGATGAAGGGGCCGCGGTCGTTGATCCTGACGCGGACCGTCTTTCCGTTCTTCTCGTTCGTGACGTCGACGACGGTGCCGAGCGGGAGGGTCCGGTGGGCCGCCGAGACCTTCTCCGGCCTGAAGATCTCCCCGCTCGCCGTCGGGAGGTTCGCGAACTCGGCGCCGTACCAGGAGGCGAGGCCCCGCTCGGCGCCCGCGGCATCCGGTACCGTCCGGGCGGGGGGCGTCTTCGAGCAGGAGGCGAAAAGGAGAGCGGCGACGGCGAACGCCGCGGGCGCCGCCCGCGGCGTCAGACCCGCACCTCCTCCGCGGCCGCCTGTGCGGCCGCGGGGTCGCTCGCGAGGATCGGGGCGATCTCGACGGAAAGGAACTCGTCGACCTGTTCGGGCGCACGGCCGATGAAGCGGGCGGGGTCCGACGCGACGGCGATCTCCGCCCGCGTCAGGCAGAACGTCGGGTCGTCGCCGATCCGCGCGAGGAGGTCGTTCTCGCCTCCTTCGTCCTTGAGCCGGTCGCCCGCGGCCTGCGTGAGGACCCGGATCTTCTCGTGCAGAACCTGCCGGTCTCCCCCCTTCCGGACGGCCGCCATCAGGATGTTCTCGGTGGCGAGGAACGGCAGCTCCTGCTCGAGGCGGCGGCGGACGACGCTCTCGTGGACGACGAGGCCCTCCGAAACGGCGTCCCACAGCAGGAGGATGCCGTCGGCGGAGAGGAAGCACTCCGCGAGGGCGAGGCGCCGGTTCGCCGAGTCGTCGAGGGTCCGCTCGAACCACTGCGTGGCGTGGGTCCAGTTCGCGTTCTCCGACGCGATCAGGAGCCAGCGGGCGAGGGCGTTCATCCGCTCCGACTTCATCGGGTTCCGCTTGTAGGGCATGGAGGACGAGCCGACCTGTTTCTTCCCGAACGGCTCCTCGACCTCCTTGAGATGCTGGAGGAGCCGGAGGTCGTTGCCGAACTTCGACGCGGAGGCGGCGAGGCCGGCGAGCGACGCGAGGACCATGGCGTCCTGCTTCCTCGTGTACGTCTGGCCCGAGACGAGGAGGCGTCCGGCGAAGCCGGCTTTCTCGGCGACGATCTTGTCGAGCCAGTCGGCCTTCTCGGCGTCGCCGTCGAAAAGCGCGACGAACGAGGCCTGCGTCCCCGTCGCCCCCTTGCAGCCGAGGAACCGGAGCTCGTCGGCACGGCGCGTCAGCTCGCGGTGGTCGAGCGCGAGGTCCTGGAGCCAGAGGCAGGCCCGCTTTCCGATCGTCGTCGGCTGCGCCGCCTGGAAGTGCGTGAAGCCGAGGCAGGGGAGGTCGCGGTAGCGCCGGGCAAAACGGGTGAGCTTCGCCATGACGCGGACGGTCCGCCCCGCGAGGAGGCGGAGCGCTTCGCGGAGCTGCACGAGGTCGGCGTTGTCGCCGACGAACGCCGAGGTCGCCCCGAGGTGGAGGACCCCCTTCGCCGCCGGGGCGACCTCGCCGAGCGCGTGGAGGTGCGCCATGACGTCGTGCTTCGTCTCCCGCTCGTACCGGTCGGCGGCCGCAAGCTCGGCGTCGGACGGGACGAGGTGCTCGCGGAGCTGGGCGAGGGCCGCGTCCGGGATCGGGAGGCCGAGGTCCTTCTCCGCCTCGGCGAGCCAGAGCCAGAGCCGGCGCCACGTCGTGAACTTCGCCCGGGCCGAGAAGAGGGTCGACATCTCGGGCGAGGCGTACCGCGTCCCGAGCGGGTTCTCCCAGCGGTCGGCCGGGGACGGCGAAGGGGCGTCGGTCATCCTCGCCTCACCCCTCTTCGTCCGGTCCGGGAATCCGGAACTCGCTCGGATCGTCGTTTCCGCAGACGAGGCAGAGCGCCGTCATGATGACCCCCCGCCGCTGGTCGATCTCGAACTGGTAGCAGGGAGTCTCGCAGCTCCGGCACTCGATCCACTCGACCTCTCCCAGGTTGACCGTCGACATGCCGCCCCGCGTGCCTCCTCGAGCGTTCCGACGGGGTCAGGTTAGCACCGTTCCCCTGCTAGGATAGCCGCGCTGCGGCCCTCCGGCGCGGCGCCTCCAGATGAGCCTCAGCATCGAGTCGGAGACCGGCACTCTCAGGTCCGTTCTCGTGCACCTGCCGGGGCGCGAGATCGACCGGATGGTTCCCTCGATGATGCAGAACCTCCTCTTCGACGACATCCTCTTCGGGGCGCGGGCGCGGGAGGAGCACCGGCGGTTCCAGCAGCTCCTCGGCTTCGTCGCGGACGAGGTCGTGGAGGTCAAGGACCTGCTCGAGGAGGTCCTCGCCGACGAGGAGAGGCGGGCGGTCGTCCTCGCTTCCATGCTGGCGGATCTCGGCTGGGGCGCCGACATCAGGGAGCGGCTCGCGCCGATGTCGGCGGAAGAGCTCGCGGCCTCACTCGTCGAGGGAATCCCGCGCGAGAGCCCCGCCATCTCCGATTCGATCGATTCGCTCTTCCTCGTGCCGCCGGTCCCGAACTGGTTCTTCCAGCGGGACCCGGCCGTCGTCGTCGGGGACAAGGTGATCCGCGGCTCGATGGCGACGCCGGCGAGGCTCCGGGAGCCGCTCCTATCGGGCGCCGTTTTCGCGCACCACCCGCGCTTCGCGCGTCCCGGCGGCCCGTTCTGGTTCCAGGAGTTCTCGGCGGCCTGGGGCCCGCCCGTCTCCTGGGCGCGGATGAGGCCGACGCTGGAGGGGGGCGACGTCCTCGTCCTCCGCGAGGACCTCCTCGCGATCGGCTACTCGGAGCGGACCGAGAAGGTGACGATCGAGCGCCTCGCCGAGGCGCTTCGGCGCGAACGGTCGAAGGTGAAACGGCTCGTCGTCGTCGGCATCCCCCCTTCGCGCTCCTACATGCACCTCGACACCGTCTTCACGGCGATCTCGGAGAGCGAGTGCCTCTGCTACGGCCCGATGATCCTGCCCGGGGGCGCGGAGGAGGCGGACGTCTACGAGGCCGACCTGACGAAGCGGGAGGTCGCCTGGACCTCCGCCGACGACCTCCTCACCGCCCTGAAGGCGCGGAAGCTCGATTTCGAGCCGGTCCCCTGCGGCGGCGCCGACCCGATCGACCAGCAGCGCGAGCAGTGGACGGACGGCGCGAACGCCTTCGCGCTCGCGCCCGGCGTCATCCTCTGCTACGAGCGGAACGAGCGGACGGCCGAGTCCCTCGCCGCCCGCGGCTACGAGATCCTCCACGACGACGACCTCCTCCTCGGGCGGCGGACGCTCGATCTCAAGCGGCGGCGGAAGGTCGCGATCCAGCTCTCGGCGACCGAGCTTTCCCGCGCGCGCGGCGGTCCGCGCTGCATGACGATGCCGCTCGTGAGGGATCCCGTCTGATGGAGCAGGTCGTCTTCGGCTTCGTCCCGAAGATCGCCGTCGTCGCCTTCGGCGGGAACGCGCTCTTGCCCGCGGAAAGCGACGGAACGCAGGAGGAGCAGGAGGTGCTCGCGAAGGAGGCGGCGCGGTGGCTCGTGGACGTGGTCGAGAAGGACTACGAGCTCGTCGTCGTCCACGGAAACGGTCCGCAGGTCGGCAACATCCTGATCCAGGTCGAGCAGTCGGTCCTCCAGATTCCGCCCCAGTCGCTCGACGTGGCCGTCGCGCAGACGCAGGGGAGCGTCGGATTCCTCCTCCAGGCCGCGATCCGGAACGAGCTCCTCTCGCGCGGGATCGGGCGCGACGTGGTGACGCTCCTGACGGAGGTGGAGGTCGATCCGGACGATCCCGCCTTCGCGAAGCCGACGAAGCCGGTCGGACCCTTCGTGAGCCGCTTCCGCGCGCGCGTGCTCGAGAAGGAGAGGGGCTGGACGCTCGTCGAGGACGCCGGCCGCGGCTTCCGGAAGGTCGTCCCCTCGCCGAAGCCCCGGCGGATCCTGAACTTCGAGGTGGTCCGCCGGCTGCTGACGGGCTCGACGGTCGTCATCGCCGCCGGCGGCGGCGGGATCCCGGTCGTCCCGACGGCCGAGGGGGGGACCCGCGGCGTCGAGGCCGTCGTCGACAAGGACTATGCCGCGGCGCTTCTCGCCTCCCAGCTGAAGGCGGACCTCTTCGTCGTCCTGACGGGCGTGCCGCGGGTGATGAAGAACTTCGGGAAGCGGAGCGCCGCGCCGCTCCCGACGCTCACGTCGGGCGAGGCGCGCCGCCTTCTGAAGCAGGGGCACTTCCCCCCGGGCTCGATGGGGCCCAAGATCGACGCCGCCCTCCGCTTCCTGGAGTCGGGGGGAAGAGCGTCCTCGTGACGGACGCGCCGCACCTCAGGGACGCGCTCGAGGGGCGGGACGGGACGACGATCGTCGCGGGCGGACCCGCGGGCCCGCCTCGGCGCCGACGGAAGAGGAAAGCGATGAAAGCACGGAGCGGACGATGACCGGAAAAGACCTGATCTCCATCCACGACCTCACGGCCGACGACGTCGCGCGGCTCTTCGAGCTCGCGGAGTCGATGAAGAGGAGCCCGAAGGACCACCGGGGAGCGCTCGCGGGGAAGATCCTGGCGATGATCTTCGAGAAGTCCTCGACGCGGACCCGCGTCTCCTTCGAGGCGGGGATGACGCAGCTGGGCGGAGCCGCGCAGTTCCTCTCGGCGCGCGACATCCAGATCGGCCGGGGCGAGCCCGTCTCGGACACGGCGCGCGTGCTGTCCCGGTACGTCGACGGGATCATGGCGCGCACCTTCGCGCACCAGACCGTCCTCGACCTCGCGGCCTACGCGACCGTCCCCGTGATCAACGGCCTCACGGACCTCCTCCACCCGTGCCAGGCGCTGACCGACTACTTCACCATGCAGGAGAAGTTCGGGAAGATCCGGGGGCTGAAGCTCGCCTACATAGGGGACGGCAACAACATGGCGCACTCGCTGATGTTCGGCGGCCCGAAGTGCGGCGTGAACGTCGCGGTCGCGACCCCGCCCGGCTACGGCCCCGATCCGGACGTCACGCGCCGCGCGATGGGCGACGCGGCGGAGGCGGGCACGAAGCTCGTCGTGGCGCACTCGATGGACGAAGCCGTCAGCGGCGCGCACGTCGTCTACACCGACGTCTGGGCCTCGATGGGGCAGGAGGGCGAGCGGGAGCGCCGCCTCGCGGACTTCGCCGGATGGACCGTGACGAACGCCCTGATGTCGCTCGCGGACCGCGACGCCGTCTTCATGCACTGCCTCCCCGCGCATCGCGGCGAGGAAGTGGCGGCGGAGGTGTGCGACGGGCCCCGCTCGGTGATCTACGACGAGGCGGAGAACCGGCTCCACGTGCAGAAGGCGATCCTGGCCACGCTGATGGCCTGAGGGAGCCGCCATCCGGAGCCGCGCCGCCTCCTTCCTCGGGCTCTCCGCCGCGCTCGCCGCTTCCTGCGGCCGCGCGCGGCCGGCTCCCGTCCGCGAGGCGCCTCCCGACCAGGCCGTCGTCTCCTTGGAGCAGGTCGCCGCCCGGACGGGGCCTTCCGGGAAGGCCCCGCTCGCGGCACCCCTTCCGCGGGGGACGGCGCTCCGGATCCTCCGGAGCGACGGGGACTTCGTCCTCGTCGCGCCGGCGTCGGGTGGAGAGGTCTGGCTTCCCGCGGGGACCTTCGAGCGGCTTTCCGACACGGCGGCGCGCGAGCGGAGGCAGGCGGCGGTCCGGGACCTCCCCGCGCAGCCGGGCCTCGCGACGGAGCGGTGCGAGCTCTACCTCGCGCCCGACTACGGCGCCGCGCGGCGGGAGACGCTCGAGGAAGGCGCCCGCGTGGACGTCGTCCTGGCCGAGCACGACTTCTTCGGGGTGCTCCTCCCGGACAGGACGCTCGCCTTCGCCCCCGCCCGCTCCCTCCGGCTCCTGCCGCCGCCCCCCGGGACGCCGACGCCCGCCCCCGTCACGAAGGGAGGGGTCGTCCCGCAGGTCGAGCCGCTCTTCCCGGAGGAGGGCGCGGCGACGGCGCCGCCGCTGCCGTCGCTCGTCGGACCTCCCCCGCCGATCGCGAATCCGGCCGACGAGTCGGCCGGGGGCGGGCGCGGGCCGCTTCCCTCGCTCCCCGCTGGCGCGACGCCCCCCGTCCTCGCCCGGAGAGTCGACCCCGTTTACCCCGAGATGGCGAAGAAGCTACGCCTCGGAGGAGACGTGACGCTCCGGCTCGTCGTCGAGGCGAACGGCACGACCGGGCGGATCGACGTCGTCTCCGGCGGGAAGGCGGGCTTCGGCGAGGCCGCCGTCGAGGCCGTCCGGAAGTGGGTCTACAAGCCCGCCGTCGTGGACGGGCGGCCGGTCGCGGTCTGGAAGATCGTCCGCGTCCGTTTCACGATGGAGCCCGAACGCGACGTCCCGAACGACTAGGGGATAATCCGGCCTCGTTTTATGCTCGAGCTGGTCTACGAGGTCGACGGCCAGGCGCACCGGACGCCACTTCGCGGGAGCGAGATCTCCCTCGGCCGGTCGAGCGACAACGGCATCGTCCTGAACGATTTCTCGGTCTCGAGGCGTCACGCGCTCTTCGCCTTCGAGAACGGCGGCTGGTGGGTCTCGGACCTGCAATCGACGAACGGGCTGAAGGTGAACGGGGCGTTCGTCGGGAAGGCGGTCCTCGCGCCCGGGGACGTCCTGACCGTCGGCGCCTTCACGCTGAATGTCCGGGAGGAGGCGAAGGCCGACGCGCTCCTCGCCGCCGCGTACGCCGACCCGAGCGCCACCTTCGTCCGGTCGATCGCCGACTTCAACAAGGACTTCCAGCTGGACTCCGCCGGCACGGCGGTCGACCTGTCGCTCACCCTGCTCGGGAAGCGGCTGCCGCCCGCCCAGGCGCGCGAGAAGATCTTCGAGATCCTCGTCCAGGTCGCCAAGACGCTCATCGTCGCCCGGGAGGTGGGGGAGATCCTGCAGAAAGTCGTCGACCTCCTCTTCGACCTCCTGCCGGCCGAGCGGGCGGCCGTCGTCCTCCTCGACGAGGCGGGGCGTCCCGTGCCGACGCTCGCCCGGCAGAAGGGGAAGGCGGGCCTCGAGACGGCCGAGCCGTTCTCCCACACGATCGTCGACACGGTCGTCAAGCAGCGGGTGGCGGTCCTGACCTCCGACGCGCTCGCGGACGGACGCTTCGAGTCGGGACAGTCGATCCGGATCCAGCAGATCCGCTCGGCGATGTGCGTTCCGCTCTGGAACCGCGACAACGTCATCGGCGCGCTCCACGTCGACACGCCGCTCAAGGCGGGGAGCTTCACGGCCGACGACCTCGACCTCCTCACGGCGCTCGGCAACTTCGCGGCCGTGGCGGTGGAGCGGGCGCGCCTGCAGGGGCGGATCGAGCGGGAGGAGCGGATCCGGGAGCGGCTCTCGCGCTACCACTCCCCCGGCGTCGTCGAGGAGATCGTCTCGGAGTCGCCCGGCGCGATCGAGAAGGTGCGCACCCGGCCGGTGAGCGTCCTCTTCGCGGACATCGTGAGCTTCACGACGCTCGCGGAGACGATGGAGCCGGACGCGCTTTCGCGCTTCCTGTCGACGGTCTTCACCTTCTCGGCGGAGGCGATCTTCGCGCAGGGGGGGACGCTCGACAAGTTCATCGGCGACGCCGTGATGGCCTTCTTCGGCGCGCCGATCCCGCAGTCGGACCACCCCCGGCGGGCGGTGGCGGCGGCGGCGAAGATGATCGAGTCCCTGATGGCCTGGAACGTCGAGCGGGCGGCCCGCGGCGAAGCTCCCGTCGCCATCCGGATCGGGATCAACACCGGCAACGCGGTCGTGGGCGACATCGGGTCGGACCAGCGCGTCGACTACACCGTCCTCGGCAACACGGTGAACATCGCGGCGCGGCTCGAGGAGCACGTCGCGGGGCCAAACGAAGTGGTCGTCGGCGAGGAGACGGCGCGCGTCGCCGGCGGCGAGTTCGATTTCGAGCCGCTCGGGCAGGTCCGCCTGAAGGGGCTGACGAAGGGGCTCCCCGCCTTCCGGCTGAAGCTGGACGCGAAGGGCGTGGCGGTCCGCCCCGTCCGGACGTAGGCCCCCCGTGCTCCCGTCGTCGGTGGCGTTCGTCACGTCGAATCCCGGAAAGGCCCGCGAGGCCGCGGCGCTTCTCGGCCGTCCGGTCACGGCACGGGCACTCGACCTTCCGGAGATCCAGTCGCTCGTTTTCGACGAGGTCGTGCGCGCCAAGGCTCTCGAAGCGGCCCGCCGGCTCGGAGAGCCGGCCCTCGTCGAGGATTCGGGCCTGGCGATCGCCGCCTGGGGCGGGTTCCCCGGACCTCTGACCCGGTGGATCACCGGCGAGGCGCTCGGCCCGGAAGGGCTCGCCAGGATGCTCGCGGCGTTCGGCGACCGCCGGGCGGAAGCGGTCTCGGCCCTCGGCCTCGCGCGGCCCGGCGACCAGCCCGCGGACGTCCTCGTCGCCGTGGGCCGCGTCCGCGGCTCGATCGCGGAGTCGCCCCGCGGCGTGAACGGCTTCGGCTGGGACGTCGTCTTCGTCCCGGACGGGGAGAGCCGCACCTGGGCCGAGATGGAAGAGGCGGAGAAGAATCGGGACTCCCACCGCGCGAGGTCCTTTCGCGAGATGGCCCGGATCCTCCCGCCTGGGTGACGCTCCGGCGGGCCGCGAGAGCTTAGGCCGGCCCCCCCCCGCGCTTCGCCAGCTCTTTCAGCCGCGCGGCGAGCCCGTCGACCCGGACGAGGAGCTCGTCCTTCGTCCCGGAGCTCTCGACGACGACGTCCGCCGACTTCTCCCGCTCCGCGTCTTGCATCTGGGCCGCGATCCGGCGCCTGAGCCCCTCGCGGTGGAACTCGCCGCTCCGCCGAACGGCCCGTTCGAGGCGGACCGCCTCCGGCGCCGAGACGGCGATGATGTAGTCGTATCGCTCGCGGCCGCCGGTCTCGACGAGGAGCGTCGCCTCGATCACGGCGAGCGCGTCGCCAGCCCTCTCCCGCGCCTCGAACCAGCGCTGCTGGGCCTCGAGGACGAGCGGGTGGATCCTCGCGTTCAGCCGCGCGAGCGCCAGGGGATCGGAGAAGACACGCTCCGCGAGTCGGCTCCGATCGACCGCGCCCGCCCGGTCGAGGAGCCCGGGCCCGAACTCCCTCTCGACGGCGACGGCACCCGGGGCCCCGGGGAGATAGAGGTCGTGCACCACTTTGTCGGCGTCGAGGACTGGGATGCCGTTGTGGGCGAGCCGCTCCGCCACCGTGCTCTTCCCGGACGCGATCCCCCCGGTCAGGCCGATGCGGAAGAGGCGGGACGCCATCGCGGAGCCCTCAGCCCCCTCTCCGCCGCCGGCAGAGGTCGAGCGTGTTGGCGAGGAGCATCGCGATCGTGAGGGGCCCGACGCCCCCGGGGACCGGCGTGAAGAGGGAGGCCCTCGGATAGGCGGTGGACGGGTCGCAGTCGCCGACGATCGTGGAGCCGTTCTTCTCGAAGGCAGCCATCCGGGCGGCGTCGCCGGGGAAGAAGCGGAGGACGTCCTCGCGGCGCGTCAGCCGGTTGATCCCGACGTCCACGAGGACGGCGCCCTCCTTCACGAACGACCCGTCGACGAAGCCCGGCCTCCCGATCGCGGCCACGAGGAGGTCCGCCTCGCGGCAGACGCCCGGGAGGTCGCGCGTCTTCGAGTGAGCGATCGTGACCGTCACGTCTTCTTTCAGGAGAAGGTGCGCCATCGGCTTTCCGACGATGTCGCTCCGGCCGATCACGACGGCCCGGGCGCCCCGGAGCGCGACCCCTTCGCGCTTCAGCATCTCGAGGATCCCGGCCGGCGTGCACGGGCGCGGGGCGGGCTTCCCCTGAACGAGGCGCCCGACGTTCGCCGGGTGAAAGCCGTCCACGTCCTTCGCCGGGTCGATGGCCTCGAGGATCCGGGCGGTGTCGATCGACTTCGGAAGCGGGAGCTGGACGAGGATGGCGTCGACGGCGTAGTCGCGGTTCAGGAGGTCGACGGTCGCGAGGAGCTCGGCCTCGGAGAGGGCCGCGGGGAAGCGGAGGGTCGTCGAGACGATCCCGGCTTCCTCGGCCGCCTTCCCCTTGCTCCGGACGTAGACCGCGCTCGCGGGGTCGTCGCCGACGAGGACGGCCGTGAGGCCCGGCGTCACGCCGCGATCCCTCAGGCGGGCGACGCCGGCGGCCGTCTCCTTTCGGAGGGCCGCCGCGATTTTCTTTCCGTCGAGGGGGGTCGCGGGCATGGACGGGCATTGTCGTCCAACTTCGCTCGCGACGGCCACCGGCGGCTTCCGAGATGCGGTTTCCCGTCCTTGACAGGTCGGGGGGGGTGGCGTATCTTTTCGCCCCTTGCGGGTAAAGGTCACGGCCTGATCCCGCGGTCGTCGCCGTCGGGGCTCTGGTCTTTCGATGCATCCGGGTGGGCCGCATCGCTAAAGACCTGCGGTCCCGGATGTTCAAGCCGGGGCCCGCCGCCCCACAATTCCGGACCGGAGATCTCTGACCCCGTGAGCATGCGAACGCCGCTTCCCAAGACCTCCGAGCTCGCCCGCCGGTGGATCGTCGTCGACGCCGACGGCCAGGTCCTCGGACGCCTGGCGACGCAGGTGGCCCGTCACCTCTCCGGCAAGACGAAGGCCCACTGGACCCCGTTCCTCGACACCGGCGACTTCGTGGTCGTCGTGAATGCCGAGAAGATCGCCCTGACCGGCCGCAAGGAAGGCGCGAAGCTCTACCGCCGCCACACAGGCTTCCCGGGCGGCCTGAGAACGATCACCGTTGCCAAGCAGCGCGCCCAGCGCCCCGAGACGCTGATCGAGTCCGCCGTCCGCGGGATGCTCCCGAAAACGAAGCTGGGCCGGAAGATGATCAAGAAGCTGAAGGTCTACGCCGGACCCCACCACCCGCACGCGGCCCAGGCCCCGGCCGCCGCGAGCGCCTGAGCGACCGAAGGAGAACGGACACCGTGACCACCACGCAGTTCCAGGCGGTCGGCCGACGCAAGGAGGCGGTCGCCCGCGTCTATCTTCGCCCCGGGTCCGGCGCGGTGTCGGTCAACGGCCGGAAGTTCGAGGACTACTTCCCGAACGACGTGCTGAAGATGGTCATCCGCCAGCCCCTCCAGCTGACGGAGACGACCGACAAGTTCGACATCGTCGCCAGCGTCGACGGCGGGGGCGTGGCCGGCCAGGCCGGCGCGATCCGCCACGGCATCGCGCGCGCCCTCTGTCTCTTCAACGGCGAGCTCCGCGGCGCCCTCAAGAAGGCGGGGCTCCTGACGCGCGACTCCCGGATGAAGGAGCGCAAGAAGTACGGTCAGCGCGGGGCCCGTGCCCGCTTCCAGTTCTCCAAGAGGTAGGGAAGAGAGCATGAGCCAGATCACGATGAAGGAGCTGCTCGAGGCGGGCGTTCACTTCGGCCACCAGACCAAGCGCTGGAACCCGAAGATGAAGAAGTACATCTTCGGCAAGCGCAATGGGATCTACATCATCGACCTGCAGAAGACGCTGAAGTGCTTCCGCGAGGCCGCCGCCTTCGTGACGGACATCGCCTCGCAGGGGAAGAACATCCTCTTCGTCGGGACGAAGCGCCAGGCCCAGGACGCCATTTACGAGGAGGCGAACCGCTGCGGCATGTTCTACGTGAACAACCGCTGGCTGGGGGGGACGCTCACGAACTTCGTGACGATCCGGAAGTCGATCTCGCGCCTGAAGGAGATCGAGGCGATGCTTGCCGACGGGTCGGACGCGATCCTCACCAAGAAGGAGCGAATCCACCTTGACCGCGAGAAGGCGAAGCTCGCGAAGAACCTCGTCGGCATCAAGGAGATGGAAGAGCTTCCGGACGTCCTCTTCGTGATCGACCCGAAGAAGGAGGCGATTGCTGTCCAGGAAGCCAAGAAGCTGGGCATCCCGGTCGTCGCCATCGTCGACACGAACTGCGATCCGGACGACATCGACCACGTCATTCCGGGCAACGACGACGCGATCCGCGCCATCAAGCTCTTCACCGGCAAGATCTCGGACGCCGTGCTCGAGGGGCTGCACGCCCAGGAAGAGCGCTTCACCGGGAAGGTGGAGCACGGAGACGACGAGCCGATGCCGGTCAACTTCCAGGTCGCCGAGCCCGCGAAGGTCCCCGAGGAAACGCCGACCGTTCCGGCCTGAGATCTTTCCCAATCGATCACGGGCCGCGCGGGGGCACTGGTCCCGGCGCGGCCTTTTTCACGTGAGGACACGAACAGATGGCCATCACCGCGACACAGGTCAAGGAACTGCGTGACAAGACGGGCGCCGGGCTGCTCGACTGCCAGAACGCCCTCAAGGAGACGAGCGGCTCGATCGACGAGGCCGAGAAGCTCCTCCGGAAGAAGGGGCTTGCCGACGCCGCCAAGAAGTCCGGCCGCGTCGCCGCCGACGGCCTGATCGGCTACCGGGTCGAGGGAGGCACCGCCGCGCTCGTCGAGCTGAACTGCGAGACCGACTTCGTCGCGAAGACCGACGACTTCCAGAAGGCCCGCCAAGTGCTGGCCGGGGCGCTTTTCTCGGCCTCCTCCGTCGGCGACGCGCCGTCGGCCGACGTCGAGATCCTGAAGAAGATGCCCGCCCCGAAGGAGCTCCCCGGCGCCGTCGGATCGGTCGGGGACTGGCTGAAGGCGTTCACGGCGAAGACGGGCGAAAACACCCAGCTCCGACGGGCCGCGAGGCTCGTCGCGGGGCCGGGGGCCGCCCTGACGCTGTACGCCCACCCGGGCGACAAGAACGTCGTCGTCCTCGAGACGGTCGGGTGCGACGAGGCGCTGGCGAAGGACCTCGCGATGCAGGTCGCCGCGCTCGCGCCCCAGTACGCGACGCGCGAGTCGGTCTCCCCGAAGGCCCTGAATGACGAGAGGGAGATCGCCCGGGCCAAGGCGGCCGCCGCCGGGAAACCGGCGAACGTCGTCGAGAAGATGGTCGAGGGAATGGTCAACAAGTGGTACGGCGAGGTCGTTCTCGTCGACCAGGCGTTCGTGAAGGACGACTCCAAGAAGGTGTCGCAGGTCGTCGCCGAGCGCGGCGGCAAGGAGGCCCGCGTCGTCCGGTTCGCGCGTTTCAAGGTGGGCGACGGCGTCGAGAAGAAGGCCGCCGACCTCGCCGCCGACGTGGCCGCGCTGACGACGTGATGGGCGAGACGCCACGCTACCGACGGATCCTGCTGAAGCTCTCCGGGGAGGCGCTCCTCGGCAGCCAGCCCTTCGGCATCGAGCCGGCGGTGGTGGCGCGGATCGCCGACGAGATCGCCGACGTCTGCCGTCTCGGTGTGGAGGTGGCGATCGTCATCGGCGGCGGGAACATCATCCGCGGCGTCTCGGCGGCGACGCAGGGGATCGACCGGGTCACCGGCGATACGATGGGAATGCTCGCGACGGTCATCAACGGCCTCGCGCTCCAGGACGCGCTCGAGAAGCGGGACATCCACACGCGCGTCGTCACGGCCTTCGAGGTCCGCGCGGTGGCCGAGCCCTTCATCCGCCGCCGCGCGATCCGCCACCTCGAGAAGAAGAGGTGCGTGATCTTCGCGGGGGGAACCGGGAACCCGTTCTTCACGACCGACTCCGCCGCTGCGCTGCGCGCCAACGAGATCAAGGCCGACGCGATCCTGAAAGCGACGCGCGTCGACGGCATCTACACCGCGGACCCGAAGCAGGACCCCGGGGCCCGTCTGCTTCCCCGCGTGAGCTACCAGGAGGTCCTCGAGAGGGGGCTCGGCGTGATGGACGCCGCCTCGATCGCCCTCTGCCGCGAGAACCGGATGCCGATCCGCGTCTTCAACCTCCTCGTCCCCGGCAACATCCGGCGCGTCGTCCTCGGCGAGATCGTCGGGAGCGTCGTGGACTCGGGCGCGCCGACCTGACCCCGAACGACCGAGCTCCAGAAGAAGGAGGCCGACCCGCCATGCCGCTCACGGAAATCAGAAAGGAAGCCGAACGCCGGATGCACGTCTCCCTCGACGCCTTCCGCGCCGAGCTGAAACATCTCAGGACCGGGCGCGCGTCCGTCGGCCTCCTGGAGGGAATCCTCGTCGAGTACTACGGGACGCCGACTCCGCTGAACCAGGTTGCGACGCTCATGGCGCCGGACGCGACGCTGCTCGTCGTCCAGCCCTACGAGCCGAACCTCTGCCCGGTCATCGAAAAGGCGATCCGCAAGAGCGACCTCGGGCTGAACCCGGCCTCGGACGGGAAGATCGTCCGGATCCCCGTGCCGCCCCCGACCGAGGAGCGCCGCAAGGAGATCGTCAAGAAGGCGCACGGCTTCGCGGAGCAGGCCCGCGTCGAGATCCGCCACCACCGCCACGAAGCGAACGAGAAGGTCAAGAAGGAAGCCAAGGCCTCTGCGGTCTCGGCCGACGACGAGAAGCGCGCGCTCGACGAGATCCAGAAGCTGACCGACAAGTCCGTCGCCGAGGTCGACTCCGTCCTCAAGGCCAAGGAAGCCGACATCCTTGCCCGCTAAGGCGGCGAAGCGCCCGATGGCCGGCCCTGGGCCGGCGAAGGCCGTCGCGCTGATCCCGGCGGCGGGCCTCGGGACGCGGTTTCACGACGAAGGGCCGAAGGCGCTCGTCCTCCTCGCCGGAAAGCCGCTCCTCCTCCACGCGGTCGAGCGGCTCGCCGCCTCGGGCCGGGTCACGTCGGCCGTGGTGGCGGCCGCGCCAGGATTCGAGGAGGCGTTCCGGAAGGCGCTCGCCCCGGCCACGATTCCGGTCACGCTCGTCGAAGGGGGCGTGACGCGCCGTGAGTCGGTCGCGAATGCGCTTGCGGCGGCCGCTCCTGCGGACGGGACCCTCGTCCTCGTCCACGACGCCGCGCGGCCGCTCGTCGAGCCCGTCGAAGTGGCGGCCGTCATCGACGCCGCCGCCGAGCACGGCGCGGCGATCGCGGCCTGCTCGATGGTCGACACGGTGAAGCGCGCCCGCGCGGGCCGGATCGTCGAGACGGTGCCCCGCGGCGACCTCGTCGCGGCGACGACGCCCCAGGTCTTCGAGGCGTCGCTCCTCCGGAAGGCGATGGCGCGGACCGACGGCGGGGAGGCGACGGACGACGCCGAGCTGGTCGAGCGGGCCGGCAGCGCCGTGTCCGTCGTCCTGACCTCGCGCTGGAACATCAAGATCACCTACCCCGAGGACCTCGTCTGGGCCGAGGCGATCGTCCGGCAGGGCGTCGGCTGACGTGGCGCCCCGCATCGGGCACGGCTTCGACGCTCACCCGCTCGTGCCGGGCCGCCGCTGCGTGCTGGGAGGCGTCGACATCCCCTCGGACGCCGGGCCGGAGGGCCACTCGGACGGCGACGTCGTCCTCCACGCGCTCGCGGACGCCCTGCTCGGCGCCGCCGCGGCGGGGGACCTCGGAAGCGTCTTCGGAACGGAACGACCCGAGTGGAAGGACGCCCCCTCCTCGCGCCTCGTGGCCCACGTCCGGGAGATCACCGGCGGCCCCGAGGTCCTGAACGTCGACGTGACCCTGATCGCGGCCCGCCCGAGAGTCGGCCCCTTCCGGGACGCGATGCGCGAGAGGATCGCCGTGCTCCTCGGCGTCCCGGTCTCGCGCGTCTCGGTCAAGGCGTCGTCCGGGAACGGCCTGACCGACTTCGGGCGGGGAGAGGGCGTCGCGGCCGAGGCCGTCGTCCTGGTCGACGCCCCGGACGCCGCGTGACGCTCCGGCCGTGATCGTCTTCGGGTTCCACCCCGTGCGCGAGGTCCTCGAGCGCCGGCCGCGTTCCGTGGAGACCGTCTTCGTCCTCCGGGGGCGGCGGGACGCCCGCGCGTCCGAGGTGGAGGAGCTGGCCCGCTCGCACGGCGTCGCTGTGCGGACGGCCTCGCGGGAAGAGCTCGACCGGATGGCCGGGCGGGGACACAACGGCGTGGCGGCCCGGGTCGCGGCGCGCGACTACGACCCGGTCGAGGAGTGCCTCGCCGGAGAAGCGGGCTCGAGGACCGTGATCTTCCTCGACCAGGTGACCGACCCCGGAAACGTCGGCTCGGTCCTCCGGACGGCAGCCGCGGCGGGGGCGGCGGTCGTCCTTCCCGAACGGCATGCCGCCGGGCTGACCGAGGCCGTCGCGAAAGCCTCGGCCGGCGCCCTCGAGCGGGTGCGGGTGTGCCGCTGCGGGAACGCTGCGCAGTTCCTCGAGGAGGCGAAACGGCTCGGGTTCTGGGTCTACGGGGCCGACGCGGCGGGTGAAAACCTCTACGAGACAGAGCTTTCCGGGGACCTCCTCCTCTGCCTCGGATCGGAGGGGGAAGGGCTTCGGCGCCTCACCCGGGAGTCGTGCGACCGGCTCGTTTCGATCCCGATGAGGCCGGGAGCCGGCTCCCTGAACGTCGCGGTCTCGGCCGGAATCCTCCTCTACGAGGTCGTCCGGAGGCGAGGAGGCTATGTTCCGGCACGGAATTAGCTTGACCGGGCGGAAAAGGCCTTGATATAAACCATTGTTCGCGCCTCGTCGGGCGTGCGACGCCGTGTCGATCCGACTCCTTGAACCACACGGTCGAGCTCTCTGCGCCGGGGCGAGGGGTGAAAAAGAGGCTGGCGTAGCTCAACGGGTAGAGCAGCCGATTTGTAATCGGCAGGTTGCGGGTTCAAGTCCCATCGCCAGCTCCAGTACGGCCGGAGCGGCGCGGTGGCGGGGCGGCGAGAAGGTCCGGACGCGAGGAATGACGAGGGACGAGGGGCAGATGGCCGAGTGGTTAATGGCAGCAGACTGTAAATCTGCCGCACTTACGTGCTACGGGGGTTCGAATCCCTCTCTGCCCACCATTCTCCAGAGAGGGAACAGGGCCCACGTAGCTCAGTCGGTAGAGCACGTCCTTGGTAAGGACGGGGTCAGCAGTTCAATTCTGCTCGTGGGCTCCATTATGAACCCGGGGGTCTCTCGATCCCCCCGGGCCCCCCAGGAAAGCAACGGATTCGGTCACGGAAACGCGGGAGTAACTCAGGGGTAGAGTCACAGCCTTCCAAGCTGTTGGTCGCGGGTTCGAATCCCGTCTCCCGCTCCAACGTCACGGCAGGGCCTCAGAAGCCTTGGAGATTCGTCGATGCCGAGAGAACTCATCAGCCTGGTCTGCGGCGAGTGCAAGCGCCGCAACTACACCGTCACGAAGAACAAGAAGACGCACCAGGAGAAGCTGGAACTTTCGAAGTTCTGTTCGGCGTGCCGCAAGCACACGCCGCACAAGGAAGGGAAGGTCTGACGCGGAGTTAGGGGTGTAGCTCGAATTGGTAGAGCGGCGGTCTCCAAAACCGTAGGTTCGGGGTTCGAATCCCCGCACCCCTGCCAACCACCCCGGCGCGAAGGACCCGAGACACGACATGAACCTCAGCGAGAAGTGGGCCCGTTTCCGCGAATTTCTCGGAGACGTGCGGAAGGAGACGGGGAAGGTCTCCTGGCCGGGTCGCGACGAGGTCGTCGGCACGACGACCGTCGTCCTCGTCTACACGGCGATCGTGGGCACCTTCCTCTTTCTGATCGACGCGGCGGTCACGCCCCTGGTGAACAAGCTCTTCGCCGCGTTCGGCAGGTGAACGTGGACGCGAGACGGACGGGAGAGACGACGGTGAACGACACGACGGCCCCCGACACGCCGGCTGCGGACGCCGCGGCGGCCGGGCCCGCGATGGACTGGTACATCGTCCACACCTACTCGGGCTTCGAGGACCGGGTCGTGCAGGAGCTGACGAACCGGATCAAGGCACTCGGCATGGAGCCCCACTTCGGCGAGATCCGCGTGCCGAAGGAGACCGTCGTCGAGATGAAGGCCGGCAAGCGCCGGAACGTCGAGAGGAAGTTCTTCCCCGGCTACGTCCTCGTCCAGATGGAGATGTCCGACGAGACGTGGCACCTCGTGCGCAACACGCCGAAGGTCACGGGCTTCGTCGGCGGGTCGTCGAAGGCCCCGGTTCCGCTCACGCGGGAGGAGGTCGACGCGATCCTCCACCACACGGCCGAGTCGAAGGAGAAGCCGAAGCCGCGCTACGTCTACGAGCGTGGAGAGCAGGTGAAGATCATCGACGGGCCGTTCAAGGAGTTCACGGGCACGGTCGAGGACATCAACCTCGAGCGCTCGACGCTCCGCATCCTCGTCACCATCTTCGGCCGGCCGACGCCGGTCGAGCTCGAGTTCGTGCAAGTACAGAAGCTGTAAGGAAGCGTCATGGCGAAGAAGATCACCGGTTACGTCAAGCTGCAGATTCCCGCCGGCCAGGCCACGCCCGCGCCGCCCGTCGGCACGGCGCTCGGCCCGCAGGGCGTGAACATCATGGACTTCTGCAAGGCCTTCAACGCGAAGACCGCGAAGGAGCAGGGACTCATCATCCCGGTCATCGTCACGGTCTACTCGGACCGGTCCTACTCGTTCATCACGAAGACGCCTCCCGCCTCGGTGCTCCTGAAGAAGGCCGCCAAGCTCGAAAAGGGCTCGGGCGTCCCGAACAAGAACAAGGTCGGGAAAGTGACGAAGAAGCAGGTCGAGGAGATCGCCAAGCTGAAGCTCGTCGACCTGAACACGCCGGACCTCGCCGCGGCGATTCGCAGCGTCGAGGGGACCGCGCGCTCCATGGGGATCGAAGTCGTCTAGGAGCCCATTGACACGAGACGCCCGCTTCCCGCGCCGGAACTCTCCCGGCGCGTCCCTCGAGGGTGCCCGGCGATGCCTGCCGGGGCTTCTCGCCCGAAGGGGGAGGACGGAAGGCGGACGGCTCTGGAGACCACAATGAGTCAGGGAAAGAAATTCACCGCGGCCGCCGCAAAGGTCGACCCCGCGAAGCTCTACGACGTGCCCCAGGCCGTCGCGCTCGTGAAGTCGGGGGCGTTCGCCAAGTTCAACGAAACCGTCGAGATCGCGCTGCGCCTCGGCGTGGACCCGAAGCACGCGGACCAGATGGTGCGCGGCACGGTCGTGCTGCCGCACGGCCTCGGCAAGTCCACGCGCGTCGCCGTCGTGGCGTCGGGGGAGAAGATCAAGGAGGCCGAGGAAGCCGGCGCCGACGTGGTCGGTGGAGACGACCTTGTCCAGAAGATCACCGGGGGCTTCCTCGACTTCGAGGCGCTCGTCGCGACGCCCGACATGATGAAGTCGCTCGGCCGGCTCGGAAAGGTGCTCGGGCCGAAGGGCCTGATGCCGAACCCGAAGGCCGGAACCGTCACCTTCGAGATCGGCAAGGCCGTCAAGGAGCTGAAGGCGGGCAAGATCGAGTTCCGAGTCGACAAGACGGCGATCATCCACGTCCCGGTCGGCAAGGTCTCCTTCGGCGAGAAGCAGCTCGTCGAGAACGCCGAGGCCCTGCTCGCCGCGGTCCAGCGCGCCAAGCCGTCCTCGGCCAAGGGCAAGTACCTTCGCTCCGTGACGCTCTCGTCGACGATGGGCCCCGGCGTGCCGGTGGATCCCTCCGCGCTGGAGAAGGCCCACGGGAGGACCGCATGAACCGCGACGAGAAGAGCGCCATGATCCAGGAGCTGTCGGACACGGTGGCGAAGGCGCCTCACGCCTTCCTCATCGACTACACCGGCATCTCGGTCCCGGCGGTGACGGACCTCCGCCGCCAGATCCGCGGCACGAAGGCGGAGTACCTGGTCGTCAAGAACACCTTCGCGCTTCGCGCCATCAAGGGGAAGCCGCTCGAAGCCCTCGCTGAGCACTTCAGCGGGATGACGGCCGTCGCGTACAGCCAGACCGACGTCGTCGCGCTGGCAAAGGTGATCCACACGTTCGGAAAGACGAACCCGCACGTGAAGGTCAAGGCGGCCCTGCTCGACGGGAAGGCGGTTCCCGCCGCCTCGCTCGAGACGCTCGCCACGATGCCGTCCCGAAACGAGCTCATCGCCAAGCTGCTCGGCCTGATGCAGTCGCCGGTCCGGCGACTCGTCACCGTGCTTTCGGCCCCTCACCGCAACGTCGCGGCCACGATCGCGGCGGTCGCCCGGCAAAAAGAACAGACGGCCTAAGGCCTGAGAAAAACAGGAGAAGACACCATGGCTCTCACCGTTGAAAACTTCGTCAAGGAAATCGAGACGATGTCGGTCCTCGAGCTGAACACCCTCGTGAAGGCGCTCGAGGAGAAGTTCGGGGTCTCGGCGGCCATGATGGCCGCCCCGGCCGCCGCCGCCGCGGGCGCCGCGCCGGCCGCCGCCGTGGAGGAGCAGACCGAGTTCACCGTCGTCCTCAAGGACGCCGGCGCGAACAAGATCAACGTCATCAAGCTCGTGCGCGAGGTCAACTCGACCCTCGGCCTGAAGGAGGCCAAGGACCTCGTCGAGAGCCTCGGAATGCTCAAGGAAGGCGTCTCGAAGGACGAGGCCGGCTCGATCAAGAAGAAGTTCGAGGACGCCGGCGCGAAGGTGGAGATCAAGTAATCCCGAGCGACCCGATGTTCCTGTCGTCCAGCCGGCGTCCCCGGTGAGGGGCCGCCGGCTGAACGTGTCTCAACGCCCCGCCCCTCCTCGCCCTGATTGGAGCAGACGGATGAACGGACGCACCCTCGCCACCGGTCAGAAGGCCCGGACTCCACTACGGGAAGATCCGGACCTTCCTGCCCCTGCCGAACCTGATCGACGTCCAGCGCAAGTCGTACGTCGACTTCCTGCAAATGGACCTCCTGCCCGAGGAGCGGCAGGACGTCGGCCTGCAGGCGGTCTTCAAGAGCGTCTTTCCGTTCAGCGACTTCCGGGAGACGTGCGCGCTCGAGTTCGTGTCGTACCGGATCGGCGACTGGAAGTCCCGGAGCGGCCGCCTCGAGGGCCTCTCGCACCTCCGGTTCGCCGTGCGAGCACTGCGGCGCGACCGTCCGGGTCTCGGACCCGCGCGCGAACGTCGTCGAGTGCGGCGCCTGCGGCCACCCGAACCCGAACAAGGTGACGATCGACGAGGTCTGCGGGACCCCGGTCGAGCTCCGCCTGCCCTACTCCGTGGCCGAGTGCCAGGAGCGCGGCTACACCTACGCCGTCCCGCTGAAGGTCACGTTCCGCCTGAAGGTCTTCGACAAGGAGAACGCCCCGACCGGGAAGGGCGCCCCGAAGGAATGGCCGATCCGCGACATCAAGGAGGAGGAGGTCTACTTCGGCGACATCCCCCTGATGACGGACAACGGCACGTTCATCATCAACGGGACCGAGCGCGTCATCGTCTCGCAGCTCCACCGCTCGCCGGGCGTCTTCTTCACCCGCGAGGGGGCCCACACGCTGATCGGGAAGATCATCCCGTACCGCGGATCGTGGGTCGAGTTCGAGATCGACTCCAAGGGGCTCTTCGGCGTCCGGATCGACCGGAAGCGGAAGTTCCCCGGCACGGTCTTCCTCCGCGCCCTCGGCCTGGAGAGCGACGAGGCGATCCTCAAGAAGTTCTACACGGCGATCCCGCTCTCGTACGAGAAGGGGAAGGCGGTCCTCACCCTGCCGCCGGAGGTCGCCGTCAAGGAGGAGCTCCGCCTGAAGCACCTCCGCGGCCTGAAGAAGGACGGGCGGATCTTCGCCGACGTGAAGCTGACCGCCGAGATGAAGGAGACGATGGCGAAGGGCGCACCCGGTCTCCGTCTCCGTCGACGCGGCGAAGCTCGGGCACGCCCTCTTCGCGGCCGACATCGTCGACCTCGCGACCGGCGAGGTCATCTTCGAGACCGGCAGCGAGATCCCGTCCGACCTCCCGGCGCAGCTCGTCGGCAAGCAGGCGACCGCCGTCGAGGCGATCTTCCCCGAGTGGGAGCCGATCGGCGACACGCTGATCGCGACCCTCCGGAAGGACAACGTCAAGACGAAGCGCGAGGCGCTGCTCGAGATCTACAAGCGGATGCGCCCCGGCGACCCGCCGACCGACGAGAGCGCGAAGAACCTCTTCGTCGGGATGTTCTTCGACGCGCGGAAGTACGACTTCTCGCGCGTCGGCCGCTTCAAGTTCAACATCCGGACGGGCCTCTCGACGAGCCTCGACCAGAAGACGCTGACGCCCGAGGACTTCTACGTCGTCATCGACCACCTCCTGAAGCTCCGGAAGGACATCGGGAAGGTGGACGACATCGACAACCTCGGGAACCGCCGCGTCCGCTGCGTCGGCGAGCTCCTCGAGAACCAGTTCCGGATCGGCCTCGTCCGGATGGAGCGCGCCATCAAGGAAAAGATGTCCGTCCACCAGGACATCGACTCGGCGATGCCGCACGACCTGATCAACTCCAAGCCGGTCATCGCGGCGATCAAGGAGTTCTTCGGCTCGTCGCAGCTCTCGCAGTTCATGGACCAGACGAACCCGCTGTCGGAGGTGACGCACAAGCGGCGCCTGTCGGCCCTCGGGCCGGGCGGCCTCTCGCGCGAGCGCGCGGGGTTCGAGGTCCGCGACGTCCACGCCACGCACTACGGCCGGATCTGCCCGATCGAGACGCCGGAAGGCCCGAACATCGGCCTCATCTCGTCGCTCTCGTGCTTCGCGCGGATCTCCGAGTTCGGCTTCATCGAGAGTCCCGTACAAGAAGGTCCGCCACGGGCGCGTCCTCGACCACTACGAGATCGTCACGGTCGGCGACTCGGGCTGGAAGAAGGGGACCATCGTGGAGGCCGAGGAGCTCGAGGAGATGAACGGCCGCCTCAAGAAGGGCCACAAGAAGGTGGCCGTCGGGCGGCCGACCGCGTTCTTCCAGCCCGCCTGGGAGGAGGAGAACTACGTCATCGCCCAGGCGAACGCCACGGTCGACGAGCGCGGCAAGCTGACGGACGACCGCGTCGTGGCCCGCCACGGCGGCGAGTTCCTGAGCGTCGAGAAGGAAAAGATCGACTTCATGGACGTCTCGCCGAAGCAGCTCGTCTCGGTGGCCGCGGCCCTCATCCCGTTCCTCGAGCACGACGACGCAAACCGGGCCCTCATGGGCTCGAACATGCAGCGCCAGTCCGTCCCGCTCCTCAAGACGGAGCCGCCGTTCGTCGGCACCGGTCTCGAGGGGATCGTCGCCAGGGATTCGGGCGCCGTCGTCCTCTGCAAGCGGGGCGGCGTCGTCGACACGGTCGACGCGCGCCGGATCATCGTCCGCGTCGAGGGCGTCGGACCGGACGGCGAGCCGCGCGACTTCGGGGCGGACATCTACCCGCTCCTCAAGTTCCGCCGTTCGAACCAGAACACCTGCATCAACCAGAAGCCGATCGTCCGCGAGGGCGACCGGGTGACCGCGGGCCAGGTCCTGGCCGACGGGCCCTGCACGTCGCAGGGCGAGCTGGCCCTCGGGCGCAACGTCCTCGTCGCCTTCATGCCGTGGCGCGGCTACAACTTCGAGGACGCGATCCTCATCTCCGAGAAGATGGTGAAGGAGGACTACTACACCTCCATCCACATCGAGGAGTTCGAGATCGAGGCGCGGGAGACGAAACTCGGCGCCGAGGAGATCACGAAGGACATCCCGAACGTCTCCGAGCACGCTCTCCGCGACCTCGACGAGTCGGGCATCGTCCGGATCGGCGCGAACGCGAAGCCAGGCGACATCCTCGTCGGCAAGGTCACGCCGAAAGGCGAGACCCAGCTGACCCCCGAGGAGAAGCTCCTCCGCGCGATCTTCGGCGAGAAGGCGGGCGACGTGCGCGACGCCTCGCTGAAGTGCCCTCCCGGCATCGAGGGGGTCGTCGTCGACGTGAAGATCTTCACGCGCAAGGACGAGGAGAAGCAGAAGGACGTCCGTGCCAAGCAGATCCTGGACGAGGAGATCGGCCGGATCACGAAGAACGCCGAGGACGAGATCCGGATCATCCGGACCGAGGCGAAGCAGAAGATCGAGGGGCTCCTGACGGGGCGCACGGTCCTCGAGGACGTGACGGACTCGCAGGGGAACGTCCTCGTGAAGGAGGGCGGCAAGCTCTCCGCCGAGAAGATCGGCCAGATGACGCCCCGCATGCTGAAGGGGTTGAAGCTGAAGGACGAGGAGATCCGCGACCAGGTGCGGCTCACGCTCCAGCGGACCGACTCGCAGATCGACGTCATCAAGAAGGTCTCCGGCGAGCGGACGGCGATGCTCCAGAAGGGCGACGAGCTGGCGCCGGGCGTCAACAAGGTCGTCAAGGTCTTCGTCGCCATGAAGCGGAAGCTCCAGGTCGGCGACAAGATGGCCGGGCGCCACGGCAACAAGGGCGTCATCAGCCGGATCCTCCCCGAGGAGGACATGCCGTACCTGCCGGACGGGACTCCCGTCGAGATCGTCCTTAACCCGCTCGGCGTGCCGTCGCGGATGAACGTCGGCCAGATCCTTGAGACCCACCTCGGGTGGGCCGCGAAGGCGCTCGGGCTCTCCATCGCGACGCCGGTCTTCGACGGCGCGAGCGAGCTGGAGATCCGCGACCTGCTCCGGAAGGCCGACCTCCCGACCGACGGCAAGACGGTTCTTTACGACGGCATGACCGGGACGCGCTTCGAGCAGAAGGTTACGGTCGGCTGCATCTACATGCTGAAGCTCTCCCACCTCGTCGACGACAAGATTCACGCCCGCTCGATCGGCCCCTACTCGCTCATCACGCAGCAGCCGCTCGGCGGCAAGGCCCAGTTCGGCGGCCAGCGGTTCGGCGAGATGGAAGTCTGGGCGCTCGAGGCGTACGGCGCCGCCTACACGCTGCAGGAGCTCCTGACGGTCAAGTCCGACGACGTCGAGGGCCGCTCGAAGGTCTACGAGGCCATCGTCAAGGGCGAAGTGCCCGACGAACCCGGCCTCCCCGAATCGTTCAACGTGCTCGTCCGCGAGCTGCAGTCGCTCTGCCTCGACGTCGAGCTGCTGAAGGTCTGAGGAGAAGAACACCTGATGGACACGTTCGCCGCCTCCTCCGCGTTCTCCTCCGCCCCGTCCGCGTCCCCGTTCCGGACGCCCGGCCCGCGCGACTTCAACGCGATCAAGATCGCCCTCGCCAGCCCCGAGAAGATCCGCTCCTGGTCCTTCGGCGAGGTGACGAAACCCGAGACGATCAACTACCGGACCTTCAAGCCGGAGCGCGACGGCCTCTTCTGCGCGAAGATCTTCGGCCCGATCACCGACTGGGAATGCCTCTGCGGCAAGTACAAGCGGATGAAGCACCGTGGCGTCGTCTGCGACAAGTGCGGCGTCGAGGTCACGAAGTCCAAGGTCCGCCGCGAGCGGATGGGCCACATCGAGCTGGCCGCGCCCGTCTCCCACGTCTGGTTCTTCAAGGGCCTCCCGAGCCGCATCGGGCACCTCCTCGACCTGACGCTCCGCGACCTCGAGCGGATCCTCTACTTCGAGCAGTACGTCGTGATCGATCCGGGCCCGCTCGCCGAGGAGGAGAACCTCGACGAGAAGGACCTCGTTTCCGAGGAGAAGTTCCGCGAGCTGAAGGCCAAGCACGGCGTCGACACCTTCGTCGCCAAGATGGGCGCCGAGGCGATCCAGGAGCTCCTCCAGCGCGTCAACATCGACGACCTCGCCGAGGAGCTCCGCCTGATCATGAAGACGGAGACGAGCGCCCTGAAGCGGCTGAAGGCCGCCAAGCGCCTCAAGGTCGTCGACGCGTTCCGCCGCTCGGGCCACCGGCCTGAGTGGATGATCCTGAACGTCATCCCGGTCATCCCGCCGGAGCTCCGCCCGCTCGTGCCGCTCGACGGCGGCCGCTTCGCGACGTCCGACCTGAACGACCTCTACCGCCGCGTCATCAACCGGAACAACCGGCTGAAGAAGCTTCTCGAGCTCCGCGCCCCCGAGGTCATCGTCCGGAACGAGAAGAGGATGCTGCAGGAGGCGGTCGACGCCCTCTTCGACAACGGCCGGCGCGGCCGCGTCCTGAAAGGCTCGAACAACCGCCCGCTGAAGTCGCTCTCCGACACGCTGAAGGGGAAGACGGGCCGCTTCCGGCAAAACCTGCTCGGCAAGCGCGTCGACTACTCCGGCCGGTCCGTCATCGTCGTCGGCCCCGAGCTGAAGCTCCACCAGTGCGGCCTCCCGAAGAAGATGGCCCTCGAGCTCTTCAAGCCGTTCATCTACAACCGGCTCGAGCAGAAGGGAATCACGACGACGATCAAGGCGTCGAAGGAGCTCGTCGAGGCGGCGCCGAACGAGGTGTGGGACGCGCTCGAGGAGGTCATCAAGGAGCACCCTGTCCTCCTGAACCGCGCGCCGACGCTCCACCGCCTCGGCATCCAGGCCTTCGAGCCGGTCCTGATCGAGGGGAAGGCCATCAAGATCCACCCGCTCGTCTGCGCGGCTTTCAACGCCGACTTCGACGGCGACCAGATGGCTGTCCACGTGCCGCTCTCGCCAAAGGCGCAGGTCGAGGCGCAGGTCCTGATGCTCTCGTCCCACAACATCCTCTCGCCCGCGCACGGGAAGCCCCTCGCCGTGCCGTCGCAGGACCTCGTCCTCGGGCTCTACTACCTGACCCGCCGCAAGGAGGGGTCGAAGGGCGAGGGGCGCGTCTTCTCGAGCTTCGAGGAGGTCGTCCTCGCGCACGAGGCCGGCGAGGTGGAGACGCACGCCGGCATCTCGGTCCGCTACACGGGGCCGCTCGTCGACCTCGAGAGCCAGGTGCTCAACGACCAGGACATCGTCCACACCGAGCCGATCATGTGCGTGAACACGCGGATCGAGACGACGGTCGGGCGCGTGCTCATGTCGGCCGCGCTGCCCAAGGACCTGCCGTTCCTGAACGGAAACCTCAAGAAGAAGGGGCTCCAGGACCTCGTCAACTACTGCTTCGTCAAGCTGGGCCTGCCGCGCACGGTCGAGATCCTCGACATCGTCAAGCAGCTCGGCTTCACCGTGGCGACGCGCGCCGGCATCTCGATCGGCATGGAGGACATGCGGATCCCCGAGAAGAAGACCGAGATCGTCGCGAAGGCCCGCAAGGATGTCCTGGAGGTCGAGACCCAGCGGCAGCACGGCGCCATCACCGACGGCGAGCGACACAACAAGATCATCGACATCTGGCACCGCGCGACCGAGTCCGTCTCGGAGGCGATGTTCCGGGCGATGAAGGAATCCGACGGCGTCTCCGGCGGCGAGTTCAACCCCATCTTCATGATGGCGGACTCGGGCGCGCGGGGCTCGAAGGAGCAGGTGCGGCAGCTGGCCGGGATGCGCGGCCCCATGTCAAAGCCCTCCGGCGAGGTCATGGAACAGCCGATCATCTCCAACTTCCGGGAGGGCCTCACCGTCCTCGAGTACTTCATCTCGACGCACGGCGCCCGGAAGGGCCTCGCCGACACGGCGCTCAAGACGGCCGACTCCGGCTACCTGACGCGCCGCCTCGTCGACGTGGCGCAGGACGTCATCATCAACCAGGACGACTGCGGGACGATCGACGGCATCTGGGTGTCGGCGATCGTCGAGGGGGGCGAGATCCTCGAGCCGCTCCGCGACCGGATCGTCGGCCGCATCGTGCAGGACGACGTCGTCGACCCGGCCAGCGACGAATCGATCGTCGAGGCGAACGAGACGATCACGGACGAGCTCGCGAGCCGCATTCAGGAGGCGGGCATCGAGCGCGTCAAGATCCGATCGGTCCTGACCTGCGAGACGCGGCGCGGCGTCTGCCAGCGCTGCTACGGCCGCAACCTCGCGACGGGCAAGCTCGTCGACATCGGAGAGGCGGTCGGCGTCATCGCGGCGCAGTCGATCGGCGAGCCGGGCACGCAGCTGACGATGCGGACGTTCCACTACGGCGGCACGGCCCGCGTGTCGGAGTCGGCGCGGCATCTCGCGAAGAACCCCGGCGTCGTCAAGCTCCTCAACTTCAACACCGTCCGGAAGAAGGACGGCACCGACGTCATCGTCAACCGGAACGCGAAGATGGTCCTCCAGGACGCCAAGGGGCGCGAGAAGGAGCGTTACTCGCTCGCCTACGGCTCGACGCTGAAGGTGAAGGACGGCGAAGAGGTCAAGCCGGGCCAGCTCCTCGTGACCTGGGACCCGTTCGCGTCGCCGATCCTCTCCGAGATCGCGGGCGTCATCTCGTACCGGGACATCGTCGAGGGGGAGAACCTCCGCGAGGAGACCGACAAGGTCACCGGCCTGACCCAGAAGATCGTCGTCGAGACGACGGGGACGGCCGAGAAGCGCGCCCCGATGATCGTCGTGACCGGGAAGGACGGCGGCGAGAAGCGCTACCCGCTCCCGATCCCGTCCCACCTCATGGTCGCCGAGAGCGACGTCGTGAACCCGGGCGACGCGCTCGCCAAGAAGCCGGTCGAGAAGAAGCGGACCCGCGACATCGTCGGCGGCCTCCCGCGCGTCGTCGAGCTCTTCGAGGCGCGGCGCCCGAAGGAGCCCGCCGTCATCACCGAGATCTCCGGCGTCGTCCGCCACGCCGGGTCGGTCAAGGGCCAGCAGAAGCTGGTCGTCGAGTCCGAGGACGGGCAGAAGCGCGAGGTCCTGATCCCGCGCGGCGCGCACGTCATGGCGCAGGACGGCGAGCACGTCGAGGCGGGCGACCCGCTCACCGAGGGTGATCCCTCGCCGCACGACATCCTCGCGGTCAAGGGCGAGAAGGAGCTCCAGCGGTACATGACCGACAAGATCCAGGAGGTCTACCGCTCGCAGGGCGTCGGCATCAACGACAAGCACATCGAGGTCATCGTCCGGCAGATGATGCGGAGCGTCCGGATCGAGGAGGTGGGCGACACCGAGTTCCTCGTGGACGAGCAGGTGGACCGCTTCCGCTTCAACGAGGAGAACGAGCGGATCCAGGGGGCCGGCGGCAAGGCGGCCCAGGGGCGCCCGCTGCTCCTCGGCATCACGAAGGCGTCACTCTCCACGGACTCCTTCGTCTCCGCGGCCTCATTCCAGGAGACGACACGCGTCCTGACCGAGGCGTCGATCGCGGGCCGGGTGGACCTCCTCCGCGGCCTCAAGGAGAACGTCATCGTCGGGCGGCTCATTCCGGCCGGCACCGGCATGGACTACTACCGCAACATCGTCCTCGAGCGCGAGGAGATCCCCGCGCCGCCGGAGGAGTCGGAGGAGCTCTTCTTCGACGACGAGACGCCCGTCATCGCGGCGGACTTGGACGACGAAGTTTGATACGCCTCGGGGGCACCATCGCTGGTGCCCCCGAACCCCCTCCGAGCGAATCGCTTCTTTTCTCCGGGCCGGCGGAAGCCGGCCCGGTTTCGTTTTCCCGTAACATCGCCGCATGGCGACCGGCCTTCCGAGGCCGCTCCGGTGGCTCGGCGCCGCCGCGGCGGCCTTGCTCGTTCTCCTCCTCGCGGCCAGCTTCTGGCGCCCGAAGCCGCCCGCCGTCTCGTCGGCGAAGGCCGTCCGGGCAGACCTGATCGTGCCGATCCTCTGCGACGGGACGCTCGAGCCGGCCCCCGGCGGCGAGCTCCGGGCGCTCGACGCGGCCACGGTCGCGGCGGTCCTCGTGCACGACGGCGACCTCGTGAGGAAAGGGGAGGTCCTGGTCCGGCTCGAGAGCCCGCTCCTGTCGGAAAAGGCCCGGGAGGCCCGCGCGGAGGCGCTCCGCCTCACCGCGGAGAGAGCGCAGGCGGCCGCAGACGCCGACCGCGCCCGACGCGACGTCGCCGAGCGCAGGCGTGTCGTCGAAGCGGACCAGCGGCTTCTCGCCGAGAAGGCGGTCACGAGATCGGCGGTCGACGCGGACGAGGCATCGCTCCGCGAAGCGGAAGACCGCTTCCGGAGCGCCGAGGCGCGCCGCGCCTCGCTCGTGAAGGAGGTTAATGGCGCGCCATCGCGGCTGGAGCTCGTCGAGGCGTCGGCCCGCGCCCTCGAGGAGCGCGCCGCGGCGCTGACGGTACGGGCTCCGCGGGACGGGATGGTCTACGGGCTCCCCCGGAAGACGGGGAAAGCGTCCTGCCGGGGCAGATCGTCGCCGGCGTCGCAGATCCCGGCATCCGAAACGTCCGGGCGCGCGTCGACCAGCCCGATCTCCCCCGGATCGCTCCGGGCCAGCGGATGCGCGTCACGTTCGACGGGCTCCCCGACCGGACCTGGGAGGGGACGATCGCGCGGGTCTCGCCCGGTCTCCGCGAGGTGGGGGGCCGGGAGGTGTCCGACGTCCTCGGGGAGATCCGGGACGCTCCCGGAACCCTGCCGCCGAACGCCTCGGTGAACGTCGAGATCGTCGTCGGCGAGAAGAAGGGGGCGCTCGTCGTCCCGCGCGGGGCCGTCGGGCGCGACGGCGAGAAGCGATTCGTCTGGATCGCGGACGCCGGCAGGGCCCGCCGGCGAGACGTGACGGTCGGCCTGATGGGGCTGACCGAGGCCGAGGTGGCCGCGGGACTCGCGGTAGGCGACGCGGTCCTCCTCCCGGGGACGACGCCGCTCGCCGACGGGGAGCGGGTCCAGATCGTCCGGCGCTGACGGCATGGTCTTCGGCGAGGTCCTCGAGACGGCGCTCAACCGGTTCCGGACGCACCCGGTTCAGACCTGGCTGACGCTGGCCGGGCTGATCGCCGGGACGGCGGCGATCATCCTCATCGTCTCGCTCGGCCTGACGGGTCGGGGCTTCGTGATGGAGCAGATCGAGGGGGTCGGCTCCCACCTCGTCTGGGCGAGCTACGAGGGGACAGTCACGTCGGGGGTCTCGCGCCTCCGCGACGACAAGATCACCGAGGCCGACGTGCGGGGTCTCGCCGCCCGGACGGACCTCTACCGCGGGCTGACGCCGATCGTCGTCCTGCAGGGGACGGTCGCACGCTCTCCACGACGTCGAGCCTGACGATCATCGGGACGACGCCGAACTACCCGTCGATCCGGAGGAACGTGAAGCTCCAGGACGGGCGGTTCCTCGACGACGAGGACGTGATCCAGCGGGCGAAGGTCTGCGTCGTGAACCGGCCGCTCTGGGAGGAGATGTACGGTGCCGAGCCGGTCCGGGGCCAGACCCTCCGGACTCTGGGGATGACGTTCCGCATCGTGGGGGTCTTCGACAAGCCGGTCGACACGATGGGGCAGGGCGAGGTAACGCCGCGCGCGATCTTCGTGCCGATCACCGTCGCGTGGTTCTTCACGCCGAACCGGCGCGTCGACACGCTCTTCGCGGAGGTCCGGGAGTTCGATCGGATCCCGGAGGGCGTCGCGGCTATGGAGTCGTTCCTCAGGGAGAGACACCGGCAGGGGGCGGTCTTCAAGGTCAAGAGCATGACCACCGTCATCAAGGTGGCCGAGGCGATCTCGTCGGGCCTGATCCTCGTCTTCATCGTCGCCGCCGCCGTCTCCGTCGTCGTCGGCGGCGTCGGGATCATGAACATTCTCCTCGCGTCGGTGGAGCAGCGGACGCGCGAGATCGGCCTCCGGAAGTCGCTCGGCGCGCGCCACCGCGACATCCTTCGGCAGTTCCTCCTCGAAGCCTTCCTGCTCGGCTCGGTCGGCTCGCTGATCGGCGTGCTGGTCGGGCTCGGGCTGCCGCTCGCGGCGCGCTTCGTCGTCACGGGCGTCACGATCCGCGTCTCGGCCCTGTCGGGAATCCTCGCCTTCCTCTTCTCGAGCGGCGTCACGATCCTCTTCGGCGTCGTCCCGGCCGTGCGCGCCGCCAGCCTGAATCCCGTGGAGGCCCTCCGCCATGAATGAACGCTCTTCGCTCGGGAACCTCCTCGCCGTCGCGGCGCTCGGCGCGTCCCTCGCCGCCTCTTCCGGGAACGCCGTGGCGGCCCCGCTCACGCTCCGGCAGGCCGTCGACGGAGCGCTCCGCCGCTCGCCGGACGTCCTCGCGGCGCAGACCGCGCTCGACGAGGGCGTCGCCGGCGTCCGCGAGATCGGAAGCGTTCTGAAGCCGAACGTCTTCGCCTCGACGACGCCCGGCTACTCGACCGGCCTCCCGGTGGGGGTGGCCGGCGAGCTGCCGTCCCTCGTCGGCGTCCGCCTCCGGATGGTCCTCCTCGACCTGAACCTCAATGCGGATCGGCTCGGTTCGGAAGGGCGGACGGCCGGGCTCGAAGCGGCCGTCGCCGAGGCGCGGACCGGACTCGTCCGGCGGACGGCCGCGGCGTACGCGCGCTTTTCGGCGGCGGAGCGCCGGCTCGCGGCGGCCGGACGGCGCCTCGAGGCCCAGCAGGCTCTCGAGAGGCGGACGGTCGCGCTCTTCCGGGAGGGGCGGAGGACCGAGCTCGACGCCGAGCGCGCGGCGCTCGAGACCGCGAGGGCGCGCCGGGGCCTCCTCGCGGCGGAGTCGGATCGGGACCTCGCGGCGGAGGAGCTTCGGCGCCTCGTCGGCATCCCTGCGGGGGCGCCGGTGGTCCTCGCCGACGATCCGCTCTCGGCCGTTGCGGAGCCCGGGGCGACCGACGCGGTCGCCGCGGCGCTCGAGGCCGACCCGTCGCTCGCGGGGCTCTCGCGCGAGGCTGCGCTTTACACGCGGGCGGCGGCCTACGAGGAGCGCTGGTTCAAGCCGCTGATCCAGCTCGACGCCCGGTACTCCTACGTCCCCCCCGGCTTCAACTACGCCAAGTACTTCCTGAACTTCTCGTCGAACGTCGCCGCGGGGGGCGTTTCGGTGGTCGTCCCGGTCCTGACGGGAGGGCGCGAAGCGGCGCGGCGCTTCCGCGTCCGGGCGCTGGCGACGCGCCTCGAGGCCGAGAAGAGGGCGCGCGAGGAGGCGCTGGCGCTCGAGGCCCGGCGGGCGGACACGGCGCTCGGGCCGGCGGCGCTCGACGTGTCGCTCGCGCGGCGGGCGCGGGCCCTCGGGGAGGAGGCGGTTCGGGTGGCGCGCGTGCTCGACGCCGAAGGGAGGGGAGAGCCGGACGGCGTCCCGAAGGCAGAGCTGGAGCTGGCCGGAGCCGAGGACGAGGTCGCGCGAGCCGAGGAGGCTCTCGTTCTCGCCAGGCTAGGATCCTGGCGGTCCGGGGAGAGCTCGGGTCCTGGGGCGTCGATCCCGCCGCTCGCTGACCGGACTCGGCGGCGGGCTGTCGAATCGCAGGACAGGCGGCGAAATCGCCGAGAAGACGGCATCTAACCGCCCCAGTTGCATAAATTGGCCCTCTCCATTACCCTCCTTTTTCTATGGCTGACCGAAATCGGGGAGTCGTGTAGCCGTCCCTGAAATCCCGGCCGCCGGCCTCTCAACGCGATCGAGGCGGCGCGCCGGTACCTCCTTTCGATCCAGGAGCCCGACGGGCACTGGTGCGCCGAGCTCGAGGGCGACACGATCCTCGAGTCCGAGTACATCCTGACGATGCACTTTCTCGGGCGGACCGGGGAGCCGCGGATCCGGAAGGCGGCCGAGTACTTGCGCCGCGCCCAGCTTCCGGGCGGAGGGTGGCCGAACTACCCGGGCGGGCCGGCGGAGGTTTCGACCTCCGTCAAGGCATATTTCGTCCTGAAGATCGTCGGCGACGACCCGGCGGCTCCTCATATGGTGAAGGCGCGGGAGCGTGATCCAACGCCTCGGCGGCGTCGACGCCTGCAATTCGTTCACGAAGATCTACCTCGCCATCTTCGGCGAGTGCTCCTGGACACATTGCCCGGCGGTCCCCCCCGAGCTCGTCCTCCTGCCCGGACTGGGTCCCCTTCAACATCTACAAGATGTCGTCGTGGTCCCGGGGCATCGTCGTGCCGCTCTCGGTCATCTGGGCGACGAAGCCGTTCTGCCCGGTGCCGGAGCCGGCGCGGATCCCCGAGCTGCACGTCCCGCGCCGGGAGAAGCCTCCGGTCGAGCGCTCCGCGAAGGAGAGGATCTGGCGGGCGGTCTTCACCGCGATCGACTTCGTCCTCCGCGGGATCGAGGTGGCCGGCTTCCGGCCGTTCCGGAAGGCGGCCCTCGCGGCCTGCGAGACGTGGATCCAGGACCGCCTCGTCAAGAGCGACGGGCTCGGCGCGATCTTCCCGCCGATCATCAACACGATCATCGCGTTCCGCTGCCTCGGCTACGCGATGGACGACCCCCGGCTCGTCGCGCAGGTGAGGGAGCTGGAGAAGCTCGAGCTCGAGGACGACGAGACCCTGCACCTTCAGCCCTGCTTCTCGCCGGTCTGGGACACCGCGATCGCCGCGGTCGCCCTGTCGGAGTCGGGGAGCGCCCCCGACGACCCCGCGCTCCAGAAGGCCGGCCGCTGGCTCGTCGACCACGAGGTGCGGCTCGAGGGCGACTGGAAGAAGTCGAACCCGGAGGGGCGGCCGGGGGGCTGGTACTTCGAGTACGCCAACGAGTTCTACCCCGACACCGACGACACGGCCGAGGTCCTGACGGCTCTCGCCCGCGTGCGCTTCTCCACCGCGGCCGAAGAGGCCCGCCGGCGCGACGCCCTCGAGCGGGGTCAGGCCTGGCTCCTCTCGATGCAGAACAAGGACGGCGGCTGGGGCGCCTTCGACAAGGGGTGCGACAACGAGGTCCTGACTTCATCCCGTTCGCGGACCACAACGCGATGATCGACCCGAGCTGCGAGGACATCAGCGGGCGGGTCCTCGAGGCGATGCACAACGTCGGCGCGCCGGAGGACCACCCCGCGGTCCGAAAGGCCGTCGCCTTCCTCGACGCGAAGCAGCACCGCGACGGCACCTGGTACGGGCGCTGGGGGGTCAACTACATCTACGGGACGTGGCTCGTCCTCCGGGGCTCGCGCACGCGGGCGTCGACCTCGCGAAGCCGCGTTACCAGCGCGCCGCCGACTGGCTCCGCGCCCACCAGAACGACGACGGCGGATGGGGCGAGCTGCCGCACTCCTACGACGACCCGTCGACGAAGGGGAAAGGGCCGAGCACCGCCGGCGCAGACCGCCTGGGCGCTGATGGCCCTCTTCGCCGCGGGCGACCGCGACTCGGAGTTCGTCCGGCGCGGCGTCCACTACCTCCTCCGGCAGCAGGACTACGACGGCTCGTGGCGCGACGAGCACTGGACGGGGACCGGCTTCCCGAAGGTCTTTTACCTCCGCTACCACCTCTACGCGACGTACTTCCCGCTCTGGGCGCTGTCCCTGTACCGCCGCGAGAACAGGGCGGCCTCCGCGGCCGCCTCCACACGCTCCGCGGGCGCCGGCGCGCCGGTCCGCCGCGAGGGCGCGAGGGAGCCAACGGATGAGATTTCCCGTTCACATCATGACCGACACGATCGCGCACCAGGTGCGGAACGCGGTCCGCGGCAACACGCGGTACCCGTTCGTCCTGATGCTCGAGCCGCTCTACACTTGCAACCTCGCCTGCCTCGGCTGCGCCATCGAGCGCCACACCGGCAAGCTGAAGGACCGGCTGCCCGTCGAGAAATGCCTCGAGGCGGTCGACGGTCGCAGGCGCCGGTCGTCTCGATCTGCGGCGGAGAGCCGACGCTCTATCCGGAGCTCGGGGAGCTCGTGGACGGCGTCATCGGGCGGAAGCGCCACATCTACCTCTGCACGAACGGCCTTCTCCTCGACGAGAAGGTGTACGGGCAGATCGAGCCGCACAAGCGGCTCATGATCAACGTCCACCTCGACGGCCTGAAGGAGACCCACGACTACGTCTGCGCAGGAAGGGACCTTCGACAAGGCCGTCGCGATGATCAAGGAAGGGGTCCGCCTCGGCCACCACGTCATGGCGAACACGACCGTCTTCAAGGAGACGAGCGTGGAGGAGGTCGAGGAGCTCTGCCGGTTCCTGACCGGCCTCGGCGTCGAGGGGATGCTCGTGTCGCCCGGCTACCACTACGAGTCGGTCGACCACGAGATCTTCCTGACGAAGTCGGAGATCCACCGGAAGTTCCGCCGGATCCTCGAGATCTCGAAGAAGCTACAAGCTGACCTCCACGCCGATGTTCCTCGAGTTCGCGGCCGGCCTCCGCGAGTACAAGTGCTCGCCCTGGAGCACGGTGACGTACACGCCGAAGGGGTGGAAGGGGCCCTGCTACCTCATCGGCAAGACCTGGTCGGAGACGTTCCAGGAGTTCTGGAACGGCACGGACTGGGAGTACTGGGAGTCGCGGCAGGACCCGCTCTGCGGCAACTGCCTGATGCACTCGGGCTTCGAGGCCTCCGTCGTGAAGGAGCTGCCGAGGCACCCGGGCGACATGGTCCGGCTCTTCGCGTGGAACTTCGGGGTGGCGGCGTAAGACTCGGGGGGTGCGACGTCCGTTGACGCGAGGTCATGACGCCGGGGTCGCACCCCACGTCCCCTCTGACACGTGTGGATGGGCGACGGCGTGAATCTCGTCACGGGGGGACCGGATTCGTCGGGGCCCACGTCGTCCGCGCGCTCCTCGCGAAGGGCCTTCCGGTCCGATGTCTCGTCCGGCCGGCGAGCCGCCGCGCCAATCTCGAAGGGCCTCGCCGGTCGAACTCGCCGAGGGGGACCTGACCGACGGGCCGTCGCTCGAGCGCGCGCTGCGCGGCGTCTCGACGCTCTACCACGTCGCGGCGGACTACCGGCTCTGGACGAAGGACCCGGACGAGCTCTACCGCACGAACGCCGGCGGGACCGGGAACATCCTCGCCGCCGCCGCGGCGGCGGGGGTCTCGCGCGTCGTCTCCACGAGCTCCGTCGGCGCGCTCGGCCTCACGGCGGACGGCTCGCCCGCGGACGAGACGACGCCCGTCTCGCGCGACGAGATCGTCGGCCACTACAAGAAGAGCAAGTACGACGCGGAGCGGGTCGCCGAGAGCTGGGCGGCGAAGGGGCTCGCCGGTCGTCATCGTGAACCCGTCGACGCCGGTCGGCGAGCTCGACGTGAAGCCGACGCCGACCGGGAAAGCTCGTCGTCGACTTCCTGAACCGGCAAGCTCCCGGCCTACGTCGACACGGGGCTGAACCTGGTCGACGTCCGCGACGTCGCGGCGGGGCACCTCCTCGCGGCGGAGAAGGGGCGCGTCGGCGAGCGATATATCCTCGGAAACCGGAACATGACGCTGAAGGAGATCCTCGAAACGCTCGCCCGTCTCACCGGCCTCCCGGCGCCGCGCGTGAAGCTCCCGCACGCCATCCCGCTCGCCGTGGCCGCGGTCGACACCTTCCTCGCGCCGCTCCTGGGCGGGAGCCGTCCATTTCCCTCGAGAGCGTCCGGATGTCGCGGCACCGGATGTTCTTCTCGGCCGCGAAGGCGGTGCGCGAGCTGGGCCTTCCGCAGCACCCGTCGAGGACGCGCTCGCGCGCGCCTGCGCCTGGTTCCGGGAGAACGGCTATGTTCGCGGTTGAGCCGGGCTGCGGCCTGAAGACGCCGAGCTCGCGGAGGGCGCCCGGGGGGGTGGTCGCCATCGTCACGGCGATGCCGGAGGAGTTCGACGGCGTCGCAAATCCGTCTCCGGCGGCGGGGGCCGGTCCCAGGGAAGGCCCGCCGGACGTTTTCTTCTCCGAGGACGAGGCCGGGGTCCGTCCGGCTGGGCATGACCGGCGACGGCGCGACGCGGGCCGCCGGCGCCTCCAGTTCCTGCTCGGAGGAATCCCCGGTCTCGTTCCTCGTCGGCGCCGGCGTGGCGGGAGCGCTCGTGCCGTCCCTTCGGCGCGGGCGACACGTCGTGGCCGCGACGCGGATCCTCGACGAGTCCGGCGAGGCGCCCGCCCCCGACGCCGCCCTTCTGGCGCCCGCGCCCTCGCCTCGGGGCGCGGCCGGCGACCCTGGTCACGGTCGCGGCGCCGTTGACATCGCCCGCCGGGAAGAGCGACCTCGCGGCGCGCGTCGGCGCCTCCGACGCCGCCCTCGCCGTCGCGGACATGGAGTCGGCCGCCTGGGCCCGGGCCGCGGCGGGGCGTGGCGTGCCGTTCCTGGTCCTCCGCGCGATCTCCGACACGTCCGAGCGAGGAGCTTCCCGGCGTTCCTCTCCTCCTGCCTCGGCGCCGACGGGTCGGTCGACCGCGCCGCCGTCGCGCGGAAGCTCCTGCTCCATCCGGGCGCGCTGCCTTCGCTCCTCGCGATGCGCCGGCGCGTCGTCGCGGCCTCCGAGAACCTCGGCCGCTTCCTCGAGCGCTTTCTCGCGGGGGGCCGCTGAACATGGCCGAGCCTCGACGAGCTCCTCGGGAAGACGAGCCGGCACCTTCGCTCTCTCGATCCCGCCGCTGCCGGAGCCGACGCGGCGCGAGGTGACGGTCGCGTATCTCCTCTTCCGGATCGCGGACACCTTCGAGGACGCGGCCCACTGGGCGCCGGAGGCGCGGATCGGCGCCCTCCGGGACTTCGTCGGCCTCCTCAGGTCGGCGGGCAGGGGCGAGGCGGCCCGGCTCTCCTCGGAATGGACCGCCGCGGGGGTGTCGCCTCACGCCGGGTACCGCGAGCTGATCGCCGAGGTGCCGTTCGTCCTCGACGCCTTCTTCGCGCTCTCGCCGGGGGCGATCCCGCCGATCCGGGAACACGTCGTCCGCTCCGCCGAGGGGATGGCCGGCGTCGTCTCCCGGACGCGCGGCGGGAGCCTCGTCCTCGGATCGGTCGCCGAGCTGAAGGAGTACTGCTACACCGTGGCTGGAATCGTCGGCGAGATGCTGACGGAGCTCTTCCTCCTCGGCCGCGGGAACCTCGCCGCCGCCGCGCCGTTCCTCCGCGAGCGGGCCGGCCGCGTTCGGCGAGGCGCTGCAGCTCGTGAACATCCTCAAGGACTCCGCGGACGACGCCGCCGAGGGGAGGCGCTTCATTCCGGAGAGCGTGCCCGGGGCGGAGATCTTCTCGATCGCCCGGCGCGACCTCGGGACGGCGGGGGAGTACATCGAGGCCCTCCGCGGGGCGGGCGCGCCGCGCGGGATCCTGGAATTCACGGCTCTTCCGGTCCAGCTCGCGTGGGCGACGCTCGAGCGGGTGGAGGCGAAGGGGCCGGGCGCGAAGGTGAGCCGTCCCGAGCTTTTCCGGATCACGCAGCGAGTCAAGAAGGCGCTCGACCGGGGAACGTCTCCCGTCCTTGCCCGGCCCGGCTGACCGGCACCTGACCGGCGCCCCGACGCCCGCGCCTGCGGCAAAACAGGACGTTCAGCCTAGGGTATCATCGGCGGTTGCCGCAGGGGGAGCCGGAGAAGCGCATGCCGATGTTGAGTCGTATCCGGGGGCCTGAGGACCTCAAGTCCCTGAGCCACGAGCAGTTGACCGAGCTGGCGAAGGATTGTCGACAGCTCATCGTCGAGACGATCACGAAGACCGGAGGGCATCTCGCCTCCAACCTCGGCGTCGTCGAATTGACCCTGGCGCTGCACCGCGCCTTCGACAGTCCGAAGGACAGGCTGGTCTGGGACACGTCGAACCAGTGCTACACGCACAAGCTCGTGACCGGGCGGTGGCAGCAGTTCCCGTCGGTCAGGACGCCGGGGGGCCTCTCGGGCTTCGCCGAGCCGTCGGAAAGCGACCACGACACGCTCGCCGCGGGGCACGCGGGGACGGGCCTCTCGTACGGGATGGGGATGGCCGTCGCGGCCCAGGGCGCGCCGGCCGACCCGTACACTGTCGTCATCGTGGGCGACGGCTCGCTCACCTCGGGGACGAGCTACGAGGCCCTCAACAACATCGTCCACGTGAAGCCGAAAAGGCTCATCATCGTCCTGAACGACAACGGCTGGTCCATCTCCGAGAACGTGGGCTGGCTCGCGCACTGGCGGAACCGGTTCGAGCTGCACCCCACCTACCAGAAGTTCGTCGGTGCGGGGCACAAGTTCTTCAAGCGCCTCCCGAAGGGCGAGGAGGCGTGGGGCCTCGCCAAGAAGATCAAGAACTCGGTGGAAGGGCTCTTCTTCCCGAACCTCGTCTGGGACGAGCTCGGCTACTACTACGTCGGGCCGATCGACGGGCACGACTACAAGGAGCTGGAGGAGGCCTTCTCCCGCGCCCGGGAGGTCTCCCGCGACGGGACGCCGGTCGTCATCCACGCGCTGACGCACAAAGGGCGCGGATTCGACCAGGCCGAGGACAACCCGACCCGGTTCCACCAGCCCGGCACGCCGTCCCCCGCCGCGGGAGGCGGGACGCGGTACACCTACTCGCAGGTCTTCGCGAAGACGATGACGTCGCTCATGGAGAAGGACCCGAAGATCGTCGCCATCAGCGCGGCGATGCTCGAGGGGACGGCCCTTTCGGAGGTCAAGAAGAAGTTCCCGGACAGCGTCTTCGACGTCGGCATCGCGGAGGGGCACGCGGTCATCATGGCGGGAGGAATGGCGAAGGCGGGGCTCCGGCCGGTCGTCGCGATCTACTCGACGTTCCTGCAGCGATCCTACGACCAGCTGATCCACGACGTCTGCCTGCAGAACCTCGGCGTGACGGTCTGCGTCGACCGGGCGGGATTCGTCGGCGACGACGGGAAGACGCACCAGGGGATCTACGACGTCGCCTACACGCGCGGCATCCCGAACATGACGGTCGCGGCGCCGAAGGACGAGAACGAGCTCCAGCACCTGCTCTTCACCGCGATCTACTCCGGCCGGCCGTTCACGATCCGGTACCCGCGCGGCATGGGGCTGGGCCTTCCCCTCGACGAGACCCTGAAGGAGATCCCGGTCGGCCGGGGCGAGATCCTCTCGCTCGGGAAGTCGATCAACCTGCTCGCCTATGGCTCCATGGTCCCGGTCGCCCTGGAGGCCGCCGAAGCGCTCCGGGGCCAGGGGATCGACGCGGGCGTCGCGCACGCCCGGTACGCCAAGCCGCTCGACGTGGCGCTCGTGACGAACGCTGCTCGAGGCCTCGCCGCGCCTCCTGACCCTCGAGGAGCACCTCCTGCAGGCGGGGTTCGGCAGCGCCGTCCTCGAGGCCGTCCACGCGAACGGCCTCCCGTCGGCGGGCGTGAGGACGCACGGCGTGCCGGACACGTTCGTCGAGCACAGCCCGCAGAGCCTCCAGCGCTCGCTCTACAAGGTCGACGCGCCGGGCGTCGTTCAGAAGGTCCTCGAGCTCTATCCGGAGCTGGGGCGCGCCACGGCGACGTCGGGTGCGGGGGCGGCCGTCGACGGGGCCGGGGCCCACAAGGAGACGATTCACTGGATTTGAGGGCGCCCCGTCCGAAACGTCGGTCGGCCCCGGGCCGCCGGGGGGTACGGGCTCTTCTTCTGTTTCTCGGCCTGGCCGTCCTCGCCGCCCTGTTCTGGCAGGTCGGGTGGCCGGCCGTGTCGCAGAACCTCGCGCGGGTCGGCGGGTGGTTCGTCGCCGTCGTCGCCCTCTTCGCCTTGCCCGAGGCCGCCTTCATCCTCGGCTGGCGGCAGGTCCTGTCGCCCCGCCCGCCGCTCGGCGCCCTCCCCGCTCTCGCGGCGGCGTACCTCGCGGGAGACACCGCCAACTACCTCGGGGCCGGCGTGGCGGGGGAGCCGCTCCGGGCGATGCTCGTCCGGGAGACCTACGGCGCCGCGGGCGCCTTCGCGTCGATCAACCTCCGGAAGCACGCCGAGCTCGCCGCCCAGGTCGCGTTCCTGGTCGCGGGAGTCGGCTTCGCCCTCGCCGTCTACCGGCTCCCGGACCTCGTGGCGCTCGCCGCGGCCGGCGGCGTCCTCGCGATCGCGGCCGGCCTCGTCCTGATGACGTGGGCTCTCCGGCGAGGGAGCTTCTCGCCGATCCTGCGCCGCATGGCCGGGTGGAAAGCGCTCGCCTCGCGGCTGTCGCGCTTCCACGAGGGGGCCGCGGACGTGGACGCCACGATCCGAAACTTCTACGCCGGGCATCCCGCCCGGTTCGTCGGCTCGGCCGCATGGTCCCTCGCCGCGTGGTGCGGCGGCTGGTTCGAGACGTGGCTCATCTTGAGGCTGCTCGGCGTCGGCGCCGGCTGGGGCCAGGCGCTGGCGATCGAGACGCTGACGATGACGCTCAACACCATGCTGATGTTCATCCCGGGACGGCTCGGGAGCGCCGAGGCGGTCCGCGTCGGCGTCTTCGTCGCCCTCGGGCTGCCCGCGGCGCCGGGCGCCGCCTACGCGCTCGTGAGACGGGCCCGCGAGCTCTGCTGGATCGTCCCCGGCGCGGTCGTCCTCGTCCGGCGGCACGCGACCGCACTCCTCTCGCCGGGCGCCCGGGAAGACGGGGAGCTCCCGGGCGTGGAGGCCGTCCGGTGACGCCGAAAGCGATCCTCTTCGACTTCGGCGGAACGCTCGACGCCGACGGCGTCGCCTGGAAGGAGCGGTTCTCGGCGCGCTTCGCCGCGGAGGGCGCCGCCGTCCCACCGGTCCGGTTCGACCCGGCGTTCTACGCGAGCTGCGACGTCCTGGTCGGCGCGGTGCCGGCAGACCTGTCGCTCGCCGGCGTCGTGAAACGGGTGGCGGAGGGCGTGGGGGGGCGGCTGGGGCTCGACGCCTCCGTCGCGCGCCGGGCCGGAGAGCGGTTCCTGGCGGAATCGGAGGCGGCGCTCGCCGCGAGCCGCGCGCTCCTCGCCCGGCTCGCCCGCTCGTACCGTCTCGGCGTCGTCTCGAACTTCTATGGAAACCTCGCGCACGTGCTCGACGAGGCGGGGTTCAGAGCCATCGTCTCCGCGGTTGCGGACTCGGCCGTCGTCGGGGCGATGAAGCCCGACGCCCGGATCTTCCGCGCGGCGCTCGAGCCGCTCGGTGCGACCCCCGGGGAAGCGATCTTCGTCGGGGACTCCCTGCCCCGGGACATGGAGGGGGCGCGGGCCCTCGGGATGACCCACGTCTTCCTGTCGCCGATCCAGGGGCCGCCGCCTGCTGTCCGGACGACCGCGTCATCCGCCGGCTCGCGGAGCTGCCGGGCGCCCTCGGCGGAGAGGCGGCGGCGTGATCCGGCAGGGGGCGATCATCGCGGCCGGAGAGGGCAGCCGGCTCAGGCGGGACGGCCTGCCGATGGCGAAGCCGATGGTCCCCGTGGCCGGGGCGCCACTCGTCGAGCACACGGTCCGGAACTTCCTCGCCGCGGGCATCCGGTCTCTCGCCGTCATCGTCAACGAGGAGGAGAACGACTGCGCGGAGTTTCTCCGCTCGCGGTTCGGGGAGTCAGCGAGCCTCGACGTCCTCGTGAAGACGACGCCCTCCTCTCTCGTCAGCTTCCGGGAGGTCCTCGCCCGGTCGGGTCGCGGGCCGGACGCTCGTCTCCACGGTCGACGCGTTCTGCCCCCGGAGGACTTCGTGGCGTTCGTCCGGGAGGCCGACGCGGCTCCCGGAGGACGCCCTCGTCCTGGGCGTGACGCCGTTCGTGGACGACGAGAAGCCTCTCTGGGTCCGGCTCGGGAGACGGCGGGCGGGTTCTCCGGGTCGGCGGCCCCGCGCGGGGACGCGGTGACGGCCGGGCTCTACCTCGTGCCGGAGCGGGTCCGGAGCCTCTCGCCGGACCGGGAGCTCGGCAGGCTGAGGGACTTCCTCGGCTGGCTCGCCGAGGGGCGCGTGGAGGTCTTCGGCGTGACGATCGAGAAGGTGATCGACGTGGACCGGGCGGCAGACCTCGCCGAGGCCGAAGCGCTCGCGCGGAAAGGAACGGAGTGACCGACGACCTCTGCTGGGGCATCTACCGCGAGCCGGAGTTCTCGCTGCACCGCGTGCGCGACGACGCGGAGATCCTCCGGGCCACGGCGCGGGAGCTGGAGGCCCGCGGTTTCTCCGTCGCCCTGAAGACGGCGAAGGACGTGGCGGAGGCCGCCGACGGCGACGTCCCTCCGGGCGTCTTCATGATGTGCCAGGACCCGGCGCTCCTCGCCCGCGTCCGGCGGTGGGAGGAGAGGGGGACGGTCGTCGTCAACAGCCCGGCGGCGGTCCTCCGGACGCACCGCGTCCCGATGCTCGACGGGCTGACCCGGCGCGGGATCGCCTTCCCGGAGAGCCGGGTCGTCGAGACGGCCCGCCCGGACCTCGACGGGATGTTTCCCTGCTGGGTGAAGCGCGGGGACTTTCACCGGACCGAGGACGCCGACGTCTCGTACGCCGGCAACGTCGAGACCGCCCGCGGCGTTCTCTCCTGGATGGCGGGCCGCGGAATCGAGCGCGCGGTCCTGCAGCGCCACGTGCCGGGCGACCTGATCAAGCTCTACGGCGTGGCGCCCGCGGCGGGCGGCGGCTCCGCCGCCTGGTTCAACTGGTTCTACCACCGCGAGCAGGACCTCAAGAGCTACCGATTCGACGAGGGAGCGCTCGCGCGTTTGGCCGCCGGCGCGGCGGACGCCCTCGGCCTGGAGGTCTTCGGGGGGGATGCGATCGCGTCCGCCGACGGCCAGCTCAGGATCATCGACGTGAACGGCTGGCCGAGCTTCGCCCTCTTCCGCGAGATCGCGGCGGTGCGGATCGCGACGCACCTCGCGGCCCGCTTCCGCGAAGAGGCTGCCACGGCGCCATGAGCGCGCTTCCCGACGCTCCCGCCGCCGGGCCCTTGGCTCGCGTCCTCGTCCTCGGTTCCGCGGCGGGGGAGGCGCGGGTCCGGCCGGACGTCCCCCTCCTCGGGTTGCCGCTCGTCCGGCGGACGGCCCTCGCCGCGCGGCGCGCCGGCTTCGACGAGGTCCTCTGGGACGGCGGCCCGCCGGACGAGGCGCTCGGGATCGCCCTCGCGGGCGCGGCCGTGCCGGCCGGAGGCGCCGCACGGCCGAACGCCGTCCGGCATCCCTGGAACCGGATCGCGACCGTCGAGACGCTCCGGAAGCTCCGGGAGACCGGCGACGGCGGTCCGGCGCCCGCCGTGTCGACGCCATCGGACCTCCGCGCGGCGGAGGCGTTCCTCCTCTCCTCGCTCGTCAAGGAGACCGACAGCCCGATCGCCCGCCACGTGAACCGGAGGATCTCGCTCTTCGTGAGCCGGCAACTGGCGCCGACCGGCGTCACGCCGAACCAGATGACGATCGTCTGCGCAGGGATCGGCCTCCTCGGCGCCGCCTGCTTTCTGTCGGCGTCGCCCGGGCGCCAGCTGGCCGGTGCGCTCCTCTTCCTCCTCCACTCGATCCTGGACGGCTGCGACGGGGAGATCGCCCGCCTGAAGCTCCTCGAGTCGAAGGGGGGAGGGGTCCTCGATTTCTGGAGCGACAACGTCGTTCACATCGGGATCTTCGCCGCGATCTCCGTCGGCTGGAGCCGCCAGATCGGCGCGGCCTGGCCCCTCGCGCTCGGCGCCCTCGCCGTCCTCGGGACGCTCTTCTCCGCCGGCTTCGTCTTCGCTTCGACGATGCGGGGCCCCGCGGCGTCCGGCGGGCCGCTCTTCGTCTCCGTCACGAAGGCCCCCGCGACCGGCGTCTCGAAGGTCGCCGATCTCCTCGCGAGGCGGGACTTCATCTATCTCGTCCTCGTCCTCAGCGTCATCGGCAAGGTCCGCTGGTTCCTGGTGATGTCGGCGATCGGCGCTCCCGTATTCTTCCTGGTGCTCCTCGCGATCGCGTATCGCGCCCACGCCGAAAGGACCCCCTGATGAGCGAAAAATCCTCCCTCTATCCGGAGCTCGCCCGCTCCATCGCCCCCGCGACCGGGAAGCTGGGCGTCCTCCTCCCGGGCCTGGGCGCGGTCTCGACCACGCTGATCGCCGGCGTCCACCTGATCAACAAGGGACTCGCGAAGCCCATCGGCTCGCTGACGCAGATGCAGAGCCTGAGGCTCGGCAAGAGGACCGAGCCCCGCGTCAAGCCGATCCGGGATCTCGTGCCGCTCGCCGGGATGACGGATCTCGTCTTCGGCGGCTGGGACATCTACCCCGAGAACGCCTTCGAGACCGCCTGGTCGGCCGGGGTCCTCTCCCGCGAGATGCTCCGGCCCGTGGAAGCGGAGCTTTCGTCCGTGAAGGCCTGGCCCGCGGTCTTCGAGAAGGACTTCGTCCGGAACCTCGACGGGCCGAACGTCAAGAAGGGCGCGACGAAGATGGACCTCGCGGAGGCGCTCGTGAGGGACATCGAGGGCTTCGTGAAGAGGAACGGCCTCTCCCGGGCCGTGATGGTCTGGTGCGCGTCGACCGAGCGCTACCTCGAGCCGACGCCGACGCACGCGACGATCTCGGCGTTCGAGAACGGCCTGAAGTCGAACGCCCCCGACATCAGCCCCTCGATGATCTACGCCTACGCGGCGATCCAGGCGGGCGTCCCGTACGCGAACGGCGCCCCGAACCTCTCCGTCGACATCCCGGCGCTGATGGACCTCGCCCGCGAGCGGAAGGTCCCGATCGCCGGCAAGGACTTCAAGACCGGCCAGACGCTGATGAAGACGATCATCGCCCCGGGCCTGAAGGCGCGGATGCTCGGCCTCTCGGGGTGGTTCTCGACGAACATCCTCGGGAACCGGGACGGCGAGGTCCTGGACGACCCCGGCTCCTTCCGGACGAAGGAGGTCTCGAAGGCCTCGGTCCTCGACGCGATCCTCCAGCCGGAGCTCTACCCCGAGCTCTACGGCGACTTCTTCCACAAGGTGAGGATCGAGTACTACCCGCCGCGCGGCGACGCGAAGGAGGGGTGGGACAACATCGACATCGTCGGGTGGCTGGGCCAGCCGATGCAGATCAAGATCGACTTCCTCTGCCGCGACTCGATCCTCGCGGCGCCCGTCGTCCTCGACCTGATCCTCTTCCTCGACCTCGCGAAGCGGGCGGGCCTCTCGGGGATCCAGGAGTGGCTCTCGTTCTACTTCAAGTCGCCGATGTCGCGCCCGGACCTCCGGCCCGAGCACGACCTCTTCATCCAGCACCTGAAGCTGGCCAACACGCTCCGGATTCTGGTCGGGGAGCGCGTCCTCGACCACTCCGGGCTCGACTACTACGAGGGAGCGGCCGAGGCTCCCTGACCGGGACCCGGCCCTTCGGCGATGCCCGCCCCCGTCACCCGCCCGAGCGTCGGACCCCTGGAGTGGCTCCGGTTCGGCCCGTTCCTCGCCCAGCTCGTCGTCACGCGCCGCTGCAACCTGACCTGCGGCTACTGCAACGAGTTCGACCGGACCTCGGAGCCGGTCCCGTTCGACGCGCTCGCGGAGCGGCTCGCGAAAGCTCCGGGATCTCCGGACCTGGACGATCTGCCTGACCGGCGGGGAGCCGACGCTTCACCCGCAGTCTCGTCGACCTCGTCCGCGAGACGAAGCGCCTCGGCTTTCCGCGCCGGGAGATGATCACGAACGGCACGCTCCTGACGCAGGAGCTGGTCGAGGGGCTGAACGACGCCGGGCTGACGAACCTCCAGATCAGCGTCGACGGCGTCCAGCCGAACGACACGACCGTCAAGACGCTGAAGCCCCTCCGGAAGAACCTCGAGCTCCTCGCCTCCCACGCCCGCTTCAAGGTCGTCATGAGCGGCGTCATCGGCAGCGCCCCCCCGGCCGAGGCGCTGGAGGTCGTCGACTTCGCCCGCGCGAAGGGCTTCACTCCCCGCATCCTTCTCCTTCACGACCCGACGGGGCAGGTCCGCCTCGCCCCCGAGGAGCTCGCCGCCTACGAGGAGGCCAAGCGTCGGATCGGGCGCGGGGCCGAAGAGGCCGGGGACTACCGCGGCCGGATCATCGAGACGGGGGAGGCCCCGTTCAAGTGCCGGGCGGGGGCCCGGTACCTCTACGTGGACGAGTTCGGCCAGGTGAACTGGTGCTCCCAGACCCGCGGCGTCTTCGTGAAAGACCTCCTTTCCTACGGCCTCGCCGACCTGAGGGAGCAGTTCGCGACCGGGAAGGGGTGCAGCACCTCCTGCTCGGTCGGCTGCGTCCGGACGAGCTCCTCGTTCGACGAGTGGCGGTCGCAGCGGGAGCCCGCGGACTGTGGCTTCTTCCGAAGAACGCGCTTGACAGGGCTCTGGGGCGCCCGTATCCTTCGCGGGTTTCCCCGGGATCCGGCGCACGCCGTGTCGGCTGATCCCGCGGCCCGGGCGGCGCCAAGCGCTTCGGTCCAAAAGAGTTAGACCCCGGAGAGACGGATCGCAACGGAGTCCCTGAAGGAGTCGTCGAAGTCCGATGCCGACCATCAGCCAGCTCGTGAGAATGGGGCGCGACCCTGTTCGTTACAAGACGAAGTCGCCCGCCCTGCAGTCGTGTCCCCAGCGCCGGGGCGTCTGCACGCAGGTCAAGACCACGACGCCGAAGAAGCCGAACTCGGCGCTCCGGAAGATCGCCCGCGTCCGCCTGACGAACGGCATCGAGGTGACGACGTACATCCCGGGCATCGGCCACAACCTGCAGGAGCACTCGATCGTCATGATCCGCGGAGGCCGCGTGAAGGACCTTCCGGGCGTCCGCTACCACATCATTCGCGGCACCCTCGACGCCGTCGGCGTCGCGAACCGCAAGCAGAGCCGCTCCAAGTACGGAGCGAAGAGGCCAAAGGCCTAAGTCGATGCCGCGTCGCCGCGAAGTTCCCAAGCGTGAAGTCCTGCCCGACCCGGTCTACCAGTCGCAGCTCGTGACGAAGTTCATCAACTGCGTCATGGAGCGCGGCAAAAAGTCCCTGGCCGAAGGGATCTTCTACGGCGCGATGAAGCAGATCGAGCAGAAGACGTCCGACGACCCGCTCAAGACCTTCAAGAAGGCGGTCGAGAACGTGAAGCCCGTCCTCGAGGTCAAGTCCCGCCGCGTCGGCGGCTCGACCTATCAGGTTCCGGTCGAGGTGAAGCCGAACCGGCGCACCTCGCTCTCGATCCGGTGGTTGATCACCTACTCGCAGTCCCGCGGCGAGAAGACGATGCGCGACAAGCTGGCCGGCGAGCTCCTCGACGCCGCCAACAACCGTGGAAACAGCGTGAAGAAGAAGGAGGACACCCACAAGATGGCCGAGGCCAACAAGGCCTTCGCCCACTACCGCTGGTAAGCCTGCACCCAGGTCCTCCGGGAGGAGGGAAACCGGCCGGCCCGAAGGGCCCGGACAGGTCCCGCCGAGAATCCCGGACCACGCCCCACAGCGTGCGGAACCTCAGGTTTGAGAGCCGGAGAGAAGCAGCCTCCGGATCGCTTGGCGAAGGCCGAAGCGAGCCAAATGCAGAACCGATGGGTTCGACGGCGCAGACGCACCCGGATCGGGACGGACTCGATATGCCGAGAAATCACCCCCTCGAAATGTGCCGGAACATCGGCATCATGGCCCACATCGACGCCGGCAAGACGACGACGACGGAGCGTGTCCTCTACTACACCGGGGTCAACTACAAGATCGGCGAGGTCCACGACGGGACCGCGACGATGGACTGGATGGTCCAGGAGCAGGAGCGCGGCATCACGATCACGTCCGCCGCGACGACCTGCCACTGGAAGGGGATCCGGATCAACATCATCGACACGCCGGGGCACGTCGACTTCACGGCCGAGGTGGAGCGCTCTCTTCGCGTCCTGGACGGGGCCGTCGCGGTATTCGACGCCGTCTCCGGCGTCGAGCCGCAGTCCGAGACCGTCTGGAGGCAGGCGGACCGCTACGGGGTCCCCCGGATCGCCTTCATCAACAAGATGGACCGCGTCGGCGCCGACTTCGAGAAGTGCATCGACATGATGGTCACGAAGCTCGCCGCCCGGCCGACCCCGGTCCAGATCCCATGGGGCTCGGCCGAGACGCTCGAGGGGGTCATCGACCTCATCGAGGGGAAGGCCTACGACTTCAAGGACGACACGCTCGGCGCCGAGTTCGTGACGACCGGCGTCCCGGCCGACCACAAGGCGATGTTCGACAAGTACCGGGAGAGGCTCATCGAGACGATCGCCGAGGTGGACGACGCGATCATGCACCAGTGGATGGAGGGGCACGCCCCGTCGCCCGACGAGATTCGCGCGGCCCTCCGCAAGGCGACCGTCGCCGGGAGGCTGCACCCCGTCGTCTGCGGCTCGGCCTTCAAGAACAAGGGCGTGCAGCAGCTCCTCGACGCGGTCTGCGACTACCTCCCGTCCCCGCTCGACATCTCGGCGACGAAGGGCCTCGACGAGGACGGCAAGGAGATCACGCTCGAGACGAAGGACGACGCCCCGTTTTCCGGCCTCGTCTTCAAGATCATGACCGACCCGTTCGTCGGGCAGCTGGCCTTCTTCCGGGTCTACTCGGGGCACCTCGACGCGGGGTCGGGCGTCTACAACTCGACGAAGCAGACGAACGAGCGGATCGGCCGCCTCCTCAAGATGCACGCGAACAAGCGCGAGGAGATCAAGGAGGTCTGGGCGGGCGACATCGCGGCGGCCGTCGGCCTCAAGAACGTCACGACGGGCGACACGATCTGCGAGAAGAACCACGTCGGTCGTCCTCGAGTCGATGAAGTTTCCCGAGCCGGTCATCACGCTCTCGATCGAGCCGAAGACGAAGGCCGACCAGGAAAAGATGGGCATGGCGCTCGCCAAGCTCATGCAGGAGGACCCGACCTTCCGCGTCCACACGGACCGCGGAGACGAACCAGACGATCATCGCCGGGATGGGCGAGCTCCACCTGGAGATCATCGTCGACCGGATGGTCCGCGAGTTCAACGTCGGCGCCAACGTCGGCAAGCCCCAGGTCGCCTACCGCGAGGGGATCCGCAAGGAAGTCAAGGGCGAGGGGAGGTTCATCCGCCAGTCGGGCGGCAAGGGCCAGTACGGCCACGCGAAGATCTACCTGCGCCCGCACCCGGAGGGGAAGGACTACGAGTTCATCAACGGGACCTCGGGCGGCTCGATCCCGCGCGAGTTCATCAAGCCGATCGACCAGGGGATCAAGGAGGCGACGCTCACGGGCGTCCTCGCCGGGTACCCGACGGTCAAGCTCCAGGTCGAGCTCTACGACGGCTCTTTCCACGAGGTCGACTCCTCGGAGATGGCGTTCAAGATCGCCGGCTCGATGGCCTACCAGGACGCGGCGAAGAAGGCCGACCCGTTCATTCTCGAGCCGATGATGGCCGTCGAGGCCGTGACGCCCGAGGAATTCATGGGCGACGTCATCGGCGACCTCAACTCGCGGCGCGGAAAGATCAACCACATGGAGCCGCGCCTCAACTTCCAGGTGATCACCGCCACGGTCCCGCTCTCGGAGATGTTCGGCTACGCCACGCAGCTCCGTTCGCTGACGCAGGGCCGGGCGACCTACACGATGCAGTTCGAGAAGTACGACGAGGTCCCCAAGGCGATCGCCGAAGGGATCATCGCGAAAGTGTCAGTTTGATCCCGGGGGTTTTGTCGATCCCCCCGGGCCCCCCACGCAGGGCATTCGAGGCTACGCAGTAGCAGGGTAACGGAGGAAGCACGATGGCCAAGGAAAAGTTCGAGCGCAAGAAGCCCCACGTCAACGTCGGCACGATCGGCCACGTCGACCACGGGAAGACGACCCTGACGGCGGCGATCACCAAGGTCCTGGCGACCAAGGGGCTCGCCGTGTCGAAGTCGTACGACGACGTCGCCAAGGCCGACGCCAAGACGTTCCGCCGCGACGCGACCAAGATCCTGACGGTCGCCCTCGCGCACGTCGAGTACGAGACCACCAAGCGCCACTACGCGCACATCGACTGCCCGGGCCACGCCGACTACATCAAGAACATGATCACGGGCGCGGCCCAGATGGACGGCGCGGTCCTCGTGGTCTCCGCGCCGGACGGCCCGAAGCCCCAGACGCGCGAGCACATCCTCCTCGCCCGCCAGGTCAATGTGCCGGCCATCGTCGTCTTCCTCAACAAGTGCGACCTGATGGAGGACCCGGACCTCCTCGAGCTCGTCGAGCTCGAGCTCCGCGAGCTCCTCTCGAAGTACGGCTTCCCCGGCGACAAGATCCCCGTCATCCGCGGCTCGGCCTCCAAGGCGCTCAACGACCCGAACGGCGCCGACGCCAAGTGCATCTGGGAGCTCGCCGCGGCCCTCGACGCGAACATCCCCGACCCGGTCCGCGAGATCGACAAGGACTTCCTCCTCCCGATCGAGGACGTCTTTTCGATCTCCGGCCGCGGCACGGTCGTCACGGGCCGCGTCGAGCGCGGCATCGTGAAGGTGGGCGACGAGATCGAGATCGTCGGCCTCCGCGACACGCAGAAGAAGGTCGTGACGGGAGTCGAGATGTTCAAGAAGCTCCTCGACCAGGGGCAGGCGGGCGACAACATCGGCGTCCTCCTCCGCGGCGTCGAGCGGACCGACGTCGAGCGCGGGCAGGTTCTCGCGAAGCCCGGCTCGATCAAGCCGCACACAAAGTTCAAGGGGAAGGTCTACATCCTCTCCAAGGACGAGGGGGGCCGTCACACCCCGTTCTTCAACAACTACCGCCCGCAGTTCTTCATCCGGACGACGGACGTGACCGGCTCCACGAAGCTCCCCTCGGGGGTCGAGATGGTCATGCCGGGCGACGACGTCGAGCTGGAGATCGAGCTGATCACGCCGATCGCCATCGAGAAGGGGATGAAGTTCGCCATCCGCGAGGGCGGCCGCACGGTCGGCGCCGGCACGGTGACGGAGATCATCGCGTAAGCGAAGAAGGAAGTCATGGCCAACGACAAGATCCGCATCCGACTCAAGGGGTACGACTACCGGATCCTCGACCAGTCGACGACCGAGATCGTCGACACCGCGAGGCGGTCCGGCGCGAAGGTCGCGGGGCCGATTCCGCTGCCGACGGCCGTGTCGCGCTGGACGGTGAACCGCTCGCCCCACGTCGACAAGAAGTCGCGCGAGCAGTTCGAGATGCGGACCCACAAGCGCCTGCTCGACATCTTCGAGTGGACGCCGCAGACGGTCGACGCCCTCACCAAGCTCGAGCTGCCCGCCGGCGTCGAGGTCGAAATCCGGACGATGGGCAAGTAGGGCCCGTCCCCGGAACGAGGAACCGAACATGATCAACGGCATTCTGGGACGCAAGATCGGCATGACCCAGGTCTTCGAGGCGGACGGCACGGTGGTGCCGGTGACCGTCGTCGAGGCCGGGCCGTGCCTCGTGGTCCAGCGCAAGACGAAGGACCACGACGGCTACGACGCCGTCCAGCTCGGCCTCGTCGGCAAGGTCTCGCCGCGGCGGCTGACGAAGGCCGCCCGCGGCCACTTCGAGAAGGCCGGCGTCCCGCCGGCGAAGACGCTCGGCGAGGTCCGCTGCGACGCGGCCGACGCCGTCGCCCCGGGCGACAAGGTCCTCTGCGACATCTTCTCCGAGAAGGAGACGGTGGACGTGGTGGGCGTCTCGAAGGGGAAGGGCTTCCAGGGCGTCGTCAAGCGCCACCACTTCGCGGGCGGCGTCGCGACCCACGGCTCGATGTTCCACCGGGCGCCCGGCTCCATCGGCCCGTCGGCGTTCCCCTCGCGCGTCTTCCCGGGGACCCGCTCCTCGGGCCGCATGGGCGGGAAGCAGACGACGATGAAGAACCTGATCGTCGTCCGCGTGGACGCCGAGAACCACCTCCTCTACCTCCGCGGCGCCGTTCCCGGCGCGCGGAACTCGGTCGTCAAGATCGTGAAGAAGCCCGCGCGGAACGCGTCCGGCGGCGCGGCGGCGTGAGGAGGAGCGCGATGGCCCCGTCCAAGAAGAACGCCGCCGCGTCTCCCCTGACGCTGCCCGTGCGAAACCTCAAGAACCAGACCGTCGGTCAGGCGACCCTGCCGGCGGAGATCTTCGACGTTCCCTTCCGCCGCCACCTCGTCTGGGAGGCGGTGAAGGAGATCCGGGCGCGCGAGCACCGCGGGACGCACAAGACGAAGGTGCGCTCCGAGGTCTCCGGCTCGGGGAAGAAGCCCTTCAAGCAGAAGCACACGGGCCGGGCCCGCCAGGGGGGCGGCCGCCCGGGATCCACCGCCACGGCGGCACGGTGTTCGGGCCGGTCGTCCGCTCCTACGCCCTGAAGGTGAACGTGAAGGCGAAGAAGGCCGCGCTCCGCTGCGTCCTCTCGGAGAAGGCGCGCGCGAACCGGATCGTCCTCCTCGACACGTTCGACCTGCCGAGTGCCAAGACGAAGGCGCTCTTCGCGGTCATCGAGAAGCTCGGCATCGAGGGGAAGGCCCTCCTCCTCGACCGGAAGGGGAACGAAAACCTGACGCGGGCCGCCCGCAACCACCCGAAGCTCTCGGCCGCCGACGCGCTGGGCCTCAACGTCTACGACGCGCTGAACGCCGGGACCCTCGTCTTCTCCGAAGACGCCCTTCGCACGGTCACGGAGGTGCTGTCGTGAGGACGCCCCAGTCGATCATCGTGCGGCCCGTCATGACCGAGAAGTCGACGTCGCTGACGGCGTCGCAGAACGTCATCACGTTCGACGTCGCCCGCGACGCGAACAAGATCGAGGTCCGGCACGCGGTCGAGACGCTCTTCTCGGTCAAGGTGGACTCGGTCCGGATCGTCAAGGTGTCGGGAAAGATCAAGAAGGTCGGCCGCTCGATCGGCCGCGCGCAGGACCGGAAGAAGGCCTACGTGAAGCTCGCGGCCGGCCAGAAGCCCCCGGCCCTCTTCGAGGGGGTGTAAGACACCATGCCCGTCAAGTCGTACAAGCCCACCACGCCGGGCCTCCGCCAGCGGACGACCGCCGACTTTTCCGAGATCACGAAGACGACCCCGGAGAAGTCGCTCACCCGGGGCAAGGTCAAGACCGGCGGCCGGAACAGCAAGGGCCAGCTCACCTCCTGGTGGCGCGGCGGCGGCCACAAGCGGCGCTTCCGCGACATCGACTTCCACCGCGACAAGCACCAGATCCCGGCGAAGGTCGCCTCGATCGAGTACGACCCGAACCGCTCGGCGCGCATCGCCCTGCTGTCGTACGCCGACGGCGAGAAGCGGTACATCCTGGCGCCGAACGGCCTCGCGGTCGGCCAGACGGTCGTCTCCGGGCCGGCCGCGGACATCGTCGTCGGGAACGCGCTGCCGCTGAAGGGAATCCCGGTCGGCACGGTCGTCCACGCGATCGAGTTCAAGCCGGGCGCGGGCGCGAAGATCGCCCGCTCGGCCGGCGCCGGCGCACAGCTGATGGCGAAGGAGGGGGGCTACGCGCTCCTCCGCGTCCCGTCGGGCGAGCTCCGGAAGGTGCGCGTCGACTGCTACGCGACCGTCGGGCAGGTCGGGAATCTCGAGCACGAGAACATTTCGATCGGGAAGGCCGGTCGCAACCGCTGGCTCGGCTGGAAGTCGCACAACCGCGGCGTCGCGATGAACCCCGTCGACCACCCGATGGGCGGCGGCGAGGGGAAGACCTCGGGCGGCCGGCACCCCTGCTCGCCGTGGGGCTGGAAGACCAAGGGCTTCAAGACCCGCAACAACAAGCGCACCGACTCGCTGATCGTCAAGCGGCGGAAGTCGTAAGGCCGGGAGAAGAACGCGATGTCTCGTTCCACGAAAAAGGGGCCCTTCGTCGACGGCCATCTCATCGAGAAGATCACGGCGCTGAACTCGGCCGGCGAGAAGAAGGTCGTCAAGACCTGGTCCCGCCGCTCGACCGTCGTGCCGGAGATGGTCGGCCACACGCTCGCCATCCACAACGGCCGGAAGTTCACGCCGGTCTACGTCTCCGAGAACATGGTCGGGCACAAGCTCGGCGAGTTCTCGCCCACCCGGGTCTTCAAGGGCCACTCGGGCAAGAAGGTCGAAAAGGGCGCCGTGCCGGGCGCTCCGGGCGCCCCGGGTGCTCCCGGCGCCCCCGCCGCTCCGGGCGCCGCCGCCCCCGCCGCCCCGGCGGCGAAGGCCTGAGGAGGCTGCCGATGGAAGCCGTCGCCCGCCTCCTCCACTACCGCGGATCCGCCCAGAAGATCCGGCTGGTGGCCGACCTGATCCGGATGAAGCCCGTCGGCAAGGCGCTCGACACGCTCCGCACGACGCGGCGGCGCTGCTCGCCCGACCTCCTGAAGCTCGTGGAGTCGGCCCTCGCCAACGCCCAACAGAACGAGTCGGGCGTCGACGCGGACGCGCTCGTCGTCAAGAAGATCCACGTCGACGAGGCCGGGCGGAAGCCGCTCCAGCGGAACGCCATGATCCGGTCGGTCTCGAACTACAAGAAGCGCTTCGCGCGGCCCCGTTTCATGAGCGGCCCGCAGGGGCGGATGTGGCTCATTCCGCGCCCGTTCTGCCACGTCACGGTCGTCCTTTCCGACGACCAGGCGGTGCGGAAGGCCGCGGGGCTTCCCGCCGAGGCGCCGAAGCCGCTCGTGAAGAAGCGGGGCCGCCTGGCCCAGGCCGTGGCCGGAGCCGGCGCGCGCGCGAAGGCGGAGAAGCCCGCCGCGAAGCCGGAGAAGGCCCCGAAGTCCGACAAGAAGTCGAAGAAGTCGTAAGGAGCTGCGGAGCAAACCATGGGACAGAAAGTCCACCCCTACGGATTCCGGATCGGATACAACCGGACCTGGCACTCGCGCTGGTATGCCGAGAAGGACTACCTCCGGTTCCTTCACGACGACCTGAAGCTCCGCGACGAGCTGAAGCGGGACCTCTCCAACGCCGCAGTCTCGGAGATCGAGATCGAGCGCGGGAACAAGCTGAAGATCAACATCATGACCGCCCGTCCCGGCGTCATCATCGGGAAGAAGGGCGCGTCGGTCGACCAGCTCCGCGACCGGCTGCAGCAGCAGCTCGGGAAGGACATCCACGTGAACATCGTGGAGATCCAGCGCCCCGAGACCGACGCCCAGCTCGTCGCCGAGTCGATCGCCATGCAGCTCGAGCGCCGCGTGGCGTTCCGCCGGGCGATGAAGAAGGGGATGGAGTCGGCGTTCCGGTTCGGCGCCCAGGGGATCAAGATCCGCTGCTCCGGCCGGCTCAACGGCGCCGAGATCGCGCGCTCCGAGTGGTACCAGGAGGGGCGCCTCCCGCTCCACACGCTCAAGGCCGACATCGACTACGGCTACGCCCGCGCCCGGACGTCGTACGGGACGATCGGCGTGAAGTGCTGGATCTACAAGGGCGACCTGCACCGGGCGAAGTCCCGTCGCAAAGCGGCCTAAGGAAGTCATCCCATGTTGATGCCGTCGAAGGTCAAGTACAGAAAACAGCAGCGCGGCCGGATGCGGGGCACCGCGCTCCGCGGTTCCGATCTCTCCTTCGGGGAGTACGGGCTCCAGTCCGTCGAGCCGGGCTGGCTCACGGCGCGCCAGATCGAGGCGGCCCGCGTCGCGATCCAGCGCCACGTCAAGCGCGGCGGGAAGCTCTGGATCCGGGTCTTCCCGGACAAGCCGATCACGAAGAAGCCGGCCGAAACCCGGATGGGGAAGGGGAAGGGCGCTCCCGAGGGATGGGTCTGCGTCATCCGGCCGGCCCGGGTCCTCTTCGAGATGGAGGGCGTGGACGAGAAAACCGCCCGCGACGCCTTCCAGCTCGCCGCGGACAAGATCGGGATCAAGACCCGGTTCGTCTCGCGCGCGTTCCTGTCGGCGGTGAGGTAGGACGATGAAGATCGATTCCATGGTCGAGTGGTCCTCAGAGGAGCGCACGGCGAAGGAGAAGGAGTGGCGCCAGGCGCTCTTCACGCTGAGGCTCCAGAAGGCGACCGGCCAGCTCGAGAACCCGATGAAGATCAAGGAGCTCCGGAAGGACATCGCCCGCCTGAAGACCCTCGTCCACATGGACGCGGCGCGCGTCGCGGGGCAGAAGGCCCACGCGGAGCACGAGGCTGGGAGTCACGCGACAGCGGGAACGGCCGCGCGCACGGTCTCGTCCGAGGAGACCGTTTCTTCGAAGGGCAAGAAGGCGGTCGCAGCGGCGAAGACGAAGGGCAAAGCCACGGGCTCCGGGAAGGGCAGGGCGGCGGGCGCGAAGACGTCCGGAAAGAAGGCGGCCGCGGCGGCTAAGCAACATTCACCTTCTAAGAAGAAAACCTCATCTCCTTCGGGAAAAGCCGGCTCGAAGGGCAAGTCCGCCTCCAAGAAGAAGAGCAAGTAGGAGCTGAAGGCAGAACATGAGCGTGAGCGCAGAGACCCTGAGCCCGAAGGCCGCGACGCGCCGGAACCGCAAGGTCGGCACGGTCGTTTCGGCCAAGATGCAGAAGACGGTCGTCGTCGAGGTGACGCGGTTCGTCAAGAACGCCCGCTACGGCCGGATCCAGAAGCGCTCCGAGAAGTTCCTCGCGGACGACCGGGTCGTCGGCTGCAAGCCGGGCGACGTCGTCGAGATCGAGGAGACGCGACCGCTTTCGGCGCGCAAGCGCTGGCGCGTGAAGGCGATCGTCACGAAGGGCCGCGCGATCGCGCCGGAGATCTCCGGCGACGTGAGCGCGTCCTAAAGGCCGGGAAGGAGAAGCACGCCGTGATTCAGATGGGCACGATCCTGGAGGTGGCCGACAACTCGGGCGCGAGGCGCCTGTATTGCATCCGCCTGCAGGGGGGCTCCGTCGGGCGCTACGGCCGCCTCGGCGACGTCATCACCTGCTCGGTCCGCGAGTCGAATCCCGACGCGCCGGACCCCGTCAAGAAGGGGAAAGTCGTCAAGGCCGTCATCGTCCGGACCGTCCACGAGCAGCGCCGCCGCGACGGCAGCTACATCCGCTTCGACACGAACTCCGCGGTCCTCATCAACAACGAGAAGGAGCCGATCGGCACCCGCGTGTTCGGGCCCGTCGCGCGCGAGCTCCGCGAGAAGAAGTTCATGAAGATCATCTCGCTGGCGCCGGAAGTCATTTGACCATGAAGAAGAAGAAAGCATTGTTCACCGGCAAGCACCGGATCCGGCGCGGCTACCTCGTGACCGTCACGACGGGCAAGGACCGCGGCGCGTCCGGGAAGGTCCTGCGGGTCCTCTCCGAAAAGGGGCGGGTCGTCGTGGAAGGGGTAAACCTCATCAAGCGCGCGACCAAGGCGAACCCCCAGAAGAACATCAAGGGCGGCATCGTGGAGCGCGAGGCCCCGATCGCGATCTCGAACGTCATGATCAAGGACCCGGAGGGCGGCAAGCCGTCGCGCCTCGGGGTCCGCGTCGAGGGGGGTGAGCGCGTCCGCTACGCGAAGAAGAGCGGGGCGACCGTCGCCGCCGTCTCGGCCAAGGCGGAGGAGTAGATGATGTCCGCGCGTCTCCTCGACAAGTACAAGAAGGACGTGATCCCGACCCTGAAGAAGGAGTTCGGGATCGAGAACCCGATGGCCATTCCGAAGATCGAGAAGGTCATCCTGAACATGGGCATCGGCGAGGCCATCACGAACGCGAAGCTCGTCGACGCCGCCGCGGAAGAGCTGACGAAGATCGCCGGCCAGCGGGCCGTCGTCACGAAGGCGAAGAAGTCGATCGCGTCGTTCAAGCTCCGCGCCGGGATGCCGATCGGCTGCCGCGTGACGCTGCGCGGCGAGAGGATGTACGAGTTCCTCGACCGGCTCCTGAACGTCGCGCTTCCGCGCGTCCGCGACTTCCGCGGCGTGCCGACCCGCTCCTTCGACGGCCGGGGCAACTACACGCTCGGCGTCAAGGACCACCTCATCTTCCCCGAGATCGATCCGCAGAAGATCGACAAGTCCCGGGGACTCAACGTCACGATCGTCACCACGGCCGGCTCGGACGACCGGGCTCGCGTGCTCCTTCGGGAGCTCGGCATGCCGTTCGGGCGATAAGGAGAGCGCACACCGATGGCTCGTCGCGCTGCAATCATCAAGGCGAACTCGAAGCTGAAGTACGACATCCGCAAGCGGAACCGCTGCAAGCGCTGCGGCCGTCCGCGCGCCTACCTCCGGAAGTTCGGACTCTGCCGCATCTGCTTCCGGAACCTCGCGCTCGGGGGCTACGTCCCCGGCGTGACGAAGGCGTCGTGGTGAGGGGAGGCCGAGCATGAACATGTCCGATCCGATCGCCGACCTCCTCGCCCGCGTCCGCAACGCGCTCGGCGCCCGCCACGAGAAGACGGACGTGCCCGCGTCCCGCTTCAAGGTGGAGCTGGCGCGCATCCTGAAGGACGAGGGGTACATCAAGAACTACAAGGTCATGGACGACCGCGGCGGGAACCTGCTCCGTCTCTACCTGAAGTACGACGAGACGGGCAACCCGGTCATCCACGGCCTGGCGCGCACGAGCAAGCCGGGGCGCCGCCTCTACCGCGGGAAGGACGAGCTGCCCGAGGTCCTGGGCGGGCTCGGCGTCTCGATCGTCTCCACCTCGCAGGGGCTCCTGTCCGGGAACGACGCGAAGAAGCGCGGCCTGGGCGGCGAAGTCGTCTGCACGGTGTGGTGAGGCGGGGGAGAAGACGATGTCTCGAGTCGGAAAGAAGCCCATCGCGATCCCCAAGGGGGTCCAGGTGAACGTCGCCGCGGCCTCGGTCGAGGTCAAGGGCCCGAAGGGCGCCGTGACGACGCCGATCATGGCCGGCATCACGGTGGCCACGAAGGACGGCCGGATCGAGTTGACCCGGAAGGGGGAGGAGAAGCAGGACAAGGCGCTCCACGGCCTGAACCGGGCGCTCCTCCAGAACGCCGTCCTCGGCGTGACGGTCGGGTACAGGCGGGAGATCGACCTCGTCGGGATCGGCTACAAGGCCGAGAAGAAGGGGAAGGACGTCGTCTTCAGCGTCGGCTACTCGCACCAGGTCCGGTTTCCGGAGCCCGACGGCATCAGGATCGACGTGGCGGCCGACGCGAAGGCGAAGGACGTCACGCACATCATCGTCACCGGCGTCGACAAGCAGAAGGTCGGGGAGACCGCGACCCAGATCCGCGGCATCAAGCCCCCGGACCCGTACAAGCTGAAGGGCTTCCGCTTCGTGGGCGAGGTCCTGAAGAAGAAGGCCGGAAAGGCGACGGGCAAGTAAGGACGGCTTATGGACAAGGCTCTCGAACGGCGTGACGCGCGCGAACGGATCCACAAGCGGATCCGGCGGAAGGTGACGGGGACGGCCGAGCGTCCGCGCCTCTGCGTCAACAGGACGCTGAAGTACATCTCGGTCCAGCTGATCGACGACGGGGCCGGGGCGACCCTGGCGCAGGCCTCGTCGCGCGAAGGCGACGTGAAGGGAAGCGCGAAGAGCGCGGCGAACAAGGCGGCGGCCGTCAAGGTCGGCGCCCTCATCGCCGAGCGCGCGCAGCGGAAAGGGAATCCCGCCGTCGTCTTCGACCGCGGCGGCCATCTCTATCACGGCAACGTGAAAGCGCTCGCGGACTCCGCCCGCGAGAAGGGGTTGAAGTTTTGAGCAGTACCGCGACTCCCGGTCCCCGTCCTCCCCGCGGAAACCGCCCTCCCGGCCGCGGCGCCGGCCCGTCCGGCCCGCCGCGCCCGCCCGGCGCCCTCGGCGAGGGCCGCGCGGGAGCCGACCTGATCGACCACGTCGTCCACATCAACCGGGTGACGAAGGTCGTCAAGGGCGGCAAGAACTTCTCCTTCTCCGCGCTCGTCGTGGTCGGTGACGGCCACGGCCGCGTCGGCTACGGCGCCGGCAAGGCGAAGGAGGTCCCGGTGGCCATCAAGAAGGGGATCGAGATGGCCAAGAAGAAGATGATCTCCGTCCCGCTCAAGGGGACGACGATCCCGCACCCGATCATCGGGCACTTCGGCGCCGGCCGCGTCATGCTGAAGCCGGCCTCGGACGGCACGGGCGTCATCGCGGGCGGCGCGGTGCGCGCCGTCCTGGAGTCGGCCGGCGTCCAGAACATCCTCACCAAGTCGCTCGGCACGACGAACCCGCACAACGTCGTGAAGGCGACGTTCGACGCGCTCTCGCGCCTGCAGCTCGCGGAGTCGATCCAGAAGGCGCGCGGCCGCGAGGCCTTTGCCGAGCCGGCGCCGGCAGTCGACGTTCCGCGCGGCCGCTCCGGCCGCGGGAGCCGTCCCGGAGACGAAGTAGATGGCGACGAAGACGCTCCGCATCCGCCAGGTCCGCTCGGGCATCTGCACGCCCGAGGACCAGAAGCTGACGCTGAAGGGCCTCGGCCTCCGCCGGATCCGGCACGAGGTCGACCGCCCCGACACCCCGGCGACCCGGGGCCTCATCCGCAAGGTCCGCCACCTCGTCGAGATCGTCGAGACGGCGGAACGGAGAGCGAAGTGAATGGCGCACGGACTGCACAACCTCGGGCCGCGCAAGGGCGCGACGACGAGCCGGAAGCGCGTCGGGCGCGGCCCCGGCTCGGGCCTCGGCAAGACGTCGGGCAAGGGCCATAAGGGACAGAACTCCCGCTCCGGCTACTCGCACCTCCGCGGGCACGAGGGCGGCCAGATGCCGCTCCACCGCCGCATCCCGAAGCGCGGCTTCACGAACATCTTCCGGAAGGACTGGGTCACCGTGACCGTCGAGCAGCTCGAGCGCGTGTTCGAGTCCGGCGCGGCCGTGAACCCGGAGAGCCTGAAGGCCGCCGGGGCCGTGAAGCGGAAGGGCTACGGGATCAAGGTGCTCGGGACCGGCGACCTGAAGAAGGCGCTTCGTCGTGACCGCCCACAAGTTCACCGACGGCGCCAAGAAGAAGATCGAGGCCGCAGGCGGCCGCTGCGAGGTCCTGCCGGCGTGAACATCTTCGAATCCATCCGAAACGTCTTCGCGATCCCGGACCTCAGGAAGCGGGTCCTCTTCACGTTCGGGCTGCTCGCGATCTTCAGGATCGGATCCCACCTCCCCACGCCGGGCCTCGACGCCTCGGCGCTCGAGGAGTTCTTCAAGTCCCAGCAGGGCGGCCTGCTCGGGTTCCTGGACATCTTCTCGGGCGGCGCGCTGCGCCGGCTCTCCGTCTTCGCGCTGGGCATCACGCCGTACATCACGGCGTCGATCATCCTGCAGCTCCTGACGGTCGTCTGGCCCTACCTCGAGAAGCTCTCGAAGGAAGGGGAGATGGGCCGCCGGAAGATCACGCAGTACACCCGCTACGGCACCGTGATCCTCTCGGTCGTCCAGGGCGCGGGCATCGCGCTCTGGCTCTGGTCCCAGACGACGCCTTCGGGCCGGCACCTCGCGCTCCGCGACCCGTCCTCCGACGTCGGGAAGCTGGGGTTCGTCCTGATGGCGATCCTGACCCTGACGACCGGTACCGCCTTCGTCATGTGGCTCGGCGAGCAGATCACCGAGCGCGGCATCGGGAACGGCATCTCGCTGATCATCTTCGCGGGCATCGTGGCGAGCCTGCCCACGGCCGCCATCCAGTTCTTCCAGCAGGTGCAGCGGAGCCAGATGGGGCTCCTGACGGCGCTCTTCCTGACGGTCTTCATGATCGCGGTCGTCGGGCCATCGTCCTCGTCGAGCGGGCGCAGCGCCGGATCCCGGTCCAGTACGCCAAGCGGGTCGTCGGACGCAAGATCTACGGCGGGCAGAACACCTACCTGCCGCTCCGCGTGAACACCGGTGGCGTCATCCCGATCATCTTCGCGGTCTCCATCATCCAGTTCCCGCAGTACATCGCGTCGGCCTTCCAGAGCGACCTCATGAAGAAGATCGCCGACCAGCTCTCGATGGGGCAGCCGCTCTACAACCTCTTCTACGCTCTCGCCATCATCTTCTTCTGCTACTTCTACATCTCGATCATCTTCAACCCGAACGACACCGCCGAGAACATGCGGAAGTACGGCGGGTTCATTCCCGGGCATCCGCCCGGGAAAGGCGACGTCGGAGTACATCGACAACGTCCTGACGCGGATCACGCTCATCGGTTCGATCTACCTCGTCGTCGTCGCGCTCATCCCCGAGTTCCTCCTCATGGGCTTCAAGGTGCAGAGCATCCCCGGCATCGGGCCGTGGCTCGACACCCATCCTGCCGAACTTCGTGACGCAGGGCCTCGGCGTGCCGTTCTACTTCGGCGGAACGTCGACCCTGATCGTCGTCGGCGTCGCGATGGACACGGTGCAGCAGATCGAGTCGCAGCTCGTCATGCGGAACTACGACGGGTTCCTGAAGAAGGGACGCATCCGGGGGCGGAGGGGCTGACGCGATGGCCGTTCACGTCGTCTTCTTCGGTCCGCCCGGCTCGGGCAAGGGCACGCAGGCCTCGCGGCTCGCCGCGGACCTCGGGATCCCCCAGATCTCGACGGGCGACCTGCTGCGCTCCCACGTCGCGCGCGGCACGGAGCTCGGAAAGACCGCGCAAGCCGATCATGGAGTCGGGGGCGCTCGTGCCGGACGACCTCGTGACCGCGATGCTGAAGGCGCGCCTCGCCGAGCCCGACGCCGCCGCGCGGCGCGCTGTTCGACGGCTACCCGCGGACCGTGCCCCAGGCGGCCTCCCTCGACCGGCTGCTCGGCGAGTCCGGGAAGAGGATCGACTCGGTGCTCTTCATCGACGTGCCGGACGCCCCGATCGTGGACCGGCTCGTGAAGCGCGCCGCGCTCGAGGGGCGCGCGGACGACACGCCGGAGACGATCCGGGAGCGGCTCCGCGTCTACCGGGAGAAGACGGCCCCGCTCGCCGACCGCTACCGCGCGGCCGGCGTCCTCGTGACGATCGACGGGCACCGCCCGGTCGACGAGGTGGCGAAGGACGTCCGCGCGGCGGTCGAGAGGGCGCGGAAGGCGGGCGGATGATCACCTGCAAGGGGAAGGCCGAGATCCTGAAGATGGAGCGCGCGACGCGCATCGTGCAGGAGGTCCTCGCCGAGTGCGTGGCGGCCTGCCGCGCCGGGGGTGTCGACGGAGGAGATCGACCGGATCTCGGCCGCCGGCATCCTGTCGCGCGGCGGAAAGCCCGCGTTTCTCGGGTACCGCGGCTATCCCAGAGACGATCTGCGTCTCGATCAACGAGGAGGTCGTCCACGGCATCCCGTCGCGCGAAGCGCGTCCTGAAGCCGGGGACATCGTCGGCCTCGACCTCGGGGCCGTCGTGGACGGCTACTTCGGCGATGCCGCGAGGACGGTCGCGGTCGGCGAGGTCTCCGCGGCCGTCCGCGAGCTGATCGACACGACGCACGAGGCGCTCCTCGCCGGGATCGCCGCGATCCGCGTCGGCGGCAAGGTCGGCGACATCGGCGCGGCCGTCGAGTCCGTCGCGAAGAGGAAGGGCTACGGCGTCGTCCGCGAGTTCGTCGGGCACGGCATCGGGACGGCGCTCCACGAGGAGCCGCAGGTGCCGAATTACGGCCCCGCGGGCCGCCGGGAGACGATCCGCGAGGGAATGACGCTGGCCATCGAGCCGATGTTCAACCTCGGCACGCACGAGGTCGCCGTCGGCGCCGACGGTTGGACCGTCCGGGCGAAGGACGGGAAGCCCTCCGCGCATTTCGAGCACACCGTGGTGGCGACGGCCTCGGGGCCGGTCGTCCTCGGTTTCGGGCGCTATGCCGAGGACCGCGCGGTCCCCGGGGCGCCGTCCTATTCCGAGTACCCGTCGGCCGTGTCGGCCGGCGCGCTCGGAGCGTGAGGGAGTCCGAAGGGGCCATGTCGAAGGAAGACGCGATCGAAGTCACGGCCACCGTCGTCGAGCCGCTGCCGAACGCGATGTTCAAGGTGGAGCTCGAGAACAAGCACCAGGTCCTGGCCCACATCTCCGGGAAGATGCGGAAGCACTTCATCCGCATCCTGCCCGGCGACAAGGTTCTCGTGGAGCTGAGTCCGTACGATCTGACCCGCGGGCGGATCATCTACCGGTACAAGTAAGAGGAGCGAACCCGTGAAAGTCCGTACGTCCGTCAAGAAGATCTGCACGAAGTGCAAGGTGGTCCGCCGCGCCGGCGTCGTGCGCGTGATCTGCGTCGAACCCGAAGCACAAGCAGCGGCAGGGCTGATCGTCTAAAGGTAAGTCGGAGTAACCGAATGGCTCGTATCAGCGGCATCGACCTTCCCCCGAACAAGCGCGTCGAGATCGGCCTGACCTACATCTTCGGGATCGGGCGGCCGAGCTCGAACAAGATCCTCTCGACGGCCGGCGTGAGCCCCGAAACCCGGATCAAGGATCTGTCCGAGGACGAGGTCTCCCGGATCCGCAAGGTCATCCAGGAGGACTTCAAGGTCGAGGGCGACCTCCGGAAGGACACCTCGCAGGACATCAAGCGGCTCATGGAGATCGGGTGCTACCGCGGCCTCCGGCACCGGCGCAACCTGCCGGTCCGCGGGCAGCGGACGCACACGAACGCCCGGACCCGGAAGGGTCCGCGGAAGGGCGCCATCGCGGGCAAGAAGAAGGCGACGAAGAAGTAAGGAATAGAGGCAATGGCAAGGATCCCACCGAGACCACCGCGGCAGCGACCGGGAAGCCGCGCCAAGGGCAAGAAAAAGGGCCCCAAGAAGGAAAAGAAGAACATCCCGCACGCGCTCGCGACCGTGCAGGCGTCCTTCAACAACACGATCGTCTCGATCACCGACAACCAGGGGAACGTCCTGGCGTGGTCGTCGGCCGGGCGGATCGGGTTCAAGGGCTCGCGCAAGGGGACGCCGTTCGCGGCGCAGCTGGCCGCCGGCAACGCCGCGCAGCTGGCGCAGGAGCACGGCGTCCGGTCGCTCGACGTGAAGGTGAACGGCCCCGGCGCCGGGCGCGAGAGCGCCATCCGGGCCCTCGCCGCGGCGGGCATCGACATCCGGTCGATCAAGGACGTCACCCCCATTCCCCACAACGGCTGCCGCCCGCCAAGCGGCGCCGCGTCTAAGAGGAGGAAGGGATCTGACCGTGGCTCGTTACCGCCAGTCCGTTTGCCGGCTCTGCCGGCGCGAAGCGATGAAGCTGTTCCTCAAGGGGGACCGCTGCTTCACGAACAAGTGCGCCATCGAGCGCCGCAATTTCCCGCCGGGGCAGCACGGCAAGCGCCGCTCCAAGATCCTCGGCTACGGAATCCAGCTCCGCGAGAAGCAGAAGGTCAAGCGCTTCTACGGCGTCCTGGAGAACCAGTTCCGCCTCACCTTCCAGCAGGCGGAGCGGATGCGCGGCGTGACGGGCGAGAACCTGCTCGCCCTTCTCGAGCGGCGGCTGGACAACGTCGTCCACCGGCTCGGCTTCGCGGCCTCGCGGGCGCAGGCCCGCCAGCTCGTGCGCCACGGCCACGTCCGCGTGAACGGGCGGAAGGTCAACGTGCCGAGCTTCGTCGTCGGCGCGGGCGCGACCGTCTCCATCAAGGAGAAGAGCCGGAAGAACCCCCTCATCGCCACGCTCGGTCGAGACGGCGAAGGGGCGCGGCGTCCCGGCCTGGCTGGAGCTGAACACGACCGAGTTCCAGGGGAAGGTCGTCGCGCTGCCGAAGCGCGAGGACGTCGGCGTTCCCGTGAACGAGAAGCTGATCGTCGAGCTGTATTCCAAGTAAGTCAGGGACCTCGCGCGCCGCTCAGCGGATAAGTCGCAGGGCCCAGGAGAAGCACCATGATCTGGAAAGGCTTTCAGCGCCCGAACCGCCTCGACGTCGAGGAAGAGAAGGGGAACTACGGCCGGTACACCGCCCAGCCGCTCGAGCGCGGCTGGGGGACGACGGTCGGCAACGCGCTCCGGCGCGTCCTCCTGTCGTCGATCGAGGGGGCGGCCATCACCGCCGTGAAGATCGAGGGCGTCGAGCACGAGTTCACCGCCGTGCCCGGCGTCGTCGAGGACGTCACCGACATCATCCTGAACCTGAAGCAGCTCGCGATCCGCCTCCACGAGGACGGGCCGCGGACGCTGGTCCTCGACGCCAAGACGAAGGGCGTCGTGACGGCCGACGCGTTCGAGGACGACGCGCAGATCGAGATCCTGAACGCCGACGCCCCGGTCGCCACGCTGGCGGACGGCGGCCGACTGCGCCTCGAGGCGACGATCAACAAGGGACGCGGCTACGTGCCGGCCGACCGGAACTTCGACCCCGAGGCGCCGATCGGCACCATCCCGGTCGACTCGGCCCACTCGCCGGTCCGCCGCGTAAACTACCACGTCGAGGCGGCCCGCGTCGGCCAGGCGACCGACTACGACAAGCTCGTCATCGAGGTCTGGACGAACGGCACGATCACCCCGCGCGACGCGATGGGCCTCGCGGCCGTCCTGCTCCGCGACCACCTCGCGATCTTCGTGAACGTGGAGACCGAGGAAGCCCGGCCCGCCGCCGGCGCCGACATGCCGCAGAGCGAGCTGGACGCCCTCCTCGACACGAACGTCGAGGAGCTGGAGCTCTCGGTCCGGAGCGCGAACTGCCTGAAGAACGCCGGCATCCGGACGCTTCGCGAGCTCGTCCAGAAGACCGAGAAGGACATGCTCGAGACGAAGAACTTCGGGCGGAAGAGCCTGAACGAGATCAAGGAGATCCTGCGCGAAAAGGGGCTCGCCTTCGGGATGAAGCTCGAGACTCCGACCGGCGCGGGGCGGTGAGGCGGCGGCCATGCAGCACAACCGAGCGGGCCGAAAGCTGGGCCGGACGACGTCGCACCGGCGAGCGCTCTTCCGGAACCAGCTGGCGTCCCTCTTCACCCACGAGCGGATCACGACGACCCTGCCGAAGGCCAAGGACCTCCGCCCGCTGGCGGAGAAGATGGTCACCCTCGGCAAGCGGGGCGGCCTCCACGCGCGCCGCCTCGCGCTGAAGAACCTGCCCGACCAGGGCGCGGTCAAGAGGCTCTTCGACGAGCTCGCGCCGCGCTTCGCGTCGCGGACGGGCGGCTACACGCGCATCCTGAAGCTCGGCCGCCGCCCCGGCGACGGCGCCGAGATGGCGATCCTCGAGTTCATCGACTTCGACTTCGCGCAGCGGCAGGCCGAGAAGAAGGTCGCCGCCAAGGCCGCGGCCGAGAAGAAGGAGACGCTCCTCGACAAGGCGAAGAAGCTCGTCGCCGGGAAGGGCGACAGCGAGAAGGCGGAGAAGGCCGAGGGCGGAGAGGGCGCGGAGGGCGACGACAAGGCCGCGAAGAAGGCCAAGCCCGCCGAGAAGCCGCACGGCGTCAAGGGGCCGAAGGCGCCCCGCGGTGGCGGCAAGAAGGGCGGCGGCACCCACGGCGGGACGCCGCGCAAGGTCGGCGGCGGCTGATCCTCGCCGAAAGTCCCGATCCGACGCAAAGGGGCGCCGCGGAAGCGGCGCCCCTTTCTTCTCCGCCGACCGGCCCTACAATCGCGCGTGCCCAGGAGAGCGCTCGCGTTCCGCTTCTTCCGCTCCGCGCCCGCGCTCGTCTTCGTGGCTCGTTCTCGCCGTCCGCGGGGTCTCTTGGGGAATGCTCGAGTCGAGCCCCCTCTCCCTCTGGCATCTCTGGACCGAGACGGACGAGCACGCGAACGTCGAGTGGTCGGCGCGCCTCGCCGCGGGAAACTGGGCGGACATTCCGGCCTACCGGGCGTACTTCTACTGGCAGGTCGACTTCGGCCCGCCGGAGGCGTGGGAGCGCTGGTACCAGAAGAACGCCTACTATTCGGGGCCGCTCTACCCCTACGGCCTCGCGCTCCTCCGGCGCCTCTTCGTAGCGCCGTTTCTGCCGGCGCGCTTCCTCCACCTGCTCCTCGCCGCCCTCGCGGCGGCCTGCCTTGCGCGGGCCGTCCAGGTCGTGGCGGAGCGACTTCGTCAGGAGGCAACGGGAGCCGGCAAGAAGAAGGTCGCCGCCGGACGGCGAAGCATCCCGGGCCCCGTTCTTGGCGGCGCTGGCCGCGGGTCTCGCCTGCGGCCTCTACGGCCCGCTCGTCTTCCACGACTTCTTTCTTTATCGCGATGGACCCGTCGCGCACGTCTCGACGATCCTCCTCGCGTGGCCCTTGATCGCGCGGGGACGGTTCGATGAGAACGGGGAAATTTCTTCGAAGGGTGAAGAGGGGAGAGCGCCGCGCGGGGATGGATGCGTGGCGCGAGCGGGGCGTTTCTTCTCGGCCTCTTCGGGGGCCTCGCCATGCTGCTGAAGCAGACGACCGCCCCCCTCGCCCTGGCTTCAGTCTATGTGCTCAGCCGCGAACCTCTGCCCTCTTCACCTTCTGGGAAAACCCCCGGCGGCCGCGAACGCGGCCGCTCCCTTATCTTCGGGCTCCTCGGCCTCGCTGTTCCGCTCGGCGCTCTCGCCGCGCGGAACGTCGCGGCCGGCGTGCCGCCGCTCACGTTCGACACGCGGCAGGCGATCGGCCTCGCGTGGGGAAACGGGTTCGGCGCCGACGGGACGACGGCGCCGCCGCCGAGACATGAAGGAGATCCTCGACGCGGCGGGGGGCTCGACGCTGAAGACCGCGCGAGCTCGTCCTCGAGGGCTACCGGGAGGAGCCCCTCGAGCTCCCGAAGCTCTTCCTGAAGAAGTTCGCGACCTTCTTCAACTCCTTCGAGGTGCCCGACAACGCGAACTTCTACTTCTTTCGCGACCGGCTGCCGATCCTGAGGTTTCTCCCCGTCTTTCCCTGCCTCCTGGGAGCCGGACTCGTCGGCCTGTTCGCCGCACTCGGGCGTGGCGTGCTGAGAAGGGAAGAGGGGCTGCTCGCATTCGTCGGGATCCTCACGCCGCTCGCGGCGTGTCTTCTCGTCCAGACGACGTCCCGGTACCGGGTCGGCGCGGTCGGACCGCTGGCGATCGGCTGCGGCCTGTTCTTCCTTCTTGCCTTCGAATCAATTCGCCGTCGCCGTCTGCGGGAGGCGGGCCTTCTGGGGCTGGCCGCGGGCGCGCTGTCCCTCGTCCCGCTGCTCCCCCCGGTCATCTACGCGGCGCGCCACCGGTACGCCGACACGATCGTCTACGCGACGCTCGTCGAGGGGCGGCAGGGGCCCGAGGCCGCCGCGGAGGAGATCCGGCGCTACGTCGAGGAGGCGAAGGACGACCGCCTTTACGAGACCGCCGTCCAGGTCCTTCGCCGGTGGGCGAAGACGGGAGACCGGTCCGACTCGCTCGTCGAGCCCGAAGGGATCGCGCCCCCCGAGCGCCGGCTCCGCGACCGGGACTGAAACGGGTCCGGGAGCCCGTGGCCGCGAGGCCGGGCCCCCTCGAGGTCAGCCGGGACCGCCGGGGCCGTGGCCGCCGCCGTGGAAGCCGCCGTCGCGCCGCGGACCGCGGAAGCCGCCGCCGTCGCGCCGCGGGCCGCGGTCGCGGTCGAACCGTCGCGGCGGTCGGTCGTCGCCGCCGTCGCCGCCCCCGGCCGGGACGGCCTGCAGGCCGAGCCGCTCGACGTCGGCAGCGCTCTCCTCGGGAGTGAGCGCCTGCCGGCGCGAGAGCTTCACCTTCCCGTTGACGGGGTCGATGGCGATGATCTTCACCTTGACCTTGTCGCCCATCTTGACGACGTCGGTCGTCTCGCGGACGCGGCCGGGGGCGAGCTCGGAGATGTGGACGAGGCCGTCCAGCCCGGGGAGGATCTCGACGAAGCAGCCGTACGGCTCGATCCGCTTGACGGTGCCCAGGTACTCGGTGCCGATCTCCGGGACCGTCGTGAGCGCCCGGATCGCGTCGAGGCACTTCTCGGCGGTGACGAGGTCGTTCGAGGCGACCGTGACCGTCCCGTCGTCCTGCACGTCGATCTTGCAGACGAACTCCTTCTGGAGCGCCCGGATCGTCTTGCCGCCGGAGCCGATGACGTCGCGGATCTTCTCCTCGGGGACGGTGATCGTCAGGAGGCGCGGCGCGTAGGCCGAGAGCTCCGGCCGGGCGGCCGCGAGAGTCGCCTCCATCCTGTCGAGGATGTACATGCGGCCGCGGCGCGCCTGCTCGAGGGCCTGCTCGAAGATCTGCGGCGTGATGCCGCCGATCTTGATGTCCATCTGGAGCGCGGTGATGCCCGCGCGCGTGCCGGCGACCTTGAAGTCCATGTCGCCGTAGTGGTCCTCCTGGCCCGCGATGTCGGTGAGGATGGCGAAGGCGTCCCCTTCCTTCACGAGGCCCATCGCGACGCCCGCGACCGGCGCCGACACCGGGACGCCCGCGTCCATGAGCGCGAGCGAGCCGCCGCAGATCGTCGCCATCGACGAGGAGCCGTTCGACTCGAGGATGTCGGAGACGACGCGGATCGTGTAGGGGAACTCCTTCTCGTCGGGGAGGACGGCCTGGAGCGAGCGCCAGGCGAGGCGGCCGTGGCCGATCTCGCGGCGGCCCGGGGAGCCGAAGCGCTTCACCTCGCCGACCGAGAACGGCGGGAAGTTGTAGTGGAGCAGGAAGGCGCGCTCGGACTCGCCCTCGAGGTCCTCGATGAGCTGCGTGTCGTCCGACGTGCCGAGCGTGACGGTGACGAGGGCCTGCGTCTCGCCGCGCGTGAAGAGCGCCGAGCCGTGGGTGCGGGGGAGGACGCCGGCCTCGATCGAGATCGGCCGGATCTGGTCGAACGCGCGGCCGTCCAGGCGCTGCCGCTTCTTGAGGATGGTCTCGCGCGTGAGCGTCTCGACCATCTCGGAGAGGGCGCGCTTCGTCATCTTCCGCGTCTCGTCCTGCTCGGCCGGGATCAGGTCGACGCCGTACTTCTTGACTTCCTTGATCTTCGCGTACGACTCGATCTTCCCGGGGTGGGTGAGGGCCTCCATCATCGGGCCCTCCCACTGCGCGCGGACCGCGGCGACGAACTCGGCCGGCAGCGGGGCCGGCGAGACGAACGGCGCCTTGACGACGTTCCGCTTCGCGGCCATCCCGCGATGGCGGCCACGATCTTCCGGACCTGCTCGTGGCCCCGGAGGATCGCCTCCAGCATCACCTGCTCGGAGACCTGCTTCGCGCCCGCCTCGACCATCGAGACGGCCTCGTGCGTGCCGACGACGACGAGGTCGAGGTCGGACTCCGCGCGCTCCTTCGCGGTCGGGTTGAAGACGAAGCGGTCGCCGATCCGCCCGACGCGGACCGCGCCGAGGACGTGCCGGAAGGGGATCGAGTTGATGGCGAGCGCCGCGGCGGCGCCGTTGATCGCGAGGACGTCGGGGTCGTTCTCGCCGTCGGCCGAGAGGACGAGGCCGACGATCTGCGTCTCGTGGTTGAAGCCCTCGGGGAAGAGCGGCCGGAAGGGCCGGTCGATCATCCGGCAGGTCAGGATCTCCTTCTCCGTCGGCCGCCCCTCCCGCTTGAAGAAGCCGCCGGGGATGCGGCCCGCCGCGTACTGGTACTCCTTGTACTCGACCGTGAGGGGAAGGAAGTCGATGTCCTTCGCTTCCTTCGCGTAGCAGGCGGTGACGAGGACGACCGTGTCGCCGCTCTTGACGACGGCGGCGCCGTCGGCCTGCTTGGCCAGCTGGCCGGTCTCGAGGGTGAGTAGACGTCCCCCCAGGTCGATCGTGACGGAGTCTTTCATTCGGCTTCCTTTCGTGCGCGGCCGCCGGGACGACGGCCGCCGTGCCGCGCGGCTCCCGTGGGGGCGGGAGGGCGGACGCCGGCGGACGTTCGGGAGAGACGGGGGACTACTTGCGCAGTCCGAGCTGGTCGATCAGGACCTGGTAGCGCTCGACGTCGCGCCCTTTGAGGTAATCGAGCAGGCGGCGCCGGCGGCCGACCATCTGGAGGAGGCCCCTCCGCGAATGGTGGTCCTTCGCGTGCGTCTTGAAATGCTCGGTCAGCTCGGAGATGCGCTTCGAGAGGAGGGCCACCTGGACTTCCGGGGAGCCGGTGTCGGAGTCGTGCCGCCGGTGAGACCTGATCGTTTCCGTCTTGTTCGTCCTGGGCTGGGCCAATTTCCTGTTCCCTTCTAATTCCTTCTCAAACCTCGAATTTTACGACGGGCCGCCGGGGTCGTCAAACGCGGCCGTCAGTCCTGGAGAACGATTCTCGGCTTCGCGAGGGCCAGCGCCCCGCGCCCGAGCGGCTCCAGCTGGCAGAGGGCGAGGAGCTCGTCGTCCGCGAGGAGACGGACCCAGGCCGCGCCGGCCGCGCCCGCCGGGAGCTTCACCGGAACGGCGTGGCCGCGCCGGACCCGGGCGGCCTCGGCCGGAGCGACCGGCACCGCCGGATAGGGGAGCGGGACGGCCGCGAGGGAGATCCAGTGGGGCGCGACCGTCCGGGCCGCCGGCCGGGAGCGCCTCGAGCGCCGGCAGCGTGGCCGCGTCCTCGATCCGGAACGGGCCGACGGCGGTCCGGCGGAGCGCGACGAGGTGAGCGCCGAGGCCGAGGTCCCGGCCGATGTCGTGGACCAGCGACGCGGACGTACGTTCCGGAGGAGCAGCTGACGGAGAACGTGGCCCGGTCGCGCGGCCACAGCGCGGATCGTCAGCTCCGAGACCCGGACGCTCTTCGGCTCGATCGCCACCGACTCGCCTTTTCGCGCCAGCTCGTAGAGCTTCTTCCCGGCGATCTTCTTGGCGGAGTAGGGGGGCGGCGTCTGGCGGAGCTCGCCGCGTGTACGCGGCGGCCGACGGCGCGGACCGCCTCGAGGGGGGGCCGTGCGGGTCCGGGTGCGGCGTCCCGACCGGCGCACCGTCGCGGTCGTAGGTGTCGGTCTCGACGCCGAAACGCATCTCGCCCTCGTACGACTTGTCGACGCCGGTCAGGAACGACTGGAGGCGGACGGCGCGCCCGACGCAGAGGACGAGGAGCCCGGTCGCGACCGGGTCGAGCGTGCCGGTGTGGCCGACGCGCCGCGTGTCGAGGAGGCGCCGCGCGACGTCGACGACGTCGTGCGAGGTGAGCCTTTCCGGCTTGTCGACGAGGAGGATCCCCGACGGGCCGTCCGGGCGCGGCGCCGTCACGCGGCCCCCCGCCGTCCGAGGCCGCCTCGAGGAGCTGCGGCGACGAGGAGCGGCTTCACCGACGCGATCGAGCCCGGGACGCGGCAGCCCGCGGCGTTGCGGTGCCCGCCCCCGCCGTGGCGCGCGGCGACGGCGCGGACGTCCACCTCGCCCTTGGAGCGGAGCGAGCAGCGGACCTCTCCGTCCTCTCCCTCGCGGAGGAGCGCGGCGGCGCGGACGCCCCGGAGGCCCCGGGCACGGTTCACGAGCCCCTCGGTCTCCTCGGCGGAGGCGCCGCTCTCGGCGAGAAACCGCTTCGGGAGCTCGACCGTCGCGACGCGCCCGCCGCCGTGGAGCTCGAGCGTCCCGAGGACGAGCGCCTCGAGCTTCAGGGTCGGGAAGGGGCTGGGCCTCGAAGAGGAACTCGTTCACCTCGGCCGGCCGGGCGCCGGCCGCGACGAGCCGGGCGCCGAGGGCGAGCGCCTTCGGCGTCGTGTTGCCGTAACGGAACGAGCCGGTGTCGGAGACGAGGGAGACCCAGAGGTTCGTCGCGACGTCCGGCGTCACCGGCCACCCGAGGAGGTCGAGGAGGTCCGCGACGATCTCGCCGACGGCGGCGGCCGGGAGGTCGACGAGGTTGACCGCGCCGTAGCGGTCGTTCCCCGGGTGGTGGTCGACGTTGACGACCTTTCCGGCGAACATGTTCGGCCAGCCCGTCCGGTCGGCGGACGGGCACTCCATCACGACGAGGGCGTCCCAGCCGGCCGGGCCAGTCCGGCGGGAGCGTCTCCGAGACGGAGACCGAGGCGAGGCCGGGCATCCCGTCGTAGGCGCTCGACCAGCCGTCGCGCATCACGACGCGGGCCTCCTTCCCCTGCGCCGCGAGCGCGAGCGCGAGGGCGAGGGCCGACCCGAGCGAGTCGCCGTCGGGGTTCCGGTGGCCGGTCAGGAGGAAGCGCTTGCCCGGAGGCGAGGAGTCCCGCGAGGTCGCGGTAGGCCGCCTCGACCGCGGCGGGCTCCGCCGCGTCCGGCGCGCGGGCGTCACTCGCCGTCCTTCCCGCCCGGGGGCGGGATCGAGCGGAGGAGCTCGTCGACGCGGGCGCCGCGCTCGATCGTGTGGTCCTCGGCGAAGTGGAGGTCCGGCGCGTACCGGAGGCCGCAATTCTGGCCGACGAGCGTCCGGAGGTAGCCGCGCGCGTGGTTCAGCGCGGCGACCGTCTTCCGGAACGCCTCGGCGTCGCCGAAGACGGAGACGTGGACCTTGGCCGAGCGGAGGTCGGCCGACATCGACGACGTCGGTGATCGTCGCGAAGCCGATCTGCGGGTCGCGCAGCTCTTCGCGGAGAAGGCGCGCCAGCTCGGCGCGGACGACGTCGGCGACCTGGCGGGGCCGCCGGGCGGGGGGCGGTGGCTGCTGCTACTGCGGGCGTTCATCGTCATCTCCCGTTTCGAGGCCGAACGGATGGCCGGGCTCGCCGACGTCTCCGTAGGAAAGGAACTCGTGCTGCAGGCTGGCCATCTCGGCGCCCGACTCCTCGGCGTACGACTCCACCCAGCGAGGCGACCTTCGCGAGGAGCGGCTCCAGCGCCTCGCGGTCGGGCCGACCGCGGCCACGCCGAGGACGGCCCGCTGCAGGAGGTCCTGGTGCGCGACCTCCGCGGCCGAGATCTCGAAGTCGCCGCGCAGGCGGGCCTTCAGGGGCCGGAGGAAGGCGCGCTTCTCCTTCAGACCCCGGCAGTGGGGAAGGTGGAAGTCGAAAACGGCGATGGCGACGACCATGAGTCGCTGTGCTCGGCGTGGAAGGGTCGTCAGGGGAACCCGGCGGCCGGGTTCCCCTGACTCATGACAGCGTGGGGGCGACGTCCTCGAGAACGAACGCCTCGATCACGTCGCCGATCTTCACGTCCTGGTAGCCGGCGATGCCGATGCCGCACTCGAAGCCCTGCTTCACCTCGGACGCGTCGTCCTTGAAACGCCGGAGCGAGCCGATCTTCCCCTCGTAGATGACGCGGTTGTCGCGAACGAGGCGGACCGAGGCCGACCGCGGGATGACGCCGTCCAGCGACCATGCAGCCGGCGATCGTTCCGGCCTTCGGCACCTTGAACGTCTCGCGGACCTCGGCGTGCCCGCGGATCGACTCCTTCTTGACGAGGTCGAGAAGGCCGGTCATCGCCTTCTTCATCTCGTCGGTCAGGTTGTAGATGACGGAGTAGAGGCGGATCTCGACGCCTTCCTTGTCGGCCAGCTCCTGCGCCTTCTTCTCCGGCTTGACGTTGAAGCCGATGATGATGGCCTCGGAGGCGGAGGCGAGGAGGACGTCGTTCACCGAGATGGCGCCGACGCCCGAGTGCAGGATCGAGATCTTGACCTTTTCGGTCGAGAGCTTGTTCAGCGTCTGGACGAGGACTTCCTCGGAGCCGCCCACGTCGGCCTTCAGGACGATCGCGAGGTCCTTCGCCTCGCCCTGCTTCATCCGGGTGAAGAGCGAGTCGAGCGACATGCGCGAGGACTTCGTGAGGGCCTCTTCGCGCTCCTTCTCGCGGCGGAAGCCGGAGACCTGCCGGGCCTTCGACTCGTCCTCGACGACCTGGAGCGTGTCGCCGGCCGCCGGGATGTCCTCGAAGCCCATCACCTCGACGGGCTCGGCCGGCCCCGCCGACTCGATCCGCCCGCCGCGGTCGTCCTGCATGGCGCGGACGCGGCCCACGGCCGTTCCGGCGAAGAAGACGTCGCCGACCCGGAGCGTCCCCTGCTGGACGAGGACGGTCGCGAGCGTGCCGCGCCCCGCCTCGCGCCGCGCCTCGAGGACGACGGCGCGGGCCGGGCCCTCGGGCATCCCCTTCAGCTCGAGGAGGTCCGCCTGCAGGAGGATCATCTCGAGGAGCTGGTCGATGCCGATCTTCTTCTTCGCGGAGATCTCGCAGGCGACGACCTGGCCGCCGAACTCCTCGATGATCACGCCCTTGTCGGCGAGCTCCTGCTTGACGCGGGTCGGGTTCGCCTCGGGCTTGTCGATCTTGTTGATCGCGACGACGACCGGCACCTTGGCGGCGCGCGCGTGGTCGATCGCCTCGACGGTCTGGGGCATGACGCCGTCGTCCGCGGCCACGACGAGGACGACGATGTCCGTCGCCCGGGCGCCGCGGGCCCGCATCATCGTGAACGCCTCGTGGCCGGGCGTGTCGAGGAAGACGATCGGACGGCCCTTGCGCCTCGACGCGGTAGGCGCCGATGTGCTGCGTGATGCCGCCCGCCTCGCCCTCGGCGACGCGCGCCTTCCGGATCGCGTCGAGGAGCGACGTCTTGCCGTGGTCGACGTGGCCCATGACGGTGACGACCGGCGCGCGCGGGACGCGGACGCCGCTCTTGGCCGCGTCGCCCGGCGCCTCGGCGACCGTGTCGAGGGCCGCCTGCTGCCGGGAGAGCTCCAGCTCCTCCTCGAAGGAGACGACCGCCGCCTCGACGCCGAACTCGCGCGCGAGCTCGACGGCCATCTTCGGCTCGACGGGCTGGTTGATCGTCGCGAGGATCCCGCGCTGAAGGAGCGACTTCATCAGGTCCTTCGCCAGGATCCCGAGCTTCTCGGAGAGCTCCTTGACCGTGACGCCCTCGGAAAGGAAGACGGGGCCCGACGGCGTCGGCTTCCGCGTCTCGACGACCTCGCCGCTCTCCGTGGCGACGGTCTTCCGCGCGGCGCGGCGCTGGGCCGACTTCGAGAGCGTCTTCGGCTGCCCGGACTCGTCGACGAGCGGGGTCTGGATGTCCTCGTAGGTGTCCTGCTTGAAGCTGCCGAGGTACTCGCGGACGTCTTCCTCGAGCGCCGCGACCTCCTTCGTCCGGGGCTTCTTGGAAGCGGCCTTCTTGACGTCGTCCTTCTTGACGCCCGGCTTGGCGGCGTCCTTGCGCCGCTTGTCGGCGGTCTCGGGGAGGGCGACGGCCGGGACCATCGGCCCGGCGCCGGGCCGGCCCATGCCGGGGCGCATCGGCATTCCGGGGCGCGGCGGCATGCCCGGGGCGGGGCGGCATGCCGGGACGGAGCGGCATCCCGGGCCGCGGCGGAAGGTCCGCGCCGGGGCGGGCGACCGTCAGCCCGGTGCCAGTCGCCCGGATCGGGCGGAGCGTCGCCGGGCTCGGGGGGCGATGACGGCGCGGCCGAGACCTCCCGCTCCCGCGGCGGTGGCGCGAGCCGCCGGCCTGCGGCGCGCGCCGAGGCGGCGGGGGGTGCCGGCGAGGCCGGCGCGCGGACGGCGTTCCGCCGTGGCGGCGCCGTACATGGGAGCGTCGGGTCGCGGCGGCGGGCGGGGCCGCCGCCGGGCGCGCCGGGGCTTCGCCCGGTCCGCTTCAGGATCCGGCCGAGGGCGCCGCCCGGCGCGGCCGGCCTGGCCGGCGCCGGAGGGGCGGGATGGGCGTGCGGGCGGCGCGGAAGCCCGGGACGGCCGGTGGTGGCGCGCCGCGGCGGCGCCGCCGAGGCGGACGTGGGGGCGGCGCCGCGGGCGCCGAAGCGCCTCGGCCCCGCGCTGACCGTGGCGGTCACGACGCGCGGCGCGGGCTTCGGCGGCGCGGGCGGCGCCGGCTCGCCCGGCGGAGGCGCGGCCACCGCGACCGGCGGCGCGGGCTTCGGCTCGGCCGGAAGGGTCGGCGGCGCGACGTCTTCGAGGTCGGCCTCGGCCTCCGTCACCCGCGGGCAGCCTCGGCGTCCGGGGGCCGCTCGATGATCTTGATCCGCTTGAGCGCGGACCTCTCGGTCTTCACGCGGGCGGCGGCGGCCGCCGCGGCGGCGGGGGCCGCGACGGGCTGGCGGACGATCAGGCTCTTCGGGGCCTGCGTCTTGCCCGTGAGGATCGCCTGCGCGGTGGAGCCCTCGATGACGGACTCGACGCTCTTGACGTCGACGCCGATGCCCTGGAGGAGGAAGAGGACCTCCTTCGGGGGTTTGCCCATCATCTTGGCGAGCTCGGTAACGGTGAACTTCGCGGCCATGGTCGTCACTTGTCGGGTGTCTCCGTCACGGGGGCGGCGGGCGCGGGCGCCGTCGCCGCCTTCGAGTTCGTCGTCGCCGGTCTCGCCGGCGGTCTCGAGGGTCGTCTTCCTCGGGTTCGGGCTCGGGCTCGGGCGGCGGGGCCTCGTCGAAGTCGCGGGCCGACTCGACGACCGCGTCGCGCTCGTGCGGCCGGCAAGGGCGACGGCGCCGAAGGCGGCGGCCAGTTTCCTCGGCGCCGCTCGGCGGCTTCGAGCAGCTCGCCGACGGTGTTGATCCCCTGCTCGGCGAAGGCGGCGGAGGCGGCCTCCTCGAGGCCGGGGACCTCCGCGAGCGCGGTTCCGCGGCGCTGGGACGAGAGGAGCATCCGCTGGAGCGCCTCGCGCGACCTCGGCCTTGACGGCCTGCTCGCTCTTGATCTCGATCTTCGCGCCGATGAGCGCGGCGGCGAGGCGGACGTTCTGCCCGCGCTTTCCGATGGCGAGCGAGAGCTGGTCCTCCTCGACGATGCACTCGAGCGTCGGGATCGGCTCGAGCGGCTCGCCGTCGGGCCCGATCTCGGGCTCCTCTTCCTCGTCGCCGGGCATGACCGAGACCCGCGTGATCTTCGCGGGGGAGAGGGCGTTCTGGGCGTAGGTGACGAGGTCGTCGGAGAACTGGATGATGTCGATCCGCTCGCCCCGCAGCTCGCGCATGATGGCCTGGACGCGGGCGCCGCGCATCCCGACGCAGGCGCCGACCGGGTCGACGTCGCGCTCGCGGGAGAGACACGGCCACCTTCGCGCGGTCGCCGGGCTGGCGGACGCAGCCGCGGATGACGACGGTCCCGTCGTAGATCTCGGGGACCTCCATCTCCATGAGGCGCATCAGGAGCTCGGGCGCCGTCCGCGAGAGGACGAGCTGCGCGCCCTTCGGGTTCTTGTGGACGTCGGCGAGAACGGCGCGGACGCGCTCGCCCTGCGTGTACCGCTCGGCGCGGGACTGGTGCTCGCGCGGGATGACCGCCTCCGTCCGCCCGAGGTCGACGATCATGTCGCCCCGCTCGAACCGCTTGACGGTCCCCGTGATCAGCTCCCCGACCTTCGGGAAGTACTCGTTGTAGATGTTGTCGCGCTCGGCCTCGCGGACCTTCTGGTAGAGCACCTGCTTCGCGCTCTGGGCCGCGATGCGCCCGAGCCCCTCCGTCGAGCGGTAGAGGCGGATCTCGTCGCCGATCGCCGATCTGCTCGGGCGCGAGGATCTCCTCGCGGGCCGCCTTCGCCTTCCGGCGTCCGGACGATCTGCCAGCTCTGGCCGGCGAGCTCGCCGGCGAGGAGCGCGGGGGCTTCCTCGGGCAGGAGCTCGATGTACGGGAGGCGGATTTCCTTCTCGGGCTCCGTCTCGGCCGCGACGGGCGGCGGCGGCGCGGCCTGCCCCAGCGGGATGTCGTCGGGGTCGATCTCGGCCGCGGCGGGCGCCTCGACCTTCGTCTTCTGCTCCACGATCCGGTAGGGAGTCCAGGCCGTCAGCGTCCCGGCGACCGGGTCGAAGCGGGCCGCCATCTCCCGCACCTTGTAGACCTTGCGCGCCGCCGTCGCGATCGCCTCCTCCAGCGCCGCGACGAGGCGCGAGAAGTCGATGTCCTTGTCCCGCGAGGCCGCCTTCAGCGCCTCGATGATCTCGTCGGCTTTCGTGGTCGGGGGCGCCTTCGCCGGCTTGCCCGCCTTCGCGGCCTTGGCGGTCTTCCCGCCCTTCGGGGCGCGCGGGTTCTTCGCCTTGGCGCCCTTCTTGGCCGTGGCGTCGCTCTTCGTCGGAGCCTGGGTCGAATCCATCTGGCTGGTCTCTCCGGTTTGTCGTCTCGAGTTCGTCGGTCCTGCGTCTGTCCTGCCGCTTACAGCTCCGGAACGAGGCGCGCAAGCTTCACGTCGCCAAAGGGGACAGTGTACCGGCGCTGGCGGTCCTCATCAAGGACCGTCAGGCGGTCTTCCGCGATCGTCTTCGAGCACTCCCTTGAGCCGCGTCGTCCCCTCCAGCGCGCGGTGGAGGCGCGACCGTCACGCGCTTCCCCCGGAACCGGACGCAGTCCGCGAGCGTCCAGAGCGGGCGGTCGAGGCCGGGCGACTCGACCTCGAGGACGTACGACGGGAGCGAGCCCTCGCGCGCGTCGAGGATCTCGGACGCGGCGCGCGAGGCCCGCTCGCAGTCGTCGAGCGTGACGCCCCCCTCGCGGTCGATCGTCAGGGTCAGCGTGCCGCGGCGGCCGCGGCTTCCAGCCGAGGTGGCAGAGCTCCAGCCCGAGAGCCGTCACGGCCCCGCGGAGAGTCTCCTCGAGCTCGCCCCGGAAGGGGTTTTCCCTGTCCATCTTTCGATTCGTGGCCGTTTTCGGGGGAAAAAAAAGAGGGCCGAAGCCCTCTTTCAAGACCCTTGAAAGCCAGCCGACGTAAGTATAAGGCGGGGAGCGCGGACGCGCCAGCCGCGCCGGGAAGGCATGCTCTACGATGGCGGCGGGACGGTTGGCACGTTCTTCCCATGCCGCACGGCCGAGCGCGCCATCCAGGCCCCTCACGAGGAGTTCCATCAGCGACCTGACGCTTCTGAGATTGAACGAGCCCTTCGTCGAAGGGCGCGAAAAGGCCGAGCCGTGGCCCCCGACGCGCGGGAATCTCCTCCGCCGGCCGGACCGTCCCCGGAGCCGCCCCGGCGCGAGCCGTCCTTCCTGATGCCGGGGACGCCGCCCGGATCCGGTTCCCGTTCTCGACCGGCTCCCCGGCGCCCCCCGCCGGTGCCGACGGGACGAAGCGCCAGGGCTCGGACCTCGTCCTCCTGCCCCTCAACGACGGGCTCGTCCTCGGCGAGGAGAGCGTGACGCCCTGGCCCGAGCCGCAGCGGCTCTCACGGAAGCGCTCCGAGGTCGCCGAGGTCTTCGCGAACGACCTCCAGGAGTTCGTCGGAGCCGGCGACTACAAGCGCTCCGAAGGTGACGATCAGGCGCGAGCGCGGAATCTACGCCTCGATCATCGTCCACCTCCTCGTCGTCCTCGCGCTGATCCTCCAGCCGAAGGCCGAAGCCCGCGAACCCGGACGAGGAGCTGAACGATGCGAACGACCCGCTCGGGATCCAGCGGTGGCTGCGCCCCGACCCGACGCCGCCGCCGATCCCGGCCCAGTTCTTCCCGGCTCCGGGGCCGAAGGCGCCTCAGGCCGGGCCGCGGCCGCTCCCGTCGGACATGGACCGGAAGGCCGGCGGAGGCGACCCGAAGCTCCCGGCGATGACGCAGCCGATGTCGGTGCCCGAAGCCCGGGATCCAGGACCTCGACGAGGGCGCGAAGGGAAGGACCGCCGAGACGGCCCCGACGCCGGCCGCCCAGCCGCCGAGCCAGGTGGGGCAGAAGGGGAGCCGAGCCCATCCCTCCTCGCCCTGAAGCAGCCGGCCGGGGCATCGACGCCGGGCGGCGGCCGAACGTGCGTCGGGATCCCGCAGCCGAACCTCTCGTCGATCCGCCCGGAGGACGCCGCCCGCGAGGGGCGCGAAGGGTCGGGCGACGAGGGAGCCGGCTACGCGCGGCAGGGGGGCTTCGTCGACTCCGGCCCGCTCTCCTTCGACACGAAAGGGTACGACTGGGGCGCCTACGCGGCCGAGATGATCCGCCGGATCAAGCGGAACTGGGACGTGCCCCAGCTCGCCCACTACGGCGTCAAGGGGCGCCTGACGATCCGCTTCTACATCCTGAAGGACGGCACGGTGGAGGCGGAGCGGATCATCGCGACCTCCGGGATCCCGCCGTTCGACAACGCGGCCTACCAGGCGATCTCGAAGTCGAACCCGTTCCGTCCGCTCCCGGCGGACCTCGGGCACGACCGCGAGGGGGTCACGGTGACGTTCTTCTACAACATCCACTCGGAGGACGAGCCCTACCCGCCGCGCTGAACGGCGGCGGCGCCGGCCGCGCGGCAAACCCGGCACGCGGTTTGCGCGTAGCAAGTCGTCGGCGTGCCACCGCGTCACGCCGGCGCGGACCGAGCTGCGTATCATTGATGAAAAGGGGACTATGCGTACCAGGAACAAGGTGATCTCCGTCGCCGCCCTCGTTTCGGCCTCGGTCGTCTTCGGGATGATCCTCGCCGGGACCCTCGACCTGACGAAGTGGGCCTCGGCGCAGCGGGCCACGCCGGCGCCGGCCGCCGCCGCGGCGGCCGCCGCCGGCGCCTGCCGGCCGGGCGATGCCGGCCGTCGCGCTGCCCGTCCTTCGCCGACGTCGCCGAGCGGGACTCCCAGGCCGTCGTCTCCGTCACCTCGACGGACGTCGTGAAGGTCGACACGCGCAGCGCGCCCCGGTACCACCAGTGGGACCCGGGGAGCCCGTTCGACTTCTTCTTCCCGCCGGACCCGCGCCGGCGCGGGGCGGCGACGACGGGGAGGACGAACGGAAGGAGATGTCCGGCGGGAGCGGCTTCATCATCGAGCCCGACGGCTACGTCCTGACGAACAACCACGTCGTCGAGAACGCCGACGAAGGTCGCAGGTCAAGGTCAACGGCAAGGACGACTACGAGGCGAAGGTCGTCGGCCGGGACCCCGCCACCGACCTCGCCCTCCTGAAGATCGAGGGGAAGACGCCGTTCCCGACGCTGCCGCTCGGCGACTCCGACAAGGTCCGGGTCGGCGAATGGGTCATGGCGATCGGCGACCCGCTCAACTTCGAGAAGACGGTCACCGTCGGCGTCGTCTCCGGGAAGGGGCGCTGGGCCGGGCTCTCGCAGGCCACGAGCGCCTTCGAGAGCCTCATCCAGACGGACGCCGCGATCAACTTCGGCAACTCGGGCGGCCCGCTCGTGAACGCGTCGGGCGAGGTCATCGGGATCAACACGGCCATCTCCCGTTTCGCGCAGAACATCGGCTTCGCCGTCCCGATCAACGTCGCGAAGCGGCTCCTCCCGCAGCTGAAGCAGGGGAAGGTCGTCCGCGGGTTCCTCGGCATCACGATCGCGACCGTCGACAAGAAGCTCCAGGAGGCCTACGGCCTGAAGGCGGCCGAGGGGGCCATCGTGCAGTCCGTCGAGCCGGGAAGCCGGGCGACAAGGCCGGCCTGAAGCACGAGGACATCATCGTCAAGGTCGACGACACCCCGGTGAAGACGAACCGCGACCTGATCGACTACGTTCGGCCGGCCGCCCGGCGCGAAGGTGACGATCACCTACGTCCGCGACGGCAAGGAGAAGACCTCCGTCGCCAGCCTCGCGGCGCGGACCGAGCACGGGCGAGAAGCCGGAGCGCCGAGGAGCAGGAGGCGAAGGGGACCGGAAAGAAGGACAAGGCCCTCGGCCTCGAGCTGTCGGACCTTCTCCCCGGGCTCGCCGCGGCGTACCGGATCGCCCAGGAGTCCGCGAAGGGCGTCGTCGTCACGCACGTGAAGCCGGTCTCGCCGGCCGCCGACGCCAACCTGCAGGAAGGCGACCTGATCCTCGAGGTGAACGGCGTTCCGATCTCCTCGGTGGAGGAGCTGCAGGCGCAGCTGAAGAAGCTGCCGAAGGACCGCTGGGTCCGGTTCTACGTCCTTCGGTCGATCCCGAGGCCGCAGAACTTCATCGCCGCGCTGAAGCCGGAATAGGGGGGTTCCAAAGGGGGGAGCGGCAGGGCGCGTCCCCCCTTTGCCTCTTTCTTTCTTTTTTCTTTCTTAGATCGAGCGAGCGACGGGTCGATCGCCGAGGGGTGCGCCGGCAGGGGTGCCGGGCCCCCGGGTGCGTCCGCCGGCGCGAAGTCGTGGCGGTTCGCCCGGACGACGCGCGCCCTTCCCGTCGCGGACGACGCGCTCGTAGTACGCGTCCCGCTCGAACGGCTCGCGCGCCCGCGCCGCGGATCATCCGCTCCATCTCGGCGCGCGTCAGGCCCGACGACGTCGTCGCGCCGGCCGCGTGCGTGATCGTCTCCTCGGTCACCGTGCCGACGAGGTCGTCGGCGCCGAAGTGGAGGGCGACCGGGGCGAGCTTCTCCCCGATCTGGATCCAGTACGCCTTCACGTGGTCGACGTTGTCGAGCATGAGGCGCGAGACCGCGATGACGCGGAGGTCCGTCGAGGCCGCGTCACGCGGCGGGGAGGTCGGGGAGCTGCGTCTCCTCGGGGTGGAACGCGAGCGGGATGAAGCCGAGGAAGCCCTGCGTCTCGTCCTGCAGCTCGCGGATCCTGCACGAGGTGGTCGACGCGGTCCTCGACGCTCTCGACGTGGCCGTAGAGCATCGTGACGTTCGTCCTGACGCCGTTCTCGTGGCAGAGGCGCGCCACCTCGAGCCAGCGCTCGCCCGTGATCTTGTCGCGGCAGATGACGTCCCGCACCTTCTTCGCGAAGATCTCGGCGCCGCCGCCGGGGCAGGAGTCCATGCCGGCGGCCTTCAGGTCGCGGATCACCTCGACGACGTCCTTCTTCCCGACGCGCGCGAACCAGTCGAGCTCGACCATCGTCCAGGCCTTGAGGTGGACGCCGGGGAAGCGCGACTTGAGCGCGCGGCAGAGGTCGAGGTACCAGGCGTAGGGGAGCGACGGGTGGAGGCCGCCCACGACGTGCAGCTCCGTGATGCCGTCGTGCCAGCCGGCGGCGGCCTCGCGAGACGGCCTCCTCGATCGACATCGTGTAGCCGCCGTCGACGCCCGGCTTCCGCGCCCAGGCGCAGAGCCGCAGTCGACCCAGCAGAGGTTCGTCGGGTTCAGGTACCGGTTGACGTTGTAGTAGCCGATGTTGCCGTGCCTCCTCTCGCGGACGAGGTTCGCGAGCGCGCCGACGCCGAGGACGTCCGGCGTCGTGAAGAGCGCGACGCCGTCCTCGAACGAGAGCCGCGCCCCGCGGCCACCTTCTCCGCGACCGGGAGGAGGGGCGTACCCGCGAAGCGCTCGAGGAGGCCGGCGGCGTCCGTGACGGGCTGACGCTCGATCGGGAGGTCGGACTCGGTGATCGGGATGGAGATGAGGGGCGGCGCCTGCGCGTCGGCGACGGCCTTCGGGTCGAGCTCGTCCGTACCGCCCGTGGTACTTCTCGTAGCAGACGGGCAGAACGCGAAGTCGGGACGGAACGCGAAGTCGACGACGATGCCGACGGCGAGGAGCTCGTTCGACGTCTCGCCGCAGGAGTCGCAGGTCCCTTCGAGGCGGAGGCGCTTCCAGACGGGTCCGGACATGGCGCGGGATCTTACTCCGGCCGTGGTCCGTCCCGGAACGAGGAGGAGGAGGGCCGCCGCGGCGACGGCGGCGATGCCGGCCCCGGCGAGGAACGCCGTACCCGACCCGAACGCGCTCCCAGACCAGCCGAAGCCGGCGCTCGCCGGGAGCGCCGCGAAGCCCGATCATCCCGTTCAGCCAGCCGAACGCGCGGCCGCGGCTCTCGTGCGGGACGAGGTCGGCGACGAGCGCCCGCTCCGTTCCCTCGGACAGCGAGTAGTAGAGCGAGTAGACCGCCGACGAGGCCGACGAAGGGGCCGCGCCGGAGACGAACGCGAAGCGCGGCGTAGCAGGCGGCGTAGAGGCTCCAGGCGAGAAGGAGCAGCGCGCGCCGGCCGAAGCGGTCCGAGAGGCCGCCGCCCCACGTCGAGAAGGCGGCCCTCACGCCGTTCGAGAACGCCCAGAGGACGGGGACCCACGCGGCGGCGATCCCGATCTCCCGCGCGCTGAAGGAGGAGAAACGTGTCCGACGAGGCGGCGAGCGTGAAGAAGCCGACGACCCCCGCGACGCGCCAGAAGGCGGGCGGGAGGGGAGGAGCTGGGACTTCGTCGGGCGGCAGCGCGTTGAGCCGGCGTCCCCTCCTCCTCGGCGCGCAGACTCGCTTCGCTCAGACAGTGCGCGCCGGCGTCGGAGGGGACGCTCGGCCCGCTTCTCCTTCCTGTCCTCTTCGTGAACGAAGAAGGCGAGGACGGCGAGCGAGAGCGCCGCGGGAATCGCCGCGAGGAGGAAGACGGTCCGGAAGGAGAGGCCGAGCCGCCGACGAGCGCGCCGCGCCGTGAGCGGGCCGAGGACGGCTCCCGCGTTGTCGAAGGCGCGGTGCAGGCCGAAGGCGGCGCCGCGTCTGCTCGGCCGGCGCCGCCGCGGCGATCATCGTGTCGCGCGGCGCGGTCCGGATCCCCTTGCCGATCCGGTCGAAGAACCTCACGGCGGCCACGACCGGCCAGGTCGGCGCGAGGCCGACGAGCGGGCGCGACGACCGACGAGAGGCCGTAGCCGAGGAGGACGAGCGGCTTCTTCGCCGCCGCGCGGTCCGAGAACCTGCCCGAGACGACCTTCGAGACCGAGGCGGTCGTCTCCGCGATCCCCTCGATCCAGCCGAGGGCCTTCGCCGGGTTCCCGGGAGCGTCGCGAGGAAGGCCGGGAGGAGCGGGACGATCATCTCGGACGAGACGTCCGTCAGGAAGCGAGACCCATCCGAGCCGGACGACGGTCTTCGGGAGGCGGCCGCGGGGGAGAATCGGGCGGGATGTCGCTCGTCACCACGAAGGCCTTCATTCTGCGGCTGGACCCGCTCTCGGAGAAGGACCTCGTCGCCGCCCTCCTCACGGCCGACCACGGCGTCGTGCGCGCGGCGGTGCGCGGGGCGCGCGGGAAGTCGAAGCGGGCCGCGGCGCTGCAGCTCCTCACCGAGGTCGACCGTGACGTACTTCCGGAAGGAGGGCGCCGACCTCGCGCGCCTCGACGCGCTGGAGCTCGTGCAAGAGCGCGTTCGACCTCGCGACGAGGCCGGAGAGCGCGATGCTCCTCCCGTATCTCGCCGAGAGCGCGCCGACTTTCGTGCCCGAGTCGGAGCCGGGGAGCGACGTCTACCGGCTCATCCGGCACGTCCTCGACGCGCTCGAGGCGGGCGTCGACGCGCCGCCTCGCGGCGCGGTACTTCGAAGCCTGGCTCCTCCGGTTCGCGGGGCTCCTCCCGGACGACGACGCCTGCGCCGCGTGCGGCGAGCCGCTGCCCCCGGAAGCGCGCGCCTCGACGCGGCGATCCCGGGCTTCGTTCGTCCGAGTGCGCGGGCGGGACAGTCGCCGTCCCGGGCCGGCGCGTGCGCTCCTCGCCGCGATCCGGCGCGGCACGCTCGCCGAGGTCGCCGCGGGGCGCCCTCCGGCGGCCGCCGTCTCGGCGGTCGACGAGATCGCGCGCGAGGTCCGGCGCCGGTTCCTCGGCCACGAGCTGAAGAGCTACCGCTTCCTCGGCAGCCTCGGCTGAGCGAGCCGGCCGGATTCCGGTACACTTCGGCGGCTCACCCGAGCGACCGGAAGGCGCATGGACCTGCAGACCCTCATCCTGAAGCTGTCGGAGTTCTGGGCGTCCAAGGGCTGCCTCCTCGAGCAGCCGTACGACGTCGAGGTGGGCGCCGGGACGATGCACCCGGCCACGTTCCTCCGCGTCCTCGGCCCCGAGCCGTGGGCCGCGCGCTACGTCCAGCCGTCGCGCCGCCCGGCCGACGGGCGCTACGGCGCAGAACCCGTTCCGGCTCGTGAAGCACTACCAGTACCAGGTCGTCATGAAGCCGTCGCCCGAGGACATCCAGGACCTCTACGTCGAGAGCCTCGTCGCGATCGGCATCGACCCGAAGGAGCACGACCTCCGCTTCGAGGAGGACAACTGGGAGTCGCCCACGCTCGGCGCCTGGGGCGTCGGCTGGCAGGTGCTCCTCGACGGGATGGAGATCACCCAGTTCACCTACTTCCAGCAGGCGGGCGGGCATCGACCTCGCGCCGATCACGGCCGAGATCACGTACGGGCTCGAGCGGCTCGCGATGTTCCTCGGGAAGCAGCCGGAGCGCCTTCGACGTCAGTGGGCGCCCGGGCGTCGTCGTACGGCGAGGTCCGGCAAGCAGGAGGAGTACGAGGCGTCGAAGTACGGCTTCGAGGTCGCGGACGCCGTCCCTCCACCAGCTCCTCTTCGACAAGTTCGAGGCGGAGGCGCGGCGCTGCCTCGACGCGGGGCTCGTCCTCCCGGCCTTCGACTTCACGCTGAAGTGCTCGCACGCCTTCAACATGCTCGACGCGCGCGGCGCCGTCTCGGCGACCGACCGCGTCGGCGTCGTCGAAGCGCGTGCGCGACCTCGCCTGCCGCTGCGCGAAGGCCTACGTCGCGTCGCGCGAGGCGCTGGGCTTCCCGCTCCTCCCGAAGCCCGACGCGGCCGGAGCCGGCCGGCCGGAGGCGTCCCATGGCTGAGCTCCTGCTCGAGATCCTGGCCGAGGAGATCCCGGCCGGCGTCCTGCCGCAGGCGCCGCGAGGAGCTGCTCCGGCAGGTCGCCGAGCGCCCTCGAGGAGGCGCGGCTCGGCGGCACGCTGACCGTCCATTCCACCTCCCGGCGGCTCGATCCTCGTCGGCGAGGACGTCGCCGCGCAGCCAGCCCGACCTCGAGGTCGAGGCTCGGGCCGCCGGTCGCCGCCGCTTCGACGCGGACGGCAAGTCCCGACGAAGGCGGCGGAGGGGTTCGCGCGGGCGCAGGGCGTCGCCGGTCGACGACCTCGAAGGTCGTCAAGCTCCCGAAGGGCGCCTACGTCGTCGGCGAAGAAGACGATCCCGGGACGCCCCGCGTCCGGACGTGATCGCCGAGCTGCTGCCGCCGATCGTCGACGAAGATGACCTTCCCGCGGATGATGCGCTGGGGCGACGGCAAGCCGCTCTGGGTGCGGCCCGTCCACTCCGTCCTCGCGCTCCTCGACGGCATGGTCGTCCCGTTCATCGCTCTTCGGCGTCGAGTCCGGGCGGACGACGTCGGCCACCGGATCCTCGCGCCGGGCCGGATCATCGTCATCGGCGTCGACGACTAGGTCGCGAAGCTCCGGGCCGCGTTCGTCGAGCCCGACCTCGAGGTCCGGCGCCGGCGTCGCTCGCGGAGAAGGCGCGAGACGCTCGCGGCCGAGGTCGGCGGGGAGCCGGCGGCCGACGCGGCGCTCCTCGACACGATGGGCCCACCTCGTCGAGTGGCCCGGCATCGTCCGCGGCGCGTTCGACGAGGCGTACCTCGAGCTCCCGGAGGAGATCCTCGTCACCTCGATGCGCGAGCACCAGAAGACGCTCCCCGTCGCGGCGCGAGGGCGAAGCTCGCCCCGCTTCCTCGCGGTGGCCGACCAGGCGGGCGACCCGAAGGGGCTGATCGCCCGCGGCAACGAGTGGGTCATCAACGCGCGGTTCGCCGACGCGCGCTTCTTCTGGGACGACGACGGGAAGACGCCGCTCGAGGACCGGCTCTCGCGCCTCGGCTCGCTCAGTTCCAGGAGAAGCTGGGCGACTACCTCCGGAAGACGGGGCGGATCCAGGAGCTCGTCGGAGCGGCTCGCGGCGCGCCTCGACGCCGCCGACCTCGCCCCGGCCGTCGTCAAGGCCGCGCGGCTCCTGAAGGCCGACCTCGTGACCGACATGGTCCGCGAGTTCCCGGACCTGCAGGGCGTCGTCGGCGGCCTCTACGCGCGGCGCGAGGGGGAGCCGCGAGGAGGTCTGGCAGGCGCTCTACGACCAGTACCGGCCCGCCTCGGCCGAGGACGCGTCGCCGCGGGGCGACGTCGGCGCGCGTCGTCGCGCTCGCCGACCGGCTCGACACGCTGACCGGCCTCTTCGGGCTCGGCCTCGTCCCGACCGGCTCGAAGGACCCGTACGCGCTCCGGCGCGCGGCGCTCGGCGTCGTGAAGATCCTGCTCGACCGGAAGTGGCATCTCGACCTGCCGGTCGCCTGCTCGGACGCGCTCCTAGCTCCACGGGACGCTGCCCGCGCGGCGCGAGGACGAGCGCTCCCCGAGCTGACGGCGTTCCTCCTCGAGCGGCTCCGCTTCCTCCTCGAGACAGCGCGGCTTCGCGGCCGACACGATCCAGGCCGTCCTGACGACCGACTGCCACGACCTCGCGGACGCGGTCGAGCGGGTCGCGGCCGTGGACGCCGTCCGCCAGCGAGGCGGACTTCGTCCCGATCGCCGTCGCCTTCAAGCGGGTCGCAGAACATCCTCTCGCAGGCGGAGGACGGCCGAGGGCGAGCCCGACCCGGCCCTCATGACCGAGGACGCCGAGCAGGCGCTCGCCGGCGACTACCTGCAGGCGAAGGGGATGCTCGACGAGCTGATCGGGAACGCGGAACTACAAGCGACGCCCTCGCGATCATGGCGTCGCTCGGGCCGAGCCTCGACCGCTTCTTCACCGAGGTGATGGTCCTGGCCGAGGACCGAAGCCGTCCGCGGCAACCGCGTGGCGCTCCTCCGCGCCATGCGCGACCAGTTCTACCGCGTCGCCCGCTTCAGCGAGATCCAGAGCAGACGGCGTAGCAGAGCCCTCGGCCGGTGCCGGGTTCCGCCGCAGGACGGCGACGCTCTCGATGGTCATCGAGGCCGGCGTGCGGGAGAGGAAGTCCATCGCCTCCCAGCGGAAGCTCGACGGAAAGGAGCCGCTCGGGGCGCGCGGGGCCGGCCGGGCTCGAACGCCGACGAGGAACAGGGAGCTCCTCGACGGTGACGGCCGAGAGGAGGTAGACGTGCGATCCCGGCCGTCCTGCGAAGCGACGAGGCGCTGGTCCTGACGGCTCCCCGTCGTCGAAGCGGAAGCCTCACGAAGACCACGCCGGGCTTGAAGAGGCCAAAGTATCGAGTCTTCGAGAGGCGGAGCCGGACGGACGAGGAAGTCGTTCGCCCGGCAGCAGCCGTCGGGCAGGAGGATCGGTGATCCGTGCCGCCCTGCTGGCGAGACCGGAAACGGGGGAGCCTTCAGCCGCTCTTCGGTCCATCGAGGGGCCGCCTCCGGCACGGGCTGAAGGAGCGCGACCTCGTCGCCGGCCGCCCCGTCCAGCTCGTAGTGGTCGAGGAGATGGCCGGAAGACGAGGGGGTTCCTGGCAGAGGTTCTCGACCCCGTCCATCCGCCAGGATGCGGTGAAGAGGAGGACGGGCGTCCGGGGCCGCTCGAGGAGATTCCGGACGGTCCGCCGCTCCAGCTCGTCGTTGATTGCGGCGTAGAGATGGAGCGTCGAGACGGGGCTCCGCTTTCCGGCGAGGACGTTGATCATCGACTCGAACGGGAAGACGAGGAGGTCCGGCGGCGCGTCCGGCCTGAGGAGCGAGAGAGCTTCCTGCGAGCGCGGGCTGCTCCACGCGGATCCGTCCGCCGTCGAGGAGCAGCGGCGGGAGTGGCGTGCCGGGAACGGGATCGGGTCCGGAGGCATCGCCCGGCCCGTCCACGCGCAGGCGACGAGGCCTGCGGCGAGAATCAGGCCGGCCCCCCGCGTCGGCCGGGCCGCGAGCTCGCAGGGGACGAGGAGCGCCGTGGCGAGCAGCGCCGGGAGGCAGGCGAGGAACGACGTGGATGTCGTCGGACCGGGAGAGGCCGTAGCGGGTCCAGAGAAGCGCGAAAAGGCCCGCCGAGAGGAGGGCGAAGCTGCCGCGGGCGGCCTTCCTCCGCGGGGCCGGGGCCGACGCGAAAGAAGGCCCACGCGGTCAACGCGAGTCGCGGCGGCCGCCGCCGAGGCGAGCTTCAGCGCCGCGGGACGGGCCAGCGGAAGCGCGCACTTCTCGGCGTAGCCCAGCGTCAGCGCGACGAGGTCGGCGAAGCGTCCGCGACCATCCCGGAAGGACCGCTAGGAGGCCGGCGACGAGGGCAAAGCCGAGGGCGGCGGCGCCTGCGGCGACGAGCGCCCGGCGCACGATGCTGGCGCGGAGCGGGTCGCGGCGGAAGAGCGGCGGCGGCCGTGACGCCGGCCGCCGTGGCGACGAGCGCCGCGAGGGTCATCAGTCCCAGGTCGAACGAGTAGAGGGAGAGGGCCGGCGCGCCGAACGCCCATCCGGCAAGCTCGAGCGGCCGGGGTCGGTCCCGGCCGGGCGCGGCTCCGAGCCGCGAGCCGAGGGCCGTGACGAGGGCGAGCCCGGCAAGAGGCTTCACCTCGGTCGGCAGGGTGCCGGCCCAGACGAGGCACGCCGCCGCCCGGAAGGCGAGCGGCGCCCGCGTCTGAGAGAGGAGGACCCAGAGCGCGAGGACAGCCGCGGCGGCCTCGCCGAGGCCCTGGAAGCGGAGAGGGACGCGTGTCGTGCGGCGGGACGAGCCAGCCCGCGCCCGGAGAGGAGCTGGCGGAGGAGCCCGTACGTGAAGACGAAGTCGCGCCCCGCGACCGAGCCCTGCCCGAGCCGGGCGGGGAACTCGAGCCGCCAGGAGGTCGTCGAGGACGTTGGTGCCGGCGCCGATCGTCTGGACCGGCGTCCAGATCCGCCGGGGCGCCGCGAGGGCGACCGAGCGCGGCGAGGACGAGCGCGACGGCGAGCGGCCGGAGCCAGCTCGGCCGTTCCTGGGGAGGCCGGTTCCGCGGCGCAGGGCGATTCACGGGGAGGGAGTCTACGCAGCCCCGCCCGGGGCCGCTTCGACGTATCCTTCGCCCACCCGAATCCGGACCGTCAAGGAGGCAACGATGGTCCGAACCCGACGTCGCGGAGGCGCGATGCTCGCCGCCGCAGCCGCCCTCGTCCTCTCGCTCTCCGGCTCTCGCCCGGGAGCTCGCCGGCGTCACGATGCCCGACACGGCGACCGTCGGCGACAAGACGCTGAAGCTGAACGGCATGGGCCTTCGGAAGAAGGCGATCTTCAAGGTCTACGTGGGCGGTCTCTACCTCGAGACGCCGTCGAAGGACGCTTCGGCCATCGTGGCGGCGGACGCCGCGCGCCTGATCTCGATGAAGTACCTCCGGGACGTCGAGAAGGCGAAGATCACGGAGGCGTTCCAGGAGGGCTTCCAGAACAACGCCAAGGAGCTCGCGGCGAAGCAGAAGGCGAACATCGACAAGATGATCGCGGCCGTCCCCGACCTGAAGGACGGCGAGACGATGAGCTTCGCGTACATCCCGGGGAAGGGAACGACGCTCTCCCACAACGGGAAGGAGCTGCTGACGGTGGAGGGGAAGGAGTTTGCCGACGCCGTCTTCCTCCTCTGGCTCGGGCCGAAGCCGCCGTCCGAGGATCTCAAGAAGGGGCTGCTGGGAAGCTAGACTCCGAAGGTGACACTGCCCGCCCTCAACAGCCTCGTTGCCGACAAGCGTTACGACCTCGTCGAGTCCGCCTTCCTGGAAGCCCTGGATCGATCCCGCCGCGAACGCCGAGTTCCTGCTCGGCGCCGCGCGGGCGCTCGCCCGCGCGGGCCCGAAGGAGAAGAACCGGCTGCAGTCGATGGCGGGGGCCGCGGAAGCGGCGCTGGCTCCGCTCGCGCTCGAGCCGGGGGTTGGTGCGCTCCGCTGGACGCTCCTCAAGGAGGCGGTCCGGGCCGGAGCCACGCCGTCGACGAAGGACGGGTTCCACAAGCTCTTCGAGGACGCGATCGCGTCGGCCTACCCGACGCGCCGTCGCTCAACGGCCTCCTCGGCCGCTTCAAGTTCCGCGAGGCGAAGGACCCGGCCGACGGCCTCGCCCGGATGGAGCGGGTCGAGAAGTGGCTGCCGTTCGAGGTGGGCCGCGTCTTCCTGATGCAGGGGCGCGGGGCCGGGAAGATCGTGGAGACGAACTTCGCGCTCGACTCGGTCCGCGTCGACTTCGAGGTCGCGAAAGGGGTCTCGATCCCGATCGGCGTCGCGGCGAAGAGTCTGCTGCCGCTCCCGGCCGACCACTTCCTGAGGGACAAGATGACCGACCCCGCGGCGCTCGCCGCGCAGGTGCTCGCGGACCCGCCGGGCGCGGTGCAGCGGCTCGTGACGTCGCTCGGCCGGAACGTCTCCCTGCAGGAGCTGAAGGACGCGATGAAGGGGCTCGTCCCCGAGGAGGCGTGGACCGGCTGGTGGGGGGCCGCGCGGAAGGACCCGCGCGTCGTCGTCCACGGCGCGGGGAAGTCCTCGACGGTGGAGTTCTCGGCGTCGTCCGGCGCCGCGGACTCCTCGCTCCTCGCGAAGTTCGCGAAGCTGCCGCTCGCCGAGCGGATGGACCTCTTCCGGAAGAACCAGAAGCGGTCTCCGGAGTTCGTCGCGACGATGGCGAAGGCGCTCGCGGACGAGGCGGCGGCGCTCGAGGAGTCGGACCCGGCGCGGGCGTTCGAGATCGCCGTTCTCGTGGAGAAGGTGCCCGGAATCGAGGTCGCGCGGACGGTGGAGCGTCGCGTCCTCGAGAAGCCGCTCGCCCTCCTCCCGCGCCTCGACGGACCGGACGATGCGCGAGAAGGCGCTGGAGCTCGTCGCCCGCCAGCGCCCGGAGGACGCCCCGGCCATCCTCGCCGAGTGGGTCTTCAAGGAGGAGGACGGCCGGACGATCGAGTGGATCGACCGGAAGCTCGCCGAGATGGCTCCGGACGCCCGGGAAAGGGTGCACGCGAAGATCCTCTCGTCGCCCCGGACCGGCCCGCGCGCGTTCGTCTGGTTCGCGCAGAAGGCCGCCCAGGACGAGGCGCTCCGCGCGCGGCTCACGCCGCAGATCATGGGGCGCCTCCTCGACGCCATCTCGTGGGACGAGCTCGGGACGCTCAAGTCGAAGGTGCGCGAGATGTTCGACCGGACGGGCCTCGCCGCGGCCTGGCTCGTGAAGCAGGCGACGCTCGAGGACGCGCGAGCGTTCCTGGAGTCGCTCGCGCGGCACAATCTGCTCGAGAAGATCCGCCGGGACGGCCTCGTGGCCGCCGCCGAGATGCGCTTCCCGGACCTCCGGAAGTCGGCCGAGGACACGTTCTTCGTCACCGCCGAGGCGATCGAGGCGAAGCGGCACGAGCTGGACCACATCCTGAAGGTCGAGATCCCCGAGAACACGAAGGGGATCGCGCTCGCCGCGGCGGAGGGCGACCTCTCCGAGAACTTCGAGTACAGGGCCCGGCGCGACAAGCAGCAGCTTCTCTCGGCCCGCGCCGGCAAGCTCCAGGAGGAGCTCTCGCGCGCCCGGCCGCTGAATCCCGCCACCGTCGACGCGACCGAGGTCCGGCCCGGGACGCGGGTCACGCTCCGGCTCGCGTCCGGGACGCGGACGCTGACGCTCCTCGGCCCCTGGGATTCGAAGCCCGAGGCCGGGATCTACTCGTACCTTTCCGAGGCCGGGCAGGCGCTGCTCGGCAAGACGCCCGGCGAGACCCTGACGCTGTTCGGGGAGAGCGCCGTCGTCGAGACCATCGAACGCTGGAGGTGACTCCGTGACGCGCCGTCTGCGCCTCGCCTTCCTTCTGCCGCTGTGCCTCGTTTTCGTCGGCGCCGCGGCGCCGGCGCAGGACCTGATCGTCCCGGGCGAGAACCTCGTGGTGGAGGGGATCCCGCCGCTTCCGCGCTCGCTCGCCGAGCGGGCCGGGCCCTACATGGAGTTCCGCTCGGCGTCGTTCCAGGGTTGGAACCCGCTCCGCCCCGAGATGCTGATCACGACGCGCTTCGGCGACGTCCCGCAGCTCCACCGCGTCGCGATGCCGGCCGGCGCGCGGACGCAGCTCACGTTCTACGGCGAGCGGGTCCTCGGCGGACGCTACCGGCCGAAGAGCGCCGACATCGTCTTCGTGAAGGACGTCGGCGGCGGCGAGTGGTACCAGCTCTACCTCCGGGACGACAGGACCGGGAAGGTCACGCTCCTGACCGACGGCAAGTCCCGCAACACGCCGGGCGCCTTCACGAAGAGCGGAACGTGGATGGCCTACCAGCTCGACGAGGCGGACCGGGAAGAACAGCGACATCTGGGTCATGAACCCGTCCGACCCGAAGACGGACCGGATGGTCCTCGAGGGGAACGGCGAGCGCCTGGCAGGCGCTCGACTGGTCCCCGGACGAGAAGACGCTCCTCGTCGGAGAGGGGATCTCGGTCGAGGAGAGCCGCCTCTGGCTCGTCGACGTGGCGACGGGGGCGAAGCGCCTCCTCTCCCCGGAGTCGAAGGAGAAGGTCGCCTGGGGCTCCGGCCGGTTCTCGAACGACGGAAAGACCGTCTACACGACGTCGGACGCCGGCCGGGAGTTCAGCCATCTCGTCGCGCTCGACGTCACGACGCGGAAGGTCGAGGACCTGACCCCGGGCCTCTCGTGGGACGTCGACGGCTTCGACCTCGCGCCCGACGGAACGAAGATCGCCTACTCGGTCAACGAGGCCGGGGCCAACACGCTCCACGCGCTCGACCTCCCGACGCGCAAGGAGATCGCCCTGCCGAAGCTCCCGTTCGGGACGATCGGAAGCGCGAGCCTCCGCTGGGACCCGAGCTCTCGCCGGCTCGGCTTCACCTTCACGTCGGCGAAGTCGCCGGCCGACGCGTACGCGGTCGACACCGCGACCGGGAAGCTCGAGCGCTGGACGGAGAGCGAGACGGGCGGCCTCGACGCGTCGGCGTTCGTCGAGCCCGAGGCCATCTCGTGGAAGAGCTTCGACGGGAGGACGATCACCGGCTTCCTCTACCGGCCGCCGGCCTCGTTCGCGGGCCCGCGCCCGGTCGTCGTCAACATCCACGGCGGCCCGGAAGGCCAGTTCCAGCCGGGATTCCTCGGCCGGAACAACTTCCTCCTGAACGAGCTCGGGATCGCGATCGTCTATCCCGAACGTCCGCGGCTCGACGGGCTACGGCAAGACGTTCGTCGGCCTCGACAACGGGGTCCTCCGCGAGGACTCCGTGAAGGACGTCGGGGCGCTCCTCGACTGGATCGCCGCCCAGCCGGGCCTCGACAAGGGCCGCGTGATGGTGCCCGGGGGCTCGTACGGCGGCTACATGACGCTCGCCGCGATGACGAACTACAACGACCGCTTCCGCTGCGCGGTCGACGTCGTCGGGATCTCGAACTGGGTCACGTTCCTCGAGAACACCGAGTCGTACCGGCGCGACCTTCGGCGCGTCGAGTACGGCGACGAGCGGGACCCGAAGATGCGGGAGTTCCTCCTCTCGATCTCGCCGCTCACGAACGCCGCGAAGATCACGAAGCCGATGTTCATCGTGCAGGGAAGGAACGACCCCCGCGTCCCCTGGACCGAGGCCGAGCAGATGGTGAACGGCGATCAAGAGGAACGCGGGGCCGGTCTGGTTCCTGATGGCGAAGGACGAGGGACACGGCTTCTCGAAGAAGCGGAACCAGGACTTCCTGTTCTTCGGGCTGCTGAGGTTCGTCGAGGAGTACCTCGTCAAGTGAGGAGGAGCCGGGCCGCCTCTCTCCTCGCCGCCGCCCTCGCCGTCCTGTCCGCCGCGTTCGCGGCCGATCCGCCGGACGTCTGGGCGCTCGTGAACGCGAGGGTGGTCACGGCCCGGGAAAGGCGATCGAGAAGGGGACGGTCGTGATCCGCAACGGGGTCGTCGCGGCCGTCGGGCCTGCCGGCTGCGGTGGCCGTGCCGGCGGACGCAAGGGAGATCGACCTAGCCGGGAAGGCCGTCTACCCCGGGCCTGATCGACCCGTACGTGACCCTGTCGCGCCTCTCGGGGAAGAAGGAGCGGCCCCCGGAGGACGACGACGCCGGCCGCCGGGGCCGCCCGGCAGCCCGGCCGGAGCCGACGCCTGGCCCCGAGCCCGCGGGAAACGTCCACCCGCTCTCGCGCGTCACGCCCGGAGCGGAAAGCCATCGCCGAGGTGAAGGTGGCGCCGGAGGCGCGCGAGTCGCTCCGCGACCTCGGGTTCACGGTCGTCCAGGCGGTCCCCGACGCCGGAGTGCTCCGCGGGGAGAGCGCCGTCCTGTCCCTCGGGGACGGGCCGCTCTCGAAGAACGTCGTGTCGGCGCGGGGGGCCGAGGTCGTCTCCCTCGACGCTCCCGGACGCGAGGGGATCGGGGAGTATCCGTCGTCGAAGATGGGGACCGTGGCCGCGGCCCGGCAGGCGTTCCTCGACTCGAAGTGGCTCCGCGAGGCCGAGGCCGCGTGGAAGGCGAAGCCTTCGCTTCCGCGGCCCGAGCGGGTCGAGGCGTGGGCGGCGCTCGGCGACGCCGTCCCGGAGGCCAGCCGGTCCTCTTCGAGTCGTCCGACGTCCTCGGACTCCTGCGCGCGGGGAGGCTGGCGGCTGAGTTCGGGCTGAGGGCGCGCTACGTCGGGGGCGCCGACGCGTGGCTCCTGATGGACGAGGTGAAGGCGCTGTCGCCCGAGCTGATCCTCCCGATCGCGTTCCCGGCGACGCCCTCGGTGGACGACGACGACGACTGGGTCGACGTGTCCCTCGGGCGGCTCCGCGCCTGGGACCGCGCCCCGTCGAACCCGCACTGGCTCCGCGACGCGGGAATCATCGTTCGCCCTGACGACCCACGGCCTCGCCGAGGTCGACGCCCTGCCCGACCGCGTGAGGAAGGCGCGGGCGCGCGGGCTCTCGTTCGACGATCTCCTGGCGGCCTTCACGACCGTCCCGGCGAGGCTGCTCGGAATCTCGGATCGCGCGGGAGAGATCGCGCCCGGCAGGGCCGCGAACCTCGTCATCGTGGAGGGGACCCTCTTCGCGGAGAAGAGCCGGATCGTCGAGACCTGGGTCGACGGGCGGCCGTACGCGGTGAAGCCGAAAAAGTCGCCCGTGACAGGGCGTCTTCCGCCTCGAGAGCGCGAGGCTGGAGCTGAAGAACGACCCGAAGGGCGGGAGGCCTCCTCGTCCTTGCCACGCCGGACGGCGGGAAGCCCGTGGCCGCGACGAACGTCGCGCGGCACGGCTCGCGGGTCGATTTCGACGTGGAGGGCGCGGCCCTCGGCGCGCCCGTCGGGACCGTCACCGCCTCGGCCGAGGTCGAAGGCGACGTCCTGACCCTGACGATCGGGCAGGGCGGCGCGAAGAGCGTTCGCCGCGGCGAGCGCGAAAGGCGTGGGCCCGGCGGCGGCGATCGCGCCGCCGAGGGGACGGAGCCGAAACGGGAGATGCCGCGTCCGAAGCACCCGACTCGGACATCCGGCCGCTCCCGAGCCGCTTCGCGTCGCCACTCGCGTCCGCGAAGGCGGTCCTCGTGAGAAACGCCACGATCTGGACCTCCGGCGCGCCGGGAATCCTCGAGAAGGCGAACCTCCTCGTCGTGGACGGGAAGGTGGCGGCGGTCGGGACCGACATCCCGGTCCCCCCGCCTTCGCGGCGTCGGCCGTCGAGATCGACGCGGCCGGGAAGTCCGTGACGCCGGGCCTCATCGACGCCCACAGCCACACCGGGATCGACGGCGCCGTGAACGAGGGGACGCACAACGTCACGGCCGAGGTCCGCATCGCCGACGTGATCGAACCCGCTCGACGTGCGATCTACCGCGAGCTCGCCGGCGGCCTGACCGTCCCACAACGTCCTCCACGGCTCGGCGAACGCGATCGGCGGCCAGAACGCGATCCGCAAGCTGAAGTGGGGCGAGGGCCCGACGCGCTGGCGATCACCGGCGCGCCGCCCGGCATCAAGTTCGCGCTCGGCGAGAACCCGAAGCAGTCGAACTGGCGCGAGTCGCCGACTCCGCCGCTACCCGCAGACGCGGATGGGGGTCTCGGCGCTGATCCGCGAGCGGTTCCTCGCGGCGCGCGACTACCGGCGGCGGCAGAAGGAGGCCGAGGCCGCGAAGAAGCGCGGCGAGGCCGCGATGCCGGTGCGGCCGCGACCTCCAGCTCGAGGCGATCGCCGAGATCCTCGAAGGCAAGCGCCTGATCCACTGCCCACTCCTACGGAAGGACGAGATCCTCGATGCTGATCCGGCGTCTGCGAGGAGTTCGGGGTGCAGGTCGCGACGTTCCAGCACATCCTCGAGGGCTACAAGGTGGCCGACGAGATCGCGGCGCACGGCGCCGGCGCCTCGTCCTTCAGCGACTGGTGGGCCTACAAGTTCGAGGTCTACGACGCGATCCCGTACAACGGCGCCCTGATGCGCGACCGGGGCGTCGTCGTGACGTTCAACTCCGACTCCGACGAGCTCGCGCGCCGGCTGAACCTCGAGGCGGCGAAGGCGGTCAAGTACGGCGGCGTCCCGCCGGACGAGGCGCTGAAGTTCGTCACTCAACCCGGCGAAGCAGCTCGGCATCGAGAAGCGGATCGGCTCGCTCGAGCCGGGAAGGACGCCGACTTCGTCATCTGGTCGGGAGCCCGCTCGACGCGTCGAGCGTCTGCCTCGAGACCTGGATCGACGGGAAGAAGTACTTCGACCGCGAGGCCGACCGGCGCCAGCGCGCCTTCCTCGCGGCCGAGAAGTCCGACCTCGTCGCGAAGGCGCGCGTCGCGGCGGCGAAGGGAGGGCCGACCGCGGGCGCGGCGCCGTCCCGGCCGGCGCCGGAGGAGCGGGGCGCCTGCGACGACGACGGCGTCCCGGCGGCCGCGGGGCGGCGGAGGGGTCCAAGTGAGCGCCTCCCTGCTCCTCGCGGCGGCGCTCGTCCTGAAGGGCGCCACGGTCCACACGGCCGAGGGGCCGGCGATTCCGGAAGGGGTCGTCGTCGTCGAGAACGGGACAGATCACCGCCGTCGGCGGACCCGACACCGCGGTGCCACCGGGCGCGAAGGTCGTCGAGCGTGGCGGGCCGTCACGTGGCGCCGGCCGTTCTTCGCCCCGGCGTCCCTCGTCGGCCTCGTCGAGATCCCCGCCGTCCGCGCGACGGTCGACGCCTCCGAGATCGCCGAGATCAACCCGGAGGCGCGCCCCGAGTGCGCGGCGAACTTCGACTCCGAGGTCCTCCCCGTGACCCGCTCGAACGGCGTCCTCTTCGCGGCGCTGACGCCGAACGGTTCGGTCTTTCCCGGAGCGGCGTCGGTCGTCTCGCTCGCCGGCTGGACGCGCGACGACGCCTGCCTGAGGTGCCCCGCCGCCGTGCTCGTCGAGTGGCCCGAGCTGATGATCGACCGCGGCCCCGACGCGCGGCCGTCGGCCGAAGGCGCAGGAGCGGCGGCGGGACGAAGCGCTGAAGACGATCCGCGACGCCTTCCGGCGCGCCGAGGCGTACCGGACGGCGAAGGCGGCCGAGGGGACGCCGGGCGTCCCGCCGCACGACGACGACGCGGCAATGGCGGCGCTCGTTCCGGTCCTCGAGGGGAAGATCCCGCTCGTCGTCCGCGCGGAGAAGATAAGCCGAGATGGAAGCGGTCCTCCGGTTCGTCGACGGAGAGCTGTAGGAACGACAGGATCCGTCTCGTCTTCCTCGGAGCACACGACGCCGCGAAGATGGCCGCGGTGCTCGCGGAGCGGAAGATCCCCGTCATCCTGGACGGCGTCCTCCGCCTGCCGTTCCGCGACGGACGAGCCCTACGACGCCGTCTATGCGCTCGCCGGCACGCTCGCGAAGGCGGGCGTCACGGTCGCGATCACGAGCGGCGCCTCGGCGTTCGCGGCCGCGACGACGAGGGACCTGCCGAACCACGCCGCAATGGCGGCGGCGTTCGGCCTGCCGCCGCTCGAGGCGCTCCGCGCCGTCACCCTGAACCCCGCGAGGATCTACGGCGTGGACGACCGGATCGGCTCGCTCGCGCCCGGCAAGGACGCCTCGCTCGCGGTCTGGACCGGGGACCCGCTCCAGATCACGTCGACCCTCGTCGCGCTCTACGACCGCGGGGAGGCTCTCGACCTCGGCGACCGGCAGAAGCGTCTCTGGGAGCGCTACCGGAAGCGGCCGAAGCCGGCGCTTCCCAGCCTTCCCGCGCCGCCCGCGCCCGCGCCGGCGCTTCCGGCCAGTCCGCCGCCGAAGTAGGGGCCGTTAGACTCCGGGCGTGAAGCTCCTCGAGCGGGCGCGCGGCGCCCTGCGCGGGTTCGCCGGCTTCCTCGGCCGGAACAAGCACCCGCTCCTCTTCTTCTCCGGGGCGACGTTGCTCCTCCTCCTCGTCTCGGGGCTCGTCGTCGTCCTCTACTTCAGCCGGATCGTCACGAAGACGATGGACGGGCGCCGCTGGTCGCTTCCCGCGCGGATCTATTCAGACGTCTGGGTCCTCCGGCCGGGGGACGCCCTCTCGTCCGACGACGTCCTCCGCCGGCTCGGCCGCCTTCGCTACACGGAGACGGGGAGCGCCAGCGTCAAGGCCGGCGAGCTCCATGTCGCCCGGGGGAGGATCCTCGTCGGCACGCGGAGCCGCGACACGGCGCTCGGGAAGTCCCCCGGCACCCCCGCCGTCGTCGCGTTCGCCGGCCGGCGCGTCGTCTCCATCAAGCGGCTCGACGACGGCTCGCCGCTTCCGTTCGTCGTGTTCGAGCCGGAGGTCGTCGGATCGGTCTACGACGAGAAGATGGAAGACCGGACGCTCGTCACCCTCGACCAGGTCCCGCCGGCCGTCTTGGACGCGATCCTGACGACCGAGGACCGGACCTTCTACTCGCACTCCGGCATCTCGGTGAAGCGGCTCTTCGGCGCCGTGCTCCACAACGTCTTCCGGAAGTCGGGGATGCAGGGGGGCTCGACGCTGACGCAGCAGCTCGTGAAGAACATGTTCCTCACGCCCGAGCGGACCCTTAAACGGAAGGCGATCGAGGCGCTCCTCGCGATGATCGTCGAAGCGCGCTACTCGAAGAAGGAGATCCTCGAGGCCTATCTCAACGAGATCTACCTCGGCCAGCGGGGCTCGGTCTCGGTGACCGGGGTCGAGGAGGCGTCGCACACCTACTTCGGAAAATCGGTCTCCCAGCTCGACCTCGCCGAGGCCGCCCTCCTCGCCGGGCTGATCTCCTCCCCGGGCCGCTACTCGCCGTTCCGGAACCCGGAGCGGGCGAAGGAGCGGCGCGGCGTCGTCCTAAAGGGGATGCTGGAGCAGAGGAAGATCGACGAGGCCGCCTACGAGAAGGCGCTCGCCGCGCCCCTCACGCGGGTCAAGGGGCCCCCGACCGGGATCGTCGCGCCCCACTTCGTCGACTTCCTGATGAAGCAGGTAACCGCCGCCGGGGGCTCCCGCGAGGACGGTCTCGCCGTCTATTCGACGCTCGACCCCGACATGCAGGCGGCCGCACAGGCGGCGGTGCGCTCGGGGCTCGAGGAGCTCGAAAAACGCTACCGGAGGCTGCGGTCGAAGGACGAGGAGAATCCGCTGCAGGCGGCACTCATCGCGCTCGACCCGGCAACCGGCTCCATCCGGGCGCTCGTCGGCGGGCGCGACTATCAGGTCAGCCAGTTCAATCGCGTCGTCCAGGCGCGGCGGCAACCGGGCTCGCTCTTCAAGCCGTTCGTCTACCTCGCGGCGTTCGGCCGGCGCGACCTCGTCCCGCCGATCACCCCCGCGACGATTCTCCAGGACACGCCGATCGCGCTCGTCTGGGGGACGGGAGAGGACGAGGCCTGGTCGCCGAAGAACTACGACGGCGAGTACCGCGGCCCGATGACCGCACGGAAGGCGCTCGAGAACTCCATCAACGTCCCGACCGTCCGGGTCGCCGTCACCGGGACGACGCCCGGCCAGACCCTCCTCTCCGACATCGTCGCCACGGCGCGGCGGCTCGGCATCGGCTCCCCCCTCCGGGCCTATCCGGCGATGGCGCTCGGCGCCTTCGAGACGAGCCCGCTCGAGATCGCGTCCGCCTTTGCGGCGTTCGCGAACGGCGGGTTCCGCGTGAACCCGAACGCCCTCCTCGGTGTCGTCGGCTCCTCGGGCCGGAAGGTGGAGCAGCGGGACCAGCCGCTGGTCCGCGCCGCCGACGCCGACGCCATCGTCGTCCTCGACTCGATCCTGCAGGGCGTCGTCGACCGGGGGACCGGGGCCTCGGCGCGGCGCCTCGGCGCGCAGGGGATCTTCGCGGGAAAGACGGGGACGACGAACGACGGCCGCGACGCCTGGTTCATCGGCTTCACCCCCCGCCTTCTCGTGGCCGTCTGGGTCGGATTCGACGACAACCGCGGGCTCGGCCTCTCGGGGTCGACGGCGGCCCTCCCGATCTTCGCGGACTTCGCGCGGCGCCTCCCCTCGCACTACTTCGAGGTGCCGTTCCCGACGACGGACGGCGTCGTGACGGCCTCGATCGATCCGACGACCGGCATGCTCGTCACGGAGGAGTGCCCCTCCTCGTTCAACGAGATCTTCATCGCGGGGACGGAGCCAAGGGTCCGCTGCACCGTCCACGGCGGCGTCCCGGGCGCCGATGCCTCCGGCCCCGTGCCGGGCCCCGGCGTGAACTGACGGGAGCGCCGCGTGTCGGCCCTGACGACCGTCCAGATCCCCGTTCCGAAGTTCGACCTCGAGCTCGTCGTCCGGAGCCACGGCTGGTACGACCTCCCGCCCTTCTCCTGGGATGGAGAAGCAGGCCGATTGCAGTTTCTTTTCTTGGAAGGTGAAAGACCATTCAGGGCAGAGGTTTCCGGCGCGTCGAGATGCGCTCGTCATTCGCGCAAGAGCCGGCGCCGAATCTGCATTCACTTTCGAAGAAGAAGCGCCTTTGCCGTTGCCGAGCAGTTCGCATGTCGCGCGTTCGCGTCTTCTTTCGGTGGTCACCCGAGTCCTTGACCTCTCAGCCGATCTTTCCGCGTTCCACGCGCTCTGCCGCGAGCGGGCCGCCGACGGCTTCGCCTGGATCGCGGAGCGCGGGGCGGGGCGGATCCTCCGGGCGCCGACCCTCTTCGAGGACGCGGTCAAGGTCCTCGCGACGACGAACTGCACCTGGGGCCTGACGAAGCTGATGGTCGCGAACCTGATCGCGGCCTGTGGCCGCGGCGGAGCGTTTCCTCCCCCCGCCGTCGTCGCGGGACTCCGCGCGCGCGAACTCGCGGCGCTGAAGTTCGGATACCGCGCGCCCTACCTCGCGGCTTTCGCGGAGCGCGTGGCGTCGGGAAAGCTCGACCTCGCGCGCTGGGAGGACGCCGCGCGCCCCGACGCCGAGGTCGAGAAGGAGATCCGGGCGGAAAAGGGCTTCGGCCCCTACGCCGCCGACACCCTCGGCCGGATCCTCGGCCGCCACGCGAAGCTCGGCCTCGACGCCTGGTCGCGAAAGAAAGTCGCCGAGCTCCGGTTCCGCGGCCGCGCGGGGAAGGACGCCCGGGTCGAGCGCCTCTACCGTCCGTTCGGCCCGAACGCCGGCCTCGCGTTCTGGCTGGACGTCACCCGCGACTGGCACGACCGGACGGAACGGCTCTGGCCCTGAGGCACAATCGGGGCGTGAAACGGGTCGTCGTCGTCGGCGCCACGGACGGACTCGGGAAGGCGCTGGCGGCGGAGTACGCGTCGCGCGGATTCTGGGTCGCGCTCGTCGGTCGGAGCCCGGAGAAGCTCTCGGCGATCGAGGCCGAGCTCCGGGGCCGGTTCCCGGACGCCACGCTGGCGCCGGTCGTCTGCGACCTGCGGGACGCCGCCCGCCTGGAGCCCGCCTTCCGCGAGGCGATCGCCGCGATCGGCCACTGCGATCTCTTCATCTACAACGCCGGCGTGATGTTCCACGGCGACGGGAAGACGGCCCTGGCCGACAAAGACCGCGAGACGATGGACGTGAACGCCTCGGCCTCCGTCGTCCTCCTCGGCCTCGCGGCGAACTACTTCCGGGAGGCGCGCCGCGGGCAGATCGCCGGGATCTCCTCGATCGCGGGAGACCGCGGGCGGAAGGGAAACCCGGCCTACAACGCCTCGAAGGCGGCGATGACGACGTACCTCGAAGGGCTCCGGAACCGGCTTCATCCGTACGGCGTCACGGTCTCGACGGTGAAGCCCGGGTTCATCGGGACGAAGCTGACGGCGGCGAAGAAGGGGCTTTTCTGGGTCGTCTCTCCGGAGGAGGCCGCGCGGACGATCGCGAACCGGCTCGACCGCCGCCACGAGGTCTTCTACGTCTACCGCCGGTGGGCGCTCTTCGGGCTCGCGCTGCACCACATCCCGCGGTTCCTCTTCAAGCGGTTCGGGCCGCCGTGAGCTCCCGGGGGTTTCTCGATCCCCCCGGGCCCCCCGGGGAACCGGGGACTCCTCCGCCGGAGCGGGTGGAGGGGTTCGGCCTCTACAACTTCTCGATCTCGCCGGTCTACCGCCCGTCCTCGGTGGAGGAGCTCCGGGCGATCCTCGCGGCGTGCCGGGCGCGCGGCGAGCGGCCGGTGTTCCGGGGCGCGGGGCGCTCGTACGGCGACCCCGCGACGAATCCGTCCGGGCCCGTCGTCGAGATGACGGGGCTGAACGGGATCCGGAGCTTCGACGAGGCGGCCGGCGTCGTCCGCGCCGGGGCGGGGGTGACGCTCGGGGAGCTCTGGAAGCTCTCGATTCCCCGCGGCTTCTGGCCCCCGGTCGTGACCGGGACGATGCACGTGACGCTGGGGGGCGCGGTCGCCATGAACGTCCACGGAAAGAACGGCTGGCGGCGGGGGACGTTCGGCGAGCACGTGGAGGCGCTCTCGGTTCTGCGCCGCGACGGGCGGGTCGAGGAGATCGGGAAGGGAGACCCGGCGCTCGGGGACGTCGTCGGCAACTGGCGAGGCGAGGAGCCGGTCGTGGAGGTCGCGCTCCACCTCAAGCGGGTGGCCACCGGCTGGCTCGACGTCGAGGCCTTCGTCACGCCCGATCTCGCGTCGACGCTCGCCGCCCTCGACGGGGCGAAGGAATCGTGGGAGTACCTCGTCGGCTGGATGGACTGCTGGGCGCGGGGGACGAGGCCTCGGCCGGAGCGTCGTCCACCTTGCGAACGAGCGGGCCGCCACGCCGGACGGTCCGAACGGTCTCAGCGTCGAGGAGCAGCTGGCGGACATCCGGACGGGACCGCTCCCGGCGCCGCTCCTCCTCCTCGGGCTGAAACTGGCCGCGCGGGGCCCGCAGATGCGGCTGGTCAACGCCGCGAAGGTCCTCGCCGGGCGCCTCGCGGGTCGCTCGCGATACCGGCAGTCGCTCGTCGCCTACTCGTTCCTCCTCGACTACCTCCCCGGCTGGAACGAGGCGTACCGGCCCGAAGGCTTCATCCAGTACCAGCTCTTCCTTCCGAAGGAGACGGCCGAGGCGGGCTTCGCCCGCGCGATCTCGCTCCAGCACGAGGCGGGCGCGGTGGCGTCCCTGGCGGTCCTCAAGCGGCACCGGGCCGATCCGCTTCCCCGCGCCTACGCGCTTGACGGCTATTCGCTCGCTCTGGACTTCGCCATCACCCGGCGCAACCGGAGCCGGTTGATCTCCCTCTGCCGGGCCTTCGACCGGCTCGTCGCCGACTCCGGCGGCCGGCTCTACAAGGCGAAGGACTGCGTCGGGAGCGTCGAGCGGCTCGCCGCCGGGTCTACTGGAAGTACCCGCTGACGTCCATGATCCCGTGGGCGGTCCCCGAAGGGAACGCCCCGACGACGCCGACGTCCCCCGCGGGACCTAGGCCGACGACGGCGTTGTTGGCCCGGGTCTGGCCGGCCTTGAACGAGACCGTCGTCGTCCCGGTCGGAACGGTCCCGTCGGGAAGGAGCGTCAGGCTCCCTGCGGCGGTCGACCCGGTGACGGTCACATTCAGCGCTACCGCCCTCGCGCCGGCGGGGATTCCGCAGAGACCCGCGACGGGGAAGGTGCGGAGGGTGTTCGCCGCGAGCGCTGGGCCGCCGGAGGGTCCTGTGGCGCCGCGCGTGTCGGCGACACGGCAGGGAGCGACGGTGTGGAACCGGATCGGGGATGGAACGACCGTCGCGACGTCGAGGACGAGGGTGCCCCCTCCCTGCGAGACGGGGGTGATCGAGAGGCTGGCCACGGCGTCCAGAAAGGTGATGCCGAGCGGGAGGGCGGCGTCGCCGAATCCCCCGGCCACGGGCGAGCCGTCCAGCAGGTCGCTCCCGCCGACGCGGCTCGGGCCGATCCGGACCTGCGCGCCGGTCGTGGCGCCGGCCGGGAACGCGGCGTCGAATCCGATCGGCTGCCTCCACTCGACCCAGTAGGTCCGGCCGGTCGCCGCGACGACCTTCACGGCGCGGAGCCCGGTAGTTCCCTCGAACGCCGAGAGGCGGTACTCGACGCTCCCTCCCGGGTGCGTCGCGACGGATCCGGCCGGCATCCAGTCGAGGGAACTCTTCTCGTAGGAGTTGAAGTGACCGGACCGGCTGTTTCCCATCGTGTCGAAGGGGTCGCCGTACTCGGAGCGGCTGCCGGTCGTGTCGCAGCCGACGCTGTACATCGCCCCGGCGCAGGAGAGTGAGTGAGCGTGGCGGAGTCCGAAGTTGTGCCCCAGCTCGTGCCCGACGACGAGCGGATTGAACGAACCGCCGTTGATCCAGGCTCCGGACGCTCCGACGAACGCAAGGCCGGCCCAGCTGCACGGCATCGAGGTATGCGCGTAGACGACGAGGTCGTAGTTCGAAAGGACATATCCCGCGGCCGTCGCCCGCGTTGTGGCCTGGCTCGCGGCGGTCGACGTGTCGCAGGTCGTCGGCTTCGCCACGGTCGCCGTCAGCCACGGCGTGACGTCCCCGACGAGGGCTGCCTGACTGTACGAGGCCTCGGCGTAGAGGTTCTTCACGCTGGAGGTCGCGTTGAACATCACGTTCTGGGCCTGAGTCTGCGTGTAGGGCGTCGTCGTCTCTCCGAGGAACTTCAGGAGGATGACGAGGACTTTCTTCGTCCCCGTCGTCCACGCGGACTCGATGGCCGGGATCGCGAGCGGCGACCGGTCGGAGACCGCCTCGAGCTCGTACGCCTGCAGCCGGTCGCCGTCGAGGCGCCCCGTCACGCGGAAGCGGCCCCCGGAGCGGACCGGCCCCACGGCCCCCGCGGGAAGGACCAGAGCGACGCGGGCGCCGTCGTCCGTCTCGAGCTGGTAGGAGGTCTCCGCCGTCCCTCCCTCGAGGTCGCAGGCAATCTGGACGAGGACGCGGCCCTCGAAGACCACCGCCCCACCCCCGTCCCCCTCGCCCGGCCGGAATTCCGCGGCTGCGACCGGGGTCACGAAGAGGAGGGCTACGCCCAATACGCAAGGAAAGACGCGCCGCATACGGGCCTCCCGTACGGAAGATGTGCGCGCATCTTAGCCGTTTCCGGCCCGAAAAGGGGCGGCGCCCTGGCTAACGTCGGGCGGGCGGAATCCCGGCCAGCATTTCGCGCGCCTGCGCGGCATAGAGGACGTGGAACCGGGGGTCGATCTGCAGCGCCCGCCGCAGGTGTGTCCGGGCGGCGGCGCGGTCCCCAGCCGCGAGCGAAATCGCCCCGGCGTGGAACTGGAGAAGCGGGTCGACCGTGCCCTGTCCGAGAGCCTTCCGCATCGGCTCCCGCGCCTCGGAAGCCCGCCCGGCCCGGTAGAGGCTCCAGGCGTAGGCGTCCCACCCGCCGACGTCCTTTCTCGTCGCCAGCTCGCGGCCGGTCATCGCGACCGCGCGCTCCGGATCGCCGTGGTCGGCGAAGTAGAGCGCGAGCGTCCGGTGAACGAGCCGGTGGTCTGCGGGGAGCCCTGCGTCGAGAGCGGCGACGGCGGCCCGCGCGCGCGCCTCGCCGGAGGCGTCGCCCATTGCGCGCCGGAAATCGACGAGGTCCGCCGCGACCGAGACCTCGGGCACGAGCGCGTAGGACCTCTCGGCCAGCCGGATCGCCGGCTCCCAGAGGCCCCGGCGGGCCGCCAGCCGGCCGGCGGCCGCGAGCGAAGGGGCGTGGTCCGGGACGACCCGGAGCGCTTCGCGCAGGCGCTCCTCGGCGTCGGTTTCGCGGTTCAGCTTCAAAAGCAGGAGCGCCGAACGCGCGCGGCACCACGCGAATCCCTCGGGATCCCCCGGCAGCGCCGCGGTCGCGGCGAGGTCCATCGACTCGAGAGCGCCGCGGAGGTCGCCCGACACCTCGCGGGCGAGCGCGACGCGACTGAACGAGGCGGTGCCGGGCTGTCGGGCGGCGAAGCGGTCGTAGGCCGCGAACGCCGCGGGGTACCGGCCGAGGTCGAAGCCGGCGTCTCCGAGTGCGCCGTCCAGCTCGGGATCGTCCGGCCGCCGGGCCTTCAGAGCCGCGGCCTCGCGCGCGAGCTCCTCGAACTGGTGATGGGGGAGGAGGAGCCGCAGGCGGAACTTCCGGAGGGCGTAGTCGTCCGGCGAGACCTCGAGCGCCGCCTGGACGACGGCGTCCGCCTCGGCGAGGTCCTGGTGGGAGAGCGTCGTCCGATAGCGGGCGTAGAGCCGCGATGCCTCGGCGAGGGGCCCGGGCGTCTCCCGGAGGGCGGCGAGACGCTGCGCGGGCGCCGGGGCGGCCACGAGAAGGAGGGCCGCCCCCGCGAGGAGCGGGAGCGGCCGGAGGCGGAGCGACGATCGATCAGCGGCCATCGGGGACGGGCTTCAGGCGGGCGAGCTCCTCGAGGTCGCGGGCTCGCTCGACGCGCGCCGCGAACTCCTCGTCGGAGATCCCCTCGGGGAATCCCCTCCCGACGGGGTCCCGGGTCGCCTTCAGCTGCGGGGCGTGCGTCGGCGCCGCGGGGCCCGCGTGCAGGGCCGCGAAGCCGCTCGTCGGAGACCACATGTAGGGGAACGTGTACCGGCAGCCCCGCTGCGGGTAGTCGACGCCGTCGCCGAGCTGGCTGTTGGGCGCCTGGGCGTAAAGCGGGTTTCCTCCCGCCGAAGGGGGGAGGAGGCCGACCAGGATGCCGGCGACCGCCCTCAACTCGATGTCGACGACGTCGTCGCAGGGACGGCGGCCGTTCGGGAAGCCCGCGCCGTCGCCCCCCAGATAGCCGAGGCGGCTGGCGGTGGCAAAGGGAGTCGGAGCGACAGCGGTGTTGAGCCGGAGCTGGTCGGCGTAGACCTCGGCCGGGCGCTGCGTGGGCGCGACGCCGAAGAGCGCGGCCACGGGTCCCGGAAGCCCGCGGAAGAGGGCCAGCTCGAGATCGCCGCGCGGGCCCGGTGGGACGGGCACCCCGAAGAGGACGTTCATGTAGGTGGCGAGGACCGGCCAGAGCTCTCCGGGTGTCGCGGCGTCCCCCTTGAACTGGGCTTCCTGCGCGGGGCCGACGCTGTTCCAGAGGTCCTTCTTGCCGACGCCGATGAGCACCTCGTTGACGAGGGGGTTCCCGAGGCGGGAGACCTGGACGAAGTCGCCGCTCCAGGTCTGGGTTCCGTCGGCATTGACCGTCCGCGTTTTCGGGACGCTGACGGCCGCCCACCCGCCGACGATGGCGGCGGCGCTCGCCGGATCGGACACCTGGGTGCCGGTCGCGGTGAGCATCGAGATCGGCACCTGCAGGGCCGTCGTCAGGACCGCGAAGCCGTAGAGCGTGTCGCGCCCCCCCCGGTCGCGCCGACGCCGACGCCGGGCCTCCCCTGGTCGGGGACGACGTTCAGGTTGACCGCGTCGAAGACCATCCCGAGGTCGACGAAGAAGGGATCCTGCCGCGGGCCGCAGAAGACGGTGATCTTTCCATCCGCGGTCTTCTGCAGGCCGTTCGGGATGTACGGGTAGCCGGGGATCGTCTTCGGCCCGATGTTCGGCGGCGCCACGGGCTGGTCGGTGAGAAGCCGCGTCACCTTCGAGGCGTCGGGGTTGTCGGCGGGCCCGGCGACGAGGTCGAGGCTGTAGGACTGGTAGACGAGGGTCGACGGGTCGTTCTTCCCGTCGTACGACGCCACCCCCGGAAGGGCGTAGAGGAAGGTCCCGGGCGCCTTGTACGTCGTCTTGAACGTGAATCGGAACGTGACGTCCTCGACGCCGTCGCCGTTGTTGTCGACCTTGATGTCGTAGCGCGCGCCGTCCTGGAAGCCCGCGAAGTTCGGGCCCCCCTGCGGCTCGATCAGACCGTAACGGTTGGCGATCAGGGTCACGAGCGTGGGGTCGTTCGGATCACGGAACATGTAGAAGTCGGTGTCATCGAGGCTCGCGTTCCGGGAGGTGAAGGGCGCTTCGTTGTGGCTCGAGGCGGCGGCCGGCCGCGGCGCGGCGAGCGCGAGTGCCGCGACCGCGACCGGCGCGAGCAGACGGAGGACGGGACGCAGAGGGTGCGGCTTCATCGGTTCTCCTTTTTCGTTCGCGACGTGGACCGGGTCTCAGGCGCCTGTCCCCTCGTGTACGGAGCGGGCCGGGGGCCCGGATCAGTCCGGCGCGGCCCCCGATGTCGCGCACCCTCCGTCTAGAATCGTCGCGGAAGCGAAAGGGGCCCGGTGGCCCTCCTGGTCTTCAAAACCAGCGTGCTCGCTCCGAGAGGGGCGGCGGGTGGGTTCGACTCCCACACGCTTCCGCCAACGCGCCGGCGCGGCGGCCGGGGAGGACGGTGGCGGACCTCATCGGGAGTGCGCGACGGCTCGCCGCGGACCTCTTCGGTCGCCGCTTCTCGCACGTCGTTCCGCTCGGCGCGAGCTGCCGCGTGACGTGGCAGCTCCGGACCTACTTCCGCGACGGACGCGCCTACCCGTTCGACTGGTGGGCGTCGACGCTGGACGGCCTCGCGGCCTACGTCGCCCGGATGAACCCCGGCAGGGTCTACGGCGAGGGAGCGCTCGAGGAGCTCGTCGTGGACGGGCGCCTGACGACGATCCGGAGCCGGGAGTTCGGGTTCCAGCTTTACCACGAGTTTCCCCGGCACCGGGACGCGTCCGGTGCCGCGGTCGTCTCAGCGGGCTGGGAGGCCCATGTCCAGGCCGCCCGGCGCCGGCACGAGGACCGCCTCGAACGGCTTCGCGGCCTCGACCGGAAGGGGAACCGGATCCTCTTCGTCCGGCACAAGGTCGAGTTCGAGCCGGGGCCGGCCGCCGACCCCGCCCCGTCGGTGGCGCGGCTCCTCGCCGCTCTCGGGGCCGGCTGGAGCCAGGCCCGCTTCACGTTGCTTCTCGCCAACTTCCCGGAGGGCTACGAGCCGCCCGCCGGCGTCCTTTCGCTCCGGTTCGACGACCCGCCCGGTCCGGCTCCGGAGGAATGGCGCGGCGACCCGGAGCGCTGGGAGGCCGCCTTCCGCTCCCTCGGCCTCTCGCTCCGCGCCTCCAGGGCGGAGCGCGAGCAGCGACCTCCCGAACAGATCGGCCCCCCGAACTGAGGCCGCCGGTCGGCGGCCTAAGGGAGAGCGAAGAAGTAGGAAAGGCCGAAGTTGAGCTGGACCGGGATCAGCTGGCGGATGTACTGGTCCACGAACTGATCGATCGACGCGATCCGGGACTTCGGGACGAAGACGATGTCGAGCGGCTGGAGGGCGATGTCCTTCCCGGGGGCGCCGGTGGCCAGCCGTTCCTCCAGATTGAGCACGATGAACTGCGGCTCCGACGTCCCCTGGTTCCTGAGGACGACGACGCTCGCGAGCTCGCCCGTCGGCCGCGCTCCTCCGGCCTCGAGGACCGCCTGGAGGGCCGTGACGGTTTCCGCCGGCCGGATCACGCCGGGCCGGTTGACCTCGCCGCCGACGAAGATTCTCGGGCGGTCCGCCTCCTTGACGATGACGGCGAGCTGCGGGTCCTTGAGCGTCGCGGCATAGAGCGAACGGAGCTCGACGCGGAGCTGAGCCGCCGTGCGGCCCGCCGCCACGACCTCGTCGACGAGCTGGAGCGAGATCCGCCCGTCCTGCCGGATCGTGACGGCCTGGTCGAGCTCCGGAACGTAGAAGAACCTGATCTCGAGGACGTCGCCCGCCCGGAGGACGTACTCCGCCGGCGCCGCGCCGGGGGGTGGCAGGTCCATCGACGGCGGCAGCTTCGTCGGGGCCAGCGTCGGCCCGCACGCGCCGAGCGCCACGATCAGGCAGGCGGGGATCAGGGGACGCATGGCGGGTGATTATGCGGCAGGGCCGCGACGAGGCTCACAGGTTCGAGGCGTTGCGAAGGACCCGGAACGTGCGCCCGAGGATCCTGAGATCGAGGCCGAGGGACTGCTCGCGGACGTAGCGGATGTCGTTCTCGATCCAGTCGTGGAAGGCGATGTGAGCGCGGCCGTTCACCTGCCAGAGGCCGGTGATCCCGGGCCGGACGCTGAGGCGGAGGTCCCGCCACGCGGGCGCAGAGGTCCATCTCCGACATGATGAGCGGCCGCGGCCCCACGAGGCTCATCTCGCCCTTCAGGACGTTGACGAGCTGCGGGAGCTCGTCGAGGCTCGTCTTGCGAAGGAAGTTGCCGACGCGGGTGATGCGGGGGTCGTTCTCCATCTTGAACATCGGGCCGTCGACGTCCTTCCGGCCCGTCAGCGACTCCTGGAGCTCCTCCGCGTTCGCCGCCATCGTCCGGAACTTGTACATCAGGAACTCGCGGCCGGCCTTGCCGCAGCGCCGCTGCGAGTAGAAGGCGGGGCCGGGGGAGTCCCGCCGGATGAGAAAAGCGACGAGGGCGAAGAAGGGCGCGAGGAGCGGCAGCGCCGTCGCCGCGATCGTGACGTCGAGCGTCCTCTTTGCGGCGAGGTAGGCGCGCCGCGTCCACGCGTGCCACGAGCCGCCGCCCGGTTCGCGAAGGTAGACGCGGCGGTCGTCCGACTCCGTCGCCATCAGGAGCGCCGGACTCTCTCCGAGCTCGCAGGGATTCAGCACGAACGCGTCGCGAAGCGTCTCTCCCCGGCGCGCCGCGCTCGCCGGGCCGACGAAGCAGCGCTCGATCGTCGAGCCCGCGCGGATGGTGACGCGGTCCCCCACGATCGACTCGCGCACCTCAGCCCCGGGGCCGACGTGGGTCCGCCGTCCGAGGCTCAGCGGGCCGACGAGCCGTGCACCGTGCGCAATGTCGCAGTGATCTCCCAGGAGCACCGGTCCCGTGACGGACGCGTCCGGAGCGATCAGCGTTCCGTGTTCCGCGAAGACACCCGGAGCGATCTCCCACGCTCCCGGCGGAACGAGGTCGGGCTCGGTCGCCATCCGCCGCACCAGCTCCGCGTTCAGGTCGAGGTAGGCCCCGAGGTCGTCGAGCTTGCGGAGAGGCTCGGGGATGATGTAGGCATGGACGGGGGCGCCCTGCTTGCGGAGCATGCCGACCAGCTGCTCCTTGATGTCGACGTAGCCGCGTTCCGGGAGGAGGTCGAGGACGCCCGGCTCGAGGACGTAGAGGCCCGAGGAGCGGAGAGTCTGGCGCCGCTCCCTTCCCCGCACCGGTCGGACGACGGGTGCCCGGCGGCGGTCGCGGGAACGGTGGAGGATCACGAAGCGGCTGACCAGGCCGTCGTCGCCGAGGAGGATGTTCTCGAGGTGGCGCGCGGCCGACGTGCCGGGCTCCGCGACGATCGTCATCGCGGTTCCGTGCTTCTGGTGGAAGGCGGCCGCCTCCCGAAGGGGGGCGGAGTTCACGAAGACGTGGCCGGAGAGGACGAAGAAAGGCTCGGCGCCGACGAAGCCTGCCAGCGCCTTCAACGCACCCGCGGTGCCGCGGGTCGAGGCGTCCTCGAAGAGAGAGATGGAGACGCCGAGGTCCGTGCGGGCGGCGAGGGCGTGAAGAAAGCGGCGGTAGCCCTCCCCCCGGTTCGCCGAGACGAGCGCGACCTCGGTGACGCCCTGCTTCGCCAGCGCCAGAAGCGTGTACTCGGCGAGCGGCCGGTTCGCGAGCGGCAGGGCGAGCTTGGGCTGGAAGCTCGCGATCGACATCGCGGCCGTGCCGCGGCTTCCGGCCAGGAGGACTGCCTTCCGTGGCATCGCCGCGGGAAAGGGCTTACGCGCCAGAATGTCGATCACGACTTCATGCCCTTCGTCTTCGCCTCTTTCCGATGCTCGTGAAACGCGGATTCTGTCACAGCCGGGGGCCAGGGGCGGAAAGGGGGTGCCTCGACCCTTCGAGGGGCCGCCTCCGTGCAGTTTGGATGCTCTTTTCCTGACGGATTTGATGGTACCCTGACGCGCACGGAATGAGCCTCCATCTCGGCAAACGGCTCGCGCAGGTGGCGGTGTCGGCCGGGCTCCTCGCGGGGCCCGCGGCCAGCGCCCCGGAAACCTCGACCGCCCCCCGGGCAGCGGCCTGGAACGACCGCGGATTCGAGGTCCTCCGAGGGGCGGCGACACGCGCCTGTGCGGCCTCGGAGGCGCTCCTCGAGGCGGAAAGCCTGTCGGGTGCCCGCGCGTCCCGGGAGCCGGCGGCACGGCTGCAGGACCTCCTCGGAACGGGCTGCGCCTTCCGCCGGGAGACGGTTGAGCGTCTCGCAGGGTCCGTGCTGGCGCCCGGCGCGACCGCGGAAGCGCGAGAGACGACGGCGGTCACAGCGACGGACGGGACCCTGCTCGCGCGGCAGCGGCTCGGGACCCTGGGGGGCGTGTCGCTCGACCTCGTGGCCTACGCGTCGCACGGGCTCGCGGTGGGCGGCGTCGCCTGCTACGTCGACGACGGGCAGAAGAGGCCCGGCGTCGTCCACGTGCACGGCGGCCTCACCGGGCTCTTCGACCCCGAGGACGGGGGGACGATTCAGGCGTGCTTCAACTGGGCGGCGCTCCACGGCAAGACGGCGTTCGTGCCGTCGCTCCGCGGGTTCGACGGGAGCGAAGGAAGGACGGAGATCTGTCTCGGCGAGGCGGACGACGTCGCCGCCGCGGCGGTGTACCTCCGTTCGATGCCGGCGACCGACGCGGCCCGGATCGCGCTCGTCGGCGGGTCGGTCGGCGGCTGCGTCGTCCTGAAGGCGGCGCCGCTCATCCCGAACCTCCGTGCCGTCGTCGCGTTCGTGCCGCCGACGGACTGGAAGGGCTTCATCCAGTTCCACCGGACGGCATGGGCTGCGGCCACGGAGACGCGATGCGACGGCAGCACCTTCGGGTGGAACATCGGCGGGCCCCCACTGGCCGACGTCTTCGACGCGTTCATCTGCGGCCATCCCGGCTGCCCGGACGCCGACTACGCCGCCCGGTCCCCGATCCCTGGAGTGCTGACGCAGACAGCGCCGACGCTGATCGAGTCAGCCGGCTCGGACAACGTGGTTCCCCTCGCGCAGGAAGTCCTCTGGTCCATCCTCCGCCAGAGCCTCGGCCACCCCGTCGACGTCTTCTCGGTCTCGGCCTGCGATCCCCCCGGCTCTCCGCCGAACCATATGGACGTCCACATCTTCGTTCCCGGCGGGTTTCATCTCCTGGCGCCCGGCCCGATCAGCTCCGGGTTGCTCTTCGTCATCAACCAGCTCGACCGGCCTTGACCGCCTTGTCCCCCTCCGACGAGGTCGCGCGCGGCCGTTCCGGATGGGCGGCGATGCTGCCCGGCATTGCCGCGGGCGCAGCCGTCCTCGCGGTCGTCGCGGTCGGGTCGGAACGTGCGGCCCTCGTCACCCTCGGCCTCGCGGCGGGTCTCCTGGCGGCCGGGGCCATCGTCCTCTTCGCGCCGGAGCGGCTGGCGCCGGCGCTCTTCGTCGCCTTCGTGGCGCTCGTTCCTCTCCGTCTCGAGAAGCACTTCGCCTACCAGATGCACGTGGGGGGCTGGCCCGGGCTCAGGCTCTCGGTCGCCGACCTGTGTCTCCTTCCGCTCGCTGCTCCTCGCCGTCTACGGCGGGCTCCTCGGCCGGGTCCGGAACGCCGTGCCGAGGGTCGTGCTCGCGCTCTACGCCCTCCTGCTCGTCCAGTACGGGCTCTCGGCGCTCGGGTCGCCCCACCGCGACCTGAGCGCCTTCGAGCTCGCCGCCGCCGTCCACGCCCTCGTCATCGCCGTGACGGTGGCAGCCTTCTTCCGGCGGCGGGCCCTCCCGTGGGTCCTGGCGGCGGTGACGCTGGCCGTTCTCGTCCACACCTCCTTCGCCCTCGTTCAGGTCGCGACGGGCCGCCCCGTCGGGCTCTCGTGGCTGAGCGGCAGCACCGACGTCGTGCGCGAGTCGCTGGAGAGCGGCGCCGTTCGCCTCCGCCCCATCGGGCTCTTCAGCCACCCGATCGTCTTCGCCGACTTCCTGATGCTCTCGCTCCCGATTCTGGCGGCCGGCGCGCTCGCCACCCGGAGCCGGGTGGCGAGCGCGGCCCTGGTCGCGACTCTCCTTCTCGGGGTCGTCGGCCTCGTCCTGACGCTGTCGCGCGGGGCGTGGATCTCTTCGGCGTTCGCCTTCGTCCTCCTCCTGGTCCTCGGGGTCCGGCGCCGGCTTCTCGGGAGCCGGGCGCTCCGGAACATCGCCGCCGGGCTCGTCGTCCTCGCCCTCGTCCTCGCGCCGCTCGCCCCCCGGATCTGGGAACGCTTTTCCGAGAGCCAGAAGGGGAACGTGCAGGTCCGGTTCGAGCTGAACGAGATCGCGCCTTGCCATGATCCGGGCCCATCCCTCTGACGGGGGTCGGCTTGAACACCTTCATCGAGGAGATGAAGGGTTACGACCGGCGCGACGTGATGCGGTACTTCCCGGCGACGGTTCACAACCTTTACCTCCTGGAGGGCGCCGAGGCGGGCCTCCCGGCGCTGCTCTTTTTCGCCTCCCTCCTGGCTGCGGTCTTCGTGACGGGGGTCGCGGGGCTCGAACGCGTCCGCGATCCGGCGCTCGCGTGGCTGGCCGTGGCCGTCCTCGCGGGGCTCGGCGGGTTCGCGCTCTCCCAGGTCGCGGACTTCAGCCACCGCCTCGAGCCGCTCCGGTCGATCCTCTGGACCTACGTCGGTCTGCTCTTCGGTGCCGTCGCTCCGGCGCCGGAGGGCGGGGGAGAGCCGTCGCCGTGAGCCCCGACACCCCCGGCGCCGAGAGCTGGCTCGGGAAGGCGAAGGACCGCTACCGGGAGATCGCAGCGATCGCGCCCCGGATGAAGGGCCTCCGGGCGTACCTCAACTGGGCCCGCGCGAACGCCGAGATGCTCTTCAGGACGAGCCGCGTCGGCGCTCGCCCGCTGAAGCTGACGTTCGACCCGGTCAACGTCTGCCAGCTCCGGTGCCCGCTCTGTCCGACGGGCCTCCGCATCCAGGACCGCGACCCGGGGCACGCCCGGCTCCACCTCTTCGAGAAGCTGATGGAGGAGGTCGGGGACTACGTCTTCTTCCTCGACCTCTACAACTGGGGCGAGCCGCTCCTCAACGTCCATCTCGAGGAGATGATCGAGATGGCGAGCCGGAAGAACGTCACGACCTACGTCAGCACGAACCTGAGCATGTCGCTTTCGGCCGAGCGGATCGACCGGCTCGTCGATTCCGGCCTCGGGGAGCTCATCTGCTCGCTGGACGGCGCGAGCCCCGAAACGTATGCGATCTACCGCCGGCAGGGCGATTTCGAGCTGGCTCTCTCGAACATGCGCCGGATCGTGGAGGCGAAGCGGCGGCTCGGCGTGACGCGCCCCGCGATCGTCTGGCGCTTCTACGTCTTCCGCTTCAACGAGCACGAGATCGAACACGCCCGCTCGCTCGCGGCGGAGGTGGGCGTGGACCGGTTCGTGCTCGGATCGCCCTTCCTCGACGAGGGGAGGTACCCGATCCCCGACGCGGACCGCAAGGCGATGGGGGAGTGGGCGACGACGCTCCCCGCGTTCAACCGCTACGACCCTTCGCACCCGGAGTACGCGGATCCGGCCGCGACGAGCGCCCGCCGCTCCCGGTGCGACTGGCACTACGTGTCGACGGCGATCAACCCCGACGGCGGCGTGGCGCCCTGCTGCGGCGTCTACGAACGCGCGCACGACTTCGGCTCGCTCGCCGGGGGGCCGGACGGGCGCGCGTACATGGAGGTCGTGAACAACGGGAAATTCCGCTCGATCCGGGACCGCTTCGCCGGGCGCCCCGGGGTCCCGACCGGCCTCGTCTGCGAGACGTGCCCGGTTCCGGCGATCATGGACTACGGTCGTATCCTGAACCGGCAGGTCCTGATGTTCACGCTCGTCGAGATCGCCGAGTTCCTAAGGCGCCCCTTCAGGGGAACGGCCCGGCGTCGTCCGTCGGCAGCCGCGGCGCGGCGTTCCTAGGGCGCAGCCCGTTGGGCGTCGCCGGGCAGGGGAGACGAAGGCAGACTGTGCCGGGGCCCCGCGCCGCCCCGGACATCGGCTGCGCGCATCCCGAGTGGCGGGAGGTCTATCCGGAGCTCGTCGCCGCGTGCCCCGCGTGCGGGCTCGCCGCGACGACGGCCGCGATCGACGTCCGCTACGACGAGGCGTACTTCACCGAAAACTCGGCCGCCGGTTTCGATTTCGATTCCCCGTTTGCTCGCGCGTTCGACGAGGCTCGCTTCGTCGCCGAGCTCGAGGGGCTGGAAACCCTGGGCTTCAAGGGAAGCCTTCTCGACGTCGGTTGCGCGACGGGCGCGTTTCTCGCGCGCGCCCGGGAGCGCGGCTGGATGCCGCACGGCGTCGAAATCTCGCCCTTTGCCCGGGCCGCCGCGGAGCGGCGCGTGGGCATCCGCGTCGCCACCACCCTCGCGGAGCTGCCGGCCGGGGCTCGGTTCGACGTCGTCACGCTCCACCACGTCCTCGAGCACGTGCCGGAGCCGGTCGGGTTCCTCGCCGACGAGATCCGCCCGCGCGTCGGCCGAAGGCTCCTCGTCGAGGTGCCGAACTTCGACTCCCTCGCGTCGCGCCGACACGGAACCCGCTGGCGCGACCTCCGGCCCGACCAGCACGTCTTCCACTACACCCCGGCCACCCTTCCCCGCCTCCTGTCGCGGGCAGGATTCCGGGTTGTGAGCGCCGGCACCCTTTGGGAGCCGCTCTGGAGCCTCCGGACGGCCTGGAACACCCTGGGGCTCCTTCCGGGACTCGTCCTTCCCCGGCGGACGGGAACGCCGGCCTGCGGCCCGGCGGCCGTCGACGATCCGGCAGGCTACCGGCCGCCGGCTGGTCTCCGCCGGGCGCTCGCGCTCGCGAGCCGGCGCGCGCTGGCGCCGCTCGTCGCCCGGCTCGAGGCGCGGGGGCTGGGAGAGCGCCTGGTCGTCGAGGCCGAGCCGTGAGCTCGCTCTTCGCGAACTCCGTCGCCATGCTCGTGGCGCGGGTCCTCGTCCCGTTCTTCTCGTTCGCGATCAACATCGGCGTGGCACGGCTCGCGGGAGCCGAAACCCTCGGCGCCTACGCCCAGCTGGTCGCGCTCCTCCTTCTCTTCCAGACCCTCGCGGGCGCCGGCCTCTCGACCCTCCTGACGCGCGAGCTCGCCGCCCGTCCGGAGGAGGCCGTGGCGCTTCTCCGCAAGGCGCGGACGCTCGCCTTCGCGACCGGGAGCCTCGCGGCCGCCGCCTTCGCGGCCGTCGCGGCCTTCCTCCTGCCGCGCGAGCGGCTGGTTCCGGCGCTCGTGCTCTGCGCGGCGGTGCTCCCCTCGGCGTGGATCACCGTGCAGGAGGCGTACTTCATGGCGCGACGGACGCACCACCGCATCACCGGGATCGCCCTCCTCGAGGGCGCGCTGAGGCTGGCGCTGGCGTTCCTCTCGTTCGCTCTCGGCGGCGGGCTCGTCGGCCTCTGCGCCGGGGCCACCGTCTCCCGCTTCGCCGCCCTCGGGGCGGGCGATGCGCTGGTGCGACGGTCCGGCGTCTCGGGTGCGTGGCGAAGGGACGCAACGGGCGCTTTCGCCCTCGGCCGGGCGGCGGCGCCGTTCGCCGCGCTGCTCGCCGTCTCGATGCTCTACTTCAGAGTCGACGTCCTATTGGCCGGGGTGCTCCTCGGCGACGGGCCGACCGGCGTCTACGCCGCGGCCCTCTCGCTCGCCTCGATCCTCCTCCTCCTTCCGGAAAGCGCCCTCGCGGCGCTCTTCCCCCGGCTCGCGGCGGCGTTCCACTCGTCGGTCGAGGGCTACGCGGACGCGGCGCTCCTCTCGGCAAGGGTCCTCGCCGTCGGCGTCGTTCCGTTCGCCCTGGCGCTCGTCTGCCTCGCGGCGCCGATCCTCGGCATTGCCTTCGGTCCCCGTTTCGTGCCGGCCGCGGAGGCGCTTCGCCTGCTCGCCGCCTCGGTGCCTCTCCACGCCGTCAACGGGGCCCTGGGCCAGGCGCTCCAGGCGGGCCGCTTCCAGAGGCCGGCCCTCGTCGTGGTTTCCGTCGGCGTCGTCCTGCACGTCGCCCTCTGCGTCTTCCTCCTGCCGGCGCTCGGGATCGCCGGCGCGGCGGTCTCGATCCTCGTCTCATCGGTGGCGGTCGCGTCCTTGGCGCTCCTCGCTTTCCATCGATACGTTCGTCCCCTGAGGATCGAGGCGTCCGATCTGTTCCTGCCCGCGGGGGTTGCCGCCGCGATGGCGGCGGCCGTCGCGGCGCCCGGCGCGTGGCGCGTCCCTGCGGCCGGCGCCGGCCTCGCGCTCCTCGCGGGGATCGTGGCGTTCGGTCCGGGGCGCGGCGACCTGGCCCGGGTCGCGCGCTCGATCCGGATCTCCACCTGGAGGCCGGGCGCGTGAAGGTTGCGCTCGTGCACGCGTATCCGGTCCATGCCCGGGCGGTGGGCGGGACGACCCGGCTCGACGCGCTCGCGAGGTACCTCGCTCCGCGGCACCGGCTCTGGGTCTTCGCTCACGGGTCGGGGGATGCCGCCGCCGACGCGCGCGCCGTCGCCGACCTCGCCGCGATCGGCGTGACGCAACGGCTGTTCGACCGACCGCGGGCCGGCCTCTTCCGGCGACTTCGCCGGGCGGCCGGTCCGAGGCCGTATTACGTCGGCTACAACGAGAATCCGCTTCTCGCCCGGGCGCTCGCGGACCTCGACCGGGCCGAATCGCTGGACGTCGTCCACCTGGAACTGGGCTACCTCGCGCCGCTCCTCTCGGAGCTGTCGCCGCGGCCCCTCCGCGTCCTCGCGGAACAGGAGACGATGTCGCTCGCGATCGAGCGCCTGCGCAGCCTTCCGATGCGGGAGAGGACCCTCTACGAGTGGTACGTCGGGAGGACGGCGGCGACCGTCCGCCGATTCGAGTCCGGGACGCTCCCGTCGTTCGACCTCCTCTTCGGGATCAGCCCGTCGGAGGCGGCACGCCTCTCGGAGGTCGTCCGCCGGCCCGTTCCGGTCCTTCCGCACGTCGCGTCGACGGCGGCCTTTCGCCCGCCGGAAAGGGAAAGCGGCGGGAGGGGCGTCCTCTTCGTCGGGAATTTCGGCCACCGGCCGAACCTCCACGCGCTCTCCTGGCTCCTCGGCGGCGTCTGGCCGCTCGTGGCGCGGGAAGCGCCCGGCGCCCGCCTCGAGGTGGTGGGCCCCCGTCTCCCCGAGGCCGAGCGCGCGCGCCTTTCCGGCCTCGGCGCCGTGCCGCACGGCCGGGTCGAGGATCTCGCCGCCGCGTACGGTGCCGCGGCAGTCGTCGTCAACCCGGTCCGGACGGGGGGCGGGATGCGGGGAAAGGTGCTGGAGGCCTTCGCCTGCGCCCGCGCCGTCGTGTCGACCTCGCTCGGGATGGAGGGGATCGACGCGGTGCCGGAGACGCACTTCAGCCTGGCCGACAACCCGGGCCAGTTCGCCGCCGCGATCGTCCGGTACCTTGAGAGCCCCGGGCTCCGGGCGGCGCACGGCGCCGCCGCCCGGCGGCTGGCGGAGGAGCGCTACGACCCGGCAGTCGTCTTCGCGCGCCTCGAGGCCGAATGGCGGCGCGCCCTCTCGGAGCGGGACCGGGCAGGTGGCGGGGGGGCCCCGTGACCGCGCCCCGCGTTTCGGTCCAGATCGTGACGTGGAACAGCGCCCTCGTGGTCGACGCGTGTCTCGAGAGCCTGCTCGCCCAGACCGCGCCGCCCGACGAGATCGTCGTCGTCGACAACGCGTCAACCGACGGATCGCCCGAGCGCGTCGAATCGTGGCTCCGCCGCGGCCTCCGCGGAACGCTGCTTCGCGAGAGTTCGAACCGGGGCTTCTGCGGGGCGCAGAACCGCGCGATCGGCGTGTCGCGCGGGGAGTGGGTGCTCTTCCTGAACCCGGACGCCCTCCTTCCTCCGCGGTTTCTCGCGCAGGCGTCGGACGTCCTGTCCCGGCTGGAGCCGGACGTCGGGAGCGTGGCGCCCTGCCTCCTCCGCCCCGACGGCAGCGTCGACTCGACGGGGCTCGTCCTCGACCGTTGCCGGCGCGCGTACGACCGGGGCCGGGGCGAGGCGTCGACGACGAACTACGCCCGGGAGGAGGACGTGGCGGCCTGCACGGGCGCGGTCGCCTTACACCGCCGTGCGATGCTCGAGGACGTGTCGCTCGGCGGGGCGCCGCTCGACGAGTCGCTCTTCGCCTACTACGAAGACCTCGACCTGAGCTGGAGGGCCCGGCTCCTCGGCTGGCGATGCCGGTACGTGCCGTCGCTCGTCGCCGTGCACGGCCGGGCCGCGCGGAACGCGCTCCGCGGCCTCGGCGGCCGGGAGACTCGCGGCGAGGAGCAGGCGCTCACCGTCTGCAACCGGTACCTCGTGCTCGCCAAGTGCGAGAGCCTCGGGGCGCTCCTCCGCGACCTCCCGTGGATCTTCCCGTTCGAGCTCGCCCGGCCCCTCTTCCTCGCCGTTCGCGCCCCCGGGGGCCTCCGCGGGTACGCGCGGGCCGCGGCGGCGCTCCCCGGCGCGCTCCGGGAGAGGCGCAAAATCCGGGAGGCGATCCGGCGCCGGGGGAGGCCGGCGTGAAGGTCCTTCACGTCATCGACAAGTCGTTCCTTGGCGGCGGGCAGAACACGGTCCGCTACCTCCTCGGGGGCTTCCGGGGCTCGGACGTGTCGACGCTCCTCGCATGCCGGGATGGGGGCCCCCTCGTCGACCTCGCCCGCGCGCTGGGAACGCCCGTTCACACGATTCCGTTCGACAAGAGGTTCCGGCCGGGGCCGGCGCGGGCACTTGCGGGACTCATCCTGGGCGAGGAGGTGGATCTCGTCCACGCGCACGGCCTCGTCGCCGCGACCTGGGCCACGCTGGCCCGTTCCTTCTTCGGGATCGCGGCGCCGCTGATCTACCACCAGCACGGCTTCCATCACCACAATTACGGCCCGCTGACCGTCAGATTCCGGAAGGCATCGGAGCGTGCGGTCGGCCGTCGCGCGGAACGCGTCGTCGCCGCCTCCACGGCCGATCGGGCGTCGCTGGAGGACGGAAAGTACGCGGCGCCGGGGCGGATCGTCATGATCTACGACACGATCCCGGAGCCGGCACCGTCCCCGGAGGACATAGAGGCCGCCCGCCGAGCCGCCGCGCTTTCGTCCGGCGCCCCGGTGGTCGGCGTCGTGGCGCGGCTCCATCCCCAGAAGGGAATCGACGTCTTTCTCGAGGCCGCCGCGGCGGTGCGGGCGGAAATCCCGTCGGCCGTCTTCGTCGTGATCGGCGACGGCGAACTCGGACCTTCTCTCCGGGAACAGGGGCGGCGCCTCGGGGTCGACGGCGCGGTCCGGTGGCTTGGAGGGCGGCCGAACCTTCCGTTCCTGCCGCTCTTCACCGTCGCGGCGATCCCGTCCCGCTGGGAGGGGATCCCGCTCGTCCTCCTGGAATACATGGCGAGCGGGCTGCCGATCGTCGCGACCCGGATCGACGGGCTCGCGGACGCCGTCGGGCCCGAGGAAGCCGAACTCGTGCCCCGGGACGACGCTCCGGCGCTCGCGCGGGCGATCGTGCGCCTCCTCCGCGACCCGGACCTTTCCCGCCGGCGTGGCGCGGCCGCGCGAGAGAAGTTCGCCGCCACGTTCAGCCTCGAGGCGACGGTTCGGCGCTTCCGGGAGCTCTACGACGAGGTGCTTCGTTCATGATGTCCCGCATGGCCAGGCTCATCCCTCTTGCGATGGCGTCCCTCCTCGCTTTCGGTTGCCGAGTTCCGGCGGGCGCCGCGGAGCCGCCGCCGGCGAAGACGCTCCGAAACCCCTCCTTCGACGAGGAGAGCGGGCCGGGCGTCCCCGGCTGGTCGACCCGGGGAGAGGCCTTCGGGAAGGCGAGCCTCGTGACGAGCCCGGCGGCGTCGCCGCCTCGGGCGCTCCGCCTCGAGGCGATCGGCCGGGGCTCGAGCGGCAACGACTCTTTCATGGTCTTCCAGATCCTCGACGTGGCGGCGTACCGCGGCCGGCGGGTCCGTTTCGGCGCCCGCGTGAAGACCGACGGAGCGGGGGTCAACATCACGCTGTACACCCCCGAGCGCCTCGCGAACGACTTCTTCTCCGACCTCCACTCCGACGGATTCGTCGAGCGGTCGGGGTCTCTGGAGGTCCCGGAGCGCGCTTCGTTGCTCTCGTTCGGCATCCAGGTCCTCGGGCCGGCGGGGGGGGTGGCGTTCGTCGACGACGCCTTCGTGTCGATGGACGCTGGCCCCGCCGCCCTCTCCACGCCGGGGCCGGCGCCCCGTCCCGAACCGGCCCGCGTGGAGATCGACGCCTCGACCGTCGAGCGGTCCTTCGATCCGCGCGTCTTCGGGATGCACGTCGAATGGGCCGAGAACGGGAACGGGCTCGTCGGCCCGGACGGCAAGCTGCGCCCGGACGTCGTAGACCTGCTCCGGCCGCTCGCGATCCCCGTCTTCCGCTTTCCCGGGGGGATCCACGCGGACAGCTACGACTGGAGGCTCGGTACCGGGCCGGCCGCCTCCCGCGGACGGAGCGTCAACGTCTTCACGGGCAAGCCTGAGACGCACCGGTTCGGGACGGACGAGTTCGTCGAGCTACTGCAGCGGACCGGCGCGGAGGCGTTCCTGACCGCGAACTACGGGACCGGATCGCCCGAGCAGGCGGCTGCCTGGGCCCGATACCTCGCGGAGCGCGGAGCGGCCCCGCGGCTCGTGGAGGTGGGCAACGAGATCTACCTGACGAGCCCGAAGAAGGAGGGACCGAACGGCAAGGAGATCTACCGGACGGCCGAGGAGTACTCCCGTGACTTCCCGCGATTCCGCGACGCCCTCCGGGCCGCGGTTCCCGGCGTCCGGGTCGGCGCCATCGCCCACCTCGACACGGGCGCTTTCCCCCTCGCGCCGGCGGACAACCGGGACTGGACGGTCCGGATGCTGGAGCGCCTGCGGGGGCCCGTCGACTTCATCGCGGTCCACGACGCCTACGCTCCGGTGATCCTGGACGACAAGGTCCCCTTCGACGGGGACGAGGCTCGCGGGCGCGTCTATCGCGCGCTCTACGCGGGGGCGGTCGAGACGGCCGAGAACCTCCGGCAGGTCGAGGCGACACTGGCCCGCCTCTCGCCCGCAAACCGGGACGCGCCGATCGGGGTCACCGAGCTGGGGCCCTTCTTCGGCATGAGCTCCCGGCCGGAGCGGCACGCCATCTACGTCGACCAGTCGCGGACGCTGGCGTCGGCCCTCTACGTGGCGTCCCTCCTCGACGTCCTCCTCGGGGACCCGCGCGTCTTCCTCGGCTGCTTCACGAATCCCGTCCACCGCTGGTACGGGAGCCTCCTGACCGACACAGAGGCCGGCCTCGTCCGGACGCCGACTTACTTCGTCTACCTCCTCTTCCGGACCCGGTTCGAGACCCGCCTGCTCCGCACCGCGGTGACGTCGCCGACGTTCGACGCCCCGGCGGGGGGCCTCGTGAAGGCCCGGCGCGGCCTCCCCGACCTCCTCGCCCGGGGGGCGATCTCGGCCGACGGCCGGAGGCTGACCGCGATGTTCGTGAACCGGAGTCTCGTCCGGACGCTCGCCGTCGCGGTGACGATCAAGGCGTTCCCGCCGTCGTCGGCGGACTGCGTCGTCCTCTCCGCGCCGTCCGCGGCGCAGGTCAACGGGCCGTCCCTGACGTCGACGACGAAGCCGCAGGGCGGGATCGAGCCGCGCCCGATGGCGTGCGCCGCCGGCGGCTCCCTGACCCTCACGATTCCGCCCAACGCCGTCGTCAGCCTCGTCGCGACTCGCTGACGGCGGACCGGGTCAGCCGGCGGGCGGCAGGAGCGTCTTCCGGAGACCTTCCTCGAGAGGGGTCCGCGCCTCCCAGCCGAGCAGCGTCCGCGCGCGAGTGACGTCGAGGACGTTCGAGGGGATGTCGAACCTCCTCGCTGGCAGATGGCGCACCGGGATGGAAGCGCCCAGGGCCTTCTCGGCGAGAGCGACGACGTCGCGGAGGCTGTGGCCGTGGCCCGACCCGATGTTGTACGGGCCGGGCGGCGCCGACCCGACCACGCATCGAACGAAGGCCCGGGCGACGTCCTCCACAAAGACCCAGTCCCTGACGACGCTGCCGTCGCCCCAGATCTCGACGGGCTCCCCCGAGCGGACGCGCCGCGCGAGGACGCCGATGAAGCCCTGCGCCTTCGCCGACGCCTGTCCCGGGCCGTAGGGGTTCGACATCCGGAGGGCGTAAGTCTCGAGGCCGGTCAGGCTGCCGCAGGACCAGAGGTAACCCTCGACGGCGAGCTTCATGGCGCCGTGCGAGTTGGCGGGCCGCGTAGGGTGGTCCTCGGGGATCGGCGTCCGAAGGGGGACTCCGTAGACCGTGCCGCCCGAGGAGGCGAAGACGAACCGCTTGACGCCGGCCGCGACCGCCCGGTCGAGGAGCGCGAGGGCCGGCTCGACGTTGGAGCGGAGGTCGTGAAGCCGGTCCTCCTCCGAGGTCTTGGGAACGGTCGTGCAGGCGAGGTGGACGACGGCGTCCGCTCCGTAAAGCGTCCGCTCCACGACGTCGCGCTCGGCCACGTTCCCGGTGACGACCTCGACGCCGGCGGGAAAGGCCTCCTGCGGCGGCAGGCGGTCGAGGACGCAGATCCGCTGGCCCGCGTCGCTCAGGCCGCGCACGATGTGCCGGCCCAGGAAACCGGCCCCACCGGTGACCACGACACGCGCCATCGAGTTGTTCCTCCGCTCCCCCGACCGTCCTGCGACGCGTGATGATAGTCGGTGGCGGGGGAAGGTCCTGCGTCTCAGTGTCGCGGGATAGAATGGAGGCTGTGTACCTCATCCGGGCGACGGCTTTCGCCGTCGCGTTCGCTGTTCTTGTTTGCGGCAAGCTGTCGGCCCAGGAGCCGGCCTGGGAGGAGATCGGCCCGTTCTCCGTCGGCGGGAGGGTCTCCGCGCTGGCGGTCGACGCAGAGGATCCCGGGCTGATCCTGGCGGGAACGCTCGCCGGCGGGATCTGGCGAAGCACGGACGGCGGGCGGAATTGGGTGCCGGTCTCCCTCTGGCTCTCCTCGACCCCGATCAGCGCCGTCGCAGTCGACCCGGCGGATCCGAAGACGATATACGCCGGAACGGGTTCGCTCTCGGACACCGGGCTCGGGAACGCCGCGCTCGGCGTCATCAAGTCGACGGACGGAGGCGTGTCGTGGACGGCGCCCGAGCTGGCGGGACCCCTCGCGTTCGTCTCGACGGTCCTTCTCTGGCCCGGGGATTCGAATCGGGTTCTTCTGGGAACCGACCTCGGGGTGCGCGTCTCGACCGACAGCGGCCAGCGGTATCGCGACGTCCTCGTCGGGACGACCGTCTCGACGCTCGTGAAGGACCCGCTCGCGTCCGGAACCGTCGTCGCCTCGACCCATTCCGGTCTCTTCCGGAGCGACGATCAGGGCGAAACATGGACGTTCGTCGGTCCGTGGCCGCTCGCCGGGAGCGACACGTTCGGCGCCGGAACGAGCGCGCTCGCCCTCTCCGGACGCTCCCCCGGCCTGCTCTGGGCCGTCGTCCAGGTCCTCAAGGGCGTCGGTGTGACGGACCGGACGCTCCTCCTCCGCTCGACCGACGGAGGCGCCACCTTCACCGCGCTCGGCGGTCCGCCGTCGCTCTGCTCGCTCGACTCGGGATGCGGATTCGGCCTTTCGATCGCCGTCGATCCCGCTGACGATTCGAAAGTTCTCCTCGGAGGCGACCGTCTCTGGTCGTCGTCCGACGGCGGTACGACCTGGGCCGCCGTGGCGGGCGACGTGGTCGGCCCTCACCAGATCGTCATCGGCACCGACCCGGTTCTGGTCGCGGGGCGCTCGGGTGTCGCGACCCTCGACGCCGCGTGGGGGAGCGCGACCGCGCGGAACGACGGGCTCGCGATCACCACGATCCGCTCGCTCGACGGGTCGGCGGAGGCCCGGCCCCGGATCGTCGCGGGGACGGCGGACCGCGGTGTCCTGATCGGCGCCGGGGACGGGTCCAGCTGGAACGTCACTTTCGCGTCGGGCGAATCGGCTGGGAGCGTCCGCTTCGATCCCCTCGACTCCGGACGCGTCTACGTCTCAAAGGGAGCCGGCCAGCTCTTCCGCTCCGAGGACGCGGGCGCCACGTTCACGCCGATCCTCGACGGTCTCGACCTGTCCCAGGCCGCCGGTCGTGAGGCGCCGATCGAGCCGAGCTCCGTGGAGACGAACACGGTCTATTCCGGGCGGTTGCAGCTCTTCCGGTCGACGGACGCCGGGACTCTCTGGAAACCCTTCCGCCCGCCCGGATTCCCGGAGATCACACGGATCGCCGCGTCTCCCACCTCCCCGGGTCGCGTCTACTTCGCGCTCGCCTCCGATCCGGTCCTCCTGAAGGCCGACGGCATCTTCACGGACCAGCTCCGGGTCACGGACGAACCGGACCTCTCCGTCACGTCGATCTACCCGGCGCCCGACGCCGAGAACGTCCTCTACGTCACGCTCGTTTCCGGGGCGGACAGCTCGGGCCGCGTTTTCAAGAGCTACGACTTCGGCCAGACGTGGCAGAACGTCTCGCCCCGGAGCCGGCCGGCGGCTCGAAGCGTCGTCCGCGACTCGTACGGGACGCTTTACCTCGGCGCCGTCGACGGCGTCTGGCGGTCCGCGAACGACGGCGCCACCTGGGCACCATTCCGTAACGGCCTCTTCGCGGGCGGCATCTCGGAGCTCAAGCTGGCGGGCGGCTGGCTTTACGCGGGAACGGACGGCCGGGGGGTCTTCCGGATCCCGGCCGAGCCTCTCGTCTCCATCGACACCGTGCCCCCCGGCCTCCAGATCCTCGTCGACGGTCAGCTCGTCACGTCGCCGTTCTTCGCCCGTTGGGACCCCGGTTCGACGCACCAGGTCGAGATCGTCCCCAGGACGAGCGACGACACGATCCAGGAATTCCTTTCCTGGAGCGACGGTGGGCCGAGATCCCACGGCTTCACCCTGTCCGGCAAGAACTCCTGGCTCACCGCCGTGGTGCGGCAATCCCATCGGCTGCGGACCTCCGTGAACAACGCTTCCGGCGGCCGGATCCTCCTCGACCCCCCTTCGGACACCGGCTTCTACGTCGACGGTACGTTCGTGTCGGCACTGGCGGTGGCGGCGGACGACTACCGATTCTCGGGGTTCTCGGGCGACACGAGCGCCGGCGCGGGCGGACTCGAGTACCTCCTGATGAGCCAGCCGCGCTCTCTTTCCGCCTCCTTCGAGCCGCTTCAGATCAGGTTCACGACGGATCCGCCGGGCCTCACCTACTCGGTCGACGGCACGCCGGTCGCCGGTCTCTCGACGTTTCGATGGAAGAACGGCTCCCAGCACTTCCTGTCGGCACCGGAGATCGTCGGCGACGATCCGGCCGATCCGAAGAGGCTCGCCTTCGACGGATGGAGCGACCTCCGCGGACGAGAGCACGCGATGACCGCCCTTCGCGACACCTTCCAGACCGACGTCGTGGCCCGGTACATCCCGACTCGGCTCGGCGCCCGCGTCCCGGGGCAGGGCTCGGCGGTCCTGACGACGGCCGGCGCCGGCGACACGCCGCGCCTTGCCGCGGCGAGCGTCGGCGGGGCCGCGGGAGCCCCCCTCGCGCTTCAGGTCATCACGGGCACCGTCGACAGCGGCGTCGTGACGGAGCTCGTCGCCGTTCCGGTCGCGGGGGGGAACTTGTCTCACGCGTTCATCGAGGACGGGGGAGAACGTGGCCGGACTCGCCTCTCTCTTTACAACCCCGCGGCCGAGGCCGCGGTCTTCGGGGTCGTCCTCCGGGACCCGGCCGGCGCGCCCCTCGCGTCGGTGGACGGCGTCAAGGTCCCGGCGGGCGCCCACCTCGTCTCCTACCTCGCCGACCTGGTTCCGGTTCCGGAGCAATTCGAGGCCCTCCTCACCGTCATCGCCGACCGCCCGCTCGCCGTCTCGATCCAGTCGGTCCGCTCGAACCTCCGGCCGACGACGTACCTCGATCCGGCACTCGTCCTGCCGTTCGGCGCCGCGGATCAGGGAGTGCCGGCCGAACCGCGGCTTCAGGCGCTCCTCCTGACCCCCGACACGGAGCACCGCCTCGCCGTCTCGAACACCGGCGCCTCGGCGATCTCGGGCACCTACGCGTTCCTGGACGAATCGGGGGCGCCCCTGCGCGTCACCTTCCCGGACGGAGACCGTACGTCCGGGACCTGGGAGATCCCGCCCGGCGGCTACGTCGTCCTTCGCTTCCGGGCGTCGGTCGCCTCAGGCTCCGGATCCGCTCCTCGCACGGCGCAGGTCCGCCTGACGCCGTCCGCCGGCAGCGGGACGCCGCTCGTCCAGCTCGTCGAAGACCGGACGGTCGGCTCGGCCGGAACCGTTCCCCTCCTCCTTTCGCGCAGCGTTCCTCCCTCCCGGGCGACCTCGCGGTTCGTCGTCCCGCTGGACCTCGGAGAGCGCGACAGCGGCGTCGTCCTGACGAATCGCGGGACCTTGCCCGCCGACGTGACGCTCTCGCTGCGCGAGGCGTCGGGACGCGCCGGAGCCTCGGTGCAGGTCACGCTGCCTGCCGGTGTGCAGCGCGCCGTGTCCGCCCGCGACCTGTTCCCCGGAGCGGCCTCCTTTCTCGGGACGCTCGAGGGAGCGTCCTCCCGGACCGTCGACGTCGTCGGCTACTTCCGCCGGACGAGCGGGCGCGGCGAGGACGTGCTGTCCGGCTTCCCCGTAATCGAGGCGGCCGGCGCGCCGCCCGCCGGCGTCGCCCGGTTTCCGTTCGCGACGGACGGAGACTCGTGGCGATCGGCATGGTGGCTCGTGAACCTCCGGACCGAGCCGCTCGACGCGCAGCTCGCCTTCCGGAACTCGAGCGGCGAGGCCGCCTACTTCCCGATCCCGTGACGACCACCCGCGGACCGTTCCTTTCGCGGAGCGCCCTCGTGGCGGCGCTCCTCCTCGCGGCGGCGGCTGGCCCGGCCGCAGCGCAGAGCGAGGCCTCCAGCCGCATCACGGTCGACTTCCGGAAGATCCGCCGCATCGTCCCGGACTTCCTGTTCGGACAGAACCTTCAGCCGATCGAGCGCGGCGAGGGGCTCATCCGGCCGGACGGCAGCTTCGACCGGAACATCGTCGAGCTTCTCTCCGAGGCGCGGGTCACGACGCTCCGCTTCCCGGGGGGAACGGCTGCCGATTACTTCCACTGGTGGCAGGCGATGGGACCGCAGTCCCGGCGCCCGCTCCAGTCGACCGGCTACCTCGGCGAGTACTACTCGCCCGTCGTCGGGCCCGACGAGTTCATCAAGCTCGCGATCGCCCTCCGGGCGATCCCGTTCGTCACGGCCAACAGCGGAACGGGAAGCGCGGAGGAGGCCCGGGCCCTGGCGGCCGCCTTCAAGGCGCGCGGCTTCCCGGCCAGTTACTGGGAGATCGGGAATGAGATCTATTTCGAGGGGCTGACGGGCAACGGCCTGGTCGGCCTGCCGCCCGACGTCTACGCACGCAGGGTGATCTCCTACGCGTCGGCGATCCGCAAGGAAATGCCGGAGGCGAAGATCTTCGCCTCCGCCGTCATCGGCCCGGGGGAGCTCGACAGCTTCTGGAACAGCGTGGTCCTCGGACTCGCCGGCCCCTACATCGACGGCATCAGCGTTCACAACGCCTACTTCCCGCTCTACGGCTACCGGCCCGACAAGACCATTCCTCCGGACGACGACCTCTTCACGGCGATGCTCGCCGCCACGAAAGTGGTCGACGGTACGATGACGATTCTCGAGGACCAGCTCAAGCGGCTCGGCCGCCTCATCCCCATCTTCGTGACCGAGTACGACGGGATCTTCTTTCCGGACAAGTCGGTCGAGGATCCCCTCCGCACGCAGCAGCGAAATCCGACGCTCGCCTCGGCTCTCTTCAACGCGAGCGTCTTGAACCTTTTCCTGCGCCACGAGCGAGTCCTCGGCGCCCATCACATGTCGCTCGCGGGCGAACGCTTCGGCAGCCTCGTCGGCACGGAAGCCGGCGCGTACTTCCGGAATCCGCAGTTCTACGTCCATCGCGAGTACGCGCGGGAGGCGGGCAACCTCGTCATGGAGGCGGCGGTCGACCCGGCCGACGCCGTCTTCAGCTCGATTCCGATCGCGCTCATCCCGGGCCAGACGGACGTGCCGATGCTCGACGCCGTGGCGACGCGCGATCCGGCCGGGATGCGCTACGCCCTCTTCGTCGTGAACCGCAGCCTCACGGCGACGGTCCACACGTCCGTGTCGCTCGAGGTCCCGGCGGGGCTGACGGGGACAGTCTCGGTCCTCACGGGTCCGGGCGCCGGCGCCCGCAACGACGCGGAGAACCCCACGCGCGTCTCTCTCCGGACCGGGCCCTTCGCCGCCACCTCGTCCTTCTCGCACGACTTTCCGCCGCTCTCCCTTACGATCTTCCGGTGGGCCCCCCCGCGCCCCCTGACGCCGGCCGAGCGGCCGAGCCTGCCGCTCGGAAGCGACACCGGCGCGTCGCCCCCTCCTCTTCCGCGTGGTGGGGTCGGGCCTTTCTGAACATGCCCGCGACACGAGACGCCGCCCGGCCGCTGAAGGTCCTTCTCTACTACCCGTGGCTCTACCTGACGAGCGGGGCGGAGAGGACGATCCTGGAGTTCGCTCGGCGCAGCCGGCACCGGGTCACCGTGTACACGAACGAATACCAGCCGGACGCCACGTTCCCGGAGCTCCGCGACGTGGACGTCCGCGTCCTCGGCCGCGTGCCGGTCGAGCGGACCCTTCGCGGGGCGGCGACCGCCGCCTTCCGGATCCTCAGGCAGCGGGTCGACGTGTCGGAATTCGACGTCCTCCTCGTCGTCTGCGAGGGGCTCGGGGACCTGATAACGCTCCGCCATCCGAAGATCCCGGCCCTCTGCCTCTGCCTGACGCCTCTCCGGATCGTCTTCGACCCCGTCTACCGGGCCACCTACCTTTCACGGCACGGACTCCTTCACCGGCTGGCGATCGGTGCCGGGAGCACGCTCTTCCGGGTGGTGGACCGCCTCGCCTGGCGGCGCTACCGCCGCGTCTTTCCGATCAGCGGGGAGGTGCGCCGGCGGATCCTGGACGGAAAGCTGGCCGGCGCGGAGCGGCTTCGCGTCCTGCACCCGGGCGTGGAGCTCTCGGCGTTCGCACCGTCGCCTCCGCGCGAGAAGACGTTTTTCGTCCCGGGCCGCATCATGTGGACGAAGAACCTGGAGCTCGCGATCGACGCGTTCCGGCTCTTCCTCGCGTCGGCGCCCGACCGCGACGGGTGGCGCCTCCGGATCGCGGGGATCGTCGACCAGAAGAGCGAGCCCTACCTGGCGAAGCTCCGGGAACGGGCGGCTGACGAGCCGGCGATCACGTTCGAGATCCGGCCCCCGGACGAGCGGATGCGCGAGAGCTACCGCGACTGCTTCGCGACGCTCTTCACGGCCTTCAACGAGGACTGGGGGCTTGTTCTGATCGAGGCGATGGCGTCCGGCAAACCGGCCGTGGCCGTGAACCGCGGCGGGCCGCTCGAAATCGTCCGGCACGGGCAGGACGGCCTGCTCGCCCCCCCCGACCCGCGCGCCTTCGCCGACGCCATGCTCCGCCTCGCGTTCGAGCCGGGTCTGCACGCTTCGCTCGCGGCCCAGGGCCCGGCGAGCGCCGCCCAATTCGGGTGGGAGCCGTTCGTCCAGGGTCTCGACGACGCGATCGAGCTGGAGCTCGCGCCGCGCGCGCCCGCGAAGGACGCCGTGTCGTGGAAGGAGGCGCGGGCGTGAGCGCCGAGACGGGGGAGGTGGCCGGCTTCGCGGAGGCCCTCCGGCGCATGGGCGATCTCATGCGGAGGCGGCGCCGGGAGTTCTGGGCGGTTGTCCTCGCGACGTTCGTGCTCGTCCAGGCCTTCGCGTTCTTCTGGCCGGGGATGTACGCGGCCCGCGCCGCCGTGCTCATCCAGAAGACGAGGCTGACCGCGAAGCTGGACGCCGACCCGACCGACGCCACGACGGTCATCTCCGAGGGGGTGACCGAGCGGGACGTCAACTCGGAGATCGCCATCCTGACGAGCGCGGAGGTCCTGTCCGCGACGGTCGCAGCGACGGGGCTCGACAAGGTGCCGCCCCCGTGGTACCTGCGCCTCCTCTTCGCGCCTCTCCGCGGCTACGAGTCCCTTTACGCCGCCGTTCACGGGGTCCCGGCGCCCTCGGCGGCCGAGCGGGCGCTCTTGGGCCTCGCGAGGTCGATCTCGGCCGAGCGCCTGAAGGAGTCGAACGTCCTCGTCCTCACGGTCGAGGCCCGGGACCCGAGAGTCGCCGAGGCGATCCTCGACAACCTTCTCGTCCACTACCTCGACCGGCACGTGACGATCCACGGTCCGGGGGGCGTCGTCCCGTTCTTCTCGACGCAGTCCGCGCTCCTCGAGAAGGAGCTCGCCGAACACGAAGAGGCGCTCCAGGCCCTGAAGCGGCGGGCCGGCGCGGTGGACGTCCCCAAGGAACGGGAGATCCAGCTTCAGAGCGAGGCGAAGCTCCGCGAGGAGTCGGACCTCCTCGGCCGCCGGCTCCTCGAGCTCGACGGCCGGATCCGGTCGTACGAGAGCGCCGTGAGCGACGCGCTCTCGTCGCCGTCGTCGGCGGCCGCGATCGCCCCGGCCGAGCCGACCCTGAACGAGCTGAAGGCGCAGGCCCTCCGCCTCGAGCTGGACCAGATCCGGCTGGAGGCGCGCTACCGGGAAGACGCGCCCCCGGTCGTCGAGAACCGGAAGAAGCTCGAGGCGGCGCGCGCCGCCCTCGGCGCCGAGCGGCAGAGCGTCCGGGAACGGAGCCCCGCGCTTCTCGCCGCGGAGGAGGAGCGGGTGAAGTTCGCGTCCGAGAAGGCGGGGATCGTGGAGCGGCAGCGGGCGCTCGAGGAGCAGCTCGCCCGTTCCCGCTCCCGGCTCCGGCAGCTCGACGAAGCCGCCGTCGAGGCGACGCGCCGGCAGCGGCTGATTCACTCGGCGGAGGAGCGGTATCTCATGTACCTCGGACGGGGCGAAAAGGCGCGGATGGACGCCGCGCTCGATCAGCGCCACGTGACGAACGTCTCGATCGTCCAGAAGCCCTCGGCGTCGGCGAAGCCCGTCCGCCCGAAACGCCTCGTCACGCTGATCGTCTCGATCGCGGGCGCCCTCCTGGCCGGGCTCCTCGCCTGCGTGTTCCGGGAGCTCCGGGAGCGCGGACTCGAGGCGTTCCTCGCGTCGATCGCCCCTCCGGCCGTGGCGTCGTGAGCGACGGGATCCCCGAGCCGGGCGGCGCGAGGTCGTCTCTTGCGGGAGCGGCTCACGTCGACATCCGGCGCGGCGCCGTCGAGCGAACGAGGTATCTCCTGCGGAGCCTCGCCCTCTTCGGAGCGAACCGGATCGTCGGGCCCCTGCCCGGCCACGCCCTCCGGCTCTCGTACTACCGCCACGTCCTCGGCTGGAAGATCGGGGAGAGATCCAGCCTGCACCACGGCCTGAAGGTCTTCGGAGGGCGCGGCCGCGTCCGGATCGGGGCGCGGTCGACGTTCCAGATGGACTGTCTCGTCGTCGGCGCGGGGATGGACGACCTGACGGTCGGCGACGACGTCGCGATCGCGTACCGCGTGGCTCTCGTGATGGGAAGCCACGACGTCTTCTCGCCCGGTTTCGAGGGGATCACCGGCCCGATCACGATCGAGGACCACGTCTTCGTCGGGACGGGCGCCATCGTCCTGCTCGGGGTGACGCTCGGCGAGGGGTGCGTCGTCACCGCGGGCTCCGTCGTGACCAAGAGCGTGCCGCCGTATGCGATCGTCCGCGGGAACCCGGCGCAGGTCATGGCGAAGCGGCCCCGGAACCTGCAGTACTCTGCGGAGCACTTCTGGCCCTTTCACTGACGGGCGGGGCGTCCGCCGCCGGGAGGACCGAGACCACATGATGGACTTCAGCTTCACCCCCGAGCAGGAGGAGCTCAAGCGGAGCGTCGCCGACTTCGCGGGGAAGGAGCTCAACGGCGACCTCCTCCGCGAGGAGAGGGAAGGCCGCTTCTCGCGCGAGAAATGGCGGGCGGCGGCGCGCTTCGGCCTCCACGGGCTGCCGATCCCGGAGGAGTACGGGGGGACGGGGCACGACCTCCTCACGACCGTCGCCGCGATGGAGGGCCTCGGCTACGGCTGCCGCGACAACGGGCTCATCTTCTCGATCAACGCCCACGTCTGGAGCGCGGAGATCCCGATCCTGCGCTTCGGCTCCCGGGCCCAGAAGGAGCGGTGCCTCCCGCGCCTCGTCAGCGGCGAGTGGGTCGCCGTTCACGCGATGACCGAGGAGGGGTCGGGCTCCGACGCCTTCAACGTCGCGACGACGGCCACGCGGCGGGACGGCCGCTACGCGCTCAAGGGCTCGAAGATCTTCATCACGAATGCCCCCGAGGCCGACCTCCTCGTCGTCTTCGCGACGGTCGACCGGTCGCTGGGGCCGGACGGGATCTCGGCGTTCCTCGTCCGGAAGGGGACGCCGGGCCTCTCGGTCGGCCGGAACGTCGACAAGATGGGGCTCCGGACCTCCCCGATGGGCGAGGTCTTCCTGGACGGCTGCGAGGTGGCCGAGGAGGACCGGCTGGGAGAGGAGGGGGCCGGGGCCGCCATCTTCAACAGCTCGATGGACTACGAGCGCGCCTGCATCCTCGCCGCGAACGTCGGAACGCTCGACCGTCAGCTCGACGCCTGCGTCGAGCGCGCCCGGTCGTGGCAGCGCTTCGGGCAGCCGATCGGGAAGTTCCAGTCCGTCTCGAACAAGATTGCGGACATGAAGGTCCGGCTCGAGACGTCGCGGCTCCTGCTCTACCGGACGGCCTGGCTGAAGGACCAGGGAAAGCGCGCCAGCATGGAGTCGGCGATGGCCAAGCTCTACATCAGCGAGTGCCTCGTGAAGTCCAGCCTCGACGCCATCCAGATCTTCGGGGGATACGGGTACATGTCCGAGTACGGGATCGAGCGGGACCTGCGGGACGCGGTGGGAGGGACGATCTACTCCGGAACCTCGGAGATCCAGCGGCACCTCATCGCCCGGCACCTGGGGCTCTGAACGGTGGCGCTCTCGCTGGTCCATCTGCTCGAGCGGTCGGTCCGCACTCAACCGGAGAGGATCGCTGTCTCCGTCCCGGGCGGCCGGGCCCTGTCGTACGCCGAGCTCGACCGGGCGAGCGCCGCCGTCGCCCAAGAGCTCGTCGCGCGGGGTGTGACGCGCGGGGCGCGCGTGGGGGTCCTGGCGCCGAAGTCGGTCGAGGCCGTGGCGGGGGTCTGGGGCGCGCTCCGGGCGGGCGCCGCCTACGTTCCGATCGACCGGATGGCGCCGCCGGCCCGCGCCGCCGCCCTGGCGCAGAACTGCGGCATGGCGGCGATCCTGGGTTCCCGGGAAACCGCCGGCGCGGTCGAGGCCGTCTGCCGCGCGGTGCCGGGGATCTCCGCGATCGAGATCCACCCGGGCGGCGCCGGCGACCCGGCGCCCCGCGTCGGCGCGCTGCCGTCGCCGAACGTCCGGGACCTCGCCTACATCCTCTACACGTCCGGCTCGACCGGCGTCCCGAAGGGCGTGATGGTGTCGCACGGCGCCGCCCTGTCGTTCGCCGAATGGGGGGCGTGGCGCTTCGAGCTCGGCCCCGGCGACGTGGTGTCGAACCACGCGCCGCTCCACTTCGACCTCTCGACCTTCGACCTCTTCGCCTCGGCCGGCGCCGGCGCCCGGGTCGTCGTCGTCGACGAGGAGACCGCGCGGTTCCCGATGGCGTCGGCGGACCTGATCGAGAAGGAGGCCGTCTCGGTCTGGTATTCCGTCCCCGGGGCCCTCCGCCGGATGCTCCGGATGGGTCGGCTCGGCGAGCGGCCGCTTCCGTCGCTCCGGACGGTCCTCTTCGCCGGGGAGGTCTACCCGGCGGACGAGCTCCGCGCGCTGCAGGGCGCGCTCGATCCGGCGGTCTCGCTCTACAACCTCTACGGGCCGACCGAGACCAACGTCTGCACGTACTGGAAGGTCCCGGCGGCCGGCTCCTGGGACGTCGCGGCGATCCCCATCGGCATCGACTGCGAGAACTGCGAGGGGGCCGTGGTGGACGGCGACCTGAAGCCGCTGCCCGACGGGGAAGTCGGCGAGCTCCTGATGCGGGGCGGCACGCTGATGGAGGGCTACTGGGGAGACCCGGACCTGACCCGCGCGGGGTTCGTCCCCGACTTTCTCCACCCGGAGCTCTCCGATCGCCTCTACCGGACGGGCGACCTCGTCCGCCGCCAGCCGGACGGCAACTACTCCTTCCACGGCCGCCGCGACCACCGGGTCAAGGTGCGGGGCTACCGCGTGGAGCTCGGGGAGATCGAGACGGCGCTCCACCGGACCGGGGAACTGGGGGACGGCGCCGTCGTCGCGGCGGACGTCGACGGACCGGACGGGCGGGACCACGAGCTCGTGGCGTTCCTCGTCGCGCCTCCCGGAGCCGCGGGAGAGGGCGAGCAGGAGGCGCGGCTCCGCCGCCTTCTCGCCGAGACGCTCCCCAAGTACATGATCCCCGGCCGATTCGTCTTCGTGCCGGTGCTGCCCCTGACCTCCACCGGAAAGGTGGACCGGCAGGCCCTTCGCGCCGCGGCCGAAGGAAGCGGCACCTCAAAGGAGTCCCGATGACCGTCGTCGACAGGATCCGCGATTTCCTCGACCAGGAGCTGAAGATCGCCGAGGCCCGCTCCGTCGATCCCGACCTGCCGCTGGTCCAGAACGGCATCCTCGACTCCATCGAGCTGCTCCGCGTGGTGGCCTTCCTCGAGAAAGAGTTCCGCCTCGTGGTCGCGGACACCGAGGTCGTCCCGTCGAATCTCCGGAGCCTCTCGGCGATGGCCCGGTTCGTGGAAAAGAAGCGAGCGGACGCCGCGGGCGGCTGACCCCCGGCCGGCCGCGCGCCCCCTGTATTCTCGACGATCAGGATGGCGTCCGAAGCCCCTCTCAGAGTCCTGATCACCTGCCGCGAGCTCGCGGTGCGGGGGGGGACGCAGCTCTACACGCGGGACCTCGCGCAGGCTCTCCGCCGCCTCGGCCAGACGCCCGTCGTCTGGTCGCCGTGGCTCGGGGAGGTCGCGGACGAGATCCGCCGAGCGGGGATCCCGGTGGTCGAGTCGCTCGACCGGCTCGGGGAAGCGCCGTCCGTCATCCACGGGCAGCACCACCTCGAGGCGATGACGGCGATGCTCCGGTTCCCGGAGGTCCCGGCGATCTACGTCTGCCACGGCTGGCTCCCGTGGCAGGAGGCGCCGCCCCGGTTCCCGACGATCGGACGATACGTCGCCGTCGACTCCCTAAGAAAGGACCGCCTCGTCTTCGAGCACGGCATCGCCGCCCGGGACGTCGAGATCCTGCCGAACTTCGTCGACATGGAGAGGTTCCGGCCGCGCCCGCCCCTTCCCGCGGCGCCCGCCCGCGCCCTCGTCTTCAGCAACCAGGCGGAGGAAGGGACCTCCTTCCTCTCGGCCGTCCGGCGGGCCTGCGAGGAGGCACGCCTGCCGGTCGACGTGGCCGGCGGGCTGTCCGGCCGGGTCCTCGACCGGCCGGAAGAGGTCCTCCCGGCCTACGACCTCGTCTTCGCCCGCGGGAGGGCGGCGCTCGAGGCGATGGCCGTGGGCGCCGCCGTCGTCCTGTGCGACCGCGAGGGGAGCGGTCCGCTCGTTGACTCGGACCGGTTCGACGGGCTTCGCGACCTCAACTTCGGCCTCGGGGCGCTGACGGGGCCCCTCGCGGCGGAGAGGATCGGACGCGAGATCGCCCGCTACGACCGGTACGACGCGGCCCGCGTCTCCGCCCGCGTCCGGCGGGAATGCGGCCTTGGCCCGGTCGTCGAGAGGCTCCTCCAGATCTACCGGGAGGCGATCGGCCGCGTCGCGGGCCGCGCTCCGTCGGACCTCCGGTTCGAGGCGCTCGCCTCCGCGTCGGACTACCTCGCCTGGCTCGGGCCGCTCGTCGAGCGGCAGATCCAGGAGGCGGCCGGGAGCCATGCCGGCGACGCGGAGGCCCTCGCCGAGCTCCGCCGGTCCCCCTTTTCCCGCCTGCGCGCCCGGCTTCTCGAGTTCCGGCCCCTCGTCGCCGCGTACCGCTCGGCGACGTCGTGGCGCCGGAAGGCCTGAGCGCCCGCCCGTCGCCCCGATCCTTTATCCTCCGTTCGATGGCGCACCGGATCCTGATCTGCGACGACGAGGCCGACATCCGCGAGTCGCTCCGGACCCTGCTCGCCGAAGAGGGGTACGACGTGACGGCCGTCGCGTCCGGGGTGAACGCCGTCTCCGAGGCGCCGGATCACGACGCCGTCCTCCTCGACATCAAGATGCCGGGACAGGACGGGCTGGAGACGCTCGCGAAGATCCGCGCCCGCGGCGTCGCGACGCCCGTCGTCATGATCTCCGGGCACGGAGACGTGAAGACGGCGATGGAGGCGGTCCGGGCCGGCGCCGCCGACTTCCTCGAGAAGCCGGTCTCCTCCGAGCACGTCCTGAACGCGCTCCGCCGCCTCCTCGAGACGACGCGCCTCGCGCGCGAGAACGAGGAGCTGAAGAAGCGCCTCGGCGTGACCCGGCTCGTCGGCGCGGGGGAGCCGATGAAGCGGCTGATGGCCGACATCGCGAAGGTCGCGCCGACGCCGGCGACGGTCCTCGTCGTCGGTCCGAGCGGCACCGGGAAAGAGCTCGTCGCCCGGGCGCTTCACGACGGGTCCCTGGTCCGGAACGGCCCGTTCGTCCAGGTGAACTGCGCGGCGATCCCCGATTCCCTCATCGAGTCGGAGCTGTTCGGCCACGAGCGCGGCTCCTTCACCGGCGCCGACCGGAAGCAGACCGGGAAGTTCGTCGAGGCCGACGGCGGGACGATCTTCCTCGACGAGGTCGGCGACATGTCGGCCCCGGCCCAGGCGAAGGTCCTCCGGGTCCTCCAGGAGGGAGAGGTCGAGCCGGTCGGCAGCCCGCGCGTCGTCAAGGTGAAGGTGAGGGTCATCGCGGCCACGAACCGCGAGCTGCCGGATCTGATCGCGAGCGGCCGGTTCCGCGAGGATCTCTACTACCGGCTGAACGTCCTGCCGCTCCGGACCCCGCCGCTCGCGGCCCACCCGGAGGACGTGCCGGCGCTCGTCCTCCACTTCGCCGACCTCTTCGCCCGCGCGAACAATTACCGGCCGAAGCGCTTCTCGGACGCGGCGCTCGAGGCGCTGGCCCGGCGGCCGTGGCCCGGGAACGTCCGCGAGCTGAAGAACCACGTCGAACGGCTGATGATCATGTTCGACGGGGATGTGATCGATGCCGCCGACGTCGAGCCCGCCGGAGGCCCGCCCCCCTCGGGAGCTCCGCCCGTCGTGGTCCGGGGGGGGAAGGTCGTCGGCGTTCCCGAGGGAGGCGCGGCGCCGGCGGCGCCGGCCCCGTTGCCCGGCGCCGACCTCTGGGGCGAGCTGCTCTCGATCCCGACGCTCCAGGCCTTTCAGGACGAGTCCGAACGGCGGTACCTCGTCGCGAAGCTCGTCGAGCACGGCGGAAACGTCACCCGGACGGCCGAGGACATCGACACGCCGCGCTCGAACCTCTACAAGAAGATCGAGCGCTACGGCCTGCGCCGCGACGAGAAGCCCGAATGATCGACGCGAACGACGTGCGCCGCCACTTCGAGGCGACGGGCGCTCTCCTTTCGGGACACTTCAAGCTCTCGTCCGGCCTGCACTCGGACCGGTATCTCCAGTGCGCGAGGGTCCTGATGTGGCCCGACCGCGCCGCCGCTCTCGGCGCCGCGCTCGCCGAAAGGCTCGCGGAGTTCTCGCCCGCGGCCGTCGTCTCTCCCGCGATGGGCGGCGTCATCATCGGGCACGAGGTGGGGCGGGGACTTTCGGTCCGCGCGATTTTCACGGAGCGCGTGGACGGGGCCTTCGCCCTGCGCCGGGGCTTCGCCCTCGAGATCGGGGAGCGGATCGTCGTCGTCGAGGACGTCGTCACGACGGGGAAGTCGACGCGCGAGGTCCTCGCGGTCCTGAAGAGGGCGGGGGCCGTGCCGGTCGCCTGCGGGGCGATCGTGGACCGACGCGCTGCCGCGGTCGGCGGCGTGGACCGACGCGCTGCTGCGGAGAAGGCGGATGCCGTCGACGGCGTGCCGTTCCGGGCGCTCCTGTCGCTCGACGTCCCCGCGTGGGACCCGGCCGCCTGCCCGCTCTGCGCGAAAGGGGATCCCCTGACCGCGCCGGGCTCCCGGTACCTCGCCGGCGCGCGTTGAAGGGAGCGCGTCGGTGAATCGGCGGCTCGCGGCGGGACTCGTCGGGCTCGCGCTCGCCGGAAAGCTGATCCTCCTCGCGATCCTCCTCGCGCGCGGTCCGGGATCCGGCTTCTACCTCGACAGCGCGACCTACCTGGGCCCCGCGAGGGCGCTTCTCGAGACGGGGAGGTTCGCGGCCGGCCCCGGGCGGCCCGACGAGCCGGAGCTGGTGCGGACCCCCGGATACCCGGCCTTTCTCGCGCTCGTCCTCGCCGTCTTCGGCGAACGCCTCTGGGTCGTCTCGGTCCTCGGGGCGGTTCTCTCGGCGGCCACCGCGCTCGCGCTGCTGGCCTTCTTCGCGGAGCCCTTCGGGGCTCGCACCGCCGCCTGGGCTGCGGTCCTCCTCTCGTTCGAGCCGGGCTCGTTCTGCCGGTCTCTCGAGATCCTGTCCGAAACGCTGTTCGGCCTCTTCCTGATCCTCGGCCTCGCTGCGCTCGTCGCCTTCGTCGGGAGGTCCGCCGGGCGCCCGTCCACCGCATTTCTCGGAGGGCTGGCCCTCGCGCTCGCCACGCTCGTCCGCCCGATCCTCGGTTTCCTCCTCCCGGTCCTCGCGCTCCTGCTCTTCGCCGTACTCCTCGCGCGGCGGACGCCCGGACCCCGGATTGCCGCCGCCGTCCTGGCCTTCCTCCTGTCTCCGGCGCTGCTCGTCGGCGGCTGGATGGCGCGAAACGCCCGGGTGGCGGGCTCTTTTGCGCTGGCCCCGGTCTCGGGCCACCAGCTGCTCCACCGGAGGGCGGCCGCCGTCGTGGCCCGCGTCGAGGGAGTCCCGCTCACGGTCGCGCAGGAGCGCCTCGGAATCCGGGAGGCGTTTTTCCGGTTCCGGGGTCCCGCCTCCGAAGCGGAGCTCTTCGGCGGCCGCCGGTACGAGGAGCTTTTCCCCGGGACGGCCCGCCTCGGCCTCTTCGAGCTCGACCGGAAATGGCGCCGGGAGGCGGCGGAGATCTTCAGGGCCCATCCGCTCGCCACGGTCGCCGTGTTCGCCCGGGGGAGCCTCCTGCTGCTCCTTTCGCCGCCGTCCCTGATCCTCGCTTCCCGGTTCGATCTCGTCCGGCCCGGACCGGAAATCCGGCGTCTCTACGAGGAGCAGGAGATCGGGGAGCTGGCGCGCCGGCTCGTCTCCGAGCATCCTGTCCTCGCTGCGGTCTCAGGCCTCCTCGTCCTCCAGCTCGCCGTCCTCGCCGGGCTCGGCCTCCTCGGAGCCGTGCGGTGCTGGCGCCCGGGACGGCGCGCTGCGCAGGCGCTCCTCCTCGCCGCAGCGGGGTATCTCATCGCGGCCTCCTCCAGCACGGACGCGGCGGACGACCGATACCGTGTACCGCTGATGCCGCTCACGTGCCTCTACGCGGCCGCGGGCCTCGTCCGGCCGGACGTGAGTACGATGGACCCGTCGTGAAGCAGGCACCGCTCCTCAAGTCGGCCGCTTCGGCCTTCCTCGTTCCCGCGGCGATCGCGGTCGGGCTCTTCCTCCTCGCCGAGGGGGGATGCCGTGTCGCGCGCCGGATCCGAAGCGGCGCCTGGCCCGCGACGCGGGCCGAGGCGTACACGGTATTCGTCCGGCAGGTGGGAAAGGCCTACCAGCTTCACCCGATGCTCGTGGTGTCGGGACGCCCGAACGCGATCCTCCGCGCGGCGGGCAAGGAAGTCGTCTTCAACGCCCGGGGCGAACGGGGAACGAACGTCCTAGATCTCGCGATGCCGAAGCCTCCCGGCCGTTTCCGGATCGTCTGCGAGGGAGGTTCCTCGACGTTCGACCTCCTCGCGGAGAACAACGCGGCGACCTGGCCGGCCCGGCTCGGCACGCTCCTCGCGGGGAAGGACGTCGACGTCGCCAACGCGGGCTTTCCGGGGTGGACCAGCCTCGAGAGCCTCGTGTCCCTGGAGATCCGGGACGTCGAGGTCCAGCCCGACCTCGTCGTCGTCATGTCCGGGGTGAACGACCTCCAGCCCGCGGGGCACGAGCCCTTCACGCCCGATTACAGCGCCGGTCACCTCGAGGTCCTGCCCCGCGTCACGGGCGCGGCGCCGGTGCCGATAAGGCTCGTCTCCCGCTCCCTCTTCCTGGAATCGCTTCTCGACCTCCTCCGCCCGGGCCGCGCCGACGCCGCGGAAGGGTTTGCGCCGTCCTACTCGTGGACCGGGGGGAGCCGGAAAGACGACATCCCGCCAGAGGCCGTCGCCGCCTACCGCCGCAACCTCCTGTCGACGATCGGCGTCGCCTCCGCTCACGGGGCGCGGGTAGTGCTCGTACCTCAGGTGCTCCGCGTCCGAAGCGACCACGCGCTTCGTGACACCCGGTGGATCGAGGGGTGGTGCCCGGGGCTCACCGTCGCCGGCGCCCGGAAGGGGCTCGAGCGGTTCAACGCGGAGATGAGAAGGCTCGCGGGGGAGGGGAGGGCGCAGCTCGTCGAGCCGTTCCCGGACGGCGGCCCTCCGGACGCCGACCTCGGCGATCCCTGCCACTTCTCTGCGGCAGGCTCGGACCGGTTCGCGAGGCGCCTGGCCGAGTTCGTCTCGAAGGGCGTCCTCGAGGACCCCGCACGATGACGAGAGGCGCCTCCGCCAGGGAGGCACGGACGTACATCCCCGCGCTGGACGGCCTGAGGGCCCTCTCCATCGCCCTCGTCGTCGGCGAGCACAGCGCGCTGGAAGCGCTCCCGCCGTTCCGCCTCGGCTACTTCGGCGTGGACATCTTCTTCGTCCTCTCCGGCTACCTGATCACCTCCCTTCTCAGGGCCGAGCAGCGCGCGACCGGGGAGATCGCCCTCGGGCGGTTCTACGTGCGGCGCCTCCTCCGGATCGTGCCGGCACTCTGGGCCTGGGCTGCCGTCCTCTTCTTCACGCGGATCGATCCGCCTCTCTCCGTCCTCTGGTCGGTGCTCTGGATCTCGAACATCGTCCTCGCCGCGGGCGCCATGCCCTCCACCGGAGGAGCCCCGGTCAGCTGGTCTCTCTCGATCGAGGAACAGTTCTACGCGCTCTGGCCCCCGCTCGGCCGGAGGCTCCGGCCGGCGGCGTGGGCCGCCGTGGCGGCCGCGGTGATCGTCGCCGTGACCGTCTGGCGGGTCGTCCTGGTCCGCCGGGGCTTGACGGGGTTCCCGCGGCTCAGCGCGCGGCCGGACGCCCACCTCGACGTCATCCTCTGGGGCTGTCTCGCGGCGCTGGCGGAGGAAACGGCCCTCTTCGCGCGGATCCGCGCGCGGGTGAACAGCCACCGCAACGTCGTCTTCCTCGGCCTCGCGGCGGCGGCCGCGGCGACCTACGCGCTCTGCGACGCGAGCGAACGGAACGTGGGCCTCTTCGGTTACTCCCTCGTCGGCGTCCTGACGGCGCTCGGCATCCTCTGGCTCCGCTCGGCCCCGGCGTCGCTTCCGGTGCGGCTCCTCTCGCTCGCGCCGGTCGTATTCATCGGCCGGATCTCCTACGGGATCTACCTCTGGCACCGGCCGGCCATCTACTGGCTCTACGATCCGGCGAAGGGTCCCCTCTCGGCCGCCCTTTCGGGTTGGCCCGGCTGGTCGCGGGACGCCCTTCTCGCGGTCTGGTTCCTGGGGGCGATTTTCCTCTGGTCGTCGCTTTCGTACCTGGTGATCGAGCGGCCGTTCCTCAGGCTGAAGGAACGGTTCGAGGTCCTCGCGAGGCGTCGGGACGGACTTGCTACCATCGCGCGGTGAACGCGGACCGGAAATTCGGGCTCGTCGTGGGCGGCCTCCTCACGCTGCTCGGGGGGCTCCTCGCCTTCTGGCGCCACCGGACGGGCTGGGGCCTCGCGCTCGGCGTTCCGGGGGCGGCGCTCGTGCTCCTCGGGGCCGCGGCGCCGTCGCTCCTCGCGGGACCGCACCGCGCGTGGCTCGCCTTCGCGAAGATCCTCGGGCGGGTCAACGCGTTCGTCTTCCTGTCGATCGTCTTCTTTCTGATCCTGACGCCGCTCGGCCTCGTTCTCCGGCTCTTCGGGCGCGACGAGCTGCGGCGGCGGGGCGCCCCGCCGCCGTCGATGTGGACGCCGTATCCCGAGAGAAACCGGGATCCCCGGCACTTTGAGAGAATCTTCTGACGTGGGCAGGACCAAAGTCTTCGGCCAGCTCTGGGAATTCCTGAAGTACCGGAAGAAGTTCTGGCTTGCGCCGATCGTCTTCCTGATGGTGCTGATCGGGTTCCTGCTGCTCGTCGCCGAGAAGAGCGTCATCGCCCCCTTCATCTACACGCTGTTCTGACGTGGCGAAGACGGTCCTCGGCCTCTCGGCCTACTACCACGACTCGGCGGCGTGTCTCCTCTTCGACGGCGAGATCGTGGCCGCCGCGCAGGAAGAGCGCTTCACGCGGAAGAAGCACGACGCCGAGTTCCCGAAGAACGCGGCGGCGTACTGCCTCTCCGCGGGGAGCCTCGACGCGAGGGCGCTCGACTTCGTCGCGTTCTACGACAAGCCGCTCCTGAAGTTCGAGCGGCTCTTCGAGACCTACCTCGAGTACGCGCCCGACGGCTTCGCCTCCTTTCTCAAGTCGATGCCGATCTGGCTGACGAACCGGCTCTTCCTCGAGGAGAAGATCCGCGAGGAACTCGGGACCGAGGCGCCGATCCTCTTCGGGGACCACCACGAATCGCACGCCGCGTCGGCGTTCTATCCGTCGCCGTTCGAGACGGCGGCGGTCCTCACGATGGACGGCGTCGGCGAGTGGGCCACGTCGTCGGTCGGCGTCGGCGAGGGAAACCGCCTGACGCTTCTCTCGGAGCTCCGGTTCCCCCACTCGATCGGACTTCTCTACTCGGCCTTCACGTACTACTGCGGCTTCAAGGTGAACAGCGGCGAGTACAAGCTGATGGGCCTCGCGCCCTACGGCGAGCCGAAGTACGTCCGCGAAATCCGCGACAGGCTCGTCCACGTCTGTGACGACGGCTCGATCCGCCTGAACATGGAGTACTTCGACTTCCCCTCCCGGCTCCGGATGACGGGGAAGGGCTTCGAGCGGCTCTTCGGCGGCCCGGCCCGCGAGCCGGAATCCCGGCTGACCCAGCGCGAGATGGACCTCGCCCGTTCGATCCAGGACGTCACCGAGGAGATCGTCGTGAAGATGGCCGCGCACGTCCGGAAGACGACCGGCGCGCGCTACCTCTGCCTCGCGGGCGGCGTGGCCCTGAACTGCGTCGCGAACGGGCGGCTCCTCCGGGAGAGGACCTTCGACGACCTCTGGATCCAGCCCGCGGCGGGGGATGCCGGCGGCGCGGTCGGCGCGGCGCTGGCGGTCTGGCATCGCTACCTCGGCATGCCGCGGGAGAGTGCCGAGAAAAGGGGAACCTGGAGACCGAAAAGTTCTTCGAATTCCCTTCCGCCATACGAGGACGGGATGTCGGGCGCGTTTCTCGGGCCCTCTTACCCTTCGAAGGAAATTGCGGCCTGGCTCGAGTCCCACCAGTACCCGTTTCGCACGGTTTCCCGGGAGGAGCTGCCCGACACTGTTGCGGGGCTTCTGGCGGCCGAGAAGGTCGTCGGCCTCCTGCAGGGGCGGATGGAGTTCGGCCCGCGCGCCCTCGGTGGGCGAAGCATCCTCGGCGATCCCCGCTCTCCCCGGATGCAGTCGGTCATGAATCTGAAGATCAAGTTCCGCGAGTCGTTCCGCCCCTTCGCCCCGTCGGTGATGCGCGAGGAGGTGGGGAGGTGGTTCGACCTCGACGCCGACTCGCCCTACATGCTCCTCGTCGCCGACGTGGCCGCGCCGCTCCGGCGCGAGATGACGGCGGCCGAGAGGGCGCTCTGGGGGATCGAGAGGCTGAACGTGCCGCGCTCGACGATCCCGGCGGTCACGCACGTCGACTATTCGGCCCGTCTCCAGACGGTCCGGCGCGAGGCGAACCCGCTCTACCACGAGATCCTGGCGGCGTTCCTCCGGCGAACCGGCTGCCCGGTCGTCGTGAACACGTCGTTCAACGTCCGCGGCGAGCCGATCGTCTGCTCGCCCGAGGACGCCTATCGCTGCTTCATGAGGACCTCGATGGACGCCCTCGTCCTCGAGAACCACGTCCTCCTCCGCGAGGAGCAGCCGGCGTGGACCGAGGGCGACGCGTGGAAGAAGACCTTCACGCTCGACTGACGATGTCCGACCGGCGCCGCCCGTTCCTTTCCCGCGCGACGGCGCCGCTCCTCGTCCTCGGCTCCGCGCTCCTGACGCTCGCCCTCGTGGAAGGCGGGCTGCGGCTCTGGCCCGCGCGCCCCGCGCGCCCCGCCACGTTCGCCGATTACGGCGACGCGGTCCGGACCGGCGACCTGGGGCCGGGGGGCTTCCTGAAGGAGGGTTTCGCCGGGACGCTCACGGACGGGCTCGGCGGGACGATCCGCTGGAGGAACAACGCGCAGGGCTTCCGGCGCGACGCCGAGACGGCGGTCGACCCGTCGCCCGAAGCCGCCCGGATCCTCTCGATGGGCGATTCCTTCACCGCCGGTTACCGCGTGGACCAGGAGGCGACGTTCTCGCGCCGACTCGAGAAGGGTCTCCTCGCGGCGGGCGTTCCGGCGGAAGTCCTCGTCGCCGAGACGGAGGAGCCGGTCACAGGCCTCTGGTGGCTAAGGACGAGCGGCCTCGGATACCGTCCCTCCCTCGTGATCCTCGGGATCACCTTTGGAAACGACTTCGCCCAGACGTACCTCGCGCTCGATCCGCCCGGCGAGTTCCGCCTCGCGCTCCAGGACGGCGCGGTCGAGATGGAACGGGAGCCGGCGTTCACACGCGCGCCCAACCGTCCCGAATTCCAGTCCATGCTCCCGCCGGAGGCCCTGGCTCCCGGCGCCCCGTCGAGCCTGACGGCGCGCCACCGCACCCTTCGCCTCCTCGAGCTCGCCTGGGGCCCGCCCCCGCAGCCGATCGGCGCGTCCCGCGGCGCCGACCAGCCGCACCGGCTTTTCGACGGCGTCAACAGCCTCGGCTTCTTCCTGAGCCCGCCCCCGAAAGAGGTGGACGCGGCGTTCGGGCGGCTGGAGAGGACGCTCGCGGCGTACGCCGCGACGGCGCGCGCCTCGCGCGCACGGCTTCTCGTCCTCTTCTTCCCCCAGCGGTACCAGGTCCAGCCGGAGGACTGGCGGGCCACCGTCGAGGGCTACGGGCTGAACGCCGTCCGCTTCGACCTCGGGGGTCCGGGCCGGAGGCTCGGCGGTTTCTGCCGAGCGAACGGCATCCCGTTTCTCGATCTCGCGCCGGTCCTCGCGGACGCCTACGCGCGGTCCGGCCGGTCGCTCTATCTGCCCTTCGGGGACATGCACTGGAACGCCGGCGGGCATGAGGCGGTTGCCGGCGCGGTGACGCCGGCGGTCCTCGAGCTCCTCCCGCGCTGATCCGTAAGGATCCCGATTCGGGCCGTTTTCCGGCCGTTTCCGATGGCCTGAGTCAAACGGATCATCGCCTTGGAGGGGGGTTCCGTCCTACCATCGGCGCTGGAATGGCCCGCCGAAACGCGGCTGCCGCCGCCCCCGTCACCCTTGGAGAAAGGAAAGAGGTCTTTTTCACATGAAGAGTGCGTTCAACCCCTTCGAGATGGCCCAGGCCCAGTTCGACAAGTCCGCGGACATCCTCGCACTGGACCAGCCGACGCGCGACCTGCTCCGCTTCCCGCTCCGCGAGTACCACTTCGCCATCCCCGTGAAGATGGACGACGGGAAGGTGAAGGTCTTCCGCGGGTTCCGCGTCCAGCACAACGACGCCCGGGGCCCCTCGAAGGGCGGCATCCGCTTTCACCCCCAGGAGACGGTCGACACGGTCCGGGCCCTCTCGATGTGGATGACCTGGAAGTGCGCGGTCGTCGACATTCCGCTCGGCGGCGCCAAGGGAGGCGTCATCTGCGATCCGCACAATCTCTCCGCCCGCGAGCAGGAGGGGATCTGCCGCGGCTGGCTCCGTCAGGTGGCGCGCAACGTCGGGCCCCGTCCAGGACGTGCCGGCGCCCGACGTCATGACGACCCCGCAGCACATGCTCTGGATGCTGGACGAGTGGGAGGTCATCCACGGCGGCAAGGGCCCCGGGTTCATCACGGGCAAGCCCGTCGGCATGGGCGGCTCGCTCGGCCGGACGGAGGCGACCGGATACGGCGTGATCTACACGGTCCGCGAGGCCCTCAAGAGGTTGAACCTCGACATCGCGAAGACGGTGGCCGCGGTCCAGGGCTTCGGCAACGTCTCCCAGTACGCCGTCCGCCTCCTCCAGAAGCTGGGCGGCAAGGTGATCTGCGTCTCGTCGTGGGACCAGGCCGATCAGACGAGCTACACCTTCCGGAAGCTGGACGGCATCGATCCCGACGCGCTCCTGACGATCACCGACCCGTTCGGCGGCATCGACAAGAACAAGGCGAAGGGCCTCGGCTACGACGTGCTTCCGGGCGACGCGTGGATCGAGCAGGACGTCGACATCCTGATCCCGGCCGCGCTCGAGAACCAGGTCACCGGCGAGACGGCGAAGAAGATCAAGCCCCGCGTCAAGGTCGTCGCGGAGGGCGCGAACGGGCCGACGACGCCGGAGGCCGACAAGATCCTCCAGGAGCGCGGGATCTTCGTCATCCCCGACTTCCTCGCGAACGCCGGCGGCGTCACCTGCAGCTATTTCGAGCAGGTGCAGTGCAACATGAACTACTACTGGGAGCAGGACGAGGTCCTCGCGAAGCTGGACACCAAGATGACCTCGGCCTTTCACGCGGTGGCCGACCTCGCGAAGAGCCGGAAGCTCACCATGCGCGACGCGGCCTACGTCATCGCGGTGAGCCGCGTGGCGAAGGCCTGCCACGACCGCGGCTGGGTCTGACATCGTCAGGGGGAACCCGGCTTCGGGTTCCCCCTCTGACCCTCTCCGCAGCAGAACCAGGGATCCTGGTCCGGTTCGTGCCTGTGGCCCGAACTGAGCGATGATCCGGGGGCGATGAACGCGATGAGGCCCGGGGTCGACGGCATCCTCGAGGCGCTCCAGGAGCGGGCGCGCGAGCTGACCTGCCTCTACCGGGTCAACGAGATCTGCCGGCGGGACGACGCGGCGCTGGACGAGATCCTGAGGAGCGTCGTCGACGTCCTCCCGAACGGCTGGCAGTACCCGGCGGAGTGCTTCGCCCGCGCCGAGGCGGACGGCGTTGCCTGCGAGACGCCGAACCTCCTCGTGACCCCGTGGACGCTCTCCTCGCCGGTGAGGGTGCAGGGCGAGGTGATCGGCAAGGTCGAGGTCTTCTACCGCCGCGCCCTGCCCGAGAGCGACGAAGGGCCGTTCCTGAAGGAGGAGCGGAAGCTTCTCGACACGGTCGCCGAGCGGCTCGGCCAGCTCCTGCTCCAGCGGAAGCTGCTCGACTCTCTCCAGGGATGGCAGGGGGCGGGCGACAAGGGGCCGCCGCCGCGCGGAGAATGGGGAATCGTCGTCGACTTCCTCCGGAAGACCGACTCGCACCTCCTCGTGAGGATCTCCCGGCGGATGATCAATCACCTCTGCTGGAACGGCGTCTCGGCCGCGCAGGACCTCCTCCCGCGCTTCACGAGCGCGCGGCCGGCCGGCGACGGCGACGAGAACCGCCCGATGGAGCGGCAGAATCTCTCCACGCTCGGCAGCGTGGCCGACGAGGCGTTCCGCATCGCCTCCCAGCACCTCTCCTCGGAGGAGATCGTCAACCTGATCCAGAAGTGGATCAAGGACGACAAGGCGGGATTCCTGATCGAAGCCGTCGAGAACCAGGGGACCTCGCTGACGGAGATCGCGGAGGCTCTCGGACGGTTCCAGAACGCCGGGATCGAGGACCGGGAGCTCTCGCGCGCCATCCAGGTCGAGCTCCGCGTCGGCCTCGCGCGGCGGTTCCTGACCGACGACCTCGAGTTCATCGACACGGCCAAGGACTACATCGAGGTCCGCGACTTCCACGACCTGACGCGGCACGTCGTCTGCCCGCCGCGCAGCCACGGCCGCCTCGGGGGGAAGGGCTCGGGCCTTTTCCTCGCCGCGCAGATCATCCGGAAGTCGACCGAGTTCTCCGAGCTCCTCGGTGACATCCGGACTCCCAAGACCTGGTACCTGACGTCGGACGGGATTCTGAACTTCATCGAGTTCAACGAGCTCGAAGACCTCTATAACCGCAAGTACCTCGAGATCGACCAGGTCCGGCGCGAGTACCCGCACGTCGTCCAGGTTTTCAAGAACTCGATCCTCCCGCCGGAGATCGTGAAGGGGCTGTCGCTGGCGCTCGACGACTTCGAGGACCGGCCGCTCATCGTCCGGAGCTCCAGCCTCCTCGAGGACCGGGTCGGCGCCGCGTTCTCGGGAAAGTACAAGAGCCTCTTCCTCGCGAACCAGGGGATGAAGTCCGAGCGGCTCGCGGCGCTGACGGACGCCGTGGCGGAGGTCTACGCGTCGGTCTTCGGCCCGGATCCGATCGAGTACCGGGCCGAGCGCGGGCTCCTCGACGTCCACGAGGAGATGGGGATCCTGATCCAGGAGGTCGTCGGAACCCGCGTCGGGAAGTACTTCCTCCCGACCTTCGCCGGCGTGGCCTTCTCGAACAACGAGTTCCGGTGGTCCGCGCGCATCGGGCGCGAGGACGGCCTCTGCCGGCTCGTCCCCGGCATCGGAACCCGCGCCGTGGACCGCGTGGCCGACGACTACCCGGTCCTCGTCGCGCCGGGGCAGCCGGGCCTGAGGGTCAACGTGACGACGGACGAGGTGATGCGCTACTCGCCGAAGAAGGTGGACGTCATCAACCTGGAGTCGCGGAGCTTCGAGACGGTGGACCTCCCGGACCTCGTCGAAGGATGCGGCCCGGAGCTGCCGGGGTTCGACGACGTCCTCTCGGTCTGCGAGGACGGGCGGCTCCACCGCCCGATGCTGGTCGACTGGGAGAAGAAGAGCCGCCTCTTCGTCGCGAGCTTCGACGGGCTCCTCTCGTCGACCCCGTTCCTGGCGCGGATGCGGACCCTCCTGAAGCTCCTCGCCGACACGCTCGGGGGCCCGGTCGACATCGAATTCGCCTCCGACGGAAGGAACCTCTACCTCCTGCAGTGCCGCCCCCAGAGCTTCGCGGAGGAGGAGGCGTCCGAGCCGATCCCGCGCGACCTGGTGCCGGAGCGGGTCGTCTTCGAGGCGCGGAAGTACGTCTCGCACGGACGCGTCCCGGAGATCACGCACGTCGTCTACGTCGACCCGGACGGCTACCAGGCCCTGCCCGACCTCGCCAGCCTGAAGCGCGTCGGGCGCGCCGTCGGGCGCCTGAACCGGATCCTGCCCCGCCGGCAGTTCATCCTGATGGGGCCGGGGCGGTGGGGAAGCCGGGGCGACGTGAAGCTGGGCGTCCCGGTCGGTTACTCCGACATCAACAACACGGCGGTCCTGATCGAGATCGCCCGCAAGCGCGGCGGTTACGTCCCCGACCTCTCGTTCGGGACCCACTTCTTCCAGGACCTCGTCGAGGCCTCGATCCGCTACCTGCCGCTCTTTCCAGACGACTCCGACGTCCTCTTCGGCGAGGCCTTTCTGAGAGAGTCGCCGAACGCCCTCGCGGCGCTTGCGCCCGAGTTCGCCGACCTCGCGCCGGTCGTGCGGGTCATCGACGTCCCGGCCGTGACGGGCGGCCTCGTCCTGCGCGTCGTCATGGACGCGGCGCAGGACCGGGCCGTCGGCTTCCTCTCCCCACCGGCGGGCAGTCCGGCCGCCTGAACGGCCCTACGGGAAGATCCCGAGCGACATGTAGCTCTGGGCGATCTTGTCGATGGCGCTGATGAACGCCGCGCAGCGCAGGTCCGCCTTCGGGAACCGGACCTGGGTCTCGCGGATCTCGCGGAAGGCATTCGTCATCGTCTCGTCGAGGCCCGGAGTTCACCAGGTCCTCCTCGTCGGCGCCGTGCAGCAGGCCCGCCTTCTCCGCCTCGGTGAGCGTCTTGCCCGTCGTGTTCTCGAGCGACTTGACCATCCTCGCCGCCGCCGTCTCCTCGTAGCGCTTTTCCATCCGGCCGAAGCGGACGTGCGAGAGGTTCTTGAGCCATTCGAAGTACGACACGGTCACGCCGCCGGCGTTCAGGTACATGTCGGGGATGACGATCACCCCCTTCTGCCTCAGGATCTCGTCGGCGTCCGCCGTCACGGGGCCGTTCGCCGCTTCGGCCACGATCTTCGCCTTCACCGTCTCCGCGATTCGACCCGGGATGACGTTCTCGAGGGCGGCGGGGACGAGGATGTCGCAGTCGAGGAGGAGCGCCTCCTCGCTCGTGGCATGGTTCGTCGCTCCCGGAAAGCCCGTGATCTTCTTCGTCTCGGCCCGGAACTTCACGACCTCCTCCACGTCGAGGCCCTTTGGATTGCTGATCGCGCCTTCCCACTCGGCAAGGCCGACGAGGATCGCGCCCGCCTCCTGGAGGAACTTCGCCGCGTAATAGCCGACGTTGCCGAGGCCCTGGACCACGACCCGCTTGCCCGCGACCCCCGCCGGAAGCCCGAGCTTTTTCAGGAGGACCGCGTCGTTGAGGCACTCGCGCACGCCGTAGAAGACTCCGCGTCCGGTCGCCTCCTTCCGGCCGCGGATGCCGCCGAGCCAGATCGGCTTCCCGGTGACGCATCCGGCCGCGTCGATGTCGCCCGCGTGGAACTGGCCGTACGTGTCGGCGATCCACGCCATCTCGCGGGGGCCCGAGCCGTAGTCCGGAGCAGGAACGTCGATGCCCGGCCCGATGAAGTTCTTCTTGACGAGCTCGGCCGTGTAGCGGCGCGTGATCCGCTCGAGCTGCTCGGGCGACGTCGTTCTCGGATCGACCCGGATGGCGCCCTTCGCCCCGCCGAAGGGGACGTCGACGATGGCGCACTTGAAGGTCATCAGCGCGGCGAGCGCGAGAACCTCGTCCTCGTTCACGTCGGGCGAGTAGCGGATCCCCCCCTTGACGGGGAGCTTGTGGTGGCTGTGTTCGGCGCGCCATGCCTCGATGACCTCGTACCCCTTTCCGTCCTCGCGCCGGACCGGGAAGTGGAACTTCAGGATGCTGTTGCAGACCCGGATCTGGTCGAGCAGGCCCTGCGGGTAGTCGAGAAAGGCCGCGGCGGCCCGGAAGTTCCGGTTGACGGTCTCGAGAAACCTCGACGGCTCGGTCATGGATCCTCCCGTTGAGAAGGAGTCTAGGGGATGTCCCGCGGGCCGCAACCGGGGCGGGGAGCCTGACGCCGGGGGGCCTCCGGCGGGAGGCAGGCCGGGCTGATAGGATCCAAAGTTCCCCCGAAAACGGCTGGCCGGAGCCCTTGAGCCTTCGGTCGCCGTGTCATAGGCTCCGCCCGACTCATGGGTCTTCATCACGGATTTACACCGCGACGCGACACTCGCGTCCGCGTGTCCCGATTCCCCGAAACGTCCCCCACCATTCAAAGAGGAGAGATGCCGATGAACCACGTTCGACGACTGTCCTGCGCCGCCCTCGCCGCCGCGCTCGTTCTGATTGCCCTGCCGGCGGTCGCCCAGACCGACGTCACGACCGGCCGGATCGCCGGCAACGTGACCGGCGCCGACGGGGCGCCCCTCCCGGGCACGACGATCGAGGCGAAAAGCCGCGCGACCGGCCTGACGCTCGTCCAGGTGAGCGACGCCAAGGGTCTCTACCGGATCCTGAACATGCCCTCGGGCGCCTGGGACGTCACCGCGTCGCTCTCCGGGTTCCAGAAGGTGACCCGCTCGGTCACCATCACGATCGGGTCGGCGCCGACCGTCGACTTCGTCCTTCAGCTCGCCGGCGTCTCGAGGGAAGTCACGGTGACGGGCACGCTGCCGGAGATCGAGACGACGCGGACCTCGCTCGAGACGACGATCTCGCCCGAGGCCATCAAGACGCTCCCCCTGAACGGGCGCAACTTCACGAACTTCGCCCTCCTCGCCCCGAACACCCAGCTCGACACGCAGCGCGGCAACCTCTCGATCGCCGGCCAGCGCGGCATCGACACGAACATCACGGTCGACGGCGTCGACAACAACAACGCCTTCTTCGGCGGCGCGGCCGGCGCGGCCGAGGGCCGCTCGCCGTTCCAGGTCTCCCAGGAGTCGGTCAAGGAGATGCAGGTCATCCAGGCCGGCGCCTCTGTCGAGTTCGGGCGCTCGGGCGCCGGCTTCGTGAACGTCGTCACGAAGAGCGGAACGAACGACTTCCACGGCTCGGCGTTCTACTACCAGCGTCCCGGCAGCATGGTGTCCGACTACCAGGCCGACCCGTCGGCCCTCGCGCTCGGGCTCGTCAGCCCGTCGCGCCTCATTCCCGCGGACCAGGACACGAAGCAGTTCGGCGCCTCCGTCGGCGGCCCGATCCTGAAGGACCGCCTCTTCTTCTTCGCGTCGTACGACCAGCAGATCCAGTCGACGTTCCAGCCGGTCGCCAACGCCATCACCGATCCCGACATCGCCGCGAGGTACCCGGCGCTCACCTCGGGCCCGTCCTACAACTGGGAGCAGAACGGCCAGATCTTCTTCGGCCGCCTCGACTTCCAGATCAACGACCAGCAGCGCGTCACCGCCCGCGGAAACTTCATGAAGTACGACGGGCTGAACGGAACGCGCGTCGGCTCGCAGTACTCGACGACGTACAACGGCCTCGAGAACGACAAGCTGGACTCGATCGTCGCGCAGTGGAGCGGCCAGTTCTCGTCCAGCTTCATCAACGACCTGACCGGCCAGTACTCCACCGAGGACATGCCGCGGGACGACAACTCGCCGACGCTGACCGAGGTCCAGTACGGGTCGACGAACCGGTTCGGCGGCGTCTCGTTCCTCCCGATCCTCGCGACCCAGAAGCGGTACGAGATCGCCGACACGGCCACCTACCTGTTCGGCGCCCACGCCCTGAAGGGGGGCCTCGACTACAACTACACGAGCATGGACCAGACCTTCAAGGGGAACTGGCGCGGCGTCTACGTCTTCTCCGGCTCGTCCTCCGCCATCCTGAAGGCGAACCTCCTTGCCGGACGGTGGAACCAGTACCGGCAGTTCATCGGGCTGAACGGGCTCACGGCCGACGAGGCCGGGCAGTACGACTTCCCGCAGAAGGAACTCGCGTTCTTCGCGCAGGACCAGTGGTACGTCAACTCCCAGCTCACGGTCAGCGCCGGTCTCCGGTACGAGGCCCAGTACAACCCGACGGCGCCGATCCTGAACCTGAACGAGATGCTGCCGAACGGCACGTACGCCCTGAACGGGCAGATCCCCGACACGAAGAACATGTGGTCGCCGCGGCTGTCGATCTCCTGGTCGCCCGAGAAGGACGGCCGGAGCGTCGTGAGGCTCTCCGCCGGCCGCTACTGGAACCGGACGCCGGCCATCCTCCTCTCGCAGCTCTACACGTCGAACGGCGTCCAGGGGACGCAGTACATCCTCAATGCCGGCGGCACGACGGACAACCCGACCCAGCCGACGAGCCCGCTCGCGCCCGGCTGGGGTGCCAACTTCAACCCCGTCGGCGTCGCTCCGATCGGGAACATCCCGGCCGGGACGTCGATCCCGACCCCCGGCGTCTTCTCGATGGATCCCAGCTATCGGAACTCGCACTCCGACCGGGTCAGCCTCGACCTCGAGAAGGAGGTCTACACCGTCGTGTTCGGCCTCTCGGGCCAGTACGCGAAGACCTACGACCTCGAGCGCGTAAACGACTGGAACCTGACGCCGTCGACGAACCCCGCCAAGGACTGCCCGCTCGCGGCACCCGAAGCCAATTGCTGGTCTCCGACCCGGCCCGATCCCGCGTACGGACGGGTCACCGTCTACCAGTCGAACACGAGGGCGGTGTTCGGGGCGGTGACGATGTCGGCCCGCAAGAACTTCGCGAACGGCCTCCGCTTCTTCGGGTCGGCGACCTGGTCCGAGGACAAGGATTCGGACTCGAACGAGCGGAACTACGCCGGGTTCACGCTCGAGAACCTTTCGAACCCGCAGGAGAACTACAACTGGTCCAACCGCGACATCCGGTGGCGGTTCGTCGGAAACGTCTCGTACGACCATCAGTTCACGAAGACGATCAGCGGCTTCGCCTCGGCCGTCTACGTCTACCGGACGGGCCTTCCGTACAACCCGCTGGCGGGCGCCGACGTGAACCGCGACGGCGATTCCTTCACCGACCGTCCGACGGTGAACGGGTTCCACTTCCTCCGGAACAGCTACCGGCAGCCCGACTTCTCGCAGTTCGACATGCGCTTCGGCGTCGGGTTCGAGCTCGGGCCGGGAAAGCTCTCCCTCTTCGCCGAGGTCTTCAACCTCTTCAACGTCGTCGACCCCTTCATCAGCGCCGGCCAGTCGACCTGGGGAACGGGGAACATCCCGAGTGCCTCGTTCGGCGTGCCGACGGGCATCAACAACACGCCGCGGACCTGGCAGCTGGCCGCCCGCTACGACTTCTAGTCGGGCTTTCTTCCCCGAGGAAACCGGGCGCCGGGTCCGTGCCCGGCACTCTCTGTTTTTCGCTATCCTTCCGCCGGAGGTTTTTTCGACATGTCCGTCACAGAAACCCTGCCGGCCGTAGCGGCCGTTTCCCCGGTCTCGATCCTCCAGGAGCACGAGCAGGAGCTTGCCGAGGGGGTCTACCAGTTCGCCCTCGAGTCGATCGCGCCGCGCTCGATGGAGATGGACCGCGCGAACCTGATGGACCCGGCGATCGTCAGGAAGTTCTTCGAGATGGACCTCATGGGGATCGAGATCCCCGAGGAGCTCGGGGGCCTCGGGCTGAACTTCACGACTTCGATCGCCATCATCGAAGCGCTCGCCCGCGTCGACGCCGCCTGCGCCGTGGTCGTCGACGTCCAGAACACGCTCGTGAACAACGCCCTCCTCCGCTGGGCCAGTCCGGCGCTGCAGAAGAAGTACTTTCCCCAGCTCGCCAAGTCGAAGGTCGCCTCGTACGCCCTCTCCGAGGCCGGCTCGGGCTCCGACGCCTTCGCCCTCGCGACGACCGCCGCGAAGAAAGGGGACCGCTGGGTCCTGAACGGCGGGAAGCTCTGGATCACGAACGGCCTGGAGTCCGAGCTCTTCCTCGTCTTCGCGAACGCGGACCGCTCGAAGGGGTACAAGGGGATCACGGCGTTCCTCGTCGAGTCGGCGTGGAAGGGATTCTCAAAGGGAAAGAAGGAGGACAAGCTCGGCATCCGGGCCTCCTCCACGCTGGCCCTCTCGTTCGAGGAGCTCGAGGTCCCCGAGGAGAACGTCGTCGGCAACGTCGGCGAGGGGTACAAGATCGCCATCGAGACCCTGAACGAGGGGCGGATCGGCATCGGCGCCCAGATGGTCGGCATCGCGCGCGCCGCGCTCGACTACGCCGTGAAGTACGCGAAGGAGCGCGCCCAGTTCGGGAAGCCGATCGCCGAGTTCCAGGCGATCCAGCACGACCTCGCGCGGATGGACATGGAGATCGAGTGCGCCCGGCTCGCCGTCTACAACGCGGCGCGGCTCAAGGAGGCCGGAAAGCCCTTCCTCCGCGAGGCCGCGATCGCGAAGCTGAAGGCGTCCGAAGTGGCCGAGTACTGCACCTCCCGCGGCCTCGAGATCCTCGGCGGCTACGGCTACGTGAAGGAATACCCGATGGAAAAGCTCTTCCGCGACTCCAAGATCGGGAAGATCTACGAGGGAACCTCCTTCATGCAGCTGAACACGATCGCGAAGGACGTCCTGAAGCGGGGCTGACGCCGACCGGGAGCCGCGTCAGAAGACGGGGAACTCGACGCTGAAGTAGCCGAAGACTCCTTTCTTCCCGGAGCTCGGGCCGACGCCCAGCGGGACCGCGAAACCGGGCACGATCTGGAGGTGGCCGGGCAGGTTGATCGCGGCGCGGATGCCGGGAGAGACGAGCGCTTCCGTGCGCCACCCGGGCACCCCGTCCGCGCCGAACACGAGGGCCGTCGCCACGACGGCCTCCACGAGGACGTTCACGTTGGGGTGGACGAGCCAGATGAGGCTCTGTCCGGCGCTACCGCCCCGAAGATCCGCCTTGACGCCGTCGGCGTTCTTCGCTCCGAAGAGGATCGTCCCTCCGAGGTTCGTGTTCGAGACGAAGCTCTTCGAGAGGACCACGCTGACGGGCAGGCCGATCTGGAGGCCGAGCCCGCCGGAGCCCAGCCCCCGCTTGGAGCTGCCGCTCGGGATGACGAGCGTCGCCCGGGGCGAGAACGCGACGGGGGCTTCGCCGTCGCCGACGAGCTGGTACCGGTAGTTGAGCTGGACGTCGCCGATCCCGCGCGAGAAGCCGGACGGGCCGGAGAGGCCCAGGAACTGGAACGTGGCGCTGAGCTGGTTCTTCTGGTCCGGCACCGGCCACTCCTGCGTCAGGGAATAGACCCAGTCCCCGGTGCCGGCAATGCGCGTGTAGGTCTGGATCGTCTGGACGACGCCCGCCTCCTGGTTGTACGCCTCTTCCAGGAGAAAGCTGTTGTCCTGGATCGGGATCGGCTCCGGGGGAGGTGTCTGGCCCGACGCGGGGGCGGACAGGAGGGCGGCGGCGAGCGCGGCGGCGCGTTTCGAGTTGAGATTCATTCTCAATGAAAATGCCTCCGTTCGCCCGGGATGTCCCTGATGCTCCCGCATCAGTTACAGTGGCGCGGTGAGCCTACCTCGGGCGCCTGAAGGCGCCCTGAAGCGCGAGATCGGCCTCTGGCAGGGGACCGCGCTCAACGTCATCGACATGGTGGGAATCGGCCCCTTCGTCACCCTGCCGCTCATCCTCGCGGCGATGGGGGGAGGGCGGGCGCTCGGCGCCTGGATCCTCGGCGGCCTCCTCGCCATCTGCGACGGCCTCGTCACGGCCGAGCTGTCGGCGACGCTCCCGCGGGCGGGGGGGTCCTACGCCTTCCTCCGGGAGGCGTACGGAGCCGAGCGGTGGGGACGGCTCGTCTCGTTTCTCTTCCTCTTCCAGATCGTCTTCTCGGCGCCGCTCTCGATGGCCTCCGGGGCGATCGGGTTCTCCCGCTACCTCCACTTCGTCTTTCCCGCGATCCCGGCCGCCTGGGAGGCCCCCGTCGCCTCGGCCCTCTGCCTCGCGGTCACCCTTCTCCTCTGCCGGAAGATCGGGGCGATCGGCCGGTTCTCGGTCGTCCTCTGGGCCGGTGTCCTCCTGACGCTCGGGATCGTCATCGCGCTCGGGCTGCCGCACCTGAAGCCCGAGGTCTTCCGCTTCTGGGCGGCGCCCGTCGAGATGGCCCCCGGCCTCCCGGGCCCGTCCGGCGTCCTCGGAGGCCTCGGGGCGGCCCTGATCCTCGCGGTCTACGACTACCTCGGCTACTACAACATCTGCTACCTGGCCGAGGAGGTCGTGGAGCCGACGAAGACGATCCCGCGCGTCATCGTCGTCTCGATCCTCCTGGTGGCGCTCCTCTACCTCCTGATGAACGTCTCGATCCTGTCGGTTCTCCCGGCGAAGGAGGCGATGGCGTCGAAGTCGACCGTCTCGGACTTCGTCGCGGCCGTGGCGGGGCGGCCGCTCGCCCAGGTCGTCACCGTCCTGATTCTCTGGACCGCCTTCGCGTCGGTCTTCTCGCTGACGCTCGGCTACTCCCGGATCCTCTGGGCGGCGGCGCGGGACGGCAACTTTTTCCGCGTCTTCGCCCGCCTCCACCCGACCGGCGGCTATCCGGCGGCCGCGCTCTTCGCGCTCGGCGGCGCCGCGGCGCTCTTCTCGTTCGTCGACCTCCGGACGGTCGTGATGTCGATCCTCTCGATCCGCGCGATCATCCCGTTCATCGCCCAGATCGGCGGCGCCCTGATCCTCCGGCGCCGGCTTCCGGATTCCGCGCGCCCCTTCCGGATGTGGCTCTACCCTCTCCCCGCCCTCGTGGCCCTCGTCCTCTGGGGCTTCGTCCTCTTCTCGCCGGAAAAGGGGCTGAAGGGGGCCGGACTCGTGGTGATGGGGGCCGGCACGATCGCGTTCCTCGTCCGCGCGCGCGCCGCCCGCGAATGGCCGTTCAGGCCTTCCGCCGCGTGAGCCCCGGGCCGAAGCGCGATGCTAAGATCGCCGGCCCGCGAGGGGCGACGTACCCAAGTGGTTAAGGGAAGGCTCTGCAAAAGCCTCATTCGTCGGTTCGAATCCGACCGTCGCCTCCATCCCTGAGCCCGTCCGCCGCCGGAATCGGCGGCTTCGTCCGACGCCGAGCGGCGCCGGAGCGTCACCAGGAGGCTTCCGTGCGACGAACCGGCCCTCTCGCCGCCCTCGCCCTCCTCGCTTTCCTCGCCCGCGCAGCCGACGGGGCGACGGGCTGTTTCCCGCCGAGGACGGGGCAGGCGCCGACGTCGGGAACGGCCGGCACCGTCGTGGTCTCCGGAAGCCGGGCCTTCATCGCGGACGGCGAAGGGGGCCTCGCGGTCGCCGACGTCTCGGACGCGACGAACCCGCAGGTCCTCGGAAAAGTGGACCTCCTCGGCCGCGCCTCGGGCGTCGCCGTCCGAGGGACCCTGGCGTTCGTCGCCGCCTCGGGCGCAGGCCTCGTCGTCGTGAACGTCGGACGGCCGGACGACCCGGCCGTGATCGGCACGGCGCAGACGCCGGGGACCGCGAAGGGCGTCGCCGTCTCGGGCCCTCTCGCCTTCGTGGCCGCAGGCGAGGCGGGCCTCGCGGTGGTCGACGTCTCGACGCCGTCGGCCCCGAAGCTGCTCGGTCAGCAGCAGACGCAGGGCTACGCCTCCTCGGTGGTCGTGACGCCGGGCGGAAAGGTCGTCGTGGCGGACGGCTGGAACGGCCTCGTCGGCTTCGACGTCAGCGACCCCGCGCAGCCGCGGAAGCTCGGGCAGATCGCGACGAAAGGAGAGGCCCTCGCCCTCGCGATCGCCGGGACGGTCATCTTCGTCGCGGACGGAAGCGCCGGCCTGACCGTGATCGACGCCGCCGACCCCGCGAACCCGCAGCTCCTCGCCAATCACCCGACGACGGACAAGGCCTCCGGCATCGCGCTCGCCGGCGAGGCGGTGCTCCTTGCGGTCGGGAACCGCGGCGTCGTCGTCGTCCGCGTGTCCGACCCCGCGAAGCCGAAGCGCTGCGGGCGGTACGACGCCCGGGGAATCGCCCGGGGCGTCGCCGCGGCCGGCACGACGGCGTACGTCGCCGAGGGGGAACAGGGCCTCACCGTCGTCGACTTCTCCGTCTGTACGCAGCCGGGAGCCTGCGAGCCGCTGAGCAGCTCGCCGGTCAGCTGAGGGACGTCCCGGCGGGCTGACCCCGATTCCACGGGCCGGAGTGGCGAAACTGGCAGACGCAGGGGACTTAAAATCCCCAGACCCTCTCGGGGGTCATGAGGGTTCGACTCCCTCCTCCGGCACCATTCAGGGGATCTCAGTACCGCTTCATCCCGATGGGGGTGCGAATCGGGGCGGCGGCGGGCCTCGCGACGGTCGCATGAGCTCTCGAGTACGGTGTCGGCCGCGGACCCGAGACACGCGCTGGAGGGCGGTGTGTGGGAACCAGGGGGCGCCGAGCGTGGCGCCGATAGTCGCCACCGTAGTTCGCGGGGTAGGCCGGGGCGTAGCCGAAGAACCACGGCTCGGGCTCGGCCGGGACGACCGTCTCCCGCTCGCGGGGCGGTGCCTCCGCCTCCACCACCGGCGGCGAGTAGACGTCCTGTTGCTGGGGAATCGTGCTCTCGACTGCAGAGAAATTCGCGGTGCCGTGCTTCCCCTGCTTGAGCTCCCGCGCGACGTCCGAGAGGGTCCGGGTCTGGGCGAGCGCGAGGGAGGGGAGGGCCGCGACGAGGACAACGGCGAGCGCAGCAGTTCTCATACTTGCGGTCTCTGCTCAAGTATAAGCATTGCCGGTGCCACGCGAGGCGAGAATGAAGGAGATGCTCCGGCCGGAGAGGTGGGCACCGGCGTCCCGCGGGAGCTACTTCGTCTCGAGGGTCTTCTTGACGCGGGCGGAGAACATCGCGAAGAGGCGCTGGCCGACGGGCGTGGTCTTCGCCACCCATTCCGCGTTCTGAAAGGCATGCGGAGACACGTCGCGGCGAAACTCCTCGAGGTAGGGCGCGACACGGGCGAAGAGGAGGAGCCCCTCCCCGTTCGACTCCATGAAGTAGTCCGCGTTCACGATGCCGTGCTTGACCGTGCCGTAGACCATCTCCCAGTAAGTCGTCGTCTGGCGCCATGGCGCGTTGAGCGGGTGGTCGGCCTTCGTGACGGCGAGAACTTCCGCGAAGGACTTTGGCCAGAAGTCGCGGTTTATCGCGTTTCGAGACTCGCGCATGACGGCCTCGCGGCGCAGCTCGTAGGCGCGGAACGCGATCTCCGCGTCGTGGTGGTCCGGGTGTTCCTTGCTCATGCTTCGACTCTAGCGCACCGGCGCGACTCACGAGCGACGCAGGCTACAGATGCGAGATCTGACCCCACTCGCCGATCTCCGAGTCGAGTGTCTTTTCGCGCTCCATGCGGGCGATCAGGAGCTCGCGCTGGAGAACGATTTCCTTCGGCATCGTCCCCGCGTGCTTCTCGAAGAACGCCTCCTGGTCCGCCAGCTCGGCCCGCCACGCCGCGGGGTCGATCTGCTGCGCCTCGTCCACGTCGTCGAGCGGCACGGGGACCCCCGAGAGGTCGAAGTCGTCCTGCCTCGGCACCCAGCCGAGCGCCGTCTCCCGCGCCCCCGCGCGGCCGTGCGCGCGGTCGACGATCCACTTGAGGACGCGCATGTTCTCGCCGAAGCCCGGCCAGAGGAACTTGCCGTCCTCGCCCTTCCGGAACCAGTTCACCAGGAAGATCTTCGGCGGCGTCGCGATGCGGTGCTGCATGTCCAGCCAGTGGCTGAAGTAGATCGCCCATGTTGTAGCCGCAGAAGGGGAGCATCGCCATCGGGTCGCGGCGCACGACGCCGACCTTGCCCGTCGCGGCGGCCGTCGTCTCCGAGCCGAGCGTCGCGCCGAGGTAGACGCCGTGCGCCCAGTTGAAGGCCTGCAGCACGAGCGGCACCGTCGTCGCGCGGCGGCCGCCGAAGATGATCGCGGAGATCGGCACGCCGCGCGGGTCGTTCGCGCGGCTGCGAGAGGGACGGGTTGTTCGTCATCGGCGCGGTGAAGCGGGAGTTCGGGTGCGCCGCCTTCTCCGTCGACGCGCGGCGTCCAGGGCCGTCCCTGCCAGTCGATGAGCTCCTCCGGCACCGGGCCGTCCTTGCCCTCCCACCAGACGTCGCCGTCCGGCGTGAGCGCGACGTTCGTGAAGATCGTGTCCCTGCGCGATGGTCCGCATCGCGTTCGGGTTCGACGCCCGGTTCGTGCCCGGGCGCGACGCCGAAGTAGCCGTTCTCGGGGTTGATCGCCCAGAGGCGCCCGTCCGGGCCGACGCGCATCCAGCGATGTCGTCGCCGACCGTCCAGACCTTCCAGCCGTCGAAGCGCTTGGGCGGGATCATCATCGCGAAGTTCGTCTTGCCGCAGGCGCTCGGGAACGCGGCCGCGACGTAGGTCATCTCGCCGTCGCGGGCTCTCGACGCCGAGGATGAGCATGTGCTCGGCGAGCCAGCCCTCCTTTCGGCCGAGGTAGCTGCCGATGCGGAGCGCGAGGCACTTCTTGCCGAGGAGCACGTTGCCGCCGTAGCCCGCTGCCGACGGACCAGATCGTGTTGTCCTGCGGGAAGTGGCAGATGAAGCGGCGCTCCGGGTTCAGGTCGAGCGTGGAGTGCAGGCCGCGGTTGAAGTCGTTCGAGTCGCCGAGCATGTCGAGCGCGGCCTTGCCCATGCGCGTCATGATCCGCATGTTGAGGACGACGTAGACGCTGTCGGTGAGCTCGATGCCGATCTTCGAGAGCGGCGAGCCGATCGGGCCCATGACGTACGGGACGACGTACATCGTGCGGCCCTTCATCGAGCCGTCGAAGAGCGCGCCGAGCTTCGCGTACGCCTCGGCTGGCGGCCATCCAGTTGTTGGTCGGGCCGGCCTCGTCCTTCGTCGGCGTGCAGATGAAGGTGAGGTGCTCGACGCGCGCGACGTCGTTCGGGTTCGAGCGGTGGAGGTAGCAGCCCGGCAGCTTCTGCGGGTTGAGCGGGATCAGGACTCCCCTCGACGACGGCGTCCTCGGTGAGGCGCGTCTTCTCCTCCTCCGAGCCGTCGCACCAGACGACGCGGTCCGGCTTCGTGAGCCGGGCGCAGTCGTCGACCCACGCGCGGAGAAGGGGGTTCTTCGTCAGGGGAGCGCCGACGGACGAGGTGGTCAGGGTCGAGCTCATGAGCGTCCCTTCCGCACGTCGCGTCGCCGCGCGTGCATGAAAAACACGCAGACTTCCGTCTGCTCCTTCACACATGGTCCGCCGGAGGAGCAGGAACCATGAGGCATTCACATCATCGCGACCGCCGCTCCGGGCCCCCCCCGGTCCGGCCCGGCCGGCCGCGCCACCGGGGACTCCGCATCCGGTGACCTAGAATCCGCAGACCCCTCAGGGGGTCGAGGGGATTTGGCTCGCTCCTCCAGCGCCCGATCGAACCCCGAAAGAAAGTGATGGAAACGTGAAGAAACCCGCCGCTCTCGTGGCCGCCGTCCTCCTCGCCGCCGTCGCCGGCGCCTGCTCGACGCTGAAGACCTCCGTCGACTGGGACCACAAGGCGGACTTCTCGAAGTACAAGAGCTGGTCCTGGAAGAGCACCGGCGACATCCGGGACCCGATCTGGAGCCGGCGGGTCGAGGACGTCCTCGAGGACACGCTCGCCGCCCGGGGATTGAAGAAGTTGAAGGACGGAGGCGACCTCTGGGGCGTCGTCCATGCCCGTTTCTCCGTCAACGAACAGGTGAACACTTACAGCGCGGGATGGGGCTACGGCTGGGGCTGGGGAGGACCGATGGTCACGACGGTCACGCCGATTCCGGTCGGGTCGATGATCATCGACCTCGTCGACGTCCGGACGAAGGAGCTCGTCTGGCGCGGCACGGCGAGCGCCGAGCTCGAGACCGGCGTCAGCAACGAGCATCGCGAGGAGAACCTCCGGAAGGTGCTGGCGGGGCTCTTCGCGAACTACCCGCCCGCCCCGGGGAAGTGACGGACCCTCTCGCGGCGCTCGAGGAGCGCCTCGGATACCGGTTCGCCGACGGCGGCCTCCTCCTTCGGGCCCTGACCCACTCCTCGTTCGCGAACGAGGCGGACGGGGACGAGGAGGTCCCTGACAACGAGACGCTGGAGTTCCTCGGGGACAGCGTCCTCGGCTACCTCGTGGCGGAGCGGCTCTTCGCCTCGTTTCCAGAGTGGGGCGAGGGAGAGCTCTCCAAGGCGAAGTCGGAGCTCGTCTCGGAGGCCTCGTTCGCCGCGAAGGCGCGCGACCTCGGGATGGGCTCCCTCCTCCGGCTCTCCCCGGGCGACGAGCGGGCGGGGGGGAGGGAGAGGAGCGCCCGGCTCGCCGACGCGTTCGAGGCCGTGTTCGCCGCGATCGCGCTCGACGGCGGCCTCCCGGCGGCCCGGGACGCCGTCGGCCGCCTCTTCGGGGCCGCGATCGCCTCGCTCGACCTCGAAGGGCTCGCCTCGCGCGACTCGAAGAGCGCGCTCCAGGAGCGAGCCCAGGCCGAAGGGAAGCCGCTGCCGTCCTACCGCCTCCTCTCGGAAAGCGGGCCGGATCACGACAAGCTCTTCGTCTACGAGGTGCTCTTCGGCGGCGCGGCGGGCCTCCGGGCCTCCGGTTCCGGGGCGTCCAAGAAGGAAGCCCAGCGCGCCGCGGCACGCGCCGCGCTGGACCTCCTCAGCGCGAAAGACGCCTGACGAAGGCCTCGGGGGGCTCGAAGCCGACGACGCGCTCGCCCGCTTCGGCGCCGTCGCCTTTGAGGAAGATCAGCGTCGGGACCCCCTTGATCTTCCACTTCTCCCGGAGCGCCTCGACGTCCGGCTCGCCGCTCCTCGTCAGGTCGGCTCTCAGGAAGACCCATCCCTTCCCGGCCGCGACGACGGCGGGGTCGTTGAACGTCTTGTGATCGAGCTCCTTGCAGGGGAGGCACCAGTCGGCGGCGAAGTCGATCATCACCGGACGGCCGGCGGCCTCCCGGAGCGCGGCGTCGGAGTAGGGCCTGAACTCCAGCGCGGCGGCCCGCTTCTCGGGGAGCGCGAAGAAGACGCCGGCGCCGAACAGCGCGGCGCCGAGCGCGACGCGCAGGCCCCGGAACCAGGAGAGGCCCTTCGCGCCCCGGTCGAGGAGGAGGAGCCAGACTCCGCCGGCGAGGAGCGGAGCCGCGAGTAGGAAGTCGTAGACGCTGGGCGGGAGGAGCGGCCTCAGGAAGTAGACGGCCAGCGCGAGGAGCGCGAATCCGAAGACCTTCCGGACCGTCTCCATCCACTCGCCGCTCCTCGGGATCTTCGAGAGGCTTCCCGACAGGGTGCCGAGGACGAGGTAGGGGAGCCCGAGGCCCATCGCGAGCGTGAAGAAGAGGCCGAAGCCGAGCGGCACGGAGCCCTTCGCGGCGACGTAGGTCAGGAGGGAGAGGACGAAGGGCCCGATACAGGGGGCGGCGACGAAGCCGACGAAGAGGCCCATCGTCAACGCGCCCGCCGCCCCCGACTTCGACCCGGTCCGGTCGGTGATCGCGTGCGGCGCCTGGATCTCGTAAAGGCCGAACATCGAGAGGGCGAGCGCGACGACGAGGAGCGCCAGCCCGACGAGGACCGCCGGCTTCTGGAGCCAGGCGCCGAAGAGGGATCCCGACATCGCCGCGAAGACGCCGAGCGCCGAGTAGGTGACGCTCATCCCGAGGACGTAGAGGAGGGCGAGGCCGAACGTCCGGGACGTCTTTCCGGCGCTCTGGCGGCTGAAGAAGCCGAGCGTGATCGGGATGAGGGGATAGACGCAGGGGGTCAGGTTCAGGGCGAGCCCCGAGACGAAGACGAGCAGGATCACGAGGGGGAGCGACTTCCCGGCGAACGGATCGGCGCCGGCGCCCGCGTCCGCCCGGGCCGTGCCTGTCGCACCCGGCGCGGTGCCCGTGGGGAAAAGCTCCGCGTGGGCCGACGCCGCGAGCGTCCCGGCGGCCGCGACTGGAAGGTCGAGCGAGGCCTGGATCCGCGCCGGGGGGAGGCACTGTTGGTCGTTGCACGGCTGGTAGTCGAGCGTGGCGACGAGCGTGCGGGGGCCGGGGGAGGCCGCCGCGTCGACGCTTCCGCCGAACCGGAAGAGGGTCCGCCCCTCGTAGACCGCCATCGGCTTCTCGGAGAAGGCGAGCTTCATCTCCCGCTCGGCGGGGTAGGCGGGCGCGCCGAACGAGAGGCCGGCGACGGACGACAGCGAGACCTCCGTCGGGATCAGGTACTCCTCCTTCGGCGTGTGGCTGTTGACGTGCCACCCCGGTTTCACCGTCGCGACGACGGCGAGCCGGAAGGTCGTCCCCGCGACGAGGCGGTCGGCGTCGGCGGCGACCGAGAGCGTCACGACCGATTCGGGCGAGGTCTCGTCGGCCCGGGCCGCGCCGGAGACGGCCGTCAGAATGAGGACGGCCGCGAGGAAGGCGGGGCGCCTCACCGGCGCACCTCGACCGGCGTCGCCGCCGTCAGCGCCAGGAGGAGCGCGTCGGCCTCGGCGACGAGGGGCGATCCCGGCCACTCGATCTTGAAGCCCTTGAGCCGTGCGATCGCGAGGTCCCGCCGGCCGCGGGCGATCTCCACGTCCGCCTTCCGGAGCTGCGCCCTCTGCTTCAGGACGGGGTCCTTCGCGACCAGGAGGAGCTTCTCGAGGTACCCGTCCGCGCGGTCCGGCCGGCCGGCGTCGAGCTCGATCGTCGCGAGGTAGGCGAGCGACTGCTCGCGGATCTCGGGGGGGGACTTCGGGTCGTTCGCCAGCCTCTCGAACCGCGGCTCGGCGATCCTGTCTCCGCCGCGGCGGAAGGTCTCGCGCGCGACGTCGAAGACGACCTTCGCGTCGGCGGGATCCTGTTTCTCCCGTTCGAGGAGGCGGCGGTAGGAGACCCAGGTGGCCTCGCTCTTGGCGAAGGTCTCAACCCAGCCCATCTGAGACGTCGGACCGGCCTGTCCGCCGCAGACGAGGAGGTCGGGCGTGACGACGACCCAGGTCGGGGCCTCCCGGACGCGGAGCTTCGCTCCGAGGGCCCGTCCTTCCTCGGTTCCGAGCCTCAGGTAGAGCGGGACCTTGTCCCGCGTGAAGGCCCAGAACGAGGTCGAGGGGATGACGAGCGCCTCCATGCGGCGGCAGGCGCCGCAGTCGTCGTCGCCGAAGTAGACCAGGATCCGCCCGTCGGGGATCTGCCGCGCGGCGTCGAGGGCCTCCTCCCAGCTCCCCGTCCAGGGCACTTCGAGGCCGGCGGCGCCGGGAACGGCGGATCCCGTCGAGGCGCCGGGAGGCCGCGTTTCAGCCTTCGCGGGGGCGGCCGCCGCGGTCGGCGAGGCGAAGATCAGCAGCAGGAACGGAAGCAGCACGTGATCCCTTTCGTTTGACACCCGCATCCGCGCCATTTATAACGCCGGGGCGCCGAGAAGCCCGACTGCCGCAAGCGGCGTGCCGGGACGTCGACCGAGGCGGCCGTGCCCAGGTAGCTCAGTTGGTAGAGCACGCGCCTGAAAAGCGCGGTGTCGCCGGTTCAATTCCGGCCTTGGGCACCACTTCCCCCCGTCCCGGCGCTCCAGTTTCCGACGACCCGGAGCGCTCCGGGGTGGATCCGGAACCGAAGCGGCTCCGGGAATCCGACGTTCCGGAGGAGATTGCCGTCGACGTGCGCCGTCAGCGGCCGGTCCGACCGGAGCGTGACCTCCCGGCCGCGCCGCAGCGTCGCCTTCGTGAGGGTCACGTGGGTGCCGTTCAGGGTCTTCGGAAGGTGCTTCAGGGCCTCCAACTTGCCGAAGTCGCCGAGCCGGCAGAGGTCGAACTGGCCGTCGTCGGGGCGGGCGTCGGGCGTCAGGTGGAACCCCCCGCCGCTCGCGGGACCGATCGTGACGGCCACGAGGATCGACGGCCCCTCGAGCCGCTCGCCGTCGATCTCGGCCGTGAGGACGAAGTTCTTCCACTGTGCGAGGACGGCGAAGACGGCGGCGAGATAAGCCGGGAACCCCCGAAGCCAGGTGATGGCGGACGCCGTCTCGGCGACCGATCCGTCGAACCCGAGGCCGAACCCGTTCGCGAAGAAACGGCCGTTGACGTCGCCGGCGTCGAGGCTCCTGACGTCGCGCCTCTTCAGCGCCGCCGCCGCGCCCGCGACGTCCCAGGCCCTCAGGCCGAGGACGCGGGCGTAGTCGTTGCCCGTTCCGGCGGGGACGAGGCCGAGGAGAGGCCGGCGTTCGGCCGGGACGCGGAGAAGTCCGCCGGCGATCTCGTTGACGGTCCCGTCGCCCCCGACCGCGACGACGAGCCCGGCGCCCGCCTCGGCGGCCGCCGCCGCGAGGGAGAGGCCGTCGTCGGGAGCGCGCGTTTCGAGCCATTCCCCGCCGAGGCCGGCGCTCTCGAGCTCGGCGCGGATGCGCCGCCCCTCCCGCCCTTCCCGTCCCTTGCCGGCGGCGGGGTTCGCGACGAACACGGTATTTCCGGGAGTCAACGTTAAGATTCTATGCGAGGGAATGCCGTGGCCGTCCTGAAAGTCGCCAAGCTCGGCTCGCCGGTCCTCCGGGCCCGCGCCTCCGAGATCGAGACGCACGACCTGAAGAGGGGGCGGCTGAAGCCGTTCTTCGAAGACCTGCTCGAGACGATGGTCGAGTACAACGGCACCGGCCTCGCGGCGCCGCAGGTGCAGCAACCGCTCCGCGTCGTCCTCTACGAGCTCCAGCCCGAGGGGCGCGAGAAGGGGCTGACCGTTCCGCCCACGATCCTGGTCAACCCCAGCTTCGAGATCCTCGACCCGGCCGAGGAGGAGGACTGGGAGGCCTGCCTTTCCGTGCCGTTCCTCGCGGCGAAGGTCCCGCGTCCGAAGAAGATCCGGGTCCGCGCGCTCGACAAGGGAGGGAAGCCGCTGGATTTCGTCGCGGCCGGCTTCCACGCGCGCGTCGTCCTGCACGAGAGCGACCACCTCGACGGGACGGTCTACCTCGACCGGGTCCGGGACCGGGCGTCCATCCGGTACACGGTCGACTTTTGAGCGCGGACGCCCCACTCTCCCCGAAACACGCGCTCGTGCTCCTCAAGTACCGGCCCGTCTGCATCTGCAACACGATCCGGTACCCGCGGGTCAAGGAGGCCATCGACGCCGGAGCGCGGAGCGTCGCGGACGTCGCGAAAGCGACCGGCTGCACGACGGGAGAGTGCCGCGGCGAGCGCTGCGTCCCGGTCATCGAGGAGCTGCTCCGCGCCGCCGGCCTCACGTAGAATCCGGGACGGGCTCGGAACGGGCCCTGTTCGAGGAGCCGAAATGGCCCAGAAATCTCTCGACCTCCCGGCGGCGGGTGCGTCCGCGCTCCCGGTCGCGGGGAAGATCCAGCCGCCGCTCGGACCGGGGCAGCCGTCCAGCTCCGGGTTCGACGCCCTGACGACGAAGCTCGACTGGCTGGCCCAGTGGATCCAGCGCAACTCGCTCTGGCCGCTCCCGTTCGGAACCGCCTGCTGCGCGATCGAGTTCATGTCGGTCGTCTCGTCCCACTACGACCTGTCGCGCTTCGGCGCCGAGGTCGTCCGGTTCTCGCCGCGCCAGGCGGACCTGATGATCGTGGCGGGAACGGTCACCGACAAGCAGGGGCCGATCTTGAAGAGGATCTACGACCAGATGCCCGAGCCGAAGTGGGTCATCTCGATGGGCGTCTGCGCCTCGACCGGCGGCTTCTACCGGGCCTACCACGTCATGCAGGGGATCGACGAGGTCGTCCCGGTGGACGTTTACGTGGCCGGCTGCCCGCCGACGCCCGAGAACCTGATCCACGGGATCATGCTGTTGCAGGAGAAGATCAAGTCCGGCGAGCTGGCGAGGCACCGGGAGGCGAAGACGTTCGTCCCGATCCGCGTCGGCGAGGACCCGCGCCCCTCGATCCCCGCTTACTCGCAGGCGCCGATGGCGCACCTTCAGGGACAGCACGGGTTCCCGGAGATGGGGGAGAGCGCCGAGGCCGAGTCGAGGAAGGCGAAAGGGGACCGGAAGTGAGCGCCACGTCGCCTGCGGCGCTGGTCTCCGGGGTGCCGTTCGCGCCGCTCCTCGAGAGGCGCTTCGGCGGGAAGGCCGTCGCCGAGACGCGCCCCGCCGCCGACGTTCCGACCGTCGCGGCCGACCGGGCAGCGCTGCACGAGATCGCGCTCTTCCTCCGCGACGACCCGTCGACGAAGTACGACCTCTTCCTGGACCTCGCCTCGATCGACACGTCCCGCCTCCCCGGCCCGCAGGCGCCGAAGGACGGGAACCGGTTCCAGGCCCACTACCTCCTCTACTCGACCTCCCGGAACGCCCACCTCCGGGTCCGGGTGGGGGTCCCTGAGGGCGACTGCGTCCTCCCGACGCTGACCGACGTCTGGCCGGCGGCGAACTGGTTCGAGCGCGAGGCGTGGGACCTGATGGGGATCCGGTTCGCGGGGCACCCGAACCTGGAGCGGCTCCTGACGCACAACGGCTTCGTCGGGCACGCGCTGCGGAAGGACTACGACGCCGCGCAGCGCTGGATCTGCACCGACGAGGACCTGCTGCAGACGCAGCTCGCGGCGCAGTCGGACGTTCCGGAGGACGTCTTCGAGACGATGACCCTGAACTTCGGGCCGTCCCACAACTCGACGCACGGGACGCTCCGCGTCGTCTTCCGGCTGGACGGCGAGAAGATCGTCGCGGCCGAATCGGAGTGCGGGTACCTGCACCGCTGCTTCGAGAAGATGTCCGAGAACCACACCTGGGTGCAGGTCGTCCCCTACACCGACCGGCTCAACTACTGCTCGCCGATGATCAACGGCTTCGGCTACGCCCGGGCCGTCGAGCAGCTCGTCGGCGTCACGGCCCCGCCGCGGGCCCAGGCCGTCCGCGTGATCCTCGCCGAGTTCAACCGGATCATGGACCACATGGTCTGCATCGGGACGAATCTCGTCGACCTCGGAGGCCTGACGAACTTCTGGTACGGGTACCAGACGCGCGAGGAGATCTACGGCCTCCTCGAGGCCTGCTGCGGCGCCCGCCTGACGTCCACCTATGCGCGGATCGGCGGCCTCTCGAACGACGTCCCGGCGGACTTCGTCGCCCGTTCGCGCGCCCTCTTCCCCCAGATCAACCGGAACATCGGGGAGATCGACAAGCTCGTCACGAAGAACCGGATCGCCCGTGACCGGATGTACGGGACGGGGGTCGTGAAGCGCGACGACGCGATCGCCTGGGGCTTCACCGGCCCCTGCGGCCGCGCCTCGGGCATCGCCTACGACGTCCGGAAGGACGCCCCGTACGACGGCTACGACCAGCTCGACTTCGACGTCCCCGGTCTCGAGCGACGGCGACAACTACGCCCGGTACCTCGTCCGGATGGAGGAGATGCGGCAGTCCCTCCGGATCATCGACCAGGTCCTGAAAAACCTCCCTTCGGGCCCGATCTCGACGGACGACTACCGGGTGACGCTCCCGCCGAAGGAGATGGTCTACAACGAGATGGAGGGGCTCATCTACCACTTCAAGGTCGTCTTCGAAGGGGCGAAGGTGCCCCCCGGAGAGATCTACTCGTACGTCGAGGGGGCCAACGGCGAGCTCGGCTACACGCTGATCTCCGACGGCAGCGGCTTCCCATACCGCGTCAAGGTCCGCCCGCCCTGCTTTCCGCTCTTCGCCGCGTTCGAGAAGATCGCCATCGGCGGGATGGTGTCCGACGCCGTCGCCACGCTCGGCATGCTGAACATCATCGCCGGCGAGCTGGATCGCTGAGGAGAACGTCGATGCCTGCCCGTGTCGTCGACCTGACCGCCGCCCCGATGACCTTCTGGGACCGGCTCTACCTGCCCGCCATCTTCAAGGGGATGGCGATGACGTTCGGCCACTTCTTCCGGAACCTCGTGAACATCAAGGGCCTGCCGACGATCCAGTTCCCGGAGATGCGGCGCGCTCTACTCGGAGCGCTTCCGCGGCCGCCACATCCTGAAGACCCGCGCCGACGGCACGCTCCGCTGCGTCGCCTGCTACATGTGCGAGACGGCCTGTCCGGCCGACTGCATCCACATCGAGGCGGGAGAGCACCCGGTTCTCGCCTACGAGAAGTACCCCGTGAAATTCGAGATCGACCTCCTCCGCTGCGTCATGTGCGGCTACTGCGTCGATGCCTGCCCGAAGGACGCCATCTGGATGACGAAGGACTACGAGCTCTCCTACTTCGACCGCGCGAGCGCCATCTACGGCATCGACAGGCTGACGGAGAAGCCGTCGGACACGGCGCCGGGAGGCCCGGGCTACGGCTACCGGCCGTACTACGGCGAAAGCCCGATGAAGAAGGCGGGGGAGTTCGAGCCCTCCGGCCTCGCGCTCCTGCCGATGCTGGAGAAGCGCGCGGCGGCGATCAACCGGATGCCCCCCCCGCTGCCGCCGAAGCCGGCGCCCGCTCCGGTCGCCAAGACCGCCTAGCTGCCATACCCTCCGCACCCGGAACTAGCGACTCTCGAAGGACTGGGACGGCGCGTGGACCGCGCCGTTCGGGAAGCCGGCGTTCAGGACGATCGGCGGCAGCTCGGTGTCGATCAGGTACTCGAACTCCTTCCGGAAGTCGGCGACCGACATGTTCGCCGTGGCGGCGAACTTCGCGAGCTCGAGGGAGTCCTCGAAGTCGTCTCGCCGGAGGCGGATCATGTAGCGCCGGGCGATCGCGTACCGGGTCGAGCGGATGTCGACCATCCGGATCTTCGCGCGCCCCGTGCCGGGGTCGAGGAGCTCTTTGAACGGGATCGGGACGAAGTTCCCCGCCTGCATCGAGATCATCGCCGCGTTCCCCCCCGAGAGGAGGTACTTCGTCGCGCAGTAGCCGAGGTCGCGCGTGTACTCGAGGTCGAAGGGGATCGGGTCGGCGCAGCGGAGCTCGTATCCGATGTTCTTCGACGCGATCGTCATCCTGATGCCGAGCTCCTTCAGGCGCTTCCGGACGGCTGCCTTCAGGATGTCGCCGATGTCCACCTCCGCGAGCCGGACGTTTCCGTGCTCGTCGCGCTCGACCTCGGAGAGGCCGGAGAGCTCCCCCGGATCGAGGCCGAGAACGAGGCCCTCCGCGATCACCGCGATGCCGTCGCGCCGGCCCTCGGAGAGCCGCTTGACGATGGCGCAGGCGAGCGTGTCGACGATCGCCTTGAAGCGGATCTTCTCCGTCTGGAACTCCTCGGGGATCAGCGTCAGCGTCGCGCCGGCGGCTTTCCCGATGCCGAGGGCCAGATGGCCCGCTTTCCGCCCCATGGCGGTCACGAAGTACCAGCGCGACGTCGTCTTCGCGTCGACCATCAGGTTCTTGACGATCTCGACGCCGTAGTGGCGGGCGGTCTGGAAGCCGAACGTGTCGACGTAGGCAGGGAGGTCGAGGTCGTTGTCGATCGTCTTCGGGACGTGGACCACCTGCAGCCGGCCGCCGGCCATCTCCTCGAGCTTCATCGCCGAGTAGGCCGTGTCGTCGCCGCCGATCGTGATGAGGCGGGTGACGTTGAGCCGGAGGAGGGAGACGACCGCGTTCTCGAGGTGCTTCGGGTCCTTCGTGGGGTTGGCGCGCGAGATGCCGATGTGCGAGCCGCCGCGGAAGTGGATGCGCGAGATCTCGTCGGTCGTGAGCGGGGTGACATGGGAGATCTCCCCGTTCATGATCCACTCGAAGCCGTCGCGGATTCCGACGACCTCGACCCCCTCGAGGACGGCGCGGATCGTGGCGGACCCGATCACGCTGTTGATCCCCGGAGCGGGACCGCCCCCGACGAGGATGGCGAGATGCTTGTGCAGGCTCATGGAACGTCCCCCACGGCGATCTTAGCGAAGAGGGGAAGCCGACCCGGCTCCCTGGTCCACAAAGGCCCTCGCCCTTCAATCCTTCCGGCTTATCCCGAGCACCCTCGCAATTCCCCGGCGAATCCTCGAGCGCCACCGGGACCCGCTGCCGTGGCAGATCCCCATCCGCTGGAGGGCGGACTCCCACGAATGCCCTTCGAGACGAAGCTCGACGATCCTTCTTTCCTTCTCTCCGAGGTCCCGGGTGAGCTCCTCGATCGTGGCAGAGGGCCGGCGCGGGGCACGCGTCGGTTCGGCATCCGCCTGAAGATCGTCCAACGGCTTCTCGCGCCGGCGCGCACGGTGGAGGCTCCGCGCGAACTGGCCGAGCGTGGACCGGAGCCAGGCCTCCGTGATCGGACGGCCGGCCTCGCGGTGGCGCGCAATCCAGATCGCGACCTCCTGAACGAGGTCTTCACGTTCCGCCGGCGGGATGTGGAGCTCCCGGGCTCGCCGTAGAAGTCGAATCAGCACGTTTCTGGCCGTCTCGTCGGAAATTGCCAGGCGGCCGCGATCGGCTCTCTCCGGGCCGACCGCGTCGCCGTTCGAATCGCGGCTCACCCCGTCCCCCACATCCTCGAGGCTGACCCGCGCGCACTGAATCTCACTCGAGGGCGCATCGATTTCGTGTCGACTTTCCACATTGCGCCGAATCTTTTCGGCTTTCGCCCGGCATATCTCCTCCTGAAGGCGTCGAGCGAAGGGCCCCAGCGCTCCTAGCCGCGCGTCGTCCACGTCGCCGGAAGGCACGCGGATCGAGAGTTCGATTTGCAATAACGCCCGTGCTTTGAGCGTCATGAAAGGCGAATCGGGGAGAGACGTTCCCAGCGAAGGAGAGCCGTGATGCGCAACCTTCATGACAGAAATCTTTGGCCCGCGTTGCCCGTGCTCGCATTACCGATCCTTTTCTGGCTGGCTGGCCCGTCGCGTCCTGTGGAGTCCTCCGAGAGGGCGCCCCAGCCCGGATTGGGGGAGAGCCCGACCCGGAAGGCCTCTCGATACGTCGTCTCGGTCGTCGGCCGATCAATCGGTCGATCTCAAGGGATCGCCCTGGACAACGAGGGCGGCATCGTCATCGCCCGGTCCGCGATGGCCGGCGCTCGCCCGGAGTCGGGTGCGGTGATGACGCTCGACCCGCTGTCTGGCGAATTGCGCCTCGTCTACCTCGATCGGCCGGCTCCCACTAAAGTGAGCACCGATTCCGACGGTGGCGTCTACTGGACGAGCCAGGCGGCCGGCGCCATTTACAGGCTCGCCCCCGGACGCCAGCAGCCGGACCAGATCCTCGGCGGCCTCAGGAATCCGGGGGGGATCGCCGTCGATCGCAAGGGGCGGGTTTTTTTCACCGAGATCCCGGTTCCGGGCGGAGTGGGGCCGACGGGCGCGTTGTCACAGTTCGACGGGACCAGCACCACCGTCCTGAGCCCGGCTGAATCCGAGCCGGTCTCGGTGGCCGTGGGACCAGAGGGAGACGTCTATTGGACGGCGTCCGCAGGCGGGGCGATCCTCCACCTCCGGCGTTCCGGCTTGATCCAAACGCTGCTCTCAGGCCTCGATCGCCCAGCCGGCATCGCCGTGGACGCCGAGGGCTCGAAGCTCGCCTTCACGGAAGTGCCCACGCCGGGCCTCGCCGGCAACTCGGGAGGCCGCAACACCGTCAGCGTCCTCGACCTGAAGACCATGGAACGGACCCTCGTCTTCAGCGGAGACCCCGAACCGCTCAGCGTGGCCCTCGCGAGCGACGGCACGGTCTACTGGAGTTCGGCGAGCGCCGGGGAGATCCTGCGAGCCAGGCCGCGCTCCGGCGGCGGGCAATCCTGCGGAGACAGCGAGGAGGGCGTCAGCGCGAGCACGCGGCTTTCCGGCGCGAACGCGGCTCCCCCTGTGGAGACTGGCGCCTCCGGCCTCGGGTGCTTCGTCCTCCGCGGAGGCGAGTCCGACGATGACGATGTCGTCGGCCGACGGGACACCTTGACGACCCCGAGCGCCGAGGACAAGCAACAGCGGCTCGACTTCTCGCTGAGCGTCAGGAGGATCACGGGCGTGATGCAGGCCCACATCCACCTCGGTCCGCCGGGAGTCAACGGCCCCGTCATCGCCTACCTGTTCGATTCGCCGACCCCGACCGGAGAAGTCAACGGGCTGCTCGCGAGGGGGTCGATCCTTCCCGCCGACCTGGGTGGACCCCTGGCGGGTGACTGGAACGGTTTCGTCAACGCCTTCCTGGGCGGCCAGCTCTACGTCAACGTCCACACCATGGCGCATCCCGAAGGGGAGATCCGCGGCCAGATCGTGCCGCCGGGCGCCGTCAATCATCCGCCTCGGGGAAAAATCGTCTCTCCCCACGACGATGAAGAGGTGGCGACCGGAGAGGCGGTCTTCTTCGCCGGGAAGGCCAGCGACCCCGACGGAGACATGGTGACGGTGCTCTGGGATTTCGGAGACGGGACCACCTCGACGGCCCTGACGCCCGGGAATCATTCGTACGCGAGCGCCGGCGAATACAAGGTGACGTTCACCGCCACCGATTCGCACGGCCTGTCGGATCCCGACCCGCCGCACCGCGAAATCGAGGTGACGGGCGGGCCGGTGGGGACGCCCACGCCCACGCCGACGCAAACACCCACGGCACCGCCGGGGGCGACGGCGACGCCCGCACCTACGCTGACGCCGACACAGCCGCCGACGTCCACGCCCACCCAGACGCCCACGACGCCCCCGGGGGCGACCGCGACGCCGACACCCACTCAAACACCGACCCCCGCGGCGACGTCCACGCCCACGCAGACACCCACGACCCCTCCCGCTCCGACATCGACGCCCACGCCGACACGGACGCCAACGCAGACGCCAACCCCGGCGCCGACCTCACCCCCAGCGATTACGCTGAGCTTCCTGCAGGCCAACCTGTTCACCCCGAGCTGCATCGGCTGCCACAGCAATCCGGGCGCCTCGGCGGGCATGGACCTGCGCGCCGGAATGTCGTACTCCAACCTCGTCAACGTCCCCGCGACGACGCAACCCGGAACCCGGGTGATTCCGTTCAACCCTGACCAGAGCGTCCTCGTGCTTCAGCTGGCGAGCGGCCACCGGTCGGTGCCGGTCGCCATGCAGAACAACATCCGGAGCTGGATCTCGGCCGGCTCGCTCAACAACTAGCCCCTCGGGACGATTCGGAGTCGGCGGGAGATCGTCGATCCGGCGGCGGGGGGCGGCCTCAGCGGCGGGCCGGCTCCTCGCGGGCCGCGAGGTTGAACTCGGGCTGCGCGAAGGTGGTCTGCCGGGAGACCGCGTCCGTCAGGCCGATCGAGAAGACCTGGAGGCCGGGCCGGACCTGAAACGTCGCGCGGTGGACGAACTCCTTCACGGCGCCCGAGACGAGCTCCTTCTCGGGGACGTCGATCGGGATCGTCTTCACGTCGGCCTTCGTGTACTTCCCGTCCGGAGCCTTCACGGCGACCGTGAAGACCACGCCTCCCTTGAGCCGGCCGCCGTCCGGCACCAGCGTCAGCTTCGAGTAGGGAACGCGGATCGTGAGGGGGAGGACGAACGTCTTCTTCGGGCCCGCCACGATCCGGCCCCGGTCGATCTGCGCGTCCAGGGGGTTCGCGTAGCGCGGAAAGAAGAGGCCCGAGGTGACCTGCTCGGCGAGCCGCTGGTCGGGGGTGCGTTCGAGGACCGCGGTCCGCGACCGGACCGAGAGCCCCTTCGACTTCACGCGGACCTCGATCTTCCGCGGCTTGTCCGCCGTCTTCGTCGGCGTCGCGTAGCCGAGCGAGTAGTAGACCCGCCAGTCCTGCTCCATCTCGGCTGAGAACGGCGGCGAAGCCGTTCCGCTGGATCGCCGCAATGCCGCCCGTCTCGCTCGCGAGGAGCTGCATCATGGCGTCGGACGAGACGGTCGACGGCCCCGGGTTCTGGACCCCCAGGGTGCCGGCCCGCTCGGCCGAGAGGGAGGGGTCGAATCCGAGCCCCTGCGCGTCGAAGGTGTAGAGGCTGACGAGCGCCGCGTTGGCCGCGGTCGCGAGCTTCTGGAACGCGGCCGTTTCGTCGTACTCGAACTGGGGCGGCATCCCGGAGCCGGTCTCCGAGAGCCCGGCCGCCCGCCGGGCATTCCGCAGGTAGTCCCAGACCTCCTGGGCCGGGAATTCCGGCAGCTTCTCGGAGACGAGGATCAGGATCTTCCGCCCATCGACCCCCGAGAGCCGGCCGAGCGTCACCTCGAGGGCGTTGATCGTGGCGTCCGCGTCGTACTTCTCGGTGTCGGAGAAGCTCCGGGTCGGGACGCAATCGCGCTGTCGAAGAGAAGGTCCCGGATCTGGGCGTCCGCCGCCGCGGCCTCGTCGATCTGGTGAAAGAGCTGGTTCCGCTGGGAGATCCGGCCCGCGCCGGTGGTCGACTCGTTCGCGACCTCGAGGAGAACGCGGGAGAGGATCTCGGCGTCGCGCGTGAACGGGCCCCGGACGCGAAGAGACCGGTCGAAGGTGGCGATCATCGCCTCGACGTTCGGGCCGACGGCTTTCCGGAGGAACTGGTCGAGCGCGGCGAGGACCGCGTTCCGGTTGACCGGCGGGATGTGCAGGTTGTCGATGAAGACGACGACCCGGGCCTGCGGCTTCGAGACGGCCGGCGTCAGGACGCCCGGCTCGGGGCGCGGCGGCGCCGGCGCCGGCTCGCCGGCGGCAACGGACTCCCCGTCGTCGACGAAGAGGAAGTTCGAAAGCTCCTGGGCCTTGCCGTCCTCGAGGACGACGAAGTCCTCCTTCGTCAGGCCGCGGACGCGATGGCCCTTCGAATCGGTGACGACGGCGTCGATGCTCGTGACCGAGACCTCCACCGACGAGACGAGCGGCTTCGGGGTCGGCTCGGGCGGCGGCGCCGCGGCCGCGGCGATGCCGGCCGCGCCCGCGAGGGCGGCGGCGAGGAGGCCGGACGTCGCTCGCGTCATCGGGTGGAGGCGTCGGCCTTCTTCGTGGAGGACTGGCGCGACGCGAGGGTGAACTCGGGCTGGACGAAGGAAGTCGTCCGGGAGATCTCGTCGGTGACGGCGATCGAGAAGACCTGGTCTCCCGGCTGGACGGCGAACGTCGTCTGCCAGACGAGGTCGGCGCTCTTGCCGGGGGCCAGGGCGCTGTCCGGGACGTCGATCGCGATCCGCGTCGACTGCGGCTTCGTGTACCGCCCGTCGGGCCCCTTCACGGCGGCCATGAAGACGAGGCCGCCCTTCAGCGTCCCGCGGTCCGGAACGAGCGTCAGCTTCGCGTAGGGGACCCTCAGCGTGAGCGGAAGGACGTAGGCCTTCTTCGGCCCCTTGACGAGCTTGCCGATCTCGATCTGGGCCTCGAGCGGGTTCTGGTCGTGCCGGAAGAAGAGGCCGGAGACGACCTGCTCCTGGAGCCGCTGCTCCGGCGAGAGGTCGACGACCTGGTGCCGGGCCCGGACGGAGAGCCCGGGCTGCTTCAGCCGGACCGAGACGCTCCGGGGCTTGTCCCCCTTCTTCGGCTGGCTCGGGTAGCCGAGCGAGTAGTAGGTCCGCCAGTCCTGCTCCATCTCGGCGAGGACCTCGGGGAAGTTGTTGCGCTGGATCGCGGCGACGCCGCCCGTCTCGTCGGCGAGAAGGCGGAGCATCGTCTCGGAGGTCAGCTTCGCGACGCCGGTGTCGACCATCTGCGTCGTCAGGGGGGCCTCGGCGGAGAAGCTCGGGTCGAAGTCCATCCCGGCCGCGTCGAAGGTGTTCAGGCTGACGAAGGCCGAGTTGGCGGCGGCGGCGACCGTCCGGAAGTTCTGGGTCTGGTCCCACCGGCCGTAGCTCGTCGGCTGGGCGATCTCGGGGGCGTTGTGGATTCCCGCGCCCCTGAGGGCGCTGGAGTAGTACTCGTAGACGTCGACGCCGGGGATCTGCGGGAGCTTCTCGGAGACGACGAGGAGGATCTTGCGTCCCTCGATCCCGGCCATCCTGGAGATGGTCAGCTTCATCGCGTTGATCGTCCCCTCGACCATGTCCGCCTCGTGCTGGGCGAACATCTGCATCTGCCATTCCGCCGAGGACTGGTAGGAGGCGATCGCCTTCGGATCGCCGGCAATGGCAGCGATGTAGCGGTCGATCGCCTGGTAGGCCTGGTTCCGTTCGGAGAGGCGCGTGAGGCCCGTCGTCGACTCCCCCTTGATCTGCTGGATCACCCGCGAGAGGACCTCGGCGTCACGGGTGAACGGGCCGCGCGCCTTGAGCGTCATGTCGTACGTGACGATCGTCGCCTCGACGTTCGGCCCGACGGCCTTGCGGAGGAACTCGTCGAGGGCGCGAGAGGACGGCGTTCCGGTTCGCCGGCATCAGGTGGAGGTTGTCGATGAAGACCGCGATCCGGGCCTGCGGCCTCGAAGCCGACGGGGTCAGGATGCCGGGCTGCGGGCGGGCTGGCGCCTCGCCTTCCTCTCGCGGCTCGGGAGCGGCCGGGGAACCGTCGTCGACGAAGAGGAAGTTCGAAAGGTCCTGGACCTTCCCGTCCTCGAGGACGACGAAGTCCTCCTTCTTCAGGTCCCGGACCCGGTCCGTCCCTTCGAGTCGGTCACGACGACGTCGATGTTCGTGACCGAGACCTCGACCGAGGAGACGAGCGGTCGGGGTGTCGGCTCGGGGGGAGGGGCGGCGGGGAGGCCGAAGGCGGGAGCGAGAAGAGCGGCGGCCAGCGTCGAAGAATAGAGATTGATTCTCACAGTTGTCCTCTCAAGGGAGCGGTACACCGCTCCGATCCCGGCTACTGCAACTACCAGACCAGCCGGGCGCCGAATCGGAGCTGATAGGGGCGGCCTACCGCATCCAACGGGCTGAAGGCCCCGGCGCCCCGGGTCTTGAGGAAATCGTGGGGATCTACCGTCGGATCCGGTTGATAGGCCTTGAGAAGGATGTCGTTGACCTCGAAGGCGGGCTTCAGCGCGAGCTGACTGGAAGGGGTCGGGCTCCCCGGGCTCACGACGGAATCGGGGTCGCCGGGCTGGCGGATTGCGAGCCGATCGTGGATCGGCAGCGGCGCCAGGCGGACGTCGGGCAGCGCGCCGGGAGTCGAAAATCCTTTGAACAGTCCGAAGAGGCGGATCGGGGCCCGGACGATCAACTGGGGAACCGAGCGCTGTCGCAGCCGGAGCGGGGTTAGTCGTCGGCTTCTCGGCAGCAAGGGCCGGCAGGGCCGCAAGAAGAAGGAGGACCGCGGATCGCCGAAACATGGCGGGGGATAGATTATCCCCCATTTTCCGGGATTCTAGTGAAGAAAGGAGCCGCCGTTCAGGGGGAGGGCCGTCCCGTTCGCATAGCCCCCCATCGGCGACAGGTACCAGAGAACGGCGTGGGCGACCTCCCCGGGCGTCGCCACGCGGCCGAGGGGGATCTCCGCCTCGATCTCGGCCCTCCGGTCGGCCAGATCGGGATACGCCATCCCGGTTTCGACCCATCCCGGGCAGACCGAGTTTGCGGTGATCCCGTACTTTCCCTCCGCCCGCGCGAGGCACCGGGCGAGGTTCACCATGCCCGCCTTCGAAACGGCGTAGTCGGCGCAGTCGGTCTCCCCGCGGAAAGCCGCCCGGGAGGAGACCATGACGATCCGGCCGAACCGCTCCTTCCGCATCGCCGGGAGCGCGAGGAGGGAGAGGTGCGCCGCGGCGTCGAGGTTGATGGCGAGGGTCCGATGCCACTTCGCGAGCCACCGGGCGTCGTCGGGCTCGTCGAACGCGTTGCGCTCGAAGATCGCGGCGTTGTTCACGAGGAGGAGGGGCGGCCCGAGGGAGGCCTCGACCTCCCGGAAGAGGCGCCGGCGCTCGGCTTCGTGCTCGAGATCGGCGGCCAAGGGGAGGGGCGCGGGAGCTCCGGTCTCGCCGATCCGCGCCGCGACCTCGAACGCGGCCTCCCGCGACCGGCCGTAGTGGAGCGCCACGCGGGCCCCGGCCTTCGCGAGAAGGAGCGCGATCTCGGCGCCGATGCCGCGCGAGGCGCCAGTGACGAGGGCGACCCGCCCGCCGAGGTCGACCGGGATCATCCGCGCGGCGGTCCGGGCGGCCAGGATCGCGCCGACGGCGCCGACGTACTCGCCGTACGGGAGGAAGCGTGCCGTCGCGCCGACGATCGAGTTCGTGAAGGCGAGGACGTCGCGGAGCGCCGCGTTCGCGCGGAGCGTCGCGCCCGCGTAGACGATCTCGAGCGGCGGACCGCCGTTGACCCGGGCCAGGGCCCCGGCCAGGAGGCCGACGTTCTCGCCGATCAGGCCGACGATGGCGTGGGCGAGGTCGCGCGGGTCGCGCGAGGTGACGCGGCCGAGGTTCGCGGCGGTCAGGTCTCCCGGCAGCGCGATCTCGCCCGCCCCGTAGAGGTCGCTGACGAGGAGGTCGACCCGCCGCCGGTCTCCCTGGGCGGCGAGGGAGGCGAGGATGTCATGGTCGGGCTCGTCGAGCAGGAGGCGGCCGAAGCCCCGCATCGTCCCGCCGCCGAGCCCCGTCCCGCCGACGCGCGTGACGCGGCGCGTCCTCGTCGATCCGGAGGATCGACGTCCCGGTCCCCAGGCTCACGAGAAGGTGCGGGACGCGGGGGTGCGAAGTCGGCCTTCTGGAGGAGCGAGCTCCTCGCCGAGGCCCCACGCGGCGAACTCGTCGACGATCTCGACGGGGAGCGCGCCGGTGAACTGCTTCGCGAGCCGGCGGGCGCCGGCGCCGGTCGCCGACAGGATCGGGATTCCCGTGCCGGCCGAGGAACGTGGCGATCGCGGTCCGGTCGTCGCTCGGGAAGAGGATACGTCTGGAAATCGGAGAGCGGAGCGCCCGCTTCGACCACGACGGCCTTCGTCAAGGTGGCGCCGAGGTCGAGGCCGATCTCCTCGAGAAGGCCTGCGATTCGCCGGTCATCGGGAGGATTGTCGCGCAGTCGAGGTCGTCTTCGCACCCGTGCCGAGCGTCGACAACGATGCGGGCGGCGATCTCGTCGTACCCGGCCGGCCCCGGGTGGAAGCGGTCGCGCGCGAGGCGGTCGGGCCGCTCGGCGAAGAGGTCGGCGGTCGGGACGACGACGGCGCCCGGCACGGAGTAGCTCGCCTCCTCCAGCGCGACGTTCCAGGCGAGGAGGGTCTTCTTCGCGAGGAGCGGGTCGAAGCCCTCGGGGAAGGGGTTGTAGAGGCCGAGGAGCCGGATGGGCGCAGAGCCGTTCGCATCGCGAACGAGCCGAGAGGATGCTTCGAAGGTTGGACGAGGCCGCCTGCCGCGCCGGGACGTCGGGTCATCGCCCTCGGCGCCGCCGCCGAAGGAGCGCCGCTGCGGAGCGAGTGGCTGAGGTCGTTTCCCGCCGATCGAGATCAGGATGAGCCCGGCCCGTGGAGGCGGCGTCCGGGTCCCGGCTCTTCAGCTTCTTCGAGCAGGTCCTTCGTCTCGGCGCCGTCGACGCCGAGATTCTCGACCTCGACGGTCGAGTCCCGCCGCCCGGAGCGCCTTCGCGACGCGCTCCGGATAGCCGCCGGACCCGTCGCCGGCGCCGCGCGTGAGCGAGTCTCCGAGCGCGACGATCCGGAAGGTCCCGGTCCGAGGCGCCGCCGGAGCCGGCGTCGGCTTGGGGAGGAGATCGTCGGAGACCGGCTGGCCGAGCCGCCCGGAGATTCCCGCCGCAAAGCCGCCCGCGAAGACGAGGGCCGTCGCGAGCCCGGCGACCGCCGGGACGAACCAGAGGAAGACGCGCCTCATCCGGCGGCTTTCGCGGATCGACGGCGAGCGGCTTGACGGGACGACGCCGGGCGACCGACCCGAGAGAAGGGACTTCGCTCCCTTCAGGAGGAGACCCGAGCGCGTGAGGCCCAGCCGCCTCGCATAGGCGTCAATACGAAGGAGATCGGACTCGGGAAGCGTGATGTTGACGCGCACGGCACGGCTCGCCGGATCCGGGATGTCTACGGCGAAGGCGACCGCTCTTCGGTTGGCGGCGTCCGCCATGATCTCGTCGAGAGTGCTCGGGTCGGGGATCGCCTCTCCGTCTTCGAGCATTCCCTCGATGTGGAACTGCAGCGCTTCCGCTGCGAGGTGCCGCGCCTCCTCGCGGCTCTTCGCGGCGGCGACGCAGCCCGGGAAATCAGGGAAGTCGACGCCCCAGTCGCTTTTCCTGTCCTTTCGAAGCAGCGCGATGTATTCGGCCATTCAGGCCTCCTCGCTGAGCTTGATTCCCGCCTGTCTCTGGATGCTCTTCAATGTGCCGATCGGCAAGTCTCGCTTCGGGTGCGGGACGGTGACGCGGCCCGGTCTCGTCGGGTGCTTGAACTGCCTGTGGCTGCCTTTCGTCCTCACCAGCTTCCAGCCGGCGGCCTCCAGCTTCCGGATGACCTTCCGGCTGTCCACGGGGAGGTATTGTACACACCAGTAAGTATGACGTATCCTGGCGACTGGCGTTTGAGCGGATCGGCGTAAAACAGGGGCGTGGACGAGACCGTGGTTCTTTCCGCCGAGGGGCTGGCGAAGAAGTACGGCGATCGGGAGGTGGTGATCGACGCGACGTTCGCGCTCCACCGGGGCGAGGTCTTCGGCTTCCTCGGCCCGAACGGCGCCGGGAAGACGACCACGATCCGGATGCTCGTCGGGCTCGTCCGGCCGACGCGGGGCCGGGTCGTGATCGATGGCCACGACCTCTCGCGCGAGTTCGAGGCTGCGATGCGGCGCGTCGGCTGCATCGTCGAGACGCCCGACCTCTACCGATTCCTGACGGGGCGCGAGAACCTGGAGCACTTCGCGCGGATGCTCGGGGACGGGGCCGAGGGCCGGATCGGGGCGCTCTCGGATCTCGTGAAGATGTCGGGGCGGCTGGACGACCCGGTCCGGACCTATTCCCTCGGGATGCGCCAGCGGATCGGGATCGCGCAGGCGCTTCTCGGCGACCCGGCCGTCCTGATCCTCGACGAGCCGACGAACGGCCTCGACCCGGCCGGCATCCGGGAGATGCGCGAGCTGATCCGCCGCCTCGCCGACGAGCGGGGCCTCGCCGTCTTCGTCTCCAGCCACATCCTCTCGGAGATGGAGAAGCTCGTCGACCGGATCGCCATCGTCCACCGCGGGCGGACGCTCGCGAAAGGGACGCTGGCCGAGCTGACGGGAGGGGGCGCGAGATCGCTGGAGGAGCTCTTCCTCGAGAAGACCGATGGGGAGACGGTATGAGGCTCGCGGGGCTGGTCGAGAACGAGACGCTCAAGATTCTCCGGCGGAAGCGGTTTCGCGTCGTCCTCCTCGTCCTCGGGATCCTCCTCGCCGTCGTCGTCTTCGGGCAGGCGCGGCAGCGGCGGAACGCCGAGCGGGACAACCCGACCGGGAACTGGCGCGCGCGCGTGGAGTCCCGGATCGCCCACATGGAGCGGGACCTCGGGCGCAGGAACATCCCGCGGATGCTGGGCGCAGTGGATGAAGTTCGAGACCGGACGCCTCCGGTACCACCTCGAGAAGGGGATCAATCCCGACGCGCTGACTGCGCCGGTCTTCTGCCGGACCTTCGCCGGGCGTCGGATCGATCCTCCTGATCCCGCTCCTCGTCTCGGTCGTCGGGGCGGATCTCGTCTCCTCGGAGTTCTCCGAGGGGACCGTCACGCTCCTCCTGACGCGCCCGGTCGCGCGCTGGAAGATCCTCCTGTCGAAGGTCGTCGCGCTCGTCCTCTTCACGTCGTTGACCCTTCTCCTGGCCGCCGTTCTGTCGTGGGCGATCGCCGGCGTCGCGTTCGGCTGGTCGGGATGGGGCGCGCCCATGGTCACGGGCTTTCGCCTCGGCGATGCCGGCTTCGACGTGAGCGGCGTGAGGGTCCTCCCGCTCTGGCAGGACGCCCTCGCGGCCTGGGGCCTCGCCTGGTACTCGGCGCTCGCCGTCGGCGCCGTGACGCTGCTCCTCTCGGTCGTCCTCCGCTCCACGGCCGCCGCGATGGGGACGATGATGGCGACGTTGATCGGGGGGACGATCCTCTCCCGCGTCGCGTCGGACTGGGAGGGGGCGAAGTGGTTCTTCGTCTCCTGCCTTCCGCTCCCCGAGTTCTACACGGGCGTCCCGACGCCCTACCCGGGGATGACCCTCCCGTTCTGCGCGGCGGTCCTCGCCGCATGGGGGGCGGCGGCCGTCGCCGCGGCGTTCGTCCTCTTCGTCCGGCGGGACGTGACGGGCTGAGGCGACGCCAGGCGGGAAGGTAGAATCGCGCGCCCGAAACCATGAGCCGGAACACCTCTCCCGACGTCGTATCCGCCCTCGCCGACGAGTTCGGCCCGAACGCCGGCCTCGCCCTCGAGCTCTACGCCAGCTACCGCCTGAATCCGGGCTCGGTCGAGGAGGGGTGGCGGCGCGCCTTCGAGGCGGCCGAGGGGCGGGCGGCGGCGTGGGCCGCGGCGTCGCGCGCCGGCCGCGCGGCCCCGGCTCCCGCTCCGGCCGCCGGCGCCTCCTCCCGCCCCGCGCATTCACGAGCCGATCGCCACGACGGTCGTCGTGCCGCGCCCGGCGTCCGCTGCGCTCCGGCGGGCCTCCGCGAGGGCGAGGAGGCGATCCCGCTCGCGGGGGGCGCGGCCACCGTCGCCCGGAACATGGAGGCGTCCCTCTCGGTCCCGACCGCCACGTCGAACCGGGTGGTCCCGGCCAAGACGATGGAGGAGAACCGGCGGATCCTGAACCGCCACCGTGAGGCGGTCGGGAGGTCGAAGGTCTCGTTCACGCACTTCGTCGCGTGGGGGATCGTCCGCGCGATCGAGAAGCACCCGGGGATGAACGACGGTTACGCCGAGGCGGACGGAAAGCCGGTCCGCCTGAAGCGCGAGCACGTAAATCTCGGAATCGCCATCGACGTCACGAAGAAGGACGGGACGCGGACGCTCCTCGTCCCGAACCTCAAGGGGGTCGAGGCGCTCTCGCTTCGAGGAGTTCCTCGACGCCTTCGACTCGATGGTCGCGAAGGCGCGCAAGGGGCAGATCGACCCCGACGCCTTCGCCGGGACGACGGTCTCGCTGACGAACCCGGGGACCGTCGGGACGACCGCCTCCGCCCCGCGACTCATGCCGGGGCAGGGGACGATCCTCGCGACCGGCTCGATGGGCTATCCGGCCGAGTTCGCCGCGATGCCCGAGGATCAGCTCTCGGCGCTCGGCATCTCGCGCGTGATGAACGTCTCCTCGACGTACGACCACCGGATCATCCAGGGGGCCGAGTCGGGGCAGTTCCTCGGGACGCTCGAGATGCTCCTCCTCGGCGGCGACAGCTTCTACGAGCGGATCTTCCACGACCTGAAGGTGCCGTACCGCCCGATCCGCTTCGAGAAGGACCTGAACCCGCCGCTCTTCGCCGGCGGCCGGAACATGGACGCGGTCGAGAAGCAGGCCCGGGTCGGAGCCCTCATCAACGCCTACCGGGTCCGGGGGCACCTCGTCGCGAACCTCGACCCGCTCGGCCCGGGCGAGGACATCCCGTACCACCCCGACCTCGACCCGCACACGTACGGCTTCACGATCTGGGACCTCGACCGGCTCTTCACGACGAACCACCTCGCGGGGACCGACCGTGCGACGCTTCGCGAGATCCTCGAGGTCCTTCGCCAGACCTACTGCGGAAACGTTGGCGCGGAGTTCATGTACAACGCCGACCCGGTCCAGAAGCAGTGGCTGATGGACCGGATGGAGTCGTCGAGGAACCGGGCGGTCGTTGTCGGACGACGAGCGGAAGCAGGTCCTCCGGCGGCTCGTCGAGGCCGAGGCCTTCGAGAAGTTCCTCCACACGAAGTACGTCGGGCACAAGCGCTTCTCGCTGGAAGGAGGGGAGTCCGCCATCCCGCTCCTCGCGCGTCTCCTCGACCGCTGTCCCGAGAACGGGATCGGCGAGGTCTCATCGGGATGTCGCACCGCGGCCGGCTGACGGTGCTCGCGACGGTCGTCGGGAAACCCGTGGCGCAGATCTTCGCGGAGTTCGAGGACGTCCCCGACCCGGCGTCGATCCAGGGCTCGGGGGACGTCAAGTACCACCTGGGCGCCGCGGGCACGTACGAGGCGCCGGGAGGGGCGAAGGTGGCCGTCGGCCTCGCGCCGAACCCGAGCCATCTCGAGGCGGTCGACCCGGTCGTCGAGGGGATGGTCCGCGCCAAGCAGACGCGCATCGGCGACCAGCGCGCCCACGAGAAGGTGATGCCGATCCTCCTGCACGGCGACGCGGCGTTCGCGGGGCAGGGGGTCGTGGCCGAGACGCTGAACATGTCCCAGCTCCACGGCTACCGGACGGGCGGGACGGTCCACGTCGTCGTCAACAACCAGATCGGCTTCACGACGAGTCCGGTCGACGCCCGGACGTCCACCTACTGCACCGACGTCGCGAAGATGATCCAGGCGCCGGTCTTCCACGTGAACGCCGACGACCCGGAGGCCGTGCTCCACGTCGTCGACGTGGCGCTGGAATACCGCTGTCGTTTCAAGCGCGACGTCGTCGTCGACCTCGTCTGCTACCGGCGCTACGGCCACAACGAGGGGGACGAGCCGAGCTACACGCAGCCGCTCCTCTACCAGAAGATCAAGGCCCACGCGTCCACCGCCCGCCTCTACGGCGACCAGCTCGTCCGCGTGAAGAAGCTCGCCGCGGAGGAGCTCGAGGGGATCTGGAACGAGGCGCGCGGCAGGCTGCAGCAGGCCTTCGACGCCTCGGCGGGAGGCCGGACGAAGGCGTCGTTCGTCGACTCGCTGACGGCGCCCCCCGCGCCGGCGGTCGACCCCGGGCTCGACACGCGCTCGGCGCTGCTCTCGGTCATCGGCGCGGTCTCGAACGTCCCGCCGGGCTTCGAGATCCATCCGAAGCTCCGCCCCGTCCTGAAGAGGCGGGCGGCGTACGCGAGCGGCCGCCCGGAGATCGACTGGGCCGGCGGCGAGATGCTGGCGTTCGGCATGCTGCTGATCCACGGCGTCCCGGTCCGGCTCTCCGGGCAGGACTCCGGGCGCGGCACATTCAGCCACCGGCACGCTGTCCTCGCCGACCACCGGTCCGGACACGAATACGTTCCGCTGAACCACGTCGCGGAAGGACGCCAGGCCGAGTTCGAGGTGATCGACTCGCTCCTCTCCGAGAACGCCGTCCTCGGGTTCGAGTTCGGCTATTCCGTGGCCGACCCGTCGACGCTCGTCCTCTGGGAGGCCCAGTTCGGCGACTTCGCGAACGGCGCCCAGATCGTCATCGACCAGTTCATCTCGGGCTCCGAGCAGAAGTGGAACCAGCGCTGCGGCCTCGTGCTCCTGCTCCCGCACGGGCAGGAAGGGCAGGGCCCCGAGCACTCCTCCGCGCGCCTCGAGCGGTTCCTGACGCTCTGTGCCGAGGAGAACCTGCGGGTCGCGAACGTCTCGACGCCGGCGCAGTATTACCACGCGCTGATGCGCCAGATGGCGGGGAACGTCCGCAAACCTCTGTCGTGATGTCGCCGAAGAGCCTGCTTCGCCACCCGCGGGCCGTCTCCTCGCTCGACGAGATCGCGGAAGGGACGTTCCACCCGGTGCTCGACGACGCCTTCTTCGCCGCGAGCGGCACGGGCGCCGTCCGGCGGGTCCTCGTCGCGAGCGGAAAGGTGGTCTACGACCTTCTCGCGGCGCGCGAGAAGGCGGGGCGCGACGACGTCGCGGTCGTCCGGCTCGAGCAGTACTACCCCTTCCCGGGCGCGCGAGCTGGGGCAGGCCCTCTCCCGGTACCCGGCCGCGGCCGAGGTCGCGTGGGTCCAGGAGGAGCCCCGGAACATGGGGGGTTGGCGCTTCGTCCGCGAGCAGTTCGCTCGACGGGAAGATGGACGGCTGGACGCCGGGGCGGCCGCTCCGCTACTTCGGCCGGCGGGACCTCGCGAGCCCCGCCCCCGGCTCCCACCACGCCTTCGAGTCCGAGCAGGAGGCCCTCGTCGCGGAGGCCCTCCGCGTCCCGGCCTCCTCCCGCGCGGCGGTGTAAGGGAGCCGAGGCGCCGGGGTTAGCGCCCTTCCAGCCCGGCCGTCCGACGCACCCAAGTGAGCTGATCGGCGAGGTAGCCCTTTGCGAACCAGGGTGGCGGTACATGATCCGGCAACCGCCAGACGATGATCCCGTGGCCGGCGGACGGGTAGAGGATCCCCGTGAACTGCTGGTTCCCTCCGCGCGCGAAGGCATCGCGGAGCCGGTCGAGACCGGCCTGGCCGTCGTTCTTCGGGTCCGCGTCGCCAACCTGGGCGAGGACCGGGCAGGAGAGACGGGAGCAGACCGGAAGGGCGTCAAAGTCCATCCGGCTCCGCCACGCCGGAAACCACGTCAGGGCGAGAACCTGCTCGTATCCCGGAACGGATTCCTCGAGGTATCGGGCCGCCGCGAACCACGGCTCGGACTTCGCGGCCGAAAGAAGCCGGTTGAGCTCCTCGCGGCCGCCGCCGGCCCTCTGGAACTCCGAAACGCGGCCGTAGAGGTCCGCCGCCCGATCGGCCGCGGAGACCGGGAATCCGGCCTTGAGGACGTTCACTTTCGTCTCGTGGCGAACCTGAGCACTGGGCGTCATCGCGGACGGAGACACGAGGACGAGGAAGGCTGGCCCCGTCCGCTCGGCGGCGAGGGGCGCGACCCACTCCCCTTCACTCAACCCCCAGATGCCGACGCGCCGGGCGTCCACCTCCGGCCGTGATCGAAGCCATCGACGGCACCGGCCGCGTCGGCGGCGAGCTGCCCGTACGAGGCCGTCCCGGAATCGCCCTTCGACGAGCCGCTGCCTCGTTTGTCGTAGGCCAGCGCCACGAGGCCGGCGGCGGCGAAGCGGCGTGCGTAATAGCTGTACTCCTGCCGGGGCTGTCGCCCGGAACCGTGCACGAGGACGATCGCCGGATGCCGCTCGCCGCGACGCGGAACATGAAGCGTCCCGGCCAGTTCCACCCCCCGTTCGCCCTCGAAGCGGATCTCCTCCGTCCGATAGACGAGCCAGAGATCGCGAGCCGCCCAAAGGGAGCCGACGCAGGCGAGCGCCGCGAGACCGGTCACGAGGACCCTCGAAAGCGGGCCCCCGGCCCGAGATCCGGCGTCCGCGAGGACGACCGCGGCTGCTACGCAGAAGAAAAGGAATGCCGGCCGAAGATCCAGCAACGGCGGGAGCGCGCTGGTCATCAGTACGGCCAGGAGCGCACCGATCGTCGCCAGCGCGATCCCGAGCCTCGCGCGCCACCGCGACGGACGGGCTCCGGAAGGTCCTGTCGCCGCCATTCCAGAGGGTGCTACGCGGGCGGGGACGGGTTGTTGCAGCCCCGGCCCGAACGGCGCTTCCGGCTCCAGGCGCGAAGCCATAGACTCCCGTCTTCCATGTCCGCCACCGTCCCGACCCTCTCGAAGGACCCGGAAACCCTGCCCGCAAGGCCGGATGCCGAGAAGAGCCTGCTCGGCGCCCTCCTGATCGACGGGGGCCTCCTGTCGCGGGTGATGGAGTTCCTCGTTCCGGAGGACTTCTCCCAGGAGCCGCACCGGATGATCTACGACGCGTTCCTCGCCCTCGCCGACCGGAACGAGGGGCGGGACCTCGTCACGGTCCAGGGGGAGCTGGAGAAGTCGGGTCGGCTCGAGCGGGCGGGGGGCGGGGCCTACCTGGCCGGGCTCGTGGACGGCGTCCCCGACGTCGAGAACATCGAGAGCTACGCGCGGCTGATCCGGGATCGTCCCTCCGGCGCGCCGTCATCTGGGTGACCGGAAAAAAATAGGTCGAACGCCTCGATCCGCTCGATGAGACCTTTGGTGTAGTCAAGCCGATCAACGCCGATCAGCAGCATTCGCCCCCCGAACTCTCAACGACCTCCCGAACGAATGACGATTGGGCCGCGCGACGTGCAAGTCGCTCGAATCCACCGATATCGATACCAACCGGAAAGCTACCGACGCGGACCTGTCGACCATCCGCACTGAGGACCATTTGACGGTCCGGCGCCTGCAAGATCCGGAGGTTCGAGTCGCGATTTTCTGAGAGCGCGTAGCGGACGAAGTTTCGAACGTCGCCCTCCGTCTGAAATCCCACCAAATCATATTGAAGCAGGGATGAGAGGAAGCGTTCATGGCGAGGCAGGACGGTTATGAACTCAGGCGCGGGGAACGGAACGTGTAGAAAAAACCCAATGCGATTGGTGTGACCACGTTTTCGAAGCTCCTCCCCAGCGGGATAAAGTGATAATCATGAACCCAAATCAGATCACTTGGTGAGATAACCTTGGAAAGTTCGTCAGCAAAATGCTGGTTGACGCGCAGATATCCAGTCAGCTCACGCCGCGTGAACTCGGCAAGGTCGATGCGGTAATGCAGAATGGGCCACAAGACGCGGTTGGCAAACCCGCTGTAATATTCTTGATAGTCCTCTTCTGTTAAATCGGTCAGGACATATGACTGTTTGGATTTTTCGATTGTTTTCGTGGTGACCCTATCGGGCGCAACCACATTTCCGCTCCACCCGAACCATACCCCATCGTACCTTTTCAGGGTCGGCGCCAAAACGACCTCGAGCCCACCAGCTCTATGGGCTCCGCTTTCCGTCGGAATGGCAACCCAATTCGAAACGAGGATCAGCCGCAAAGCCGTTCTCCTAACGTCGCGATGTTGACCCCGAAGTCCGGGGCTTCTTGTAGCCATCGAGTAGGCTCGAACGGCATTGTCAGAGTAAATTGGCTTGAGCCTCCTGGCGAGGATCCTTAGCCTCCGGCGATGCGCAATCCCTTCCGTTATTTCAACAGCTCGCCCGAGGTGATCCGCCTCGTGGTGATGATGTATATCCGCTATCCGCTGTCGCTGCGACAGGTCGAGGATATTCTGTTCGAGCGGGGCATCGACATCTGCCACGAGACGGTTCGGTACTGGTGGAACCGGTTCGGTCCGTTGTTTGCGGCCGAGATCAGAAAGCGACGCCTTCATCATCGGTCGTTTTCGCAATGGCGCTGGCACCTGGACGAGGTGTTCGTCAGGATCAATGGAGAGACGCATTATCTCTGGCGTGCGGTAGATCATGAAGGCGAGGTGCTTGAGGTCTTCGCGACGAAGCGCCGGGATCGCAGGGCTGCGCTGAAATTCCTGAAGCGTACGATGAAGCGTTACGGCCGACCGCGATCAATTGTAACCGACCGGCTTCGGTCGTACCGATCGGCGATGAAAGTAATCGGCAATGCTGCCGATCAGGAGTGCGGTCGGTGGCTCAACAATCGGGCTGAGAATTCCCACCAGCCGTTCCGACGTCGAGAACGAGCGATGCAGAGGTTCAGGGCCGTAAGGACCCTACAGAAATTTGCCGCCGCCCACGCATCAATCCACAACCACTTCACCACGACCGTCACCTCAACCGCCGCGACATCTTCAAACAGAACCGTTCTGCCGCCCTGGCCGAGTGGCGTCAACTCGCGGCCTGAACGCCTCAGACCAGCACCCTTCGCAGGGCCGTTCAGGTTTGTCTGACAATGCCGCGGTTTGGCATAGTCCCAATGACACAGGCGGCGCTCACTGACGAGAGCAGCCTGGCGACATTTATGAATTGGTGGGGGCAGGCGGGAGCTCAAGGAGCGTGAGTTCGAGGCTTTTGACGAGTTCAGCCATAAACGTAAAGTCAAGAGTATCGATCGTGTCGCTGGGAAGGTGGTAGTTCGGATTCCGGAAGAAGGCGGTGTCCGTGACCATCAGCGCCGGCAAGCCTGCGTCCCAGAACGAGGCGTGGTCACTGAGGCGCGTGTCCGGCAAGATCCATCCATCGAAGGGAAGGAAAAGCGATTCGAGCTAGATTAGTGTTCTTGCGGAAGCCCCTCAGAACAGAACGTCCGAAGCGGAGCGAGCGCAGTTCCCAATAATGCCGATGAAATTGCCTTGGCCAGGATAGCCGGGCCAACGGGGGGAGAAACGGATAATGCTGGCGCGATGCCGTATAGCCGACCATCTCTAAGATAATCGCCCCGAGGACGCGCTCACCGCTCTCCGGCGGTTACGAACAAAGATCCGGCTGCCCTGATGACGCGTAAAATGGGCTGGCGGTTCCTCAAGTGTGAAGGCCGCGAAGAGAACAGGCGCTTTCAGTCTGGCTTGCCGCAGGCTTCGGGCTAGCTCCAGCAGGACCGCGACCGCACTGGAATGTCCATCTGCGCCCGGCGTGCTCGGGACAGTGTCGTAGTGAGCGCCGACAACGTAATAGGCAGAAGCCCCCGCGGTCGCCGGAACCGTGCCAAGCAAATTCGTCACGCGCTGGTCATAGTAGTCATAATCCTGTTCACTTACAGTGAGACCAGCGTCCTCAAACACCGAATGAATGTAATTAGCGGCCCGCACTAGACTGTCGGGAGTCGAGGGCATGCGAGGACCAATGTCGACGGTGAGAGCGCTGACATGCTCACGTAGAGCGTCCCGAAGAATGTCTAATTTACTTGGGTCAAGCAGAGTCCGCAGCATGGTCGCTCACGAGCTAATCGGCGTTGACGTTAGCCGATGGGAAAATCCCACAAGCGGGCGGCACCCCGACTACCGCTGGCATCACCCCATCTGGGCGCCTTGATAACGATTGAGGCTCGGTCAGCGAAGATATGCGGGCCCATCAGCTGCGGTAGCTGCTCGTAGAGATGCGGCAGTTGCGACAGGCCTCCACCGAGCACCAAAACATCAGGATCGGTTATGTTGACGACGTGCGCCAGCCCTCGCGCCAGCCGGTCGGCGTGCCGGGAGAGAGTGGCCATCGCCGCATCATTTCCACACCTGGCGCGTTCGGCTATTTCTACTGCCGTAAGTGTCACCCGTCAGTCTGGCATGATCGGCTGCCATGCCCGGGCCCGAAACCCATGTTTCCAAGCACCCGTTGCGTCCGCACCAGCAGTGGGCCCGGGGTATTCGTCCGACGTGGCCCATGGAAGCGGGTTGTGACCCCATTCTCCGCCAATCCTGCGCGGCCCGTCGAGCAACCTTCCATTGACGACGAGGCCCCCGCCGCATCCTGTTAGAATAACCCCGAATACGATGCGTGCGTTCTCTCCTGCTCCATCGATTGCCTCGGACAAGGCGAAGCAGTTGGCGTCGTTGGCAAGTCGCACCGGCGTGGCAAGCGCAACTGCTAGGTCGCGGTCGAAGGAACGGCCGTTGAGCCAGGTTGAATTGGCATTCTGCATCAGGCCAGTGAGGGGCGAGATGGACCCTGGGACGGCGATGCCGATCCTGGTGCCAGTCGGGATGCCCTGCATGAGCTTGGCTGCGAGATTGACAATCGCCGCGATAGTAGCCGCGTAGTCGTTGCGAGGCGTGGCTACGCGATAGCGCGCCAACTCCTTCGCCCCGGCGCTCATAAGGATACCCTCAATCTTGGACCCCCCAAGATCGAGGCCGATCCGCAACTCGTTTTGGCCGGAAGAACTGGTCATGTGTTGCCTGAGCCTCAAGATTGCATCGACGATAATGCCGGTCGAGCGCTGGACGAGCCTCCAAACGATATTGAGGTCGATCCCGAGCTGCGCTCCAAGCAACGGCAAAACGAATATGAGCCCGATCAAAATCATCAGGCCATAAGGTTCCAGCCGTCGCAACGAAGTTGAAAGCACATCTGGGAGCAAGCCGACCAGGATCCGTCCACCATCGAGCGGCAGCAGGGGCAGCAGGTTAAAAATAGCAAGCAGCACGTTGATGATCAGCGCGTTCTTGAGGTTCTCAGCGACCCAAGGGCGAGCCGCAACAGGCAGATAGGCGAGGAGGTGAAGCGCGAGCGCGGCCAGGGTTGCCAATACGAAATTCATTGCTGGCCCGCAGCGGCGACCAAAATGGAGTCACGGCGGAGGTTATGCAGGGCCTGGAAGTTGACCGGCACAGGCTTGGCGTAGCCGAAAAGAAATGGTGAACGCATCAGGAGCAGTAGTGCCGGCAGCAGTATGGTTCCAAAAGGGTCGATATGCTTCAGTGGATTGAAGCTCACGCGGCCTAGGCGCCAAGCCGTATCGTCGCCGCACAGCCGCGCAACATACCCATGCGACGCTTCATGGAACGTAATGGCGATGATTAGGGGGACGACCCAGGTCGAGGCCGTATAAAGTGCTGTGGCAAACTGTTGAGACATGAGATCCATGCTCAGCTAGGCGTTGCCAGGTTGGCGTTCATTGCGCTGACTGGCTAAAACCTTTTTCGGTTGAAGACATGCGTGAGGCAAAACCCGATTCCCCGCGGATCTCGCATCTTCTTGGGGCCGCATAGAGGTCGAAGGTCATCTGCCCTTTAAGGACGCTAAGATCTTTCCCGGCGGCGCGCGGGAATGGGACTGGCGTGAGACGGGCACACGTCATGTGCCCGGCATTCAGCCCGCCGACGTTCAAGAATTGATCGAGCACGGCGCAAGGACCGTTGTACTCTCAAAAGGGGTTTGGGAGCGACTGCAAGTCTGTCCCGAAACATTAGAGGTTTTGTCCAAGAACGACATCCAAGTTGAAATCTTGCAGACTGAGGAGGCGGTGAAGCGCTTCAACGTGCTCCGTGAAAACATCGCGGTCGGCGGTCTCTTCCATTCTACATGCTGAACAGCCTCGGGTGGGTGTGCTGGGAGGTCGATGTGAGAGGCTGACGCTTATCGAGCGTAGCGAGGTCTGCTTTTGGCACTTAGCAG